>NZ_BCTA01000029.1 GCF_001570485.1 Mycolicibacterium novocastrense
TGTTCGATGCCATGTCGTCGTTGATTCTTCCTGCCCGAACACTCGGGCAACAGAGTCCCACAACGACTGGACCACCACGAGGGGCTCACCTCAATACGTCCAGATACTCAGCGGCCTTCGTGGTGGAGATGAGGTGCCGGTCCAGCAACACGGAGGCGGGAGTGCGGCGGGGCATGGCAGCGGATCCTTCACGGCACGTAGGGAAAAACTGGACCTCACGGTGAGACTCAGCAGATCTCTAGCGCTGCCTACGCAACCCGATTCAGGGCTTGCCCACGGCACTCTGTGGCGGGCGACTGCAACGCTAGCTTAGTGCACTGCGCGGGGTGAGCGAAGTGCCCCAAGGGCATCACGGCGCTCTGACCTGCAAAAACGTCCGATACTTTCTTGTATCGCGATGCCTCGCATTGTCGTCCAGAACTGTTCCTGACTGCTCTACAGGACAGCGCCAACGCCGTGCCTTGTGTCCCCTGCAGCAACCGAAACCCGGCCTGCCCGCGGGAACACTGATAGGTAGCGGATAGGTAAGCTACCTGCGATTCCGGCGTTTTGCCTGGTAGAAAGGGTGCCCCCGGCAGGATTCGAAGTAGCTGACAGCTACACTGCGTCATCGCAGCGTGAGCAGCAGAAACCACCACTGAGCTGCGTGACCAGCGCAAACCACTGTTGAAAGTGTGCGAGACTGGTTATAGCTCGTTGAGATTCACTATTGCCCGCTTGTTGCCCGTTTAGGAGACCGTCATGCCGCGCACGAAGTCGCCCACGAAGCCCGTCGGCGAACGCACCCGACGACAGTTCGGTCGACTACGGCAGCGTGCGAGCGGGCGGTGGCAGGCGAGCTACTTGCATCACGGCGCGGTCTTCAACGCACCCGCGACGTTCCCGACGAAGGCGAGCGCGGTCGCGTGGCTTGAGGACGAGCGCGAGCTGATCGAGCTTGATCGCCGCAACCCCGGGACATGGGCACCGCCCGCTGAGCGCGTCGCCAGACGGCAAGCGGAGAAGCTGACGCTGCGCAGCTACGCGCAGTCGTGGCTCGCCGCCAAGACGAAGCTGGCCCGTCGCACGCGCGATCTGTACGAGTCGCAGCTCGACAATCTGATCGTTCCGGCACTCGGCGATCACGCGCTCGCGGAGATCACGCCCGAGATCGTGCGGCGGTGGTTCGCCGAGTTGGGCAGCGAGCACGAGTCACGCAACGCTAAGGCTTACGCGCTGCTGCGCTCGATCTTCAACACCGCCGTTGATGACGGCCTGATCGCAAGCAATCCGTGCCGGATCAAGGGCGCGGCGCAGGTCAAGCACGCGAAGCACAGCATCGTGCTGCTGGACGCTGCTCAGCTGACACAGCTCGCCGAGAAGATGCCCGACGATCTGCGACTGACGGTGCTGCTCGCTGGCTGGTGCGGGCTGCGGCGCGGCGAAGTGTTCGCGCTGCGACGCTGTGACGTCGCCCCAGACGGCTCGATGGTGCGCGTCGAGCGAGCGGTGACCTATCGGCATGGGAAGCACGAAGTCGGGCCGTGCAAGACGCGCGAGTCGCGTCGCGAAGTGTCGGTGCCGCCGCATGTTCGCGACGTTGTCGTGCAGCACTTGCAACAGCACGTCGGTCCCGGTGACGACGCCCTGCTGTTCACGGAACCGGACACCGGGTCGTTCGCGGGCGAGAAGCGATTCAGAACGGCGTGGGAATCTGCGCGCGATGCGATCGGCAAGCCAGAGCTTCATTTCCACGACTTGCGGCACTGCGCGGGCGTGCTTGTCGCGCTGGCGGGTGCAACGCTGCGCGAGATCATGGGAAGGCTCGGGCACACCTCGCCGAACACTGCAATGCGTTATCAGCATATCGCCGAAGGGCGCGCTGCTGCCCTCGCTGATCGACTGTCGATGCTCGCGCAGCTGAGCGACGCCGAGCCGAAAGGTGCTGGCACTAATACGACTTCGTCGTAGTTCTCGCGCCAAACGGATGTCGATGATCTTGCGTCAGCTGTAAGCATCTGCGCTCTGCATCAGCTATTCTGGCGTCAGGTCATAGCCCCAGACCCGCGCACGCCCCACGCTCCGCACACGCCGACACGCCCCCGCTCACACCACACACACGCCCTGGGGATCGTCACCAGACGACGGAGCGACAAAGTGAGTGCCAGGTCAACCGCCACACCACACTTCATTTCCCTCAACGACGCTGCAACGCGGACCGGGTTCTCGACGTTCACCCTTCGCGCGAAGGTCAACAGCGGTGAGCTGCCCGCGTACCGCATCAGCGACAAGCCGCGCAGTGCGATCCGCGTGAAGATCAGCGACGTCGATGCGCTGTTCAAGCCGGTCATCCCGCCCGAGATTCAAGCTGTGCGATGAGTACCGCGCGAAATAGCAACGCGCACAATGCCGGCCACGTCGCAGAAGTCAGCGGACGCGCGTGATCCCTAGATAGCAGTGATGCCGCCCGCTATTGCCTCGACGGGCGGCATCACCGATCACCGACGACTCCGAGAGAGTCAGCCCCTCCGAGGGCGAGAGAAACCCAACCGAAGGACATCATGAAGAATACCCCAGCCCCCGGCACTGACGTCGGCAGCGAGGCAAGCGAGGCAGCGACGTCGCGCAACGGGCACCGAAGCGACGCCGTCGATCTCAGCGACATCGACCGCCTGTGCCCGCGACGCGGTCGCACGAACGCACATCTGCAGATCGTCTGGACGCCGCCCGTGATGCTCGCCGACGCGCTGGGCGTCGATCCCGAAAACGACACGATTCACGAGTCGGTTGACAGCAAGGGTTGGGAAGCATTCAAAACGCTGCGCAGACGCTACGGCGTCGCGATCGACCCAACAACGACGGTGTTCGCCGATCTCGACGCGGTGCACGACGGCGTGTGGCACGCCTGCGGTCTCACCCCGCCGTCAGCGAACGAAATCGCGAAGTTCGTCGCTGACTACTACCGCCCGCTTCCCGACCCGCAGAAGGCCGGTCAGCGGCTCATCGACGCGCGAAGCGAGCACTGGCGCGAACACAACGCCGTCGCCCGCGCGCTCACCGGGGTGAGCGTCGCCGCCGGTACGACATACTCGATCGAGCATGTGCGCGCCAAGCTCGGCGACGCCGTCGCAGACGCCGCCGTCGAGTTGATCGATCGGCACAACCTGCGCGCATGGGAAGCACCACAGCCGCGACCGAAAGAACGGCCCTATCTCACGACCGCAGCCGATCTGCACAAGCTCGGCGTGAAAGTCGACGCGATCGCCGCGCTGACGGCGGCGACCAACCGCGATCATGACACCGCGCTGCGTCTGCTCGCGCGTGCGCGCAAAACGCACCGCGACATGATCAACATGCCCGACGACGTCGGTGCGCCGCTCGCCGAAGCGATCAGGCACGCCGTCGACATGGTCGATGACCCGCCGACCGGCGTGATCGTCAACGGGCTGCTCTACGAAGAAAACGTCGTCAGCTGGGTCGGCGGCGGTGGGTCGCTCAAGACGTTCACGGTGCTCGACATCAGCTGCCGTGTCGCGGCGGGCATCGACGTCACGCATCAGCTGCGGGTGGCCAGGCAGCACGGCGTCGCGTTTCTGTGCGCCGAGCGGCGACATCAAGGGCTGATCGGCGACATCAGAGCGTGGTGCCGTAAGAACGGCGTCGAGTTCGATCGCGAGCGGTTCCGTATGTACGGCTGGGATGACGTCGTGCAGCTCGCGAACGCGGAGCGTATGCGTGAGCTGACCGAGTTCGTCATCGAGCGCGGCATCAAGCTCGTCGTGATCGACACGCAGAGCAAGGCGACTGTCGGGCTTGACGAGAACAGCGCGACCGCGATGAGCATGGCGTTGCGCAACGCCGAGAAGCTGGCTCGCGCAGCGAAGTGCGTGGTGATCATCATCCACCACACCACACGCGGCCAAGATCACGCACGCGGGTCGACCGTGATCAAAGACAACACCGATGTGACGATCCGTCAGGAGAAGACCGGCCCGAACGAGGCCGAGTTCATCATCGACAAGCACAAAAGCGTCGCTGTCGACGCCCGCTATCCGGTGAAGGCCGAGAAGATCACCGTCACCGTGCCCGACACCGACGAGCGCGCGGGCTACAGCTATTCGACACTGGTCGCCTCGGCGCGCGACCCGCTGACGGGCGACGAGCAGAGCGAGCAGGTGCGCGCCGCGCTGAGTCACGACGACAAGCTCATCCTGACGGTGATCAACGAGCACGACGGCGACCCGCTGACACCTGCCGAGATTCATCGCCGAGCGGAGGCGAAAGGCTGCCGCGCCAGCAGCGACACAGTGAGACGTCATCTTGAGACGTTCGCGAAACGCGGCTACGGGCTCGTCGTTGAGCACATCAACCCCGCGAACAGACGCAAGACATACAGCGCGAAGTCGAGCGGCGTGCCGCAGAGCCAGCACGCGGTCGACGCCGACGCTGACGTCGTTGATCTCGCGAGCAGGCGCAAGACGCAGCGATCGAAGACGTCGAGCGACGCGGAAGACTGACTCGACAAACCCGCAGCTCAGAGCGTTGCGCGCATTTTCAAGCGAAGTTCGCAGAAGTTCGCAGAATCGTGAGTATGGCTGTGGGACAACGGGTTTCGATGCCGTCGGCGGCGGGGTGTGTACGCGAAACGAGCGACGTCGCGGCGTGGAAACTGTAAACCCGCAGCTCACAGCGTTGCAGTTTGACGCAAACGGGTCTGCCCAAAGTTGGGCGTCAAACACAGGTTCACGCACGTTTCGCAGAAGGGTTGCGGGAAAATTACCCCTTCTAACCTGGGGTTCAAGCACAATTCGCATACGTCGCAGATCATTCACCCATTTGACGCACTTTTCGCACGCGCTTATATAGAGCGCGTGCAAAGGGCAAGGGTCGAAGATTGGGGCGATGCTTTAAACGACAGATCACCGTCGAAAATGAGCCGTCTCCTGTCTGTCTCATCGACGGACGACGCGATGAGAGGGCGGCGTCACGATCTCTGGGCGGCGTTGCGATGAGAGGGCGGCGTCACGATCTCTGGGCGGCGGCAGCGGGCGCGAGCAGAGGGCTGCGTCGAGAGGCTGCGTCATCGACACGCAGCTCGCATAACCACCGACACCGTCGGCGAAGTAGCAAGCGGGACAGAGAAATACGACGCCGTCGCTGTAATGGCGGCGTGCACGTTTCTCGGGTAAGACACAGGTATGCCGCAAGTGATGCCGCTCGCCGAGAGCCGCGCTCGCGCAGAGCGCGTCGCCTACCTCCGCGCCGTCGTCGGCATGTCGTGGTCGAAGATCAGAGACGAACTCGGCTTCAAGTCGGTCGGAGCGGCGCAGCAGGCGTACAAGACGCATCGACGCCGCAACCCGGTGCCGGGCGGCGAGACTGTGTTCGCTGATCTGATCGACCGACATCAGCACCGCAATCAGCAGGGAATGCTCGCGCTCGCGAAAGCGCAGGCGGCGAACGACTACTCGGGTGTCGCGACACTGCTGCGCTCGCTGCAGTCCAACGATGCTGAACTCGCCAAGTGGTTCGGCATCAGTGCAGAGACGCTGAACGTCAACGTGAAGACCACCTCCGCTACCGAGATCATCGCCGAAGCGCGCGAGCGTCTGCTGGCTGTGGTCGACGCCGAAGTCATCGAACCCAAGGAGATCGAGCAGTGAGCGCACCCAGCACGAGCACGAGCAAGCGCGACGCGATCAACGCGGCGATGAGCGTCGCCGACGACGTCGCGCAGAACAAGCTCGACCCGTCATCGCTCGACGCCGCGCTCGCCGACGAGCTGCGTCGGCTGTTCGGCGACGTTGCCGAGCAGGACGACTCACTGTGGTCGCTGCAGTGCGACGTCGCCCGCCAGGTGATCGCGCTCGGCGGCATCAGCCCCGACGAACTCGCCGAGTGGGCTGCTGCGTTGCGTCACCGCGACCCTGAGCCGTCAGATGAGTGCGACGCAGACGATGACTCGACCGAGCCCGTTTCGACCGGGAGCGACGCGCTCAGCCCGCAGAACGACGCGCTCGACGCGATCGCCGAGCGGCAGCAGCACACTGACGCCGCATCGTCAGCTGACGTCGACACCGAGACACAGCCCGACGAGCGGCAGCAGCACGCGGAGCCAGCATCGAGCACCGACGACGGCTGTGGCTGCAGCAGCGGCCCGACGATGGTCACGCTGCCCGATGGTCGTCGCCTCCCGTCACATCTGATCGCCGCACGCGGGCGCGATCTGCCGACCGTTCACTGAGCGCGCGGCGCGCTAGACAATCCCGACACTGTCGGGCCGGCGATCTCGCTGCCGTCTATCTGGGCCACAGCCCAGCCGATCATGCTGCGGCGCACCGCCTCTCGTCTGCTTGAAGTTGGTTGAGAACTTCTAGACAGCCATCTAATCTGCCCAAGACCTCAGTTAGACACCCGAAAGGATGAACCATGAGCATCGGGCAATCGGTTGGCTACCAACGTGTCTCGACCGTCGAGCAGAACACCGAGCGGCAGTTAGACGGGATCAAGCTGGACAAGCTGTTCACCGATCACGCGAGCGGCAAGGACACTGATCGACCCGAGCTGCGAGCGTGCCTCGACTACGTGCGCGAGGGCGACGAGCTGATCGTTCACAGCATGGATCGGCTATCGCGATCGCTGGTCGATCTGCGTCGCACCGTCGATAAGCTGACAGCGCGCGGTGTGCGCGTGCGCTTCGTGAAGGAAGGTCTGACGTTCTCGCGTGACGAGAGCGATCCGTGCGCGGTGCTGATGCTCAGCGTGATGGGCGCGGTCGCTGAGTTTGAGCGTTCGCTGCTGCTTGAGCGTCAGCGCGAAGGTATCGCGATCGCGAAGCGGGCAGGCAAGTACAAAGGGCGCAAGCCGTCGCTGTCACCTGCGCAGCGGGTGGAAGTCGCCGCGCGTCTCGCCGAGCGCGAGTCGGCGTCTGCGCTCGCGCGCGATTACGGCGTCAGTCGAGCGACGATTTACAACGCGCTGAAACTCGTTGAGGCGAGCTGAGCCCGCTCGCTGCTGCGCTCGACACACTGACCCCCGACTGTTGACGGTCGGGGGTCCAGTCGTCTCTACACCTAGTGGTGTGTCACGCAATTAGTTAACTGCATGTTCGGGATTATGTGTCGGTGAGTGCATCACCAGCAGCCGCGTTGCCGATCATCCCTGGGCGAGCGGCGTGTGGGCGTGAGGCATCTAGCAGTTCAACGGATTTGGTCAGTCAGCTGTCCCGATTGACCGCTGCAGCCTGGTGAATGGAGGCCTTGAGCTCTTCGTAGGCACACTCGTGCGGACGGAGGGCTTTCAGCGGTCCAAGCCGAATCGTCTTCTGCTCCATAAGGGTTCGGTTGAGAACACTCGTCGGCAGCACGTAGAACGTCCATTGCGCGACGTCGAGCGGGTCGACATGTTCGCGGTCCGTACCCGTGAGCAGACAGAAGACGTACACGTCGGCGCTTCGCCCCGCACTGGCCGCAGAGGTGTTGGTGCGGGCGTCCCAGCCCTTTGCGGGGCGGATGTTGAACGCGATCTCTGATAGCCGGGTTTGCTTCCACGTTTGCACGTAGGCAGCCGACTTCACCTCGACACCGATATCGCCGATGACGAGGTCGTACTTGTCCCATTCGACGCGCTTCGTGTCGCGAATGCCGAGTGCTTTGGCCACGATGTACTCGGCCAGCACACCACGGGTGGTGTTCGTGAGCAGGTCGTCGTACGCCCAGGCTAGAAATTCCTGTTTATCCAAGTAAGTCATCGTCGAGCCTTCATCGCTTGTGCAGTTAACTGCATGTTCCAACATGTAACTGCATGTTGCAACATGCAGTTAACCAAAAATGAGACGGACCACTAGTGTGCGACAACGTGAACTGAGCTGCGAAGATCGCGCCGACGTTCCCGACATGAGCGGGTTATCTTGTTAACCCGCAACAGTATTCGACACAACAGACGCTTGTAGCTCGCACCCGTTGATGTCATCATCGAGTCCATGAGTACAGCGAACGACAGCGCAGCCCGCGCGACTGATCGACCCGAGCCGCCGCGTCTTCGATGGAGCGACCGCTCGATGCTGAGCTGGCGAGCACGCAAGGCTGTGCTGGCATCGCGCGGTGAAGTCGACGGCCCGCGCGTCGCAGAGTGCAACGAAGCGTTGTCCTACTGGCGTATGCACGCGACGCTGCTCCGTGAGCTGCAGATCGACGCTGACGCGGCGCACAGCCTGCTTTCGGTGATCGAGCAGCATGACGCGGCGGTGTCGCGATGACGATCACCGCTCGCAACAACACGCCCGCAGCTCGCGCCGCGCAGCTCGATCAGCCGCAGCGCGCGCCCGTCGTCTACACGCAAGACCAACTGCGTCACCGTCGCCGCGCCGGTCTGCTGCACCGCTACACGCGCGCGTTCGATCTGACCGCCGAAGTCGCCGCAATCGTCTCACCGCTCGCAGCGCGGATGAGCTATCTGTCCCGACCGGGTGCGTGCTGGCGTGAAGTCGACGCGCTGACCGCCGCCGTGCACGAGCTGACGCACGTCGTCGTCGGTCTCATCGCTGAGCGTGACGCTCGCCGCAAGACCGCGCATCTGCCCTACGAGAAGCGCGCGTATGCCGTGCGCAGGCTGGTCGATCTCGCTGAGCGTCCTGCGTTGCCCGAGATCGACGACGACGCGCTCGCGTCGGGAGCCTGGGCAGCGACGCTGATCGCGATCGCCGAGCCGTACAGCGGGCAGCTCGCCGACCTGCTCGCGCACGCGCTGCCGCCCGGTGCAACGCGCGGTGTGCGATCAGCGTCCGAGCGTCTTGAAGCCGGGCTGCGCGTTGTCGACACCGCCGCGCTGACGCTTGACCGTCTGCTCGATCGCGCTGAGCGCAGCCGCGAGCAGCGACGTCGACAGACACCGCCACCGACCGAGACCGAGCGGGCGCGCGCTGAACTCGCTGCGCTCGGCATCGACTCCTGACCCGAGACCGACTGAGAGGCAACGACACCGATGACAGCCCCGGCCCCGACCACTTACACCGACATGCTGCCGGTGCGCTTTGACGCGCCGCTGCTTAACCCCGCGCCTAACGGGCTGTTCACCGTGACGCAGTGGACTGACGAGAGCGGCCCGCTGCGTTGGCTCGACAGCGGCGTCGAGATCAGAGGCGCGAACTACGGCGGCGAAGACGCTTTTGGCGTCTGGGATGCTGACTGGTGCGCGCCGCCCGATCCGGCGACCGCATCGCGCAAAGAGGGTGAGCGACCCGACTGGATTGAGCCGTTCGCGCCGATCACCGTCTGGGCTTACGACCAGTGCGATCTCACCGCTGCGAGCCGTGCCGAAGTTCGTCAGCGCGCGCAGCAGATTCTTCGGCTGCAGGAGCAGAACGCTGTCGAGCGCGAGTTCGCCGCCCGTCTGCCAGCCGAGGCTGCGGCGACAGCGGGCGGCATCGAGACGGCTGCGTCGCTCAAGCTCGCGATTGGCTACCTCGAAGGTGTTCTCGCCCAGACGAACACGGTCGGATTCATTCACATCGGCGCACAGTGGGTTGCGCAAGACGTCGAGCTGTTCAAGCGCAACGGTGCGGTGTTCACGTCACCGGGCGGGCACACCGTCGTCATCGGCGGCGGCTATGTCGATGGGCTCGATGAGACGATCGTCGCGACGAGTCAGCCGTACGGGTGGCGTGATCAGCCGTCGGTGCGTGAGGCGATCGACGAGCGGCACAACATCTGCGCCGCGATCGCTGAGCGCAGTTTCGTCGTCGGCGTCGAAGCGGTCGTCGCAGCAGCGACGGTGACGCCATGACAGCCGGTGCCGCAGTCGCGCACGACAGCGACGTCTACGTCGGCACCTGCTGGGAGTGCCAGGGACCGTGCGCCTTCTACAAAGGCGACATTCACGGTTGGCGGTGTCGCGCCTGCATCGACCGTTATCTCGACGAAGCCCAAGCACGTTGGGCGTCGAAGTCGCAGAAGGCGCGCGACAAGGTGATCCGCAACGTGCGCAGCATGGTTCACGAACACAATACCGACGGCAGCACCGCTATGACTCCGGGTTGTGCTGCGAATGATCGGCGTCGGGGCGGTGGCATGGCTGCGGGTCTCGCCGCCTCGACGTCGATCGCTGACAACCGAATCTCAGCTCACGCGAGCTGATCACGGAAGGACTGTGACGACAATGCCTCTGACATTGGCTGACCTGACTGACAAGCAACGTCGGCATCTTGAGACATGCATCCACGAAGCGGGGCACGCCGTCGCGGCGGTGACGCTGGGCGGCGTGATCCGCTCGACCGTGGTCGCCAGCGGTCGCGTTCTCGGCGTCCAAGGGCTGACGACCGTCGCTGAGATGCCCGAAGGCCGCAACCCCGAAGTCGCGTACAGCGGGCCGTGGGCGCAAGCGCGCTGGCTTGCGGGTCGACGCCCGACGATGCGCGAGGTCCACGCGGTTCTCGCGTCGACCGGACATCGCGACGACCGGGTGCTGTGCGCCGCTGGCGGCACGCACACCGGGCACGATGCCGTGCCGCTGCTGACGTATTGCTGGCCCGCTGTCGTGCGTGTCGCCCAGCAGCTCTACAACACCGGCGAAGCGACGCACCCCGACGTGCTCGCCGCGCTCAGCGTGGACGACGGCGGCGGGCTGGGCAGCTTCCAGCTCGCGAACATTCGCGCGCGGCTGCGCAGCGTCCCGCCGATCGAGCGGCGAAGCAAGCAAGCCGCCTGATCGACGTCACCGCCGCCTGAGCCTCGGCGGGCAGCGGTGACAACACCAGTGACCGATCGACAACCCAATCACCCGACGACGACACCCGAGGACGAACCATGACTGTCAGCCCGACCACCGCGACCGAGCCGACCGATGACGAGATCGACGCCGCGATCCTGCGCGAGATCGACACCAGCCGCGACGAGTTCGTGCCGTGGGCGCAGGTCCGCGAGCGCGTGCCCGGCAGCTTCTGGCGCAAGGGCGAAGCACTCGCGCGACTGTTCTGCAGCGGTCGCGTCTACGCAATCAAGGTCCGTGGGCGAAACTACGTCGCGCTCGGCGACGAGCACGACATCGAGATCGCGAAGCGGCACAAGGCTGCGGGCTGCGTGCCGGGGGTGCGGTGCCTGTGAACGGCGAACGGCACCAGCGCGCTGTGAGGATGCTCGTCGCTGCTCGCAGCCTGCAGGCTGCGAGAGCGCGGTGTGCTGCTGCCGTTCGACCGGCGACACCCGCAGAGCTGGCACGTCGACTCGACCCGAAGTTCGTTGTCACCCCGACGATTCGACTGCTGAGCGATCTTGCGGTGCGATCGGTCAGCGAGCCCGATCAGCGTGACATCGTGACGACGCCGCCGCGCACCGGCAAGAGCCGTCTGCTCGCGATCTGGACCGTCGTCTGGGCTCTCGCGCGCGATCCCGACACACAGATCGTCCTCGTCAGCTACAGCGACGAACTCGCCCAAGCGCACAGCCGCGAAGCACGGCAGCTAATCAACGAGCACGCCAACTATCTGGGCTTCCGGCTGTCGCAAGACAAGACGGCAGTCGGTCGCTGGCGAGTCGACGGGCACGCGGGCGGGCTGCTCGCCACCGGCATCAACTCCGGTGTGACCGGCTTCGGCGCAGACATGATGATCATCGACGACCCGGTCAAGGACGCCGCCGAAGCCGACTCTGCTGCTCATCGTCGCCGCGTGATCAACGAGTACCGCTCGACGCTCGCGACGCGCGTGCATCCCGGTGGCAGCGTGCTGCTCGTCATGACGAGATGGGCACCCGGCGATCTCGCAGGCGAACTGCTCGACAGCGAGCCCGAAGTGTGGCGGCACACCAACATTCCGGCAGTCGCCGAGTCAGGGATACCTGATGCGCTGCAGCGCGAGCCAGGCGTGGTGATGACGTCAGCACTCGGCTACACCGCTGATCACTTCGCGGCTGCGCGACGCACATCAGGCGAGCGCGCATGGTTCGCGCTCTACGAAGGTGTGCCCACCGCGCCTGAGGGCGGGCTGATCAAACGCGGATGGCTCGACAACTGGCGTATGCCCGCTGCGCCGAGCGCGCCGAGCATGACCGTCGTCGGCGTCGACCCGAGCGACAGCGGCAGCGGTGACAGCTGCGGCATCGTCGCCGCGTCGCTCACCCGCGACGGCGTCGTCGCGGTGATCGCCGACGTCAGCGCGCCGATGACGAGCGATCAGTGGGCGCGCGCCGCTGTCGAGCTGGCAGTCGACGTCGGCGCGTCGGAGATCGCCGTGGAGAGCTTCGCGGCGCGCGAGACGTATCAGCGTGTCGTCAACGACGCAATGCGCCGCTACCGGCTGAATCGCCCGGTACGAGTGACTGCGTGGCCCCCGAAGGGCAGCGGTCGCGGCGGCGGCGACGCGATCGCGCGCAGCTCTGCGCTGCTGCAGGGCCTCGAAACGGGCACGACGCGGATCGCGGGTCATCTGCCCGAGCTTGAGCAAGCTGCGGTGCAGTGGCAGCAACACCAGCATCAGCCCGACGTGCTGGCCGCGCTGGTGGTCGCCCACGACGTTTTGAGCCATTCCCTTGGGCAGCAGTGGCATATCGTCTCGCCGCTGGACATCGAGCGGCGGTCACGCGACCGCCCGATCGCGTCAATTCCCGAGTACCTGCGTCGCCGGATCAGCGGGTAGACGGCGGCTACTACCTACTTACTGCTGCACATATTCGGCCAGGCGTCGTGCGGCCACGGGTTTCTGACTAGGGGCGAAAAATGCGGGCTCACCTGTCAAGCCAGTGGTCACAGTGGCCTCGGGTGATTTGACAACGAACGCGGTGAACCTCGCGATCGACGAGATTATTGCTTACGGGCCAGTGCCGCTGCTTGGGCCCTCTTGATTTTGGCGGGTGATTGAAACACCTCATTAAGAATTTCGGCCATCAGCTCAATTACCAGCTGGGTGTCTTCATCAGAGATGGGGTCGACGAAATCGCCGTGAGCCATGTCGTTGCCGAACTCTCGTACCGTGTGAGCGGCATCTTTGAGGTGTAGTCGAATAAAGCCTTGCTTTTCAAGCTCCTCAATTTTATTGAAGAGTTTTCCGGCGGTAATATTCTTTTCCTTCGCTGTCGCTTCGATAACTGAGCGACACAGCAAAACGGCCGCGCGATTGTGCTTCTGACTGGCGCATTCGAACGCCTCCGTCGCTGCCCCTGCGATGTGGTCCGGGACATCGGGGTACACCTGGGTTTCGCCAGCCGCCGGAAACCACGCAAGTCCGCTTCCAGTCATTTCGTCCGCATAGTCATTTAGGCCACCGCCTACGGAACCGACTGCGCCCGCACTGACACCACCGGTCGCGATTGATTGCGCATTACACACTGAGCACTTGAAGGCGACGAAAATCCAGTAATTGTCGTCCAAGTACGGCGTCGGATTACCGGCGAGCTCCGAACCTGCTGTGGTCACGTCGCTGCAACGAGTGTGGCCGGTAGTTGACTTGCACGCCCAGCAGAAGTGGTTCAGCACGCAACAACTACACCACAGGTGCCGGGTTTCTCGCTTTCACACCACCCGGCAGGATTCGAAAGTTGACGCGGCGGGGTCAACCTAGAGCGAGTCGAAGAAGTCCTCGTCCAGCCGGTAGAGCGTCACCGACTGCTCCGGCTGAACGCCGATGCCATACTGCACCAACAGCTCGGCCAGCCGTGCGCCGTCAATAAGTTCAATGCGAGCGTTGATCCGCTCGGCCTCTTCGCGGGCACCCTTGGTGAATCGCGATGTAGTGATGAACACCCCGCGGTCGCCTTGCTTGGACAGCAGCGCGCCGGCAAATCCGTGAATCTGCGGCCTATCGACCGGTGTGTCGGTGTACCGCTTGGCCTGAATGTATATGCGGTCTAGCCCGAGAGGGTCTTGGCTGATGATCCCGTCGATGCCGCCATCACCAGATGGCGCAGTTCGATGAGCTGACCCGCGTGCACGCCCGTAACCCATGCGATCGAGCAGCCGGACGACCAGTTCCTCGAAGCCCGTCGGTGACAGCTTGAGCGCAGCCGCCAATACCTCGCTCTCCACTGCCGCCCGGTTGATGCGCTCCGCGCGCTCAGCTAGATCGTTGGGCGTACTTGAGTCTTCCTCGGAGATCGACGGCTTCCCGGCTCCTTGGCCATCTTCGGCGGGACGGTCTCGCTTGCGGTCACGGAACTCTAGATACGCCGGATACGCCTCCAAAGCCTTCATGTCGATCCGCTCGGGGTACTTGTCGAGCGCGGCGCGGCCCTCGTCGGAGATTGTCACCAGCCCGCGTCCAGGCCGCTCGATGAGTCCCGCCTGACTCAGATAGGACATCGCCCACCCGCCCCGGTTGCCGATTCGTTTCTGTCCGCTCGGCACCTTCTCGGCCCGCTCTTCGGGGGTAAGGCCGAACTGGTCGGCCATCGCCTCGATGACATCCCGCGAACGATGAACCTCGCCGTCGGCTAGGTGGGCAAGTACCGGACGCATCAGCGTCTGAAAGTCGGGGATCGTCACACAACTTCCTCCCGCTCTGATGGACGCTGATTGCTCCCGTTCGCGTCGGTCCGAACAAATTCGTAATGAACTCGACGGTGTCGGGGTGTCAGCCAAACACAATGTCACTGACAAATACCATTTATCGCCTCCACTGAATCACACAGCGCGCCGATCACCGCGCGCCGTGTCGCCCCGCTGTCGGTCGGCGGCGGCATACTCGCGCCCATGACAGACACGTGGACGACGCGCGATCTACCCGTCCTCAAAGCCGCCGTCGAGTTGTACGACCAGACTGGTGAAGGCCCAAGTGCGGACGAGATAGAGCGAGCCTGCGGCTTCGATGAGCAGACTGTCCAGCGCGCACTAAGGGCTCTCTATCGACAGCCGTACTTCGACAAAGGGGTCGAAGCATTCGGCGGCGACATCTTGATGGTCGGCGAGCCCACCGGGGATGCGTTTCGTGTCGCGGGGCTGTGGCCGTCGCCCGAGACTCAGCTCGAACGACTGATCGCCGCGCTTGAGGCTGCTGCCGATGACGACTCGCGCCAGCCGGATGAACGCAGCCGGATGAAACAGATCGCTCTGACGCTGCGCGGCGCGGCGTGGCAGGTCGCGCTCAACGCGCTCGGGGGCGCGGGCGGCAACTTGATGACCGGAGACTAGGCGTCGGTGCGATCCTGCATACTCTCGCCCATGACCGACGCGGGGGAAGAACTGGCGTACGACAACTGGGCGAAGTATCGGTCGGCATGGTGGACGCGATACTTCACTGGCGAGCTGGCGCACTTCTGGCCGCCGCAGCTCGATCAGTCCGAACCCGATGCACGCGGCTATCGCTGGCTTTCCCGCAGCGGCGTGTTCGACATCGCGGCCACCGAATCCGAGCACCGCGAGCTTCACACAGCAGTCGCCGCCTACGTGTGGGGCGTCGGCTTCACCGCTCGCATGTCGATAGGCCGCCTGGTCCGCGCCTTCACGGCCAACGCCGACACCGTGGAGGACAACTTGCGCCGCGCTGCTGCCGTCCTCGCTGATGATGGCCCGGTCGCGGCTTACGAGTCGTTGTTGGCGGGCGGCCCGAATCAGACGAAGTTCATGGGTCCGGCCTATTTCACTAAGTTCCTGTTCTTCTCCGGCTACCGCGACCCGGATGCCGAGCTGCGACCGCTGATCCTCGACAGGCGGGTGGCTATCGCATTGCGTGAGCGCGGCGTGTTCGGACCGAAGGCAGGTAACGCCGACTGGCCCAGCGAGCTTTACCGCCGGTATCTCATCTTCTGCCACGAACAGAACCCGACTGACCCTGCGGCAGTCGAGGCCGATCTGTTCAACGAGGGTCGCGCTCCCGGTTGACGGGCGGCTGCACCGCTACGGGGCGCAGCAATTCGCGGAGACGGGCACGCTGCTCGGGCGTGAGCGGCGGGGCGGCATCCACGATCTTCATGATGTAGTCGTCGTAGTTGTCCGATGTCACGGTGAACCCTCTTATCGCCCGGAAATTGCCCGTCAACTGCCAAAACAAGCTCTGAGCTGGTGCCCCCGGCAGGATTCGAACCTGCGGCCTTCTGCTCCGGAGGCAGACGCTCTATCCCCTGAGCTACGGGGGCGCGTGAGAAAACAGCGCCGATGGGCTTGGACAGCCTAACGCATTCAGCTCATCGGAAACGGATTCGGGGCCTGACCACCCGAGACCATAGGATGGACCCCCGTGACCCCCGCCGACCTGGCCGACCTGCTCAAGACCACCGCTGCCGCGGTGCTGGCCCAGCATGGGCTCGACGCGTCAGCGCTGCCGGAGACCGTCACCGTCGAGCGTCCGCGCAAGCCCGAGCATGGCGACTATGCCACCAACCTGGCTCTTCAGCTGGGCAAGAAGGTCGGCGCCAACCCGCGGGAACTGGCCGGCTGGTTGGCCGCGGCCCTGGCCGACAACCCCGGGATCGCC
The DNA here is from genome assembly GCF_001570485.1 of Mycolicibacterium novocastrense. GTDB lineage: Bacteria > Actinomycetota > Actinomycetes > Mycobacteriales > Mycobacteriaceae > Mycobacterium > Mycobacterium novocastrense. Next base: position 16,376 of record NZ_BCTA01000029.1, read on the forward strand.
GCCGCCGACGTCGCGGGCCCCGGCTTCGTCAACCTGCGCCTCGAAGCGTCAGCGCAAAACGTCATCATCACCGACGTCCTGACCGCCGGCGCTGCCTACGGTCACAGCGAGGCGCTCGCAGGACAGAACATCAACCTCGAGTTCGTCTCCGCCAACCCCACCGGGCCGATCCACATCGGCGGCACCCGCTGGGCCGCCGTCGGCGACGCCCTCGGCCGGTTGCTGTCGACCCAAGGCGCCGCGGTCACCCGCGAGTACTACTTCAACGACCACGGCGCCCAGATCGACCGGTTCACCACCTCCCTGATCGCCGCGGCCAAGGGCGAACCGACCCCCGAAGACGGATACGCGGGCGATTACATCAAGGACATCGCCGCCCAGGTGCTCGCCAAGGAACCCGATGCGCTGGGCCTGCCCGACGCCGAGATGCGCGAGACGTTTCGCGCCATCGGCGTGGACCTGATGTTCGCCCACATCAAACAGTCCCTGCACGACTTCGGCACCGACTTCGACGTCTACACCCACGAAGATTCGATGCACACGTCCGGACGCGTCGAGCATGCGATCGCGCGGCTCCGCGACGCAGGCAGCATCTACGAAAAGGACGGCGCAACGTGGTTGCGCACAACCGATTACGGCGACGACAAGGACCGCGTCGTCATCAAGAGTGACGGTGCGCCGGCCTACGTCGCCGCCGATATCGCCTACTACCTCGACAAGCGCGAACGCGGATTCGACCTGTGCATCTACATGCTCGGGGCCGATCACCACGGCTACATCGCCCGGCTCAAGGCGGTGGCGGCCGCGCTGGGGGAGGACCCGGCCACCGTCGAGGTGCTGATCGGGCAGATGGTCAACCTGGTGCGCGAGGGCCAGCCGGTCCGGATGAGCAAGCGGGCCGGCACCGTGATCACCCTCGACGACCTGGTCGAGGCGATCGGCGTCGACGCCGCCCGCTACTCGCTGATCCGGTCCTCGGTCGACAGCCCGATCGACATCGACCTCGAGCTGTGGTCGTCGGCGTCCAACGAAAACCCGGTCTACTACGTGCAATACGCGCATGCGCGCCTTTCGGCCCTGGCCCGCAACGCCGCCGAACTGGGTGTCGTGCCCAGCACCGAGAACCTGCAACTGCTCGACCACGACAAGGAAGGCACGCTGATCCGCAACATCGGCGAATTCCCTCGCGTGCTGAAAACGGCTGCGGCACTGCGCGAACCACACCGTGTCTCGCGGTACCTCGAGGATATGGCCGGCGACTACCACCGGTTCTATGACTCCTGCCGCGTGCTGCCGCAAGGCGACGAGACGCCCAACGAACTGCACGGTGCGCGCCTTGCACTGTGTCAGGCCACCCGTCAGGTGATCGCGAACGGTCTCGGCATCCTCGGCGTCACCGCTCCGGAGCGCATGTGATCGCCCATCCCGCCGGCCCACGGCACGCCGAAGAGATCCACCACGGTGGTGCTCCGCCGCGCCCACAGTCGCCCTCCGAACTCCTGCTGCTGGCGCCGAACGTCTGGCCCCGCAGCACCGTTCGCGATGACGCCGGCGTGGTGTCCATCGGCGGTGTGCCGGTCACCGACATCGCCGCAAAGTTCGGGACGCCGACCTTCGTGGTGGACGAGGACGACTTCCGGGCGCGCTGTCGTGAGATCGCCGCGGCATTCGGCGGGGGCGACAACGTCCGCTACGCCGCCAAGGCGTTCATGTGCACCGAGGTCGCCCGTTGGATCGCCGAAGAAGGCCTCTCGCTCGACGTGGCCAGCGGGGGAGAGATGGCCGTCGCGCTGGCCGGTGGATTCCCCGCCGAGCGGATCGCGTTGCACGGCAACAACAAATCGGTTGCCGAGCTGACCGCAGCCGTCAAGGCCGGCATCGAGCACGTGGTGGTCGACTCGATGGTCGAGATCGACCGGCTCGACGAGATCGCCGGTGCCGCAGGCGTGGTCCAGGACGTGCTGGTCCGCGTGACGGTCGGCGTCGAGGCGCACACTCACGAGTTCATCTCGACCGCGCACGAGGACCAGAAGTTCGGGCTCTCGCTGGCTTCGGGTGCCGCGATGGACGCCGTCCGCCGGGTGTTCGAGACCGATCACTTGCGCCTCAAGGGTTTGCACAGCCACATCGGGTCTCAGATCTTCGACGTCGCGGGCTTCGAGATCGCCGCGCACCGGGTGATCGGGTTCCTTCGCGACGTGGTCGCCGAGTTCGGGGTCGACAAGACCTCACAGATGTCGATCGTCGACCTGGGTGGGGGCTTGGGCATCTCGTATCTGCCCCAGGACGATCCGCCTCCGATCGCCGACCTGGCCGCCAAGCTGACCGCGATCGTGCGCGAGGAGTCGGCTGCCGTCGGGCTACCGGCTCCGCGGTTGGTGGTCGAACCGGGACGGGCCATCGCGGGTCCCGGGACCATCACGCTCTACGAGGTCGGCACCGTCAAGGATGTCGCCGTCAGCCCGACCGCTCACCGCCGCTACGTCAGCGTGGACGGCGGTATGAGCGACAACATCCGCACGTCGCTCTACGGTGCGGAATACGACGCACGGCTGATTTCCCGACGTAGCGACGCCGCGTCGACGATCGGTCGGATCGTCGGAAAGCATTGTGAGAGCGGCGATATCGTCGTCCGCGACACGTGGGTGCCCGACGACATCCGGCCCGGTGACTTGCTGGGAGTCGCGGCGACCGGCGCCTACTGCTATTCCATGTCGAGCCGATATAACCTGATCGGCCGCCCCGCCGTGGTGGCTGTGCGCGACGGGCGAGCCCGTCTGATCCTGCGCCGGGAGACGGTCGACGATCTGCTGAGTCTGGAAGTGAGGTAACGATGACTGACTCCGAAAAGCCCATCGGCGTAGCGGTTCTCGGCTTTGGGAACGTCGGTAGCGAGGTGGTGCGCATCATCGAGCAGAGCGCCGACGACCTGGCCGCACGCATCGGTGCGCCGTTGGTGCTGCGCGGCGTCGGCGTCCGTCGCGTCGCCGACGACCGCGGAATCTCCGTCGACAAGCTCACCGACAACGTCGAGGAACTCGTCTCCCGCGACGACGTCGACATCGTCGTTGAGTTGATGGGGCCCGTGGAACCCGCGCGCAAAGCGATCCTGGCCGCGCTGGAACAGGGCAAGTCCGTGGTCACCGCCAACAAGGCGCTGATGGCCGTCTCCACCGGCGAGTTGGCCCAGGCAGCCGAAAACGCCCGGGTGGACCTGTATTTCGAGGCTTCCGTCGCCGGTGCGATCCCCGTCATCCGTCCCCTGACCCAGTCGCTGGCGGGGGACTCGGTCGTCCGGGTGGCGGGCATCGTCAACGGCACTACCAACTACATCCTCTCGGAGATGGACAGCACGGGCGCCGACTACGCCAGCGCGCTGGCCGATGCGAGCGCCCTCGGTTACGCCGAGGCCGACCCGACGGCCGACGTCGAGGGATACGACGCCGCGGCGAAGGCGGCGATCCTGGCCTCGATCGCCTTTCACACGCGGGTCAGCTCCAATGACGTGTACCGCGAGGGCATCACGAAGGTCAGCAGCGCCGACTTCGAATCCGCCAAGGCGCTCGGCTGCACGATCAAACTCCTGGCGATCTGCGAGCGGCTCATCGGTGACGAGGGGCAGGAGCGGGTTTCGGCGCGCGTGTACCCAGCCCTGGTGCCGTTGGACCATCCGCTGGCCGCGGTCAACGGAGCGTTCAATGCGGTGGTGGTCGAGGCCGAAGCCGCGGGCCGCCTGATGTTCTACGGGCAGGGCGCCGGCGGTGCGCCCACGGCCTCCGCGGTGATGGGTGACCTCGTGATGGCGGCTCGCAACCGCGTACAGGGTGGCCGGGGCCCGCGCGAGTCGAGGTACGCCAAGTTGCCGATCGCGCCGATCGGCTTCATCCCGACCCGTTACTACGTGAACATGAACGTCGCCGATCGAGCCGGCGTGTTGTCCGCAGTGGCAGCCGAATTCGGTAAACGTGACGTCAGCATCGCCGAGGTGCGCCAGGAGGGCATGGTCGACGAGGAGGGTCAGCGCTGCGGTGCGCGCATCGTGGTGGTGACCCATCAGGCCACGGACGCGGCATTGTCGGAGACGGTGGCCGCATTGGCCGACCTCGATGTCGTGCAGAGCATCAACAGCGTGCTGCGCATGGAAGGAACCACCGAATGAGCACCTCAGCGCAGACCGTTCACCAGCCGTGGCCCGGGCTGATCGCCGCGTACCGTGACCGGTTGGCGGTCGACGACAGCTGGACGCCGATCACCTTGCGTGAGGGTGGCACTCCGCTGCTACCCGCGCAGCGGCTGTCCGAACGCACCGGCTGCACAGTGCATCTCAAGGTCGAGGGGCTCAACCCGACCGGCTCGTTCAAGGACCGCGGCATGACCATGGCGGTGACCGAGGCCGTGGCGCGCGGCCAGCAGGCGGTGCTGTGCGCATCGACCGGGAACACGTCGGCATCGGCAGCGGCCTATGCGGCCAGGGCCGGGATCACCTGCGCAGTGCTGGTGCCACAGGGCAAGATCGCGATGGGCAAGCTGGCCCAGGCCGTCATGCACGGCGCCAAGATCATCCAGGTCGACGGCAACTTCGACGACTGCCTGGAACTCGCGCGCAAGCTGACCGCCGACTTCCCGACCATATCGCTGGTCAACTCCGTCAACCCGTACCGGATCGAAGGGCAGAAGACCGCAGCCTTCGAGATCGTCGACGCACTGGGCGTCGCACCCGATGTGCATTCGTTGCCGGTCGGCAATGCCGGCAATATCACCGCCTATTGGAAGGGCTACACCGAGTACCACCGCGACGGCGTCTCGGATCGTCTTCCCCGCATGCTCGGCACACAGGCCGCCGGTGCCGCGCCGCTGGTGCACGGGGAACCGGTCAAGAATCCGGAGACCATCGCGACGGCCATTCGAATCGGCTCGCCCGCGTCGTGGACCACCGCCGTCGAGGCCGCGCAGCAGTCCGGCGGTCGATTCCTGGCCGCCACCGACGAAGAGATCCTCGAGGCCTACCACCTGGTGGCCAGCAGCGAGGGCGTGTTCGTCGAGCCCGCATCGGCGGCCAGCATCGCCGGTCTGCTCAAATCGGTCGAAGACGGTTGGGTGGCCAAGGGTTCGACGGTCGTGTGCACGGTGACGGGCAATGGACTCAAGGACCCGGACACCGCGTTGAAGGGCATGCCGTCGGTCATCGCGGTACCCGTCGATCCGGTGGCCGTTGTCGAGCAGCTGGGGCTGGGATAGCCGGTGACTCACGTACTGCCGCCGGGACTGAGGGCCACCTCCGTGGTGGCTGCGTCCAGCGCGAACCTCGGCCCGGGTTTCGACAGTCTGGGCATCGCGCTGAGCCTCTACGACGAGATCGTCGTCGAGACAACGGATTCCGGCCTGACCGTCGAGGTCGAAGGTGAGGGCGCGGGTCAGGTGCCGCTGGATGACACCCATCTCGTGGTGCAGGCCATCCGGCGAGGGCTGCAGGCGCTGAACATCAGCGTTCCCGGGATGACGGTGCGCTGCCGCAACGGCATTCCGCACTCGCGCGGCCTAGGGTCGTCGGCAGCAGCGGTGGTCAGCGGACTCTCGGTGGTCAACGGCCTTGCGGCGCAGACTTCTTCGGAGATCCTCTCTGGACACGACCTCATCCAGTTGTCCTCGGAGTTCGAAGGGCACCCCGATAACGCCTCGGCGGCCGTGCTGGGTGGCGGCGTGGTGTCCTGGACCGAAGAACAGCAGTCGGGGACCCGATTCGAGGCGGCGCCGATCCGGGTGCACCCCGACATCCGCCTGTTTGTCGCGATACCGGACGAGCGATCGTCGACCGCCGAGACGCGCGTGCTCCTGCCGGAGAAGGTCAGCCACGCCGACGCGCGTTTCAACGTGAGCAGGGCCGCGCTGATGGTGGTCGCATTGACAGAACGGCCCGACCTGTTGGTGCCGGCCACCGAGGATGTCCTGCATCAGCCGCAACGGGCCTCGGCGATGCCTGCTTCCGCGGAATACCTGAAGGTCCTGCGGCGTTGCGGAATAGCAGCGGTGCTCTCGGGAGCGGGTCCTTCGGTGCTTGCACTGTGCACGTCAGCGGAGTTGCCCACACAAGCTGTGGAGTACGGCACCGCGAACGGGTTCACCGTCAAAGCCATGACCATCGGTGACGGCGCCAAGTGGACGTCGGGCGCGCCAGTACGACGCTGACCGCGGCCAAAACAGGAATCACAGGAGCAACACGACACCCATGTCTTTCTTGCTTCCCGTCCCGATGCGGGATATTCTCGCTGTCGTCAGGCAATCGCAGCGTCTCTACCTGCGCCGACACTAGGACACCACCCATTTTCCCCGTGATTTGCGCGCGGATTGACGGTTCGTCGAATACCGGCGAGGCCCGCCCATCACCGTTGCAGGGGCAATGGTGGAGCCCATGCGTTCAGTGGATTGACTGATCGCACCGAACCCCCGCACGACTCGATCTGCGAGGGAAAGAAAGGAAATCCGTGACTGAAACGGACCTGATCACGGCTGGGGGCAGCAGCGAAACCAGTGAGCTGCCAAACGCCGTGAGTTCAGACACCTCAACTTCTGCGGCGGCCGAGGCGCCGAACGCGACGCCGACCGCGGAAACAGCACCGACCGCCGAGGTCGCTTCCGGCAACCGCGGCGGCTCGCTGTCGACCATGGTGCTGCCCGAACTGCGTGCCTTGGCCAAGGAAATCGGCGTCGAGGGCGCATCCGGTATGCGCAAGGGCGAACTGGTCGCCGCCATCCGTGAGCGGCGCGGCGACTCGAACGGCCGCGGAAAGACATCCGCCGGTGGTGAGGCTCCGACCAGCGAGGCCAAGACCGCCGAACCCGCCAAAGATGCTCCGAACGCCGAGTCGGGCGCCCAGAGTGGCGACGGTTCCAACACCGACGCCGAGCAACAGCCCCGTCGCCGCGAGCGTCGTGGCGCGTCGCGCGGAACCGGCGCACCCGACGCTTCGGGCGACCAGCCGGACAACGCCGCTTCCGACGCCAAGACCGGCGATCGCCAGAGCGACCAGTCCAACAAGGGCGAGCAGTCCAACAAGTCGGATACCAAGTCCGACGGTGATCAGCAGCAGGGCGGCGACCAGCAGGGTGGCCAGAACCGCGGCGGCGGCAACAACGACGACGACGGCGAGGGCCGTGGCGGTCGTCGCGGTCGCCGGTTCCGGGACCGCAGGCGCCGTGAGCGCGGCGGCGGTGACGGCGGCGGCGGTGACCGCGATACCGAACTGCGTGAGGACGACGTCGTTCAGCCCGTCGCCGGCATCCTCGACGTTCTCGACAACTACGCGTTTGTCCGCACCTCCGGTTATCTGGCCGGCCCGAACGACGTGTACGTCTCGATGAACATGGTGCGCAAGAACGGCTTGCGCCGCGGTGACGCCGTGACCGGTGCCGTGCGGGTGCCCCGAGACGGAGAAGGCGGCGACAAGAACCCGCGGCAGAAGTTCAATCCGCTGGTGCGCCTGGACACCGTCAACGGCAAGCCGGTGGAGGAGGCCAAGAAGCGGCCGGAGTTCAACAAGCTCACGCCGCTCTACCCGAATGAGCGGCTGCGCCTGGAGACCAACACCGAGAAGCTGACCACCCGCGTCATCGACCTGATCATGCCGATCGGCAAGGGTCAGCGCGCGCTGATCGTGTCGCCGCCGAAGGCCGGTAAGACCACGATCCTCCAGGACATCGCCAACGCGATCACCACCAACAATCCGGAATGCCACCTGATGGTGGTGCTCGTCGACGAGCGTCCGGAAGAGGTGACCGACATGCAGCGCTCGGTCAAGGGCGAGGTCATCGCCTCGACGTTCGACCGGCCGCCGTCCGATCACACCCAGGCCGCTGAGCTGGCGATCGAGCGGGCCAAGCGGCTCGTCGAGCAGGGCAAGGACGTCGTCGTACTGCTGGACTCGATCACCCGCCTCGGCCGCGCGTACAACAACGCGTCGCCGGCCTCGGGGCGCATCCTGTCCGGTGGTGTCGACTCGACCGCGCTGTATCCGCCGAAGCGGTTCCTCGGCGCGGCCCGAAACATCGAAGAGGGCGGCTCGCTGACCATCGTCGCCACCGCGATGGTGGAGACCGGGTCGACCGGTGACACGGTGATCTTCGAGGAGTTCAAGGGCACCGGTAACGCCGAGCTCAAGCTCGATCGCAAGATCGCCGAGCGGCGCGTCTTCCCGGCCGTCGACGTCAACCCGTCCGGCACCCGCAAGGATGAGCTGCTGCTGTCGCCCGACGAGTTCGCGATCGTGCACAAGCTGCGTCGGGTGTTGTCCGGGTTGGATCCGCACCAGGCCATCGACCTGTTGATGAGCCAGCTACGCAAGACCAAGAACAACTACGAGTTCCTGGTGCAGGTCTCCAAGACCGCTCCGGGCTCGATGGACGCCGACTAGCCGGAACCACTCATCGATAGGGGTCGGTGATCTCGCGCAGCGCCGTCAGCGCGTCGCGAAGCTGTTGAAACCGGCGGTCGCCGAGGAAACGTCGCCACTCGTCTTCGAGCTTGGCTATCTCGGCGCCCGCGGTCCGGCACACCGCCATGCCCTTGTCGCTCAATGTGACCAGCCGGGCGCGCGCATCCGTGGGGTCCGCCGTGCGCACGACATAGCCGGACCGTTCCAGTTGGTCGATCAGTGCGCCGGCGGTCTGCTTGGTGACGCGTGCTTGCTCGGCCAGATCGGTGAGCCGCATCCCGTTCGAATTCACCTGCCGCAGATCGAGGCGCTGCATGAGCCTCGACTGCGCAAGGGTGATGTCGTCGGCACCGGCAGCGGCCAATGCCTCCATGACGCGCGCCTCGGCGGCGCGATGGCCGATGAACATCAACGTCGCCGTGCTCACCCAGTCACTCACCCCATTGACCTTAGTACGGATACCTGACTATATTCGTCAGGACACCTGACTAACTGGAGGGGTGGCCGTGGATTGCGACACCGTTTGGCGGCATATCGATGAGCAGCGTGCGAGCCTTGCCGACATGCTCGATGGTCTCGAGCCCGCACAGTGGTCGACACCGACCCTGTGCGAGGGGTGGACCGTTCGCCACGTGGCCGCGCACATCACGCACTCCGCATCCGGCAAGCCGAGGTTGCTGTTCGAACTGCTGCGATCCGGCTTCCGGTTCAACGCGATGATCTATCGAGTAGCGGTGCAGGACAAGCGAACTCCTGCCGAGCTGACAGCGGCGCTGCGCGCCATGCGGGGATCACGTAAGCGTCCACCGGGAACCTCCGAACTGGACCCGTTGATGGATGTACTGGTGCACACCCAGGACATCGCCGTGCCACTCGGGATCGACCGTCCCATGCCCGTCGACGCGGCGGTCGCGGCGGCCGAACGGGTGTGGACGATGGGCTTTCCGTTCAAGGCGCAGCAACGCTTTCGTGGCGTGCAACTCGCCGCGACGGACGCCGAATTCCAGGCCGGCGAGGGCCGACGAGTCCAGGCGCCGATCCGTGACATCCTCATGACGCTCGTCGGCCGGCCCGTGATCACCATCGACGTCGCGTAGACGAATCAGGCGGCGGGACCGGCTCGCAGGCCCGGCATGACATAGCGGCGCAGGTGCCGCAGCACCGCGTCTCCGTCGCTGGGGTCGAGCGTCTTGCCGGGAACGGTGGCAAACGAAATCAGCACGCGGGCAAGCCATTCCGATGCCTCAGCGATATCCGTGTCGGGGTGGATCTCGTCCGACTCCCGCGCGGCGATCAGGTAGCGCGACCAGAAGTCGGCCAGGTCGGGCACCAGCCCCTGCACACCGGCGCCCGCGCAGGCGGCGAACTCCTCGGGCTCGTCGATGCGCAGTTTCATCAGCAACGTGCCGGGGTCGTCATAGGCCGTTCGTCCGTGTAGGACCCCGGCGGCGAGTTGCCGGTCGAGGCCCTCGACGCGCTCGAGCATCTCGTGCGCCTCGGACCAGTAGGCCTCGTTGAGCCGCACGATCGCCGCACCCAGCAGCGAGACCTTGTCGGGGAAGTGACGGTACAGCCAGCCGCGGGAGACGCCCGCCACCTCGGCCACCTCCGACACCGTGGTCGAGCGGATTCCCTTGGCGCGCAGGCAGACCTCGGCCGCGTCGATCAGTCGATCGCGAACGCTCTTGGTGGCGGCGCCGCTCGTCACCAGGTGGGCTCCTCCGTTAACCTCGCCCTCGAGCGGGGCGATCGGAGCATTGTGTCATGGTAGACAGAATCGCGAATCTGTTCACTGTCGGAAGGTGAGCCATGGCGGACACGCTCCAGCAGCTGCTCAACGAGCGCGCCGACCGCGACACCGTCGCCATCCGGCACGAGGACCGCACCTGGACCTACCGCCAATACGTCGCCGAGGCCAGGACGCAGGCCGCCGCCCTCATCGGCGCCGCCGACCCGGACCGTCCCCTGCACGTCGGGGTCCTGCTCGGCAACACCCCCGACATGCTGATCGCGCTCGCGGCGGCCGGCCTCGGGGGCTATGTGGTGTGCGGTATCAACACCACGCGCCGCGGTGAGGCCCTGACGCGAGACGTCACCAAGGTGCACTGCCAGTTCCTGATCACCGACGCCGAACACCGTCCGCTGCTCGACGGCCTGGACCTGCCGGGCGTCACGGTGCTGGACACGTCGAGCACCGCCTGGACGGACTTCCTGGCCACCGCGACGACGTTCACTCCGCACCGCGAAGCCGCCGTCGACGACACGTTCATGATGATCTTCACCTCGGGCACCAGCGGTGACCCCAAAGCCGTCCAGGTTGCCAACCTCATGGTGCTGTTCGCCGGCAACGCCCTGGCCGAGAAGTTCGAACTCACCGAAAACGACGTCTGCTATCTCTCGATGCCGATGTTCCATTCGAACGCTGTGGTGGGCGGATGGGCGCCCGCGCTCGTCGCCGGGGCCGCGATGGTGCCCGCCAAGTTCTCGGCGTCCAGGTTCCTGGCCGACATCCGACGCCACGGCGTGACCTACATGAACTATGTGGGCAAACCGCTGGCCTACGTTCTGGCCACTCCCGAGCAGCCCGACGATCGCGACAATCCGCTGCGCGTCGCATTCGGCAACGAGGCCACCGACCGCGACATCGAGCAGTTCAGCCGGCGCTTCGACGTCACCGTCGACGACGGCTTCGGTTCGACCGAGAACGCCGTGATCATCACCCGCACCCCCGACACGCCGAAAGGCTCCATCGGACAAGGCTTTCCAGGCGTGGCGATCTACAACAGCGACACGGTCACCGAGTGCCCGGTCGCGGAGTTCGACGAGAACGGCGCGTTGACCAACGCCGACGTGGCGATCGGCGAACTCGTCAACACCGACGGCAGTGGCCTGTTCCGCGGCTACTACAACGACCCGGACGCCACCGACGAGCGGATGCGCCACGGCATGTACTGGTCGGGAGATCTGGCGTACCGCGACGCCGACGGCTACATCTACCTGGCCGGACGAACCGCCGACTGGATGCGGGTCGACGGCGAGAACCTCGCGACCGCGCCCATCGAGCGGATCCTGCTGCGGCTGCCGGCCGTCAACCGCGTCGCGGTCTATCCGGTGCCCGACGAGCTCGTCGGCGACCAGGTGATGGCCGCCCTGGTGCTGCAGGACGACGCCGAACTCGATCCGCAGACGTTCGAGCAGTTCCTGGCGGCTCAGCGAGACCTCTCGCCGAAGGCCTGGCCGCGCTACGTGTGGGTCGCCGACGAGCTGCCGAGCACCGCGACCAACAAGATTCTCAAGCGTGAGCTGGTCGCGCGAGGCGTTACACCCGACGGCAGGACGCTGTGGCGGCGTGACGGCAGCAGGTTCCTGCCTGTCTAGCCGTCTAGCCGCGAGTGTGGGGTTATGTCACGCCAAACCGCCGCGCCGCGTGCGGGTAACCCACGTTCGGCCCAGAGGTGGAATAGCGCGACGGTCGAGGCGGCAGCGGAATACCGCCCGGTGCGCACGCGTTTAGGCACTTGGCGGCCCTAGCTGGCATAATGGACCGCCGACCCTGAAGTTCCGGTTCACGCCCGTCACCTCCAGTATGGAGGGGCGACCCGGGGCACGATCGAAGAGGAAACCATGAAAACGGGTATTCACCCCGATTACGTAGAGACCACCGTGCACTGCGGTTGTGGCAACACGTTCACCACCCGGAGCACCAAGCAGAGCGGACAGATCCACGTCGAGGTCTGCTCGCAATGCCACCCCTTCTACACCGGCAAGCAGAAGATCCTCGACAGCGGCGGCCGGGTGGCGCGCTTCGAGAAGCGCTACGGCAAGCGCAAGGACAAGGCTGCCGACAAGTAGCTTCCGTTCCGGCGCCCGTTCTGCCGCATCAGCGGCCAGGCCGGGCGCCGGTTTGCGTTCGCGAGTGGCTACGGAGAGGAGGTCGACATGGCTCGCGCTGAAACCCCGGCTCAGCCCGGAGGCGCGATCGACACGCTGCTGGCCGAGCATGCCGACCTCGAACGCCAGCTCAGCGATCCGGGCCTGCATGCCGACGCCGCTCGCGCCCGCAAGGTGGGCAGGCGGTTCGCGCAGGTGTCGCCCATCGTCGCGACGTACCGCAAGCTCGAGGCCGCCCGCGGCGACCTGGAGGCCGCACGGGAGCTGGCGGCCGACGACCCGTCGTTCGCGGCCGAGGTCGACGAGCTGGTGGCCACCGTCGAGCAACTCGACACCCAGCTGACCGACCTGCTGGCGCCCCGCGACCCGCACGACGCCGACGACATCGTCCTGGAGGTCAAGTCGGGCGAGGGTGGCGAGGAATCCGCGCTGTTCGCCGCCGACCTCGCCCGCATGTACATCCGTTACGCCGAGCGCCACGGTTGGACCGTCACCGTGCTCGACGAGACCTTCTCCGATCTCGGCGGCTACAAGGACGCCACACTGTCCATCCGCAGCAAGGGCGACTCCGCCGACGGCGTGTGGTCGCGGCTGAAATTCGAAGGCGGCGTGCATCGCGTGCAGCGGGTCCCCGTCACCGAGTCCCAGGGCCGCGTGCACACCTCCGCGGCCGGCGTGCTCGTGTATCCCGAGCCCGAAGAGGTCGAAGAGGTGCAGATCGACGAATCGGATCTGCGCGTCGACGTCTACCGGTCGTCGGGCAAGGGAGGCCAGGGCGTCAACACCACTGACTCCGCCGTGCGCATCACCCACCTGCCCACGGGCATCGTCGTCACCTGTCAGAACGAGCGGTCGCAGCTGCAGAACAAGGCCCGTGCGATGCAGGTGCTCGCGGCGCGCTTGCAGGCGGTGGCCGAGGAGCAGGCGCAGGCAGACGCGTCGGCCGACCGCGCCAGCCAGATTCGTACCGTCGACCGCAGCGAACGCATCCGCACCTACAACTTCCCGGAGAACCGGATCGCCGACCACCGAATCAACTTCAAGGCGCACAACCTCGACCAGGTGCTCGACGGCGAGCTTGACGACCTGTTCGACGCGCTGGCCGCCGCCGACAAGCAAGCGAGACTGCAGGCCACATGATCCGGCCCAGCCCGGCGCCGGCACCCACCACGCTGAGCCAGACCATCGACGCCGCTGCGACGGCGCTGGCCGAAGCGGGTGTCGCGGCACCGCGCGTCGACGCCGAACTGCTGGCCGCGCACGTGTTGGGGGTGGACCGGGGCCGTCTGCGGTTCACCGAGGCCGGCCCGGAGTTCGCCGAACGATACGACAGTCTCATCGCGCGACGCGCCCAACGCATCCCGCTGCAGCACCTGGTCGGCACCGCCGCGTTCGGACCGGTCGACGTGCACGTCGGCCCCGGCGTGTTCATCCCGCGTCCCGAGACCGAAGTCCTGCTGGAATGGGCTCTGGCACAACGGTTGCCCGACGCCCCGGTGATCGTCGACCTGTGCACGGGCAGCGGTGCGCTGGCACTCGCGTTGTGGAAGGGCCGGCCCGACGCGCGCATCATCGCCGTCGAGGATTCCGACGCGGCGCTCGAATACGCGCGACGCAATTTGGCCGGCACGGCCGTCGAGATCGTCTGCGCCGACGTGACCGAACCCGCACTGCTGCCCGAACTCGACCGTGCGGTCGACCTCGTCATCGCGAACCCGCCCTACATTCCCGACGGTGCGCAGCTCGAACCCGAAGTGGCCGAACACGATCCGGCCCACGCATTGTTCGGGGGACCCGACGGGATGCGGGTGATCGAGGCGATCTCGGGTCTCGCGGGTCGGTGGCTGCGCGCCGGCGGGCTCGTGGCCGTCGAACACGACGACACGACCTCGGAACGCACCGTCGGATGTTTCCGTCGATCAACGCGTTTCGATGACATCACCGCGCGGCGCGATCTCGCCGGGCGGCCGCGGTTCGTGACCGCACGAAGGACTTCCGAAGGAGGATCCGCGGCATGAGTCAGTTGTTCGACTGCTCCGACGCCGACCAGCGTGACACCGGTATCGCGTCGGCGATCAGCGCGCTCAAGGGCGGCCGCCTGGTCGTGTTGCCGACGGACACCGTGTACGGCGTCGGCGCCGACGCATTCGACGGAGAAGCCGTCGCCGCCCTGCTCGCCGCCAAAGGGCGCGGCCGCGACATGCCGGTGCCCGTCCTCGTCGGCTCGTGGCACACGATCGAAGGCCTGGTCTACAACGTGCCCGCCAGCGCACGCGAGCTCATCCGCGCCTTCTGGCCGGGCGCACTGAGCTTGGTGGTGCGCCAGGCGCCGTCGCTGCATTGGGACCTCGGCGACGCACAGGGAACCGTGATGCTGCGTATGCCGTTGCATCCGGTGGCCATCGAACTGCTACGCGCGGTCGGACCGATGGCGGTCTCGAGTGCCAACGTCTCCGGACGCCCCCCGGCCGTCACCGCGGAAGCGGCGCGCGAACAACTGGGCGAGCAGGTCGAGGTGTATCTGGAAGCCGGGCCATCCGAGCGGCAGGCGGCGTCGACGATCGTCGACCTCACCGGCGCGCATCCGCGCGTGTTACGCGAAGGCCCGGTCGATGTCGAGGCGATCGCGACGGTGCTGGATGTCGAGCCGACGACTTTGACGGACTGAGATTGACTTTCGTGCAGTACGGTTCATCGGTGGTCTATGCCACCGACACGCTGCTGGCACTCAACGATCGCGGTGCGGGCGTACCGATCCGGGAGCTCGCGCTGGTCGGACTGACGGCGGCAATCATCACCTACTTCGCGACCGGATGGGTCCGGGTCCTGGCGCGTCGCTTCGGGGCCGTCGCGATCCCGCGCGACCGAGATGTGCACGCGCAACCGATCCCGCGAATGGGTGGGCTTGCGATGTACATCGGCGTCGCGTTCGCGGTCCTGCTGGCCTCCCAGCTCCCGGCCCTGACGCGGGGGTTCGTCTACTCGACGGGCATGCCCGCCGTCGTCGTCGCCGGTGGCCTGATCATGGTCGTCGGCCTGATCGACGACCGCTGGGGCTTGGACTCGCTGACCAAGTTCGCCGGCCAGATCACCGCGGCCAGTGTGCTCGTCACGATGGGGGTGGCGTGGAGCGTGCTCTACATCCCGATCGGCGGCGTCGGCACCATCGTCCTGGATCAGGTGTCGTCGATTCTCCTGACGCTGGCGCTGACGGTCTCGATCGTCAATGCGATGAACTTCATCGACGGTCTCGACGGGCTCGCGGCCGGCCTCGGGCTGATCACCGCATCCGCGATCTGCATCTTCTCGGTGGGGCTGCTGCGCGACCACGGCGGCGACGTCCTGTTCTATCCGCCCGCGGTGATCTCCGTGGTGCTGGCCGGAGTGTGCCTCGGATTCCTGCCGCACAACTTCCACCCCGCGAAGATCTTCATGGGTGACTCCGGGTCGATGCTGATCGGCCTGATGCTCGCGGCGGCGGCGACCACGGCCGCCGGTCCCATCTCGCAGACCGCCTACGGGGTGCGTGACGTCTTCGCGCTGCTGTCGCCGTTCCTGCTCGTGGTCGCGGTCATGTTCGTGCCCGCCCTCGACACCCTGCTGGCGATCATCCGACGTACCCGCGCCGGCGTGCACTTCACGACACCGGACAAGATGCACCTGCATCACCGGTTGCTCCAGATCGGCCATTCGCATCGGCGCGTGGTCCTGGTGATCTATCTGTGGGTGAGCATCGTCTGCTTCGGCGCGGCCAGCACCATCTTCTTCGATCCGCGTTACAGCGGAGCCGTCATGCTGGCCGCGATTCTGGTCGCCGTCGTCGTCACTTTGATCCCTCTTCTCCGTCGGCGAAACGGCCAATTCCAGCCGATGTACGACGAAAAGTAGTAGACCTCCTTTTATGCCTCCCACCATGTGTTAGGGTGCATTCAGAACCCGAAAAAACCTCGCGGGTTGCCGGCCCCCGGACCATCGGTACACCACCGATCGGACCGGAACCACGACCGACAAAGGGAGCTGCCCCGTGGGTGATTCCAGCGAGCCAAACGCCCTCCGATACGCTCAGGGCGCCACGCACGCAAATCATCGGGGCAGCCAGCGTGAACCGCGGATTGAGGTGAAGTTGTGACGACGCCAGCGCAAGATGCGCCATTGGTGTTGCCATCCGTTGCGTTCCGCCCGTTGCGGCTCTCGGTGATCTGCCTCGCGCTGACCGTCCTCGCCACGGTGGCGACCGCCCTGCTGGGCCACCCGATGGTCGGAATCTTCTTCGGCATCGGCTTGGGTCTCGGCTTGTTCAACGCAATCCTGGTACGACGATCCGCCCTGCGGATCACCGCCCACGCTCATCCACTGAAGAGCAAGATGGCCGTGAATTCCGCGATCCGCTTGATGGTCCTGACGGTGATCGGACTGGTGATCGCATTCGTGTTCCGTCCCGAGGGACTGGGCGTGGTCTTCGGAATGGCGTTGTTCCAGATGCTGCTCGTGTTCTCGACCGCAGTGCCCGTCGCGCGGAAGCTGCGCGCAGGCAGCCCGACTGACACCGTTGGACCCCAAGGGGAGGCCGCCCAGTAATGACCGAAACCATCCTCGCCGCCGACTCCGGAATTCACGTCGGCACGCATACCGAGGCCAATTGGTTTGGGCTGACTGTCAACACCGATACGTTGCTCTCCGCGTCGATCGCCGCTGTGATCGTGCTGGCGCTGGCGTTCTACCTGCGCGCGAAGGTGACGTCGACGGGTGTGCCCAGCGGAGTGCAGCTCTTCTGGGAAGCCATCACCGTGCAGGTGCGTAACCAGGTCGAGTCCGCGATCGGTATGAGGATCGCGCCGTTCGTGCTGCCTCTGGCTGTGACGCTGTTCGTCTACATCCTGATCGCGAACTGGCTGTCGGTCTTCCCGTGGCAGTACAGCGATGAGACCGGTATCCACGAACTGCTCAAACCCGCCGCCTCCGACATCAACTTCGTTGTGGCGCTCGGCCTGTTCGTGTTCTTCTGCTACCACGCCGCCGGGTTCTGGCGCCGGGGTCCGATCGGCCACCCGGTGCGACTGCTCAAGGGACACGTGGCGTTCCTCGCCCCGATCAACCTTGTCGAGGAGCTCGCCAAGCCAGTCTCGTTGTCCCTCCGACTTTTCGGCAACGTCTTCGCCGGCGGCATCATGGTCACGATCATCGCGTTGTTCCCGGCCTACATCCTGTGGGCGCCGAACGCCCTGTGGAAAATGTTCGAATTGTTCATCGGCGCCATCCAGGCGTTCATCTTCGCGCTGCTGACGATCTTGTACTTCGGCCAGTCGATGGAACTCGAGGACGAACATCACTGACCACGCGGAAATGCTCGACAAAACCACCTGGTAGGACTGCTACCAGATATCAAGGAGGATAAGGAATGGATCCCACTATCGCTGCCGGAGCGCTCATCGGCGGTGGACTTCTTCTGGGCGGCGGCGCCATCGGTGCCGCGATCGGCGACGGTGTCGTCGGTAGCGCTCTGGTCAACGGCGTAGCCCGCCAGCCGGAAGCTCAGGGTCGACTGTTCGTCCCGTTCTTCATCACGGTGGGTCTGGTGGAGGCCATGTACTTCATCAACCTGGCGTTCATGGCGCTGTTCGTGTTCGCCACGCCGGTCGGGGGTTAAAGCCGGTCATGGTTGACTCGAACGTCGTTCTGTTGGCGGCTGAGGGAGGCGGTCAAAGCAACTTCCTCATCCCCAACGGCACCTTCATCTTCGTGCTGCTGATCTTTTTGATCGTGCTCGGAGTGATCGCCAAGTGGGTCGTGCCCCCGATTTCCCGGGTCCTGCACGAGCGCGAAGCGATGGTGTACAAGACGGCCGAGGACAACAAACGGGCAGCCCAGTTGCGGGCTGCCGCGGACGCCGACTATCGCAACGTGATGGCGGATGCCCGCCGCGAGGCGACGACGGTCCGTGAGGAAGCCCGTGCTGAGGGTCGCAAGATCGTCGACGACGCGCGGGCTCGCGCCAACGCTGAGGTGTCGACACTTCTGCAACAGGCGAACGAGCAGCTCACACAGCAGTCGCGGGCTCTGACGGCCGATCTTCAGTCGTCGGTGGAGACGTTGGCTGCCAACCTCGCGAGTCGGGTGCTCGGCGTCGACGTGGCGACGCGCACGGTGCCGGTCGCGACAGGACGGGAGCGCTGACGAATGTCGACCTTCATCGGCCAGTTCATCGGCTTCGCCATCATTGTGTTCGTGGTCGTCAGATACGTTGTGCCGCCGGTGCGCAACATGATGAGGACGCAGCAGGAGACGGTCCGTAACCAACTGGCCGAGCACGCCGAGGCCGAGAAGAAGGTGGCCGACGCCGATACCGAGCACGCAAAGGCCCTGGAACAGGCCAAGGCCGAGGCTGCGGAGGTGATCGAAGAGGCCCGCAAGGATGCCGGAATCATCGCCGAGCAGCTGCGCGCACAGGCCGACGTCGAGCTGGAACGCATCAAAACGCTAGGGGCCCAACAAGTCCAGCTCCTGCGTCAACAGCTCGTCCGCGAGCTGCGGCAAAGCCTGGGCGCCGAATCGGTACAGCGGGCCGGCGATATCGTGCGCGACTTCGTGTCCGATGGTGCCGAACAGTCCGCGACGGTCGACCGCTTCCTGGCCGAGCTCGACGAGATGGCCCCGTCGACGACGACGTTCACCGACGTCGTCACGGCGAAGCTTCGGGCCGCCAGCCGCGACTCTCTTGGTCAGCTGGTCGAGCGGTTCGACGGAGCGGCCAACGGTCTGGATGCGGACGCACTGACGCGGGTGGCCGACGATCTGGCGTCGACGTCGAAACTGTTGCGCCGCGAGCCCGTGCTCTCCCGGCACCTGGCCGATCCCTCGAGCGCTGATGAGCCCAAGGTTCAGCTCGTCGAGCGGCTGCTCTCGGGGAAGGTCTCAGACCCCGCGCTCGACCTCATCAAAACCGCTGTGTCGCAGCGCTGGTCGGCCACGTCCGATCTGATTCACAGCATCCAGCACCTCGCCCGGCTGGCCCTTCTGGTGCGGGCCGAGGGGGAGGGACAGATCGAGGACGTCGAAGACCAGCTGTTCCGGTTCAGCCGCATCCTCGATTCCGAGCCCCGCCTGATCTCGCTGCTGGGCGAGTACACCGCCCCACTCGAGGGCCGAATTGGATTGCTGAACAACGTGCTTGGGCGCCGGGCCAGCAAGAACACCGCCGACCTGCTGCGTCAGACGCTCGATCTACTGCACGGGGAGCGCGCCGACGAGGCCGTTCGCGAACTCGCGAATCTTGCCGTCTCGCGACGCGGTGAAGTCGTCGCGCAGGTTCGCGCGGCCGCCGAGCTCAGCGACGCCCAAAGCCGGCGGCTCACCGAACTGCTCGCCCGTATCTACGGTCGTCCGGTGTCGATCCAGCTCGACGTGAACCCCGAACTGCTCGGCGGCTTGACGATCGCCGTCGGCGACGAGGTGATCGACGGTTCGCTGGCGTCGAAGCTGGCGGCGGCCGAGACCCGCTTACCCGACTGACCCCCACTACACGAGACCCACACGAAGTAGGAAGACAGAACAACATGGCAGAGTTGACGATCTCGGCGGATGAGATCCAGGGCGCGATCGAGGAGTATGTCTCCGGCTTTGAGGCGGACACCGAGCGCGAAGAGATCGGCACCGTCATCGACGCAGGCGACGGCATCGCTCACGTCGAGGGTCTCCCGTCGGTGATGACCCAGGAGCTGCTGGAGTTCCCCGGTGGCGTACTGGGCGTGGCGCTGAACCTCGACGAGCACAGCATCGGCGCCGTCATCCTCGGTGACTTCGAGAAGATCGAAGAAGGCCAGCAGGTGAAGCGCACCGGCGAGGTGCTCTCGGTGCCGGTGGGTGACGGCTTCCTCGGTCGCGTGGTCAATCCGCTGGGCCAGCCGATCGACGGCCGCGGCGAGATCGAGACGACCGAACGTCGCGCCCTCGAGCTCCAGGCGCCGTCGGTGGTGCAGCGCCAGGGCGTGAGCGAGCCGCTGCAGACGGGTATCAAGGCCATCGACTCGCAGACCCCGATCGGTCGTGGACAGCGCCAGCTGATCATCGGCGACCGCAAAACCGGGAAGACCGCGGTGTGCGTGGACACCATCCTCAACCAGCGGCAGAACTGGGAGACCGGCGATCCCGATCAGCAGGTCCGCTGCGTGTACGTGGCGATCGGCCAGAAGGGCACCACGATCGCCAGCGTGCGGCAGACGCTCGAAGAGGGCGGCGCGATGGAGTACACGACCATCGTCGCCGCGCCGGCATCGGACTCGGCCGGCTTCAAATGGCTTGCGCCGTACACGGGTTCGTCCATCGCTCAGCACTGGATGTACGACGGCAAGCACGTGCTGATCGTGTTCGACGACCTGACCAAGCAGGCCGAGGCGTACCGTGCGATCTCGCTGCTGCTGCGCCGCCCGCCGGGCCGTGAGGCATATCCGGGCGACGTGTTCTACCTGCACTCGCGCCTGCTGGAGCGCTGCGCGAAGCTCTCCGACGAGCTCGGCGGTGGCTCGCTGACCGGTCTGCCGATCATCGAGACCAAGGCCAACGACATCTCGGCGTACATCCCGACCAACGTCATCTCGATCACCGACGGTCAGTGCTTCCTGGAGACCGACCTGTTCAACCAGGGTGTGCGCCCGGCGATCAACGTCGGTGTGTCGGTGTCGCGCGTCGGTGGTGCCGCGCAGATCAAGGCAATGAAAGAGGTGGCCGGCTCGCTGCGTCTGGACCTGTCGCAGTACCGCGAACTCGAGTCGTTCGCCGCGTTCGCCTCCGATCTGGACGAGACGTCGAAGGCGCAGCTGGACCGCGGCGCCCGGCTCGTCGAGTTGCTCAAGCAACCGCAGAGCAGCCCGATGCCGGTCGAGGAACAGGTGGTCGCGATCTTCCTCGGCACCAGGGGCCACCTGGATTCCGTTCCCGTCGAAGACGTTCAGAAGTTCGAGCGGGAATTCCTCGACCACGTGAAGGGGTCGCAGGAGGGCATCCTCAAGGAGATCCGGGAGAGCAAGAAGCTTTCGGAGGAGCTGGAGGAGAAGCTCGAGAAGGTCGTCAACGACTTCAAGAAGGGCTTCGCTACCACCGACGGCAGCTCGGTCGTGCCCGACGAGCATGTCGAGGCGATGGACGAAGAAGACGTCGAAAAGGAATCGGTGAAGGTTCGCAAGCCCGCACCGAAGAAGAAGTAAGGCCTGAACACAGATGGCTGCCACACTGCGCGAATTGCGCGGCCGCATCCGCTCCGCGGGCTCGATCAAGAAGATCACCAAAGCCCAGGAGCTGATCGCGACGTCGCGCATCGCCAAGGCGCAGGCCCGAGTCGAGGCGGCTCGGCCCTACGACCGCGAGATCACGAACATGCTCACCGAACTCGCGAGTGCGAGCGCACTGGATCACCCGCTGCTCGTCCCGCGTGAGAATCCTCGGCGGGCTGCCGTGTTGGTGGTGTCCTCGGACCGAGGTCTGGCCGGCGCGTACAACGCGAACATCTTCCGGCGGTCCGAGGAGCTGTTTTCGCTTCTTCGTTCGGAGGGCAAGGAACCGGTCCTGTACGTGGTGGGCCGAAAAGCTCTCGGCTACTACAGCTTCCGTAACTGGGACATCCAACAGTCGTGGACGGGCTTTTCCGAGCGCCCCGACTACGAGAACGCGCAGGAGATCGCGAGCACGCTGGTCGACGCGTTCACAGCCGGGATGGACGACGAAGGCGACGATCCCGGAGCGGACAATGTTCTCGGCGTCGACGAACTGCACATCGTCTTCACCGAGTTCAAGTCGATGTTGTCGCAGTCGGCGATCGCACGCCGGATCGCACCGATGGAGGTGGAGTACAGCGAAGAGGACACCGGTCTGCACACGTTGTTCTCTTTCGAGCCGGACGCCGAGACGCTCTTCGGCGCCCTGTTGCCGCGCTACATCTCCACCCGCATCTTCGCCGCGCTGCTCGAGGCGGCGGCGTCGGAGTCGGCTTCTCGCCGACGCGCCATGAAGTCGGCAACCGACAACGCCGACGATCTCATCAAGGATCTGACCCTGATGGCCAACCGCGAGCGGCAATCTCAGATCACCCAGGAAATCAGCGAAATCGTCGGTGGCGCGAACGCGCTTGCGGACGCCGCCAAGAAGTAGCCCCAGAAAGCGAAGAAGACAATGACTGCCACTGCTGAAAAAGCGACCAGCACCGACACCGCGGGCCGCGTCGTACGTGTCACCGGCCCCGTCGTCGACGTTGAGTTCCCGCGCGATTCCGTGCCGGAACTGTTCAACGCGCTGCACGCCGAAATCGGATACAAGGACCTGGCGAAGACGCTGACCCTCGAGGTCGCCCAACACCTCGGCGACAACCTCGTGCGCTGCATCTCGATGCAGCCCACCGACGGCCTGGTGCGTGGTGTCGAGGTGACCGACACCGGCAGCTCGATCTCGGTGCCCGTCGGCGACGGCGTCAAGGGCCACGTGTTCAACGCGCTGGGTGACTGCCTCGACGAGCCCGGCTACGGCAAGGATTTCGACCGCTGGTCGATTCACCGCAAGCCGCCGGCGTTCGACCAGCTCGAGCCCAAGACCGAGATGCTGGAGACGGGCCTGAAGGTCGTCGACCTGCTGACCCCGTACGTCCGCGGCGGCAAGATCGCACTGTTCGGCGGCGCCGGCGTCGGCAAGACCGTGTTGATCCAGGAGATGATCAACCGCATCGCCCGCAACTTCGGCGGCACCTCGGTGTTCGCCGGCGTGGGGGAGCGCACCCGTGAGGGCAACGACCTGTGGGTCGAGCTCGCCGACGCCGACGTGCTCAAGGACACGGCGCTGGTGTTCGGTCAGATGGACGAGCCGCCCGGCACGCGTATGCGAGTGGCGTTGTCCGCGTTGACGATGGCCGAGTTCTTCCGTGATGAGCAGGGCCAGGACGTGCTGTTGTTCATCGACAACATCTTCCGGTTCACCCAGGCGGGTTCGGAGGTCTCGACGCTGCTGGGCCGCATGCCTTCCGCGGTGGGTTACCAGCCGACGCTGGCCGACGAGATGGGTGAGCTGCAGGAGCGGATCACCTCGACCCGTGGTCACTCGATCACCTCGATGCAGGCCGTGTACGTTCCGGCCGACGACTACACCGACCCGGCGCCCGCGACGACGTTCGCGCACCTCGACGCCACGACGGAGCTGAGCCGGTCGGTGTTCTCCAAGGGAATCTTCCCGGCGGTGGACCCGCTGGCCTCCAGCTCGACGATCCTCGACCCGAGCGTCGTCGGCGACGAGCACTACCGCGTCGCGCAAGAGGTCATCCGAATCCTGCAGCGTTACAAGGACCTTCAGGACATCATCGCGATCCTCGGTATCGACGAGTTGGCCGAAGAGGACAAGCAGCTGGTGCAGCGGGCCCGCCGGATCGAGCGCTTCTTGTCGCAGAACATGATGGCGGCCGAGCAGTTCACCGGTCAGCCGGGCTCGACGGTTCCCCTGAAGGAGACCATCGAGGCGTTCGACAAGCTGACCAAGGGCGACTTCGACCATCTGCCGGAGCAGGCGTTCTTCCTCATCGGTGGTCTCGAGGATCTGGAGAAGAAGGCGGAAAGCCTCGGCGCCAAGATGGATGCCGGCGGCGGTGACGGCGCCCCGGCTCAGACCGACTCGAACGGTGACGCGGGCAAGGGCGACGATTCCGACAAGGACGAATAGCGATGGCGGATTTGGACGTCGACATTGTCGCCGTCGAGCGGGAAATCTGGTCGGGTAAGGCGACGTTCCTGTTTACCCGCACCACTGCGGGTGAGATCGGCATCCTGCCCCGCCATATCCCGTTGGTTGCTCAGCTCGTCGACGACGCCATGGTGCGCGTCGAGCGAGAGGGCGAAGAGGATCTGCGTATCGCCGTCGACGGCGGATTCATGTCGGTCACCGGTGAAGGCGTGATCATCCTTGCGGAGTCCGCCGAGCTCGAGTCCGAGATCGATGGCGACCGTGCGCGGCAGGACTCCGAATCCGACGATCCCGCAGTTGCGGCAAAGGGTCGAGCCAGGCTTCGCGCCCTGGGTCAACTCGACTAGCGGCAACCGATGAGCGCGCTCATGTTCATCATGGTCGCGCTCATCTGCGTGCTGCTTTTCGTGGTCATCGTGCTGTGCTACCGGCTGTGGAAGCTACGGCAGGTGGGCGGTACAGCCGCGATCCTGCGGGACGTACCCGCCGTCGGCGGTCAAGGTTGGCGTCACGGTGTAATGCGTTATCGCGGAGGCGAAGCCGGGTTCTACCGGTTGTCGAGCCTGCGCTGGTGGCCGGATCGCCGGTTGAGCCGCCGCGGGCTGGAGATCGTGTCGCGACGGGGTCCGCGCGGCGACGAGTTCGACATCATGACAGATGAGATCGTGGTGCTCGAGTTGCGTGACACCAGCCCCGAACGTCGTCGTGGCTACGAGATCGCGCTGGATCGTGGTGCGCTGACGGCGTTTCTGTCCTGGTTGGAGTCCCGGCCGTCGCCTCGCGCGCGACGCCGAAGCTTCTAATCCGTTTTCGGAGTCCGCTGTTCGGTCTTGCCGCGGGCGCTCATCCGCCCGGTTGCCAGAGCACGTCGCCGTGCGGATTGGCGACCCGGGACAGGATGAAGAGCAGATCCGACAGCCTGTTCAGGTATTTCGCAGGTAATACGGTGATTGAATCGCCGTGAGACTCGACCGCTGCCCAGGCGGATCGTTCGGCGCGCCGGGCAACCGTACGAGCCACATGCAGTAGCGCGGACAGGGGAGTACCGCCGGGCAGCACAAACGAATTCAGCGCGGGCAGCGGTTCGTTGAACTCGTCGCACCAGGCTTCCAGCCGGTCGATATAGCTTTGGGTGATCCGCAGCGGTGGGTGTTCGGGCTTCTCGACCACCGGAGTCGAAAGATCAGCGCCCGCGTCGAAGAGGTCGTTCTGAATCTGCTTGAGTACCTTCGACATTTGCTCGTCGGGGTTTCCCAAGGCGATGGCAACGCCGATGGCGGCGTTGACTTCGTCGCAATCGGCATACGCCACGAGGCGGGCGTCATTCTTTGACACCCTACTGAAATCGCTCAAGCCCGTGGTGCCGTCATCGCCCGTACGCGTGTATATCCGGGTGAGATGAACCGCCATGGTCAAACCGTACCGGACCCGTAGCCGAGGAAACTGACATGGCCCGCGGCGCTGTTTAGACTAACCCGCGTGAGCGAGCGATTCGTGGTGACCGGCGGAAACCGGTTATCTGGCGAAGTTGCCGTCGGGGGAGCAAAGAACAGCGTGTTGAAGCTGATGGCCGCGACCTTGTTGGCCGAAGGCACCAGCACGATCACGAATTGTCCGGACATCCTCGATGTACCGCTGATGGCGGAGGTACTCCGAGGTCTCGGGGCGACTGTCGAACTGAATGGTGACGTCGTTCGGATCACCTCGCCCGACGAACCCAAGTACGACGCCGACTTTGCCGCCGTGCGGCAGTTCCGTGCCTCGGTCTGCGTCTTGGGCCCGCTCGTCGGCCGCTGTAAACGGGCCAAGGTCGCGCTGCCTGGAGGGGACGCGATCGGCTCCCGGCCGTTGGACATGCACCAAGCCGGCCTTCGTCAATTGGGGGCGCGGTGCAACATCGAGCACGGCTGCGTCGTGGCCGAGGCCGACCACCTCCGCGGCGCCGAGATCCAGCTGGAATTTCCGTCGGTCGGAGCGACGGAGAACATCCTGATGGCCGCCGTCGTCGCCGAGGGTGTCACGACCATCCACAACGCCGCGCGTGAACCCGACGTCGTCGATCTCTGCGCGATGCTCAACCAGATGGGCGCCCAGATCTCCGGCGCGGGCACGCCGACCATGACGATCACCGGCGTGGACCGGCTCTATCCCACCGAGCATCGGGTGATCGGCGACCGAATCGTGGCCGCGACGTGGGGGATCGCCGCCGCAATGACGCATGGCGACATCTCGGTGACCGGCGTCGACCCGCAGCATCTGCAGCTGGTACTGCACAAGCTGCACGACGCCGGGGCGACCGTGACGCAATCCGACGACGGGTTCCGGGTGGTCCAGTACGAGCGTCCCAAGGCGGTGAACGTCGCAACGCTGCCCTTTCCCGGCTTTCCGACGGACCTGCAGCCGATGGCGATCGCCTTGGCGTCGATTGCCGACGGCACGTCGATGATCACGGAGAACGTGTTCGAGGCGCGGTTCCGATTCGTCGAGGAGATGGTGCGGCTGGGCGCCGATGCCAGGACCGACGGCCATCACGCGGTGGTCCGGGGCATCTCGCAGCTCTCCAGTGCGCCAGTCTGGTCGTCGGATATCCGGGCCGGCGCCGGGCTCGTGCTGGCGGGGCTGGTCGCCGACGGCGACACCGAGGTCCACGACGTCTTCCATATCGACCGCGGCTATCCGCTGTTCGTCGAGAATCTCAAGAGCCTGGGCGCTGAAATCGAGCGCGTCAGCTGATCCGCACACGGGTGCCGCGCGCGTCAATCCCGTCTCGGGAGCCTGTTTTGGGGTTTGTCTCCGACTGGCGTATCCTCTTGTGAGAAGCCCACGGCCCCAGGCCAATCGGACTGGAGGACGGGGTTTGACGTCTCTGTCCAGATCGGTATAGACTGGCAGGGTTGCCCCAAAAGCGGGTGTGTTGTTTGAGAACTCAATAGTGTGTTTGGTGGTTTTTGTTTGTTGTTGTTTTTTGCCATGCCCTGTTTTCCCGTTTGTGGGTGTGGTGTTTTTTGATGCCAGTTTTTGGTGTCTGTTTGGTCAGATTGTTCTGAACGTTTTTGTTTGGAGAGTTTGATTCTGGCTCAGGACGAACGCTGGCGGCGTGCTTAACACATGCAAGTCGAACGGAAAGGCCCTTTCGGGGGTA
>NZ_BCTA01000030.1 GCF_001570485.1 Mycolicibacterium novocastrense
GAATAGTCCTGGGTCATCGCGTGGTGCGTCCTTTACTTGAGTCACTTTGGTCGGTAACTCAATGACCACTACGCGATGCCCCACTTCAAGAGGCTCACCGACACACCTCAAGTCAGTCCCGGCTCGCTCGCCTCACCCCCGAAACCCCACCACCCCAGGGGACTTACCCTTTCGAATTACTGGTAAAACGCCCGAAACCCCGTTATTTGATGCGGCCGCTTGTGACGCGCCCCGACCTCGCGCGAGCTGGCGAAAGACCGTGGCGCCTACGGTGCGCTGACTTACCCTCTGAGAGTGCCATCCCAGGCCCGAGCCGGCGGCGGCCCTGCTATCCGAGCGAAGGGGCTGACCAAGCGGTTCGGCCATGTGGTCGCCGTCAACGACGTGACGATGACCGTGGAGCCCGGCGAGGTGTTCGGTTTCCTGGGACCCAATGGTGCCGGCAAGTCGACGACGATCCGCCTACTGCTGGGACTGATAAGTCAGACGGCAGGGAGCGCGCAGATCTTCGGCTGCGCTGTCGGGGACGTTCGGAGGTCCCATTCGTTCCTCGCGTACGTACCCGCTGATGTAGCGCTTTGGCCGAGACTGACTGGCGCCGAGACCCTCGAGTTACTCGGGTCCCTGGGCCCAGGGGTCGACGCGCCCTACCGCGACCACCTGGTCGACCGATTCCGGCTCGAGCTGGACAAGCCCGCAAGGACGTACTCGACGGGCAACCGCCAGAAAGTCGCCATCGTGGCGGCATTCGCCACCCGTGCTCCGCTTCTGGTACTCGACGAGCCGACGAGCGGATTGGATCCCCTGATGGAGCGGGAGTTTCGCTGCTGCGTCGCAGAGGCACGCGAGCGGGGCCAGACGGTGTTCCTCAGCTCGCATCAGCTGGCCGAGGTGGAGGCCGTGTGCGACCGCGTGGCCATACTTCGCGCCGGGCGGATCGTCGAGATCGACAGCATCGCCGATCTGCGGCGGCTGCGCAGAACGGTGGTCGAGGTGTCCTGTCGCGGTGCCCCGCCGTCCCTCACCGGGGTAGCAGGCGTGGCGAACGTCGAGCAACTGAGCCGAGAGCGGTTGCGGTTCAGCCTGACCGGCCCGCCCGGACCCGCACTGCAGGCGCTGGCCGCCGCCGATGTCACCGCACTCGCGATGCGCGAACCCACACTCGAGGAGATCTTTCTCGACTACTACGGTGAGGCGCCGCCATGACCACCGACACGCGGCCCGGTTCGTCGGCCGTCGGGCTCCGGCTGGCGCCGGGGCGGGCTGTGGCCCGACTTGCGGTGCACCAGGTGCGAGGTGGAGCCGTGGCGGTTGCGGTGGTCTGCGGGGTCATGTCGGCGTGGGTCGCGAACCAATACCAACCGATCGGCGATCTGTTGGATGAGTCGGGCATGGAGGCACTTTCGGAGAATCCCGCGGTCCGGATCCTCTCGGGCCCGCCCATCGCTCTCGACGATCCCGGTGGCTTCGCCGTGTGGCGCACCGGCATTCCCGTGACGTTGCTCGCCAGCGTATGGATCATCCTCGTCGCGACCCGTATCACTCGCGGTGAGGAAGACGCCGGAAGGTGGGATCTCCTCCTTGCGAGCCGATTGCGAGTTGTGGACCTTGTCGTCCGCTGTCTCGCGGTCCTTGTCGGCGCCGCCGCTCTGATCGGCGCGTGTGTGGCGGCGGGACTTCTGGCGGCCGGTACGGAGACGGCCGGTACGGTGATCTATTCGATTGGTATTGCCTGTGTCAGTTCGACTTTCGCTATAACGGGGGTACTCACCGGGCAACTGGCCACGACGAGGTTCGGCGCCACGGCACTGGCGACCGGGGTTCTCGGAACTGCCCTCGCATTGCGCATGCTCGCCGATGGAAGCAGTCAACTGGCGTGGTTGGCGTGGACGACACCGTTCGGGCTGATGAACCGCACGGCACCTTACGCGGAGAACCGAATCCTGCCGTTGCTCATACTGAGCATGCTCCCGGTGGTGCTGGCCGGTGCGGCTATCGCCGCTGCAGAGCGTCGTGATCTGGCGAGCGGCCTTGTGGCGATGCCCAAGACCCGTCGGCGGCGATACCGACTGCTGCACTCCGTCGAGGGTTTCGCCGTTCGTAGCAGCCTACGGATCACCGAGTGGTGGGCATTGGGCATCTCGGCCTACTTCCTGGTCGCCGGCGCATTGCTAGCCTCGGTCCTCGACATGTTCGCCACCAATTCGCGGTTCGCTCAACTAGCGGTTGCAGCCGGAACGGGTGTTGACGAAATACCGGAGGTCTTCGCGACGTCTATGTTCGGCGTGCTGGCCATCGCGACCGGGCTCTACGCGACGATGCAGGTCGCGCGAACCGTCGCAGATGAGAATGCGGGCCGGCGGACCCTGCTGTTGGCTCAGCCACTTTCTCGCTCGCGGCTGATCTCTGCCGAGATCGCCGTGACCGCCTGTGGAGTGCTCGTGTTGCATTGCTCGGCTGCAGTCGCCGTCTGGGGTGGCGCCAGGATCACCGGTGGCCCGATGCAGCTCACCGACGCCCTCGCGAATGCGCTGATCTTCGTGCCGGCGGCGTGGCTTGCGATCGGTCTGGCCGCAGTCGGCGTTGGGTGGTTTCCCTCCGCCGTCGGTGTGCTCGGCGCACTCCCGCTGGTCGGTGGCTACATGATCAATGTGGTTGCCCAGACAACGAATTCTCCGTCGTGGATCGCCGGACTGTCGCCGTGGACGCACCTCACCACCGCTGCGGGCGCACCGTTCGACTGGACGGCAGCCGCGATTCTCGTGCTCATTGGCGTGGGGTCAGTCGCGGTGGGGGTTCATGGGTATGTTGGGCGTGACTTGGCGACGTGAGCCGCGGCAGGACTCGACTGCGCATCGGCAATCGCTAAATGAGTTGTATGCATATCTCGCCTCGTCTTTGACCGAGGATCTGTGCGCACAACCATTCTTCGAATCGATTCCCCGGTATTCGTATTGACGACGAGCAAATCGTCTCCTGCGCATACCGGCGCGACGTGAGTTCATCGGAGAAAAACATTCCACCCCAGGCCATACGCATGTATCGCCCGAATTGAGTGAAGTCGGCATCACGGATGAAGGCGGAGGCAGCCGGGTGCGCCAAGCCCCCATACGCTCTGCCGGAGGAGGATGCCGACCGGCGACCCGCTGGCTGTGCGGCCCACACTCCCGCCCGCTATCAACAGCCCTGAATGCAGTTGCCTAGGAAACTTTTTGACCGCATCTCGGCGCTGTCGCCGTGTCCGTCGCGGACGTCTGGCGAACTCGCGACCGAGGTTCGGTGGGCTGACCTACGATGTATCGGAGCAGCAGACGCATTCGACAACCTGGGTGGTCGCGGCTCGCGTTGAAGGGAAACCCGCATGGGATTGATACCGGTCTTCGGCGAAATGAAGGAACAGGTCGAGGAAGCCTTCGAACTCCTCACACGTGCCGTCACGGCGCTAGAAGTACTTGCGGTGGAACAGAAACGGGCCAATGACCTGTATGTGGAAGCGAACAGTGGATCTCTGCCACGCGTTCAGAAGGCCACGAAGCTAGCGCAATGAGCCGATGCGCGACCGCCTGCATGCGTCCGAGGTATCCCTTCTGAGACCTCAAAAGGGGCGCAGCGTCAGCAGCCGCGAGGACCTCGACTTCTTCACCGACAGGTCGCT
Organism: Mycolicibacterium novocastrense; assembly: GCF_001570485.1. GTDB lineage: Bacteria > Actinomycetota > Actinomycetes > Mycobacteriales > Mycobacteriaceae > Mycobacterium > Mycobacterium novocastrense. The sequence goes on from NZ_BCTA01000030.1 coordinate 3,656, forward strand.
CGTGGAGGATCCCTACGACTATTACGACGCGATACGTCGTTGCCCCGTGCGGCGTGAACCGGCGCACGGTGTGGTGATGGTGTCGGGGTACGACGAGGCCGTCGCCGTGCAACGCGATCCCGCCCAGGACTTGTCGGTATGCAATATCGTCAGCGGCCCCTGGTCGGGGATTCCGGTCGACACCAACAGCGATGACATCTCCGATCTGATCGAACGCCACCGGCACAAGGTGACGTTCGGTGATTACTTCATCACCTTCGATCCGCCGAAGCACACCGCGCACCGCTCCTTGTTGAGCAGGTTGTTCACGCCCAAGCAACTCAAGAACAACGCCGACTTCCTCTGGCGTCTCGCCGATGAGCAGCTCGACTGCTTCGTCGAGCGGGGGAAGTGCGAGTTCGTCCTCGACTACAGCTTCCCGTTCACGGTGGTGGCGATCGCTCATCTGCTGGGCGTCCCGGAGGCCGACCTGGATAGATTCCGCAGCGCCGCGGAAGTCAGCAGGCTCAAAGGTGAACGCCGAGACTTCGTCGGCGCCCGCGAGGAGTGGTTCGTCCACTACATCGAAGAGCGTCGTCGCCGGCCGGCTGACGACGTCCTCACGGAGCTCGCGACGGCGAAGTTCCCCGACGGGACCACACCTGGCGCGATGGACGTCGCTCGCGTCGCGACGTTCATGTTCGCCGCCGGCCACGGCACCTCGGTCGACTTCATGAGTAGCGCGATGCTGATGCTGGCCGAACGGCCTGACCTCCAAGCGCAACTGCGCGAGGACCGATCAAAGATCTCGCCGTTCATCGAGGAGCTGCTTCGATTCGAAAGCCCGATCAAATCCAACTTCCGCATGGCGCGGCGCACGACCAGGATCGGCGACGTCGATGTGCGGGCAGGTGCGAGCATCCTCGTGATGAACGGCGCGGCCAACCGCGACCCGAGACGGTTCGACGAGCCCGCTGAGTTCCGTCTGGACCGACCAAACGTGCTGCAGCACATCGCGTTCGGACGCGGTATCCACACCTGCCCGGGCGCCCCCATCGCCCGGGCCGAGGCACGCCTGACCTTGGAACGGGTCCTTGACCGGATGGCGGATATCCGCCTCTCGGAGCACCGGCACGGGCCGGCAGGTGATCGCCGGTTCGCGTGGGACCGGACTTTCCTGTTTCGACGCCTCAAGGAACTGCACCTGGAATTCACGCCGATCTGAGGCGATCAGCGCCACCGCGAGGATTCGCCTGCTGGTCCGGAAGCCGGCCCTACGCTTCGCCCAGCGTGACCTGCGCCGTCTGAGCAGCCCCCGCTCCGTCGAGATAGGTGACGGAAACGCTCTCCCCGGGGGCGCGCGAGCGGATCGCCGCCACGAGCGCCTCAGGGCCGTCGATCGGCTGGTTGTCGATCTTGGTGATCACTGCTTCGCCCGGCAGTCCAGCCGCGGATGCGGGCCCACCGTTGACGACGGCGACGGCTGCGCCGCCGGCCTTGGTGGCTTCTCTACCAAGCTTCACACCGAGCGCACCATGACTGGCGGAGCCCGTCGTGACCAGTTCGTGGGCGACACGCTTGGCCTGATCCGAGGGGATCGCGAAGCCCAGCCCGATGGAACCGCTCGGACCGCCGGAGCCGCCGCCCATGCTCGCGATTGCGGAGTTCACGCCGATCAACTCGCCGCGCATGTTCACCAATGCGCCGCCGGAGTTACCCGGGTTCACCGCGGCATCTGTCTGGATGGCGTTGAGCACGGTGACGTCGCCACCCGCCTCGCCGCCGGCCGACACCGGCCGGTTCAGCGCGCTGACGATGCCCGTCGTCACCGTTCCCTGCAAGCCGAGGGGCGAGCCGATCGCGACGACCTGCTCGCCGACTTTCACGTCCGCCGAGGATCCGATGGCGATGGGCGTCAATCCGGAAACCCCCTCGGCGCGAACGACGGCAAGGTCGCCCGATGGGTCGGTACCGACAACGGTGAAGGGTGCGGTTCTGCCGTCGGAGAAGGCCACGGTCGCCGTGGGCGCGCCACGTCGCGAGCTGGGAAACACTCCCCGCTCGCCTCCGGCCGCGGCAGCCACGACGTGGTTGTTGGTGAGGATGAGGCCGTCGTCGCTCAACACGATCCCCGAACCCGAAGGGCCCTCACCACCCAAGTCGATCTTCAACTGGACGACGCTCGGTAGCACCCGGGCCGCGACCTCCTCGACCGTGCCCGCGGGCGCGGTGGCCGCGGCGCGTGGTGTGAGGGGCGCACTACCGATCGGTGTCTGCGCGGCCACCGGGTGGTGCGTACGGTCGTCGATGCCCACGACAGCGGCGCCGATCCCGCCGCCGACCACCGCGCAAACGACAGCGCCGGCGACGACGAGTCCGCGGCGAGACTTCTTCAGTTGAATCCTGGGGATCGGAGCGGTATCGGCTTGCTGCGCAGGGTGATTCAGGTCAAAGGGTGGCGGCTGGCCGTGACGCCACTCATAGCGCAGATGTGAGGGGATGTGAGCCTGGTAGTGCAGATACGACTGCGCCGCAGCCGAACTCGCGGGCTGGTCCGTGGTATACCGCGGAGTGTTGGTCATTTGCGTTCGTTCTCTTTCTGGATCGTTGATCAGCCCACATGGCCTCAGCACACAGTCCCCGCGTTGACTGAGAGTGGACTGAGAACTGACTCAACAAATTCCGAGAGATCGAATTGTGATCGTCACACCGCCGAGGAAGCGGTTCTATTCCGGATCGGTGAAGACGGGCGGCTGCCCCGACATCCCGGCCATGACAGCAGCGATCTGATTGGGCTTGCCGAGCAGTCCGGTCTGCAACTGTGATTCACACGAGAGCGCCGCCGCGGCGTCATCACTGACCCAGGTCGCGTTGTAGAGACGCTTGGCGGCGCGCACGGCATCCGGAGATCTCTGCGCGATCTCACCGGCAAGTTCCAACGCAGCGGCAAGCGGATCGTCCGCGGTTCGAGTGACCAAACCGAGCTCCGACGCCTCACTGCCGGAGACGATGCGCCCGGTGAACGTCAACTCCTTGGCGACGTCGATCGGTATCAGCCGGGGCAGCGTCTGCGTGATGCCCATGTCGGGAACGAGGCCCCACTTGATTTCCATGATGGACAACCTCGCGTCGGGGGCCGCTATCCGGATGTCTGCGCCCAGCGCGATCTGAAGACCGCCACCAAAACAGTTGCCGTGGATCGCGGCGATGACGGGCGCCGGCACCAGCGACCAGTCGTACGACACGCGCTGGGCGAAGTTGGCCGGGTGATCGGCGTCTCGGTTCAACAGGACGTTCGTGCCACCCCGCTGGGCCGCAAAGCTCGCGACGTCCAGGCCTGAGCAGAAGCTCTTACCCTCGCCATGCAACACGACCGCGCGGATCGAGGGGACGCCGGCGACCTGCTCAGCGGCATTGACCAGGCCTTCGAACATGGCGTGGTCGAGCGCGTTGTGCTTGTCTGCGCGAATCATCGTCACGGTGGCCACGCCGCTCTCGCTGATTTCCACTCGAACCCTGTCTTGGCTCACGCGTGGCAACATACCGCGCAGCGGTGCCGATTTGGGGTGAGGGCCTCGCTTGACGAGCCGGCTACGGTGCCAGACGTAGCACGCCCAAGCGCACGAGGGGCTCGATCACGCCGGCCTTCTCGGCCGCGGTAAGGTCACCCGGGAGCTCGCGGACGTAGAACGCGTGCGTATCGACGATGAATTCCACTGCCTCGCTTGCCATTTCATCGACCGAGAGCACCGTGTCGCCCGTGCTATTCATTATGTGGATGGTGTGGTTCTCGGTGGTGACCGTCAAAGTCTGCGCCATATCGTTGATGACCCGGGTGCACGGAGCGACGTTGTCGCTGTCGTACCAGATTGCTGGAAGCGGGTGGCCGAACAACTCCTCGTATCGCCGGCAGAAGTCGTCGAAGGAAGCGGTCTCTTGTGGGCGACCGTCCAGTAGCGTCGTTTCGGGCCCGCCGCGCTCACCGGCGGGCGCGTGGTGGACGTAGCGCCCGAAGTAACGCTGACCGTAGTCGGTGTACTCGGTGGTGAACAGCACGAAGGCGTGCCAGGCTTCGTCCACCATCGCCGAACACATGTCGAACGCCTTGTCAGGGGTTGCCGCGCACAGCACGAGGTATTTCTTCGCCTCGGTGAAGAGTTGTTCGGCAGACTCCCGGCTCGCGACGACCCGGTCCCTGACAAGTCGATCGATCACATAGGGCGCTTCGAACGCCAACGCCGCTTCAAGTCGACCTTCAAGCGCCACGGCAGATCACCGTCTCCCGGACGAAACATCGGCGCGGGGTTGAATGCACCCGCAATTGGCGGGAGCGGATCGTCCGGCGGGGCTGGTGATGGTGAGCCTGCCGACGGCGACCTTCTGTGTGGCGTTCTTCATCTTGCTCATGTTGGCTACCTTTCTGTTGCCAGGCCCGCTGGTCGAGGCCTGTTCGGTGCTTCAACTATCGCCTGCGGCGACAGCTCGAACAGTCCGCAAACTGGAGGATCCGAGGGGGGAACCGCCGTCCACCGATCGGAGGACTCCACGCGAGAGGTCGGGTTGCGATGAGCTGTCAAAGTCGGCCGAGAAACGAAAACCCCCGGCCTTCAACCACTCCTGTGTACGCCGATAGTTCATCGACAGCGGCCGAGCAGTTGGCTTCGATCCGACAACTTCTGTCGATGGTCACCGCCGAGGAGATCAGGAAGCGATACGGGTTGGGATACATTTACCAAGTGGAAAAATTGACGCTTCCAATAATTAGTGTGGCGATGGGAGTTGCTCTGGCTCCACTCGCGGGCGCCGAGCCGTTACCGCTGGCCCAGGGCGATTGCCATCCGAACTACTCTGGTGCCTGCGTGCCGACCGGCTACAGCGACGTCGACTGCGCCGGCGGAAGCGGGAACGGCCCCGGGTATGTCGACGGGCCTGTGTATCTAGTGCCCGGCAAGAGTGATGTTTACGGGCTTGATCGCGACGGCGACGGAGTTGCGTGCGAAAAGTGACGAGCGGTCAAAGGCGGGCGGGCCGCCACGCTCATCTCCCTCATTCAGGGAGTGTCAAGGATCAGCCGAAGTAACTGTCAACCATCAGCCGAAATACTGTCAGGCATCACCCGAAGACCAAATGTCAGGCATCAACCGCAGTAATACACCCACTGACGTGGGGCGGGCGGGGCTCGAACCCGCGACCAACGGATTATGAGTCCGCGGCTCTAACCGACTGAGCTACCGCCCCCGGCGCGTTGCGCGGCACCATCGTCCCATATCGCGATGTGCCCACCTCGCAGCGACTAATTCGCTGGCAGCGAATTTTCGCTGCAAGGTGGGCACCTACAGCACCGTCCCCGGAGCCGTCAGGCGATATCGGCGTACACCGGCTGCCCATCGCCGCCGATCGAGTATCGCTCGGTGCCCGATGTCACCCGCGGCGCATCGGCGCCCAGCGATACCGCGATCTTGTTGCACGCATTGCGCATGACATCGAGCGTCAGCTCCAACGCCTGCTTCTCCGAGAAATTACGCCGTACCGCCGCAGCCACATCCGCCTCGATGCTCGCCGGCGACCAGATCAGCGCATCGACGTACCGCAGCGCCGCCTTCTGCGCTTCGGTCAGGCTCTCGGCGGATTCATAGTCCTCGATCTGCCCGTACATCTCCTCCGAGCCGCCCGAATCCAACGCGTCGCCGTCGCGCAACGACTTGCACAACCTGCAGTTGTGCTGGGTCGCGGCCCGCAACCGGACGATCTCCGTCGTCACCGGATCGAGCTCCCGTAACCGCGCCACCGCCGGTGCGAACCCGTTGAGCAGCGCATCGACGGGATCGGAGACCGGATCCCACTCGACCTCACTGACATGGCCGGGTCGACCCAAGCCCAGCGCTTCACAGCCCGCCCACGCCCGCGGCACGAAGTCCGCGATGAAGATCGCGACGACGGTCCGAAACGCGTTGTCGCCCAACGTCTCCAACAGCCGCTTGCGCTGGTTGTCGCCGATACCGGACACGTCGGTTGCGAACTGCTCGGCGAACGCCGCCACCACCCGGTCCGCTTCGGTGGCCTCGTCGAGAAGGTCGACATGGACCGCCAGCGGCGGCAACGACAACGACCGGCCGCACGTCAACCGGATCAGCGTGTCCCGTTGGCCGTCACCCGAGGACATCGCCACCAAGCCGGCGATTCGATCGGCAAGCTCATCAGCGCCCACACACCGATTATTGCGCCTGACTGACCGAGGACATGTGAAAGTCGGGAATCCGCAACGACGGCATCGACGCCCGCGTCGCCCAATCACCCCACTCGCGCGGCAACGTGACCTCGCCGGCGCCCGCCTCCGTCGCACGGCGCAGCAGGTCCAACGGGCTTTCGTTGAACCGGAAGTTGTTGACCGCCGCCGTCACCTCCCCGTCCTCGATCAGATACACGCCGTCCCGGGTCAGTCCCGTCAACAGCAGCACCGCCGGGTCGACCGCCCGCAGGTACCACAGCGTGCTCAGCAGCAGCCCGCGCTCGGTCCCCGCGATCATGTCCGCCAGTTCCGACTCCCCACCGGTCATCAGCAGGTTGTCCGCCGGCACCGCCGGGGCCGCGTCGAACTCCGCGGCGGCCGCCCGCGAATAGGCCAACGAGTTGATCGCGCCGTCGCGGATCCAGTCCACCCGGTCGATGTCCATCCCGTTGTCGAACACCGAAATCCGTTCCGACGACATCGAGGTCGCGACGAACGGCGTGCACGCCAGTCCCGATGCGAACGGATCGGAGTACAGCGTCAACGGCAGGTCGGTCAGCCGCTCCCCCACCCGCGTGCCACCGCCCGGCGCCGAGAACGCCGTGCGGCCCTCCTGCGCGCCCCGCCCGTCCATCGCCCAGGTCAAGAAGATCATCAAGTCGGCGACCGCCGACGGCGGCAGAATCGTCTCGTAGCGGCCGGCGGGCAACTCCACGGTGCGCGCGGCCCACCCCAGGCGTGTCGACAACTCGTCGAGCATGGAATCGATTGGCACATCGACGAAGTCGGCGGTGCTGACACCGACCCACGCGCTGGCGCCGTCGCGTTTGCCGTTGATCTCCACCGAACCCGTCGGCTGCGTGAACCGCCGCCGCAGCCCGCCCGAAGTCGCCACGAACGTCGTCTCCAGGATGTGCCGCGCATAGCCGTACAGCCGGTCGCTGCCGCGGAACCCACGGGCGAGGCCGTCGGCCACCGGCAGGAACACCTCCGCTCCGGTGTTCGGCACCGGCGCATCCCAATCCGGTGGTGCGTCGCCCCCGGCCAGTAACGGCGCGCTGTCGCGGGCCTCCGGCGCAGAGCGCGCCGCCTCCTGCGACGCCGCCACCAGACCGGCGATCGTCGACGGGTCGACCTCGCTGGACCGCACCGAGCCGACATGCAATGCACTGCCTTTGCGCACCACCGAGACCACCGTGGTGTAGCGCGTGGTCGACTCGCCGTTGGTGGTCATGGAGTTGCCCGCCCACCGCAACGACGCGTCGGCCCGATCGGTCACCAACACGACCGTGTCGTCGGCCCCACCCAACCGGGCCGCTTCGGCTAGCGCGGTCTCCACCACCTGCTGCGCGCCGATCATGACCGTCCGCCTTCGGCCCGGGTGTTGAGCACGTTCACTGCGCGGAACAACGCCGACGGGCAGCCGTGGCTCACCGCCGCCACCTGCCCGGGTTGCGCCTTGCCACAGTTGAACGCCCCGCCGAGCCGCCACGTCGACGGTCCACCGACGGCCTCCAGCGAGCCCCAGAAGTCCGTCGTCGTCGCCTGGTATGCGACATCGCGCACTTGGCCGTCGAGCCGGCCGTCGCGGATGCGGAAGAACCGCTGCCCGGTGAACTGGAAGTTGTAGCGCTGCATGTCGATCGACCAGCTTTTGTCGCCGACGACGTAGATGCCGTCGTCGACGCGGGCGATCAGGTCCTCGGTGCTCACCTCGTCGGCGCTCGGCTCCAGCGACACGTTGGCCATCCGCTGGATCGGCACGTGGTGCGGCGAATCGGCGTAGGCGCACCCGTTGGAGCGCTTCACCCCGAGCCTCGGTGCGAACACCCGGTCCAGTTGGTATCCGACGAAGACACCGTCGCGCACCAGGTCCCACTTCTGCGCCTGCACTCCCTCGTCGTCGAATCCCACCGTCGCCAAACCGTATTCAACGGTCCGGTCGGCGGTCACGTTCATGGCCAGTGAGCCGTAGCGCATGGTGCCCAGCTTGTCGGGCGTGGCGAAGGACGTCCCCGCGTAAGCGGCCTCGTATCCGATCGCCCGGTCGTATTCGGTGGCGTGGCCGACCGATTCGTGGATCGTGAGCCACAGATTCGACGGATCGATGACGAGATCGGTCGGCCCGGCCGTGACGCTGGGCGCCTTGACCTTCTCGGCCAGCCACGCCGGCAGCATGGCCAGTTCCTCGGTCCAGTTCCACACGTCGTCGCCGGCGACGTACTCCCATCCCCGTGCCGTCGGCGGGGCCAGTGTGCGCATGGTCTCGAACGTCCCGGCCGCGGCGTCGACGGCGACCGCCTCCAGCGACGGCTGCACCCGAACCCGCTGCTGGGTGATCGTCGAGCCGAACGTATCGGCGTAGAACGTCTGCTCCTTGGCGGTGTGCAGGCCGGCCGAGACGTGGTCGACACCGTCGGCAGCCAACAGTCGCCCGGAGTATTCACCGAGCACCGCCAGCTTGTCGGATGTGCCGACGGTGAACGGGTCGATCCGATAGTCCGAAACCCAAGTGGCGTCCGAATACACGGGTTCGTGAGCCAACTCGATGCGCTCGGCGTTCAGGGCCGCCAGAGTTCGTGCCACCCCGACGGCGCGGCGCGCGGTCGCGGCGGCGACCTCCGCACTGAGCTCGGCATGCGAGGCAAAACCCCACGTCCCATCGACGAGCACCCGGACCGCCAGGCCGATCTCCCGGTCGACGACCGCGGTCTGCAGTTCCCCGTCGCGCAACTGCACGAACTCCGACGTGATCGCGTGGATGCGTAGGTCGGCGTAGCTGGCGCCGGCGGCCAGCGCCGCCGACGTCGCCGCGTCGGCCAGCTCTGTGCGCGGCAGGTCGAGGAAGTCGGAGTCCACTGGTCGGGTAGCCCTCACGCCACCACCGTAGTGGTGCCGCCGTGGGGCCGCTTTAATGACTCGGATGGCACAACGGCGCCGCACCACCGCGACCGCGTACGCACTCCTGGCCCCGAGCCTGTTCGGAGTCGTCGCGTTCATGCTGCTGCCGATGCTGGTGGTGGCCTGGCTGTCGCTGCACCGGTGGGACCTGCTGAGCCCGATGGAGTTTGTGGGCCTGCGCAATTGGCACTCGGTGCTGACCGACCCGTCCTTCGGCACCTCGCTGGTCGTCACGGTGGTGTTCGTCGTGCTGGTGGTGCCCGTGCAGACCGTCCTCGGATTGATCGCCGCCGCGCTGCTGGCCCGCGGGCTGCCCGGCAGCGGCTTCTTCCGGACCTTGTACGTGCTGCCGTGGATCTGCGCACCGCTGGCGATCGCGGTGCTGTGGCGCTGGATCCTGGCACCCACCGACGGGGCGGTCAGCGCCGTGCTCGGCCGCCAGGTCGGATGGCTCACCGATCCGACGCTCGCACTGCCGGTGGTGTCGGCGGTGGTCGTGTGGACCAACGTGGGATACGTGACGCTGTTCTTCCTGGTCGGCATCCTCAACATCCCCGAGGACGTCCACAACGCCGCCCGCACCGACGGCGCGACGGCGTGGCAGCGGTTCCGGCACATCACCCTGCCGATGTTGCGGCCGACGTTGTTCTTCGTGCTGGTGACCGGAATCATCAGCGCCGCCCAGGTTTTCGACACCGTGTACGCGTTGACCGGCGGCGGTCCGCAGAACCGGACCGACCTGGTGGCGCACCGCATCTACGCCGAGGCGTTCGGCACTGCGGCGGTGGGTCGGGCCGCGGTGATGGCGGTGGTGTTGTTCGGCCTGCTGGTCGGCGTGACCATCGTCCAGCAGCTGTATTTCCGTCGACGGATCAGCTATGACCTCACCTAGCCGGGTCGCGTCGGCCGTCCTCATCTACCCCGTTCTGCTGGCGGGCGCGTTGATCACGCTGGCGCCGTTCATCCTCGGCGCGATGGCCTCGCTGCGCGATCCGCGCACATTCGATACGGCCTCACCGCTGTCACCGCCGTCACCGCCGACACTGCAGAATTACGCGAACCTGGCCGATGCCGGTTTCGGGCGGGCCGTCGTCGTGACCGCGTTGATGACCGCGGTGATCCTGCTCGGTCAACTGACGTTCTCCGTGCTGGCGGCGTATGCGTTCGCACGTCTGCGGTTTCCCGGGCGCGACGCGCTGTTCTGGGGGTACGTCGCGACGCTGATGGTGCCGGCGACGGTCACCGTGGTGCCGCTGTACCTGATGATGGCCGAGGCGGGCCTGCGCAACACCTTCTGGGCGTTGGTGCTGCCGTTCATGTTCGGTTCGCCGTACGCGATCTTCCTGCTGCGCGAGTACTTTCGCGGCATCCCGGGCGACCTCATCAACGCCGCCCGCATCGACGGCGCGAACACGCTGGACGTCATCGTGCACGTGGTATTGCCGGCGAGCAGGCCGATCCTGGTGACGTTGGCGCTGATCACCGTTGTCTCGCAGTGGAACAGCTTCATGTGGCCGCTGGTGATCACCAGCGGCAACCAGTGGCAGGTGCTGACGGTGGCGACGGCGGGTCTGCAGTCGCGCTACAACGCGCAGTGGCCGCTGGTGATGGCGGCGACGACGGTGGCGATCGTGCCGCTGCTGGTGTTGTTCGTCGCGCTGGGACGCCACATCGTGCGCTCGATCGTGGTGACGGGGCTGAAATGAGTGTGCGGCCGAGGTTTTCCACGTTGTTCGCTGCGGGTGTGGCGCTGACGGGTGTGCTGCTGCTGGTGGCGGCCATGCTGCTCGGGCAACCGGACCACGCGGGCGGGCGCACCGTGGTGACCGTGCGACTGTGGGACGAGCAGGTGGCCGCGGCCTACCGCGAGTCGTTCGCCGAGTTCGAGCGCGCGCACCCCGGCATCGAGGTGCGCGTGAACGTCGTCGCCTACTCGACGTACTTCGACAGCCTGCGCACCGATGTCGCGGGTGGTGGCGCCGACGACATCTTCTGGATCAGCAACGCCTACTTCGCCGAATACGCCGACAGCGGCCGCCTGATGGACATCGATCGCACGATGGGCGCGCGGGCGTGGGAACCATCGGTCGTCGAGCAGTTCACCCGCGACGGAACTCTGTGGGGGGTACCGCAACTGACCGACGGCGGCATCGCGCTGTACTACAACGCCGACCTACTTTCCGCGGCGGGTATCGAAGAGGGCGAGTTGACCACGCTGCGCTGGTCCCCGGATTCCGCCGTCGACACACTGCGTCCACTGTTGGCCCGCCTCACCCTCGACCACGAGGGCCGCACCGCCGATGCTGCGGGTTTCGACGCGCAGCGGATCCGGCAGTGGGGCTACAACGCCGCCAACGATCTGCAGGGCATCTACCTCAACTACATCGGTTCGGCGGGCGGGGTCTTCGCCGTCGGCGACCGGTTCGCGTTCGACAACCCGCAGGCCGCCCAGGCGTTCAGTTATCTGGTGGGGCTGATCAACACCGAGCACGTCGCCCCGCCGGCGTCGGCGACCAACGACAACGGAGACTTCTCCCGCAACCAGTTCCTGCAGGGCAGGATGGCGCTGTTTCAGTCCGGAACGTACAACCTGGCGGCGGTCGCCGATGCCGCCCCGTTCCGCTGGGGTGTCGCGCTGCTGCCCGAAGGCCCAGTCGGTCGCGTCAGCGTGACGAACGGGATTGCCGCCGCCGGCAATTCGGCCACCGCGCATCCGGAGGCGGTGCGCGAGGTGTTGGCGTGGATGGGCGGTGCCCGCGGCAACGCGTATCTCGGTGCCGGTGGCGCGGCGATTCCCGCGGTGCTCGACGCGCGGCGGGTCTACCACGAGTACTGGCGTTCCCGCGGCGTCGACGTCAGCCCGTTCTTCGATGTGCTCGACGGCGTTCGCATCGAGGCACCCGGCGGCGCCGGCTTCGCCGCGGGGTTCGACGCGCTCAAGCCCTATTTCGACGAGATGTTCCTCGGCCGACGCGACGTGGCGACAACGCTGCGCAAGGCTCAGGAGGCCGCGAACGCCGCCGCGCAGCGGTAGCCATCACCGAGTGACGGCGCTGGTTCCCGCCACCGTCAACTCCAGCGCCAACGCCGTCCCGCACACTGCGGCGACGATGAGGAACGCCCACCAGTCAATGGCTTTGGGTCCCGACGGTGCGGCAGAGATCTGCCCGGCACCGCCGCGTGCGGTGATCGCATCGCCCATCTCGTCGGCGCGCCGCAGCGCGACGGTGATAGCGGCGGCCAACAGATCGATCGCTTCGAGCCACCAGCGACGCCACCGTCCGCGGCGGCGTGTGTGCACCTGCTTCGGGCGCAGATTGCGTGCGGCGTAGAGCACGCGGAACTCGTCGATCAGCATCGGGAACGCGCGCAGCGCCAACGCCAGTGCCACCGCCCATTCGTCGACCGGTATCCGGAACACCCGAAGCGGCCTGCCCAGTTTCGCGACCGCAGGCGCGATCTCGGCGACGTTCGTCGTCCATGAGACCATCGCCCCCAGACCGAGCAGCACGATCGACAGCGCGGTGATGCGCAGGAAATTCAGCAGGCCGCCAAGCCCGACGTCGATCGAACCCATCGAGATGATCGGGCTGCCGCCGGCGAAGGTGGCCGTCAATCCGCCGAGGAACAGCAGGAACCACAGCCAGCCGGGTATCGACGGGAGCACGCCGCGCGAGATGTTGGCCAGCCGAGCCGAGACGAGCACCAGAAGCGCGACCGCGCCGATCGGCACCCAGCCCGGGTAGAACGTCATCAATACGCCGATGGCCGCGACCAGCAGAAGCTTCGTACCCGCCCACAGTTGGTGGATCACGCTGTTGCCGGGCACGGGCCGCAGCAGCACGACACCCCTGCGCTGTCGACGCTTCGTCGGCGCCGTCATGACAGTCCCCCCGCCGTCGTCGGTGCGGGCACCAGCACGCCACCTTCCAGATGCAAAGTGCGCGGGCACAATTCCTCCAGCCCGGCGAAGTCGTGCGAGATCACGACGACAGTCAGCCCGGCGCGGCGGCGAAGGTCGACCAGCAGCCGCAGCAGGCCCCGCTGACTCGCGGCGTCCAGGCCGGCCAGCGGCTCGTCGAGGATGAGGGCCCGTGGCGAGCGGGCGAGCAGTCCGGCGAGGACGACGCGACGCATCTGTCCCCCGCTGAGCTGGTCGATGCGCCGCTGCGCCAGCGTGGAATCCAGGCCGACGGTCGAGAGCGCCTCGGTGACCCGCGCGCGATCACGCGGCGAGAACCCGGCGGCCGACGCGATCTCGAGATCGACCCGGCTGCGCATCAGCTGCAGCCGCGCCGCTTGGAACGAGATCGCCGCGGCGCCAACTTGATCCGACGCCGGCTTCCCGTCGAGCAGGCATTGGCCTGCGGTGGGTTCCGTCAGACCCGCCATGATCCAGGCCAGCGTGGACTTGCCCGACCCGTTGAGGCCGTGGATCAACAGGCCGTCGCCCTCGTGAACCGTGAAGGTGATGTCGCGCAGTGCCGTCGCGGCCCACGGTGTGCCGCTGCCGTACTCGTGGCTGACGTCCACCAGTTCCAGCACGGGAGCGGCATCGGCACCCGGAGCGACTGTCCCGGCTGGGGCGTCGGCCGATTCCACCATGTCGGTGTTGTCGGTGGCGCCGCCGTTACCGGACAGGTCGACGGTGCGGTCGGCGGCGTCGGCCTCGTCGTTGTAGTGGGTGATGTGCACCAGCGACATCTGGTGGCGCCGCGTCAACCCGGACAGCACCGACATCAGACCTTCCCGGCCCTGCTGATCGACCATGCTGGTGACCTCGTCGGCGATCAACAGCGACGGCTCGCGCGCCAGCGCCGCCGCGACGGCAAGGCGCTGCAGTTCGCCGCCCGACAGCCCGCCGGTGTTGCGTTCGGCCAGCCCGTCGAGACCCACCTCGGCGAGCAACTGACCGACGTCGGTGGCCTTACCGGGTGGCAGCCCCCAGACCACGTCGTCGGCGACGCGGGTGCCGAGCACCTGACTCTCCGGGTGCTGCATGACGACCGCCGTGCCGCCGATGCGGCCCAGTCCGACAGCGCCCGGCCGTTCGATGACCCCGGCCGTCGGCTCGCGCCCGGCCAGCATCAGCATCAGCGTCGTCTTGCCCGAGCCGTTGGCGCCCGTCACCGCGAGGTGCTCACCCGGTTCCACGCTCAGCGACACCGGTCCCAGCGCGTCGTGGTCGGCGCTCGGATACCGGAACCGGACGTCGCGCAGCCGGGCCGGGACCGGGGCGATCGCGCCGACGTCTCTGGAGGACTCCAGTTTGTGGACATCGGGGATGCCGGCCAGCCGCTCCATCACCCGCGACAGGGCCCACCATCCGACGAGGCTGACGAAGGTGATCGACATCACCCCGGCGCCGAAGAACAACAGCGGCCAGTAGTCGAGCGCCGTCGCGAAGTCGCGCTTGAGTCGCTCGGCCGCACCCTCCATATCGGGGATGCGGGCGATCACCGCGGCCAGGCCGTTGATGTTGGCGGTGACGGACTCGAAGATCAGGTGACGCAGCCGCGACAGGATCGACAGCGCCGCCACCACCGCCGTGCCGAACACCGCCCCGGCGATCAGCGCGGCGAACAGCACGGTCGGGGTGCCGCGTCCGCGGCGTTTGACGATGCCGGTCAGCCCGCCGATGTATGCGCAGTTGACGACGGTCATGAACCCGCCCATGCCCGCGATCAGGAACGCGATGATGCCGCCGGCGACGGTCGCGGTGAGCAGCACCCGCAGCCGGTAGCGGTAGGCCAGCAGCCCCATCGGCACCGTGCCCAGCAGCGAGAGTCCCGCCGCGAACGGGACGACCACGGAGATGATCGCGGTGGCCGCGCAGAGCGCCGCCATGACGGAGGCCTGCGCGAGTTCGACGGGACGCAAACGACCGGTACGGCGAGTCAGGCCCCCGGTCGCGGTCATTGCACGATTCTGCCAGTCGCGACCGGGCCGGCCACACGGCGCTGTGATCGGTTGGGCCGGAACCGGCGCTTGGAACACATAATGTTGTCGGCATGACCCAGACGCTCGGAGCCGATCTGCTGTCCGTGGTCGCCCGGATCAACCGACTGGCCACCCAGCGGACCCGCCTGCCCCTCGGCTACGCCCAGGCGCGACTGCTGTCCACGATCGAGGATCAGGGCGAGGCCCGCATCTCCGATCTGGCCGCGCTCGACCACTGCTCACAGCCGACGATGACGACCCAGGTCCGCCGCCTCGAGGAGGCCGGCATGGTGTCGCGGACCGTCGACCCCGAGGACGCACGGGCGGTGCTGATCCGCATCACGCCCAAGGGAGTGGACACGCTCCGGCAGGTGCGGTTGGACCGCGGCGCGGCGATCGATCCGTACCTGGAGCGGCTCGACGGCGCCGACCGGGAGACGCTCAGCCAAGCGGTGCGCGTGTTGCGACGGCTGCTCGACGAGGCGTCGGCCTCCAAAGCGGTCAGCTGACTCCCGCGGGTTGCTCCCTCTGCACCCGCGGGAAGCGGAGCATGCGCCGGGCGTTGTCTTCCACGATCAGCGCGCACTCTTCGTCGGGCACTCCGGCCAACACCTCAGCGGCACGCTTGCGCGAGTTCGGCCAATTGGAATCCGAGTGCGGGAAGTCGATTTCCAGCGTGATGCGGTCCACGCCGATGGTGTACCGGTTCTCCAGGCCGTGCTCGTCGTCGATGAAGCAGCCGTAGAAGTGCGAACGGAACAGATCCGAAGGCCGCGTATCGAAATCGATCGGCTGGTAGTACCGATGCCGCTCCCACACGTAGTCGGCGCGCTCCAGAATGTAGGGCACCCAACCGATACCGCCCTCGGACAACGAGAACTGCAGATCCGGGAACTTCTGCAGCTTGCCGGAGAACAACAGGTCGACGGTGGTCCACATCAGGTTGGTCGAGAACAGCGTGATCGCCACCGCGAACGGCGCGTCCGGCAAGGCCGGGGTCGGCGAGTTGGCCAGCGCCGAGTAGGAGAAGCCCGGGACGAACGAGCCGGAGCCGAAGTGCAGCGACACCGGCATTTTCGCGTCGGAGCATCGAGATCGCCTCCACCCGAGCGGCTGTCGAGAAGGCGGAGGCCAGCGGCGACACCTCCGCACTCGAGCAGGCCCGCGCTCGCCTGGCCGCGCTGGAGTCGGCCGCCAAGCGCAACAGCGCGGGACGCATCAACGACGCCAACTTCGAGAAGTTCTTCGGATACTCGGGCACCGCGAAACGCAATCTGTCCGAGTAGCCGTTCGTCACGCGCACCGCCGTCGCCGCTCTCATGGCCGGGGCGGGCAGGGCGGATTCGGTCCCACTCCACACATTCCGTGATGGATGTAGCTGGGCACCTCGGTGGCGGGTGGTTGCACCTCGGCGTGCTGGTTGACCAGGTTGAAGCCCAGATTGAACACCAGCATGATCAGGTTGAACACGGCCGCCAGAGCCAGGATGCGCACTGCGGTGACGGTTCGCCTGTTCTTGAGCTGATCAATGCCGATGTCGGAGATCATCCGGCCGTTGCGGTCCCGCAGACAGTAGATGGCGATGGACGAGACGCTGACCAGCCCGCCGAAAACGATGCCTTCGTACAGCGGGAACTGGTACATGGTGCCACCGAAGATCGACCAGGTGTCGTCCACCCGCAGGTATGTCCACAGTCCGATGCGGTGGAAGTACTGTTCCAACACGATGTCGAGCACGATGAACAGCACCAGCATCGCCGCGAGCACGCCCGCGGTGTTGATGCGCGGGTACACCTTTCGCATACGGGCGATCACCTGATCGATGCCCATGATGGCCAGCGGCGTCAACAGGATGTAGCTGGCGAGGAAGTAGATGATCGGCTGCGGGTTCTCCGCGCCCTTGTGCACCCACCCGGGGATGAACTCACCCCACGTGCCCATGTTGAAGAAGCCCGCGTTGTACCCGAACACCGGCCTGACGGCGTTCACACCCGGGTCCTGCCACGCCGCGAGTAGCCAGGCCACCACGAAGATGCCGACCGGCGGAAGTTGCTTGTCCCGCCGCGTCTTCCGGATCATCCAGATCAGGAAGATCACCCCGCCGATCATGCATCCGATCTCCCAGAACCGGATCCAGGCGATGCTCGACGTGGGGATGGGGTCGGGTCCGGTCGGCGCGGGTGCGAACTCGTCCGAGAAGATCCAGCGCCCGTAGACGTAGAGCTGGAACACCACGAACAGCGCACCCAGCCGGGCCAGCCAGACGATCGGGGGCGAATCCCGGTAGGTCTTCGGCGTCTCGGGGAGGAACTCGGGGGCTTCGGCGTGCTGATGGGCGGTCATGTGACTGCTCCTGTCCTCGTGAAGGCCTCGACGACCTTTGTGCCGTACTGTTTGCGCCGCCGCGGACTGACGAGAAAGCCCGGTGGGGAATGGAATCCGAGATCGGGAAGGGCGCTGCGGGCGGCGAGCATCGCCCGCGCCTGCGCGGTGTCGCCGCACGCCGCCATCGCCCACAGCATCTCGTCGGTGACGTGCCTGCCGATCGCGCGAGGGTCTTTACCGGCGAAGTCCGCCCGGATCGCGGCCACCTGGTCCTGCCAGCCGTGCAGCGCGACCAACGAGTCGTAGGTCTTGACGGTCAGATAGAACGCGATTTGCAGCTTGGCGTCGTCGATCGCGCGTTGGGGATCGTCGTCGCCGATGGCGGTGATCACCCAACCCCAACGCAACAGGCCGGTCGGGTCGCGACCGGCGCGTCGCGCGCCCAACGCCAGGTTCGGCTCGACCACCTCGGCCCACCAGCGGTCGGTGAACAATCCGTGCCCGAGCACCCCGTCCGCCACGCCGCCGACGGCGCGCAGCATGTGAACGTTGAACGCGCCCAGCAGGATCGGGACGTCTATGGGTCCCAGCACCGGCGCCTGGATGCGGGCGTCGATGTGGTAGAAGTCGCCGTCGAAGGCGATCCGCTCACCGTTTTCCGCCTCCAGGAACGCGCGGATGCAGCGCACCAGCTCCGTCATCCGCGGCGCCGGATGCGAGGAGTCCACCCCGAACCAGTCGCGGTTCATCCTTCCCGTTCCCGCGCCCAGCCCGAGGAACACCCGGCCGGGTGCGATCTTGTTCAGATGCCTGGCGGCCGCGGCGTGGACGAACGGCGACCGTGCGAACGCGTACGCGATCCCCGGCCCGATGCGCGCCGTGCTGGTCTGGTGTGCCATCTCCGAGGCCGTGACGTAGGCGCCGGTGTCGGCGAATTCGCCCGCGCAGAACGCCGCTGCTCCAGCGGATTCGGCCTGTCTCGCGAGATCGCCGCCCGGCCACGGCATCGCCCACTGCATCGCCATGGATGTCCGTCCGATCAGAACTTCACGGTGGCGCCGGCGTCGACCTTGAGCTGCAACCCCGTCACGTATCGGGACTCGTCGGAGGCCAGGTAGCAGATCCCGTGTGAGATGTCCTCGGGTTCCACGTAGGGAATCGGCATGCCCTGCATCATCGGGAAGGTCAGCAACGCGTCGTCGAGGGACGGATGCTCGAGGTCGGGCCGGAACATCTTGTACATCGACTCGTTGTGCAGCATCGGGGTGTTGACGTTGGTCGGGTGCACCACATTGACCCGGATCGACTTCGGCGCCAGCTGGTTGGCCAGCGCCATCGTGTACTTGTCGATGAACTGCTTGGCCAGGTTGTAACCCGCTCCGCCCGAACCGTTGGGCCCCATGCTCGCGGCCGGCCCGGCCTTCTCGGCCAGCAGCCCGGCGACCGACCCCACGGTGATGATCGAGGCTCCGGCCGAAAGATACGGCAGCGCAACGTGAACGGTGTTCACCACGCCGACGAAGTCGACGTCGAACGCGTTGGCGAAGGCGTCGATGGGCTGGTCCGACCCCAGCGGGCAGATGCCGGCGTTGGCGACCACCACGTCGAGCTTGCCGAGTTCGTCCACCGCGGACTTCAGCGCATCGGCGAGCGCGGCGCGGTCGCGCACGTCGACGACGGCCGTCACCGCCCGGCGTCCGGTCTTCTCGACCTCTGAACCCGCCTCTTCGAGGTCGTGCTCGGTGGACAGCGCGTAATCGTTGTGTTCGACGTCGCCGCAGATGTCGAACAGGATGATGTCGGCGCCCTCCTCGGCCAGCCGCACCGCATGCGACCGGCCCTGGCCTCGGGCGCCACCGGTGATGAGGACGACCTTGTCCTGCACTCTGCCCACGTTCGTTTCCTTCCGTCGGATATCTATTGACCGGTCGTGTCGAGTTGTTCTCTGAGGCGGTGCTTTTGCACCTTGCCGCTGATGGTGCGCGGCAGTTCCGGCACCACCACGATGCGTTCGGGTGTCTTCTGCCGGGCCAGCCCGCAGGCGGCGAAGTGCGCGGCGGCATCGGCGGTGTCGAATGACCCACCCGCCTGCAGCACGACGAACACGCAGACCCGTTCGCCGTACTTCTCGTCGGGGGCGCCCACCGCGGCGGCTTCCGCCACCGCGGGGTGGCTGCTGACCACGTCTTCGACTTCCTTCGACGAGATGTTCTCGCCGCCCCGCACGATGATGTCCTTCTTGCGGTCGGTGATGGTGAGGAAGCCGTCGGGATCCAACCGCCCGACATCACCGGTGCGGAACCAGCCGTCGATGAAGCCGGCCTCGGTGAAGCGGGGATCGGTGTAACCCCGGAACAATTCGGGCCCCTGCGTGAGGATTTCGCCGTCGTGGCCGGCCGGTACGTCGCGCCCGTGCTCGTCGACCAGACGGACCCGGGTGCCGGGGGCGATCCGGCCGTCGGTGTCGGCACGCTTGTCCAGTGGATCCTCCGGGCGGCCGACGCTGATCGTGGGGTGTTCGCTGGATCCGTAGCAGCGGTAGGCACCGATGCCGAACCGGTCGGCGCGACGGATCAGCGTGCCCGCGACACCGGCCGCGCCGGTGGTGTACTCGCGCAGGCTCGACACATCGAGACCGTCGCGTTGGGCGACGTCGAGGATGCCACCCAGATGGATCGGCGCGCCGGCCGAGACGCTCACGCCGCGCTTGGCGATGAGCCGGGCGGCGGCCTCGGGGTTCCATGCGTCCATGGCGATGGTGTCTCCGGAGCGGCACATCATGCGCAGGATGCCCAGCGTGCCTGCGATGTGTCCGGCCGGAAAGACCGCCAACGTGGTCTGGTCGGCATCGGTGTTGCGCAGCGCATCCATCGCGCGCAGTTCACCGAGCAGTGAACCGTGGGTGTGCTGGACCCCCTTGGGTTCCGCCGTCGTCCCCGATGTGTACACCAGCACCGCGCGACCTTCAGGGTCGGGACGACACGGCGTGAAACCCGTTGCCGCCGTGGCGGTCAGCTCTTCGAGCGGGATGGTCCCCTGGTGCGCACCGCCCAGCACGACGCGGTGCTGCAGGTCGGGCAGATCGGCCAATGCCGCCACGGTCGCGCCGGTGTCGCGGTTGCGGAGCTCGCGAGCCAGCACGATGGCACGGGCCCCCGATTGCCTGGCGATGAAGGCGACCTCGGCAGGGCCGTAGATCGGCACGATGGGCAGCACCACCGCACCGCACAACCAGGCGGCGGCGTGCACGGAGAAGCACTCGCGCCGAGTTCGGCAGCTGGACGGCGACGACATCGCCGGGCCGGATACCCAGCCCGGCCAGCCCGGCGGCCAACCGCATGCTCTCGTCGAACAACTCGGCGGCGGTGAACTGATCGGGACGGTCGTCGCTGTGCACCATGACCGCGGTGTCGGGGTGCTCGCCGATGAACCCGGCGATCTCGTCGGGGATGGTGTCCGCGGCTGTCCCTGCGCGGCGGCCGGGTTCGGTCAGCACGACAACAGCACACATCCGGCTATCGGGCCGCCGCCGGCGGAGGCGACGGCGACTTCGGGGCGCGTGGATACCGCGGTGTCGGTGGCCAGCCCGCGCAGCTGCTGGCACGCCTCGTACAGCACCCAGTACCCGTGCATCCGGCCGGCCGACAGCTGACCGCCGTAGGTGTTCAACGGCAACTCGCCGTCGATGCCGATGCGTGCACCGCCGTCGACGAAGGGGCCACCCTCACCGTCGCCGCAGAAGCCCAGGGCCTCCAACCACGCCAGCGTGAGATAGCTGAACCCGTCGTACAACTCGGCCAGATCGACGTCGGCCGGTTTCAGGTCGGTCTTGGACCACATGTCGGCCGCGGCGTCGTGCATCGCCATCTTCGGATAGTCGGGGCGGCCGGTCCATCCCCCGGCACCCGACGCGCCGCCTGCCGCTTCGATGGTGACCGCCCCGTTGGGTGCATCGGCCCGGTGCCCGGGATGCGACAGCACCAGCGCGATCGAGCCGTCGACCGGCACGTCACAGTCGAGCAAACCGAGTGGCGTGGAGATCGGCCTGGCGTCCAGGTACTGCTCCATGGTCATCGGATCGCGGTACACCGCAAGCGGATTGCGCGCGGCGTTGCGTCGGGCGTTCAGCGCGATCCAGCCGAGTTGCTCCTTGGTGGTGCCGTAACGGTCCATGTGGGCGCGGCAGTGCATGGCGAGCCAGTTGGCGGCCGAATACGCGTGCGCGGCAAGCAGGTAGCCGACCTCGGTCATGTCCATGCCGCCCTCGGCGCGCTTTCCGCCGGACTCCGGCGCCCGGTCTGCGGCGCGGCGCTCCACGGTGCCGCCGATCATCTGCACCGTCCGGTAGACGAGCACATGGCGGGCCTTGCCCTCGGCGATCAGGTCACGCGCCGCGACCACGGGGGTCAACAGCCCGTAGCGACCCAGCATCGGGCCGTCGTCTCCGCCCTCGCGAACCCCCAGCGCGGCGGCCGCTTCATCGGCCGGGGTGTCACCCATGGTGAGAACCGCGTCGATATCGGCAGGCGTCAGGCCGGCGTCGGCGATGGCGGCCCCGGAGGCCTGCACGGTCATGTCCAGCGCCGGGACGCCGGTGCGGCGGCCGATCGCAGAGATTCCGGCGCCCGCGATGACCGGTGCGCTGGGCGGGGCGGACATCCGACCTCCCTCGGAAATGAACTTAATCAGTGTACTTTTATGGCGTGTCTGATACGTCGGTTACCTCGGATTTCTCGCACGCCCCCCGCATCCTGCCGACCCTCGACGACGCTTCGCGTCCCTATTGGACGGGCGGCGCCGAAGGCCGACTGCTCATCGCCCACTGCTCCCCGTGCGGGCGTTACTTCCATCCCCCACGGGCGGCGTGTCCGACGTGCGGCGCGGATCCGGAGTTCGTCGCGGTGTCCGGTCGCGGCACCGTGTTCACGTTCACCGTGACCGGGCAGCCAGGGGGCCGCGGGGATGGTGGTACTTGACCAGCCGGGCGGCGCAGCGCCACGGTGGCCGTCGCCGGTTTCGATCGGTTGCCGCGCGACCCGCTGATCGACTCGGTCCGCGCCGGTGGTCTGCACGATCCACTTTCGCGGTCGGTTCGGACCATGTGGCCACGGTGACGTTGAATCGGCCGGACGCGATGAACGCCATCTCCGAGCGGATGGCCCGCGAGCTGGTGTGGGTCTGGCAGACCGTGCGCGACACCGACGACATCCACGTGGTGGTGCTGCGGGCGGCGGGCGATCGGGCCTTCTGCACCGGTGTCGACGTCAAGGGCGACGGGGGCTGGTTCCTGAAGTCCAACGTGTGGAACAGCTTCGATCCCGGGGTGTGGGTGTCGCCGAAGATCGCGCACCGGTGCTGGAAGCCGGTGATCACCGCCGTCCACGGACTGGTGGCCGGCGGCGGGCAGTACCTGCTCAACGAGGCCGACATCATCATCTGCTCCGAGGACGCGGCGTTCTTCGACCCTCACGCCAACGCCTCGATCGTCTCGGCGCTGGAACCGATCGGGATGCTGCAGCGCGGTGTTCCGCTCGGCGACGTGCTGCGTTGGGCGCTGATGGGCACCGAGGAACGCATCTCCGCACAGACCGCGCTGCGGCTCGGGCTGGTCACCGAGGTCGTCGACCGCGAACAGCTCTGGGAGCGCGCCCACCAGATCGCGGCGACCATCGCCGAGCGGAATACGAAGGCAATCCAGGGAACCATCCGGGCGATATGGGAATCTCTAGACATGACCAGGTCGACCGCGCTGCAGAACGGCATGGCCTACACCCATATCGGCAACCCGCCAGTGGCCGAACGCCGGGCGACGCCACGGCGCAACGGACCACCCACTTACCGGTGATGCGGTGGATCAAGACCTGATCGCGCCGCGCATCGACTCGCGGCGGGCCAAGTTGGCGGGCCGCGCGGCCGAGCAGATCGTCGCGGACGTCATCGAACTGGGCTGGCCGGTGGGTCATGTGCTCGGTTCGGAGGCCGAGCTGCTCGAGCGCTACGGGGTGAGCCGGGCGGTGCTGCGGGAGGCCGTGCGCCTCGTCGAGCATCAGCGCGTGGCCCGCATGCGCCGCGGTACCGGTGGCGGCCTAGTCATCGACGAACCCGACGTCGACGCGGTGATCGGTCCGACCGTGATCTACCTGTTGCGGGCCAAAGCCACCCTCGACGAACTCTTCGACACCCGGATCATCCTGGAGGAACTGGTCGCCGAACTGGCCTCGCAGCGTGCCCGTGAGGCCGATATCAGCACCGTGCGCGAAACGTTGGCCGAGGAATCGGCGGGCAACTTCACGGATTACCGGCTTCTGCACACACAACTGGCCGCGCTGACCGGGAATCCGGTGTTGCAGCTGTTCGTCGAAACCTTCAGCCGCGTCATCGATTTCCACTTCGCCGACGAGGCCGCGCTGCCCACCGGCATGAGCAGAGAGGTACAGCACGCGCATGCGAGCATCGCGCGGGCGATCCTGACCAACAACCCCGGCGTGGCCCGCGAGCGGATGAGTAGGCATCTCCGCGCGGAAGCGGAATTCATTCACCGTCAGCCGGCGACGGTGCAGGTCCTCGACCCCACCACCGCCCTGGCGGGCACCGACGGCGACAAGCGCGGCGAGGCGCTGGCCAGGCAGATCTTCGCCTGGGTCCTTGACACCGGCGCGACACCCGGCACGTTCATCGGCTCGGAGGCCACGCTGATGGCCAAGTACAAGGCCAGCCGAGCGGTGCTGCGCGAGGCCATCCGGATCCTCGAGTACCAGCAGATCGCGCTCACCCGGCGTGGCCCCGGTGGCGGCCTGTTCGTCGCGGAGCCCGACAGTTCGGCGCTGACCGAGATCATCTCGATCTACCTACGCCGCCACGGCGTCAACGCACAACACATCCAGGAGTTGCGCACCGGGCTGGAACTCGCGGTGGCCGAGCGGGCAGCCTCCGCCGTGCGTTCCGGCACCGTCGACGCCTCGATGATCGAGAAGGCGCTGGCCACCGAGTCCGAACAGGGCGTCACCGCCGCGTATGCCAAACGTGAGGACTTCCATTCCGTGCTCGCCCGACTCTCGGGCAATCGGGCATTGGAACTCGTGCACCGGGCAACCATGCGACTCGGGTGGAACTTCTTCGCCCAGTACGTCGATGACGACCCCCAGGCGCTCGAGCGGGCATCCAAGGCCATCGATCCGGCGCACCGCAGCATCGCCGACGCGCTGCTGGCCGGCGACAGCGAGCTGGCCGTGGTGCGGATGCGCGCGCACATCGCGGCCACCACACCGCAGGGGCGGTGACTTCTCAGCGGTCCAATCGGGGCCTGTTCAGAGCCCGGCGTTGAGTATACTGTTTAAGCTAATTCAAGAGGGGAGTGCTCGTGAAGCATCCGTGGGACCGGCGGCTCGGGGTGTGGTGGATCGCCGAAGATCACCCCCACGCACCGGCGATCGCCGAGTCGCCCAGCGGGCGCACCATGAGCTTCGGTGAACTCGCCGCGGCGGCCCACCGCGTGGCCAACGCCTTGCGCGCCCATGATCTCCAAGACGGCGAGGCGGTTGCCTACGCGCTGCCCAACGACGTCGACGCCGTGGTGTGGCAACTGGCGACCACCGAGATCGGTCTGCGCTACCTGACGCTGAACCCGACACTGTCGGCCGACGAGTTCGCCTCGATCCTCGAACACTCCGGCGCCACCGCGCTGGTGTCCCACGTCGACTACCTCGACCGGTGCCGCACCGCGGCAGGCCGCGCCGCACTGCGCGTGGTTGTCGGCGCCGCGCCCGAAGACGACCTGCCCGCCGGATTCATCACCGACGCCGAGTTGGTGGCCGGTGAACCGTCGACCCCGCCCGCCCGTCGCAGACAGGGCGATTCCATCCGATATTCGTCGGGAACCACGGGCAAGCCGAAGGGCATCATGCGCGCACTCGACGACCGCGATCCGTCGGAGGCCGCGAACGCCATGGCGGTGTTCGGCCGCGCATTCGACTTCCGCCCCTTCGACGGCGCGCACCTGGTGTCGACGGGTATGCATCACGCCGGTTGCCAGAGCTTCTATCTCGGCGCTCTCAACGTCGGTCAGGCGCTGGTGATCCTCGGCAAGTTCGACGCCGAGCAGACCCTGGCCGCCATCGACCGGCACCCGGTCACGTCGGCCTACATGGTGCCCACCCAGTTCGTGCGAATGCTCAAGCTGCCGCGCGAGGTCCGCGCCAAGTACGACGTCTCGAGCCTGCGGTCGGTGGTGCACTCGGCCGCGCCCTGCCCCCTGCAGGTCAAGAAGGACATGATGGACTGGTGGGGGCCGGTGATCTGGGAGACCTACGGCGGCACCGAGGGTGCGGCCACCATCGCCAAACCGCACCGCTGGCTCGAGAAGCCCGGCACGGTCGGCAGGCCGGTACGCGGGATGAGCGTCAAGATTCTCGACGATGAGGGAAACCTCTTGCCCGCCAACGAAATCGGGAACGTCTACATCGAATCGCGCAGCGGGCAGAGCTTCGAATACCGCAACGACGCCGAACTCACCGCGTCCGTGCACCGCGGGAACGCCTTCACGCTGGGCGATGTCGGTTACCTCGACGAAGACGGCTATCTGTTCATCTGCGACCGCGCCAAGGACATGATCATCAGCGGCGGCGTCAACATCTACCCGGCCGAGGTCGAGGGTGTCCTGTCCAGCCATCCGGCCGTCGCCGACGTGGCGGTGATCGGGATACCCGATCCGGAGTGGGGCGAACAGGTCAAGGCGGTGGTCGAACTCGTCGCCGACGCGGAGCCGTCGGACGCCCTGACCGAGGAACTCATCGCGTTCACCCGGTCCCGGCTTGCGGGCTACAAATGTCCGCGCTCGGTGGAGTTCACCACCCGACTGCCACGCACCGAGACGGGGAAGTTGATGAAACGTTCGATCAGGGACGCCTATTGGGCCAAAGCCGGCAGGCTGGTCTGAATGAGACCGACCGCGAGCCGGGGATCGCAATGAGCTTGACGCGCGAGGTTTTCGACGGCGAGCAGCTCACCCCCACCACCGTCGCCGAGGTGCTGCACATCAAGGCGCTGCCCCACGACCGGTTTCGAGCCGACCCGGTCAGCGTCACCGGCAGACGCACGATCTATGGCGGGCAGGTGGCGGCCCAAGCCCTGCGCGCGGCGAGCCTCACGGTGCCCGAGGATCGCGTCGCGCACTCCATCCACGGTTATTTCCTGCTCGCCGGTGATGCCAGCGCCCCGATCGAGCTGCGGGTCGAACGCGACCGCGACGGCGGGCGCTACTCGGGCCGCCGCGTCACCGCCGTCCAGGGCGACGGGGTGATCTTCTCGATGTCCTGCTCGTTCAGCCGTCCGAAACCCGACGCACCCGAATTCCAGGCCGCCGAACTACCGCGGGTGCAGCGGCCCGACGAGTTGGACACCCACCAACTCAACGCCTCCCGCACCTTCGACGTCGAGGCGCGCGTCCCCGACGACACCCGGCCGTGGTATCGCTGGCCTGCGCGAATGTGGCTGCGGATCCGCGAACCGTTGGCCGATGACCCCAACATGCGGGCCTGCGGTGTGGTGTTCCTGTCCGACCTCTGCACCGGATTGTCCCGGGCGCCGCAGATCGAGCAGGTCGGCCTGCTGCCGAGCGTCGATCACGCGGTGTGGCTGCACCGCGGCGCGGACCCCAACGACTGGTTGCTGATCGATCTCGATCCCATCGCGACCGCGGGCGGGCGCGGAATGTACTCCGGCCACCTCTACAACACACAGGGCACGATCGTGGCCACGCTGGCCCAGGAGTCGCTTTTCGACATCCCTCGAGCGCGAGCCGAGACACGTTCGGCCACATGAGGATTCGTGCGGATCACGCCCGTCGCAGATTTACGGACGCCGATCTCGAGAGTATCGCCTAAATTAGTATCCTTTACGTTAGGATGACGCCATGCCACGGGCCAGCAGTCCGGACGCAGCGACGCGGACGGATCGCACCGACACGAAACACCAGGCGGATCGGACCTCGGTGATCACCGCCGATACGCCGATGCTCCCCGCCGACGACAACTTCCACCGGGCCCCGGAGGGCGACCCCTACTGGGCCGAGACCACCTGGTGGTCGTTCAACATCCCGGAACGCAAGATCGGCTGCTGGCTGCACGCCACCTTCCACACCACCCGGCGCACCGTCACCTGGCGCGTGTACCTGTGGGACCCCCGCGGTGCCCATCCGGACGAGCTGCGCTACTTCCGGATGCAAACCGAGGTGCCGGTGACCGAACCGAACCCCGACCTGCGCGACATCGCCATCCCCGGCGGCGGCTTCTCGGTGCGAATGCTGCGTCCCCTGCGCGAATACGAGGTCGAGTTCGCCGATGCGGCAGCCGACTTCGCCATCCGCCTGCATTTCGAGGGCCTGCACGACCCGCGCCGGTTCACCCCCGGTGAGCCACCGTTCATGAACCACACCCACTTCGACCAGGTCGGACACGTCACCGGCGCGCTGACGTTGGACGGCGAGCACATCCCGATCGACTGCTACTCGGTGCGCGACCGGTCCTGGGCACCGCGGGGCGCGCCTCGGAAACCGGGCAGCGGCAAACGGTCAGACGACAGCGGGCGGATCCTGCACCCGGGCGGGCCGCTGTGGCGTCAGATCGAACGCGAGCGCGGACGCGGGCGCATCCAGTACGTGTTCGCCCACACCGGGCCGGAGGCCGGCTTCCTGGCCTTCGTCAGGGTTGCCGAGGGCGGGGCTGACGGCTGGTCACCGCTCAACCACGGGTGGCTGCTGCGCGACGGCGAATTCGCCTCACTCGACAAATCGGCCAGCGTCATGAAGAACTACCGCGACCCGGTCACCGGGTGGAGTTCGCACATGGAACTGCGGTTGACCGACGTGCTGGGCAGGCAAATGGCCACGGAGGGCTTCACAGTCAGCCACATCAGCGAATACGGCGGCGGCAGTACGGCATTGATGCGGTTCGACATGGACGGGCGCATCGGCTGGGGCGAGGACCAGGACATCTGGGCGCCCAAGCACTTCGCTCGGATGCGTGACGCGCTGCAGGCGGTGCGGTGACCCTCCCATCGGAATTCGAACCTTCGCGAGCAGCAGGAGGAGGATGAGCATGGCTGGACCGTTCGAGGGTGTTCGCGTCGTCGAGGTGGCGGCATGGACCTTCGTGCCGGGGGCCGGCGCCATCATGGCCGACCTCGGCGCCGACGTGATCAAGGTGGAGCCCCCGACCGGTGATCCCCAGCGCGCGCTGCGCAATGCGCTCAACGCCGACGACAGTGCGCCCAACCCCTTTCTGCACGTGCCCAATCGGGGTAAGCGCAGCATCACCCTCGACTTGACCACCCCGGCCGGCCTTGACGCGCTGCGCCAACTCGTCAAGACCGCGGATGTCTTCCTCACCAGCTACCTGCCGAAGGTCCGGGCCAAACTCGGGATCGATCCCGACGATCTGCGCGCGGACAATCCTCGGCTGATCTACGTGAGGGGATCCGGCTGGGGCAGCGCAGGTCCCAACGCCTCAACGGGCGGGTTCGATTCCGCCGCAGCATGGTCGGCGGCGGGAGTGCAGAACAAGCTGACGGCCCCGGGGGCAACCGACCCCGCCGCGCAACCGGCCGCGTTCTTCGACCTGCAGGGCTCGAGCGCCATCGCCGGTGCGGTGGCGATGGCATTGTTCCGACGAGAACGCTCGGGCGAGGGCGCGCTGATCGACGTCTCGCTGCTGAACACCGGCATGTGGACGATGGGCCCGACATCGCCGCAGCGGCGACCGGTTCCGGGGAACTGCCGCGCATCGAACGCAAGGCGGCACCGAATCCGATCGTCAACTACTACCGCACTTCCGATGACCGATGGCTGAACCTGGTGTGCCTGCAGGCCGACCGGTTCTGGCCTGAACTGTGCACACTGATCGGGCGCGACGACCTGATCGACGATGAGCGGTTCCGCGACGCCTTTTCGCGCTTCGCCAACAGTGCCGAGTGCGTCGCGGAATTGGACGCCACATTCGCAAGCCGCACGCTCGAGGAATGGCGCAGCGCGCTGGCCGGATTCTCCGGCGTGTGGTCGGCCGCCGCGACGTTCGAGGAGGTCTGCGCCAGCCCCCAGGTCGCCGAGAACGGTTATCTCCCCGAGGTCGTCGGCACCGACGGCAAACCGTTCCGTCTGGTGGCCCCGCCCTACCAGTTCGATGGCGTGCCAACCACTCCGGTGGGTCCGGCACCCGAACTCGGCCAGCACACCGAGGAGATCCTGCTGGACTGCGGCATGGACTGGGACACGATCGCCGGCCTGCGCGACCAGGGAGTGCTGGGCTGACGTGTCAGGAGTACAGGTCGAGGACCGTTTCGTTGGCGAGGTCGCCCCACAGCATCTGGCGGCCCGCACGATTCATGTGGGCGGTCCACAGTTCCCTTGCTCCCGGCGCGTCTCCGTCTTCGACCAGGGCGATGAACTTCTCAAAGGTACGCAGCGTCTGCTTGAACTGCTTCTCGACCACTCCGGGACCGGCGGCCGTGGTGACCGCCCGTTGCATGTGCTTGGTGACGACATCGCGCAACACCGCACCGACCAAGGCCATTGTGTTGTTTCCGGAACGCTCGAGGATCACGTCATGGAACCGGAAGACGACGGCCGACCACTCGCCGAGGTCGGCATCCTCGGCGCCCTCGGCGATCAGGTCCGCCAAAGCCGAACAGGCGGACCGCAATTCGGCGATGTCGTCGGGTTTGGCCCGTTTGGCCAGCATCTCGACGGCGGCCGGTTCGAAGACCTTACGCACCTCGTACACGTCGGCCAGCGTGGTTTTCGACATCTGCAGCAGCAGGCCGAAATCCCGGGCGGCCACCGCGGTTTCCGGCGAGGACACCAGCACCCCGCCGCGCGAACCGCGGCGCACCACGATCAGCGACTCGCTCTCCAGGATCCGGAAAGCCTCGCGCAACGTGGGTCGCGACACCCCGAACTGCCGGACCAGTTCCACCTCGGTCGGCAGTGCGTCGCCCTTCTTGAGCACACCACGCACGATGCTGCTGCGCAGATGGTCGGCGATCAACTCGGCGGTCTTGGGGGCACGGACGAGCTTGGACGAGCGGTCACCACGGCCGTTCAGTTCCATCGCCCTCCTGCCCTGCCCGCCGATGACCACAACGAAATAGCTAATTCAGCTTACGTACCGCCGAGATACCCAGCACTTCAAGGGCGTCCACCTCTTCACGGATGGTGCGCGATCCGAGGTCCGCACAGATCGCCGAACCCACAGCGGACCCATCAGCAGCGCGGCCACCAGCGGCGCGCCCTGACGAATCACCGCGAGTCCGCTGGCGGCGCCGGCCAGCGAGGTGGCGCCGACCTGCCCGGCCAACAGGGCGAACTGGATCTGCAGCGTCACCCCGATCGGTATCGCCACGCACATGGTGGGCAACATCGCCGTCGACGCCATGAACGCGGCCTGCTCGACGAACTCCCAGAACGGGAACCGCCACCTGACGATGTCGACGATCAGGTACCGGATTGCCTGCAGGCCGAGGATGCACTGACTGCCAACGGTATTCAGCGCCGCGACGGGGTGGCGCTGGACATAGCCGCGTCCCCAGTCGCCGACCTCGCCAAGCGGGCTGGGGTACACCTGACGTGGCGTACTCATTCCGCAGTCATCCCGCACTCACGAGCCGTCAGCCACGTGGTAGTCCGAGCGCCCGCTCTGCAATGACGTTACGCAAAACCTCGTTGGTCCCTCCGGCGATGGTGAACGCCCGTCCGTAGAGAAACGCATCTTGCCACCAACCACCGTCGCGCACATGCGGATCCGTCTCGATTCGAACGCCGTCGTGGCCCTGCAGCTGGAGACCGTATTCGTGCAGCGCAAGGTTGATCTGACTGAACAGGATCTTCGACACCGGCGCGTCAGCGAGGTCGGCGCCGCCGTGCAGCGCCCTGCTCTCGTTGTATGCCGCGACCAACGAGTTGACGTGGACGTCGGCGACGAAGCCTCCGATCGCCTGACGCACGTCCCGGCGGTCGAGCGCCGAGCCGGCCGTGGCACCGTCCTCGGAGCCGGAGCCGTCGGGCAGCGCGCCCGCCAACCGCACGAGCCGCTGCAGCGCACCGAACAGCGAAGCACCGCTGCCCGCACCCGCACGCTCGTGCACCAAGCTGGCCGTGGTCACGGCCCAGCCCTGATCGACTTCGCCGATCACGTGCTCGGCCGGAACGCGCACCCCGGCCAGGAAGACCTCGTTGAAGTCCGCCGTCCCGGTGATCTCGCGCAGCGGCCGCACCGTGACTCCCGGCAGCGACATGTCCAGAGCGAAGGCCGTGATGCCCGCGTGCTTGGGGACCTCAGTATTGGTGCGGGCCAGCAAATAGCCCCAGTCGGCGTGCTGGCCATTGGTGGTCCACACCTTCTGGCCGTCGATGACGAACACGTCTCCGTCGCGACGTGCGCGGGTGCGCAGGCCCGCGAGGTCGCTGCCGGCATCCGGCTCGCTGAACAGCTGACACCAGATGTGCTCCCCGGACCGGATGCGTGGCAGAAAGTAGTCCTTTTGCTCGGCGGACCCTGAGGCGATGATCGCCGCGGCAGCCAACATCCCGCCACCCACCGGGCCAGGCGCGTTCACACGGATCAGCTCGTCGATCACGACCGACTCGTGCAGCGGATGCGCGTCGGGCAGTCCACCGTATTCGACCGGCCAATTCACGCCGAGCATTTGCTCGGAGAACAGCCGCGCGGTCCACTCCCGGAGTTTCGGGATGTCGTGCGCTTCCGGAGCCCGAACGCCGGTTCGACCATGTCGAGGCGGTTGACAGCTGGCGGCCAAGGCACGCACCCGCTCGCGCAACAAGTCGAGGTGCGTGTCCTGTTCGAGGTGCAATTCAACCCCTCTCCATCGAATGGTCGAACCAGCAATCGAGCTTAATCAGTATCCTGTATCTTGTGAAGGCTTTTCCGGATCCGGTCCTTCCGTCACCGATCAGAGCCAAGGAGACACCGTGAATTTCGACCTCACCGACGAGCAACGGGGGCTGATCGAGGTCACCCGCGAGTTGTTGGAGCGGCAGTCGTCGGTGGAGGCGGCCCGGGCGTTGATCGATGGGCCGGCGGGATACGACCAGCAGTTGTGGCATAAGGGAGCCGAGCTGGGCTGGCCCGCCTTGGCCATTCTCGAGGCAGACGGGGGGCTGGGTCAGCAGATCATCGAATGGGCTTTGGTCGCAGTCGAATTGGGTCGCGGACTGGCGAGTACGCCCTTCCTGCCGACCGCCGTGGTCGCAGACGCGGTCACCCGCTCGACCGTGGAGGGCCGAGCGGAGCTGCTGTCGGCGCTGGCCTCCGGTGCGCAGACGGCGACCTGAGCGTTCGCCGAGGTGGGACGACCCTGGTCGGTGGCGGGAATCCAGACCACCGCCACACGGGACGGTTCCGGGTACGTGCTCAACGACGCGAAGGCATCGGTGCAGGACGCCGATTCGGCGGCGACGCTTCTGGTCGACGCCGTGCTCGACGGACGTCCGGCGCGCTTCCTGGTACCCGCCGAGGCAACCGGTGTGAAGATCGAGCGCCAGCACACGCTCGACGTGACCCGCCGATTCTGCGACGTCGTGCTTGACGGGGTGACGCTGGAGGGCACGGCGGTGCTTGCCGAGGGGGCCGCCGCCGAGGAGTCCATCGTCCGCTCCGGCCAGCTTGCCGCGGTGCTGACCTGCGCCGAACTGGTCGGAATCGGCGAGCGGCTGCTCGAGGTCACGGTGGCCTATGTCAAGGAACGGGTTCAGTTCGGCCGGGCGGTCGGCAGCTTCCAGGCCGTCAAACACAAGTGCGCGGACATGCGGATCTGGAGTCAATCCTGCGCCGCGGCAACATACTTCGCCGCCATGACCCTCGACAGCGAACACCACGACAGCGCCCACGCCGCCAGCGTGGCCAAGGCGTACGTCTCCGACGCGGTCAACAGGCTCGCCGGCGAGGCGTTGCAGCTGCACGGCGGTATCGGTTTCACCTGGGAGCACGACCTGCACCTGTACCTGCGCCGGGCCCGGGTGGGCGCCGCGCTCTACGGCGACGCCGACCACCACCGCGAGCAGCTGTTCCGGGCGCAGGCCCTCGCCTCCGCCTGACGACTTCCTCAGTTCTCCCAACTCAGCTGCAGCGAGTCCAGCCCGAATACCTGCCCCGCGTGCTCGACGGGTGGTGCCGTGACCCGGTAGTCCGGGATGCGCGCATGCCACTCCTCGAGAAACACGGTCATCTCCTGGCGCGCCAGGTGCGAACCCAGGCAGCGGTGCGGACCGGCGCCGAACGAGATGTGCCGCGTGATGCCGCGATCCAGATCGACCTCGCGGGCCCGGGGGAACACCGTCTCGTCCCGTCCCGCGGCCGCGAGCGGAAACGAGGCCATGTCGCCGGCCCTGACCGGACATCCGTGAAAATCGATGTCCTGGGTCGCCTTTCGGGCGGTCTGCACGATCGGATAGACCCGGAGCAACTCCTCGATGGCCCGCCGGATGAGATCGGGTTCGGCCGTGATGCGAGCGCGGTCCGCGGGATGGGTGGCCAGGTGCAGCATCGCGTACGACAGCTGGCTCGCCACGGTGTCCAGGCCCGCCATGAACAACAGCAGCAAGCAGTTCAGCAGGTCGCCGTCGCTGACCGGCTCACCGTCGATCGTCCATCCGAGGGCGGCCGTGACGATGTCGTGGGCATCGGGATCCGCGTCGGTACGGCGCTGGTCGATCAGCGTCTGGAAATAGCCCACCACCTGCGTCATGCCCTCCAGTCGGATCGCCATGGCTTCGTCGCCGGTGCCCGACTGGTGAAGCATCTTGTCTTCCCAGTCGAGGAACTCGTCCAGTCGCTCGATCGGCATGCCCATGATGTCGAGGAAGATGTGAAGGAAACACCCTGGCCACCTGCTTGACGAACTCGCAGGAGCCGGCGACCGAGACCTGCTCGACGAGTTCGGCTGCGAGCCTGCGATGTTCGTCGCGCAGACCCTTCACCCGGCCCGGCGAGAAGTACTCGGCGAGCACCTGTCGCCATTTGGCGTGCTGCGGCGGGTCGACCATCACCGGGATCCACCGATAGGGCGGGTCGGGATCGGTCGGCACGATCACGCTGCTCGACCACATCTCCGGATGTTGCAGGCCTTCGAGGATGGCGGCGTAGTCGGTGAACATCCAATAGCCGGCTTCGCCCTCGGTGTTGCGGAACACCGGACGCATCCGGTCTTGGCGAGAATCGATGTTCGCGAAACCCGTCAACGCCGGTCCGGCGAGACCCGCCAGCTCGAACGTGTCCACCGGGCATTGTCCAACCCGCTGTTGAGCCGTCACATCGTCAACCTCTCGTCAGCGAACTTCGCTTCCTTTGTCTACCAGCTGATTTCGCCACTCGGCACACATGCGATGTCCCCAGGACGGGACTGCGGCCAGACGGCGCACCCGCGGTCGGAACGTCCGTCGTCATTCGCAGTTCCTTGGCTTCTCACGGAGGGATACGCAGAACGCCTGGACCGTATCAACAGTCGTGCGGCGGCGAGGCGCCTTCAGAGATTCAGCAGACACAGTCACGACGGGGACCGCCGAACTCACGTGACGGACGTACCCACCAACAGTCCGACGACATAGGTCGCGGCGATCGCCATCGTCCCGAATGCCAGCTGACGTAGTGAGGCGAACCATATCGGTCGCCCGGTGAAACGCGCGGCCACACCCCCTGCGACGAGCAGGCCCACGCCACCACACGCCAGCCCTGCCCACAGCGAGTGGAAGCCGAGCAGGTACGGGATCAGCGGGATGATCGCGCCGAGCGTGAACATCAGGAACGACGACCCACCCGCGACCCACGGCGAAGGCTTCTCCCGGGGGTCGACGCCGAGCTCCTGGACCAGGTGGAAGTTCAAGGCCCGGTTCTCGTCGCGATGGACCTCGTCGGTGGCCTTGAGCGCGGTATCGCGGGTCATGCCCATGTCCATCAGCATCGCCACCAGTTCCGCCCTCTCGGCCTGCGGGTGCTTGCGAAAGGCTCGTCGCTCGACCAGTACCTCGGATTCGATCTGTTCGTTGGCGGTGGTCACCGAGGTGTACTCCCCCAGCGCCATCGAGAACGCGCCAGCCAACAGCCCCGCGACGCCGCTGATGACGACGGTGTTGGGGTCGGCCGCTGCGGCGACCCCCGCGATGAGCGCGGTGTTGCTGACCAGACCGTCCATCGCCCCGAAGGTGGCCGCGCGCAACCAGCCGCCGGTCACATCGGCGTGGCGGTGCGTCGAGGTGTGCGGCACTCCGGTCGGGGCGGACATGAGGATGATTCAACGCCACGGATTTCGCCTGGTCCAGTGAGGATTGCCTGGGTTTAGCACATCACAGTTTGCGGGAGCGCGCGGACGGCTACGGTCGAGTCATGACCACCACTGCGGAACATCTGCGCAACGCGCTCGACGGCCGTTGGCGCGATGTGAAGAACCGGATGCGCGAGGAGCTCTCCAACGAGATCTTCCGACCGCACTACACCCCCAACACCGTCATCGCCCGTACGAAGGTGGCGGAACAGCTCAAGATCATGGCGGCCATGGGGGCCGCCGAGGACGGCTTCAAGAAGGAGCACGGCGGCAACGGCGACGTCGGTGCGGCCGTCACCCAGATCGAGATGCTGGCGATGAGCGATTTGTCGCTGATGGTGAAAGCCGGTGTGCAGTGGGGGCTGTTCGGCGGGGCCATCGAGAACCTCGGCACCGAGCGACACCACGAGAAGTACGTCAAGCCGATCATCGACTGCGAGCTCCTGGGCTGCTACGCGATGACCGAGACCGGTCACGGCAGCAATGTGCAGGCGTTGGAGACCACCGCCACCTACGATCCGGCCACCGAGGAGTTCGTCGTCGACTCCCCCACACCGACCGCCCGCAAGGACTACATCGGCGGAGCCGCCGAGACCGCCCGCATCGCCGCTGTTTTCGCCCAGCTGATCACTCCCGACGGGCAGGGCCACGGTGTGCACTGTGTGCTGGTGCCGATCCGCGACGAGGACGGCAACGACCTGCCCGGGGTGACGACGTCGGACTGCCACTACAAGGGCGGTCTGCCCGGCGTCGACAACGGCCGGATCCAGTTCGACAAGGTCCGCGTCCCGCGGGAGAACCTGCTCAACAGGTACGGCGACGTCGCACCCGACGGCACCTACAGTTCACCGATCGAGAGCCCCGGCCGCCGCTTCTTCACCATGCTCGGCACGCTGGTGCGGGGCCGGGTCACGGTGGGTGGCAGCGCGGCGGCCGCGGCCCGCGTCGCACTCGACATCGCCACGCGATACGGCTTGCAGCGCAGGCAATTCGAGGCGCCGGGCGAGGACCACGAGGTGGTCATCATGGACTACCTGGTACATCAGCGCCGGCTGCTGCCGCTGATCGCCGAATCGTATGCGCTGCAGTTCGCGCAGAACGAACTCGTCGCCAAATGCCACGACCTGCAGAGCGCCGAGGATCCCGACCCGGAGGAGCAGCGTGAGCTCGAGGGCCGCGCGGCGGGGCTGAAGGCCGCCAACACGTGGCACGCCACCCGCGCGATCCAGGAGGCCCGCGAGGCCTGCGGCGGGGCGGGCTACATGGCCGAGAACAGGCTGATCGCATTGAAGGCCGACACCGACGTGTTCACCACCTTCGAGGGCGACAACCACGTCCTGACGCAGTTGGTGGCCAAGCAACTGCTCACCGCGTACGCCGACGACGTCAAGAGCATGAGCCCGGTCGAATGGGTGCGGTTCGCCGCGAACTTCGCCGGTGAACGGGTGCTCAAACGCACTGCGGCCGAGACGATCATGCAGACGATCCTCGACACCCGGCAGGACAACGAGGAGGAAGGCAGCCTGTTCAACCGCGGCACTCAGGTCAAGATGTTCGAGGACCGCGAGGAATACATGCTGTCCACGGTGGCGCGCCGGTTGCAGGGCAAGTCGAAGGAGATGAGCGAGTTCGACGCCTTCAACGCGGTGCAGGACCACGTGCTGCACTGCGCCCAGGCCCACATCGACCGGGTGATCCTGGAAGCCTTCGTCGCCGGCATCGATGCGTGCGAGGACGAAGAGGCGCGCAAGATCCTGAACATGGTGTGCGATCTGTACGCGCTGTCGGTGATCGAAAAGGACCGAGCGTGGTTCATCGAGCACAGGTTCATCTCGACCGAACGCGCGAAGGCCGTCACCCGTGGCGTCAACGAACGCTGCCGGACGCTGCGCCCGTACGCCGAACTTCTCGTCGACGGCTTCGGCATCCCCGAACAGTTGCGTTACGCGGAGATGCTGCATCCCGAGCGCATCCCCGACGCCGACGAGCACACCGAGCAGAACGCGATCAGCTCGGGCACGATCGAACCGAAGTAGTTCTTGGGATCGGTAGCCGCTCTGACGGTCTGTACTTGATCGCACCTCACGACGAAGGAAGCGATCATGAAACAACTTTCGCGATTCGCCGCAGCAGCGACGGTATCCGGCGGTCTTGCGCTGGCCGGATTGGGATTGGCGAGCGGCGCCGGTGCCGACTACTACTGGTTCAGCTGGTGCCCCGGCCAGAGTCCGCCCTCGGCAGCGTCGGACCGCAACCTGGACTGGAATTGGAACGTCTGCCACCAGTACCGGTATCAGGGCAACGATCTCATCGATGAGAGCGGTCGCCTCTATCCGGCGCCGCCGCCGGCGCCCGGCGCCATCTGCGGTAGGGACCTGTTCACCGGGACGCCCATCTACTGCGGTGCCTGACGGGACGGCCCGCCGCCCCGTGACGACGAGCCATCCTGCACGTGGCGCTCAGCCCGCGGCCAGCTCCTTCTTCCCGTACACGCGCTCCATCAGGGCGGTGTCGCCATGGATCCTCACGGCGATTGTCTTTCCGTCACGAACCGTGAATACGTCTGCATCCCGGCCGATTTGGCCGTCGACGCTGATTTCCGTGAGTGCGACGACGGTGTCCCCCTCGGCGGTCATCTGGTCGACCCTGATGCTGATCGGCCTCTGCGCAAGTCGGCCGAGGTACTCCATCAACTCGGTCTTGCCGTGGTAAGTGCCGCTGACAGCGCTCTCGCCGGGCTGAACCCATTCGATGTCGTCGTCGAACAGACTCATCAACGACTCCATGTCTCCGGCTGCGAAAGCCTCGTACCCGCGTCGGATGAGTTCCTTGTTTTCCTGCTCGGACATTTCGATCTTCCTTTGTGCGCATCCGATAACTTCGGCCGCGAGAGCGTGGCCGGTCTAGCCCGGATTTTGCGTGGTAATTGGTGTGGGTTCGGTGTGATGCCGAGTTGTGTTGTTGGGTAGTGGTTTTCGTGTGG
Organism: Mycolicibacterium novocastrense; assembly: GCF_001570485.1. Lineage (GTDB taxonomy): Bacteria > Actinomycetota > Actinomycetes > Mycobacteriales > Mycobacteriaceae > Mycobacterium > Mycobacterium novocastrense. The sequence goes on from NZ_BCTA01000030.1 coordinate 42,337, forward strand.
TGGCG
>NZ_BCTA01000031.1 GCF_001570485.1 Mycolicibacterium novocastrense
CTCGCCAAGCTGTTTCCAGGGCGACTTCCGTTGTGTTAGAATACAATTCGTAGTCAAATCACCTCTGACTTACACAAAATTCGTGACAGGCTCCCGGCGGTGACCTGCGCCCACGACAATCGACGGATGTCCAGGGCCACGGGGTATTTGGTGGTGAACCAGCCCACCGTGCGGGTCAGATCCACCCCGGCCGCGATGCCGTCATCACGGCCGTGGCCCTCCACATCGATACCCACCGGCCCACCGGCACCAACAAACTCACCCACCGCGATCGCCAACGCGATCAACAAAATCTCGTGGATACCGGTGTGAAACGCCGCGGGCACCTGCCCCACCAACACCGCGGTGGTCTCGGTGTCCAACGACACCGACCACTGCCCAGCACCGGCATAAGTATCAGCGGGCTGGGGCCCGGGCAGTGCAGCCCCAGCCGCCGATACCTGCCGCCAGGCCGCAGCGTGATCCACAACCTCAGGGCTGCGGGCATGCTCGGCCAGCAGTGCTGACCAGCGGGCAAACGAGGTCCCCACCACCGCCAGGGTGATCGGCTGCCCACTATGGTGCTGGCCCCAGGCGATATTGAGGTCCTCGACCAGGATCCGCCACGACACCGCATCAACAGCCCAATGATGAACGACCAACACCAACTGCCGTGTCGCACTCACCCACACGGCGCTGAGCATCACCCCCGCACCCGGATCCAACCGCGACCGCGCCGCCACCAACGCCTCATCGGAGAACACCTGCACCGACCGCACACAGACACCCACCGACCCGGGTTCAGCAACGACGAATGACCATCCGCCCTGGCCGTCACGCTCGGCACGCAACCGCAACATCGCGTGTCGGTCCAGCAGCGCCTGCACCAGCACAACCACATCGGACTCGGTGACCCCACCGGGGGCCTGCAGCACCACCGTCTGGTTGAACTGCTCAATGGGGCCATCCCGGTGGGTCAACCAGCCCATGATCGGAGTCGCGGCCACCGGCCCGGTGCCCTCATCGACCACACCGGTAGCGCCCTGGACCGACTCGGCCACCCGCGCCAGCCGGGCCACCGTCTGCTCGACGAAAATGTCACGCGGGCGACACACCAACCCCGCCGCACGCGCCCGGGCCACCACCTGCATCGAGGAGATGCTGTCCCCACCCAGATCGAAGAACGAGTCATCGACACCCACCCGATCCAGACCCAACACCTCGGCATAAATCCCGGCCAGGACCTCCTCAACCGCATCACCAGGCGCCCGGTATCCCGCACCGCCATACCCCGGCGCCGGCAACGCACGCACATCGAGCTTGCCGTTGACCGTCAACGGCAACGCCCCAACCACCACCACCGCCGCGGGCACCATATACGCCGGCAAACACTCGCCCAGCACACTGCGCACATGAACGGAATCGACCGTGCAGCCCGGTGTTTGGGTGACATAACCCACCAGGCGCTTATCACCGGGACGATCCTCACGCGCAACCACCGCCGCCTGCCCCACCCCATCGACGCCCAGCAACGCCGATTGGATCTCGCCCAGTTCGATGCGATACCCACGAACCTTGACCTGCTCATCGGCCCGACCCAAATAATCAAGCTGCCCATCAGCACGCCAACGCACCACATCCCCAGTGCGATACATCCGCGACCCCGCCGGCCCGAACGGACACGCCACAAACCGGGCCGCGGTCAACCCCGCACGACCCACATAACCCACCCCCACCCCCACACC
>NZ_BCTA01000032.1 GCF_001570485.1 Mycolicibacterium novocastrense
CTCGCCAAGCTGTTTCCAGGGCGACTTCCGTTGTGTTAGAATACAATTCGTAGTCAAATCACCTCTGACTTACACAAAATTCGTGACAGGCTCCGCCACAACTGGCGCGCTCGCTGCTGCGGCGGTCGTCTCCTCAAACGCTGCCGCGGCACAGCCTCCACTCCCCCCGCCACCTATAGTTCCGACGTTTCCCGCCCCGCCGCCGCCGTTCGCAGGGGGGCCGGCGGCGTTGCCTATCATCGATGAGTCTCTCGGATCGATTCGGCAATCGCCCATGGCACAGACTGGCGCTTTCGCCGCAGGCCCCTTCGGCTTATCGCCCGCCGACGTCCGCCAATTCCTACTGCCTCAGGCTCCGACGCCCTTAGCGCCGGGGCGCCTCCCCGGCACGCCGCCGGACCTCAATGCGCTGAACAATGCTTACCTGTTGCCTCAGCACGAGAAGCCCTCAGCACCCGGCGAAGGGACGGTGTTCGATGTGCCACCAGGTGCCGAGAATGCTGACATCTCCGGCCTCGATTACGTAAAGCGAGTATGGCATCTATATGAAAGTGGTTATCTGAAGGGCGCACTGCTCGGCCAGCGGCCGCAAGCTCAATTGGCGTGCCACTGCCCGGTACTGCACCATCCTCCGGAACCAACATCCCGCCGCAACCTGTGCCGCCCGCTCCGCCAACCCTGGAGCCCATGCCACCGGCCTGAAGCCGTGAGTCATACCTCGTTGGCTCGTTGGCAGTATGGGCCGATGCTGGCAAGGACTTGATCGGCAGTCTTGGTCCAGACGTAGGGTCGGAACACCGGCGTACTCCGGGTGAGCGCCTGAATCTGGGTCTTCGGGCGTCTACATATGGTGGCCTACTTTTCAACCCGTCGCCGCCGGCCGAAGGTTTGGACGGCCGCCAACATCGGCCTTGAGAAGATCTGCCGCTAGCTTAAGCTCCACGGTTCGCCATAAGTGAAGACGCTGTCACCTGTCGAGGAGGTGAGCCGCGCGAATGGCCGTAGCAGCACACCACCCGCAACACCAGTAACTACACCGTGTGCATTCGACAGCGCAACGCCGCCGCTAGGTCCCGTAACGTCGACCGATACAATCGCAATTTCTTGTATGCCAGGGCCGTTATGTAGGTCCGCGCTTACGGACATGGCTGGTAGCAAGTCAGGTGTGGTTACCGAGTTGAGCCCGAAGGAGGGTGCGGCAAGCTCGCCCTGATCGATCAGGATGTTCGGCGTGGTGTAACGAAAATTGAAGGTCACACCCTGTGACCATGGGAAACCGATCTGATACCCCAATTCCAGCCGACCTTCGAACGTTTCAGCTGCAGGGCCGACCACGCGATACTGGCCCCGAACGGAGTGGAACCATTCTCGTGTTGAGCTGTCGCGGTCCAGGGAGAACACCCCATTGAGGACGGTGTCAAATTGTTGGACGGTCAGCGTACGGCTCCGCCCGTCGACCAGACTCAGCTCCGTGTCTGACTGTCCGCGGGCGTAACCCGCTTCCAAAAGAGCTGTTGCGAGGGGAACGAATAGGGCAAACGCAGCCCGCAACGCCACCATGGAGTCGATCACGAAAAGCCGCACGCTGCGAATCTACCAGAGATGAAAATCATTTCCATTAGTAGACAGTTGCGACTCTCTCGCGTGAACTGCGCTTGGCGCGGAGCCTACGTTCGATCGAGCATGTTCGAACCGCCCTGCAAGTGGGCTTGACCCCTTCTAGTGGACACACGGTCAGATCACCCTTCAAGCCAAACCACCGAGGCGGTGAATCGAACATTCCCCTCATCACATCGAGCAGGGATAGCCGGGAAGAGACCTATTAGCCCGGATTTTTCGTGGAATGTTGACTGTGGGGGTGTGTAGATAAGCGAAAGTGCCTGTCCTGCAAGGAATAATTGGACTTCTCTACG
>NZ_BCTA01000033.1 GCF_001570485.1 Mycolicibacterium novocastrense
CTCGCCAAGCTGTTTCCAGGGCGACTTCCGTTGTGTTAGAATACAATTCGTAGTCAAATCACCTCTGACTTACACAAAATTCGTGACAGGCTCCTCGGCCGGACACGACGATGCCCGCGCGGCGCACTTCCTGATCAACATCATCGCCGAGGCCGCCACCGCGGCCGCCGCACACGCCCAAGCCGCCCCAGCCGCTCAAGCACAAACCCAGCCCGCGTCAGCACCATCCGAACCCGCCCAAGCACAAACCCAACCCCCGCCAGCACCGGCCCAAGCCGCGGAAAGGCCGCCGGACGCGACCGGGGCACAGCCGGACGCCACTGAGGTAGAGCCGATCCATCCGGCAACGCAGCCGGCCGCGACTGCCCCAGAGCCGAAGACCGCCGCGCAGTCGCCGGCGGAGGCGGGCGCGCAACCGGCCGAGCCCCCGGCGCCCTCAACGCAGCCGCAGCCCACCCCCCAGCCGCAGCCGCAGCCCACCCCCCAGTCGCCGGCGGCGTTGATCATCGGTGGTGGGGTGATCCCGACACCGTTGTTGGCCGAGCTGATCGGTCAGGGGGCCAAAGTCCAGCCGGTGCACCCGCCCCCGGCGGCACCGGGGGCCGGGTATCGGCCCTCACCCACCACCGCGCGGTTCGTCCGGATGCGCGATATGACGTGCCGGTTCCCCGGCTGTGACCGCCCAGCCGAATTCTGCGATTTCGACCACACCACCCCCTATCCAGCCGGGGCCACCCACCCCTCCAACATCAAATGCCTGTGCCGAATCCATCACCTACTCAAAACCTTCGGCGGGTGGAGCGATCAACAACACCCCGATGGCACCGTGCAATGGACCGCCCCGACGGGGCGAACCTATCTGACCCACCCGGGCAGCCGATTGTTCTACCCCGACTGGGACACCACCACCGCCACCGTGCCCACCAACACCGCACCCGCAGCGCGCGGCGACAAAGCCGCGATGATGCCGTGAAGTGCCCCGGGTTTTGTTCCGATCTTCATAGGAGGATTGGAAGCTATGCCCCGTCAGTATTCGCCGGAGTTCCGGCAGCGTGCGTTGCGGTTGGTGGACACCATGATGGAGGCCTCGGAAATATCTGAGTTCGAAGCCATCAAGTCCGTGGCGAGCAAACTCGGCATTTCGGAGGAATCGGTGCGCCGGTGGCGCCGCAAGGCCCAGATCGACGCCGGTGAGCGTCCCGGTACATCCAGTTCCGAACACGCCGAGATCCGCAAGCTCAAGCGTGAGAACGCTGAATTACGCAGAGCCAATGAAGTGTTGAAGACTGCGTCTGCGTTTTTCGCAGCGGAGCTCGACCGTCCCGCGACGAAATGATCGCCTACATCGATGCTCATCGCGGTCAGTTCGGGGTCGAGCTCATCTGCCGGGTTCTGCGGGCAGCTATCCCGGGATTCTTCACTTCCCGCAGCTATCGAGCCGCCCGGACCCGGCCCCCGTCCGACCGCGAAATCCGTGACGAGCAGCTGATCGCTGACCTGGTCACGGTGCACCGTGAGAACTTCTCGGTCTACGGGGTCAAGAAGATGCACCGGGCCATGAAACGCAAGGGCTGGCACCTCGGCAGAGAACAGACCCGCCGGTTGATGCGCAAAGCCGGCCTGCGCGGCGTGCAGCGTGGCAAACCGGTGTTCACCACCGTCACCGACCCCGCTGCCGCCCGGCCCGCTGATCTGGTCAATCGCCAGTTCCGAGCCCCAGCACCCAACCGGTTATGGGTCGCCGACATCACCTTCGTGCGGACCTGGCAGGGCTTCTGCTATACCGCCTTCGTCACGGACGCCTGCACGAAGAAGATCGTCGGGTGGGCGGTCTCGGCCACGATGCGCACCGAAGACCTTCCGTTGCAGGCATTCAATCACGCGGTGTGGCAATCAGATTCAACACTATCTGAGTTGGTCCATCATTCCGACCGCGGATCGCAGTATCTATCGCTGGCCTATACCGACCGGCTAGCCGAACTCGGGATCGCCCCTTCGGTCGGGTCGCGTGGCGATAGTTATGACAACGCCCTCGCCGAGGCCGTCAACGCCGCCTACAAGACCGAACTAATCAATCGTGGCAAGCCCTGGCGATGCATCGACGACGTCGAACTCGCCACCGCCGAATGGGTGGCCTGGTACAACCAGGAACGCCTTTCTCTAGGGTCTCCTCGAGTGTTGCGTGACGTTGCGTAGACCGGCGACACGGACCGGTTCTGCAACAGATCTCCCGGGTTGTG
>NZ_BCTA01000034.1 GCF_001570485.1 Mycolicibacterium novocastrense
CTCGCCAAGCTGTTTCCAGGGCGACTTCCGTTGTGTTAGAATACAATTCGTAGTCAAATCACCTCTGACTTACACAAAATTCGTGACAGGCTCGCACGGTGGGCTGGTTCACCACCAAATACCCCGTGGCCCTGGACATCCGTCGATTGTCGTGGGCGCAGGTCACCGCCGGTGATGCTGGCCTGGGTTCAGTGGTCAAAGACGCCAAAGAACAACTGCGTGCTCTGCCCGACCCACTGAGCTATGGTCTGCTGCGCTATCTGAACCCCGATATCGAGCTACCCGAGCACGATCCCCCGATCGGATTCAACTACCTGGGCCGACTCACCACCACCGCAGCACAATTGTCGGATCAGGTGTGGCGCATCGCCGAACACAGCGGCACCGTGGCAGCCACCGCGGCCGCCACCGCAATCGCGTTGACCCACACCATCGAAATCAACGCAGCCACCACCGACACCAGCACCGGACCACAACTACACGCCCACTGGACATGGGCACCCTCAACACTGACCCCCGAACACATCCACCGACTCAACCAACTCTGGTTCCAAGCCCTCACCGGCATCTGCACCCACGTCCACGCAGGCGGCGGCGGCCTCACCCCCTCCGACATCGCCGTCAGCCTCAACCAACAGCAGATCGACCGCTTGCAGAGCCGATATGCAGATCGCTGACGTCCTGCCACTGACCCCCCTGCAGCAGGGGCTGCTCTTCCACGCCCGCACGCAGACAACCGATGTGTATGCCGTGCAACTGGATACCACCGTGGCCGGCCCCCTTGAACCTCACAAATTGCACGAAGCGGTGGACACGGTGGTCAAACGCCACCCTCATCTGGTGGCCCGTTTCTCCGATGAGTTCGACGAGCCGGTGCAGATCATCCCGGCCGATCCAGCCGCGGGGTGGCGGTACATCGGCACCCTTGCCGAGGGACTCGACGTCGACGACCAGATCCAGCGAATCTGCGCCGAGGAACGCGCCGCGGTCAGCGACCTGGCTGACGGGCCCGTCTTCCGGGTGGCGTTGATCCGTATCGCTGAACACCGGCATCGGCTGGTGATGACCAATCACCACATCGTGATGGACGGCTGGTCGCTGCCGATCCTCGTTGGAGAGATCTTCGCCAGCTATCAGGGACAGAGGTTGCCGGCGCCCGCGCCGTACCGCAGCTTCGTCGCCTGGCTGATCAGCCGGGATCGCGATGCGGCCCGCACAGCCTGGCAGGATTACCTGGCGGGTTTCGACACCCCCACATTGGTGGGCCCGCCCGACCGCTCCACACTCGGGCCCCGCGCCGTCGAAACCTTCCAGATACCGGCCGAAATCACCCGCGACATCGGCGAATTGGCACGATCCCACCACACCACCACCAACATCGTGCTGCAAGCCGCATGGGCCCAACTACTGATGTGGCTCACCGACCGCCGCGATATCGCCTTCGGCACCACCGTATCGACGAGGCCCGCCGAGGTGCGAGGAGCGGAGTCGATGGTGGGCCTTTTCATCAACACCGTTCCGGTGCGGGCGAATGTCACCGCCGTCACCACCATCGGCGATCTGATCGCACAACTCCATGACGCTCACCTCGGCACACTCGAACACCAGCATCTGGCGCTGACCGACATCCACCGGATCACCGGTCAGGAAAGGCTTTTCGACACCCTGTTCGTGTACGAGAACTACCCGATCGAGACCGCCGCGCTGTCGGTCAACCACGGATTGGCCATCACCGAAACCACCGCACGCGAATCGAACCACTACCCAATGACCCTGCAAGCTCAGCCGGGTCGCGAACTCGGCCTCCGGGTCGAGTTCGACACCGACGTGTTCGACGCGAGCACCATCGCGGCGTTGATCGAGCGGCTGACGCGGGTGCTGGCGGCCATGACCGCGGATCCGATGCGGCGGGTCCGGTCGGTGGACGTGCTCACCGAAGACGAGCATGCGTGGCTGGACGAAGCGGGTAATCGCGTACGGATGAAACGCATCGACCCTCCGGCGGTCTCGATTCCGGTGTTGTGGTCCGCCCGGGTGACCGAGGCGCCGGGGACTGCCGCAGTCAGCTGCGGTGGCCGGTTGTGGACCTACCTGGAGCTGGATCAAGCGTCGAATCGCCTGGCGCACTTGTTGGCCGACAGCGGTGTGGGACCGGGGCAGTGCGTCGCGCTGCTATTGGAACGATCGGCTGAAGCGGTTGTGGCGATGCTGGCGGTGCTCAAGACGGGAGCCGCATATCTGGCGATCGACCCGAACCTGCCCGCCGAACGGATCGGATTCATGCTCATCGATGCCGCGCCGATCAGCGTGGTAACCATCCGCGGACTGGCCGACCGCCTGGACGGGTACGACGTCACGGTCATCGAGCTCGAGGATGCTCGGACAGAAACCTATCCGAGCGAGTTCTCACCGACGCCCACGGCTGATGACCTTGCCTACGTGATCTACACCTCGGGCACCACGGGGACCCCCAAGGGGGTCGCCATCAGTCACCGAAACCTTGCTCATCTGGTGAACTCGATGTCTCCGCATCTTCCCGACAAGCAGGTCTGGACCCAGTGCCACTCATATGCTTTCGACTTTTCGGTCTGGGAGATCTGGGCCACGCTGCTCAATGGCGGGCGGTTGGTGATCGTGCCCGAGACGATCGCCGACTCACCCGAAGAATTCCGGGCGTTGCTGCTCAACGAGCACGTCACCGTGTTGACTCAGACTCCGTCCGCACTGAGCGTGCTTCCCGCCGAAGGACTGGAGTCGCTGGCGTTACTGGTCGGTGGTGAGGCGTGTCCGGCGGAGGTGGTGGATCGGTGGGCGCCGGGCCGGGTGATGGTCAACGCCTACGGCCCCACCGAGACCACGGTGTACGCGTCGATGAGCCCCCCACTGGCGCCGGGATCAGGTGCAGCGCCGATCGGGGCGCCCGTTCCGACGACGGCGGTGTTTGTGTTGGACGGTTGGTTGCGTTCGGTGCCGGTGGGTGTGGTGGGGGAGTTGTATGTGGCTGGTGTGGGTGTGGGGGTGGGTTATCTCGGTCGTGCGGGGTTGACGGCTGGGCGGTTTGTGGCGTGTCCGTTTGGGTCGGCGGGGTCGCGGATGTATCGGACCGGGGATCTGGTTTTGTGGCGTGCTGATGGGCAGTTGCAGTTTGTGGGGCGTGCTGATGAGCAGGTCAAGGTTCGTGGGTATCGGGTCGAGCTGGGTGAGATTCGGTCTGTGTTGGCGCAATTGGATGGGGTGGTTCAGGCGGCGGTGGTTGTGCGTGAGGACCGTCGCGGTGACAAGCGTCTGGTCGGCTACATCACCGGAACAGCCGAGCCGTCTGCAGTGCGTGCGCAGTTGGCCGATCGCCTGCCGTCCTACATGGTGCCCGCGGCGGTGGTGTTGATCGAGGCGCTGCCACTGACGGTCAGCGGCAAACTCGACACCCGCGCCCTGCCGACACCCGAATACCAGGCGGGTCAATACCGGATTCCGAGCAGCGCCGTGGAGGAGATCATCGCGGGCATCTTCGCCCGTGTGCTGGGTGCCGACCGCGTGGGGGTCGACGACTCGTTCTTCGACCTCGGCGGGGATTCGCTGTTGGCGATGCGAGCGACCGCCGCTGTCAACAGCGCATTGGATACCCACATTTCGGTGCGAGAGCTTTTCGAGGCGCCCACGGTCGCCCGGTTGGCCGGGCGCACCGGGGCGGCTCCGGGTGGCCGGCCGAGGTTGGTTCCGTCGGAGCGGCCGGCGGCGGTGCCACTGTCATTTGCTCAGCAGCGGTTGTGGTTCCTGGATCAGTTGCACGGTCCGTCACCGGTTTACAACGTCGTCGCCGCGTTACGGCTGAGCGGACCCCTGAACTCCCAAGCGTTGAGGGCCGCGCTGGCCGATGTGGTGGCCCGCCACGAGAGCCTGCGTACTCTGGTGGCCGCTCCCGACGGAATCCCGCAGCAGGTGGTCGTGCCGTCCGAGCATGCCGACTTCGGTTGGAACGCCGTCGATGCCAGCGGGTGGTCGGAAAGCCGATTGGATGAGGCCATCGGTGCGGTGGCCCGCCGAACGTTCGACTTGGCCGCCGAGATGCCCCTACATGTAGGGCTTTTCCGCCTCGCCGACGACGAGCACGTACTGGCGGCCGTGGTGCACCATATTGCCGCCGACGGGTGGTCGATGCCTCGCTTGATGAAAGACCTGGGTGTGGCTTATGCCCGGCGATGCGCGGGACTCGTGCCGGACTGGGCGCCGTTGGCGGTGCAGTACGCCGACTACACACTGTGGCAACGCGCCCAGCTGGGTGAAGTGACCGACCCCGACAGTCCCATCGCTGAACAGTTGGCGTACTGGGAACAGCAGCTGGGCGGGTTGGCGGAACGAATGCCGTTGCCGACCGATCGGCCCTATCCCGCGGTGGCCGACCACGACGGTGCCAGCGTCCTTGTGGATTGGCCGGCACCGTTGCAGCAACAGATCGCGACGCTGGCGCGGGAGTTCAATGCGACCAGTTTCATGGTGGTGCAGGCTGCGTTGGCGGTGTTGTTGGCGAAGGTCGGTGCGGGTCGTGATGTGGCGGTGGGTTTTCCGGTGGCTGGTCGGGGTGATCCGGCGCTGGATGATCTGGTGGGGTTTTTCGTCAATACGTTGGTGTTGCGGGTGGATGTGGGTGCGGATCTGACGGTGGGGGAGTTGTTGGCTCAGGTGCGCCGGCGCTGCTTGGCTGCTTACGAGCATCAGGATGTGCCCTTCGAGGTGTTGGTGGAGCGACTCAATCCCACCCGAAACCTCGCCCACCACCCCCTTGTACAAGTGTCTTTGGCGTGGCAGAACCTCCCCGTGTACGCCGCGGGAACCACCGATGGATTGCACCTGGGAGGCCTGCACGTCACGCCGATTCCGGTCGAAACCCAAACCGCCCGTATGGACCTGACCTTCTCACTGGCCGAGAGCGTCACTGAAGACGGTGAGCCCGCCGGCATCGCGGGTGCGGTGGAGTTCCGTACCGACGTGTTCGATGCGGCGAGCATCGAGGTGTTGATCGAGCGGTTTGAGCGGGTGCTGGCGGCAATGTGCACCGACCCGACCCGGCGGGTGGCTTCGATCGGAGCCCTCAACGACTTCGAGCGCGCTCGGCTCGATGAGCTCGGCCACCGTGCGAGTTTGACCGATTCTCGCCCGCCGATGTCGATCCCGGAGTTGTTCAGCGCACAGGTGGTGCGCGCACCGGAGGCGGTCGCCGTGACCTTCGAGGGCCGATCGATGACGTACCTCGACTTGGACGAGGCTGCAGATCGGCTGGCGCATTCGTTGGTGGATCTGGGTGCGGGTCCGGGCGAGCGTGTGGGGCTGTTGGTGCCGCGGTCGGCGGATGCGATTGTGGCGATACTGGGGGTGCTCAAGACCGGGGCGGCTTGTGTGCCGGTGGATCCGGTGGTGCCTGACGCGCGTATCGATTTCGTGTTGGAGGATGCCGCGCCGGTGGTGGTCATCACTACGGCGACTTTGCGGTCCCGACTGGCCGGTCACGGCGTGAGGGTCATCGATGTCGATGATTTGTCGGTCACCGGTGACGGGTCTGCGTTGCCGGTGCCGCACCACGATGATGTGGCGTATTTGATCTATACCTCGGGTACGACGGGTGTGCCTAAGGCGGCGGGGATTACGCATGCCGGTGTGACCGGGCTGTTGGGATCGTTGGATGCGGGATTGCCCGATCCGGGGGTGTGGGCGCTGTGTCATTCGTTGGCTTTTGATGTGTCGGTGTGGGTGATCCACCCCGGCGTGTCGGGAGAGTTCTTCCGTTGGGAAGGATGGGCACGTGGGTTCGAAGTCATCGAGGCGGTATCCGGAGGAATTGAAG
>NZ_BCTA01000035.1 GCF_001570485.1 Mycolicibacterium novocastrense
GTGCCGGGGTGGAGCAGGCGGTGGTGGTCGCCCGCGAGGACCGTCCCGGTGATAAGCGGTTGGTGGGTTATGTGACCGGGACTGCTGATGTGGCCGGGATGCGTGCTGCGTTGGCCGAGCGGTTGCCGGCGTATATGGTTCCCGCGGCGGTGGTGGCCATCGATGTGCTGCCGCTGACACCGAACGGCAAACTCGACACCCGGGCCCTGCCGGCACCGGAGTACTCCGGCGGTGTTCACCGTCCGCCGTCCTCCGCGGTGGAAGAGATTCTGGTCGGCATCTTCGCCCAGGTGCTGGGTTTGGAGCGGGTCGGGGTCGACGACTCGTTCTTCGAATTGGGCGGGGACAGCATTTCGGCGATGCGGGTGATCGCGGCGATCAACGCGGGTCTGGATTCCCAGCTTGGGGTGCGCGTCTTGTTCGAGGCGCCGACGGTTGCTCAGCTGGCTCCGCTCATCGGTGCCGACGGGGGTGGGTTCGAGCCGCTGCGGCCGGTTGTCCGGCCGTCGGTGGTTCCGTTGTCGTTTGCGCAGAGTCGGTTGTGGTTCATCGATCAGTTGCACGGGCCGTCGCCGGTCTACAACATGCCGGTGGCGTTGCAGCTTGACGGGCGGCTGGATGTCGAGGCG
>NZ_BCTA01000036.1 GCF_001570485.1 Mycolicibacterium novocastrense
CTCAAGAATCTCCTCGGCAGGCGCCTCGTCCACCTCGTCAGCTAGGGCTTCGGCCTCCGCGACCGCCTCCGCCTCTACCTCATCGGCTTCAGCTTCATCGGCCAACTCCTCGGCAGCAGCCTCGCCCTCAACCGCAGCTTCGTGTGCCTCAGCGGCATCCGCGAGCGCGTCGCTGGCCTCTTCGCCCTCGACCGCACCCACACCACCGACGTCGGCCGCTTCACCGGCCTCGGGGACCGCCGCACCGCTTACGTCCGCGCCTCCAAAGGGCTCCTCCGCGGCGTCGACGTCCTTCCGCCCGCGCTTCGGCCAGAACCGCAGCCTGCGTCGCGCCTTCGTTGGTGGCGTCGCAGCCGTCTGCGCGGCCGCCTCGTCCGCCAGCTCCTCGGCTGCTTCCTCGGCCTCGACCGCAGCTTCGTGTGCCTCGGCTGCGTCGGCCAACGCGTCGCTGGCTTCTTCACCTTCGACCGCACCGACACCGTCGGCGTCGGACGCCCGTCTGGCCTCCGCGAACTCCTCCGCCTCAAGAATCTCCTCGGCAGGCGCCTCGTCCACCTCTTCAGCGAGGGCCTCGGCCTCCGCCACCGCCTCGATCTCTGTGGCCGACCCCTCGTCGCCCTCGGCTGCGAACTCCTCGGCCTCTTCCAAGTCGTCCGCCGGCACACCTGCCACGTCCGCGCCGAGGTCGTCCCCCGACACTTCCTCGACCGGGATCTCCTCGCCCTCCGGTACGTCCGCGGTGAGCGATTCGGCTTTCACCGTCTCCGACTCTTCGTCGGCGGCGGCCTTGGCAGCGGCGAACACACCTGTCGTCGACGCCACCGCGGCCAACTCTTCGGTGAGGTCCTCGACGGTCGGCCGTTCCGGCTCGGCCTTACCCCTGAGGGAGGCCGGATCTTCGCGGCCCTTCGGCGCGACCATGATGTATACGACTGCACCGATGAACACGAACGTCGCCGTGAAGGAGTTGATCCGGACGCCTTCGATCAACGTCGCATCGTCGACCCTCAACAGCTCGATCCAGAACCGGCCGACGCAATAGCCCGCAACATACAACGCGAACAGGCGGCCGTGGCCGAATTTGAAACGCCGGTCGACGTAGATGAGAACCGCGAAAACCAGCAGGTTCCAGAGCAGTTCGTACAGGAACGTGGGATGGACGAGGTGAACCACTTCGCCGGTCGACACTCCGTTGAGATTGTCGATCATGCCGGCTGAATCGCGGCGCTCATAGATCTTCAGCGCCCAGGGCAACGTCGTTTCGGCGCCCCAAAGCTCCTGGTTGAAGTAGTTGCCGAGGCGGCCGATCCCTTGCGCCAGAATGACTCCCGGCGCGACCGCGTCCGCGAACGCGGGCAGTGGAATTCCCCTGCGCCGGCACGCGATCCACGCGCCGACGGCGCCGAAGGCGACGGCCCCCCAGATCCCGAGACCACCGTCCCAGATTCGGATCACGCCGGCCAACCCGGCGCCGTTGTCCCCGAAGTAACGCCACCAGTCGGTCGCCACGTGGTACAGCCGGCCGCCGATCAACCCGAATGGCACGGCCCACAAGGCGATGTCGTAGATGACTCCGCGTTCTCCCCCGCGTGCCTCCCAGCGCCGGTCACCGATGATCAGCGCCGCCACGATGCCGACGATGATGCAGACCGCGTACGCCCGGATCGGTACGGGACCGAGATGCCAGACGCCCTGAGCCGGGCTGGGGATGGCGGCCAAGACAGTCGTCGTCACGCAGTAACCCTTCGCCTGACTCCATCCGCAAGCTCAGCCGTCAATGCTCCCACCGCGTCGACGCCGTACTGCAACGCCGACACCAACGCCGACCCCACGATCACCCCGTCGGCGTAAGCGCCGATCTCGGCTGCCTGCGCTCCCGACCGCACCCCCAGGCCCACGCCCACAGGGATGTCCGAAACGGCCTTCACCCGGCGAACCAGTTCAGGGGCGGCCGTCGACACCGCATCACGCGCACCGGTCACGCCCATCGTCGAAGCCGCGTAGACGAATCCGCGCGAAGCCTGCACCGTCATCGTGAGCCGTTCCGGTGTCGACGATGGTGCGACCAGGAAGATCCGGTCCAAATCGTGAGTCTCCGAGGCGGCGAGCCATTCGTCGGCTTCGTCGGGGATCAGATCCGGGGTGATCATCCCGAGACCGCCGGCCGACGCCAGATCGCGGGCAAATGCGTCGATGCCCCACCGCAGCACCACGTTCCAGTACGTCATCACCACGGCTCGACCGCCGGCATTGGTGATCGCCTCGACCGCGGCCAGCGAGTCCCGCACTCGCACTCCCCCGCGCAACGCGGCCTCGGTGGCCGCCGCGATCGTCGGACCGTCCATACCGGGATCGGAGTACGCGATGCCGACCTCCACGAGGTCGCAACCGTTTTCGACCAGTGTCGTCATCGCCGAGATCGACCCGGGCACATCGGGAAAACCGGTCGGCAGATAGCCGATCAGGGCGCTGCGTCCCTCGCTTCGGCAGGTGTCGAACAGCGGTGCCAGCCGGCTCACGGCGCACCGTCCAGCAGGCCGAACCACTTCGCCGCTGTCTCGACGTCCTTGTCCCCACGACCCGACAGATTCACCAACACGATCGCCCCGGGTCCGAGTTCCCGACCCAACTGCAAAGCACCCGCAAGACCGTGCGCGGACTCGATCGCGGGGATGATTCCCTCCGTGCGACAGAGCAACGAGAACGCGTCCATCGCCTCGGTGTCGGTGATGGGCCGATACTCAGCACGGCCGGTGTCCTTGAGGAACGCGTGCTCCGGCCCGACCCCTGGATAGTCCAAACCCGCTGAAATGGAATGTGATTCGATGGTCTGGCCATCCTCGTCCTGCAACAGGTACGAGAAGGAGCCCTGGAATGCACCCGGTGATCCCCCGGTGAAAGTCGCTGCGTGCCGACCGGTTTCGACGCCGTCGCCGGCGGCCTCATAACCCACCAGCCGCACGTTGGGATCGTCGATGAACGCGTGGAAGATCCCGATCGCGTTCGACCCGCCGCCGACACAGGCCGTCACCGCATCGGGCAGCCGGCCGGCCTGCGCCTGGATCTGGGCGCGCGCCTCCAGTCCGATCACCCGCTGGAAGTCGCGCACCATCGTGGGAAACGGGTGGGGCCCGGCGGCCGTACCGAAGCAGTAATAGGTGTTGTCGGCGTTGGTGACCCAGTCGCGGAACGCTTCGTTGATCGCATCCTTCAACGTCTTCGAGCCCGCCTCGACCGACACCACCGTCGCTCCCAGAAGACGCATCCGCGCGACGTTCAACGCCTGTCGCGCCGTGTCGACGGCACCCATGTAGATGACGCACTCGAGACCGAGCAGCGCGCACGCTGTCGCGGTCGCCACACCGTGCTGCCCCGCGCCGGTCTCGGCGATCACCCGGGTCTTGCCCATCTGCCTGGCCAGCAGGGCCTGGCCGAGGACATTGTTGATCTTGTGGGATCCGGTGTGGTTGAGGTCTTCTCGCTTCAGGAAGATCCGTGCGCCGCCGGCATGCTCGGACAACCGCTCGGCTTCGTACAACGGCGAAGGCCGTCCGCTGTAGTGCCGCTGCAGCCGATCCAACTCGTCGAGGAAGGTCTGATCGCCACGTGCCTTCTCGTAGGCCGTGGTGACCTCCTCGATGACGGCCATCAACGCTTCGGCGACGAATCGCCCGCCGTACACGCCGAAGTGGCCACGCGCATCCGGGTCGTGGGCGGTGGGTTCGGCTACGGCCGCGCTGGAACGGGGCAACTCAGGCCCGGCGAGATCGGCCACTTCTCAACGCGCGGGTTTCGGGCACGACGGGTGCGTGCCTGCGGTGACCAGATCGGCGACGGCGCTGCGGGGGTCACCGCTGGTGACCAGTCCCTCGCCGACGAGTACCGCGTCGGCACCCGCACCGGCGTACGCCAGCAGATCGGCGGTCCCGCGAACCCCCGACTCCGCGACGCGGATGACGTCGGTCGGCAGCCCAGGGGCGATCCGCGCGAAGCAATCCCGGTCGACTTTCAACGTCTTGAGATCGCGTGCGTTCACGCCGATTACCGCGGCGCCGGCCGACAGCGCGCGGTCGGCCTCCTCCTCGGTGTGCACCTCGACGAGAGCCGTCATACCCAGCGACTCGGTGCGCTCGAGCAATGACTCCAGCACCGGCTGCTCCAACGCCGCGACGATGAGCAACAACATGTCCGCACCGTGGGCGCGGGCCTCGTGGATCTGGTACGGCCGGACGATGAAGTCTTTGCGCAACACCGGGATTGACACCGCGGCGCGTACCGCGTCCAGATCTTCGAGTGACCCGTTGAAGCGACGCTGTTCGGTGAGCACGCTGATGATCCGCGCACCACCACTTTCGTAGGCGCTCGCGAGTTCGGCGGGGTCCCCGATGGGGGCCAGCTCGCCGCGGGAGGGGCTCGCACGCTTCACCTCGGCGATCACCGCGATTCCCGGCGCGCGCAGCGCGGCCATCACGTCCAGCGGGGGCGGCGCGTCCTTCGCTTTGGCTTTGATATCGGCGAGCGGGATGACGGCTTCGCGGGCGGCGACGTCGGCTCGGACTCCCTCGATGATCGAGTCGAGTACCGTCGCCGAACTCATGAGTGCCGCTTCCCTTCCCCCGGAAACACCGAACGATCTTCAACCACGAAGGGTAGCCGCCACCACAACACCGCCGATCACCGACCCTTGTTGTCCGGATTCGTCGCATCCTGCGTCGGATCGGAACCCGCGTCGAGGGCGTCCCAGATCGCGCGTTCGGACATCTCGCCTGCGGGTTCGTCGGCCGGTGCGACGGTGCGTCGCGAATACCGGGCCGCACTGGAGCGCTCACTTGCCGCAGACCGCATCAACAGCATCGCGCAGGCCAGCGCCACCGCCGCGGCGACCACGGTGATCACCGCACCCACGTAGTGCCGCTGTGTCCCGAGCAGGTCCGCCACGGGCGCCTCCGCGATGTGCGAGGCGCGGACGGCCACGTCCTTGACAACCCACAGGCTGATGGCCAGGTAGGCGGTTCCGGCGCTGGCGGCGGCGACCAGCAGAGCCAGCAGCCGAAGCGGCCATCCACGCACCGCCAAGGCCGCGACGGCCGTCGCCAGCAGCAGGACCGCGAGCGGGATCAGAGCGGTCGACCAGGTGCCTCCGGACAGGGCGACCGTCTTCGGCTCCCCGAGGCCGTCGAACGAGGTCACCTCGACCCAGGTCATCCGCGACGCCACCCACAGCCCCGCCGCCGCGAGCACGAGACCGAGCTGGGCGACCCTGATCATGGCTCGGTCAGCGTCTCGGCGGCAGCAATGGCGTTGAGCACCGCGCGAGCCTTGTTGGCCGCCTCGGTGTACTCGTATGGCCCGTTGGAATCTGCGACGACGCCACCGCCCGCCTGCACGTAGGCGGTGCCGTCGCGCATCAACGCGGTGCGGATCGCGATCGCGAAGTCGGCGTTGCCCGCGAAGTCGAGATAGCCCAGCACACCGCCGTACAGGCCGCGACGCGTCTTCTCGACCTCCTCGATCAGCTCCATCGCCCGGACCTTCGGGGCGCCGGAGAGCGTGCCCGCCGGGAAACAGGCGGTCACCGCGTCCAGTGCGGTCTTGCCGTCGGCCAGCAGTCCCGTCACCGTCGACACCAGGTGCATGACGTGGCTGTAGCGCTCGATGTGGCTGTAGTCCTCGACGCGTACGGTGCCGGGCCGGCAGACCCGGCCGAGGTCGTTGCGGCCCAGATCGACGAGCATCAGATGCTCGGCGCGCTCCTTCTCGTCGGCCTGTAGCTCCTTTTCGAGCAGCAGGTCCTCTTCCTCGGTCGCGCCGCGCCACCGCGTACCCGCGATCGGGTGGGTGGTCGCGCGTCCGTCCTTGACGGTCACCAGTGCCTCCGGGCTGGAGCCGACGACCGAGAAGTCCGGTCCGCCTGCGGCATTCGGCACGTTGAGCAGATACATGTACGGACTTGGGTTGGTCACGCGCAGCATCCGGTACACGTCCAGCGGATCGGCGTCGGTCTCCATCTCGAATCGTTGCGAGGGCACCACCTGGAACGCCTCGCCGGCTTCGATGTCGCGCACCAGTTTCTCGACGATGGCCTCGTACTCCTCGAGCGTGCGTTGAGCGCGGTGCAACGGCTCGGGTCGGCTGAATGTCGCGACCGCCGACGGCAGGTGCTCACCGAGTGCGGCCGTCATCACGTCGAGGCGGGCCACCGCGTCGTCGTAGGCCCAGTCCACCCGCTCGTCGGTGCCGTTCCAGTTGACCGCGTTGGCGATCAGCGTGATCGTGCCCTCATGGTGGTCGACCGCCGCGATGTCGGTGGCCAACAGCAGCAGCATGTCCGGAAGGCCGAGATCGTCGACGGCGAGCGAGGGAAGCTTCTCCAGGCGCCGCACCATGTCGTAGGCGAAGAACCCGACGAGCCCGCTCGACAGCGGCGGCAAGCCCGGCAGCGGCTCGGTCTTGAGGAGTTCCAGCGTGGCGCGCAGCGCCTGCAGCGGGTCGCCGCCCTGCGGCGCGTCCTGCGGCGTCGTGCCCAGCCACACGGCCTGACCGTCACGGACGGTGAGCGCCGACGGAGCACCGGCGCCGATGAACGACCAGCGCGACCATGAACGGCCGTTCTCCGCCGATTCCAGCAGGAACGTCCCGGGCCGATTAGCGGCCAGTTTGCGGTACGCCGACAGCGGGGTCTCGCTGTCGGCGAGGACCTTACGGGTCACCGGCACCACGCGATGCTCGGCAGCCAACGCGCGGAAGTCCTCCCGCGAGGTGGTGGTCGCGAGGTCGGCCGTGGTCTGCACGCGTCAAGTGTCCCAGACGCGCCCCGGTGCGGACGACGACGAGGGCGTGAGCCGACGCGGATCCGCGTCGTGCGTCGGCGCTCGAAACCGACGCAATGGTCGATTCGACTGCCCGACACCAGCCCAAACGTCGGCCTGGATGATCGCGCGGGACGGTGGCCCGATCCGTTCCGCGGCGTAGCGTGACCTCCATGAAAGAGGATGACCGAGTTGCCGAGTTCGAATTGCCGGACCAGACGGGCACGATGCGCAGCCTCAGTGAGTTGCTCGCGGACGGCCCGATCGTGCTGTTCTTCTATCCCGCTGCGATGACGCCGGGGTGCACCAAGGAGGCCTGCCACTTCCGGGATCTGGCGGCGGAGTTCGCCGCGGTCGGTGCCAGCCGTGTCGGAATCAGCACCGATGCGGTCGACAAGCAGGCGAAGTTCGCCGACAAGGAGCGGTTCGACTATCCGCTGCTGTCTGACGCCGACGGTGCCGTCGCAACGCAGTTCGGCGTGAAGCGGGGCCTGCTCGGCAAGTTCATGCCGGTCAAGAGGACCACCTTCGTGATCGACACCGACCGCACGATCCTGGCTGTGATCGCATCGGAGATCAGCATGGACAGCCACGCCGACAAGGCTCTCGAGGTGCTGCGTCAGCGCCAGTCGGCTTAGTCGGCCGTGGGGTGTTCGTCGCCTGCGCCTAGGGTGTTGCGGGACCGATGAACTCGACGCCCGCGCGGATCGCCGGGCGATGCCGAAGAATCCGGTAATGCGCCAGCCGGCCGAGGCCCTTGGTGGTCATCAACCGCGCGCCCGGCCAAGATGCGACGACGCGCTGGCTGGTTTCATAGGGCGTGTCCGGGTCATCCGGATCATGGATGAGCAGCAGCGGCGGGTAACCGGTGCGGGCGCTGACGACCGTCATGTTGGTTTCGTACAGCGGCATCTCGATGCGGCGTTCGAGGCCACGTTGCAGTCCGGCGCGGATACGGGGGCCGAAGCCGTGGCGTCTGGCGAAATAGTCTAGGTAGAGCGGGAATTCGCCCATCGGCGCGAGGTACACCAGCCGCTCGACTTTCGCGCCATAGGCGATCGCGAACGTCGTTGCGTTCGCGCCGAGAGAGTGGGCGACCACCGCGCGGGCCGGCCCATGTTCGCGGATCATGGCCCCGACCGCGTGTGCGCATTCGATGGCCGTCGTGCGCCCGGGCTTGAGTGCGCCCGCTTCGGACTCGTTGTGGCTCGGCAAGTCGAACGCGATCACCCGGTGACCGGATTCGATGAGGGGTTTGACGAACGTGCCCAGATGCGGGCGCCGCCCGCCCCAGCCGTGCACCAGATACACCGGGGGCCCCTCGCCCCACGATTCACCCACGACTCGGTGGCCATTCCAGCGCGCTTCGATCGGCTCGCCTGGCCTGACGCCGGGGGGCATGCGCAGGTTCGACTCCATGACCGGCGGGGTGCACCACAGTTCGACTGCCCACCGCGACCCGATGCCGGGCGCGAAGCGCTCCAGCCACCAGAACGCCCGGCGGACACGCGGGTCGACGGGCGGCTCGATGCCTGATCCCTCTAGTTCGACGGCGACGGCACGATCTGCTTCGGTCACGCGGGCCCCATCAACAGGTCCGCATCGAAGCAACTGTGATCGCCCGTGTGACAGGCGCCGCCAACCTGATCGACCTCCAGCAGCACCGTGTCGCCGTCGCAGTCGAGCCGCACCGAGTGGACGTATTGGGTGTTGCCCGACGTCTCGCCCTTGATCCAATGCTGTTGGCGCGACCGCGAATAGTAGGTCGCGCGGCGGGTTTCCAGCGTGCGGGCCAGCGCGAGGTCGTCCATCCACGCCACCATCAGAACCTGCCCGGTGCCGCGCTCCTGTACGACGGCGGTGATCAACCCGTTGGCGTCGCGCTTGAGTCGCGACGCGATGTCTGCATCGAGCGTCATCGAACGGTTATCCCTTCGGCCGCCATCGCCGCTTTCACCTGCGCGATGGTGAGCTCTCGGAAATGGAACACGCTGGCCGCCAGCACCGCATCGGCGCCCGAGGCGATGGCCGGTGCGAAATGCTCGGGCGCCCCCGCACCGCCACTGGCGATCACCGGCACGTTCACGGCACCGCGAACCGCCTCGATCATCGGCAGATCGAAACCGGCCTTGGTGCCGTCGAAGTCCATCGAGTTCAGCAGGATCTCGCCCACACCGAGTTCGGCGCCCCGCGTTGCCCATTCGACGGCGTCGAAGCCGGTCCCCCGACGCCCGCCGTGGGTGGTGACCTCCCACCCCGAGGGCGTCGGCTCCTGATCCTGCGGCACCGTGCGGGCGTCGACCGACAACACGATGCACTGCGATCCGAACTGCCGCGACAATTCGGCGAGGAGTTCTGGACGGGCGATCGCCGCGGTGTTGACCGCGACCTTGTCCGCCCCCGCCCGCAGCAGCACGTCCACGTCGGCCACCGAGCGCACCCCGCCGCCGACCGTCAACGGGATGAACACCTGCTCAGCGGTGCGTTTCACCACTTCGAGCATGGTCGCCCGCCCCGAGGAAGACGCCGTCACGTCGAGGAACGTCAGTTCGTCGGCGCCCTCGGCGTCGTAGGCCGCGGCCAGTTCGACGGGATCGCCTGCGTCACGCAGGTTTGCGAAGTTGACGCCCTTGACCACCCGGCCGTCGTCGACATCCAGGCACGGGATGACCCGCACGGCCAGATCCTTGCCGTCCATCAGAAGTCCTTGGGATCGCCGACCGAGCGAAGCAGATCGAGCAGTTCGTCGTGCACGCCGGGAGCGCCGGCGAGGGCCGAGGGGCAATCCACCGTCCACTCGTTGCCCGCGAGGTCGGTCACGACACCACCCACGGCGCGGATCAACGCCACGCCCGCGGCGTGGTCCCACACATGGCCACCGAAACTGATTGCGCCACCGAGGATTGCGGCCGCCGTATAGGCCAGGTCGATACCGGTGGCCCCGTGCATGCGCATGCGTGAGCACTTGCGGCTGAGGCTCTCGATGACCGCGAGCCGGTAACGTCCCGGCACTTTGCCGCGGGAATCGACGCTGAATGTGCTGACCCCGACCATCGAGTCGGACAGCGCTGCCCGGTCCAGCGTGGGCGACTCGACGCCGTTGTAGCGCAGAGGCCCTCCGACCACGGCGGTGAAGCGCTCCTTGGTGAAGGGCACCCAGGTCAGTCCGGCCACCGGCTCGCCATCACGCACCAGGCCCAGCAGGATCGCCGCCATCGGCGAACCGGCGGCGTAGTTGAAGGTGCCGTCGATCGGATCGAGAACCCACACCAGCGGCGACTTGAGATCCGCGCCGCCGAATTCCTCGCCATGCACCTCGATTCCGGTTCTGGCGGTCAATGCCTCGACGACCTGACGTTCGATGGCCAGGTCCACCTCGGTGGCGAAGTCGTCGCCCTTCTTCTGCACCGCTGAGTCCGCGCGGTGGCCGTCGACGAATGGGACCGCCGCGTCGTCGAGGATCTGCGCGGCCTCGGCGACCAGGGCGTCGAGGTCGGCCGCGTCCAGGGCCATTACCGCTCCACCGCGGCCAGGGCCTCAGGCAGGGTGAATCGACCGGCGTACAACGCTTTTCCGACGATCGCCCCTTCGACGCCACTATCGGTCAGCGTGGCGATCGCCCGCAGGTCGTCGAGGCTGGACACACCGCCGGACGCAATCACCGGCGCGTCCGTTCGGTCGGTCACCTTCGACAGCAGTTCGAGGTTGGGTCCGTTGAGCGTGCCGTCCTTGGTGACGTCGGTCACGACGAAGCGCGAACAGCCTTCTCCGTCAAGCCGTTCCAGGACCTCCCAGAGGTCTCCGCCGTCGGTCTCCCATCCGCGGCCGCGGAGGCGATGGTCTCCGTCGACGATCTTCACGTCCAGGCCGACGGCCACCTTCTCGCCGTGTTCGGCGACGACCTTGGCGCACCACTGCGGGTTCTCCAGTGCTGCGGTGCCGAGGTTCACCCGAGCACAGCCGGTGGCGAGCGCCGCCGACAGCGACTGGTCGTCACGGATGCCGCCGGACAGCTCGACCGCCACGTCGAGCTTGCCGACCACCTCGGCCAGCAGTTCTCGGTTGCTGCCCCGGCCGAACGCGGCGTCGAGGTCGACGAGGTGGATCCACTCCGCGCCGTCGCGTTGCCACGTCAGCGCGGCCTCCAGCGCAGAGCCGTATTCGGTCTCGCTGCCTGCCTGGCCCTGCACCAGGCGCACAGCCCGGCCCTCGACCACATCGACGGCGGGAAGAAGAATCAGTCGTTCCGGCACTGTGGTGGTCTCCTCTTCGCGCGAGCGCTCATCGGTGGTCAACCTAATGCCTTCACCCAGTTGGCGAGTAATGCGGCACCGGCATCGCCGCTCTTCTCCGGGTGGAACTGCGTGGCCGACAGTGGTCCGTCCTCGACGGCGGCGAGGAACGGCACATGGTGTGTGGCCCATGTCAGTTTCGCGGCCGGATCGCCCTCCCACTGCTGGGCGGCGTACGAGTGCACGAAATAAAAGCGGGTGTCCGCCTCCATTCCGGCGAACAGGGTGCTGCCCTCGGGGGCGTCGACCACGTTCCAGCCCATGTGCGGGATCACCGGCGCGTCGAGTCGCACCACGGCACCGGGCCATTGGCCGCAGCCGGTCGTCTCGACCCCGAACTCCACGCCCCGGGAGAACAGAATCTGCATACCGACACAGACGCCGAGCACGGGGCGGCCGGCCGCCACCCGGTCGGCGATGAGCTTGGGGCCGTCGATCTTGCGCAGTCCAGCCATGCACGCCTCGAAGGCGCCGACGCCGGGCACCACAAGCCCGTCGGCGTTCAGCGCGGCGTCGGCGTCGGCGGTGACCGTGACGTCGGCACCGACGCGCTCCAATGCCCGTTGAGCCGAGCGGAGGTTGCCCGAACCGTAGTCCAGGATGACTACTTTGGTTGTCACAGAGTGCCTTTCGTCGACGGCACACCGGTCACCCGAGGGTCGTATTCGACGGCTTGGCGCAGCGCGCGTGCGACGGCCTTGTACTGCGCCTCGGTGATGTGGTGGGGGTCGCGTCCGTAGATCGTGCGCACGTGCAGCGCGATGCGGGCGTTCATCGCCACGGATTCGAACACGTGCCGGTTGACGACGGTGTGGTACGGCGCCGAGGAGCCGGCGATCGTGAAGTGCAGCATGTGATCCGGTTCGCCGGTGTGCACGCAGTACGCGCGGCCCGACACGTCGACCGCGGCGTGCGCGAGCGTCTCGTCCATCGGGATCCACGCGTCGCCGAAGCGGCGGATGCCCTTCTTGTCGCCGAGCGCCTGCCCGAGCGCCTGCCCCAGCACGATCGCGGTGTCCTCGATGGTGTGGTGGCCCTCGATCTCGACGTCGCCCTTGGCCCGCACGGTCAGGTCGAAACTCGCGTGACTGCCGAGCGCGGTCAGCATGTGGTCGAAGAACGGCACACCGGTGTCGACGTGCACCTGCCCGGTGCCGTCGAGGTTCAGTTCGACGACGATGTCGGACTCTTTGGTCTTGCGCTCGATGGTCGCGCGACGGGGTTCGTTCACGGTGCTCCTACTGGGGATAGTTCGGTCGCGGCCAGGCGGGCGCTGGCGGCCAGCAGCGCGTCGTTCTCCTCGGCGAGGCCGGTGGTGGCGCGCAGATATCCGGGGATGCCGACATCGCGAACGAGGATGCCGGCGTCCAGGTAGCGCTGCCAGGTCGCGGGGGCGTCGGCGAACTCGCCGAACAGCACGAAGTTGGCGTCGCTGTCGATCACGCGAAAACCCATCTCCGACAAGGCTTGTGTGACCCGGTTGCGTTCGGCGATGAGGGTGGCGACGCTGCCGAGCGTGTCGTCGGCGTGGCGTAGTGCGGCGCGGGCGGCGGCTTGGGTCACCGACGACAGGTGGTAGGGCAGGCGGACGAGAAGCATCGCGTCGATCACCGCGGGTGCGGCGATCAGATACCCGAGTCGGCCGCCGGCGAACGCGAACGCCTTGCTCATTGTGCGGGTGACCACGAGCCGGGTCGGATACTCGTCGATCAGTCGCACCGCACTGGGTTGTGACGAGAACTCGCCGTAGGCCTCGTCGACGATCATCATGCCGGCGCTCATCGCGTCGAGTAGGCGGCGGAGATCGTCGAGCGAAACGCTCTGCCCCGAGGGGTTGTTCGGGCTCGCGATGAAGACGATGTCGGGGTTGTGCTCCTTGATCGCGTGCACGGCCACGTCGGTGTCGAGGCTGAAGTCGTCGGCGCGGTTGGCCACCAGCCACTGCGTCTGCGTGCCGTCGGAGATGATCGGGTGCATCGAGTACGAGGGCACGAATCCGATTGCGCTGCGCCCGGGCCCGCCGAAGGCTTGCAGGAGCTGCTGAAGGATTTCGTTGGAACCGTTTGCTGCCCAGAGGTTTTCGACAGTGAGTGGAGTTCGGGTTTGCGCCGAGAGGTAAGCGGCCAGATCGGTTCGCAGCGCCACCGCATCGCGGTCCGGGTACCGGTGCAGCTCCCCCGCGACCGCAGCGACGGACGCCGTTACGTCGTCGATCAGCGCTTTGGTCGGCGGATGCGGGTTCTCATTGGTGTTCAACCTCACGGGCACGTCCAATTGCGGTGCACCGTAGGGCGATTTACCGCGCAGATCATTCCGCAGCGGAAGCTCGTCGAGCGTGGCCTTCTTTCCGAGCGTCACCTTTCGAACCTCCGCCGCACCGCTTCGCCGTGCGCGGGAAGGTTTTCGGCCTGAGCAAGCGTGATCACGTAGCCGGAAACATCTTTCAGCGCGGCCTCGTCGTAGTCGACGACGTGGATGCCGCGCAGGAATGTCTGCACGGACAGCCCGCTGGAGTGACGGGCACAGCCCGCGGTGGGCAGCACGTGGTTGGATCCGGCGCAGTAGTCGCCCAGACTGACCGGGGCGTATGGGCCGACGAAAATCGCGCCCGCGGAACGGATCCGACCTGCTACCTCGCGCGCATCGAGGGTCTGGATCTCGAGGTGCTCGGCCGCGTAGGCGTTCACGGTTCGGATACCGGCGTCGAGGTCGTCGACGAGTACCGTGGCGGACTGCTTTCCACCCAGCGCGGCGGTCACCCGCTCGCGGTGCACCGTCGTCTGGAGCTGGTTGGCCAGCTCACGGTCGGTTGCCTCGGCCAATTCGACGCTCGGGGTGACCAGCACGCTGGCCGCCATTTCGTCGTGTTCGGCCTGGCTGATCAGATCGGCGGCCACGTGGACGGGGTCGGCCGTGTGGTCGGCCAGGATCGCGATTTCGGTGGGGCCGGCTTCGGCGTCGATGCCCACCTGGGAGCGGCAGATGCGCTTGGCCGCGGTGACGTAGATGTTGCCCGGGCCGGTGATCATGTCGACGGGCGCGAGTTCGGCGCCGTCGGTGTCGGTGCCGCCGTAGGCCAGTAGCGCGATCGATTGCGCCCCGCCGACTGCCCACACCTCGTCGACGCCGAGCAGTGCGGCGGCGGCCAGGATCGTCGGGTGCGGGAGGCCGTCGAACTGCGCCTGCGGCGGGCTGGCGATCACCAGGGAGTCGACGCCGGCGGTCTGCGCGGGCACGACGTTCATCACGACGCTGGAGGGGTACACGGCGTTGCCGCCGGGCACGTACAGCCCGACGCGCTCGACCGGTACCCACCGCTCGGTGACCGTGGCCCCGGGGGCGAGCGTCGTGGTGGTATCGGTACGGCGCTGGTCGGCGTGCACCGCACGGGCGCGTTCGATGGCCACCTCGAGCGCGGCGCGGACATCTGAGGGCAGTTCAGCCAGGGCGCTCTGTAAGCGAGCCGTGGGTACGCGGACCTGCGCGGGTCGCACGCCGTCGAACGAGTCACCGTATTCGAGCGCCGCCTCGGCTCCGCGCGCGGCGACCGCGTCGACGATCGGGCGGACCTTCGGCACCACCGTGTCCACGTCCACGCCGCCGCGCGGCAGGGCGGACCGCAGCTGGGTGGCGGACAGCTGCGCGCCCCGCAGGTCGATGCGGGCGATCGGCCCCGGCGATACATTCACGGTGTCCATTCTCCCAGAGCAGACCAAATTGGTTATGGAGGCACCATGCGAGCCAGCGAGCACCCGAATAACGCCCCGGGCGTGCCTATGGTGTTCCCGCCATGGTTTGAGAACCTGCAGGTCAAGTACCTGAATAAGATGATCAGACCGTTTTCTCGACTGATGCCGGGAATGGCGACCATCAAACACCGCGGCCGCAGGTCCGGAAAACCATACGAGACGATCGTCACGGTCTATCGCAAGGGAAACACCGCGGCCGTCGCACTCGGGCACGGCAAAACTGACTGGGTGAAGAACGTGTTGGCCGCCGGCGAGGCCGACCTGCGTCTTGCCCGCCGGGACTTGCATCTGGTCAACCCGCGCATCGTGCCCGCCGGCGGCGACGCGCAAGGCCTACCTTTCATGGCCCGCCTCCAAGCCAAGAAGATGGGCGTCTTCGTCGCCGACATCGCCTGAGTTACAACCGGCTGAACACCGTCTTCCCCGTCATTCTCGGCCACACCTCCGGCGCCTCCTTCCACGGGGCCACACGTTCAACAGCAGCCGAAAGATCCTGTCCGGCAAGCAGTTCCAATACCTCCGGTAGCACCGCGCGGGCATTGACACGCCCCGTGACGAAACGCGCGCCGCGCGTGTACATCGACAGCAGCGGCATCTCCACCGCGCCCTGGTAGTAGATGCCGGTGTCGGTGCACACACCATCCGGCCAGGTCGCCCGCAGCGTCGCCGCCAACAGCGCCGGGTCCGCCGACGTGTGCACCGTCACCGGATACGGTTCGGCGGTCTTGTCGGGCTTAGCGCGGTCCTGCACGACCGCGCCCAGCTTCTCGGCCACCGCAAGCCGGTGCGGATCGGTGTCGACGTAGTCCACGTGCACACCCGCCGCGACCGCCGTCGCCGCCGCGTACAGGCCGATCGACAGCCGTCCCACGACCAGCACCCGTTGATCCGCCACCGGTAGCGAAGCAAGCTCGTCGCGATACGGCCCGACACCGCGCCAACCGTCGGGGATGTTGTCCGACATCGAGGCGACGGCGACGGGGTCCGCGCCCTCGGGTAACGGCACGAGCATCGCGTCGGCATACGGCACCAGCACCAGGTCGGCCATGAATCCCCCACCGTCGAGGCCCGCCAACGGCGCCATTCCGTACGTCGCCATCAGCGGCAAGGTCGCACACGACCCGGTCACACCGCGCAGACACGCGCCGCACTCACCGCAGCTGATCTGGAACGGCACGACAACCCGATCGCCGACCGCGACGCTGCGCACGTCGTCACCGATCGCGACCACCTCGGCCACCCCCTCATGCCCAACCGCATGACCGGGCGGCATCGGCAGCCGACCCTGCACCACCGCCACATCGAGGTCACAGCACGCCACCGCAATTGGTCTGACGAGCGCTTGCCCCGGACCGGCGAGTTGCGGGTCGGGTGCCTCACGCCAGGCGTACTTACCGGCGTCTTCGAGCATCAGCTGTTGCATGGTCACGCCCTTCTTTAGTGATCGCTCAACTATTCTTGAGCGATCTTTCTAGTAAAGTCAAGACATGCCTCGCCCGGACCGCAGTCGCGCCGCTCTGATCGACACTGCGGCACTACTGTTCCGCAGGCAGGGCTACGCGGCGACCGGCGTCAACCAGATCCTTGAGCTCGCCGAGGTCAAAGCGGGCTCGCTGTACCACCACTTCCCCGAGGGCAAGCAGCAGTTGGCGGCCGCCGTGGTTGAGCGTGTCGGCGCCGACATCGAACAGCGACTGCGGGATCTGCTGGCCACGGAGGCACCCGTGCCCGACCTCATCGACGGCTGGCTCGACCTGATGGCCTCGGGACTGACCTCCGACCCGCGCGACGGCTGCCCCATCGAGCCGATCGCCACCGAGTCGGTCGACGCCAGCGCACTGATCCGGCAAGCATCGGCGACAGCGTTCGCCGGCTGGCGCCGGGCCATCGCGGACCGGCTGCATGCCGACGGGTGGGCGCAGGACGACGCCGAGCAGACCGCGCTGGCTCTGATAGCGCTCGTCGAGGGTGCGCTAATACTCGCCCGGACCGCGGGCGACACCGCCGCCCTCGACTCTGCGAAGGCCGCCGCTCGGACGCTGCTGAGCCGGTGAGCTACTTGCAGAGCTCGGTGATGCTCTTGTTTTCCGCGTCGGCGTCGCTCAACCTTTTCGCTTGCGCCGGATCGTCATTGGCCACTCCAGCCGTAGCGTTGGCGCCGATGTCCATCAAATTGTTCGCGAATTGTTCGACTTTCTCCGCGAGCACCACAGGGGTCGCCGGATCGAGCCGCTCCAGCAGGTACTGACCCCCGTCGTACAAGGAGATCCGCGCATTGGCGGCCACCGCCTGCGCCCCGGTGACGTCCTGCGGACCGCCTTCCGGCTGCAAGTTCGTGTTGAGCGTGATGCCTTTCCGGACAACGTCGGCGGCGCTGCAGATCTTGGTCTTGGCGTCCGCGATCTGAGCCGAATCGTATTCTGGGTCCGACGGACTGGTCCTGTACAGCGTCCATCCCGCGAGCGCCAAAGCGAAGACGGCTACGGCCAGGCTGACGACGACCAACAATCCGAGGCGTCGCGACGAATCCTCATCCACGCGACCGATGCTATCGGCCGAATCAGATATCGAGCCCGATATCGAGCACCCGCACCGAGTGCGTGAGCGCACCCACCGCGAGATAGTCGACGCCCGTTCCCGCATATTCCGCCGCGCTTTGCAGCGACAGCCCGCCAGAGGATTCCAGCTTGGTCGCAGGTGACCGAGAGTCGCGGCGCTGCACCGCGATCTGCGTCTGCCACACGGGAAAGTTGTCGAGCAGCACGAGCTCGACGTTCTCCGCCAGCACTTCGTCGAGCTGCTCGAGTGAGTCGACCTCGACCTCGCATTCGATATCCGGCGCCGATGCGCGCACCGCGCGCAGGGCCGCCACCACCGACCCGGCCGCCGCGACGTGGTTGTCCTTGATCAGCGCCGCATCACCCAGCCCCATGCGGTGGTTGACCCCGCCGCCGACGCGCACCGCGTACTTCTGCAGTGAGCGCAAGCCCGGCAACGTCTTACGGGTGTCGCGGATCTTCGCCGCACTCCCGGCGACCGCTTCGACCCACGCTGCTGTCGCGGTCGCGATGCCCGAGAGGTGACAGACCAGGTTCAGCGTGGTGCGCTCGGCGGTCAGCAGCCCCTGCGTGGGCGCCTCGACGGTGAGCACAAGGCCACCGGGTTCGAGCCGGGCACCGTCCTCGACACGATGCTTGACCAGGTAGTTGTCGGGACCGATCACCTCGTCGAAGGCAAGCAGCGCGATGTCCACACCGGCGATCACGCCGGCCTCGCGCACCACCATCGACGCCGTCGTCCTCGCATCGGCGGGCACTGTCGCCAGCGTGGTGACATCGGGTCCGTACCGCAGGTCTTCTTCGAGCGCACGGGCGATGACGCTGCGAGCCTCGGTGAGCTCGTCGGCGGTGAACTCCATCAGCAACACACTTCCGCCGGTACCAGGACGCGCGCCTGTAGCGGGTCGACGTCGGGGTAGTCCCGGCGATGATGGCAGCCCCGAGATTCGGTGCGGGTCAACGCCGCCGCGGCGACCGCCGCCGCAGCGGTGGTCAGCGCGGCGTCCTCGAAATCGGCGCGCGAGTCGATCACGCGGGGCGGCGCGGTGTCGAGTTCCTTGGCCAGAATCCGCAGACCGTCTGCGTCGCGAACCACCCCGGCGTTCTTGGTCATCGCCCGCTGCAGATCGGCACGGGGCAGCGCGCGCCGCACCACCGGCTCCGGCGGCCGTGCCGTCACCGATCCGGCGGCCAAAGCGTGTGCGGCGGCGGCATTTCCGGCCCTGTCCCCCACCACGAGACCCTCGAGTAGGCTGTTCGACGCCAGCCTGTTCGCACCGTGCATGCCCGTACGCGCGACCTCACCCGCGGCGAACAGGCCGGCCAGCTCGGTGCGCCCGTACGCATCGGTGACCACGCCGCCGCAGCTGTAGTGCGCGCCGGGTAGCACGGGGATGGCCTCCAGCGTGGGATCGATTCCGGCCGCTCGGCATGCCGCGGTCACCGTCGGGAATCGATCCTCGAAGTTGTCGATTCGCCGGGCGTCGAGAAACACGCAGGGCGCGCCGGTCTGCTCGATGCGGGCGTGGATCGCCGCGGCAACCACATCGCGCGGCGCCAGATCGCCCATCGGGTGAACCCCGTCGGTGACCGAACGACCTTGCGAGTCAACGAGTATCGCACCCTCGCCGCGAACGGCCTCGGTGATCAGCGGGCGCCTACCGCCGTTGTGGCCGTCGAAGAGCATGGTGGGGTGGAACTGGATGAACTCGATGTCGCTGACCTCAACTCCGGCCCACATCGCCAGCGCGACACCGTCTGCCGTCGACCCATCGGGGTTGGTGGTCGCCGAGTAGAGGTGGCCCAGTCCCCCGGTCGCGAGAATCACCGACGGCGCGTGCACCACGCCGAACCCGTCGTCGTTGAGCACCAGCACCCCGGTGACCGCGCCTGCGTCATGCAGGATCTCGACCGCGACATGGTTGGGGCGGATGTCCAGCGTGGCCGCGGCGCCATTGAGGGTTCGCTGTACCTCGGCGCCGGTCGCGTCGCCGCCGGCGTGGATGATCCGGCGTCGCGAATGCCCACCTTCGCGGGTCAGCGACCATGTGCCGGGTGTCGACTCGTCGAACTGCGCACCGTGCTCGACTAGTTCGGCGACCGCGCGGTAGCCGTCGGTCACGATCGAGCGCACGGCGTCCGGATCGCACAGGCCCGCGCCCGCCGCGAGCGTGTCGGCGATGTGCGCCTCGTTCGAATCGCCGTCCTCGCGCAGAGCGTCGGGCAGCACGACGGCGATCCCACCCTGGGCGTAGAACGTCGCGGTGGTCCCCACCAGTTTGGGGGCCTTGCTGAGCACCATGACTTTTCGGCCACGACGGTGTGCGGCCAGGGCCGCCACCAGGCCCGCCACTCCGGTCCCGATCACCACGACGTCGGCGCGCTGCTGCCAATGGCCGGCCCACCTGCCGGCACCGCAACCCGCCGGGCGCGTCATTCTCCGCCGCCGGGCTGGCCGATCGCGATCATGCGCTGCACGCTGGCCCGCGCCAGCCGCGCGGTCTCGGGATCGACGTGCACTTCGTCCTTGCCCTCGACCAGGCAACGCAGCAGCGCGGCGGGGGTGATCATCTTCATGAACCGGCAGGACGCGCGGTCGTTGACGGCCATGAAGTCGACATCCGGTGCGGCACGGCGCAACTGGTGCAGCATCCCGACCTCGGTGGCGACCAACACCTGCCGCGCGCCGGTCTCGCGCGCGGCGTCCAGCATGCCGCCCGTCGACAGGATCTTGACCCGGTCCTCGGGAACGGCGCCCTCACCGGCGAGGTACAAAGCCGATGTCGCACAACCGCATTCGGGGTGAACGAACAGCTCGGCATCCGGGTGGGAGCGGGCTTGGTCGGCGAGCTCGTCGCCGTTGATCCCGGCGTGCACGTGGCATTCGCCCGCCCACACGTGCAGGTTCTTGCGGCCCGTGACGCGCCGGACGTGCGCACCGAGAAACTGGTCCGGGCAGAACAGCACCTCGCGGTCCTCGGGAATCGAGGCCACCACCTCGACCGCGTTCGATGACGTGCAGCAGATGTCGGTCTCGGCCTTCACCGCCGCGGTGGTGTTGACGTAGGACACCACGACCGCGCCGGGGTGCTCGGCCTTCCACGCGCGCAGTTCGTCGGCGGTGATGGAGTCGGCCAGCGAACAACCGGCTCGCTGGTCCGGGATGAGCACCGTCTTGTCCGGGGACAGGATCTTGGCCGTCTCAGCCATGAAGTGCACGCCGCAGAACACGATCGTGTCCTCGGGCACGTCGGCGGCGATTCGCGACAGCGCCAGCGAGTCACCGACGTGATCGGCGACGTCCTGGATGGCGGGCAACTGGTAGTTGTGCGCCAGAAGCGTGGCGCCCCGCAGATCGGCAAGGCGACGAACTTCGGCGGCCCACTCCTCGTCACCGTCGACCCCGGAGAAACCGGCAGGACCGTCGACGATGCGGCTCGAAAGGTTGTCCGCGGGCATCCGGTCCAGAACCGTCATCGCCGCCTCCTTCGTCCAAATCGAGTTTTCGACTTACAATCGAAAACATGGCACATATTAGCACCGCCCACGAGGTGCTCGCCGCCGTGTTCCAGGTTCGGGAAGTCGCCAGCGGGAAACCAGCACTTCATGTGCTGTTGTGGCAGCGGGCACTCGATCCGCAACGCGGCAGGTGGTCGCTTCCCGGCGGGCGTCTCGGCGACGACGAAGACATGACGAGCTCGGTGCGCCGTCAACTGGCCGAGAAAGTGGACCTCCGTGAGCTTGCCCACCTCGAGCAGCTGGCGGTGTTCTCCGATCCGCATCGCGTCCCTGGTGATCGCATGATCGCGTCGACGTTTCTCGGGCTGGTGCCCTCCCCCGCCACCCCGGAGTTGCCGCCGGACACGCGCTGGCATCCGGTGAGCGACCTGCCGCCGATGGCGTTCGATCACGGCACCATGGTCGAACACGCACGTACCAGGCTGGTCGCCAAGCTCTCTTATACGAACATTGGATTTGCCTTGGCACCAACGGAATTCGCCCTATCGGCGTTGAGGGACATCTACAGCGCCGCGCTCGGCCACCACGTGGACGCCACCAATCTGCAACGCGTGCTCGAACGCCGCAACGTCATCACCCGCACGGGCACCACGGCGCGGTCCGGGCGCAGCGGCGGCCGCCCCGCGGCGTTGTACCGGTTCACCCAGGCGCGCTACCGCGTGACCGACGAGTTCGCCGCCCTGCGCCCGCCCGGGTGAGTCGACTGGATTCTTAAGGCTTCCTTAAGTAAGAATGGCCGAATGTCTCTGGGCAACGCCGCGCCAGCATCAGGTGCCGAGTGGATCGGGCACGTCCCCCACGAGGACCTGACCCGCGGCACCCGTCCGCAGCTTCCCGCCGATGACCCGTTCTACGAACCGCCCAGCGGCTTTCAGCACGCCGAACCGGGGACCGTGCTGCGCAGTCGCGATGTCGAGCTGGCGTTTCTCGGGCTGATCCCGCAGAAGTTCACCGCGACGCAGCTGCTGTACCGCACCACCGACATGACCGGTGCGGCAGAAGCCACCGTGACCACCGTGATCGTGCCCGCCGAACGCGCGAACCGCGACGTCATACCGGTGATCTCCTACCAGTGCGCCATCGACGCGGTGTCCTCGCGTTGCTTCCCGTCCTACGCGTTGCGCCGCAGGGCGCTGGCTCCCGGTGCGCTCGCCCAGCTGGAGTTCCTCCTGATCGCCGCCGCGCTCGCCGAGGGGTGGGCGGTGTCGGTGCCTGACCACGAGGGCGCGCACGGGCTGTGGGGCACACCGTACGAGCCGGGCTATCGCATTCTCGACGGCCTGCGTGCGGCTGTGAGCTGCGAACGGCTCGGGTTGGACGAATCGGCGC
The DNA here is from genome assembly GCF_001570485.1 of Mycolicibacterium novocastrense. Taxonomy (GTDB): domain Bacteria; phylum Actinomycetota; class Actinomycetes; order Mycobacteriales; family Mycobacteriaceae; genus Mycobacterium; species Mycobacterium novocastrense. The sequence continues at coordinate 22,257 of NZ_BCTA01000036.1, forward strand.
CCATCGGGCTGTGGGGCTACTCAGGCGGCGGCCTGGCGTCGGCCTGGGCGGCCGAGATGCACAGCCAGTACGCCCCCGAGCTCAACATCGTCGGAGCGGTGCTCGGCTCCCCGGTCGGAGACCTCGGGAGCGCCTACCGGCGGCTCAACGGCAGCCTGTACTCGGGTCTGCCCGCGATGGTGGTGGCGGCGCTGACCCATGTCTATCCGGAGCTGGACCGCGTCATCCAGCAGCACGCGACCAATGCGGGCAAGTCGATGCTGGTGCGCATTCAGGACATGACCACCGCGCAGGCGGTGCTGCGATTCGCGGGCATGGACATGGGCAAGCTGGTCGACCGGCCGCTCAATGAAATCCTCGACCTGCCCGAGGTCAAGCACGTCTTCGACAGCATCAAGCTGGGCACCGCGGTGCCCACCCCGCCCGTGCTGATCGTGCAGGCCGTCCACGACAAGATCGTTTCGGTCGACGACATCGATGAGCTCAGCGAGATCTATCGCAGCGGCGGCGCCTCGGTGACCTATCACCGCGACATGTTCAGCGAACACATGCTGCTGCACCCGATGTCAGCGCCGATGGCCCTGCGTTGGCTGATCGACCGGTTCGACGGTAAGCCGCTGTCGGAGCATCTGGTCCGCACCACGTGGCCGACGCTGCTGAACCCGATGACCTATGTCGGAATGACGCGGCTGGTCCGGATCGCGGTCAAGGTGATGACGGGCCGGAAGGTGGAGCGCTCTCCGCTGTGACGTCCGCCGTGGCCGGTGGTGGGACGAACGCCGGCACCTCGACCGGCGGCCAGGCACCGAGATCGTCGCGCGCGGTGGAGACCGCGGCCAACGAGTAGACGAGCGCGGCCGCCGCGGCGGGAAACAGGATGGTCAACGCCGCCTGTAGCGGGGAGGGCCCGAAGAAGACCGGCGGCGCCTCGGTGACGTAGTGCACGCGGTGTTCGGGGGTCACCGGGGCGGCGGCGACGTCGACGGTCCCGTAGCGCAGGTGCACCAGAAGCGCGCCCACACCGGCGGCCACCCCCGCGGCCAGCATGCATCCGGTCGCCAGCGCCGCCGTCATCACCGGTCCGCGGTGCGCCCGCCACTGCCACACCGCGACCGCGGCGACGACCCCGACGACGCACAGCATGCCGACGAGCAGGAAGGCCGCCACGAAGAAATGGTCGCTCTCGTTGCCCAGGTGCGCGCGGACGCGCTCACCGTCACGCGCCAACGCGACGACACCATGGACAGGCGGCGCCAGCCACGCCCACAGTGCGCCGACCGCAGCGCCGGTCGCCGTCAGCGCCACGGCGACGGTCAGTGCCGCACGGACACGTGAGAAGCGTGGCGCCCCAGCGTCGTTCATCGCAGCTCCAGATCTTTCGAATCTGTCAGCCCGTGCCGTGAGCACTTGGCCGACCAGCCGTCGGGGCGCACCTGGACGATCATCCGCCGGCCGCATTCGGCGCAGAACCGGGGCGGCTCCAGACCCAGCTGGGCCGCGGTCGGCACCGTCGTGCCGTCGGGCTCGCCCGTGTAGACGTTGAACGCCATACCTGTACGTTCTACCGGCTGGCCTCAGAGACTGGCATTGAGCGCCTTGATCGGCATCTGCAGATCGTCGAGCAGCTCGAGGTCGGCCTCGGCGGGCCGCCCCAGCGTGGTCAGGTAGTTACCGACGATGACGGCGTTGATCCCGCCGAGAATGCCCTTCTTGGCGCCGAGATCGCCGAGGGTGATCTCCCGGCCACCCGCGAAGCGCAGCATGGTGCGGGGCAGCGCCAGACGGAAGGCCGCGACGGCCCTGAGCGCGTCGGCGGCGGGCAGCACCTCGAGGTCGCCGAACGGGGTGCCCGGCCGCGGGTTGAGGAAGTTCAGGGGTACCTCGTGCGGATCGAGTTCAGCCAAATTGGCGGCGAATTCGGCGCGTTGTTCGAGGGTTTCGCCCATGCCAAGGATGCCGCCGCAGCAGACCTCCATGCCGGCCTCGCGGACCATTTGCAGGGTGTCCCAACGCTCTTCCCATGTGTGCGTGGTGACGACGTTGGTGAAGAACGACCGCGCGGTCTCCAGATTGTGGTTGTAGCGGTGCACGCCCATCTCGGAGAGCCGCTCGACCTGCTCCTTGGTCAACATGCCCAGCGAGCAGGCGATCTGGATGTCGACCTCGTTGCGGATCGCCTCGATTCCCGCGGCGACCTGTGCCAGCAGCCGCTCGTCGGGTCCGCGCACCGCGGCCACGATGCAGAACTCGGTCGCACCGGTCTTCGCGGTCTGCTTGGCCGCCTCCACCAGGCTCGGCACGTCCAACCATGCGCTGCGCACGGGTGAGGCGAAAAGCCCTGACTGCGAACAGAAGTGGCAATCCTCTGGGCAGCCGCCGGTCTTCAGGCTGATGATGCCCTCGACCTCCACGTCGGGACCGCACCACGCCATGCGCACCTCGTGCGCCAACGCGAGCAGGTCGTCGAGGCGGTCATCCGGCAACTGCAGCACTTGCAGCGTCTGGTCCTGGTTCAGGCCTTCGCCGCGCTCGAGCACCTGCTCGCGGGCCACTGCCAGAATGTCGCTCACTGATCACCTCTGTCACTTGAACACGTCGGCGAGCCGACAATTGAACGGTGTTCAGGTTAGGGTACGGGCGTGCAGCTTCACAAACGCGATGTGGTGGCCGCGGCGGCGACGTTGTTGGACAGCTATGGCCTTGCCGACCTGACCATGCGTCGGCTGGCACGCGAGCTCGAGGTCTCCCCCGGGGCGCTGTACTGGCACTTCACCAGCAAGCAGCAGCTGCTGGGTGCGGTCGCCGACCGCATCCTCGAGCCCGTCGGTGACCCCACCGGAGCCTGGCGGGACCGGGTGTCGGGGATCTGCGCGGCGCTGCGCGATGCGCTGTTGTCGCACACCGACGGCGCCGAGCTGGTGTCGGCCAGCTTCGCGGCTGGGCAGTCGACCGCGATGGCGCAGATCCTCGAACGGCTCACCGAGGCGGCCGCCGACGCCGGGGTGCCCGTCGGCCACGCCGAGCTGGCCGCCCGCACCGTCGTGTACTACGTGTTGGGCTTCACGGTCGACGAGCAGTCGCGGCTGCAGTGGGACGCCGCCGGCGCCGACCTGCCCGGCGACCAGTCGGTACTCACCGAGGACGCCTCGGCACGGTTCCGCTTCGGCGTGGGACTGCTCATCAGCGGGATCCGCGTCGGCGAACGTGAGCTTGTTCGCGAAGATTCGCCGATTTCTCACGCATAAGCGCACTCTCGACGAGGATCGGAGCAGTGATCACCGTCGACGACGTGCGGCGCATCACCGCGACGTTGCCGCGGTCATCCGAGGCGGTGGTCCGCGACAGCGTCAGGTTTCGGGCGGGGCGCCTGGTCTACGTCGCGTTCTCGCGCGACGAGACGGTGATGGGGGTCGCCTTTCCCAAGGAGGAGCGGGCCGCGATGGTGGCCGCCGAGCCCGACAAGTTCGCGTTGCCGCGCAAGTCGGAGATGCGGTTCAACTGGATTCTGGTCAGGCTCGACGCGATCGCCTACGACGAACTACGCGAGCTGGTGATCGACGGTTGGCGGATGTGCGTGCCGAAAAGCGTTGGCGCAACGGTCAGCTGATGGGATACTCGACCCGGTTGTCGCCGTCCCAGTGACGCAGGCCGGTCACCGTACCCCGCAGTTCGCGCCCCACAGACTTGAGCGTCAGCGCGGCGGGAAGCTTGTCGGGCCCGACGCGACGCGCCAGCGTCACATGCGGCGTCCACTGCCCCGGATCAGCGTGGCCCAGGACGCCGGCCGGCATGTGCGGCAGGCACAACTCGTGCACGTGGCGGTGCAACGCCAGCAATTCCTCCGAGGGCACCACCAGTCGCACCAGGGTGAACACGCGACCGCCGAACAGCATCGGGGCCCCGACGGTGCACGCCAGCGGCAGCAGTTTGAGTACCGGACGTAATGCGGTGTTGGCCGCCTCGTCGATGTTCTCGGCGACGGTCACCGTGATGTGCGGCCGATTGCTCGGCGACGTGTTGCTGGCCTGACTGCGGATCCCGGCGCGCGTGAGGTCGTCCCAGACAGCGCGGATCTTCGCGTCAGTGTCCGGATCGAAGATCAGCTCGACGGAATGCACCATGCCTACACCAGACTTCGGACCCACGCGGGGTCGAAGGCGCCGGCGCTCATGCTCTCGAACTCCGCAGCGGTCAGTGCCCCGGCACCCGCAGGCAGGATCGCCCGCACGGGAGCCAGCTCGGCCAGCGCCTCGCGGTTGCCCTGCTCGGCGAGACCCGGCGCCGACGGCCATGCGCCGATTACTAGGCCGGCACACGAAATGCCTTTGCCGGCAAGGGCTTCCAGCGTCAACGCGGTGTGGTTGAGCGTGCCCAGACCGGCGGAGACGACGACCAGCACCGGCGCGCCCAGCTCGGCCGCGAGGTCGCGCAGCGTCGTTCCCGCTCCGATTTCGACGAGCAACCCGCCGGCCCCCTCGACGAGGGTCAGCGCCGCGGTCACCGATCGCACCGATTCGACGAGTTCGGCGCGGGTCGGCAGCGTCATCCCCGCTCTTCGCGCGGCCGCGACGGGCGCCAGCGGCTCGGGATACCGCCATCCGCCGTGCAGCCGCGTCCCACCCGAGAGCCGCCCGACGTCGGCGAGGTCGTCGTCGCGCGGGCTGCCGGTCTGGACGGGTTTGCACACCGCGACATCGATGCCCGCAAGCCGGGCATGGCATGCCAGGGCGGCGGTGGCGACCGTCTTTCCGACGCCGGTGTCGGTGCCCGTGACAAGGAGCGTGCTCACCGGCGCGCGGTCGCCAGCACGTCGGCGAGCACCTCGCCCGCCAACTGAATCTCGTCGTCGGTCAGCGACGCCCGGGCGGTCAGTCGCAGCCGCGAAGTACCTGCGGGCACCGTCGGAGGGCGGAAGCACCCCGCCCGGACACCGCGATCCAGGCACGCAACCGCGGCGCCGAAGGCGACCTCGGGGTCGCCGAGAATCACTGACACGACGGCCGATTCGGGCCGCTCGGGCACCGCGCAGATCGACGCGAGTTCCGCGGCGCGGTCGATCACGGCCGCTGCGCGCCACGGCTCGGCGATCAGGATGTCGAGTGCCGCCCAGGCCGCACCGACGGCGGCGGGCGCGAGTCCGGTGTCGAAGATGAACGGCCGGGCCGCGTCGATCAGGTGGTCCCGCACGGCCGCCGGGCCCAGCACCACGCCGCCTTGACTGCCCAGCGCCTTGGACAGCGTCGTCGTCATCACGATGTCGGGCGCACCTGCCAAACCGACTTCGTGCAACAGCCCGCGTCCGCCCGTGCCGCGGACGCCCAGACCGTGGGCCTCGTCGACGATCAGCAGTGCGCCGTGGTGCCGGCATACGTCGTGCAGGGCGCGCAACGGGGCGAGGTCGCCGTCGGCGGAGAAGACGGAGTCCGTCAGCACCACCGCGCGCTCCTCACCGCGCGCCGCCAGCGCCGCCTCCACCGCGGCGACGTCACGATGGGGCGTGACGACGACTCGGGCCCGCGACAACCGGCACGCGTCGACCAACGACGCGTGGGTGAGGGCGTCGGACACCAGCAGTGACCCGGCACCCGACAGCGCCACAACGGCGCCGAGGTTGGCGGTGTAGCCGGAGGAGAACACCAGCGCCGACTCCGCGCCGACGAACTCGGCCAGCGCCCGCTCGAAACCTTCGTGCAGTTCGGTGTTTCCGGTCACCAGCCGTGATCCGGTGGAACCCGCACCCCAGGTCCGCAATGCGGCCACCCCGCCGTCGATGACCGCGGGGTGCTGCGACAGGCCCAGATAGTCGTTGGAGGCCAGGTCGAGTTCGGTGCCGACCGGTGGCCGCGGACGCAGGGATCGGCGCAGACCCGCGGCGCGCCGCTGCCTTTCGACATCGTCGAGCCACGCCAGCGGTGAGAGACCTGCGCGCGTCACCGTGCTCCTCGCATCGGACTTGAACAGCGTTCAGGTTAAGTCACCTGCGCGCGACGGCACAAATGCGGTTCACACCGCCCGGGCGACGGCCACCATCCCCGCGGTGATCTGCGCGATCTCTTCGGGCGTGCAGATGTACGGCGGCATCGCGTAGATGAGGTTGCGGAACGGGCGCAGCCACAGCCCGTGCTCCAGGGCCGCGGGCGTCGCGACCTTCAGGTCGACGGGTCGGTCCATCTCGATGACCCCGATGGCGCCGAGCACCCGCACGTCGGCCACACCGGGCAGCGACGAGGCGGCGGCCAGCCCCGAACGCAGTCCCGCCTCGATCTCGCGCACCCGCGTCCGCCAGTCCTGGCCGACCAGCAGCTCCACCGCGGCGACCGCGACCGCGCACGCCAGCGCGTTGGCCATGAAGGTGGGGCCATGCATCAACGCGCCGGGCTCATTCGAGCTGATCGTGGCGGCGATTTCGCGCGTGCACAGGGTCGCCGCCAACGTGATGTAGCCGCCGGTCAGCGCCTTGCCGACGCACATGATGTCGGGGCTCACGCCCGCGTGGTCGGCGGCGAACAGTTCACCGGTGCGGCCGAAGCCGGTCGCGATCTCGTCGAAGATCAGCAGCACCTCGTGCCGTGAGCAGATATCGCGAAGCGAGGCGAGGTACCGAGGGTCGTGGAAACGCATCCCGCCCGCGCCCTGCACGACGGGTTCGACGATCACCGCGGCCAGTTCGTCGGCGTGTTCGGCCAACTGCCTCTCGAACGCCTCGACGTATCCGGCGTCGTAGTCGCGCGGCACCGGCGGCGCGAACTCCTGCGCCATCAGCACATCGGTCCACAGTGCATGCATCCCACCGTCCGGGTCGCACACGCTCATCGGGGTGAAGGTGTCGCCGTGGTATCCCCCGCGCCACGTCATCAGGCGATGTTTGGCGCCCCGCCCCAGGCTCCGCCAGTACTGCAGCGCCATCTTCACGGCGACCTCGACCGATACCGATCCCGAGTCGCTGAAGAACACGGTGTCCAGGCCGTCGGGGGTGATCTCGACGAGCAACTGCGCGAGCCGCGCGGCCGGTTCGTGGGTGAGCCCACCGAACATGACGTGATTCATGGTGGCGAGCTGATCGGTGACGGCGGCGTCGAGCAGCGGATGCCCATGGCCGTGGATCGCGGTCCACCACGAAGCCATCGCGTCGAGTACCTGCAGCTCGCGCCCCTCGTGATGAAGTGTGAGCCAGGCGCCGCGGGCCCCGACCGCGACGACGGGGGCCAGGGCTTCCGCGCCGATCGTGCTATAGGGATGCCAGACGTGGGCGGCGTCGATCGCACCGATCTCGGCAGGCGTCAGTCCCGGCACCTTCGGTAGATTATCGGTCGACCATGATGACCCTCGCCCCTGCCCGGTCGGCGCCCGTCCGCTATCCGGGACGTCCGTCGCGCGCCGCGAAAGTTTCGAGCGGCACCCGCTCTTCAGCGGCCTACCGGCACGATCTCGACGGTTTGCGCGGCATCGCGATCGCGCTCGTCGCCGTCTTTCACGTGTGGTTCGGCCGGGTGTCCGGCGGTGTGGACGTGTTCCTCGCGTTGTCGGGCTTCTTCTTCGGCGGACGCCTGCTGCGCGCGGCGATGACGCCGGGTGTGTCGCTGCGGCCCGGGCCTGAGGTGTCGCGGCTGATCCGGCGGTTGCTGCCTGCGCTGGTGGTCGTGCTCGCGGCGTCGGCGGTGCTGACCGTGCTAATCCAGCCGCAGACGCGCTGGGAGACCTTCGCCGACCAGAGCCTGGCCAGCCTCGGGTACTTCCAGAACTGGGAACTCGCCAACTCCGCGTCGAACTACCTGCGCGCGGGCGAGGCGGTGAGCCCGCTGCAGCACATCTGGTCGATGTCGGTGCAGGGCCAGTTCTACATCGCGTTCCTGGCGATAATCTTCTTGTCCGCCTTGCTGTTTCGACGGGTCTTCGGCCGGTACACGCGGGTGGCGTTCGTCGTGCTGCTCAGCGTGCTGACCATCGCGTCGTTCGTCTACGCCGTTTACGCCCACAACGCCGACCAGGCCACCGCGTACTACAACAGCTTCGCCAGGGCGTGGGAACTGCTGCTCGGGGCGCTGATCGGTGCGCTCGTGACACATCTGCGGATGCCGATGTGGCTGCGGACGACGGCCGCGGTGGTGGCGCTGGCGGCGATCCTGGCGTGCGGCGCGCTGATCGACGGCGTCAGGGAGTTCCCCGGGCCGTGGGCGCTGGTCCCGGTCGGCGCCACCGTCCTGTTCATCCTGTCGGCGGCGAACCGGGTGGCCGACCCGCACACCGCGGGCCGGATGCCGCTGCCCAACCGCCTGCTCGCGTCGGCGCCCTTCGTATCGCTGGGCGCGATGGCCTACTCGCTGTATCTCTGGCACTGGCCGCTGCTGATCTTCTGGCTGTCCTACACCGGGCACAGCCGCGCCACCTTCGTCGAAGGAGCGGTGGTTCTGCTGGTGTCCGGGGTGCTGGCGTGGCTGACCACCAAGTACGTGGAGAACCCGCTGCGCTACCGCAGTGCCTCCGCCCAGCGCACGGTCGCACCGAAGAAGGCGCGCCGGCGCAGGCCGCCGGTGGTACTGGGGTCCGTGGTCGCCCTGCTGGGTGTCGCGTTGACCGTCACCTCGTTCACCTGGCGGGAGCATGTGCTCGTCCAGCGCACCAACGGGGCCGAGCTCGTGTCGCTCTCGACCCAGGACTACCCCGGCGCCGCCGCGCTGCTGAGCAACGCCAGGGTGCCCAAGCTCCCGATGCGCCCCAGCGTGCTGGAGGCCAAGAACGACTTGCCGGAGACCACCGAGGACGGGTGCATCAGCGACTTCGAAACCGTCGACGTGATCAACTGCACCTACGGCGACAAGCACGCCAAGCGCACGATCGCGCTGGCCGGCGGATCGCACGCCGAACACTGGGTCACCGCGCTCGACCTGCTCGGCAAACGGCACCACTTCAAGATCGTCACTTATCTGAAGATGGGGTGCCCGTTGACCACCGAAGAGGTGCCGCTGGTGATGGGCGACAATCGCCCGTACCCGAAGTGCCATGAGTGGAACAAGCGGGTGATGGCCAAGATCGTGGCCGACCGGCCCGACTACGTCTTCACCACCTCCACGCGGCCCTGGAACATCAGGGCCGGTGACGTGATGCCCGCGACCTATGTCGGTATTTGGCAGGAATTGTCCGACAACGACATCCCGATCCTCGCCATGCGGGACACGCCCTGGCTGGTCCGCAACGGTGAACCGTTCTTCGCCGCTGACTGCCTCGCCGACGGCGGTGACGCCATCTCCTGTGGAACACGGCGATCCGACGTACTCTCGGAGCGCAACCCGACACTCGATTTCGTCGAGCGGTTCCCGCTGATGAAGCCGCTCGACATGAGTGATGCGGTGTGCCGCAAAGAGATTTGCCGAGCCGTGGAGGGGAACGTGTTGCTCTACCACGACGCTCATCACATCTCGAAGACGTATATGCGCACGATGGCCCCCGAACTCGGCCGTCAGATCGCCGCCGCCACCGGCTGGTGGGTTGGCTGATGCCTTCCGGCGAACCGGCTTCCCGTACGCGAGGAGGACCGGAGACTTCGGTACCCACCGTCTGGCCGGGAGCGGCGTATCCCCTGGGCGCGACCTATGACGGCGCGGGCACCAACTTCTCGGTGTTCTCCGAGGTGGCCGATCGGGTCGAACTGTGCCTGATCGGCAAGGACGGCAGCGAGCAGCGGATCAACCTCGAGGAGGTCGACGGCTACGTCTGGCACTGCTACCTGCCGACGGTCACCCCGGGACAGCGCTACGGCTTTCGCGTGCACGGCCCGTGGGATCCCGCGGCGGGCCACCGGTGCGATCCGAGCAAGCTGCTGCTCGACCCGTACGGCAAGTCCTTCCACGGTGACTTCGAGTTCTCCCAGGCGCTGTTCTCCTACGACCTGAACGCCGAGGATCTCGCGTCCGGCGGTACCCCGCCGGGCGTCGACTCCCTCGGGCACACCATGACCAGCGTCGTGATCAACCCGTACTTCGACTGGGCCTCGGACCGCGCACCGCGCACGCCCTACCACGAGACGGTGATCTACGAGGCCCACGTCAAGGGCATGACGCAGCGGCATCCGGGTATCCCCGAGGGGCTCCGCGGCACCTACGCGGGCCTGCACCACCCGGTGATCATCGACCACCTCAAGTCGCTGAACGTGACCGCCATCGAGCTGATGCCGGTCCACCAGTTCCTCCACGATCACCGGCTCGTCGACCTCGGGCTGCGAAACTACTGGGGCTACAACACTTTCGGGTTCTTCGCGCCGCACCACGAATACGCCGCGAACAAGCATGCCGGCGGCGCGGTCGCCGAGTTCAAGACCATGGTCCGGGCGTTCCACGAGGCCGGGATCGAGGTCATCCTCGACGTGGTCTACAACCACACCGCCGAGGGCAACCATCTCGGCCCGACGCTGAACTTCCGGGGCATCGACAACGCCGCCTACTACCGGCTGCTCGACGGTGATCTTCGGCTGTACAAGGACTTCACCGGGACCGGCAACAGCCTCAACGCCCGCCACCCGCACACCCTGCAGCTGATCATGGACTCGTTGCGTTACTGGGTGATGGAGATGCACGTCGACGGGTTCCGGTTCGACCTGGCCGCCACCCTGGCCCGCGAGTTCTACGATGTCGACCGGCTGAGCGCGTTTTTCGACCTGGTGCAACAGGATCCGGTGGTCAGCCAGGTCAAGCTGATCGCCGAACCGTGGGACGTCGGCGAAGGCGGCTACCAGGTCGGCAATTTCCCAGGTTTGTGGACCGAGTGGAACGGGAAGTATCGCGACACTGTGCGTGATTACTGGCGGGGCGAGCCCGCAACCCTCGGCGAGTTCGCATCGCGGCTGACCGGTTCATCCGACCTCTACGAGGCGACCGGCCGGCGCCCCAGCGCGAGCATCAACTTCGTCACCTGCCACGACGGCTTCACGTTGAACGACCTGGTGTCCTACAACGAGAAACACAACGAGGCCAACGGCGAGGACAACCGCGACGGCGAGAGCCACAACCGGTCGTGGAACTGCGGTGTCGAGGGCCCCACAGACGATGCGGACATTCTGGCGCTGCGCGGTAAGCAGATGCGCAACATCATGGGCACGCTGATGGTTTCGCAGGGCACGCCGATGATCTCGCACGGCGACGAGATCGGCCGCACCCAGCGGGGCAACAACAACGTGTACTGCCAGGACTCCGAGATCTCCTGGATGGACTGGTCGCTGTGCGAGAAGAACGCCGACCTGCTCGAGTTCACCCGCAAGGTCACTCAGCTGCGCACAGACCACCCGGTCTTCCGCAGGCGCAGATTCTTCGAGGGCAAGCCGATCCGCAGCGGCGATCAGGTCCGTGACATCGCGTGGCTGACTCCCGCCGGTGAGGAGATGACCCTGGAAGACTGGGGTACGGGACTGGGCAAATGTGTTGCGGTGTTCCTCAACGGTGACGCCATCGCGGCGCCGAACGAACGCGGCGAGCGAGTCGTCGACGACTCATTCCTGTTGTGCTTCAACGCCCATGACCGTACGCAGGACTTCGTCACTCCGTCGGGCGACTACGCAAAGGAGTGGACCGCGGCGCTGGACACGGCGGACACCACCGGGTCCACCGAGCTGGTGGCCAAGGCCGGCGAGAAGATCTCGCTGCCGGCGCGCTCGCTGCTGGTCATGCGCAAGACGGCCTGATGGCGCGACAGATGCCGGTCCAGTCGACGTACCGCCTCCAGATGCGTGGCGACTCTTTCACATTCGCCGATGCCGAGAAACTGCTCGATTACTACTCGGCGCTCGGCGTGTCCCATCTGTACCTGTCGCCGATCCTCACCGCGGCCGAAGGGTCCACGCACGGCTACGACGTCACCGACCCGACGACGGTGTCCGCCGAGCTCGGCGGGCCCGAGGGGTTCGCACGCTTGTCGCGCGCGGCCCGCGACAAAGGCATCGGCTTGATCGTCGATATCGTGCCCAACCACGTGGGTGTGGAGAAACCGCGGCAGAACGCCTGGTGGTGGGACGTCCTCAAGCACGGACGCGCATCGGCCTACGCGTCCTTCTTTGATGTTGATTGGGATCTCGACGGCGGGCGGGTCGTGCTGCCGGTGCTCGGATCCGACGACGACGCCGACGATCTCGAGGTCGACACCAGCGGCGCCGAGCCCGTGCTGCGCCTCGGCGACCTCGTCTACCCCATCGCGCCCGGCACCGAGAACGGGACCGGTCCGCAGGTGCACGCTCGCCAGCACTATCACCTGATCGGTTGGAAGAACGGGGTCTGCGGCTATCGCCGATTCTTTTCGATCACCTCGTTGGCCGGATTGCGCCAGGAGGACCGCGCCGTTTTCGACGCCACCCACGCCGAAGTGAAACGGTGGTTCGACGAGGGGTTGGTCGACGGCATCCGCATCGATCACCCGGACGGGCTGTCGAACCCCGCCGGATATCTTTCCTGGCTGCGTGAACTCACCGGCCCCGACGCCTGGATCGTGATCGAGAAGATCCTGGCCGCAGACGAGCCGCTGGAGCCGACGCTGCCGGTGGCCGGCACCACCGGCTACGACGCGATGCGGGAGATCGGCGGGGTGTTCATCGATCCCTCGGGCGAGGAGGCGCTGACCAACCTGTTCGACTCCACCGGCTTGGCCTACAGTTCGATGCCGGATCTCGCGCGCACCCTCAAGGCGAATGCGGTGACCGAGACCCTGGGCAGTGAGCTGGCCCGGTTGCGCCGCACTATGGTCAGCGCCACCGGCACCGACCACCACGACCTGCCCGCAGCGATCGCCGCTCTGCTCAGCCGCATCGACGTCTACCGCTCCGACTACCGCTCGCTGTCGGGTGTCCTGCCCAGCGCGCTCGCCGAAACAGCCTCCGCGGAACCGGAATTGGCCGAACCGCTGGCGCTGATCGCAACCGCGCTGGCGGTCAGCAAGGAGGCCGATGTCCGGTTGCAGCAGCTGTGCGGCGCGGCGACGGCGAAATCGATGGAGGACTGCCTGTTCTACCGCGACGCGCGACTGGTCTCGCTCAACGAGGTCGGTTCCGAACCGCACCATTTCGGGGTCAGCGTCGCCGAGTTCCACCAGCGGGCCGCGGTGCGCGCACGGATGTGGCCCGACGCGATGGTCGCGCTGACCACCCACGACACCAAGCGCGGTGAGGACGTCCGCGCACGCATCGGAGTGCTGTCGCAGGTTCCGTCGCTGTGGGCAGAGTATGTCACCGCGTGGGAGCAACGCACCCCGGCTCCCGACCGCACAACCGGTTTCTTCCTGCTGCAGAACATGTTTGGGGTCTGGCCGGCCGACGGCAGCGTGAGCGACGAGTTGCGTGAGCGACTGCATGCCTATGCGGAGAAGGCCATCCGCGAAGCCGCGGCGCACACCACCTGGAACGATCCGGACGATGACTTCGAGACCCGCCTGCACGCCTGGCTGGACGCCGTGATCGATGGCCCGGTGGCCACGGAGATGTCTGGTTTGGTCGCGCGGCTCGACCTGCATGCCCGCAGCGACGCGCTCGGCCAGAAGTTGTTGGCGCTCACCGCGCCCGGCGTGCCCGACGTCTACCAGGGCACCGAGCTGTGGGAGGACAGCCTGGTCGATCCGGACAACCGCCGGCCCGTCGACTACGCGGCTCGCCGCGATGCGCTGCAGGCGATGCGCCATCCCAAGCTGCGGGTTGTCGCCGCCGCGCTGGCGGTCCGAAAGGAGCGGCCGACAACGTTTTCGACCGGCGGCTACACCCCTGTGCTGGCCGACGGGCCCGCGGCGCAACACCTCGTGGCGTTCCTGCGCGGTGACGATGTCCTGACCGCGGTCACCCGGCATTCGGTGCGGCTCTCCGAAACCGGTTGGGGGGACACCGCTGTCGCCCTGCCCCCGGGCACCTGGGCGGACCGCATCGGCGGGCGTCGACACCACGGGCGGGTGCTGGCCGCCGAACTCTTCACCGACCTGCCGGTCGTACTGTTGGAGCGGGTCGATGGCTGAATTCAGCGTGTGGGCGCCGCGACCGCAACGGGTCCGGCTCGACGTCGACGGCACACTGCATGACATGACCCCGGCGGCCGATGGGTGGTGGCGCGCCGAGGTCGAGGCCGCGTCCGACGCACGCTACGGCTTCGTCCTCGACGACGACCCGAAGGTGCTCCCCGATCCCCGCTCCCCCCGTCAGCCCGACGGCGTGCACGAGAGATCGCAGCTGTGGCAACCCGATCCGACGGCATGGACGGACGGCGACTGGGCAGGCCGCTCGATCGAGGGTGCGGTGATCTACGAGCTGCACGTTGGAACCTTCACCCCCGAAGGCACATTCGACGCGGTGATCGACAAGCTCGACTACCTCGTCGATCTCGGCGTCGACCTCGTCGAGCTGATGCCGGTCAACGCGTTCGGCGGGACCCACGGGTGGGGTTACGACGGTGTGCTCTGGTACGCGGTACACGAACCCTACGGCGGGCCCGACGCGCTGGTGCGCCTGATCGACGCCTGCCACCAACGCGGACTCGGGGTGCTGATCGACGCCGTGTTCAACCACCTGGGCCCGTCGGGGAACTACCTGCCCAAGTTCGGGCCCTACCTGTCCAGCGGTAGCAATCCGTGGGGTGAGTCGATCAACATCGCCGACGCCGACGCCGACGAGGTGCGGCGCTACATCATCGACTGCGCGCTGCGCTGGATGCGCGACTTCCACGCCGACGGGCTGCGCCTGGACGCGGTGCACGCGCTCATCGACACGACGGCGATCCACATCCTCGAAGAGCTGTCGGCCGAAACCGATGCGCTGGCCGCGGAGTTGGGCCGGCCGCTGTCGTTGATCGCCGAGAGCGACCTCAACGATCCGCGGCTCATCACGCCCCGCGACCAGGGTGGACTGGGGATGACCGCGCAGTGGGACGACGACATCCACCACGCGATCCACTCCGCCGTGTCCGGCGAACAGCAGGGCTACTACAACGATTTCGGCACGCTCGAGGCGCTGGCCGCGACGCTGAAGAACGGTTACTACCACGCGGGCACGTACTCGTCGTTCCGGCACCGCAGACACGGGCGTCCCCTGGACACCGCCACCATCCCCGCCACCCGGCTGCTGGCCTACACGCTGACCCACGATCAGGTGGGCAACCGGGCGGTCGGCGACCGGCCGTCGCAGAACCTGACGTCCGGCCAGCTCGCCGTCAAAGCCGCCTTGGCACTCGGAAGCCCTTACACGGCCATGCTTTTCATGGGTGAGGAATGGGGGTCGTCGTCGCCGTTCCAGTTCTTCAGCTCACACCCCGAGCCGGAACTGGCGCGCGCCACGGCCGAGGGCCGCAAGCGCGAGTTCGCCGAGCACGGCTGGGACGCCGACGAGATCCCCGATCCGCAGGACCCCGAGACCTTTTTGCGCTCGAAACTGAAGTGGGACGAGATCGACGAGGGTGACCACGGCCGGCTGCGGCGGGTGTACCGCGAGCTGATCGCGTTGCGACACAACGAGCCCGACATGGCTGACCCGTGGCTGGACAACCTCCAGATCGACTACGACGAAGCCCGGCGCTGGATCGTGATGCACCGCGGGTCGTTCTCCATCGCATGCAATCTTGGCGCCGAGGCGGTCGAGGTGCCGGTCACCGGCGAGGTGGTGCTGGCGTGGGATCAGCCCGAGGTGGGCGCGACATCAACGCGGGTGCCGGGGCATTCGTTCGCTGTGGTCCGCCGAAACTGAGGCGGCGCGAAACCGTCAGAGCAGGTAGCGGTACGCCGGCGAATCGGGCTCGAGCGCCTCGACGTGGATGTCCGAGGCGCGCATGCGCTCGAGCAGGCCCTCGAAGTCGGTCGCCGAACCCAACTCGATCCCGACCAGCGCCTCGCCGGTCTCACGGTTGTTGCGCTTGACGTACTCGAACAAGGTGATGTCGTCGTTCGGGCCGAGTATCTGGTCGAGGAACCGGCGCAGCGCGCCCGGTTCCTGCGGGAAGTCGACCAGGAAATAGTGCTTGAGACCGAGATGCACCAGCGAACGCTCCAGTACCTCGCCGTAGCGGGACACGTCGTTGTTGCCACCCGAGATCACGCACACCACAGTGGATCCCGGTGCGATGTCGGCCTCCATCAACGCGGCCACCGACAGCGCCCCCGCCGGCTCGGCGATGATGCCCTCGTTCTGGTACAGGTCGAGCATCGCGGTGCACACGGCGCCCTCGTCGACGGTCGTCATCGACACCATGTCACCGGCGGCCGCCAGCACCTCGTACGGCAGCGTTCCCGCGCGGTTGACCGCCGCGCCATCGACGAACTGGTCGACGTCGTCGATGGTCACCGGCTCACCCGCCGCCAGCGCCGCGATCATCGCGGGCGCCCCCGCCGGCTCGACTCCCAACACGGCGGTGCCGCTCGTCCGTTCGACCACATAGGTGGTGATGCCCGCGATGCATCCGCCACCGCCGACCGGAACGACAACGAGGTCGGGCTCGGTGTCGAGTTGGTCGAGGATCTCCGCGGCGATCGTGCCCTGTCCGGCCATCGTGCGCAGATCGTCATACGGGTGAACCAGCGTCGCACCCGTGCGGGCGACGTCGTCGAGCGCGGCGGCCGCGGCGTCGTCGTAGGTTCTGCCGCCGACGATCAACTGGATGAACTCGCGACCGTGGTACCGGATGCGGTCGCGCTTCTGCTTGGGCGTCTTGCCCGGCACATAGACCCGGCCGCGGACCCCCATCGAGCGGCACGCCATCGCGAAGCCCTGCGCGTGGTTGCCCGCCGACGAACACACCACGCCTGCGGCCAGCTCGTCGGCAGACAACTGCATCAGCAGGTTGTGCGCGCCCCGCAGCTTGTAGGACCGCACGGGCTGCAGATCCTCACGCTTCAGATACACCGCCGCGCCGGTGGCCTCCGAGAGCCTCTCGCTGAGCTCCAGCGGACTGCGCAGCACGACGTCCGCAATTCGCTGAGCGGCCTCGTCGATATCCGACGCACGAAGCGGCGACGTCCTCGGGCTTTGGCTCAGTTCAGCGGACACCGGTCAATGGTGCCACCAACCAGCGGTTTTCAAGAAATCGGGCTCAGCACGAACACCGGGATCTGGCGGTCGGTCTTCTTCTGGTACTCGGCGTAGTCGGGCCATGCCGCCACGGCCCGCTCCCACCAGAGGGCCTTTTCCTCACCGGTGACCTCGCGCGCGTCATACTCCCTGGTCACCGCCCCGTCCTGCAGTTCCACCCGCGGATGAGCCTTGATGTTGTGGTACCAGACCGGATGCTTGGGGGCGCCACCCAACGAGGCCACGACCGCGTACTGGCCGTCGTGTTCCACCCGCATCAAGGGGGTCTTCCGGATCTTGCCCGTCTTCGCGCCGACGGTCGTCAGGAGGATGAGGGGTTTACCTTTCATGTCCACACCCTCGGTGGTTCCGGACTCCGTGATGCGGTCGGCGTGTTCCCTTACCCAGTCCCACGGGCTGGGTTCATACTCTCCGGAAAGTGGCATCTCATCAGCTTAGACGCGCTTTAAATCCGCGGGCCTGATCCGGTGTTTCGGGTGGCCGAAAAATCAGTTACGAGCTATCGTGGAGGTCATGACCGCCGCAGGTAACTTCCGCACCGCAGCCGCACGCGCGACGTGCGACGTGTCGGTGGCGGGTGTGCCCTGGCCGGCGTACAAGCTGATCGCCCTCGTGCTGGGCGCGGTCGTGGCGCTGGTGATCGGGATCGCGACCGGCACGGCGGCGACGGCGGTACTCGCGGGTGCCGCGGTGGGCACCGTCACCTGGGTGGCGTTCAGCGCGCTCTGCTCGGCGCGCCTCTAGTCCTCGAGCAACCTCTTCAGCGTCGCCAGGTCGGCGGCGACCGCTTCGGTGTCGGCATCGAACTCCTCGTCGGTCATTTCCGGCCGTCGGCGCACGCTGAACACCACCTCGCTGTGCGCCTCGTCGGCGTCGGTCGGCACACTCCAGGGCTGCACCCGCATCGGGTTGTAGACCGCTTCCCCGGTGGGCAGCCGCACCACGTGGTCAAGCACACCGAGGTCGTTGCGCGGCGAGAACTCGACCGTCACCTCGCCCATCGGTGAGTCGGCCACCCAGCCGCTCGGAGTCTGGCGAAGCCCGCCCTGCGCGAGACCGGCCGCCCAGCGCGGCCACGTCTGCGGATCCGCGGCGAACCGGTAGACGGTCTCGGGTGGCGCGGCGATCCAGATGCTGACGTGTTTTGACTCCATCCGATCATCCTGGCGCATCAGAATGACGTGATGGAATCACCGCCGGAACAGCACCGCACGCCGGCCTGGCTGCGGCGAGGCGATCCAGAGAGCACGCTGCCCGTGCTGATCGCGGTGGTGGCCGTCATGGCGTTGCAGCTCGCGATCCCCAAGGGCTACACGCTGGTCCCCCGCTGGCCGCTGGTGGTGTTGGAGGGACTCCTGCTGCTGGCGCTGCTGGCGATCAACCCGCGCGTCATGACCCGGCGCACCCGGTTCGGCCGGTACACCACATGGGTCCTGCTGGCGGCGATCACCCTCGACAACACGCTCTCGGCGGTCGTGCTGGCGGTCGGCATTCTCAGCGGCGACGAGAGCAACGACGCGGCGGTGCTGCTCGGCAGCGGCGCCTCGATCATCGTCACGAACGTGATCGTGTTCGGCATCTGGTACTGGGAGCTGGACCGGGGTGGGCCGTTCGCGCGGCACGCGGGAGAGCGGCCCTATCCCGATTTCCTGTTCCCGCAGATGACGACTCCGCATGTCGCCGAACCGGATTGGCGGCCCACCTTCGTCGATTACCTCTATGTCAGCGTGACGAACGTCATGGCGTTCTCCCCGACCGACACCATGCCGCTCGCCCGGTGGGCCAAGATGATGATGACGGTGCAGGCGATCGTCGCGCTGGGCACCGCGGGACTCGTCATCGCGCGGGCGGTGAATGTCCTGAACTGACGTCAGCCGCCCAGACAGCCGGGCCCCAGCAGGGCCTTGAGGTCGCCCATCAGCGCCGACGACGGCGTGACACGCAGCGATGTGTCCAGTTCCAGCGTGGTGATCCGCTCCCCGCTGATCAACCGCAGATGCACCTGCGACGTGCCGGGATGGCGGGCCAGCACCTGCTTGAGCGCGGTCACCTTGTCCACGGTGCACTGTCGGGTCGGCAGGCTCACCGCCAACGGGCGATCCAGTTGCGCATTCGAGAAGTCGGGCACCACAAGGTCATTGGCGATCAATGAGATCCGATCGTCGCGGATCGCCACCTTCGCGCCGACCAGCACGACGGCGTCGTCGGCGATCTCGGCACCGAACGTCGAGTAGGTCTGCGGGAAGAACAGCACCTCGATGCCGCCGGTCAGATCCTCCAATTGCGCCGAGGCCCACGGCAACCCGTTCTTGTTGACCCTGCGGTTGACCGAGGCCAGGATGCCGCCGACGCGCACCTGCGTGTCGTTGGGCAGGTCGCCGTCCAGAATGGCCGGGATCGCCGTGTCGACCTGGGCGGCCAGCAGGTGGGCGATGCCGTTGAGCGGATGACCGGACACGTAGAGGCCCAGCATCTCGCGTTCGAGCGCGAGTTTGTGCTTGTCCTCCCACTCCTCGTCGGGCACCTTGATGGTGAACACCGCGTCGGTGGCCGTGTCGGCGCCGCCGAACAGGTCGAACTGCCCCATCGCCTCGGCCTTCTTGGTGCCCAGCACGGAGTCGACGGCGTCGGTGTGGATCAGGAACAAGCCCTTGCGCGGGTGCCCCAGCGAGTCGAACGCACCGGCCTTGATCAGCGACTCCGTGACCTTCTTGTTGCACGGGCCGATCTCGATTTTGTTGAGGTAGTCGGAGAAGTCGATGAACTTCCCCTTCTCGGTGCGCGTATTGATCACCGAGGCAACCACATTGGCGCCGACGTTGCGCACCGCGCCCAGCCCGTAGCGGATGTCCTCGCCGACGGAGGCGAAATTCAGGTGCGACTCGTTGACGTCGGGCGGCAGCACCGTGATGCCGAGCCTGCGGCAGTCGGCCAGGTATACGGCGGCCTTGTCCTTGTCGTCACCGACCGACGTCAGCAACCCGGCCATGTACTCGGCCGGATAGTTGGCCTTGAGGTAGGCCGTCCAGTACGAGACGAGGCCGTACCCGGCGGCGTGCGACTTGTTGAACGCGTAGTCGGCGAACGGCAGCACGGTGTCCCACAGCGCCTTGATGGCGGCGGCGGAGAAGCCGTTGGTCTTCATGCCCTCGGAGAAGCCCTCGAACTCCTTTTCCAGGACTTCGCGCTTCTTCTTGCCCATGGCTTTTCGCAGAATGTCGGCTCGGGCCAGCGAGTACCCGGCAACCTTCTGCGCGATCCGCATGATCTGCTCTTGGTAGACGATCAGGCCGTAGGTCTCGGCGAGGATCTCGCGCAGCGGCTCTTCGAGCTCCGGGTGGATCGGCTTGATCGCCTGGCGGCCGTTCTTGCGGTCGGCGTAGTCGTTGTGGGCGTTCATGCCCATCGGACCGGGGCGGTAGAGCGCGATCACCGCGACGACGTCCTCGAACCCCGTCGGCTGCATGCGCCGCAGCAGGTCGCGCATCGGCCCGCCGTCAAGCTGGAACACCCCGAGCGTGTCGCCGCGGCCCAACAGCTCGTAGGTCGCCTTGTCGTCGAGTGGAACGGCTTCGAGGTCGAGCTCGATCCCGCGGTTGGCCCTGATGTTGTCCAGCGCGTCACCGATGATCGTCAGGTTGCGCAGCCCCAGGAAGTCCATCTTCAACAGGCCGATGGCCTCGCACGACGGGTAGTCCCAGCCGGTGATGATCGCGCCGTCCTGGGGCCGCTTCCACAGCGGGATCGCGTCGACGAGCGGCTCGGAGCTCATGATCACCGCGCAGGCGTGCACACCGGCGTTGCGGACCAGGCCCTCGAGTCCGCGTGCGGTCTCGTAGATGGTGCGGACGTCGGGGTCGGTGTCGATCAGGCCGCGGACCTCGGCGGCCTCCTTGTACCGCTCATGGTTGGGGTCGGTGATGCCCGACAGCGGGATGTCCTTGGCCATGATCGGCGGAGGCAGCGCCTTGGTGATCCGGTCGGCGATCGCGAAGCCGGGCTGGCCGTAGTGCACGCGCGCCGAGTCCTTCAGCGCCGCTTTGGTTTTGATGGTGCCGAAGGTGATCACCTGGGCCACCCGGTCGCTGCCCCACTTGTTGGCGGCGTATCGCAGCATCTCACCACGGCGGCGGTCGTCGAAGTCGATGTCGATATCGGGCATCGACACCCGCTCGGGGTTGAGGAACCGCTCGAACAGCAGCCCGTACGGGATCGGGTCGATGTTGGTGATGCCCAGTGCGTAGGCGACCAGCGACCCGGCGGCCGACCCGCGGCCGGGGCCGACCCGGATGTCGACCGAACGCGCGTAGTTGATCAGGTCGGCCACGATCAGGAAGTACGACGGGTAACCCTTGTCGCAGATGACCTTGATCTCGTAGTCGGCGCGATCGGTGTACTCCTGCGGTACGTCACCGGAGGGGAAACGACGCTCGAGCCCGGCGCGGACCTCGTGGCGCAGCCAGGACTCCTGGGTGTGGCCCTCGGGCACGGGGAAGACCGGCATCCGGTCGCGCACCGTCCACACGTCCTCATACGACGACACCCGCTCGGCGATCAGCAGCGTCGAGTCGCACGCGCCGGGCACCTGGTCGTCCCACAGGGCACGCATCTCGGCGGCCGTCTTGAGGAAGTAGCCGTCACCGTCGAACTTGAACCGGTTCGGGTCCGAGAGCGTCTTGCCGGTCTGGATGCACAGCAGCGCCTCGTGATTCTGGGCGGCGTCGCGGGTGACGTAGTGGCAGTCGTTGGTGGCCAGCGGCGGGATGCCGAGCTTGCGCCCGATGTCGAGCAGCCCCTCGCGCACACGGCGCTCGATGTCGAGGCCGTGATCCATCAGCTCGAGGAAGAAGTTGTCCGGTCCGAAGATGTCCCGCCACTTGGCGGCCGCAGCCACGGCCTCGTCATGGTGGCCGAGCCGCAGCCGGGTCTGCACCTCGCCCGACGGGCAGCCCGTGGTGGCGATGATGCCCTCGGCGTGCTCGGCGATCAGCTCGGCGTCCATGCGCGACCACTTGCCGAGTTGCCCCTCGAACGAGGCGAGCGAGGACAGCTTGAACAGGTTGCGCAACCCGGTGGCGTTCTCGGCCACCATCGTCATGTGGGTGTAGGACCCGCTGCCGGATACGTCGTCGCCCTTCTGGCTCGGATCACCCCACAGGATGCGCTTGGTGTCGAACCGCGAACCCGGCGCGATGTAGGCCTCGACACCGATGATCGGCTTGATCCCGGCGTCGGTGGCGGCGTTGTAGAACTCGCTGGCGCCGAACATGTTTCCGTGATCGGTCATCCCGATCGCGGGCATCTCCAGACGCTGAGCCTCGGCGAGCATCGGCTTGACCTTCGCGGCACCGTCCAGCATCGAGTACTCGGTGTGGTTATGCAGGTGCACGAACGACCGCGAATCCGAAGGGCTCATAGGAGGGCCAGTCTATGACCGCCCTCCGACAGTTCCCGGCGTGTCGGAAATGCGTGTCTTCGAGCCGCGGACAGAATTCCGGCTTCTCGCTAGACCGCGAGGCGCTCCGATGACTGGAGCAAGCCTCTACGCAACAGTCTGTTCAGTTGCTTGGCAACTGCGATCGCCGGTTCGGATCCGTGGACGAACCGGCCGAAGAACCCCATTCCCCAGAACATCGCCGAGAGCATGTTGACCACCGCGCGGGCGTCCACGTCCTCGGGGATCTCACCGCGGCGGATCGCTTCGTCGACCATCCAGGTGTAGAAGTCGGCCACCGCCTCGGCGACCGGTGTGACGCTGCCGCGCAGCCCGGGATGACGGTGCTGCTCGAGTCGCGACGCAATCACGAACCGCATCATCGAACCGTCCGAGGGATCCAGCTCACCCGCGGCGGCGACGAACGCAGTCAGCTGTTCCAGCAGCGTATTCCGCTGACTAGCGGCCTCGATCGAGGCCGAGACCGCCGCGTATGCCTCACGCTGGAGGCAGTCGTAGAGGTCTTCTTTGGTGGCGAAGTAATAGTGCATGGTCGGCCGGCTGATCCCCGCGCGCACCGCGATCGCCTTGAACGTCGCCGCCTCGTACCCGCGTTCGTTGATCACCGCGCGTGCGGCCCGAAGGATGCCGGCCCGCGTCTCGGCCGAGTCCGATCCCACGGGACGTCCCCGCCCGCGCGGGCCGAGAGCCGGCTCGGTCTCGTCAACCACGAGCAAACGTTAAGACATTGCTAGTTCAAGGTCAACCGGCAGTTTCGCAAAGTTGCCGATCGGCCCGCGACCGGCCGACGGCGTCGGCGCTGAAAACCACCAGCGCCACCCAGATCAACGCGAAGCCCACCCAGCGGGCCGGCGGCATCGGCTCCCCGCCCACGAACACGCCCCACGTCAGCTGCATCACCGGCGTCAGGTAGAACAGCAGGCCCATCGTCACCAGCGGCAACCGCTGTGCGGCCGCGGCGAACAGCAACAGCGGCACCGCCGTCAGGACACCCGAGAGCACCATCAGCGCGACGTGGTCACCGCCGTGGTCGGTGAACGTTGCGTGCCCGGTGCAGTGCAGCACGACGATGTAGGCCGCCGCGAACGGCGTGGCGATACCGGCCTCCACCCCGACGCTGACCCGCGGGTCGGTCGCCACGACTTTCTTGACCGCGCCGTAGAGGCCGAAAGACAACGCCAGACCCAGACCGATGTAGGGCGGTGCGCCCACTTGCACCGTCAGCACCACCACGCCGGTCACCGCGACGGCCAACGCCACGAACTGCGCGCGGTTGAGCCGCTCCCGGAACACGATCAGCCCCAACCCGACGACCACCAGCGGGTTGATGAAGTAGCCGAGCGCCGCGTCCACCACGTGCCCGTTGTTGACGGCATAGACGTAGATCCCCCAGTTGATCGAGATCAGCGCCGACGCGGCGGCCAGCAGCAGCCACGTGCGGCCGGAGATTCGTTTGAGGTCGCCAAGCCTGCGCACGACCGCGACCACGACGATCATCAGCAGGAAGTTCCACACGATGCGGTGCGCGAGCACCTCGAGGGCCGAGGCGGGTTTCAGCAGCGGGAAGAACGCGGGAAAGGTTCCCCAGCACGCGTAGGCGCCGACCCCGAACAGCAAGCCGGGTCTGCGGGTGTCGCTCACAGTTCGTGGTTGCGCAGTGCGTCGAGGGCGTGTTGCAGATCGGCCGGATAGGGACTGGTGATCTCGACGCGGCGCCCGTCGGCGGGATGCGCGAAGGCCAGCGATCGTGCGTGCAGCCACTGCCGTTCCAGCTTGAGCCGCTTGGCCAACGTGGGATCGGCGCCGTAGGTGAGATCGCCGACGCACGGATGGTGCAGCGCGGCGAAATGTACCCGGATCTGGTGTGTGCGACCGGTTTCCAGTTCGATGTCGAGCAGGCTGGCGGCGCGGTGCGCCTCGAGGGTGTCGTAGTGGGTGACACTGTGCCTGCCGTTCTCGGTGACCGCGAACTTCCAGTCGTGTCCGCGGTGCCGGCCGATCGGTGCGTCGATCGTGCCGCTCGACGGGTCGGGATGCCCTTGCACGAGCGCGTGATAACGCTTCTCGACGGTGCGCTGTTTGAACGCCCGCTTGAGCACCGTGTAGGCGCGTTCCGAGAGGGCCACGACCATGACCCCCGAGGTGCCGACGTCGAGGCGGTGCACGATGCCCTGGCGCTCGTGGATTCCCGAGGTGCTGATGCGGAAGCCCGCCGCGGCCAGGCCGCCCAGCACCGTCGGACCCGACCAGCCCACGGTGGCGTGCGCGGCGACCCCGGGCGGCTTGTCCACGGCGACGATGTCCTCGTCGGAGTACAGGATCGCCATCCCGTCGATCTCGACGGGTGTGTTCTCCACCGGCGCAGGCGCTTCGGGCAACCGCACATCCAGCCAGGCGCCCGCGGTCAGTTTGTCCGATTTGCCCGCGGGGGCGCCGTCGATCGCGACACCGCCTTCTTCGGCCAGCGCCGCAGCGGCCGTGCGCGACAGGCCGAGCAGCCGAGCGAGGCCCGCGTCGACCCGCATGCCCGCCAGACCCTCCGGGACCGGAAGCGACCGATCGGCCATCTATTCGTCCTCGGCGGCCTTCCGCCGCCCGACGGTGTCGTAGTCGAACCCGAACAGCGACAGCCCCACCAACAGGATCGCCCCGCCGACGACGCACGGATCGGCCACGTTGAAGACCGGCCACCACCCGATCGACAGGAAGTCCACGACGTGGCCCTGCAGCGGGCCGGGCGAGCGGAAGAACCGGTCGATGAGATTGCCGAGGGCGCCACCGAGGATCATGCCGAGCCCGACCGCCCACCACGGTGACACCAGCCGGCGACCCATCCACACGATCCCGATCACCACGCAGGTCGCGATCAGTGTGAGCACCCACGTGTAGCCGGTGGCCATCGAGAACGCCGCGCCCGAGTTCCGCACCAGGGTCCAGGTCACCGTGTCGCCGATGATCGACACGGGCTGGCCCGGGGTGAGGAGTTTGACCGCGAGCACCTTGGTGACGACGTCGGTGACCAGCACGACGCCCGCGATAGCGAGCAGCAGGCCCAGCCGTCGCTTCGGCGGCGCGGTCTCCTGGGTGGTCTCGTCGGCCACTTCTGGGTCGTCAGTCACCGGACCATCATCCCAAAACGTCGATGCAGAGGAATTCCGCACCATGGGTCGCGTCGACGAAGCCGTCGACCGATGGGGTTGACGCGCATGGCACCGTGGACGCGTGCACTTCGAGAACATGGTTCGCCGAGGCGCCACGCTGACCGCCGTTCTGGCGCTGACCCTGGCCGCCGGCGCAGTGGCCCGTGCCCAAGCGCCCACGGGAGCGGACGCGATCGATCACTACCCCGTCGCCGAAGGCTTCTACCGACCCGGCCCACCGCCCAACTACCACGTGTTCTTCACGACACCCGACGGGCTGTCCTGCGGCATCGGCCCCAACGGCGGCCCCATCGGTTGTGACGGGGTTCCGCTGGAAGCCCCGCCCGGCACCAACCAGACGTTTTTGACCAGCGGCGGCCCGGCAGAATATCGCCACTCCCCCGCACCGACATTCACCCGCGAGGGCGTCGACGTCCTGCCTGCGGGGTACCGGCTCGAAAACTGGGGAGCCAGTTGCGGTGTCGGACATCAGGGCACGGTGACCTGTACGACGTACGGCGGTCACGGCTTCACGATCTCGAGCGTTTACGGGGTGCTCTGGTAGCGCGCCAGTTCGGCGATGTAGTCGGGCCAGTCGAGGGAATCGACGGGGTTCGCGCGCTCGATTCCGGGCGTGTCGACCGGGAACGTGCGGGCCTGGCCCGGTCCGCTGGTTCTGGTCTCGAAGCGGACCGTCATCACCCCGTGCCCGGCGCCCTGAATCCACCCGTGTCCAAAATCCGGGTGGGTGACATCGTCGCCGATGCGCCAAGCGGGTGCGCTCGCGGCGAGATCCGAGACGGTCGGCGGCACCCCGGTGTGCGTCACGTCCTCGTCGTACGCCATCAGCTCCAAGTCCGGAAACAACGACTCCTGTCGAACATCGGAAAGCCCCGAAAAGCCAACGCCCAGAAGGCGAATCGGACCGACCTCGACGGGGTCGAGCAGCAGCCGGCGCGCGGTGGCGATCAAGGTGGCCGCATCGGCGGTGGCATAGGGCAGGGTCGCCGATCGGGTGAGGGTGCTCATATCGGACTTCTTGAGCTTCACGGTGACGGTGCGCGCGCCGCGGCCGTCCTTCTCCAGGCGCCGGTGGGCGTGCTCACCGATCGGGCCCATCGCTTCGCGAAGCTGGTCGAGGGTGGTCAGGTCTTCGGGGAAGGTGGACTCCGCGCTGATCTGTTTGGCCGGCGCGTTCTCGGCCACCGGCCGGTCGTCGATACCGCGGGCGAGGCGGTGCAGCGCCGGGCCCACGGTGCCGCCGAGGATGTCGGCGGCCTCGGCCTCGCTCAGCGCGGCGAACGCACCGATGGTCTCGATGCCGAGCCTGTGCAGCTTCTCCCCGGCGACAGGTCCGATCCCCCACAGCCGCCGCACCGGCAGGCCGTCGAGCAACGAGCGTTCCTCGTCTCGGCGAACCACCCGCATACCGTCGGGTTTCGCCAACCCGGATGCGATCTTGGCGAGTTGCTTACCCGAACCCGCCCCGATCGACGCGACGAGCCCGGTCTCGGCGAGCACCCGGGCGCGCAGCGTCCGACAGAAGTCCTCGACGTCGGCCGCCGATGCGCCGGCGAGTTCGGCGGGCTCGCCGAAAGCCTCGTCGTACGAGAGCTGCTCGAGAACCGGCACCATCGCGCGCACCGTCTCGAACACCCGGCGGCTGGCCACGCCGTAGACGACTCCGCGCGGCGGAAGAACCACCGCTGCGGCGCCGACCAGCCTGCGGGCCTGGTGCATGGGCATCGCCGATTTGGCGCCGTACACCCGCGATTCGTAGCTCGCCCCGGCGACCACACCGCGCCCGCCGAGCCCACCGACCAGCACCGGGCGTCCCCGCAGCGTTGGACGGGTCAGCTGCTCGACGGACGCGAAAAAGGCGTCCATGTCGAGGTGCAGAACCCAGCGAGCGTCCATTGCTGCAGATGCTAAGGCGCTAACCTGACCCACATGGCACACCCGGGCGCCGAACCCCTCGATGTCGTCATCTCCGACGACTCGATCCGGTTGGGCCAGTTCCTCAAACTGGCCGGGCTCATCGACTCGGGCGCCGACGCGAAGTCGGTGATCGCCGACGGGCTGGTCACCGTCAACGGCGAAGTCGAGCACCGACGGGGCAGACAGCTGCGCCGCGCCGATGTGGTGGTGTTCGACGGCCGCGGCGCCCGCGTCGCCGATGGTTAGCGGTCGACCTTCGCGATCGCGACCTTCACGCCGTCGCCGATCTCGCTGCCGTCCGCGGGCTCACCGAAATCGAAAGTCGTGGCGAGGATTTCGCGGGCGATCAGGTCGCGGTGCGTGCGCGCCCACGCCTCGCGTTCCTGCGGAACCGAGATCACGACGCTGATGCGGTCGGATACGTCCAGACCCGTCGACTTGCGCAGATCCTGCAGTTCGCGGATGCGGTCTTTCGCCCAGCCCTCGGCCTCCAACTCCTCGGTGACCGTCCCGTCGAGCACCACCAGCCCGGCCCCGTCGGACAGCGCCGCGGTGTACTTCGGATCGGCGGCGACCAGCCGCGAACTGTACTCATCGGGCTGCAACACGGCCGGTCCGGCGCTCAGAGTGCCGTCGGCGTTGACGACGGCCTCGCCCGCCTTGACCGCCTTGATGGCCGCCTGGACGTCCTTGCCCAGCCGCGGACCCGCGACGCGCGCGTTGACCGTGAGCTCGAACCGGCCGTAGGTGTCGATGTCGTCGGTGAGTTCGACGGCCTTGACGTTGAGCTCGTCGGCGATCAGGTCGGTGAACGGCTCGAGCCGCTGCGGGTTGTCCACGGCGACAGTGAGTTTCGGCAGCGGCAACCGCACCCGCAGCTTCTTGGCCTTGCGCAGCGACGACGCCGCCGACGCCACCTCGCGCACCAGATCCATCGTCGCGACCAACTCGGGGTCGGTGGGTAGCAGGTTCTCCTCGGGCCAGTCGGTCAGGTGCACCGACCGCTCACCGGTCACCCCCCGCCAGATGACCTCGGTGATCAACGGCAGCAGCGGTGCGGCCAGCCGGGCGGTCACCTCCAGCACGGTGTGCAGGGTGTCGATCGCGTCCGGATCCTCGTCCCAGAACCGGGAACGGGACCGTCGCACATACCAATTCGTCAGCGCCTCGGTGAACTGCCGCAGCTCGTCGCAGGCCCCGGAGATGTCGCAGACATCCAGCGACGCGGTGAGCTCGTCGCGCAACACAGCCAGCTTGGCCAGGATGTAGCGGTCCAGCACATGCGTGGAGTCGGTGCGCCACGTACCCTTCTTCGGCGCGTACAGCGCCAGGAACGTGTAGGCGTTCCACAGCGGCAGCAACACCTGCCGGACGCCTTCGCGGATGCCCTGTTCGGTGACGATCAGGTTGCCGCCGCGCAGGATCGGCGAGGCCATCAGGAACCACCGCATGGCATCGGAACCGTCGCGGTCGAACACCTCGGTCACATCCGGGTAGTTGCGCAGCGACTTGCTCATCTTCTGGCCGTCGTTGCCGAGCACGATCCCGTGCGCCACACAGGTTTTGAACGCCGGCTTGTCGAACAGCGCGGTGGCCAGAATGTGCAGCGTGTAGAACCAGCCGCGGGTCTGCCCGATGTACTCGACGATGAAATCACCCGGGAAGTGCCCGACGACCTGCTCGTCGGGGTCGGCGGAATCGACCCCGGCGAACCAGTCCTGGTTCTCGAACGGGTAGTGCACCTGCGCGTACGGCATGGAACCGGAGTCGAACCAGACGTCGAAGACGTCTTCGATGCGGCGCATCGTCGAGCGGCCCGTCGGATCGTCGGGATTGGGCCGGGTGAGCTCGTCGATGTAGGGCCGGTGCAGATCGGTGGGCCGCACCCCGAAGTCACGCTCGAGCTCGTCGAGGCTGCCGTAGACGTCGATGCGCGGATACGCCGGATCGTCGGACTTCCACACCGGAATCGGCGTGCCCCAGTACCGATTTCGCGAGATCGACCAGTCCCGGGCACCGGCCAGCCATTTGCCGAACTGACCATCCTTGACGTGTTCGGGATACCAGGTGATCTCCTGGTTGAGCTCCACCATGCGGTCGCGGAATTCGGTGACCCTGATGAACCACGACGACACCGCACGGTAGATCAGTGGATTGCGGCACCGCCAGCAGTGTGGATAGGAGTGCTCGTAGGTCTCGTGGCGCACCAGCACCGCACCGTGCGGTGCCGCCGGCCCGGTCTGGTTCTTCAGATCGCGGATGATCTGCGGGTTGGCGTCGAAGACGTGCTGTCCGGCGTAGTCGGGGACGGTGGCGTCGAACCGCCCCTTGGAATCGACCGGTGTGACGGCCTCGATGCCTGCGGCCTGTGCGGTGAGCATGTCGTCTTCGCCGTATGCGGGCGACATGTGCACGATTCCGGTGCCGTCCTCGGTGCTGACGAAGTCGGCGGGCAGCACGCGGAACGATCGGGGCGCATCGGCGAAGTAGGCGAACGGCGGCAGGTAGCGGGTCTCGAGCAGATCGCGCCCGGAGAAGGTGGCCAAAACCTCCGGCTCCTCGCCCAGTTCCCGCGCGTACGCGCCGACCCGGGCCTCGGCCAACACGACGCGACGCCCGTCGGGCGCCTTCACCTGCACGTAAGTGACGTCGGGGTGGACCGCGACCGCCTGGTTGGAGGGCAGGGTCCATGGCGTCGTCGTCCAGATCAATAGGTACGCACCGGCCAGATCCCCCTCGGCGACCCGGAAGCCCACTGTGATCGCGGGGTCCTGGCGGCTCTGATAGACGTCGTCGTCCATGCGCAGTTCGTGGCTGGACAACGGTGTCTCGTCATTCCAGCAGTACGGCAGCACACGATTGCCCTCGTAGGCAAGGCCCTTGTCCCACAACTGTTTGAAGGCCCAGATCACCGACTCCATGAACTCGGGCTCAAGGGTCTTGTAGTCGTTGTCGAAGTCCACCCAGCGGGCCTGCCGGGTCACATAGGCACGCCATTCGTCGGTGTACTTGAGCACCGAGGCCCGGCAGGCGTCGTTGAACTTCTCGATGCCCATCTCTTCGATCTGCGCCTTGTCGGTGATGCCGAGTTGGCGCTGCACCTCGAGTTCGGCAGGCAGGCCATGGGTGTCCCAGCCGAAGCGGCGCTCCACCTTGTAACCGCACATGGTGCGATAGCGCGGCACGATGTCCTTGACGTAGCCGGTGAGCAGGTGCCCGTAGTGCGGCAACCCGTTGGCGAACGGTGGGCCGTCGTAGAAGACGTACTCGGGCGCGTCGTCGCGGCGGGCGATGCTGGCGCGGAAGGTGTCGTCGCGGTCCCAGTATTCGAGGACTTCGGCTTCCAGCGCGGGGAATCTCGGCGCCCCAGCGGCCGGCTTCGGGTAGGCGGTCATAGCTCCTGTGCCTCGTTCGGCTTCCGGTTCGGAAGCCTCAGGTGTTCGTCCAAGGCACGGGGACGACGTCGCGCCGGTGCGCGAGCGCCGCGGTACCACCCCGCTTGCGCACCTCGAGGTCGCGATGTGCGCCGCTCACTTAGGGCGTTGACGGGCCCACCCGTTCGGTTCTACTGGGCTCACGCCGCCGCAGAGCTGGCGGCGCCGAACTGTTCTTCCGAAGGCTCCCCGGTGATGGCCGGATCCAAGCCGTTGACGCCGATCTTACCGAGTCAGTTTGGGGGCAGCGCGTCCGATGTCATCTCGACGAGCGCGAGCGGGAACTGCTCGGACAGCTCCTCGACGGTGTACTGCTCGAAGCGGCTGGTGTCGTACCACCAGTCGACCCGCACCTCACCACCGGCGCGGTAGACCCGCACCTCCAACGCATGACCGAGGCCGGGCGGCGTCTCCTGCACCGGCACGGTGTCCGACGGCAGTTCGCCGATGTAGTTGAAGTACACCTCTGGCGAAGCGGCCACCTCGCGCTCCGAGGCAGCGGCCAGCGTCTGGTGCACGGAGGCCAGTACCTCGGTGGCGGTACCGTGCTGCCCCGTCACACACACCAGCGGTACGGCATCGAGTAGGGAGCCGCGCTCGCTCGCGATGTCGACACGGACAACGCCCTCGCCGAGCGTGCGGGCGATGGTCCTGCTCAACGCGGCGACCAGGATTTCGTCAGCCGGCAGGCCGAACCATTCGGTGGCCCCGTCGAGCTCGGCCGTCAACTCCTCGCCTGCGGGGGTTGAAACCTTGACCATGCCGGCGGAGCCATCGGCGTCCGCAGCGTCGTAGTCCGTGACGCGGACCGTTGCCGTAGCAAACTCGCCGAGCGGGCGCAGAACCTCTGTCGGCGAAGCCAGGTAGGGAGCAACCATGCGACCAAAGATAGCTCAGGTGTCCCAGAAATGGGAGACACCTCCCAAAACTGTGACGCCAGTGTCAATATAGGCAAACTCCTCCAGTTTGCGGACCGCACTGCCCAAACCCGGGACGTTGGTTTAGAGTGGACGAGTGCCTCGGACAGACGAGAACGGCAGACAACTCAAAGCGCTGCTCGACTACCTGCTCGACGGGGACATCGAAGCCAAGGACATCTACGACGCGCTGGGCACGTCCAGCAGCACGTACTACCGCCGGATCAAAGAACCGGACTATCCAGACGCCGAGGAGCTGCGGCGGGTCGCCGACCGATTCGGCCTGAACTATCCCGACCTGCAGATCAGGTTCGGCCTGATGACCAGGCAAGAAGTGCTCAGTTACGTCGAATACCTCGAACGCACCAACGGTTCGGGCCAGACGGCCGTGCGGGAAACGACCAAGGCGCGCACCCGGATTCCCCGGCTCTCCGAACTGCGACCGCGGAGTGACGCTCCGCCCCTTTAGCCGTACACTTTGCCCAGTACTGCAGCAGCTCCGAAGGCACCCCTATGGCTTTGGCGACCCTGATCGCGATCACGCTTTGCTGTATCGCGTGGAGCCTGTGGATTCGCCGGGTCACCTGGTCCTCCCGTTGGGAAGTCGCCGCCACCCTCAACATCGCCCTGCAGGGCATGGCCGTGCTGTTGATGTCCCCCTGGGCCTCCGAAACGCTCGGGGTCGCGCTGCACGCGCTGACCGGGAAATGGAACCTCGAGGACTTCATCGGCCACGACTGTTACATCGTCGCCGCATCGGCCGTCGTCTACAACGCCCTCGGGCGCCTGCAGGACGACCACTCGCTCCAGAGGTCGTTCAAGCAGTACGTCGAGATTCCGGCCACGCTGTGCATCCCGCTGCTGCTGGTCACGTTCTCCCTCGGTAACGGCGCGCGCATCTTCAAGCGGGACTTCTTCCAGGTGCCCACCGACTTCTGGCTGAACACCTACTGGCTGATCCTGTGCGGCATCCTGATCTACCTACTGGGCTACGGCAGCCGGGCCCTGTTGGTGCTGCGCAGGGATCCGCGGTCGCGCAAGATCGCCAACGTCTACCTGATCTCGTCTGCCGCCGGCATCGCCGCGTGCATCGTGCGCCTGCTGACGGCCTACATCCCCGCGCTGCAACAGCACGACGGCGGCGCGACCCTGGTCTGGGTGTTCGCGTGCATGTGCGGCGCCGGTTTCGCGCTGACCTCGGCGGAGTCCTGGCGGCAGAAGACGAAGTGGTTCAGCAGCGCGTCCCAGTGACTCAGCCCGCGAGCGAGCGCTACAACGCGACCGGCCGCGACACGCTGTAGAACGGCGCGCCCAGATCGGGCACCGTCTGATAGCCGCGCCTGCGCGCCCGCGCCGCGTCCCGCCGGATCAACACACCGAGCCCGGCGAACGTCGCCTGGTCGAGCACCATCCGCGTGAGCAGCCGGTTGTGCACGAAGCCGAACGCCAACCCGCTGCTCGGATCGGCCCAGCCGACCGAACCGGCCAGCCCGGCGTGGCCGAATCCGGGCATCACACCCGGCGGCAGCGGGAGCGAGTGGTAGCCCAGATTGAAGCTCAACGGCACGAAGATGTTGCGGTCGGGCCAGTAGCTCGCCCGGCCGGTCAGCGCCGCGACCCGCTCCTCGGACAGGAACTGTTTGCCCTCGATGCGCCCGCCGTTGGCGATCGCGCCGTACATCTTGGCCAGGCTCCTGGCGGTGGCGACACCGTTGGCGGCGGGGATCTCGGAGTCCAGGAACGGGGTGTCCCCCTGAACCACGGACTTCATGCCCGGGAAGTACATCGAACCGAACATCCCGGACACACCGAGGGCCGCGACGCGCGGGGCGACGAAGTTGAACACCGGGTTGGCGAGGGCGCCCTGCGGGGCGAGGATCTGGGCGGCACGCGTCGGCGCTTCGGCCGGCGGGCGGCCCAGGTGCAACCCGTCGGTGTCGAGCGGCTCGGCCAGCTCCTCGCGGATCAGGTCGCGCATGCCCTTCCCGGTGACCGCTCGGCCCAACCCGGACATCAGCCAGCCGTAGGTCAGCGCGTGATAGGCCTGATGGCCGAACAGCAGCTTGTTGACCGGCGCGGCCGCCACGCGCTCCTCCATCACCCGATGGTCGAGCAGCTGCGCCTTGGTGCATCCGTTGAGGTGCGACAGCCCGGCCCGGTGCTGCATCAGCTCGCGCACCGTGATCGCGGCCTTGCCCTTCACGCCGAACTCCGGCCAGTACTCGGCAACGGGCGTGTCGTAGTCGATCAGCCCGCGATCGGCGAGTCGGTGGATGACCGTCGACGCCATGCCCTTGGTGACCGAGAAGACCATCGCACCGGTGTCAGCGTTCCAGTACTGCGTGCCCCGGCGGTCCGAGTAGCCGGTCCACACATCGACGACGGGCTCACCGTGCAGGTAGATCGATAGGGCGCCGCCACCGTAGCGAGGGCCGGGGAACAGTCGCGAGAAGCCGCGCAGGGTGCAGGCGAAGTTGGAATCGGCAGCGCCCTGGACACCGTGCGGGAGCGCGGCGCTGCGCTCCCGTTTGTTGACACCCGTCACAATTTATTTAATTTACTCGTAAGCCCGGCAAATAAACCTGCCGTTACCTATTTGTTAGGTTCGCGCATGTCAGAGGCATCGAGCAGGTGTTGCGCAGCAAGCGCGGGGGTCAACTCCCCGTCCCGCACCTGACGTTCGATCTCGGCGCGCACGCGCTTCACGTTCGGGTTGGACAACACCCGGTCGAGCACCGCATCCCGCACCATCGACCAGGTCCACTCGACTTGCTGAGCACGGCGTCGGCTCTCGAACTCCCCCGCCTCGGTGAGCACGTCGCGGTGTTTGAGCACGGTCGCCCACAGCTCCTCGAGGCCCGTGCCCTCCAGCGCGCTCATCGTGAGAACCGGTGGGCGCCACAGAGTTTCGCGGGGATAGATGAGTCGGATGGCGCCGGAGAGTTCGCGGGCAGCCCGTTTGGCCTCGATCGCGTGCTCACCGTCGGCCTTGTTCACCACGACGATGTCGGCGAGCTCGAGAACACCCTTCTTGATGCCCTGCAGCTGATCGCCGGTGCGCGCGAGCGTCAGGAACACGAACGTGTCGACCATGTTGGCGACCGTCACCTCGGACTGCCCCACGCCGACCGTCTCGACCAGGACCACGTCAAAACCGGCCGCCTCCAACAACACGATCGTTTCGCGGGTCGCCTTGGCGACGCCGCCGAGCGTGCCCGAGGTGGGCGATGGGCGGATGTAGGCGTCGGGGTGCACCGCCAGCTGTGCCATGCGGGTCTTGTCGCCCAGGATCGAGCCCCGAGTCCTGGTCGAGGACGGGTCGACGGCCAGCACCGCGACGCGGTGTCCCTGGTTGATCAGGTACATGCCTAGCGCCTCGATCGTCGTCGACTTGCCGACGCCGGGCACCCCGGTGATCCCCACGTGTAGCGAGCTGCCCGCATGCGGGGTCAGCTTCAGCAGCAGTTCCTGGGCCTGCTCGCGGTGGTCGACACGCGTCGACTCCACCAGCGTGATGGCCCTGGCCAGAGCGGCGCGGTCGCCGTCCGCCACGGCGGCCGCAAGGTCGGCGGTCGGATCGGCCATCTAGTCGAGGCGGTAGCCCAGCCGCTCGGCCAGCTTGTGCAGGAGGCCGACCGCCGCGTCGGCGATCACCGTGCCGGGCGGGAAGATCGCGGTGGCCCCGGCCGCGTAGAGCTCGTCGAAGTCACCGGGCGGGATGACCCCGCCGACCACGATCATGATGTCGGGCCGACCGACTTCGGCGAGCGCTTCGCGCAGCGCGGGCACCAGGGTCAGGTGCCCGGCGGCGAGCGACGAGACACCGACCACGTGCACGTCGTTGTCGGCGGCCTGCCGCGCGACCTCCTCGGGGGTGGAGAACAGCGAGCCGACGTCGACGTCGAAGCCGATGTCGGCGAAGGCGGTCGCGATCACCTTCTGCCCGCGGTCGTGGCCGTCCTGGCCCATCTTGGCGATGAGGATGCGCGGCTGACGACCGTCGGCTTCGGCGAACTTCTGCACGAGGTCGGTGGCTTGCGTGATGTTGCTGACCCCTTTACCCCCCATCTCATCTCGGTAGACGCCGGCGATCGTACGGATCTCGGCGACGTGGCGCCCGTAGACCCGCTCGAGCGCATCGGAGATCTCGCCGACGGTGGCCTTGGCCCGCGCGGCGTTGATCGCCAGGGCCAGCAGGTTGTTGCCGAGCCCATCGGAGCCCGCCGGCTCGCGGGTGCCGGCCGCCCGGCTCAGCTCGGCCAGCGCGGCGTCCACCTCCGCCTGGTCGCGATCGGCCCGCAACTGCTGCAGTTTGGCGAGCTGCTCGGCGCGCACGCGGCTGTTCTCGACCTTGAGGACCTCGACCTCGTGATCCTCGTCGACCTGGTACTTGTTCACGCCGATCACCGTCTGCTGGCCGGAGTCGATGCGCGCCTGCGTGCGCGCGGCGGCCTCCTCGATGCGCAGTTTCGGGATGCCGTCGGAGATCGCCTGGGCCATCCCGCCGTGCTCGACGACCTCGCCGATGTGCATCCGCGCCGCGGTGGCCAGCTGGTGGGTCAGCCATTCGACGTAATACGAGCCGCCCCACGGGTCGATCGGGCGCGTGGTGCCCGACTCCTGCTGCAGCACCAATTGGGTGTTGCGCGCGATGCGTGCCGAGAAGTCGGTCGGCAACGCCAACGCTTCGTCGAGCGCGTTGGTGTGCAACGACTGGGTATGCCCCTGCGTCGCGGCCATCGCCTCGATACAGGTGCGCGCGACGTTGTTGAACGGGTCCTGGGCGGTCAACGACCAGCCCGATGTCTGCGAATGGGTACGCAGCGACAGCGATTTGGGATTCTTCGGGTTGAACTCGGCGACCAGCTCGCTCCACAGCAGCCGGCCCGCCCGCAGCTTGGCGACCTCCATGAAGAAGTTCATGCCGATGCCCCAGAAGAAGGACAGCCGCGGCGCGAACTTGTCGACGTCGAGCCCGGCATCCAGACCCGCCTTGATGTACTCGACACCGTCGGCCAGGGTGTACGCCAGCTCGAGATCGGCTGTGGCACCGGCCTCCTGGATGTGGTAGCCCGAGATCGAGATCGAGTTGAACTTTGGCATCTTGACGCTGGTGTAGCCGAAGATGTCGGAGATGATCCGCATCGACGCCTGCGGCGGGTAGATGTAGGTGTTGCGAACCATGAACTCTTTGAGGATGTCGTTCTGGATGGTCCCGGCCAACTTCTCCGGCGGCACGCCCTGCTCTTCGGCGGCGACGACGTACAGCGCGAGGATCGGCAGGACGGCGCCGTTCATCGTCATCGACACCGACACGGTCGACAGGTCGATGCCGTCGAACAGCTGGCGCATGTCGAGGATGGAATCGATTGCCACGCCTGCCATTCCGACGTCACCCTGAACGCGTGGATGGTCGGAGTCGTAACCGCGGTGGGTGGCAAGGTCGAACGCCACCGAGAGGCCCTTCTGACCCGCGGCGAGGTTGCGCCGGTAGAACGCGTTGGACTCCGCGGCGGTGGAGAAACCCGCGTACTGCCGGATGGTCCACGGCTGGTTGACGTACATCGTGGGGTACGGGCCCCGTACGAACGGCGGTTCACCCGGGAACGTGTCGAGCGGATAGCCGGCGGCCGCGGCGGCGTCGCGGTCGGAGCCGATGTAGACGGGCTTGACGTCGATGCCCTCCGGCGTCACCCAGTCCACCTGGTCAGCGCTGTACCCGTGCGTCGCGGCGGCCGCCTCCACGTGTGCGGTGACGGCGGCTTCGGTCGGCGCTTCGGCACGCTTCTCGCCGTGCAGCGGGACGTCGGCGAAGCTCCCGATGGTCTTTCCGATCCCGGCTGTGGCAGTCACCTCAGGCCCCCAATCTGGTGAGCAGGTCCGACAACGTGGCGACCGCGTCGATCTTCGCGGTCAGGTAGCCGTCCGGTTTGGAATCAGCTTGCGCGACGGCCTTTTCCGGCCCGGCGAGCAGCACATGCGTTACGCCGGCCGCGCGCGCCTCTTCGACCGCGGCCGAGGCTTCCTCGGCGTAGCGGGCGTCGGTGCCGCAGATCACGGCGATCGGCGGGGTCTGATCCGCCTCGGTCACCGCTTCGATACCGCCCGACGCAAGCAGGTTCGCCGCGAAGGTGGTGCGCACGTTGTGTTCGGCGAGCGGACCGAGCGGCAGCAGCAGCACCTCGGGTCGGGCCCCGGTCTTCTCGAGGAAGGCGTCGGAGCGGTCCCGCAGTTCCTCGAAGCCCGCCGCATATCGGGCCACACCGGGCAGCGAATCACCCTGCGGCAGAGCCGGATCGGCGATGTTGGGAAACTCGTTCACCCCCGTCAGCGCGGTGCGCCGGTGTGCGATGTCCTCGGCGCGCCGCTCGGCCACCTCGGCGATCTGGGATGCGATGTGATCACGGGCCTGTTCGAAGCCGCCGCGGGACTCGATGTCCTGGAAGTGTTTCCAGGCCTGCTCGGCCAGTTGCTCGGTGAGGTCCTCGACGTGCCAGGAGCCCGCCGCCGGGTCGAGCACGCGGCCCAGGTGCGATTCCTCGAGCAACAGCAGTTGGGTGTTGCGCGCCATCCGGCGCGCGAAGCTGGGGGCCGTCCCCGGAAAGCCACCGGGAATCGCGACGTCGAACGGGTGGACCTGGATGGTGTCCGCCCCGCCGACACCGGCCGAGAAGGCGGCCACCGTCGTTCGCAGCATGTTCACCCAGGGATCGCGCTTGGACATCATCGGCAGCGACGTCGTGGCGTGCAACCTGACCGCACCGTGCTCCGGCGCCCCGACCACCTCGGCGGCCCGGGCCCACAGCAGGCGCGCGGCCCGCAGTTTGGCGATCGTCATGAACTGGTCGTCGTCGGCGGCGATGCGGAAACTGATCTGCCGCAGCGCATCCGCGACACCGACGCCGCCCTCTTCCAGCGCCCGCAGGTAGCTCACGCCCGCGGACACCAGGCCCGCCAGCTCCCACGACGCGTTGGCGCCGAGGTTGTGGAACGCGGGTCCGTCGACGGTGATGGCGCGAACGCCGCCGCGGTAGTCACCGAGTCTGGCGGCGGTGGCCACGACGTCGGCGGTCTCGGGAGCCACGCGTCCGCTCAGCGGTGACGTCAGCGGGTCCGCGCCGAGGTCCACCGAGAGCCGGGAGCGCTGATCGTCGTCCAGGTCGCTCAGCAGGCCGAGCACCGCGTCGGCGGCCGGAAGGTAATCGGGCCCGGCGATCTCGAAGAACACGGGGACGAGGTCGAGGAAGACGCCGTCGAACAGCCGGTCGAGCTCGGCGGGCACGACGCCGGCGGGCGCACCGACGCGGATGACGAGCGCGCTGACCCCCTCGGTGAGGCTGAGCAACACCGCGCCGTTGTGTTCGGCCACGTTGCCGGGCCCGTTCGCCGGAAACGCCTCGGCGACTTTCCAGCCGGCCTTGACGTCGCGCAGTGCGTCACCACCACGCACGAACGGCCACTGCCCGGGCAGCGGGGGTTCGGGTAGCGCATCGGCGCTCGTGTACAGCGGGCGGATCGCGAAGCCGTCGTAGGTGGGCGAATCCAGCAGTCGCTCGGGTTCGGCGGGTAGATCGGCGGGATCCCGCCGGGTGCTCTTTGCCAGCACCGCGGCCACCGCTGAGCGCCAGCGCTCGCGATCGGCCTCGACCACAGTGGGTTTCTGCACGATCATCAGGCTAAATGATCGCAGTCACAGCGGTGTCCGCCGGTCGGCCGACTCGCGGGCTCGCGAACAGGTGACTGCGGCCGCGGTTCCGTAGTCTTGGTAGACGTGAACTCCGTCGTCAGCACCCTGCGCGCGGTCCGCGGCGCGGTGATCGCGACGCTTTCGAGCGTCTCCAGGGCGCGTCTCGTCGGTTCCCTGGCGGCGATTGTGATTCTCGTCGCAGTTGCGTTGCTGGTCCCGATGCCGACCGCCGTGCAGTTGCGTGACTGGGCCACCTCGGCCGGGCCGTGGTTTCCGCTGGCGTTCTTGGCCGCCCACATCGTGGTGACGGTGTTCCCGTTTCCGCGCACGGCGTTCACGCTGGGTGCGGGCCTGCTCTTCGGGCCGGTGCTGGGGATTCCGCTGGCGGTGACGGCGGCGACGATCAGCGCGGTCATCGCGGTGCTGCTCGTGCGCGCGGTGGGTCTGCGACTGGACCGGGCGGTGCGCCACCCGCGAATCGAGTCCGTCAACGCGCGGCTACGCGAACGCGGGTGGCCGACGGTGCTGTCGATGCGGCTGATTCCCGCCGTGCCGTTCGCCGTGCTCAACTACGCCGCCGGCGTGTCGTCGGTGCGCGTGCTGCCGTACGCGCTGGCCACCCTGGCGGGACTGGTGCCGGGCACCGCGGCGGTGGTGATCCTCGGTGACGCGCTCACCGGCAACGTCAGCCCCCTGCTCGTGCTGATCTCGTTCTGCACGGCCTGTTTGGGCGTGGCAGGTCTGGTCTACGAGGTCCGCGTGCACCGGCGTCATCAGCGCGAGCGGACCATCGCACCGGAGGCCGAAGAGGCGCTCCGCCTGACGCGGTGAGGTGCACTTGATCGGGAGGGCCGGAACTTCCTACGCTGTTTTGCACACATGAGTGTCGACGTACGAACGAGGGTCGACGGCGAGCCCGCGCTTATTGAGCCCGCCGAATTCTTCGAGGCCACACTCCCGCGACTGTTCGTCGACTCGAACGAACGGCTCGCGCCGTCGCTTCAGCAGCGGCCGCCGCGACCGCTGACCGTTTCGGTAGACGATCAACGCTGGACTCTCGGCGTCGACGGCCGGCGCATGACATGCGCGAGAGGGGCGGCGACCGGCACGGAATTGCGCATCGACGCAGAGCAGCTGGCGGCGCTGGTCAACGACCAGGTCACCCCGATGGGATGGCTGACCACCGGCACCTTGCAGATCGCCGGGCAACTGTCCGACGTTCTGGACTGGTGGCTCCTGCTGCGAGCCGCACTCGACAGCACGACCCCTCATGTCAACGGCGCCGTCGTCTTCAAGGATCGCGACGGCGAGCAACTGGACCTGAAACACTGCTACACCCCGGACGATCCAGCCGACGAGATGGCCTGGTTCCTCGAACAAGCCGGCTACCTGCACATCAGGGGCATGTTCAGCCAGGCGGAGATGGCCGCCGTCTCGACCGAAATGGATCTTGCCGCACCGCGCTACTTCGAAGGCGACGGGCGTTCGTGGTGGGCCACCCTCGAGGACGGGAGCAGCGCGCTGGTCCGGATGCAGGGGTTCGATGCGGAATCTCGAACAGCCGCTGAGCTCGTCGCTGACGAACGCCTCTTGGGAATCGGTGGGTTGACCGGTGACGGCCACGTCTTCAGCGGGTGGGAAGGCAAACGCCTCGAGGCGCTTTTCAAGCCGCTCGGCGTCACACGGGGGATTTCAGATGTCCCCTGGCACAAGGATTGTGCCCTCGGCCGGCACAGTTATGACTGCTGTGGGCTGACGGTCGGCATCTCAGTGACCGCGGGCGGTGCCACGTCGGGCCAGCTGCGCGTCGTCGCCGGTTCGCATCGAGCCCTCGTGTGGCCGGCACCCAGCCTCCAACCGGGTCTCGACCTTCCCGTCGTCGATCTGGCCACCGAGGCCGGCGATGTCACCGTCCACCTGTCGTGCACGTTGCACATGGCCCAGCCACCGGTAGAACGGGATCGGCGGGTGATGTACACCAGCTTCAGCCTTCCGACAATCGACACCCACGCCCAGGTCGGCCGTCAGCAGGTGAAGCGGATGGCCGACGCGGCGCCGCTGAACACGAGCCAGTGAGCCCGGTCAGCGGGAGTGCGCCCCGCCGCCGGATTCGCGTTCCTGCGGCGCGGGATTCGGCTGCTGCTGGCCGATTCCGGGAAACGACGGCGGTGGGGTGACGGCCGCGGGACCGTCCACCGACGTGCGCGCCTCGGCTTCGGCCTTCGCCACGGCGCGGGCGATCTCGGGATCGGTCTCGGTGTTGAACCAGTCGGCGACCTCGTCGTCGTCATCCTTGACCGGCACGTCGTCGACCGGCGACGGCGTGTAGCGGAACACGCCGTCCTCCCCCGGCGCCCCGAGTAGCTTGGTGAAACCCTGTAGCGCCGAACCGAAGTCGCTGGGCACCAACCAGACCTTGTTCGCCTCACCCTTGGCCATCTGGGGCAGGGTCTGCAGGTACTGGTAGGCCAGCATCTCCGGCGTAGGCCGGCCCGCCTTGATGGCCGCGAACGTCTTCTCGATGGCCTTGGCCTGGCCCTGGGCCTGCAGGTAGGCGGCGGCGCGTTCGCCTTGGGCGCGCAACATGCGCGACTGGCGGTCGGCCTCGGCGGCCAGGATCGCGGCCTGCTTGGCGCCCTCGGCTGCCAGGATCTGGGCCTGCTTCTGGCCCTCGGCCTGTTTGATGGCCGATTCCCGGTTGCCTTCGGCGGTCAGGATCATCGCGCGCTTCTCGCGGTCGGCGCGCATCTGCTTTTCCATCGAATCCTGGATCGACGGTGGTGGGTCGATGCTGCGC
Organism: Mycolicibacterium novocastrense; assembly: GCF_001570485.1. GTDB lineage: Bacteria > Actinomycetota > Actinomycetes > Mycobacteriales > Mycobacteriaceae > Mycobacterium > Mycobacterium novocastrense. The sequence goes on from NZ_BCTA01000036.1 coordinate 64,654, forward strand.
AGTTCGACGCGCGCCACCCGCAGACCCCACCGGTTGGTGGCCTCGTCGAGCACGCCGCGCAACGCCGTGTTGATCTGGTCGCGCGAGGTCAGCGTCTGCTCCAGCGTCATGCCGCCGACGAGGTTGCGCAGCGTGGTCGTGGTCAGCTGCTCGACGCCGACGATGTAGTTGCTGATCTGGTAGACGGCGGCCTGCGGATTGGTCACCTGGAAGTAGACCACCGTGTCGATCTGCACGGTCAGGTTGTCCTCGGTGATCACCGGCTGCGGCGGGAAGGACACCACCCGCTCGCGCAGGTCCACCCGGGCGCGGATCCGGTCGATGAACGGCAGCAGCAGCGTCAGCTGACCGGACACTGTCTTGCTGTAGCGACCCAGCCGCTCGATGACCGCGGCCTCGGCCTGCGGTATCAGCGCGATCGACTTCGCGACGATGATGGCGGCGAACACCACCAGCACGCCGACGAGCACCAGGCCCGCGACGGCACCATCCATGACGATTCCTTCCCTCGTACCCAGTGAGTCCTAGGCGAGCCTCTGGACGACGGCGGTGGCACCGTCGATCTGCACGACGGTCACCTGGTCGCCCGGTTCGTAGACATCGTTCTCGTTGAGGGGGCGCGCGGTCCAGACTTCGCCGTCGAGCTTCACCTGGCCCTCGTGCTGGGCCACCCGGTCGAGCACCAGCGCGCTCTTGCCCTCGAGCGCCTTGGCCGGATCGGGTAGGCCGCCGCCGGCCTGGAAATGCCTGCGCAGCGCGGGCCGCACGAGCACGAGCAACAGGATGGACACGACGGCGAACACTGCGCCGTGGACCCACAGGTCGTCGAAGATCAGGCTCGACCCGGCGGCGGCCAGCGCCCCGCCGCCGAGCATGAGCAGGAACAGGTCGCCGGTCAGTGCCTCGGCACCGGCGAGCGCCAGCGCGGCAATCAACCAAATCAGCGCAGCGGGCATGACACCACCCTATCGTCGTGTCCGACCGGCTGCGGGCGTAACAACTACACTTCGAACATCATGTGGTGTCCCAGTGTTTCGCTGTCGGTGTGGGCCAATGCCTGGTTAGCGGGCGTGGCCGCCCCCGACGATGTGCTCGACGCGCTATCGCATTGGGCGCCAAAGCATTCCGTAACCGCCTATGATTCGGTGGCGGCCGGCGCGACCGGTTTGCCCTGGCCCGATCTGGTGGATACGGGCGCGGTGTCGCTGTTGCAGACGCTGCGCACCGCCGCCGGTCCCGGCCTGACCGAACCGCCGATCGGCCTGGCGCTGCCGGTCCCCGGCGACGTCCGGGGTCTACCCGCGGGCACCCAGTTCCAGCGCGACGCGGTGACGGCGGGTGAAGCCATCGTCGTCTCCGGTCCGGGGTCGATCGGCCTCGTGCCCGACTTCGAATACGACGAATTCGATGACGAGGACGAGTTCGACCGCGACCCGTGCGGGCTGTCGTGGACGGTGTACTCGATACCCGATGCGTCCACGTCCGCCGGATACGGCGACCTGGCCGAGGCGGAGTACGCGCTACGGTCGGCGGTCCGCTCGGCGGCCGACGCGCTCGGGGCACTGCGTGCCGGCGCGGCCGAGATCGACGTGGAGGATCCCCGCGGACTGGTCGAGCAGACGCTGGAATCCACCCGCATGCACCGCCTTCCCGACCACGCGCCGCACCGGGCGGCGCGCGTGCTGGAGAACGCCGCGCACGTCGACGCGATCATCTCGGTCAGCGCCGGGCTCATACCGATCGGGCTGCACAGCTCCGCTGAGGTGCAGATCGCCAACGACGCGCTGCGGCCGCTGTCGACCGTGGTGCGCTCGGCGCGACTGGCCGCGATCGACGCGGTTCTGCATTCGGCCTGGCAGGGCTAACCACAGGCCGGCGTACAGACCACGCCGTCGACCGAATACCCCTGCAGCGGCGGTGGATTCGTTCCGGAAACCCGTACGGGGTCCCGGCCGTCGCGTAACTCGGCGAGCAGCTCGGCGGCGACCCGCGCGAGATCCGCGTTGGGCGTCGCCGCCCTCGCGAAGCCCATTCCGGCTGCTTCGGCCTGTTCGCGCAGTTCGTGGTCGAGGTCCCACACCACCTCGATGTGGTCGGCGACAAAACCGATCGGGCAGACGATGACGGCTGTGGCGCCGTTCTCGGCGAGGGACGAAAGATGGTCGCCCACATCGGGTTCCAGCCACGGCACCTGCGGCGGCCCGGAGCGCGACTGCCACACCTGGTCGTAATCGTCGTATCCGGCCGCGGCCGCCACCAGCGCCGAGGCATACCCGACCTGTCGCTCGTAAAGCTCAGTGCCGCAGCGCGACCGCGCGGCCAACGGAATCGAGTGCGCGGTGAACACCAGGCGGGCATCCTCCGGCACCGTCGCTGCCGCAGCCGTGATCGCGTCGGCGAACATCTGGACGAACAGCGGATGGTCGAAGTACTGACGCAGTTTGATCAGCTGCGGGGCCGAGGCACCCGCCGCCTGCCGCCCCCGCGCGATGTCCTCGACGTACTGCGTACAACTCGAGTAGCCGCCCCACGCGGACGTGGTGAACACCGCCGCACGGCGCACCCCGTCGTCGCGCATCGCGGTCACGGTGTCCTCGACGTAGGGCTCCCAGTTGCGGTTGCCGAAGTACACGGGAACGTCGACGTAGCTGCGCAGCCGCTCGATCACCGCCCGGTTGATGCCGTTGATCGGTGAGACGCCGCCGAAATGCAGGTAGTGCTCGGCGACATCCGCCAACCGCTCCGGCGGGATGCCACGGCCGCGGGTGACGTTCTCCAGGAACGGAATCACGTCGTCGGGACGCTCCGGCCCGCCGAAGGAGAGCAGCAGGACGGCGTCGAACTCGGTCACAACAACTGCGTGCTGGCGCCGCCGTCGGCGTAGATCACGGTGCCGGTGGTGGCCGGCAGCCAGTCCGACAGCAGGGCGCACACCGTCTTGGCGACCGGCGTGGGGTCCTTCATGTCCCAGCCGACCGGTGCGCGCTGATCCCAGCCTTCTTCGAGCAACCGCATCTGCTCACCGGCCTCGGCGCCGAGCGCACCGCCGACGATCGCACTCATCGCCAGCGTGCGGATCGGTCCGGCCGCCACGAGATTGGAGCGCACACCGTACGGTCCGGCTTCGCGCGCGACGAAACGGTTCACCGACTCGAGCGCACTCTTGGCGACCGTCATCCAGTTGTAGGCGGGCATCGCGCGGGTCGGGTCGAAGTCCATGCCGACGATGCTGCCGCCGCGGTTCATGATGGGCAGCGTCGCCTTCGCCAGCGAGGCGTACGAATAGGCCGAGATGTGAATGCCTTTGGCGACGTCCTCGTAGGGCGCGTCGAAGAACGGGTTGATGCCCATGCCCGACTGCGGCATGAAGCCGATCGAGTGCACCACGCCGTCGATCTTGTTGCCCTCGCCGATCACCCCGGTGATGCGCTCGGCCAGCGTGTCGAGGTGCTCGTCGTTCTGCACGTCGAGTTCCAACAGCGGCGCCGGGTTGGGCAGCCGGTCGGCGATCCGCTGGATCAGCTTCAGCCGGTTGAATCCGGTCAGCACCAACTCGGCGCCCGACTCCTGGGCGACCTTGGCGATGTGGAACGCGATCGACGAGTCGGTGATGATCCCCGTGACGAGGATGCGCTTGCCTTCGAGCAAACCGGTCATGTGAAAGTCCCTCTCCTTCGCGAAAAGATCTAATGGCCCATACCCATGCCGCCGTCGACGGGGATCACCGCGCCGGCGATGTAGCTCGCATCCTCGGACGCCAGGAAGCTGACCACGCCGGCCACCTCCTCGGCGGTGCCCACCCGCTTGGCGGGGATGAAATCGAGCGCCCCGGCCTGGATCCGCTCGTCGAGGGCCCGGGTCATCTCGGTGTCGATGTAGCCGGGCGCGACGACGTTGGCGGTGACGTTGGCCTTGGACAGCTCGCGGGAGATCGAGCGGGCCATGCCGATCAGGCCGGCCTTGGCGGCCGCGTAGTTGGCCTGGTTGCCGATGCCCCACATGCCCGACACCGAGCCGATGAAGATGATCCGGCCGAAGCGCTTGCGCTGCATGGTGCGGGATGCCCGCTGCGCCACCCGGAACGCTCCCGTGAGGTTGGCGTCGATGACCTCGGTGAACCGCTCTTCGGTCATGCGCATGAGGAACGCGTCCTTGGAGATGCCGGCGTTGGACACCAGCACCTCCACCGGTCCCTGATGCTCCTCGACCTCTTTGAATGCGCGGTCGACGGCGGCGTTGTCGGTGACGTCGCACACGACCCCGAACAGTCCTTCGGGGACTCCAGAACCGCGGTGGGTGACGGCGACCTTGTGGCCGTCGGCCGCGAGGCGCTGCGCGATGGCCAGGCCGATGCCACGATTGCCGCCGGTCACCAGCACCGAGCGGGCGACGAAAGGCGGACGACCACCGGCCGATTCGGACTCGGCGGTCGCTCCTGTGTCATTGCTCGTCGCGTGCGCAGTCATGCCCGCCAACCTATCGCCTGCCCGCCATTCCTAAGAAATCGCCTTAGTGAACGGGTGCGCTCACAGCGGTAGCCGGCGGTTGATCAGCAGGGCGGCCACCGCCGCCACGGCCGCGAACAGGGCACCGAGCCGGAGCCAGCCGGTGGTCGCCTCACCTCGCACGGTCTCGTACCCGATCTGGTCCTGGAGGGTGTCGTAGACCTTGTTCAGCTCGTCGAGGTTGGACGCGGTATAGGCCTCGCCGCCGGAGAGCTGGGCGATCTTCTCCATGCCCTCGTCGTCGACGGGCACCGGGACCCGCTCGTTGTTCACCTCGACCGACCCGTTCGGCGTGCCGAACGAGATCGTCGAGACCGGCACACCCTGATCTTTGGCGGCCCGCGCCGCGGTGAACGCGCCCTTCGGGTTGTCCGGGTTGTTCGGCACGGTTTCCTTGCCGTCGGAGAACAACACGATGTGCGCAGGCGGTGGCGTATCGCCGCCACCGATGACGGCGCCGACGGTGGAGATCGACGACAGAGCGGTGAAGATGGCCTCACCGGTCGCAGTCTTGTCGGCCACCTGCAGATTCTCGATGGCGCGCCGGCTCGCGTCGCGGTTGGTGGTGGGCGAGACCAGAACGTTGGCGGTTCCGGCATAGGCGATGACTCCGAGGTTGATACCCGGCGTCAGCTCGTCGACGAACCTCTTCGACGCCTCCTGGGCGGCGGCCAGGCGGCTCGGTTCGACGTCGGTGGCGCGCATCGACTGGGAGACGTCGATGGCCAGCACCACCACCGCGCGGTTGCGGGGAAGGCGCTGGTCGTGGGTGGGCCCGGCCAGGGCGATGGTGCACAGCAGCAGCGAGATCGCCAGCAGTGCCGCGGGCACGTGACGCAGCGGACTGGGCCGATGGGGCGCGACGCTGTCGAGCAGTTCGGTGTTGGCGAAGCGCTGCAACCGCTTTCGCCGGGCGATCTGGGCTGCGGCGTACAGCCCGGCCAGCACCAGCAGGACCACCAGGAACAGAAGGAACCACCAGATGTGCTGAAAACCGGTGAGCGACAGCGGTCCCAGCAGTGGAATCGTCATGTCAGATCGTCATCCCTTGCGAATCAGTTCGGCAGACGACGGTTGATGAACAGGGCCGCCAGCGTCGCCATGGCGAGCGCCAGTGTTCCCAGCCGCAGCCACCCCACGCTCGCATCGCCACGGATCGTCTCGTAGCCGATCTGCTGCTGAAGGTTGGCGTAGACCTCTCGCAGCTGTTGAAGGCTCGACGCGGTGAACGCCTCACCGCCGGACAGGTCGGCGATCTTCTTGAGCATCTCGTCGTCGACCGGTACGGGCTGGCGCTGGTCGTTGATCTCGACATAGCCGTACGGCGTGCCGAACGAGATCGTCGAGATCGGCACCCCCTGCTCCTTGGCGGTGCGGGCCGCAGTGTAGGCGCCCTTGGGGTTGTCCGGGTTCGACGGCACGGTCTCCTTGCCGTCGGAGAACAACACGATGCGCGCCGGCGGGGGTTCGTCGCCGCCGCCGATGACCGCTCCGACGGTGGCGATCGCCTGCAGCGCCGTGAAGATGCCCTCACCGGTCGCCGTGCGGTCGGCGAACTGCAGTTTGTCGATCGCGGCCTTGGTGGCCTCCCGGCCCGTGGTCGGCGACACCAGGACGGTCGCCGTGCCGGCATAGGAGATCAACCCCAGATTGATGCCGGGGGTGAGTTCGTCGGCGAACTGCTTGGACGCCTCCTGCGCGGCCGCCATCCGGTTCGGGGCGACGTCGGTGGCCCGCATCGACTGCGAGACGTCCATCACGAGCATCACCACCGCGCGGTTGCGCGGGATGCGGACGTCGTGCGTCGGGCCGGCCATCGCCACCGTCAGCAACACCAGGCCGATGACGAGCAGGATCGCGGGCACGTGCCGCCAGCGCGAAGGACGTTTGGGCGCAACGCTTTCCAACAGCTCCATGTTGGCGAACCGCAGCATCCGCCGATGCCGGGCCAGCTGAACCACCATGTAGAGCCCGACGATTCCGAGCACCGCGAGTAGGAACAGGAAGAACCAGGCGTTTTCGAAACCCGACAGCGTCATGGGTCCGAGCAACGGCAATGTCATGTGCGCCTAATCATCTCGATATCAGGCGTGGCCCGCCAGCGCGCCACGCCTGCGGTTGGCGACGAACCGGACGACGTCGGCGATCCAATCGCGGTCGGTGCGCAGCGTCAGCAGCGGTGCATCGCATCGCCGCAACGTCCTGGCCACCTCCGCGCGGTGCGCCGCGGCCGCCCGCTCGAAGTCGTCGCGCAACTGTTCGTCGATGGTGAACTCACGGGTCGCCCCGGTCTCGGCATCCTGCAGCACCACTTCGCCGACCGCAGGCAGTTCGACGTCGCGCGGGTCGAGTACTTCGATTCCGAGCACCTCGTGGCGCCCCGCGATCGCCCGCAGCGGCCGCATCCAGTTGATCGGCCCGAGGAAGTCGCTGATGATCACGGCCATCCCGCGGCGGCGCTCGGGTCTGCGCAGCGCGTCGATCGCCGCGGCAAGGTCACCGCGGACACCGGCGGGCGCCTTGGGCATCGTGGCGATGGCGCGCAACATCTCCTGCTCGTGCATCCGGCCCGACAGCGCGGGCACCCGCCGCATGGTGTCGCCGTTGGCGATGATCGCACCGATCCGGTTACCGCCCCCGCTGTTGAGGAACGTGATCGCCGCGGCGGCGGCCACCGCGAGATCGCGCTTCTCGCAACCGGTTGTGCCGAAGTCGAGGCTGGCCGACATATCGATCACGAGCCAGGTCTCGAGTTCGCGGTCGGCGATCATCTGCCGCACGTGCGGATGCGTGGTGCGCGCCGTGACCGACCAATCCATCCGGCGCACATCGTCGCCGGGCTGGTAGAGCCGCGACTCCCCCGGTTCCGATCCCGGGCCGGGCAGCAGGCCGAGGTGGTCGCCGTGCAGCACGCCGTCGAGCTTGCGCCGCACCGTCAACTCGAGCTTGCGCAGCGCCGCGCTCAGTGCGGGGTCACGGATCTCGCCGCGCTTCAGCGACGGCAGATCAACGGAGCGCCGGGAACTGGTCACCGATTGCTGGCCGCACCAGCGGCGGCGGGCACGACGGGCGGCACCGAATGACCTTGCTGCGGAATGGCGTTCACCTGCGGCAGGGCCACGGTCTGCAGAATGCGGTTGATCACCGTCTCGGCCGAGATCTCGTCGGCCAGCGCGTCATAGGTCAACACCAGCCGGTGCCGCAGCACATCGGGGATGACCTCGACGACGTCCTGCGGGATCACGTAGTCGCGGCCCCGCACGAGAGCCAGCGCGCGCGACGCCGCGATGATGCCGAGCGATGCGCGCGGTGATGCGCCGTAGGCGATCCACGCCTTGGCGTCGGGCATGCCGAACTTCTCGGGCTGACGGGTCGCGGTCACCACCCGGACGACGTAGTCGACCAGCGCGTGGTGCACGAAGTTGTTGGCCGCCACGTCCTGCAGGCGCAGCAGGTCACCGGGCGCGAGGATCTGCTTGGGCTCCGGCGGCTTGACGCCCATCCGGTAGATGATCTCGCGCTCTTCCTCGGGCGACGGGTAGTCGATGTTCAGCTTGAACAGGAAGCGGTCGCGCTGGGCCTCGGGCAGCGCATACACGCCCTCCTGCTCGATCGGGTTCTGCGTGGCCATCACCAGGAACGGCTGGGGCAGCGGAAACGTCTTGCCGCCAATGGAGATCTTGCGCTCGGCCATGACCTCCAGCAGAGCCGACTGCACCTTGGCCGGGGCGCGGTTGATCTCGTCGGCCAGCAGGAAGTTGACGACGACGGGCCCGAGTTCGATGTCGAACTCCTCCTTACCCACCCGGTAGATGCGGGTACCGACGATGTCGGTCGGTACCAGGTCGGGCGTGAACTGGATGCGTGCGAAGGTGCCGCCCACCACCTTGGCGAAGGTCTCGACGGCCAGCGTCTTGGCCACGCCGGGCACACCCTCGAGCAGGACGTGGCCCTTGGCGAGCAGGCCGACCAGCATGCGTTCGACCAGTTGGTCCTGTCCGACGATGATCCGCTTCACCTCGAAGACGGCCCGCTCGAGCGTGTGGACCTCCTGCTGCAGACCGCCATTCTGGGAAGCCGGGCTCGACGGTGCGGCGTGTGAGCCCTGGTATCCCTGTGCCGGTGCCTGGCCGGGGTAGCCTCCAGGCCCCTGCGACGGCCCACTCGGTGAGGTCATCAACATTCCTTCCACATAACTCGCTGGTCAAAGCGGCGCAGGCCGGTCTGGGCTGCACGCTCGACGTCAACTATTCCAGGCACGACAGAATCCGTCGACGTTGCCCGATACCTTCAGGTTCGGCTCAGGTTGCGCTCAGGATTCGATGATGCGCGCCACATACGGCTGCAGGCCGGAGTGACGCACGGGGCCGACCGTGACCTTGCCGGCACTGCCCGAGGACTCGAGCATCTGACCGCCGCCCAGATAGATGGCCACGTGCTGGCTGCCGCCGGGACCCCAGAACAGCAGGTCGCCGCGCTTGGCCTGCGATGTCGGCACCTTGCGGCCGGTGTCGTACTGGTCGCCGGAGTACTTGGGGATCAGCACCCCCACCCCCGCGAACGAGAACTGGGTGAAGCCCGAGCAGTCGAACCCGACGGTGTTGGCCCCCGAGTCGATACCCCGGCTCGGGCCGTTCGGCTTTCCGCCGCCCCACGAGTACGGCACGCCCATCTGCGAGGCGCCGCGACGGATCACGTACTCGATCGCCTGCGGTCCACGCACCCGGCCCGGCGCGACGCTCGCCGTGGCCGCCTCCGGCGGCGCGAGACCCAAGGTGGTCAGGAACTTGCGGCCCAGGTTCATCGTGACCTCGGTGGCCTGGGCGGTCGCCGCGAGCGAGGCGTTGGCGATCGCGAGGGGATCGCCCGGGGCGCCGGCGCTGATCAGTTTGGGCAGCGTCGGATCCCACTGGCCGTCTTCGGGCGCCGACGCCGCCGGCGTCGCCAACCCGACGGTGAGTGCGACGGTCGCCACCAGCAACGCGCAACCGCCCAGGAACCGAATCAGCTTGAAACGCAAAGTTTTCCTAACGTCTGTCGCTGGTGACCTCTCACCATTCGATGAGACGGGTCGCGTACGGGGTCATGCCACTGGTACGCACCGGCGAGATCTTCACCACCGAACCCGTGTAGGGCGCTTCGATCATCTGTCCGTCGCCCAGGTACAGCGCCACGTGCTGGCTGGCGTTGGGACCCCAGAACAACATGTCGCCGCGCCGCATCTGTGAGGTCGGGACCTTGCGCCCGGCGTTGTACTGCGAGCCCGAGTAGTGGTCGAGCTTGATGCCGACGCCGGCGAACGCGTAGAGCATCAGCCCCGAGCAGTCGAATCCGACTGTGCCCGCGCCGGAGTCGATACCGCGGCTGGGTCCGGCGGCGTTGCCACCGCCCCACGAGTACGGCACACCCATCTGCGACATGGCCCGTTTGATCACGAACTCGGTCGCCTGCCTGCCGTAGACGCGGGGAATCGCGCCGTTGTTGAAGGCCGGCGCGGCAGCCGGTTTCGGGAGGATTCCCACCGACTGCAGGAATTTGCGCCCGAGGTCCTGGGTCACCTGCGCCGAGGTCGACGCGATGCCGAGAACCGCGTTGATGATCGCGATCGGGTCGCCGCTGACGAAGGCACTGGGGATCGCGGGCAACGTCGGATCCCACGGCGTGGCCCAGTTACCGGTGCCGGGGTCGACGCCTTGCGGGGCGCGGTCCCAGTCCGGGCTACCCGGCGCCGCGGCGGCCGCCGGTTGTGCCGGAGCACCGGCCGCTTGCGCCGGAGCGGCCTGAGTGCGCGCCTCGGCGAGCTTGGCCTGCGCGGCCTTGCGCTCGGCGGCCAGCTTGTCGAGTTGGGCCTGCTGGGATTTGAAGGTCTCCTGCGCGTTGGTCAGTGCCGAAACCGCGGACTGCTGGCTGGCCTCGGCGTCGGCGACGGCCTTGTCCGCGTTCTGTTTCGCCAGCCGCGCCGCGGACTCACGGTTGACCTGCTCGGTACGGGCCCGTTGCAGATCGGCGATCACCTGCTGCGAGCTGATCGCCAGTGTCTGCCCCGCCGCTGCGGTCTTGATGACCTCGGCGGGATCGCCCGCGGTCAGGTACGAGTCCGAGGGGCCGTTGACGTATGTGGCGGCGGCAAACGAGTTGAACCGCTTCTGCGCCTGCTCGATAGCGATGTTGGCGTCCTCGACGCGCTGTCGGCTCGCGTCGACCTCATGCTGCGCGGCGTCGGCGTTGTCCCGCGCGGTCTGCACGTCGAGGATCGCCTTGTTGACGCTTTCCTGCTGCTGCTGGATCTCGGCACCCAGATCCTGCAGCCTCTGGTCGGCATCGGCGACGGCGGCGACCAGCGCCGCGAGGCTGTCGGGACTGCTGGGTTGAGCGAGGGCCAGGCCGGGCGTCGTGGCCAACATGGTCGCCACGACCAGGGCCGCGCAGAACCGTCCACACGGCCGCGTAGCGGATGCGCCAGGTGTGCGTCTCATCCGACTCAGTTCTCCTATGGCTTCAGGCGAACGTGCGGACACATTCGTCGCGGTGACTGTGCTCATTTGTCACAACATGCACATCTACAACACAGTTACCGATTGCACCGTACGTCACATCTGACGCCAAAGAAACTTAAGTCGCGAATTACAACTTTGTAATTGAAAGAAGTGTTATCGCGTCGTGACTTCGCCAATACCGAGGCGGTATCCGATCACGCCAAAACCGTTGCCGCAGTGCGGTTTCAGGCGTCCTCGCGCGACGCGGCACGCTTGGCGCGAACCTGCAAAAGTCGCGTACCGATAACGGCGGCAACCACTCCCAAGACCACCACAATCGTCAATGCAGTCCACGGAAAGTGCGATGCCGTCAACTCGCTGAGGAAATTCTTCGAACCCTGCACCGGGCCACGCCCTTCGGCCACGTCCTGGCCCGCCTCCAACGTCATGCGGTCGAACGTCGTACTGAAGGTGCCCGAATCCGTCGGGCTGAGCACCAGCACCGTCGACCCCGGGAACGCCTCCCCCACCTCGGTGGCGATATCGCGCAGTGGCGTGTCGATCGGCGGGTTCTGATCCACGACGACGATCTTCAGGTCGATGCCCTTCTGCTGGGCCTCGGCGACCACCTCGGGCAGGCCCTCGTTCTCCGGCCTGGGCGAGGCGCTCACCCCGTCGTCGCGAACGTCCTCGATGACCAGGTTCAGACACGTGTCGACCGGCGTGGTCGCGGGGTCCATGCCCACGGGCCCGCAGACGTCGGGAGGGATGTAGGCCGGCAGAAACGGAATCACATGCGGTCCGAACACAGAAGAACCGTACGTGATGGGTACCCGACAGGGTGACAGCACGCGCGGTCCCGGACGAGACCGAGAACGGACCCCGTCGGCCTTGCAGGACAAGCGTACTGTTAGAGTTGAAACGTGGCCGTCACAGCCCGTCGGCTGCGAGAACTAGCCGGGAGTTGATGTGAGCAAAGGTAATACGGAAAATTCTTCCCCCAATTCTTTTGGCGCCCGCGACACCCTGAAGGTCGGAGACAAGAGCTACGAGATCTACCGCCTCGACGCGGTGCCGGGTACCGACAAGCTGCCCTACAGCCTGAAGGTCCTTGCCGAGAACCTGCTGCGCAATGAGGACGGCGCCAACATCACCAAGGACCACATCGAGGCCATCGCCAACTGGGACCCCGAGGCCGACCCCAGCGTGGAGATCCAGTTCACGCCGGCGCGCGTGGTGATGCAGGACTTCACCGGCGTGCCGTGCATCGTCGACCTGGCGACCATGCGCGAGGCCATCGCCGACCTCGGCGGCGACCCCGAGAAGGTCAATCCGCTCGCCCCGGCCGACCTGGTGATCGACCACTCGGTGATCGCCGACCTGTTCGGCCGCGCCGACGCATTTGAGCGCAACGTCGAGATCGAATACGAGCGCAACGGCGAGCGCTACCAGTTCCTGCGCTGGGGCCAGGGCGCCTTCGACGACTTCAAGGTGGTGCCGCCCGGCACCGGCATCGTGCACCAGGTCAACATCGAGTACCTGGCCAGCGTGGTGATGGACCGGGACGGGGTGGCCTACCCGGACACCTGTGTGGGCACCGACAGCCACACGACCATGGTCAACGGCCTGGGCGTGCTCGGCTGGGGCGTCGGCGGTATCGAGGCCGAGGCCGCGATGCTGGGCCAGCCCGTGTCGATGCTCATCCCCCGTGTCGTCGGGTTCAAGCTGACCGGCGAGCGGCAACCGGGAGTGACGGCCACCGATGTCGTTCTCACGGTCACCGAGATGCTTCGCCAGCACGGTGTGGTCGGCAAGTTCGTCGAGTTCTACGGTGACGGTGTGGCCGAGGTGCCGCTGGCCAACCGGGCCACGCTGGGCAACATGAGCCCCGAGTTCGGCTCCACTGCGGCGATCTTCCCCATCGACGAGGAGACCATCAGCTATCTGCGCTTCACCGGGCGCAGCGAGGAACAACTGGCGTTGGTCGAGGCCTACGCCAAGGAACAGGGCATCTGGCACGACCCCCAGCGGGAGCCCAAGTTCTCCGAGTACATCGAGTTGGACCTGTCCGATGTCGTGCCGTCGATCGCCGGGCCGAAGCGCCCGCAGGACCGCATCGCGCTCAACGAGGCCAAGGCGGCCTTCCGTCAGGACATCACCGACTACGTCGAGGACGGCGAGTTCAACGGCGAGTACTCGCAACTCGACGAGGCCATCGACGAAACCTTCCCGGCCAGCGATCCGGTGCGCAACACGTCGTTCCTCAACAACAAGAAGCCCCCCGCCCACGTCGCCTCCGCGGCGCTCGAACCCAATGGCCGGCCGAGCAAGCCGGTGACCGTGAAATCCGACGAGCTCGGCGAATTCGTGCTCGACCACGGCGCGGTGGTGATCGCCGCGATCACGTCGTGCACCAACACCTCCAACCCCGAGGTGATGCTCGGCGCGGCGCTGCTGGCCAAGAACGCCGTCGAGAAGGGTTTGGCCACCAAACCGTGGGTGAAGACGACGATGGCGCCGGGCTCGCAGGTGGTGACCGACTACTACGAGAAGGCCGGGCTGTGGCCGTATCTGGAGAAGCTGGGCTTCTTCCTCGTCGGCTACGGCTGCACGACCTGCATCGGCAACAGCGGCCCGCTGCCCGAGGAGATCAGCAAGGCCGTCAACGACAACGACCTCGCGGTGGCCGCGGTGCTGTCGGGCAACCGCAACTTCGAGGGCCGGATCAACCCGGACACCAAGATGAACTACCTGGCGTCCCCGCCGCTGGTGATCTCCTACGCGCTTGCCGGCACGATGGACTTCGACTTCGAGGCCATGCCGCTGGGCCAGGACGAGGACGGTAACGACGTCTACCTGCGCGATATCTGGCCGTCGCAGTCCGACATCAACGACACGATCGCCAACGCGATCAGCCAGGAGATGTTCACCAAGAACTACGCCGACGTCTTCAAGGGCGACGAGCGCTGGCGCAACCTGCCGACCCCGGAGGGCAACACCTTCGAATGGGCCGAGGAGTCGACCTATGTGCGCAAGCCACCGTACTTCGACGGGATGTCGGCCGAACCGGAGCCGGTGACCGACATCAAGGGCGCGAGAGTGCTGGCGCTGCTGGGCGATTCGGTGACCACCGACCACATCTCACCCGCCGGCGCGATCAAGCCGGGCACGCCGGCCGCCGAGTACCTGGAGTCCAACGGCGTCGAGCGGGCGGACTACAACTCCTACGGTTCCCGGCGTGGCAACCACGAGGTGATGATCCGCGGCACGTTCGCCAACATCCGGCTGCGCAACCAGTTGCTCGACGACGTCTCGGGTGGCTACACCCGCGACTTCACCAAGGACGGCGAGCAGGCGTTCATCTATGACGCCGCGCAAAACTATGCGGCGCAGGATATTCCGCTCGTGGTGCTCGGCGGCAAGGAGTACGGTTCGGGTTCGTCGCGTGACTGGGCGGCCAAGGGCACGCGGCTGCTGGGTGTGCGCGCGGTGATCACCGAGTCGTTCGAGCGGATCCACCGGTCGAACCTGATCGGCATGGGCGTGATCCCGCTGCAGTTCCCCGAGGGCGAGTCGGCGGAGTCGCTGGGCCTCGACGGCACGGAGACGTTCGACATCACCGGCATCGAGGAGCTCAACGAGGGCAAGACCCCGAAGACGGTGCACGTCACTGCGGAAAAGGAAGACGGCTCCAAGGTCGAGTTCGACGCGGTGGTGCGCATCGACACCCCGGGTGAGGCGGACTACTACCGCAACGGCGGCATCCTGCAGTACGTGCTGCGCAACATGCTCGAGTCGCAGTAACCGAAGAAGGGACAACCGCGTTGCCCCGGGTCACCGACGACCACCTGGCGGCGCGTCGTCGGCAGATTCTCGACGGCGCCCGCCGGTGTTTCGCGGAGTACGGCTACGACAAGGCGACCGTGCGGCGGCTCGAGCAGACGATCGGGCTGTCGCGCGGCGCCATCTTCCACCACTTCCGGGACAAGGACACGCTGTTCTTCGAACTGGCCCGCGAGGACGCCGAGCGCATGGCCGATGTCGCCGCGCGCGAGGGGCTGGTCCAGGTGATGCGCGACATGCTGGCCGCGCCGGAGCAGTTCGACTGGCTGGCCACCAGGCTCGAGATCGCGCGAAAGCTGCGCAACGATCCCGACTTTCACCGGGGCTGGGCGGAACGGTCCGCTGAGCTGTCGGTGGCCACGACCCAGCGGCTGCGCATGCAGAAGCAGGCCGGCCGGCTGCGCGACGACGTGCCCAGCGCCGTGCTGCAGACCTATCTCGACCTCGTCCTCGACGGCCTTGTCGCGCGTTTGGCGTCGGGTGACGATCCCGAAAAGCTCAGTGCCGTACTGGACCTGGTCGAGGCGTCACTGCGGCAGCGACGCGACCAAGAGACCGTGCCGCAGAGCGACTAGCGGCGCCTGCTGCGGTGGTTCGGACCGCCACGGCTGCGCATCGTCGTACCCGACTCACGCAGCATGCTGTGGATGGAACCGTACGAGCGTCCCGTGGACGCGACCAGAGTACGGATACTTGCGCCACCCTCGTAAGCACTCCGCAACTCGTTCAGCAACTGGTCTCTCGACTTGTCCAGCTTCTTCATCAGCACCTCCCCGCTTCGATGCCCCGACGGATACCCAGCGTAGGAAGCGGTTACACACGACGCTTGAAAATGCCCAAACGCTTCGCGGAACGGACCGGGCCGGCTTGACCGGTCACCCAGTTCAGGCGAGCTCGATCAGATCCGAGTAATCCTCGGACCAGTAGTCCTCGGTGCCGTCGGGAAGAAGGACCACGCGTTGCGGTTCGAGTGCCTCGGCGGCGCCGGGATCGTGGGTCACCAACACGACCGCGCCGACGTAGCTGCGCAGCGCATCGAGGACCTGCTCGCGCGAGGCCGGATCGAGGTTGTTCGTCGGCTCGTCGAGCAGCAGCACGTTCGCAGTGGACGCGACCAGGCCAGCCAGCGCCAGCCGGGTCTTCTCACCGCCGGACAGCGTGCCCGCCGGCTGGTCGAGCTGCGGTCCACTGAACATGAAGGCGCCCAACAGCCCGCGCAGGTCCTGCTCGCCGGTGTCGGGTGCGGCGTGGCGGATGTTCTCCCACACCGTCGCGTTGTTGTCCAGGGTGTCGTGCTCCTGGGCGAAATATCCGAGCTTGAGGCCGTGACCCGGTTCGAGGCGCCCGGCGTCGGGCGTCTCGGTGCCCGCCAGCAGGCGCAACAGGGTGGTCTTGCCGGCACCGTTGAGCCCGAGCACCACCACCCGCGAGCCTCGGTCGATCGCCAGGTCGACGCCGGTGAAGACCTCGAGCGAGCCGTAGTTCTTGGTCAGCCCCTTGGCGACGAGCGGGGTGCGCCCACACGGCGCGGGGGTGGGGAACTTGATACGGGCCACCTTGTCGGCGACGCGTTCCTCGTCGAGTGCGGCCATCATCCGGTCGGCGCGGCGCAACATGTTCTGCGCGGCAACGGCTTTGGTGGCCTTGGCCCCCATCTTGGCCGCTTGGGTGCGCAACGCGGACGCCTTGCGTTCGGCGTTGGCGCGTTCGCGGCGGCGCCGGGCTTCGTCGGTGGCGCGGGCGTCGAGATATTTCTGCCAGCCCATGTTGTAGACGTCGACTTCGCTGCGCACGGCGTCGAGGAACCACACCCGGTTCACCACGTCGGCGAGCAGGTCGACGTTGTGGCTGATGACCACCAGGCCCCCGGGATGGTTCTGCAGAAAGTCACGCAGCCAGCCGATGGAGTCGGCGTCGAGGTGGTTGGTCGGTTCGTCGAGCAGCAGCGTCGTGCTCGAGCCCGCGCCGCTGTCGGAGGCCGCGAACAGAATCCGGGCCAGCTCCACGCGGCGGCGCTGACCGCCGGACAGTGTGCGCAGCGGTTGGGTGAGGACCCGCTCCGGCAGTCCGAGGCTCGCGCAGATACGGCCCGCCTCGCTCTCGGCGGCGTATCCGCCCAGCGCGGCGAAGCGCTCCTCGAGCTGACCGTACTTGCGCACGGCCTTGTCGCGGGCGGCGTCGTCGGCGACTTCGGCCATCAGCAGCTGCTGTTTTTCGAGGTCGGCGAGCAGGGTGTCCAGGCCGCGCGCCGAGAGCACCCGGTCGCGGGCGAGTACGTCCAGGTCGCCTTCTCTGGGATCCTGTGGCAGGTAACCGATTTCGCCGTTGCGGACGATGTCGCCCGCATACGGTTCGCCCTCGCCGGCGAGGATGCGCATCGTGGTGGTCTTACCCGCGCCGTTGCGACCGACCAGTCCGATCCGGTCGCCGGGCTGTACGCGAAGCGCGGTTCCGTCGGTGGACAGCAACGTGCGCGCCCCGGCGCGGACCTCCAGGTCCGTTGCGGTGATCACGCTGTGCGGTCCTTACTTGTCGTCGGTGAATACGGGGTCTCGTTTTTCGGCGCGCGCTGCCACCGCTTCTTCGAAGTTGGCGGTGAGCAAACGGACGAACAGTTGTCCGAGGCCCTCGGCTTGCATGTGCCCTTCCAGGCTACCGGCGTCCAGTCCACTCCAAAGTGTGCGCTTGGTCAACTCGATTCCGGGCCGGGAGAACGCGGCGATGCGCTCCCCCATCTGGTAGCAAACCTCGAGCAGCTGATCGTCGGGCACCGCGTGCGACACCAGGCCGATGCGTTCGGCCTCTGCGGCGTCGACGTCGCGGCCGGTCAGCATCAGCTCGAACGCCCGTGACGTGCCGATGGCGCGCGGAAGCAGATAGGACAGTCCCAGCTCGCTGGCGGTCAGGCCGTTGTTGATGCCGGCCGCGCGGAAGTAAGCACCGTCGGCCGCCACGCGGATATCGCAGGCCAGCGCCAGGCACAGGCCCCCGCCGATCGCGGCGCCGTTGACCGCCGCGATGACCGGCTGGTGCATTTTGCGCAGGGCGAGGATGACGTCGTCGAGCACCTCCATCGAGCGCAGCGCGAACGTCGGCCGGGTCAAACCGTCGATGTGAGGCACCGAACCGGCCGACTTGTGGTCGGCGCCCGAGGAGAATCCGCGGCCGGCGCCGGTGAGCACGACCGCCCGCACGGAGTTGTCGTAGGTCAGCTCGTCGAGCACCTTCTTGAGCGGAACCATGACGTCGAACGCCATGGAGTTCATTCGCTCGGGGCGGTTCAACGTCACCAGTGCGACGCCGGGTCGCGGCCGGTCGACCAGGACGAAGTTGCTCTGCTCGTTCTCTGCTTGCTCGCTCACGCATGCACGCTATCGCGTGCGGAGGTTCACTCCGGCTGGCCGTTATCCTGCGCGGCGATCGCCGCGTCGATGTCGAACTCCTTGACGCGCTGGACCAGTTCCTCCAGGGCCGCGGGCGGCAGCGCGCCCGCCTGGTTGAACACCAACTTGCCCTTCTTGAACGCCATCAGCGTGGGGATGGACCGGATGTCGGCCGCGGCGGCCAGCGCCTGCTCGGCCTCGGTGTCGACCTTGGCGTACACGACGTCGGGGTGTTGTTCGGAGGACGCCGCGAATGTGGGGGCGAACGCCTTACACGGGCCACACCACGACGCCCAGAAGTCCACCAGCACGATCTCGTTGTCGTTGATGGTGTCGTTGAATTGTTCGGCAGTGATGTCTTGGGTAGCCACGTTGCTTCCTAACGCTGATGGTCAGCTGTCTGTTCCCAGCCTACGGGCGGATACCCAGTTCAGTGCGGCCGCGCTCGAAGAACTCGGTGACCCGCGCGGCCAGCGCGTCGACGTCGTGCGTGGCGTCGAGTGGGTAGAGGGCTCCGAACGGCGCATTCCAGAACGGTCCCGTCCGCTTCTGCCATGGGCCGACGTATGCGTACGGCGTCGGGTGGGTCTCATCACCGGCCGACACCCCGTAGTTCACCTCGTCCTCGACAGCGGCGACATCGAAGTGCTCCGGCCACAGCGTCGGATGCTGCTGCGGCAGAACATGTTTGAGGGCATATCCACCCGCGTAGTGGGCCCGCTGGAGCCACGCCGCCGCATCGGGATCGAGTGCGAGCTCGGCGTGGGCGGGCAACGGATCGACGATCCGGTAGACGCCCTCCGGCGGCCCGGGTACCACGCCGGCCGCCTCGGCGATGGCCGCGACGCGGCCGGCCAGCGCAACGCTGCCGTCCGGGAAGACCAGCTCCGTACCGTGCACCGACAGGGGTAACGCGACGGCGGCGAAACCGTCGGGGCGCACCGCGAGCCGGATCGTGCCCGCGGACCGGTACTGGGGGCCTGCGATGAGGCTTTCGGCCACACCACGCAGTTGACGGCGGGTGGCGACGTAAGGATGGCTCATACCGCATCGAGCGTACGGGCGTGGGTCAGCAGCTGGGATTGCCGTCGCGGCCACCAGAACAGCTCGACGAGCAGTGCGACCAGGTAGATGACGGATGCCACCGCGTTACCCCAGGAGCCGAAGAAGGCGTCCCAGACCGCCGCGCCCAGCGCGACGACCAGGGCGATGACCAACACCCACCGCAGTGGACGGGCCTCTTCCGCCGCGGCGCACAACCCCCGCGCGTAGTCGATTTCTGGCCCCGCCAGCCGGGAATCGGCCAGGTCGCCCCCGCTTCGCACCGCGCGCACGACCGCGACCCGCTCCTGACCAGTGAGCTCTCTCGATCCCGGCCAGTACCGGTTCATCCGGCGCGCCATCCAGATGCCGTAGAACGTGCCGACGACCACCGTGACGATGACAGCGCTGAGGAGGAAGCCGGAATCGAGCCACGCCAAAACGCCGAGGCAGAGCCCGACACAGCCGCCGATCAACAGCGCGCGCCATCCGAACCCGCCCCGCCAGACGAACGCCGGGACCGTGACCACGAGATCATTCTGGGCTCTTCGTCCACGACTTCGTATGACAATGTCGGCAATTCCGAATACCAACACCACCTCCCCTGCTCCGGCAGGTCCCGTGCCGGTGTTCAGATTTCCGTCAAAGCCTTCGGCCGCAGCAGCAATGTGGCCACGACGCTGATCAACGCGGTGACCACGAGGTAGGTGCACGCGAGCCACGGCGACTGATTCGTGGCGGCGATCAACGCGGTCAGGATCAGCGGGGTCAGACCCGACGCGTAGACCCCTGACAGCTGATACACCGTCGACAGCCCGGTGTAGCGGATACGTGCCGGATACAGCGACGCGTAGAGCGTGCCCTGGGCACCGTAGAACCACGCGTGAATCACGCCGAACACCACCAACATTCCGAGCGCGTAGGCGGTCATGCTGCCGGTGTTGAACAACGCGAACACCGGGAACACCGCGACGGCGTAGGCAGCGATCCCGCTCGCGTACACCGGTCGCGCCCCGAACCGGTCGGTCAGCAATCCCGAGACGGGGAGCAGCGCGGCCATCAGCAGCGCCGCGACCGTGACGGCGATGAGCACCGGAACCCGTTCCAGCTTCAGTGTTCCGGTCGCATACGAGATCGCGAACACGCCCCATGTATTGAAGGCCGCGCCCTCGCCCCATCGCGACAGCAGTCCCAGCACCGTATTGCGCAGCGCGGGAGGGCGGAACACGTCACGCAGCGGCGCTGCCGAGCGGTCGTCCTCGTCGCGGACCTTCTCGAAGGCCGGTGTCTCGGTCGCCTTCGATCGAACGATGAAACCGAAGACCACCAGCACGATGCTGAACAAGAACGCGATCCGCCAGCCGTACGACTCGAAGGCATCCTCGGGCAAGGCGATTTGGAGCAGCGCGAACACGCCGGTGCCCAGTGCGAGCCCGAGCGCCAGACCGACTTGAGGCACGCTGCCCGCGAAGCCACGCCGATGCGCCGGACTGTGTTCGACGGCGAGCAAGATCGCCCCGGCCCATTCGCCGCCGAGCGCGAAACCTTGTACGACGCGCAGGAGTACCAACAGGATGGGCGCGAGCACCCCGATCTGGGCGGCGGTGGGCAGCACCCCCATCAGAGCGGTCGCACCGCCCATCAGGACCATGGTGAGTGCCAGCGTCTTCTTCCGGCCGATCCGGTCGCCGACGTGGCCGAACACGAACCCGCCGATCGGGCGCACGATGAACCCGACCGCGAACGTCGCGAAGGACAACAGCGTCCCGACCAGCGAGCTCTGATCGGGGAAGAACGCCTGGTTGAACACCAGGCTCGCCGCGGTCGCATAGAGAAAGAAGTCGTACCACTCGATCGTGGTTCCGACGAGGCTCGCGACCAGCGCGGTGCGGACCCTCGACGCATCCGCCTTCGAATCGATCAGCGCGCGTGCGGGTTCGGGGGAAACATCTGTCGCCGAAGACACGAGATTCGACAATTGTCGATTCGGCGACGGCGGCACAGATTTGTGCCCGCCGTGATTCGAAGGCTGACTCCACGAGGCCGTGGCGGGCCAGACCCGACGCTGCCTGAGCTAGACGGTGAAACCCAACGCGCGCAACTGCTCGCGGCCGTCCTCGGTGATCTTGTCCGGCCCCCACGGCGGGTTCCACACCCAGTTGATCTTCAGCTCGTTGACCAGCCCTGCGCCGACCAGCGCTGTGCGCGACTGGTCCTCGATCACATCGGTGAGCGGGCAGGCGGCCGAGGTCAACGTCATGTCGATCAACGCGACCTTGCCCTGCTCCCCCTGCTCGACGTCGATCCCGTAGACCAAGCCCAGATCGACGACGTTGATACCGAGCTCGGGGTCGACGACGTCACGCATCGCCTCCTCGAGATCGAACAACAGTTCCTCGTTGGGCACTGCGGTATCACTCATCCTGCCTCCTGAAATCTCTCCGATGCCTGTGACAGTGCATCTTTGAAAGCCATCCACCCCAGCAACGCGCACTTGACCCGCGCCGGGTACTTCGCGACGCCGGCGAACGCGATGCCGTCCCCGATGACGTCCTCGTCGCCCTCGACGGTCCCGCGCGAGGAGATCATCTCGCTGAAGGCGGCGACCGTTTTGAGTGCGTCGCCGACGCTCTGGCCGATCACCTGATCGGTCAGCACCGATGTCGAGGCCTGGCTGATCGAACAGCCCTGCCCGTCATAGGAGATGTCCACCACCTGCTCACCGTCGTCGGACAGCGCCACCCGCAGCGTCACCTCGTCGCCACACGTCGGGTTGACGTGATGGACCTGAGCTCCGTACGGCTCACGCAATCCACGGTTGTGCGGGCGCTTGTAGTGATCGAGGATCACTTCCTGATAGATCTGATCCAGCCGCACGTCAGTCCCTGCCGAAGAATTCCACGGCCCGGCGCACACCAGCCACCAACCGGTCGACCTCGTCGATAGTGTTGTACACCGCGAACGACGCCCGCGCGGTCGCGGCGATCCCGAACCGCCGATGCAGCGGCCACGCGCAGTGATGGCCGACACGCACCGCCACGCCCTCGTCGTCGAGCACCTGGCCGACGTCGTGGGCGTGAACTCCGTCGACCACGAAACTGACCGGCGACGCCCGGTTCTCCAGCGACGTCGGGCCGATGATGCGTACGCCGTCGATTGCGGACAGTCCCTCCAGCGCGGCGGCCACGAGCTCGGATTCGTGCGCTTGCACGGCGCTCATCCCGATCTCGCGCAGGTAGCGCGCGGCGGCGGCCAAACCGACCACTTGCGACGTCACCGGCGTTCCCGCCTCGAAGCGCTGCGGCGCAGGCGCGTACGTCGTCTCCTCCATCGTGACGGTCTCGATCATCGAGCCGCCGGTCAGAAACGGTGGCATCGCATTCATCAGCGCAGAGCGTCCGTACAGCACGCCGATACCCGTCGGCCCCAACATCTTGTGCCCGGAGAACGCGGCATAGTCCACGCCGAGCGCATGCAGATCGACAGGCTGATGCGGCACCGACTGGCAGGCGTCGAGCAGGGTCAGCGCGCCGACGGCCTTGGCCCGCGTGACCAACTCGTCGACCGGCGCCAATGCGCCGGTGACATTCGAATGATGGCTGAACGCAACGATTTTCACACGCTCATCGAGCTGCAGCGAATCCAGGTCGATGCGGCCGTCCTCGGTGACGCCGTACCACTTGAGCGTCGCTCCCGTCCGGCGCGCCAACTCCTGCCACGGAACCAGGTTGGCGTGGTGTTCGAGTTCGGTCGTCACGATCACATCACCGGGCCCGACGGCGTGGTCGAACCGCTTGTCCCCGATCGCGTACGAGACCAGGTTGATCGCCTCGGTCGCATTCTTGGTGAACACCAACTCATCGGGATCGGCGCCGACGAACGCCGCGATGTCCGCCCGGCCATCCTCGTAGGCGTCGGTCGCCTCCTCCATCAACTGGTGCGCGCCGCGGTGCACCGCGCCGTTGGAGGTCACGAGGAACTCGCGCTCGGCGTCGAGGACCTGCACCGGCCGTTGCGAGGTCGCCCCGGAATCGAGATACGCCAACGTGTTTCCGCCGCGCATCTGCTTCTTCAGGATCGGGAAGTCCGCGCGGATGGCGGTCAGATCCAGCGGGCGAACGGTGGCGGTCATGGCTACGCCTCCGCGGCAGCCGTCTGCGCGAAGCGGACGTAGCCCTTCTCCTCGAGCTCGTCAGCGAGCTCGGGACCACCGGAAGTGACGATGCGGCCGTCGACGAAGACGTGGACGAACTGCGGCTGGATGTAGCGCAGGATTCGTGTGTAGTGGGTGATCAACAGCACGCCGCCGTTCTCGGTCTCGGCGTAGCGGTTGACGCCCTCGCTGACCACCCGCAACGCGTCGACGTCCAGGCCGGAGTCGGTCTCGTCGAGGATCGCGATCTTCGGCTTGAGCAGCGCCAGCTGCAGGATCTCGTGGCGCTTCTTCTCCCCACCCGAGAACCCCTCGTTCACGCTGCGTTCGGAGAACGACGGGTCGATCTCGAGGTCGCCCATCGCGGACTTGACCTCTTTGACCCAGTGCCGCAGCTTCGGAGCCTCACCGCGCACCGCCGTCGCCGCCGTGCGCAGGAAGTTCGACATCGACACACCCGGCACCTCGACCGGGTACTGCATCGCGAGAAACAGGCCGGCGCGGGCGCGCTCGTCGATGCTCATCTCGAGCACGTCCTGCCCGTCCAACGTGATCGAACCGGACGTCACCGTGTACTTGGGGTGACCGGCGATCGCGTAGGACAGCGTGGACTTGCCCGAGCCGTTCGGCCCCATCACCGCGTGGGTCTCCCCCGACTTCACGGTCAGGTCGACGCCCTTGAGGATCGGGATCTCGGTCTGCTCAGGGGTTTGCACCGAGACGTGCAGGTCTTTGACTTCAAGTGTGGTCATGATTGCGTTGTTCTCGATTCCGTGATCGCTAGTTCTCGTTCGATGGCTTCGGTGAGGCGCTCGCGCACCGCGGGCACGGCGATCTTGGCGATGATCTCGTTGAAGAAACCGCGCACCACCAAACGCCGCGCCTGGTCCTCGGGGATGCCGCGGGCCCGCAGATAGAACAACTGCTCGTCATCGAAACGCCCGGTGGCACTGGCGTGTCCGGCGCCGATGATCTCGCCCGTCTCGATCTCGAGGTTGGGCACCGAGTCCGCCCGAGCGCCGTCGGTGAGCAGCAGGTTGCGGTTCACCTCGAAGGTGTCGGTGCCGGTGGCCTCCGCGCGGATCAACACGTCACCGACCCACACGGTGTGCGCATCAGGCCGGTTGGATGCCGGATCACCTTGCAGCGCACCCTTGTACAGCACATCGGATTTGCAGCTTGGATGGGCGTGGTCGACCAGTAACCGCGACTCGAAGTGCTGGCCGTCGTCGGCGAAGTAGGTGCCGAGCATCTTGGCGTCGCCGCCGGGTCCGGTGAACCGCACCGTGGCCGTCGTCCGCACCACGTCCCCGCCGAGCGTCACGTTCACGTGGCCGAGCACGGCATCCTTGCCGAGGCGGGCGTGATGCGCGCTGACGTGCACGGTGTCGTCGGCCCAGTCGGCGATCCAGATCACCCCGAGGCCTGCCGAATCGCCGACGATGATCTCGACGTTGTCGGCGTAGGTCCCGCTGCCACGCAGATCCACGACGACGATCGCGCGCGAAAGCTCCTCGACGCGGATTTGCAGATGCCCGTAGGCCACCGCGCCCTCGCCGGGGCCGTCGATGTCGATCTCGATCGGTTCGGCGACCTCGGTGTCACGGCCGACCGTGACGATGGTGGCGGTGTCGAACGACGAATACGCCTGTGCGGCAACTCGGTCGGCGGGCACACCGCCCTGGCCGAGCCGCTCGTCATCGCGACCGACCGTCTCGACGGTGACACCGGGGCACTCCCTCACGGTGATGCGTGCGCTGCCGGTGGCGACGGCGGAACCGTCGTGCAGGCCGCGCAGGCGCTTCAACGGCGTGAACCGCCAGATCTCGTCGCGGCCGCCGGGCACCTCGAAGGCGTTCACGTCGAAGGACGTGAAGATCTCGCCTTTGTTGAGTGCCGACCCGGCTGGTGTCCCTTCGACCGCTGTCTGCAGAGGGGAACTCACTTAGCCCACAGCCCCTTCCATCTGCAGCTCGATCAGCCGGTTGAGCTCCAGCGCGTACTCCATCGGAAGCTCCTTGGCGATCGGCTCGACGAAGCCGCGCACCACCATCGCCATCGCCTCGTCCTCGGTCAGGCCGCGGCTCATCAGATAGAACAGCTGATCCTCGCTGACCTTGGACACGGTGGCCTCGTGGCCCATCGTCACGTCGTCCTCACGGATGTCGACGTAGGGGTAGGTGTCGGAGCGGCTGATCGTATCGACAAGCAGCGCATCGCATTTCACGCTCGACCGCGATCCGTGGGCACCCTTGTTGACCTGGACCAGGCCGCGGTAGGAGGCCCGACCGCCGCCGCGGGCGACCGACTTGGACACGATGTTGCTCGACGTGTTGGGCGCCAGGTGCAGCATCTTGGCGCCGGTGTCCTGATGCTGCCCCTCGCCGGCGAACGCCACCGAGAGCACCTCACCGCGAGCGTGCTCACCGGTCATCCACACCGCGGGGTACTTCATGGTGACCTTGGAGCCGATGTTGCCGTCGACCCACTCCATCGTCGCGCCGGCCTCGGCCCGGGCCCGCTTGGTGACCAGGTTGTAGACGTTGCTCGACCAGTTCTGGATGGTCGTGTAGCGGCAGCGGCCACCGGATTTGACGATGATCTCCACGACCGCGGAGTGCAACGAGTCGCTCTTGTAGATGGGCGCGGTGCAGCCCTCGACGTAGTGCACGTAGGCACCCTCGTCGACGATGATCAGCGTGCGCTCGAACTGGCCCATGTTCTCGGTGTTGATCCGGAAGTA
The DNA here is from genome assembly GCF_001570485.1 of Mycolicibacterium novocastrense. Lineage (GTDB taxonomy): Bacteria > Actinomycetota > Actinomycetes > Mycobacteriales > Mycobacteriaceae > Mycobacterium > Mycobacterium novocastrense. The sequence goes on from NZ_BCTA01000036.1 coordinate 90,798, forward strand.
GGCCTGCAGCGGGATGTCGACGTGCACACCGGGCGGGACGTAGATGAACGAACCACCCGACCAGACCGCCGTGTTCAGCGCGGAGAACTTGTTGTCGCCGGCCGGGATCACGGTGCCGAAGTACTGCTTGAAGATCTCCGGATGCTCACGCAGCGCGGTGTCCGTGTCGAGGAAGATGACGCCCTGCGCCTCCAGGTCCTCGCGGATCTGGTGGTAGACCACCTCGGACTCGTACTGCGCCGCGACACCGGAGACCAGGCGCTGCTTCTCCGCCTCCGGGATGCCCAGCTTGTCGTAGGTGTTGCGGATGTCCTCGGGCAGGTCGTCCCACGTGGCCGCCTGCTTCTCGGTGGACCGCACGAAGTACTTGATGTTGTCGAAGTCGATGCCCTCGAGGTTGGAACCCCAGTTCGGCATCGGCTTCTTCTCGAAGGTGCGCAGCGCCTTCAGCCGGATGTCGAGCATCCACTGCGGCTCGTCCTTCTTGCCGGAGATGTCGCGAACCACCGCCTCGGACAACCCGCGCTGTGCGCTGGCGCCCGCGACGTCGGAGTCCACCCAGCCGTAGCCGTACCGGCTCAGCGAGGCGATCGCCTCGTCCTGGCTGAGCGGTTCGCCTACCTTGTGGACTTCAGGTGTCGTCGTCATCTCGACGCTCCTTGCTTGCTAGTGGGGGCTGTTGGGGCTGAAGCACTGATCTTTTCGACCAGAGGTACGTGCGTTGTGCAGGCGCAGTCGCCGTTGACGATGGTGGCGAGCCTCTGCACGTGGGTTCCCAGAATCTCCGCGAAAGCCTCACGCTCGGTCTCGCACAACTCGGGGAACTCCTCCGCGACGTGTGAGACCGGACAGTGATGCTGACACAGCTGGATTCCGTGGATTGATCCAGGCGCCGGTGTCACCGAAGTCACACTGGTCGCGTAGCCGGCCTTGGTCAGCGCGTCGGCCACCCGGTCGGCTTTGGATACAACGTCATCGGGGCCCTTGGTTACTCCCGCGAGGATCCCGTCGATACGGCGCCGCGCGAACGTCCGCACGGCGTCATCGCCGCCGATCTCGCGTAGCTGACGAATGGCCGCCGCGGCCAGGTCGTCGTAGGCGTGGCCGAGCTTGGCACGACCCGCCGCGGTGAGCCGATACCGTTTCGCGGGCCTGCCGCGGCCGGTGTGCTGCCAGGCCGCCGCCGCGCTGGCCTGCGCGTCGCCGGCCTCGATCAATGCGTCGAGGTGGCGACGCACGCCCGCAGCGGAGATTCCGAGCTGTTCGCCGATCTCACCGGCGGTGATCGGTCCGGATTCGAGCAGCAATTGCACGATCGCACCACGCGTCTGGCGATCGGCTCCTGCCTCCGGACTGAATTTCACAACACTATTGTGACGGAATTCGGAAACCGCTGTAAAGCAAGGGCACCCTTAGCGGGACGGCAGCCATGACGTGGACGGTTACGCTGCTGAGGTGGCAGCCCGCCTCCCGTCGTTCAGCTCGTCGATCGCCCGTTGGCACGCCGACGAACGCCCGGTGGGCTCGCCGCTCAATGATGCCGAGGTCATCGCGCTGCGCCGGACACGGCTGTTCGGTGCTGCCGGCACCGTCCTGATGGCGATCGGCGCGCTCGGCGTCGGGGCCAGGCCGGTCGTGCAGGACCCGACGTTCGGTGTGCGGTTGCTCAACCTGCCCTCGCGCATCCAGACCGTGAGCCTGACCATGACCACCACCGGCGCGGTGATGATGGCGCTGGCCTGGCTGATGCTCGGGCGGTTCGCTCTCGGCGACCGACGCATGTCGCGCAGCCAACTCGACCGACTGTTGTGGCTGTGGGTGCTGCCACTGCTCATCGCCCCACCGATGTACAGCCGCGACGTCTACTCCTATCTGGCGCAGAGCGAGATCGGCGTCAAAGGCCTCGACCCGTATCGAGTCGGCCCGGCCACCGGCCTGGGCCTGGACCACGTGTTCACGCTCTCGGTGCCGAACATGTGGCGCGAGACACCCGCGCCGTACGGGCCGCTCTTCCTGTGGATCGGTCAGGGTATCTCGACGCTGACGGGTGAGAACATCGTCGCCGCGGTGCTCTGCCACCGATTGGTCGTGCTGCTCGGCGTGGGCCTGATCGTCTGGGCGACCCCGCGTCTGGCCCGGCGCTGCGGCGTCGCCGAGGTGAGCGCGCTGTGGCTGGGCGCCGCCAATCCGCTGCTGATCATGCATCTGGTCGGGGGCATCCACAACGAGGCGCTGATGCTGGGCCTCATGCTTGCCGGCACCGAGTTCGCGCTGCGCGGTGTCGACGCCGCCGCGCCGCTGCTGCCCAGGCCACTGTCCTGGCCGCACGGACGCGAGCAGTGGGCGCGCTGGTGGCCGCTGACGATGCTGCTGGTCGGCGTCGTGCTGATCACGCTGTCCTCGCAGGTCAAATTGCCGTCGCTGCTGGCGCTGGGTTTCGTCGCGATGGCGCTGGCCTGTCGATGGGGCGGCACAGTCAAGGCGTTCTTCCTGGCCGGCGGATCGTTGACCGCGGTGTCGGTGGTGGTGATGGCGCTGATCGGGTGGGCCAGCGGCCTGGGGTTCGGCTGGCTGAACACGCTGGGCACCGCCAACGTCGTGCGCAGCTGGATGTCGCTGCCCACCCTGCTGGCCCTGGGCACCGGTCAGGTCGGCATCCTGCTGGGGCTCGGCGACCACACCACGGCGGTGCTGGGACTCACGCGTGCGATCGGCGTGTTCATCATCGCGATCCTGGTGACCTGGCTGTTGCTGCTCGTTCTGCGGGGACGCCTGCATCCGGTGGGCGGGCTCGGCGTCGCGCTGGGGGTGACGGTGCTGCTGTTTCCCGTCGTCCAGCCCTGGTACGTGCTGTGGGCCGTCCTGCCCCTCGCGGCGTGGGCCACCCGGCCGGCATTCCGCAGCACCACGATCGTGGTGACGCTGGCCGTCGGCATCTTCGGCCCCACCGCCAACGGCGATCGCTTCACGGTTTTCCAGATTCTCCTCGCTACCGCGGCGAGCACCGTGATCGTCGCCGCGCTGTTTCTGCTCACCTACAACCGGTTGCCCTGGCGCAGCGTGGCCAGCCCGCCGCACGAGCAACCGCCACCACCGCCACCACAGCCCGCGCGGCCCGACGCTTACGCTGAGTCCCCGTGACCCACTCTGGATCCGGGGCGTCGCCCCCCGTGCCCGTGCGCCTCAGCGGGGTCACGAAGCGCTACGGGTCGACCGTCGCGGTGTCCGACCTCGACCTGCAGGTGCAGGCCGCCGAGGTGTTCGCGCTGCTCGGGCCCAACGGCGCCGGCAAGACCACGACTGTCGAGATGTGCGAGGGCTTCATCCGGCCCGACTCCGGCACCATCGAGATCCTCGGCCTCGACCCGTTCGGCGACAACGCCCGGTTGCGTGAGCGCATCGGCGTGATGCTGCAGGGCGGCGGCGGCTACCCGGCGGCCCGCGCCGGCGAGATGCTCAACCTGGTGGCGTCCTACGCGGCCAACCCGCTCGATCCGGCATGGCTGATGGACACTCTGGGGCTGACCGAGTCGGCGCGCACGACCTACCGCAGGCTGTCCGGTGGCCAGCAGCAGCGGCTGGCGCTGGCCTGCGCGGTGGTCGGCCGTCCGGAGCTGGTCTTCCTCGACGAGCCGACCGCGGGAATGGACGCGCATGCGCGAATAGTGGTGTGGGAGTTGATCGATGCGCTGCGTCGCGACGGCGTGACCGTCGTGCTGACGACCCATCAGCTCACCGAGGCCGAGGAGCTGGCCGACCGCATCATGATCATCGACCACGGCGTCCCGGTGGCGACCGGTTCGCCCGAGGAGCTGATGCGCAGCGGCGCCGAGAACCAGCTGCGGTTCCGCGCCCCGCGCATGCTCGACCTGTCGCTGCTGGTTTCCGCGCTGCCCGAGACTTACCAGGCAACCGAGACCGCGCCGGGCGAATACCTCGTCGAGGGCGCGATCAACCCCCAGGTCCTGGCGACGGTGACGGCGTGGTGCGCGCGTCTCGATGTGCTGGCCACCGATATGCGCGTCGAACAGCGAAGCCTCGAGGACGTGTTCCTCGACCTGACCGGGCGGGAGTTGCGGCCGTAATGACGAATCGCTTTGCGCCGGGCACCTTCACACCCGATCCGGGGCCGGCCACGGTGCAGAAGATGCTCGCCGCGCAGTTCGGCCTGGAGGTGCGGCTGCTGCTGCGCAACGGCGAACAGCTCTTGTTGACGATGTTCATTCCGATCACGCTGCTGGTGGGCTTGACGCTGCTGCCGCTGGGGTCGTTCGGGCCGAACCGGGCGGCGACGTTCGTACCCGCCATCATGGCGCTGGCCGTGATCTCCACCGCGTTCACCGGGCAGGCGATCGCCGTGGCATTCGACCGCCGCTATGGGGCGCTCAAACGCCTTGGCGCCACGGCCCTTCCGGTGTGGGGCATCATCGCGGGCAAATCGCTGGCGGTGGTCGCGGTGGTATTCCTGCAGGCGATCGTGTTGGGCACCATCGGGGTTGCCCTCGGCTGGCGACCGCACCTGGCGGGGCTCGCGCTCGGCGCAGCGGTGATCGCCTTGGGCACAGCGGGTTTCGCGGCGCTGGGGCTGCTGCTCGGTGGCACCTTGCGCGCCGAGATCGTCTTGGCCCTGGCGAACTTGCTCTGGTTCGTGTTCGCGGGGCTCGGCGCGCTGACGCTCGAGGGCGGCATGGTGCCCTCCGTCGCGCAGTGGGTGGCCCGGTTGACGCCGTCCGGCGCCCTCACCGAAGCGCTGACCCAGGCGATGACGTTGTCAGTGGACTGGTTCGGCCTTCTGGTGCTCGCGGTCTGGGGCGCCGTCGCCGCGCTGTGCGCGCTGCGCTGGTTCCGCTTCACCTGAGCGCAGCTGCGGCAGCAGATATTCGAGCTGTCCGACCTCTTCGATGTTGTGCTTCACCCAGGCGCGCAACTTGTGGTCCGGGAACCGTCGGCGCACGATCCTGTTCACGGGCGTGAGCAGCGGTGAGCGCGCGCCGAGATCCATCACCGTCACGTAGTGGGCGCCGTCGGCACCCGCAGACCAGGTGTGCTCCAACTGGAAGATCGGAATCCCCGCAACGCGTTTGACCAGTCGGATGCCGGTCTCGTCGAGCTTTTCGACCCTTGCGATCTCGTCGATCTTGTATTCGGGTCGGCCGCCGAAAGCCTCGACCATGCGGAATCGCGCGCCATCGGCCGCACCACCTCCCGGTGCCGGACGGGCCAACGCCCAGTGGATGTGATCGATCGGGTGCCAGGCGAGATAGCGGTCGATGACCTCTCCCCCGTACGCCATCGTTTCGCCGAGGTGCGTGAACCAGTCGAGGAGCATCGCCGGGGTTACTTCCGCGAGCGGTCGGTGGTCGATGGTGATGCGGCGCCTGCCATGGCGATGGTCGAGATAGTGCACGGTCGCGGTGTCGACGCAGCGCAGCGGATAAAGCACCGGGCGAGCCATGGGATCCTCCTAAGATACGGATGCGTTTCTTATAGCCCGACGGTAAGCTTCCGCGTTAAGATACGCAAGCGTTTCTTCTCGAAGGAGTGGCGGATGGCGCGTCGGCGCGGCCAAGAACTCGACGCTGCGATCCGTGACGCGGCGCTCGATCTGCTCGCCCGGGTCGGACCGGCCGGTGTCACGATGGAGGCCGTCGCCGCGGCGGCCGCAACGAGCAAACCCGTGCTCTACCGTCGCTGGCCCGATGCCACCGCCCTGCTCCGAGACACGCTGCTCAGCATCGCGACCGAGGCCATCCCGCACGAGGACACCGGCAGCTACCGCGGCGACATGCTCGCCGTATTGCGCGGATGGGCCGCGCTATTCACCGGCCCTCGGGCGCCGCTGATCCGCGCCGCGATCGCGGCCGGCTCCCACGACCCAGACCTCACCGAGGCCTTCCGCAACGGCGTCATCGGCTGGCGCAAAGAGGAAATGGCCGCGTTGTTGGCGCGTGGTGTTGTCCGCGGCGACGTGCGCGCCGACGTTCCCGTTGAGATCGCCCGCGAGTTGGGGCAGAGCGTGCTGTGGCACCGGCTGCTGATCACCGGCGACCGCATCGACGACGATCTGGTCGTGCAACTGGTCGACGAGGTCCTGGTTCCGTTCGTGTCGCCCCGGTAACCGGCTCACCCGCTACTACGGCTTGTAGTTGCGCTGCTCTACCATCGGAACCGTGCGACGCGCCTTTCTGCGGCTGGTCGATCTGCTGCCGCTGCCCAGCCTGCGGACCCAGCGCGTCATCGCCTTCCTGGTCATCCTGACCCAGGGCGGGATCTCGGTGACGGGCGCGATCGTCCGCGTCACCGCGTCCGGGCTGGGCTGCCCGACCTGGCCGCAGTGCTTCCCGGGCAGTTTCACACCGGTGCCTGTCGCGGAGGTTCCGGTGGTGCACCAGGCGGTCGAATTCGGCAACCGGATGGTCACCTTCCTCGTCGTGCTCACCGCCGCGGCTGTCGTGCTGGCCGTGACCAGGGCCCGTCGCCGCCGCGAGGTACTCGTCTATGCGTGGCTGATGCCGGTGTCGACCGTGGTTCAGGCGGTCATCGGCGGCATCACGGTGCTGACCGGGCTGCTGTGGTGGACGGTCGCGATTCACCTGCTGGCGTCGATGACCATGGTCTGGCTGTCGGTGCTGCTGTTCGTCAAGATCGGTGAGCCCGACGACGGAGTCCTCATCCGCCGGGCGCCCACGGCGCTGCGGCAGCTGGCCCTGCTCAGCGCCGCGGCCCTGGCCGCCGTACTCGTGACCGGCACGTTGGTGACCGGCGCGGGCCCACACGCCGGAGACAAGAGCGTCGACCGCACGATCCCCCGCCTGGAGGTCGAGATCACCACGCTGGTGCACGCGCACTCGGCCCTGATGGTGGCCTACCTTTCGCTGCTGATCGGCCTCGGTTTCGGGCTGCTGGCGGTGCGCGCACCCCGTCCGGTACTGCAGCGGCTGGGTGTCCTCGTTGCCCTGGTCGTGGCTCAAGGCCTGGTCGGCACGGTGCAGTTCTTCACCGGCGTGCCCGCCGCGTTGGTGGCCGTGCACGTCGCCGGCGCTGCGCTCTGTACCGCCGCGACGGCCGCGCTATGGGCGTCGATGCGAGAGCGGGCCGAGCCCGAACCGGTCGAGCGCTGATTCGACGGCGACGACGAACTCGCGCTGCTGTCGGGACCTGGTGGTTTCGTCCAGCTGCATCCAGCCCAGTGACGGTTCGACGAGCTCGACTTCCAGTACGCGTGGGTCAGAGCGTCCGCCGATGACGTCGACCCGCGCGTAGAGCAACTCATCGACGGACAGGTCCAGGTGCGCGGCCGCCGCCGCCAGCGCATGGTGCCCGATGTCCCAGACCTCGAAATCGGGGTCGGCGGGGCCGAGGGACTCCTGGGCGTAGGTACCCGACTCGTCGAAAGCGGGCGCCTCGCCGAGCCGCTGCAGGATCGGGCCCTTCGCGAAGGCATGCGACTGCGCGCCGCCGATGAACACCAACGCGGTCTCCCCGTCTTCGATGCGCGGGTCATAGGGCTGGATCACCACGGTCCGACCGGCGTCCATCAGTCGGGCCGCATGCCGCCGCGCATCCGCATGATTCGAAAACCGAAGGGTGCCAACCGATCCCACGCCGACGGCGGGTTTGACCACGACTTCGCGGCTGTTCGGCAGCGCAACCGCGTCACCGGGGGCGAAGAACCGGCTCGGGACCGTCGGCACTCCCGCTGCCACCAGGTCGGCCAGGTAGCGCTTATCGGTGTTCCAGGGCACCACCCGGGCCGGGTTGAGCAGGTTGCGGACCCGCCGCGTCCAGGACAGGAATTCGTCGAGGCGATCGATGTAGTCCCACGTCGCCCGCAGGATCACCAGATCCGCCGTCACGGTCGCCGGGTCGTCCCACGACATCCAGCGCGCGTGTAACCCATGCTTACCCAGCGCCGCGACCAGGCCGGCGTCGTCGCCGTCCCCTTCCGGCAGTGCCGGGCATCCGGCCAACACGATGCGTGGATGGAACACGTCGGGCCGCGCGAGCTTCACGAGTGCCAGGATATTGGCACGATGGAGCCATGCATGCCATCGAAGTCGCAGAGACCGGCGGACCCGAAGTCCTCACCTACGTCGAGAAGCCACAGCCCACGCCGGGCCCCGGGGAGGTGCTCATCAAGGCCGAGGCCATCGGCGTGAACTTCCTCGACACGTACTTCCGGTCGGGCCAGTACCCCCGGGAGACGCCGTTCATCGTCGGCAATGAGGTGTGCGGCACCGTGGCGGCGATCGGTGAAGACGTCGCCGCGCTGAAGGTCGGTGATCGGGTCGTCACCGCTCAGGCCAACGGGGCCTACGCCGAATACAGCGTCGCCCCAGCTGATTTCGTTGCCTATGTACCGGAAGGCGTGGCCCCTGATGCGGCCGCCGCATCCCTGCTCAAGGGCATGACGGCGCACTACCTGATCAAGTCGCTGTATCCGGTGCAACAGGGCGACTCGGTGCTGGTGCACGCGGGTGCGGGCGGCGTCGGGCTCATCCTCACCCAGTGGGCGACCAGCATGGCGGTACGCGTCATCACCACCGTCTCGACGCCGGAGAAGGCCGAGCTGTCGCGTCAGGCCGGTGCGGTGCGAGTGCTGGACTATCCGACCGACCCGGCTGCCTTCGGCGCCGAGATCAAGGAGATGACCGACGGTGGTGTCGCGGCCGTGTACGACGGGGTGGGGGCCGCGACGTTCGAAGCCAGCCTGGCCAGCCTGCGGGTGCGGGGCACGCTGGCGTTGTTCGGGGCCTCGAGCGGGCCGGTGCCGCCGTTCGACCCGCAGCTGCTCAATGCGGCGGGCTCGCTGTTCCTCACCCGGCCGACGCTCGTGCACTACACCCGCACCGCCGACGAATTCGCATGGCGTGCCGGTGAACTTCTCGATGCGATCGCGTCGGGCACGCTGACGATCACGGTCAGCGAGCGCTATCGTCTCGCCGATGCCGAGCAGGCGCACCGCGACCTGCAGGGCCGCAAGACCGTCGGTTCGGTGGTGCTGGTGCCCTAGCGGAGCGGGCTACAGCAGCGTGGGCAGCGCCAGGACGGAGTCGACCGCGAGGGCCAGGAACACGACGGCGAGATAGTTGTTCGACTGCAGGAACAGGCGCAGCGGCTTGACCGCCTCGCCGCGACGCACGCCGTTGTAGAGCTGGTGCGCCATCACCAGGAACCATCCGCCGGCCAGCAGCGCAACCGCCGCGTACAGCCAGCCGGTGACGGGCGTCAGCGCGAGCGTCGCGGCCACCGTCAGATACGTGTAGATCAGGATCTGCTTGGTGACCTGACGTTCGGTGGCGACCGCGGGAAGCATCGGGACGCCCGCGGCGCGGTAGTCCTCCTTGTAGCGCATCGCCAGCGCCCAGGTGTGCGGCGGAGTCCAGAAGAAGATGATCGCGAACATGACCACTGCGGGCCAGGCGATCGTCCCGGTGACCGCGGACCAGCCGATCATCACCGGCATACAACCGGCCGCCCCGCCCCACACCACGTTCTGCGAGGTGCGGCGCTTGAGCAACAGCGTGTAGACGAGTACGTAGAACGCGATCGTCGCGCCGGCGAGATGGGCCGACAGCATGTTCGTCGTCCACCACAGCCAGAAGAACGACGCGACCGACAGGGCCAGCCCGAAGATCAGCGCGTGACTGCGCGGAACCGTGGCACGCGCCAGCGGCCTGCGCTCGGTGCGCTTCATCATCTTGTCGATGTCGGCGTCGGCCACGCAGTTCAGTGCGTTGGCGCCTGCCGCGGCCAGCAGTCCGCCGAACAGGGTGTTCAGGATCAGCAGCGGATCGACCGTGCCCCGGCTCGCCAAGAGCATGGCCGGGATGGTGGTGACCAGAAGCAGTTCGATGACCCGCGGCTTGGTCAGCGAGACGTAACCGAGAAGCGTGTCGCGGATTCGCGTCCGGAACCGCCCCCGCGGCGACATCGAATCCCCGTCGACGAGGTGATGACCGTCGCGAACTCTCACGCAGTTGCTCCTGTCGAAATGGTCCCAGCGCGCGGGCGTCTACTACAGACGATGGTAGACCGCACGACAACGCCGTCCTAATCCTGCCCGGCATCTCGCCCCAGCGGCCTGCATTGCGCGACCATCCCGCACTAGGGTGGTTGAACGTGCAGCTGAGAAATGCTCTATGCCGACCAGGAGTGCGCCTGTGACCACACTCGAAGAAATCTCCGCGCTGACCCGCCCGAATCACCCCGAGGACTGGACCGAGGTGGACTCGGCGGCGGTCGACACCGTCCGGGTGCTTGCGGCCGACGCGGTGCAGAAGGTCGGCAACGGCCATCCCGGAACCGCGATGAGCCTGGCGCCGCTGGCCTACACGCTGTTCCAACGTCAGATGCGTCACGACCCCAGCGATGTGCACTGGCTCGGCCGCGACCGCTTCGTGCTGTCTGCCGGCCATTCCAGCCTGACTCTGTACATCCAGCTCTATCTCGGCGGATTCGGGCTGGAGTTGGACGACATCAAAGCCCTGCGGACGTGCAAGTCCAAGACCCCGGGCCATCCGGAGTTCCGCCACACCGACGGCGTGGAGATCACCACCGGTCCGCTTGGACAGGGCCTGGCCTCCGCGGTCGGCATGGCGATGGCCTCGCGCTACGAGCGCGGGTTGTTCGACCCCGACACTCCCTGGGGTGAGAGCCCGTTCGACCACTACATCTATGTGATCGCCTCCGACGGCGACATCGAAGAGGGCATCACCAGCGAGGCGTCCTCGCTGGCGGGCACCCAGCAGCTCGGCAACCTGATCGTGTTCTACGACAAGAACCAGATCTCAATCGAACACGACACCAACATCGCGCTGTCCGAAGATGTCGCCGCCCGCTACCGGGCCTACGGCTGGCACGTGCAGGAGGTGGAGGGCGGCGAGAACGTCGTCGGCATAGAAGAAGCCGTGCGGGCCGCCAAGGCGGTGACCGACAAACCGTCGTTCATCGCGCTGCGCACGATCATCGGCTACCCGGCCCCCAACAAGATGAACACCGGCGACGTGCATGGTTCGGCGCTGGGCGAGGACGAGGTCGCGGCGACCAAGAAGATCCTCGGCTTCGACCCCGACAAGACCTTCGAGGTGCGGCCGGAGGTCATCGAGCACACCCGCAAGCTGGTGGACCGCGGCAAGGAGGCACACGCCAAGTGGCAGACCGACTTCGACGCGTGGGCCGAGCGTGAGCCCGAGCGCAAGGAGCTGCTGGACCGGCTGCTGGCTCAGAAACTGCCCGACGGCTGGGATTCGGACCTGACCTACTGGGAGCCGGGCTCCAAGCCGTTGGCCACCCGCGCCGCGTTCGGTCAGGTGCTCAACGACGTCGCCCCGAAGCTGCCCGAATTGTGGGGTGGTTCGGCGGACCTCGCGGGAAGTAACAACACCACCATCAAGGGGGTGAACTCGTTTGGCCCGCCGTCGATCTCGACGGACGATTTCACGGCGGACTGGTACGGCCGGGTGCTGCACTTCGGTGTGCGCGAACACGCGATGGGCGCGATCCTGTCGGGCATCGTGCTGCACGGCCCGACCCGCGCGTTCGGCGGCACGTTCCTGCAGTTCTCCGATTACATGCGGCCGGCCGTGCGGCTCGCATCGCTGATGGACATCGACACCATCTACATCTGGACCCATGACTCGATCGGTCTCGGCGAGGACGGCCCGACGCACCAGCCGATCGAACACCTCGCGGCGCTGCGCGCGATCCCGAACCTGTCCGTGGTCCGACCGGGCGATCCCAACGAAACGGCGTACGCGTGGCGCAGCATCATCGCCCGCGGAAACGGCAGCGGTCCGGTCGGTTTCATCCTGACGCGCCAGGGCATCCCGGTTCTGGAGGGCACCGACGCCGACGGGGTGGCCCGCGGCGGCTACGTCCTCGGCGGCGGCAACCCCGCCGACGACGCGGACGTGATCATCATCGCGACGGGTTCGGAACTACAGCTGGCGGTGGAGGCGAGAAAGCAGTTGGCGGAAAAGGACATCACGGCCTACGTGGTGTCGATGCCGTGCGTGGAGTGGTTCGAGTCGCAACCGCGCGAGTACCGCGATTCGGTTCTGCCTCCGAGCGTTTCAGCGCGCGTGGCGGTCGAAGCGGCCGTCGCGCAGAGCTGGTACAAGCTCGTCGGCGACACCGGGGAGATCGTCTCGATCGAGCACTACGGCGAGTCCGCCGATCACAAGACGTTGTTCCGTGAGTTCGGGTTCACTCCCGAGGCTGTGGTGGCCGCCGCGGAGAGATCGATAGACAACTGAGGTCGAAACGCTAGGAAAGGCACAGCTATGGCTCAGAATCCGAATCTCGCGGCTTTGTCCGAGGCAGGCGTGTCGGTGTGGCTCGACGATCTGTCGCGCGACCGACTGCAGACAGGAAATCTCCAGGAGCTCATCGACACCAAGAGTGTCGTCGGGGTGACAACCAACCCGTCGATCTTCCAGGCCGCACTGTCCAAGGGACACGCTTACGACGAACAGGTCAATGAGTTGGCCGAGCGTGGCGCGGACGTGGACGCCACGATCCGCACCGTGACCACCGACGATGTGCGCAACGCCTGCGACGTATTGGCCAAGCAGTACGAGCTCTCCGACGGCGTCGACGGCCGGGTGTCGATCGAGGTGGACCCGCGGGTCGCGCACGACACAGACAAGACCATCCTGCAAGCGATCGATCTGTGGAAGACCGTCGACCGGCCCAACCTGCTGATCAAGATCCCCGCGACGATGGCCGGCCTACCCGCGATCACCGCGGTGATCGCCGAAGGCATTTCGGTCAACGTCACGTTGATCTTCTCCGTGGAGCGCCACCGACTGGTGATGGACGCCTACCTCGAAGGCCTCGAGAAGGCCAAGGAGGCGGGCCACGACCTCTCCAAGATCCATTCGGTCGCTTCGTTCTTCGTGTCCCGGGTGGACACCGAGATCGACAAGCGATTGGAGAAGATCGGAACGCAGGAGGCGCTGGATCTGCGGGGCAAGGCCGGTGTCGCCAACGCGCGACTCGCCTACGCCGCCTATGAGGAGGTGTTCGTCGGCGGTAAGCGCTACGAAGCGCTCAAGGGCGACGGGGCGCGTGTGCAACGTCCGCTGTGGGCCTCCACCGGGGTGAAGAATCCCGAGTACTCGGACACCTTGTACGTCACCGAGTTGGTCGCCCCGAACACGGTCAACACCATGCCGGAGAAGACGATCGACGCCGTCGCCGAGCACGGCGTGATCACCGGCGACACGGTAACCGGCACGGCCGACGAATCGCAGGCGCTGTTCGACAAGTTGGACGCCGTCGGTATCGACCTGCCCGACGTGTTCCGCCTCCTCGAGGACGAGGGTGTGGAGAAATTCGAGAAGTCGTGGCTCGAGTTGCTCGAGGCGACGCAGGAACAGCTCAACGCCGCCAAGAAATGACGGACTGGGTGAATCCGCTTCGCGACAAACGCGACAAGCGGATGCCCCGGATCGCGGGGCCCTGCGGGATCGTCATCTTCGGTGTCACCGGCGACTTGTCGCGCAAGAAGCTGATGCCGGCGATCTATGACTTGGCCAACCGTGGCCTGCTGCCTCCGTCTTTCTCGTTGATCGGATTCGCCCGAAGGGACTGGGCCGACGAGGATTTCGGTCAAGTGGTCTACGAGGCGGTGAAGAAGCACGCCCGCACGCCGTTTCGGCAGGAGGTGTGGGATCGGCTGGCCGAGGGATTCCGGTTCGTTCAGGGCACTTTCGACGACGACGCGGCATTCGGCCGACTTGCCGAGACGCTCGAGAAACTCGACGCCGAACGCGGGACGGGTGGAAATCACGTTTTCTACCTGTCTATTCCCCCGAACGCGTTCCAGCCGGTGTGCGAGCAGCTGCACAAGTCCGGTTTGGCGAACCCGCAGGAGGGCCGCTGGAGCCGCGTGGTGATCGAGAAGCCGTTCGGCCACGACCTGGAGAGTGCGCAGGAACTCAACGAGGTCGTCAACAGCGTGTTCCCCGAGGAGTCGGTGTTCCGCATCGACCACTACCTCGGCAAGGAGACGGTGCAGAACATCCTCGCGCTGCGGTTCGCCAACGAACTGTACGAGCCGATCTGGAACAACAACTACGTCGACAGTGTGCAGATCACGATGGCCGAGGACATCGGGCTGGGCGGCCGCGGAGGTTATTACGACGGGGTCGGCGCCGCGCGCGACGTCATCCAGAATCATCTCCTGCAACTGCTGGCCCTGACCGCCATGGAGGAGCCGGTCAGCTTCGGTCCGAAGGAACTGCAGATCGAGAAGATCAAGGTGTTCTCGGCCACGCGGCCGATGCAGCCGCTCGATCAGACCACCGCACGCGGGCAGTACGCGTCGGGCTGGCAGGGCAGCGAGAAAGTGGTGGGGCTGCTCGAAGAAGAAGGCTTCTCGAAGGATTCGAAGACCGAGACCTACGCGGCCATCGCGCTGGAGGTTGACACCCGGCGGTGGGCCGGTGTGCCGTTCTTCCTGCGCACCGGAAAACGGTTGGGGCGCAGAGTGACCGAGATCGCGCTGATCTTCAAGCGGGCGCCGCACCTGCCCTTCGACAAGACCATGACCGAGGAACTCGGCCAGAACGCACTGGTGATCAGGGTTCAGCCGGACGAAGGCATCACGACCCGATTCGGGTCCAAGGTGCCCGGCAGCGCGATGGAGGTCCGCGACGTCAACATGGACTTCTCTTACGGGTCGGCGTTCGCCGAGGACTCCCCCGAAGCCTATGAGCGGCTGATCCTCGACGTGCTGCTCGGTGAACCCTCGCTGTTCCCGGTGAATAGGGAGGTCGAATTGTCCTGGGAGATCCTCGATCCCGTGCTGGACTACTGGGCCGCGCATGGCAAGCCTGAGGCGTACGAGTCGGGCACCTGGGGTCCGGCCTCGGCCGACGAGATGTTGCATCGCATGGGCCGGGAATGGAGGCGGCCGTGATCGTCGACCTGCCGAACACCAACACGAACGACATCAACAAGAAAATCACCGGCCTTCGCGAGGAGGGCGGCGCGATCACCCTGAGCCGGGTGCTCACCCTGGTGGTCTCGCTCGATTCCGATGAGCTGCTGGAAGAATCGATCGAAGCCGCCAACTTCGCCAGCCGCGAGCACCCCTGCCGGGTGATCATCGTGGTGCCCGGGGATCGTGACGCCGACGACGCCCGGCTGGACGCGCAGCTTCGCGTCGGCGGGGATGCCGGCGCCGGGGAGATCGTCGGGCTGCGCCTGCACGGTGAGCTCGCCGATCATGCGAGCGCCGTGGTGCTGCCCTTCTTGTTGCCCGATACCCCGGTGGTGGCATGGTGGCCGGCAGGCGGGCCGGCGGTGCCCGCCGAGGATCCGTTGGGCCGGTTGGCGATTCGTCGAATCACGAACGCGACGCAATGTTCTGATCCGCTGAGCGCGATCAAAGGGCGACTTGCCGGCTACACCGCCGGAGACACCGACCTGTGCTGGGCGCGGATCACGTACTGGCGGGCCCTGCTGGCCGCCGCCGTCGATCAGGAGCCGCACGCGCCGATCGCGTCCGCGGTGGTGTCGGGTCTACGCGACGAGCCGTCACTCGACGTGCTGGCGGGTTGGCTCGCGGCTCGAATCGACGGTCCGGTGCACCGACAGGTGGGCGAGTTGAAAGTCGAGCTGATCCGCGACGGTGAGACCATCACTTTGCGTCGGCCGCAGGACGGCGTCACCGCGACGCTGAGTCGCACCAGTCGGCCCGAGGCCCGAATCCCGTTGGCGCGCAGGGAGGCCAAGGAGTGCCTGGCCGAGGATCTGCGTCGGCTCGACCCCGACGAGATCTATCACGAGGCCCTGCAGGGAATCGACAAGGTGCAATACGTATGAGCGCGACCATCGAGCGTCATCCCGACACCGCAACGTTGGTGGCGGCCGCGGGTGATCGACTTGTCGCGGCGATGGTCGCGGCCATCGACAAGCGCGGGTCGGCGCACATCGTACTCACGGGCGGGGGCACCGGTACCGGGCTGTTGAGGCGCGTGGCCGAGAAGGGCGCCGAGATCGACTGGGCGAAGGTGCATCTCTACTGGGGCGATGATCGCTTCGTGCCGGCCGACGATGACGATCGCAACTACAAGCAGGCCCGGGAGGCGCTGCTGGACCACGTGAGCATCCCGGCCGGGAACGTGCACCCGATGGCCGCCAGCGGCGCGGAGTTCGGCGACGACCTCCACGCTGCCGCAGCGGCATACGAGCAGGTGCTGGCCGCCAACGCCGAGGGTGGCGAGCCGGCCCCGGACTTCGACGTGCATCTTCTGGGGATGGGCGGCGAGGGCCACATCAACTCGCTGTTCCCCCACACCGCCGCGGTGCGTGAGACCGAGCGGCTGGTGGTCGGTGTCGAGGACTCCCCCAAGCCGCCGCCGCGCCGGATCACGTTGACGCTGCCCGCGGTTCGACGGTCGCGGGAGGTGTGGCTGGTGGTCTCGGGTGACGGAAAGGCCGACGCGGTCGCAGCGGCAATCGGCGGTGCTGATGCCGACGACGTGCCGGCGGCGGGTGCGGTGGGGCGCGAGGCGACCGTGTGGTTGCTCGACGAGGCCGCGGCAAGCAAGCTCTGATGACTGGCTGAGGCCGTGGAACTCAGTGCCGCTCTAGGACGAACGCCTCGATCCGCCGGTCGCCGGCCCAGACTTCTTCCTTGCTGAGACCTGGATACATCCGTACGCCCCGTGCCCATATCCCTTCTCGCTCGTCCGGCGTGGCGAGCCGGGCGGTGGCATCCCAGGTGTCGCCCTCGATCGTGACCCGTGCCGACGGGTTCGCCCGAGGTTGTAGTACCAGCCTGGGTGTGTGGCGCCACCGTAGTTGGCGGCGACGACAGCCACGCCGTCGGGGTGTGGGATCCCCAAAAGCGCTACCGCGCGGGGCTTTCCAGATTTTGCGCCGGTCGTGGTGAGGATGACCGTGGGAAGGCCAGCGGCGATCCCGGCGAAACTGTACTTCCCGCCGCTGAGCTTGCTGACCAACTGGTCCAAGCGGTGTGCGGTGGGACGAAAGATCACCCGTCCCGCCTTGGTCCCGGCAACGCGGCGCATCACCCGATGGAACGGATTGGCATCGCCGAAGGAGCGCACAGCCATAGCGGCATTCTTCCGGACCCGGCGCGATGACAGTTCCGATTCCGGCGCGATCCCACGAATGTCCGAGCACCGCGCTTGTCAGGGTATGCGAGTACTATCGCACATATGTTCGAGGCATTCGATGACGCGGCGGTGGTGGACACCATCGCTGCGTCATCGCGCGAACAGAGCGCAGCTTGTGGCCGCGAGCTGATGGCCATCGGCGAGCTCTATGCCCGCCGCGCCCCAGATGACGACGATGAACGGACGAACTGGGCGATCGACGGCCACGCCAATGTGGTCGCCGAGATCGCGGCGGCACTGAACATCAGCCGCGGGCGAGCGGCCAGTCGCCTGCACTACGCCATCGACCTCCGCGAGCGCTTGCCCAAGGTCGCCGAGGTCTTCGCGAGCGGACAGATCGACTTTCGGATGATGACCGCCCTGGTCAACCGCAGCTCCAATGTCCAGGACGACGATCGCCTCGCCCGGCTCGACGCGGCGTTCGCGAAATGGTCGCCCAAATGGATGAAGTTGTCCGGGCCGAAGCTGCACGAGCGCATCGACATGTGGGTGGAGAAGTTCGACCCGGACGGGGTTCGGGAACCGAAGCCGCCCAGCGACGACCGATATGTCGAGGTCGGTCCGATCAGTCCAGGCATGGTCGGGGTCTGGGCCAAACTCGCCTTCGCCGACGGCGTGGCTTTCGACACGCGCATCGATGAGATTGCCGCAACGGTCTGTCGCGACGATCCGCGCACCGCTTCACAACGCCGCGCGGACGCGATGGTGGCGATGAGCGCAGGGCAGATGCGGCTCCAGTGCGGCTGCGGCGCCGAGGACTGCCAGAACGGGGCCCCCAGCCGGCCTGCGAGCGAGGTCGTCGTCAATGTGATCGCCGAGCAGGCCACGATCGAGGGCCGGTCGGACAATCCGGGATACCTGCCAGGCTTCGGCGCGGTGCCCGCCTCGTTGTTGCGCGAGATGATCGCAACCGCGCGGGTGCGCCCCGTTCCGCTGCCCGAACCCTGCCCCGAGCAGGGCTACCGGCCGTCGGCGGCGTTAGCTCGTTTCATCCGATGGCGTGACCTGACGTGCCGCTTTCCCGGATGCGATGTAGCGGCATCTGCGTGCCAGATCGACCATACGATCCCGTATCCAATGGGACCCACCCATCCGTCAAACTTGAAGCTGCTCTGCGGGTTTCACCATCTGCTGAAAACTTTCTGGTGCGGTGCCGACGGGTGGTCAGACCGACAACTCGCGGACGGCACCGTCATATGGACGGCGCCCAGCGGGCACACGTACACCACCACCCCCAGCGGTGCCGAGTTCTTCGAACAGCTGGGCCGCCCCACTGGCGATATCGTGGTCGCCCCGCACCCGGGTGGGCCAGACGATCTTCATCGCGGCGCGAAGATGCCAATCCGCAGGCGCACCCGCGCGGAGGACAAGGCATATCGGATCGCGCTGGAGCGGCAACACAACGCCGAGCGCATCGCTCGCAAAGAGCTACTCCTCGCCGAGCGACTCGCCAGAGACGATGAACCACCGCCGTTCTGACCAGCGTTCAGCCTGAGAGGGCCGAGAGATCATCGTTCTGTCCGTCGCGGAAGCCCGCGTCGTAGTCGGCCCGTGAGGTCGTGGTGTCCGATCCGACCATGACAATTCGCGGATCCATCGGGCACTGCCGAGAGGTGGTTTCTGCGTGGCTCACATGTGTTCAGACGCCGGGTTACGTCCAGCGGTTCCGACAGCGGTCATAATGGCCCTCATGGCAGACAAGGGTGGTAGGCCGGTGCGCACCGGCCCGGAACGCATCAGGAAGCTCGCCCAGGCGGCGCTGAATGCCGACGTCACCGTCGAGCAGGTCGACACCATCCTCGAAGGGCTGAGCGAGACGCTCGAGGATCTCAACAGTTCCACCGCCAACCTCGATGCCACCCTGGAACGGTTCAACGAGACCATCAATCAGATCAACCAGCTCGCCCCCCGTCTGAACGCTGTGGTCGACCGTATGGAGGGCATAGTCGGGCGAGTGGAACGCATCGTCGGGCTCGGCGAGTCGGTGATCTCACCGCTCGCCGCGACCGAGCAGGTGGTGCGCGGGGCGGTGAACAAGGTGCGCCGCTCCACCGGTCTCTAGATTGCCTGCTGTCTAACCGCTGTTGCGAAGTGCGCTCGCCAGCCCGCTCATCGTCAACAGGATCCCCCGCTGGACGAGTTCGTCGTCGTCGCCGGACCGATAGCGGCGCAGTAACTCCACTTGCAGATGGTTCAGCGGTTCCAGATACGGAAAGCGGTTGAACACCGAACGGGCCAGCGCCGGGTTGTCGGCCAACAGATCGTCCTGGCCGGTGATGAGCTTGTGCATCCGGATCGTGCGCTCATGCTCGTCGGCGATCTTGTCGAACACCCGCCGCCGCAACTCCTCGTCGTCGACCAGTTCGGAGTAGCGGGCCGCCAGCCCCAGATCGGATTTGGCCATGACCTGCGCCATGTTCGACAGCACGGTGCGGAAGAACGGCCAGCGCCGGTACAGGTCCCGCAAAACCTCGACGCGGTCCTCCTCGGACTGCGGCCCCTCGGCGATCCACTCCTCGAAAGCCGTGCCGGTGCCGTACCAGCCGGGCAGCATCACCCGCGACTGGCTCCACGCCAGCACCCACGGGATCGCCCGCAGATCGGCGATCGACGTTGTCGGCTTACGCGACGAAGGCCGGCTGCCGATGTTGAGCGCCCCGATCTCACTCACCGGCGTCGACGACTTGAAGTAGTCGACGAAACCGGGTGTCTCGTGGACCAATCCGGCGTATGCGCGCTGAGCGCGTGCGGCCAGATCGTCGAGCACCTCGTAGGCTGGGCCGGCCTCGTCGCCGAGGCCTTCCACGTCGAGCAGCGTGGCCTCCAACGTGGCGGCCAGGAGGGTCTCGAGGTTGCGGTACGCGGCTTGTGGTTCGGCGTATTTCGCCGCGATGACCTCGCCCTGCTCGGTGAGCCGCAGCGACCCGTTGACCGCGCCCGGCGGCTGGGCCAAGATGGCGTCGTAGCTCGGCCCGCCACCTCGACCCACGGTGCCACCGCGACCGTGGAAGAGCCGCAACCGAATTCCGGTCTTACGTGCCGTCTCCACCAGGTCGAGCTCCGCACGGTACAGCGCCCAGTTCGCCGCGAGGTAGCCGCCGTCCTTGTTGGAGTCGGAGTAGCCGAGCATCACCTCCTGGCTATCGCTGCGCGCCGACACGATCGACCGGTACACCGGAAGATCCAGCGCCGCTTCGAGAATGGAGGATCCGCGCTGCAGATCGTCGATGGTCTCGAACAGCGGCACGATACCGACGGGCGCGTACGGCCGCTCCCCCGACACGTCGAGCAGCCCGACCTCTTTGAGCAGGATCGCGGCCTCCAACATGTCGGACACCGACTCGCACATCGAGATGATGTAGTTCGGCACCGCCCGCGACCCGAAGACGCGCACCGCCCGCGCGGCCGCCGCGACGATGTCGAGTTCTTTGCGGGCCAGCTCGGACAGTTCGGCGCCGGGCTTGACCAGCGGGCGCCGGGTCGACAGCTCACCCGCGAGCAGTTCCACCCGGTCCGCCTCGGCCAGCGAGCCGTAGTCGGGGTGCACACCCGCCCACGCCAGCAGCTCGGCGACGACCTCCTCGTGCACGTCGGAATTCTGCCGCATGTCGAGGCCGCAGAGGTGAAACCCGAATGTGCGCACCGCCTCCCGTAGCCGCGCCAGCCGGTCGTCGGCCAGCACCGCGCTGCCGTTGCTCCGCAGCGACTCATCGACGGTGTCCAGGTCGGCGAGCAACTCAACGGGCGACTCGTAGCGCTCGAGACCCAGATCGAGTTCGTGCTCGGGCTGCTCGTCGAGGGTCTCCTTCGCCGTCGACGTCAGTCGGGAGTGGATCACGCGTAGCGCTCGCCGGTAGGGTTCGTCGGCCCGTGCGGGTTCCTCGCAGCGGGCGGCCAACGCGTCGAGCCCCTCGCTGATCCGCACCAGCCGCGCCGACATCGACAGCTCCTCTTCCAGTGCGGTGATCTCGGCGAAGTAGTGGTCTAGCGCCGTGTAGGCGGCGCGGCCGGTTGCGAGCCGGACGACGTCGGCGGTGACATTGGGGTTGCCGTCACGGTCCCCGCCGATCCACGACCCGGGCCGCACGATCGGTTCGTCCAGCAGCCCGGCGTCGGGCCAACGAGCCTGCAGTTCGGTGCGCACATCGGCGTTCACTCGGGGGATGACTTCGAAGAACGCCGCCGGGTAATACCGCAGACCCGTCTCGATCTCGTCCTGGATCTTCAAGCGCGACAACCGAACCAGCGCCGTCTGCCACAGCGTCAGGATGTGGCGGCGCAGCTCGAGCTCGATATCGCGTCCATCGGCGTCGCTGCGCCCGTGCAGGCGTAAGCGCATCAGCTCGGTGATGCGGTGTTGGGTGTCGAAGACCGTGCGGCGCCTCGTCTCGGTCGGGTGCGCGGTGATCACCGGCGAAACCATCGCCCCGGCGAGCGCTTCGGCGACGGTGGCGGCATCGAGGTCGACGGCGTCGAGTTTGGCGTACGTCGCGGCAAGGCTGCTGTTCTGCGGCGGCTCACCCGCTTCGACATGGACCGCCCGGCGACGCTCTCGGTGAATGTCCTCAGCGACGTTGGCCAACAGTGCAAAGTGAGTGAAGGCGCGGATGACCGGGATCGCCTGACGGATGTCGATGCCGTTGAACATCCCCGCCAGTTCCGCGCGGTCGATCTCGGACCGGCGCACCCGGAACGACTCGACCCGGGCGCGCTCGACGAGGTCGAACACCTCGTCGCCGTTCTGCTCACGCACGGTGTCGCCGAGTATCGCTCCGAGAAGGCGAATGTCTTCGCGCATCGGCTCGGTGGCGTCACGACCCACCTTGGTCCGCTGGACCGCGCCGATCGGTTCCAGCGCATCGGGAAGTTCGGCCATGCGCTCAGTATCGCCGTCGCGGTCGGGGTCTGCGCGACGGGAACTCCCGGCACCGCTGAGAGCGCGCAAGAAAAATGTCCGAAACCGACACCACGGAGCAATTCCGGCGCACGCTTGGTACATCACACACCCTCGTCAGAGGACCGACGATGACCGATTCACCTCCACTTCTGCATCGACTCATGATTGCCGGCTGTGCCGGCGCCTTTCTTGCACTGAGCTGGCCTGCCAGCGCGGCCGCTGCGCCCGACGACGGCACGTGGGACGTCGAGCAGTACGACAATTGCATGAAGCAGACTGTCCGCAACGCCGACCTGTGCTGCGTCGACTCGGGCGGCGTGCCGACCAGTGACCCGAACGACACCCAGTCCGACGGATCGCCGAACTGCTATGCCCCGCCTGCACAGGCGCAGCAAGCGGAGCAACAGCCGGCCGCCCCGATGGGGCCCGGCGCGGTCCGGGGAGACCTGCCCGTCCTTCAGCTGCCGCCGGCTCAGCCGGCTCAACCGCAGCAACCGGTGGCCCCCATGCCGCCGCGCGTACTCGCGCCCTAGCACTGGGGAGCCCGCACGCGGGCAAGTGGGTCGCACCGGCTACGACGGCCGTGCGCTCCGCGTCAGCTGTACTTGATCAGCAGGGCCACGCCGACGATCGAGACGAGCCAGATTCCGGTGACGAACAGCGTCAACCGGTCGAGGTTCTTCTCCACCACCGTCGAGCCCGACAGGCTGGACTGAACGCCGCCGCCGAACAGCGTGGACAGGCCGCCGCCCTTGGCGCGATGCAGCAGCACCAGGAGCACGACCAGCACGCTGGTCACTACCAGGGTGATCTGCAGGGCCAATTCCATGGGCGCAAGACTACCTAATCGTCGGCGACGCTCACCAATCGGCGCGCTACGGCAAGGGCCCGCCGGCCGCGATGGCCGACAGCGTCGCGAACTGCTCACCGTCGAGGGAGGCACCGCCGACGAGGGCTCCGTCGATGTCCTCCTGCGCGACGATGTCGCCGACGTTCTTGGCATTGACCGACCCGCCGTACAGCACCCGGACACCGGCCGCCACCTGCGGCGTCGCCAGCTTGCCCAGCTCGTCGCGAATTGCCTTGCAGACCTCCTGCGCGTCCGCCGCGCTGGCCACCCGGCCGGTGCCGATGGCCCACACCGGCTCGTAGGCGATCACGGCCTGGCCGATCTGCTCGGCCGACAGGCCCGCCAGCGACCCGCGCAGCGACTCGACGTTGTGCTCGACGTGGTTACCCGCCTCGCGGACTTCGAGTTGCTCACCGATGCAGATGATCGGCACCAGCCCGTGCCGGAAGGCGGCCGCCGCCTTGGCCGCTACGAGGGCGTCGTCCTCGTGGTGGTAGGTGCGCCGTTCGGAGTGCCCGACGACGACGAAGGTGCATCCCAGCTTGGCCAGGAACGCGCCGCTGATGTCGCCGGTGTAGGCGCCCGAATCGTGCTGTGAGAGATCCTGGGCGCCGTAGGACAGCAACAGCTTGTCGCCGTCGACGAGGGTCTGCACGCTGCGTAGGTCGGTGAACGGCGGGATCACCGTCACATCGACCTTGTCGAAGTACTTCGCAGGCAACGCGAACGCGATCTTCTGCACCAGCGCGATCGCCTCGAAGTGGTTGAGGTTCATCTTCCAGTTGCCGGCGATCAGCGGCTTACGGCTCACGATTCTCCAGACCTCTCACTGTTCCAATACGGCGATACCGGGCAGCTTTTTGCCTTCAAGGTATTCCAGCGAGGCCCCGCCCCCGGTCGAAATGTGGGAGAAGCCCTCTTCGTCCAGACCGAGCTGACGGACCGCCGCGGCGGAATCGCCGCCGCCGACGACGCTGAATCCGCCCTTGGCGGTCGCGGCGATGATCGCCTCGGCGACGCCCTTGGTGCCCGCCGCGAACGCCGGGAACTCGAACACGCCCATCGGGCCGTTCCAGAACACGGTCTTGGCGTTGGACAACAGCGTCGTGAACCGCTCGACCGAGCCCGGTCCGATGTCCAGGCCCATCTTGTCGTCGGGAATCTTGTCGGCGGCGACGACCTCGGCCGTCGCGTCCGCGGCGAACTTGTCGGCCACCACGATGTCCACCGGCACGTGGATCACGTCGGCGTAGGTGTCGAGAAGCTTGCGGCACGTTTCGATCATGCCTTCCTCCAGCAGCGAGGAGCCGACTGAAACGCCTTGTGAGGCAAGGAAGGTGAAGCACATGCCACCGCCGATAATCAGGCTGTCGGCCTTCTCGGCGAGCGATTCGATGACCGCCAGCTTGTCCGACACCTTGGACCCGCCGAGCACCACGGCGTAAGGCCGGTCGGTCGAGGTGGTCAGCTGCTCGAGCACCTTGACCTCCGCGGCCACCAACGTGCCCGCATAGTGCGGGAGCAGCGTCGCGACGTCGTATACCGACGCCTGCTTGCGGTGCACCACCCCGAAACCGTCGGAGACGAAAGCCCCGTCCTCACCGACCAGTTCGACGAGCTGCTTGGCCAACGCCATCCGTTCGGCGTCGTCCTTGCTGGTCTCGCGCGGGTCGAAGCGGATGTTCTCCAGCAGCAGGATGTCGCCGTCGGTCAAACCCTCGGCACGGGCGAGCGCGTCGGTTCCGACGACATCACCGGCCAGCTGAACATGGCGACCGAGCTGCTCCCCCAACGCCTTCGCCACCGGAGCAAGCGACAGCTTCGGATCGGGTCCGCCCTTGGGCCGACCGAGATGCGCTGTGACGATCACCTTGGCGCCGGCATCGGAGAGTGCCTTCAGCGTGGGCACAGACGCGGTGATACGACCCGGGTCGGTGATGTTGCCTTCATCGTCGAGCGGGACGTTGAGGTCCGAACGAACAAGCACTCCCCGATCCGAAACACCTTCTGCCAGAAGGTCTTCCAGAGTCTTGATGGAAGACGAAGCCACGGCTTACAGCGACTTGCCGACGAGCGCGACCAGGTCGACCAGCCGGTTGGAGTAGCCCCACTCGTTGTCGTACCAGGACACGGTCTTGGCCTGGTTGTCGATCACCTTGGTCAGGCCGGCATCGAAGATCGAGCTGTGTGGGTCGGTGACGATGTCGCTGGAGACGATCGGTGCGTCGTAGTACTTCAGGATGCCCTTGAGCGGACCGTCCGCGGCCGCCTTGAACGCCGCGTTGATCTCGTCAGCCGTGGCGGACTTGGACAGCTCGGCGGTCAGGTCGGTGCACGACCCCGTGGGGATCGGCACGCGCAGCGCATAGCCGTCGAGCTTGCCCTTCAGCTCGGGCAGGACCAGGCCGATCGCCTTGGCGGCGCCGGTGGAGGTCGGGACGATGTTCAGCGCGGCGGCGCGGGCGCGGCGCAGGTCCTTGTGGGGGCCGTCCTGCAGGTTCTGGTCCTGGGTGTAGGCGTGGACCGTCGTCATCAGGCCCTTGACGATGCCGAACTCGTCGTTGAGCACCTTGGCCAGCGGGCCGAGGCAGTTCGTGGTGCACGAGGCGTTGGAGATGATGTTCTGGCTGCCGTCGTACTTGTCGTCGTTGACGCCGAGGACGATCGTGATGTCCTCATCGGTGGCGGGCGCGGAGATGATGACCTTCTTGGCGCCGGCGTCCAGGTGGCCCTGCGCCTTGTCCCGCTTGGTGAAGATGCCGGTGGACTCGACGACCACGTCGACCCCGAGATCGCCCCACGGTAGGGCCGCCGGGCCCTCCTTGACCTCGAGGGCCTTGATCTTCTGGTCACCGATGACGATGGTGTCGTCGCCCTCGAGACTGATCTCGGCGGGGAACCGGCCGAGGATCGAGTCGAACTTCAGCAGGTGCGCCAAGCTGGCGTTATCGGTGAGGTCGTTGACGGCAACGATCTCGATGTCGGTGCTCTTGCCCTCGGCCTTCTGCGCGGCGAGCGCCCGGTAGAAGTTGCGCCCGATGCGGCCGAAGCCGTTAACGCCTACCCGGATGGTCACTGGTCTCTCCCTTAGTTGCCTCAACGTGTAGTGCTCGACCGCCAGCCTAGTGGTGTGATAGCGGCCACGTGTCACCTGGTCAGTGCATGGCCAGGCGTTGATCCGCGTACGGGTTGCCGAGCCACTTGCGGCGCATCTGCTGCAGGGTGCCGTCGGCCTCCAGCTCGGCCTGCGCGACGGTAAGCCGTCCGAGGAGCGCCTGGTCACCGAGCGGAACCGCGATCGCGATGTCTTCGACGGTGAGGCCGCGCTGGACGACCTCGACCGCTGGAACCGCCCTGACCAATTCGGTCAGCACCGGCGCGAGCTTCATCAAGGCGTCGCAACCTCCGGTGGACAGATCGGTCAACGCGTCGCTGATGGAGCCATAGTCGTAGAGGCGCACGGCGCCGGCCTTGCCCTCCGCGGCGAGGCGCTCGGCGATCGGCTGGCTGGTGTTGCCCCGCTGCACGCCGAGGGTCAGGCCCTGCAGGTCGTCGATGGAGGTGACGCGCGGCAGCCGGCGGGTGTCGACGGCCAGCGCTTGACCGGAGATGAGGTACGGAGGAAGGAATGTCGCCTTCCTCTCGCGCTCGGGTGTGACGGTGGTACCGGCGGCGACGCAGTCGTAGTCCGATCCCAGCCCGTCGAAGATGCCGTCGAAGTCGGCTCCGTCGTAGGGCACGAATTCGATTGTCGCGCCGATCTTGTCACCCAGCGCGTGCATCAGGTCGATGTCGAAGCCACCGTCGTCGGGCATCGCGTTGAAGGGCGGGTCGGGCTTGGCCACACCGACTCTCAATGTCTCCATGGATTCACCGTAGTTGTTGCGCGCAACCGGCCAAAGCTGCTGCGGGGCTGAACAGAAACCTGTCGTGCGCCTCGATGGCCGACCGCAAAACCCTGTCAAGGCAAACAAGCGCGACCCGCATGGCATCCGCTTCGGACTCCCACCGGCGAGTCGAACCCTCGATGTCGGTGAACAGAAACGTCACGACGTCCCGCGGTGCATTCATGACGATTGGTCGAGTTCTGCTCGGAGCCGAGCTATTTGATCGTAGGCGTAGGCCGCGATCTCGGCAGTCGTCAAGGCTTTGCCCGTACCGGCAAGCGCTTCATACGTGCCCTCATCGAGAGCGTCACGCAAGGAATCCGTCGCGGCTTCGAACTCTGGAATGACAGCCAAGGCAAGCGCGTTGCCCGCGAAACCAGAGATCACGGCCGCGGGTTCGTATCGTCCCAGACGTCCGAACAGCGAAGCGAGAATGGCCAGCGGGGTGCAGATACTACTGGTGTTGCCGGAGTCGTGATATGAGCGGATCGCCAGCGTGATGTGGTCCAAGGCCGAACTCATGTCGCCCTCCTCGACCTCGAGTCTGGCCAGACCGACCGCCGGTATCGACTCGTTGAAGCGGACGCCGTTGTCCCGGGCGATCTCTAAACTTCGCCGTAAGACGGCGATAGCGCGTGCCGGGTCTGTCGTACTGATCGCGAAGCCACAGGCACTCAACGCGAACGAAACCATGAACGGGTTGTGGGTGCCCTCGGCATCTTCGACGAGGCCGTTCGCAGCTCTTATAGCCCGGTCGTAGGCACCGGAGAATACCAGGCCGAAAATCTCACTACCCCTGATGAACACATTGGCGTCTTGTCGGCGTGCAAGTTGGGCACGGCAAGATTCCGCCCACTTACCGGCCTCGCCCACGGCGAGATTCGCCGAGCCGAGCCAGTTCTCGATTCCGTACGGCAGCGGGCTGCGGTTCTTCTCGAGGATCACCCGACCAAGCCGGTCGTACTCGAACGCTTCCTCGATCCGCCCGGCCATCCAACATACGGACGCTGTAACACAGAGATGTGGCAGCAGCGGATGATCGATGTCGTTCGCCGGCCCGATGAGCTCTTCAGTCCAGGCGACCGGCTCGTAGTTCGCCACGCAGAAACCGATCAGTGCGGCGTGAGTGGCGATCGTGGCGGCCGTGTCGAGATCATTTCGGCCCGAGCTGAAGCGAAACGCTGTGCGCAGGTTGGCGAGCTCCTTGAACAACCAGTCATAGGCCTCGCGTTGGCGGGGGCTGTCCCACAACGCCGTGATGTCGGCGACCCGTTGAGCGAAGTAGTGGGCATGGGCGGTTCGAACCTCAGTTGCTTCAGCGGAAATTGCGAGTTCTTCCGCGGCGAATTGGCGAATGGTTTCGAGCATGTGATACCGAATTCGTTTCGCAGACCGGTCCGCGACGAGCAAGGACTTGCGCACCAGCGCGTCAAGTCCATCGAGGACAGCGTAATCATCGGCTTCATCGAACCCAGCCACTGCGCAAGCACTTTCCAGATCGAAACCGCCCGTGAACACCGAACATCGGACCAGGATTGACTTTTCGTTCTCCGACAGGAGGTCAAACGACCAGGCGACCGCGTGACGCAGCGTTTGATGCCGACGAGACCCGCGTCGTGATCCCACTAGCAGCCGGAACCTGTGATCGAGGCGGTCACGCACTTCGGTCGCCGTCATCGAGGCCATCCGCGAACCGGCCAGTTCGATCGCGAGGGGGATCCCGTCGAGACGTCCACAAATCTCTGCGACCGCGTCCGCCTCGTCCCGCATCGAGAAATGGGGTGCAGCCGCGCGGGCGCGCTCAGCGAACAGGGTCGCTGCCGGCGACTCGGCCCCAGCATCGACGGCCAACGCAGGAACCGGCCAGATCTGTTCGCTTTCGACGCCCAGCCCCTCCCGGCTGGTGGCAAGTACTCGCACTGTCGTCGATTGGGTGAGTACTGCCTCAACGACCTCAGCTGCGGCGTCGAGCACGTGCTCACAGTTGTCGATTACCCACAGCCTGTTCCGGCCTTCTTGCGCCGCGGCCATCGTTTGCGTCACGGTTCTTCCAGGTTGCTGCGTGATACCTAAGACTGCGGCCATCGCGTCAGGTACCGCGGACGGATCAGAAACGGCCGCGAGCTCAAAAACCCAGATGCCATCCGGGAATTCATCGATCATGCGGCTGGCGGCCTCAAAACCCAAGCGGGTCTTTCCGACACCGCCCATCCCGGTCAACGTGACGAGGCGATGGGCCCGTATGGCATTCTGGACGTCGAGAAGCTCCGACTCACGCCCGATGAAGCTGGTCGTATGTGCGCGTAGATTCCCGTGACTCGCGTCCACTGTCCGTGGGGCCGGAAACGCGGTCTGTAGCCCCTGTGCGTGGACCTGAAACAGCGTCACCGGAACTGAAACGTCGCGCAGCCGCTGCGGGCCAAGGGTCACGAGTTCCACGCCGCCGAGAAGAACCGCCGTCGACTCCGCGACGAGGATCTGTCCACCGTGACCGGCCGCCATCACGCGGGCCGCGCGGTTGAGCACCGTGCCGAAGTAGTCACCATCGCGAACCTCGGCCTCACCGGTCGCGATACCCATCCGCACCGGCAACTCCAACTCGCGCTGGGCGTCGACGGCGGCCTCGACCGCGGCGCTCGGTGACGCGAACGCGGCAGCAAGACCATCACCACTGTGGCTGAACACGAATCCGTCATTCGCCTCGATGGCGGACCGCAACACCTTGTCATGGCAAGCAAGCGCGACCCGCATGGCATCCGCGTCGGACTCCCACCGACGAGTGGAACCCTCGATGTCGGTGAACAGGAACGTCACGACTCCGGTGGGCGGGTCACCCGCGGACACAAGTGAAGTGTCGGCCGAGTGGCCGCTTGTCACACGCTTTTCGCCGAAATGCCCGCCGTATGGCGAATCGAGTTAGGCGTCCTCGAGCAGGTCCGGGGTGACGGCCGCCTCGGTGTCGGGAATGCCGTCTTGTTTGGCCTTGCGATCGGCCATCGACAGCAACCGCCGAATGCGGCCCGCCACAGCGTCCTTCGTCATCGGCGGATCGGCGAGCCGGCCCAACTCCTCCAACGACGCCTGCCGGTGCTCGACGCGCAACTTGCCGGCGGCGGCGAGATGGTCGGGCACCGTATCGCCGAGGATCTCCAGCGCGCGTTCCACGCGTGCGGCCGCGGCGACCGCCGCCCGGGCCGAGCGACGCAGGTTGGCGTCATCGAAGTTGGCCAGCCGATTGGCGGTGGCCCTGACCTCGCGCCGCATCCTGCGCTCTTCCCATGTCAGCCGGGTGTCCTGCGCCCCCATCCGCGTCAACAGCGCACCGATCGCCTCACCGTCGCGCACCACCACCCGGTCGGTACCGCGCACCTCGCGTGCTTTCGCGCTCACCCCCAGCCTGCGGGCGGCGCCGACAAGTGCCAGCGCGGCCTCCGGACCCGGACAGCTGACTTCCAACGCCGACGAGCGTCCCGGTTCGGTGAGCGATCCATGCGCCAGAAATGCTCCGCGCCAGGCTGCTTCGGCATCGGCCACGCTGCCGCCGACCACCTGTGCCGGCAGCCCACGCACCGGGCGGCCCCGCAGATCGAGCAGACCGGTCTGCCTGGCCAACGCCTCGCCGTCCTTGGCCACCCGCACCACATACCGGGTGCTCTTGCGGATCCCGCTGGCCGATACGACGTGCACCGTGGCGTTGTAGCCGTACAGGTCGTAGATGTCTTTGCGCAGCCGCCGGGCGATGATGCCGAGATCGACCTCCGCCTCGACGACCACACGACCCGAAACGATGTGCAGTCCGCCGGCGAACCGCAGCAGCGAGGCGACCTCAGCGCGCCGAGCACTGACCGAATTGACGATCAGCCGACTCAACTCATCCTTGACCTCGGCTGTCATCGCCACGGGTCGTCACCTCTCGGTCCATTCGCTGTCGACGTGGGCACTGCCGGCGCCGGAGCGGCGGCGCCGCGAAGACGCACACCTTCCAATGCCGCGGCCAAGCGCGCCGGGTCATGTAAAGGTGTACCAGGTCTGGATACGTCGGCAAACTGAACTTGAGCACGAAGGATGTTCGCGGTTCGACGCAGTTGCTCACGCTCACGCTCGCTGGGCACCCGGCTGGCGTCGACGATGATGTCGTGCACGCTGAAGTCGGGCGCATGCTGCGACAGCACGTGGATGTGTCGCTCGACCGAGAAGCCCGCCGTCTCCCCCGGTTCGGCCACCAGGTTGAGCACCAGAGCCCGCCGCGCCGCGGTCGCTTGTAGCGCAGCCGCGAGCTCGGGAACCAGCACATGCGGGATGACGCTGGTGAACCACGAGCCAGGGCCCAGCACCACCAGGTCCGCCGCCATGATCGCGTCCACGGCCTGTCGGGTGGCGGGCGGATCCCCGGGCAGCAGCCGCACGCGGCGGACCTTGCCCACGGTCGTCGCGATCGCCACCTGTCCGCGGATGACCCGGCTCATGCGGGGGTCGGATTCCAGACCCGCCACGTCGGCCTCGATGCCGAGCCCCATCGGGCACATCGGAAGCACGCGACCCTTCACGCCGAGGATGCGGCCGAGTTCGTCGAGCGCGGCGACCGGGTCGGCCAGCACCTCGCTGAGACCCGCGAGAAGTAGGTTGCCGATCGGATGTCCGGCCAACGCCCCGCTGCCACCGAACCGGTGCTGAATGATCGTCGCCCACAGTCGGCCATGTGGACTGTCAGATGCCAACGCGGCCAACGCCATTCGAAGGTCACCCGGAGGCACGACATCCAGCTCGTTGCGCAGTCGGCCCGAAGAGCCGCCGTCGTCGGCGACCGTGACGATGGCCGTCACGTGCGGTGTCAGCCTCCGCGCCGCCGACAAGGTCGCATAGAGCCCGTGTCCACCACCGAGTGCAACGATGCGCACCGCGGCGAGCCGCGAATCAGATGAAGTCATTCGCGACCCAGATCCCGATGCAACACCCGCACCGTCAGGTCATCACCGCCCTGAAGCTGCGCCGCCAATGCCTCGGCGATCGCCACGCTTCGATGTTTGCCGCCGGTGCATCCGATGGCGACGGTCATATATCGCTTCCCCTCGCGGCGGTATCCGTCGATGACTACGTCGAGCAGCCGATGATAGGTCTCCAGGAAGTCGCCCGCACCGGGTTGCCCGAGAACATAGTCGCGGACCGCGGGATGCTGACCGCTGTGCGGGCGCAGGTCGTCCACCCAGTGCGGGTTCGGCAGGAACCGGACGTCCATCACGGTGTCGGCGTCCATCGGCAACCCGTACTTGTAGCCGAACGACTCGACCGTGACATTCGTGTGCGCGACGGTCTCGCCACCAAAGGCGCGTTCGATGCTCTCGCGCAGCGCGGGCACCGACAGCGAGGAGGTGTCGATCACCAGATCGGCCGACGCACGCACCGGCGCCAACAGCGCGCGCTCGGCCGCAATACCTTCTGCCAGAGTCTGATTGCCCTGGAGCGGATGACTCCGTCGGTTCTGTTCGTAGCGGCGCACCAGGCTCTCGTCAGAAGCGTCCAGGAAGAGCACCCGCGGCGCGATGTTGCGGGTCGCGAGCTCGTTGCGGACCCAGTCCAGGTCTCCGGTGAAACCGCGCGAACGCACATCCATCACCACCGCCAGCTGGGTGATCCGCGAACCGGCCGCCAGCCCCAACTCGACCATCTGCGCGATCAGTTCCGGCGGAAGGTTGTCGGCGACGTACCACCCCAGATCTTCGAGCACCTTGGCCGCGGTGCCCCGGCCCGCGCCCGAGAGGCCGGTGACCAGAACCACGTCGATACCGGAGTCGGCGTTGGCCTCGTCGCGAAGCTCCTCGTGCATTCCCTGGTCCGTCATCCCGATACCCTGCTCTGATCATCGTCGACGGCCGGCTCGGGCGCGTCGCTTTCGAGCGGTACGCCGAGCGCGTCGAGCACGGCGCGGGCGGTGGCGACACCGATGCCGGGTACCGCGGTGATCTCCTCGATCGACGCCTCCTTCAACCGGGCCACCGAACCGAAGTGGGTGACCAGTGCTTTGCGGCGATGCTCACCGAGCCCTCGAACCGAGTCAAGCGCCGAAGCGGTCATCCGCTTGGAACGCTTGCTGCGGTGATAGGCGATGGCGAACCGGTGCGCCTCGTCACGGACGCGCTGCAGAAGGTAGAGGCCTTCACTGTTGCGCGGCATGATCAGCGGGTCGGGCTCCGACGGAACCCACACCTCCTCCAGGCGCTTGGCCAAGCCGATCACGGCCACGTCGGTGATACCCAGTTCGTCGAGCACCGCCTGTGCGGCGTTGACCTGTGGCGCACCACCGTCGACCACGAACAGATTGGGCGGGTAGGCGAACTTTCGCGACTTCCCCTCCGCAGAAAGCTCTGTCGGATGCTGCACGTCGTGCAGGTGACGGTAGAACCGGCGCCTGGTCACCTCCGCGATCGACGCGACGTCGTCGGAGCGGCCCTCCCCCGCGGCCTCACGGATCGCGTAGTGCCGGTAATCGGACTTGCGCGGTAAGCCGTCCTCGAAGACCACCAGCGAGGCCACCACATCGGTGCCCTGCACGTGGCTGATGTCAATGCACTCGATACGCAACGGCGCCTCGGCCAGCCCCAATGCGTCCTGAATGCTCTGCAGCGCAGCGGTTCTCGCGGTGAAGTCACCGGCACGCTTGAGCTTGTGCTGGGCGAGCGCATCCTGCGCGTTGCGGCGGACCGTCTCGGCGAGCGCGCGCTTGTCACCGCGCTGCGGCACGCGCAACGACACCCGAGAGCCGCGCAGCTGGCTGAGCCAGGCCGCCAATTCGTCGGAGTTGCCGGGCAGGCACGGAACCAGCACCTGGCGCGGTACCGGATTGGTCGCCTCGTCGCCGCCGCTGTCACTGGCGCCACCCAATTCGGCCTGATCGCCGTAGAACTGCGTCAGGAACTGTTCCACCAAGCGTTCCTGGCTTGATTCACCGGGCTCCCCGGACTTTTCCACGATCCAGCCGCGCTGGCCGCGCACCCGGCCGCCGCGGACGTGGAAAACCTGCACCGCAGCTTCCAGTTCGTCGTCGGCGAATGCCACCACGTCGGCGTCGGTGCCGTCGCCGAACACCACCGCCTGTTTCTCCAGCGCCCGTTTGAGAGCGCCGATGTCGTCGCGCAGGCGTGCGGCCCTCTCGAAATCCAGTTCCTCGGCGGCCTGGTTCATCTGGTGTTCCAAGTCGCGGATCAACCGATCGGTCTTACCGGCGAGGAAGTCGCAGAAGTCGAGGACGATCTGGCGGTGCTCCTCGGCACTCACCCGACCGATGCAGGGAGCCGAACACTTGTCGATGTAGCCCAGCAGGCAGGGCCGATCGATTTGCCTGTGGCGCTTGAACACTCCTGCAGAACACGTGCGGGCCGGAAACACCCGCGTCAGGAGGTCGAGGGTTTCGCGGATCGCCCACGCATGCGAATAGGGTCCGAAGTACCGGACGCCCTTGCGCCGCGCCCCGCGGTACACCATCAGCCGCGGGTACTCCTCGTTGAGCGTGACCGCGAGCACCGGGTACGACTTGTCGTCTCGATACCTGATGTTGAATCGCGGATCGAACTCCTTGATCCAGTTGTATTCGAGCTGGAGCGCCTCGACTTCGGTGTTGACCACCGTCCACTCGACGCTGCCCGCCGACATCACCATCTGCCGGGTGCGCGGCGCCAGGTTGACGACGTCGGCGAAGTAGGAGTTCAGTCGGCTGCGCAGGCTCTTCGCCTTGCCGACGTAGATCACCCTGCCGTGCGGATCGCGGAATCGGTAGACGCCCGGTTCGACGGGGATCGACCCGGGAGCGGGTCGGTACGTCGATGGATCGGGCACGGATCCAGGTTACTGCCGCGTTCCGACCGCCCCGATCCACTACCGTCGAGTGATGCGGATCTCGTCGCTGACCAAGGTGATGGCCCCGCTGACCGGGTTGGTGCTGGTGTTCGCCGGCTGCTCGACCGACGACGGCGCCGAGCCCGAGGCCGCCGGACCGTGTGCGATCGTCGCGAACGGCACCCCGGTGGTCAAGACCACCGCCGCCCCCTCTCCCGGGTCGCCGCCGACCTCCCGCGACATCTCCGTCAATCCCGAGGTGGCCACGGGTTACCGCACCGACATGACGCCGGTGCGCACCAACAGCTATTCGGTGGCCACCGCGAATCCGCTGGCCACGCAGGCCGCGTGTCAGGTGCTCCGCGACGGCGGCACCGCGGCGGACGCGCTCGTCACCGCGCAGGCCGTTCTCGGCCTCGTCGAACCGCAGGCGTCCGGTCTCGGCGGCGGCGGCTTCCTGCTCTACTTCGACGCGGCCTCCGGTGAGGTGCAGGCCTACGACGGTCGCGAAATCGCGCCGGCCGCGGCCACGGAGAACTATCTGCGTTGGGTGTCGGAAACCGACCGCACGGAGCCCAAGCCGGACGCCAGGGCCTCGGGCCGCTCGATCGGTGTGCCCGGCATTGTCCGGATGCTGACCGAAGTGCACGCCGATCACGGCAAGACGGGTTTGCGCGATCTGTTCGCTCCCGCAGTCAGGATGGCCGACGACGGCTTCGACATCAGCGCGAGGCTTGCGGCGGCCATCGATGATGCGGCACCCGAACTCAAGCGCGACCGCCAAGCCGCCGAATACTTCCTCAACGCCGATGGCAGCCCCAAGATCGAGGGCACCCGGCTGACCAACCCGGCGTACTCGAAGACGTTGGGAGTCATCGCAACCGACCCCGCGGCGTTCTACACCGGCGCCATCGCCCGCGACATCGTCGCCGCGGCGGCCGACGGATCCGGTGGCCGGACGCCGAGCCTGATGACCGTCGAAGACCTCGCGGGCTACACGGTCAAGGAACGCGAACCGCTGTGCAGGCCGTACCGCGGACGGGAGATCTGCGGAATGCCGCCGCCGTCGTCCGGCGGCATCGCCGTCCTGGCGACGCTCGGCATCCTCGAACACTTCCCGATGGCCGATCACAAACCCGGTGACGTCGACCTCAACGGCGGCCGGCCGTCGGTCATGGGTGTGCACCTGATATCGGAGGCGGAGCGGCTGGCCTACGCCGACCGCGACAAGTACGTCGCCGACACCGATTTCGTGCCGCTGCCGGGCGGCTCACCCGACACGCTGCTCGGCAGCGACTACCTCGCCGGGCGGGCGGCGCTGATCTCCGAACAGCACAGCATGGGCACCGCGAAACCCGGCGAGTTCGGCCCGCCGACCAGCCCCGCACCGCCCGTCCCGGAACACGGCACCAGCCAGGTCAGCATCGTCGACTCACACGGCAACGCCGCGTCGTTGACGACCACCGTCGAATCGGCGTTCGGTTCGTTCCACATGGTGGACGGGTTCCTCCTCAACAACCAGCTCACCGATTTCTCGGCCGAGCCGGCAGGCCCCGACGGCGCGCCGGTGGCCAACCGGGTCCAGCCCGGTAAGCGACCCCGCAGCACGATGGCGCCGACGCTGATCTTCGACCAGGCGCAGGACCGGCCCGGGCAGCGCGGGCGCCTGTATGCGGTCCTGGGTTCGCCCGGCGGTGCGGTGATCATCCAGTTCGTCGCGAAAACCATTGTGGGAATGTTGGATTGGGGACTCGACCCACAGCAGGCGGTGTCGATGGTCGACTTCGGCGCGGCGAACACGCCGAAGACCAACGTCGGCGGCGAGCATCCGGTCATCGACACCTCCGATGGCGGCAACCACGACCCGCTCGTGCGGGGGTTGCGCGCACTCGGCCATCAGGTGGACCTGGCCGACCAGTCAAGCGGCCTGTCGGCGATCACCCGGGACGGCACAGG
Organism: Mycolicibacterium novocastrense; assembly: GCF_001570485.1. GTDB lineage: Bacteria > Actinomycetota > Actinomycetes > Mycobacteriales > Mycobacteriaceae > Mycobacterium > Mycobacterium novocastrense. The sequence goes on from NZ_BCTA01000036.1 coordinate 127,371, forward strand.
CCTCATCGGCGGGGCGGATCCGCGCCGGGAAGGGTTGGTCATGGGCGACACCCGATGACCGCACGCGTCGCCCTGCTCTGCGAAACCGACTGGCAGACATTCGCCGCCATGCGCTTGAGGGCGCTGGCCGACTCGCTGGGTGAAAGGGATCCGAGCTACCGGGACGAGGCGGCCTTCACCGCAGCGCAGTGGCGGCGGCGGTTGCGCGACCATGCCCAGTTCGTCGCGTTCGACGGTGGCCGTCCCGTCGGCATGATCGGGGCGCAGCAGGAGAACCGCGAGACCGTATACCTGTACTCGCTGTGGCTGCAACCTGCGGCGCGGGGCCGTGGCCTGGCGCGGCGGCTGGTCGCCGCGGCCCTCGACTGGGCGCGCACCAGCGACTCGCACACGGTTCGGCTGCGGGTGGCGACCGGCAACGCGGCGGCCCGTCAGGTGTACGAGAGCATCGGGTTCACCGTCGCAGCCGAGCAAACCACCTCCGGGCTCGACGAACTCGCGATGTCGCTCAGCGTGAGTTGAGCCCCTTGTAGCGCTCGACGACGTCGCGAACGCGGTCCATCGCGTCGATGGCGCGTCCCTTATCGACGGCCTGGATCGCCATGATCGGGATGTACTCGTCGTCGGGCAGATCCACACGCGCCCACCGCGCGCCGCGCGGGAAAGAGATGTCGACCACGTCCGACCACGGAATCGTCTTGTCACCGACGAGGTTCCGCACGGTCACACCCGATGCGCCGACGCGCAGCCGGGGCCGGGCGAACATCAGGACGACCGCGGCGATGACGACCCCGAGCAGCGCGATCGCCACCTGGTCGGCGGTGCGGAAAATCACCCCTGTCGAGCTGATCTTGAGCAATGCGCCGACCGTCACGTGCGCGGCGAGGATCACCGCTGCGGCGGCGTAAGCGAAATACGGTGCCAGATGCGGGCGTATCTCGACATCCCAGTCGGTCATGAACCCGAACGAAGGTCGCGCAAGGTCAGCGCGGTGGACAGCGCGGCGGCCGCCGCCTGCGCACCCTTGTCTTCAGACGACGAGGGCAGCCCGGCCCGGTCGAGAGCCTGTTGTTCGGTGTTCGTGGTCAGCACGCCGTTGGCCACCGGTGTCGACGCATCCAGCGACACCCGGGTCAAACCCTGCGTCACCGCGTCACACACGTAGTCGAAATGCGGTGTCTGCCCGCGGATCACCACACCCAGCGCCACGACCGCGTCGTGATTGGCCGCCAGCGCCTGCGCCACGACGGGAATCTCGATGGCGCCCAGCACCCGCACCACCGTCGGATTCTCGACTCCGGCGGCGACAGCCACCTTGAGCGCCCCGTCGAGCAGCGCGTCGCAGATGGTCTCGTGCCAGGTGCTGGCCACGACGGCGAGCTTGAGTCCCGATCCGTCGATGTCCGGAAGATCGGGTACGCCCGTACCGCTCACAGGGCTCCACCGAGGTCGGTCGGGCGGCGGTCACCGAGCAGGTACACACCCTCGTCGTAGTCGGCCATGGTGGTGGCCTCGTGATAGGCGTCCAGCCCGCTCAGATCGTGGCCCATCCGGTCACGCTTGGTCATCAGGTAACGGATGTTCTCTTTGTTCGCCCGCACCGGGAGCGGCACGCGTTCGATGATGTGCAGCCCGTAACCGTCGAGCCCGACGCGCTTGGCCGGGTTGTTGGTGAGCAGCCGCATCGAGCGCACGCCCAAATCGACCAGGATCTGCGCTCCGATGCCGTAGTCGCGGGCGTCGGCGGGCAGGCCGAGTTTGAGGTTGGCGTCGACGGTGTCGTCACCGGCGTCTTGCAGTTGATAGGCCTGCAGCTTGTGCATGAGGCCGATGCCGCGCCCCTCGTGGCCGCGCATGTACAGCACGATGCCGCGGCCTTCGCGCGCGACCATCGCCATCGCCGCGTCGAGCTGAGGCCCGCAGTCGCAGCGCCGGGAACCGAACACGTCACCGGTGAGGCATTCGGAGTGCACGCGCACCAAAACGTCGTGGCCGTCGCTGGTCGGGCCCGCGACGTCACCCTTGACCAGCGCGACATGTTCGACGTCGTCGTAGATGCTGGTGTAGCCGACCGCGCGGAATTCGCCGTGGCGGGTCGGTATCCGAGCCTCGGCGATGCGCTCGATGTGCTTCTCGTGCTTTCGCCTCCACTCGATCAGGTCGGCGATCGAAATCAGCGCGAGGTCGTGCTCGTCGGCGAAGATCCGCAGCTCGTCCGTCTGCGCCATCGAGCCTTCGTCTTTCTGGCTGACGATCTCGCAGATCGCACCGGCCGGCTGCAGCCCGGCGAGGCGCGCCAGGTCGACGGCGGCCTCGGTGTGGCCGGGGCGGCGCAGCACGCCACCGTCCTTCGCCCGCAGCGGCACTACGTGGCCGGGCTTGGTGAAATCGTCGGCGATGCTTGACGGATCCGCCAGCAGCCTCATCGTCGTCGCCCGGTCGGCAGCAGAGATACCCGTTCCCACACCGTTTTTCGCGTCCACCGTGACGGTGTAGGCGGTGCCGTGCTTGTCCTGGTTCACCGCGTACATCGGCAGCAGACCCAGCTTGTCGCAGATGGCGCCGTCCAGCGGGACGCACAGGTAGCCCGAGGTGTAGCGGACCATGAACGCGACGAGCTCCGGAGTCGCCTTTTCGGCGGCGAAGATGAGATCGCCCTCGTTCTCGCGATCCTCATCGTCGATCACGACGACGGCCTTGCCCGCGGCGATATCAGCCACCGCGCGCTCAACAGTGTCAAGCCTCGTCACCACATCAGTATGAACCACCGGGGTCCAGAACTTATTGCCAGGCCGCTGAGCTGGACGTTTACCCCCGCTTTCAGCGTCGGCGGCACCGTGTGGAACCTCTGTGTATTTTCGGGATTGTTCCTCGGCCGAGTCGCCGGATGTCTACGCTACGTTTCCTGGTCACGCTCAAAGGGACTCATATGAACGCGTCACGTCTCACCGTCTCGAGGCTGCTGTTCGCCGTGTGCGCTGTGGCCGCCTCCGGTCTCTTCTTCGGATCCGCTCCCGCGGTCGCCGAGCCGTTCGACCCGGCACCTCCGGGGCCTTCCGCCGGTGCTTCCGACGTGATCCCGGCGGTGGGAGTGCTCGAAGGCATGTGGCGGCAGTACGTGCCCCGAAACGTGGCCCCGCCCGACCAGATGGGTGCGGTCGACCGGTTCTTCAACGAATTCGTTCCGACCGCCACCCAGGTCAGCGACTTCTTCACCGTCATCCAGCAGTTCCGCGGGCCGCTCGGCTACTAGCCCCGGGTAAGACCGCCGGCCTGAAAGTGGCGGCGGGTCAATCGCTTTGGGGAGACAGCAGTCGCTCGACGTACTTGGCGATCACGTCCACCTCGAGGTTGACCAGCGTGCCGACCTCTGCGCGGCCGAGAATCGTGAGATCGAGCGTCGTCGGGATCAACGACACCTCGAACCAGTCGTGGCCGAGCCCGGACACCGTCAGGGAGACGCCGTCGACGGTGATGGAGCCCTTCTCCACGACATAACGCGACAACGCGGTCGGAAGCGCGATGCGCACCACGACCCAGCGCTCCGACGGTGTGCGCGCGATCACGTGCCCCGTGCCGTCAACGTGGCCCTGCACGATGTGCCCGCCGAGGCGGCTGTTCACCGCCGCCGCACGCTCGAGGTTGACCCCGCTGCCCACCCCGAGACGGCCCAGGCTCGACCGGTTCAACGTCTCCCCGATCACGTCGGTGGTGAACGTTGAATCCGGCCTCACCTCGACGACGGTCAGGCAGACGCCGTTCACCGCGATCGAGTCACCGTGGCGGGCGTCCGAGGTGACGAGCGGCCCGCGGATGGCGAGCCGGGCGAAATCGCCGAGATCTTCCTTGCCGACGACCTCGCCGATCTCTTCGACGATTCCGGTGAACACCTCGCCAGACTATCGAGAGCACCGCCTCCTTCGACGTTGCCCCGTTCGCCCTGGCAGCGCCCCGTGCGCCGAGTCCGCGCGTCCGGACCCTTTACGATGCAGTCATGCCCACGCGCCTCCTGACGATCCTCGCCGCCCTCGTTGCCGCCATCGCCCTGCTGGCGGGTTGCTCCTCTACATCGGAGGAATCGACGAAGGACCTCCCCGACGGGGCGACCCTGCTCCAGCAGTCGAGCGAGACCACCAAGAAGCAGACCAGCGCCCATATGAAGCTCACGGTGGAGGGCACGATCGAGAAGCTCCCCATCGAGTTGCTGGAGGGTGACCTGAGCAATGCGCCCACGTTCACGGCCCATGGCAAGGTCAACCTCCTGATGGGCGGCCAGCGTCTCGAGGGCGTGGAGTTCGTCGTCGTCGACGGTGACCTCTACGCCACGTTGACCCCGGGTGGCACGTTGTCGAACTTCGGTCCCGCCGTCGATATCTACGACGCCTCGCTCATTCTCGACCCCGAAACGGGGTTGGGCAACGTACTGGACAACTTCTCCGACCCGAAGGCCGAGGGCCGTGAAACGGTCAACGGCGTGGAGACGGTCCGAGTGACCGGGACCGTCAGTGCCGATGCAGTGAACAAGATCGCGCCGCAGCTCGGCGTGACCGGTCCGGTGCCCGGTACGGCCTGGATCGCCGAGGGTGGCGACCACGAGTTGGCCCAGGTCAAGTTGCAGCCCGACTCGGACAGCAGCGTCACCATGGCAATGTCGGAGTGGGGTAAGCCGGTGACGGTCACCAAGCCCCCGGCAGCCTGATGTCGGTTTCAACGCCAGCCACGAACACCCGCGCCGTAACCACACGGTCGAATCGCCGGATCGCGATCAGCGCGGGCAGTCTCGCGGTGCTGCTCGGCGCACTCGACACTTATGTCGTCGTCGCGATCATCACCGACATCATCGTCGACGTCGGCATACCGATCAATCAGCTGCAGAGGGTGACGCCGATCATCACCTGCTACCTGCTGGGTTACATCGCGGCGATGCCGCTGCTGGGCCGGGCCTCGGACCGGTTCGGTCGCAAGTTCATCCTTCAGGTGAGCCTGGCCGGTTTCGCGGTCGGATCCGTCGTCACCGCGATGTCGAATGACCTGCTTCCGATGGTGATCGGCCGCACGATCCAAGGTGTCGCCAGCGGTGCGCTCTTGCCCGTCACGCTGGCGTTGGCGGCAGACCTGTGGGCCAGCCGCAACCGCGCGTCGGTCCTGGGCGGTATCGGCGCCGCGCAGGAATTGGGCAGCGTGCTAGGCCCGCTCTACGGCATCGCCGTCGTCGCAGTCCTCAACACTTGGCGCGACGTCTTCTGGATCAACCTGCCCCTCGCCGCCGTGGCGATGGTGCTGATCCACTTCAGCCTGCCCTCCCAGCTCAAACCCGAGAATCCTGAACGGGTGGATGTCGTCGGCGGCGTGCTGCTGGCCGTCGCGCTGGGCCTGACGGTGATCGGGCTGTACAACCCCGCGCCCGACGGCCGGAAGATCCTGCCGAGCTACGGACTGCCAGTGCTTTTGGGCGCGGCGGTGGCATTGATTTTGTTCTTCGTCTGGGAGCGGTTCGCCCGCACACGCCTGATCGAACCCGCCGGTGTGCACTTCCGACCATTCTTGGCGGCGCTGGGCGCGTCCCTGTGCGCAGGCGCGGCGTTGATGGTCACGCTCGTCAACATCGAACTATTCGGCCAAGGTGTACTCGGCAAGAACCAGACCGATGCCGTCCTTCTGCTGCTGCGGTTCTTGATCGCGCTGCCGATCGGTGCAGTGATCGGCGGGTGGCTCGCGACCAGGATCGGTGACCGAGTGGTCGCATTCGTGGGTCTCATGATTGCGGCGGGGGGATATTGGCTGGTGTCGAATTGGGGGGCCGATGTACTGACCACCCACCACGACCTCGGCTTCGTGAGACTGCCCGTGCTCGACACCGATCTGGCGATCGCCGGCTTGGGTCTCGGCCTGGTGATCGGACCGCTTACCTCGGCGGCACTCCGCGTGGTGCCCGCCGCCCAGCACGGGATCGCCTCTGCGGCAGTGGTGGTTGCGCGCATGGTCGGCATGCTCATCGGTCTGGCAGGATTGACCGCCTGGGGTCTTTACCGGCTCAACCAGCACCTTCAGACCCTTCCGTTCCCGCCGGCCAACACGCTGGCCGAACGCCTGGCGGCCGAAGGGGCCCGCTACCGCGAGGCCTACGTGCTGCAGTACGGCGATATCTTCCTGGTCACGGTCGTGGTCTGCGTGGTCGGCGCACTCCTGGGCCTGCTGATCGGCGGCAAGCAGGAGCACGCCGACGAACCGGCGGAAGTTGTAGACGGCGCCTAGCAGCGCTCGAGGCCGGGGCGCAGCAGGGTCGGCTCGGCCGGCTTGACCGCGTCTTCGACGGCCTCGGCGGGCTGAGCCCGGAAGGTATCGCAGATCAACGCCTTGAGGGTGCGGGGATGCATCGGGCGATAGCTGAGCCAATCCTGCAGTGCAGTCATGGTCGTCGTCCTTTGTTCGTGCTCACCAGCGCGCAAATCGTCGGTGAAAGCGCGATTACGGAGGGCCACACGTGGCCCACTCTGGTACGAGTGTACCGACGTGAGCGCGCTGATTGACTCCTCGACGCGCGGGGTATGCGGGGCATCACACCTAACCTCAACGGAGAAATCTCATGGCAAGTTCACTGAATGGCAAGAAGATTGCGTTTTTGGTCGCTCCCGAAGGTGTCGAGCAGGTCGAGCTGACCGAGCCGTGGAAGGCCGTCGAGCAGGCCGGGGGCACCCCGGAGCTGGTGTCGACGGAGGTTGGCAAGATCCAGGCGTTCAACCACCTGACCCCCGCCGACACCTTCGAGGCCGAGAAGGCCGCCGACTCGGTGTCAGCGTCCGACTATGCGGCGTTGGTACTGCCCGGCGGCGTCGCCAACCCCGACAACCTGCGCATGAACGCCGACGCGGTCGCGTTCGCAAAGAGCTTCTTCGATGCGGGTAAACCGGTCGCGGTGATCTGTCACGGGCCGTGGACGCTCATCGAGGCGGACGTGGTGCGGGGCCGCACCCTGACGTCGTGGCCGAGCGTGAAGACCGACCTGGTCAACGCGGGAGCCAATTGGGTGGATGACGAGGTCGTCGAATGCTCGCGTGGGCCAAACACTTTGGTGTCCAGCCGCAAGCCTGATGACCTGCCCGCCTTCTGCAACACGTTGGTCAGCGCTTTCGCGAAGTAGCCGAAACCCGCTACGCCGACGGCGGTAGCCGGGGTAACGTCGCCGACATGCTCATCGCCGCGCTGCGCGACATGCAGTGGCGAAGACGGCGTTTCGTCATCGCAGTGCTGTCCACGGCGATCATCTTCGGAATGACGCTGGTTCTCACGGGTTTGGCCAACGGTTTCCAGACCGAGGCCAGGCGCACCGTCGACAGTCTGGGCGTCGACCAGTTCGTCGTGAAGGCGGGCGCATCGGGCCCGTTCGTGGGCGCCACTCCGTTCGCGCCCGTGGAATTGCGTCGTATCGCCGCGGCTCCGGGCGTCGACGCCGCCGCTCCCCTCGCCTACGCCGGCGGCACCGCGACTTTGGACGGGGATACGCGCAATGTCGACATCTTCGGTGCGCCCGAACGCGGACCGGGGATGCCGGAGGTCGTCGAAGGGCGCGCCCCCACGGAACCCGACGAGGTCGCGGTGTCGACGACGTTGGGTCGCGGGGTCGGTGACGAGGTCGAGATCGCTTCGCAGAGGCTGCGTATCGTCGGCTTGGTGGAGAACTCGACCGCATTGGCCAACCTGCCCAATGTGTTTCTCACCACAGAGGGCGCCCAGCAGTTGGTGTACGGCGGGGAACGACTGGTCGCCTCCATCGGCGTTCGCGGTTCGCTCGAGCAGGTGCCGAACGGCTATCGAACGGTCGACCGCGACGGAGCGATCGAGGACCTGCTGCGCCCGTTGAAGGTGGCCGTCAACTCGATCACCATCGTCGCGGTCCTGCTGTGGATCGTCGCGGCGCTGATCGTGGGTTCGGTGGTCTACCTGTCTGCGCTGGAACGGCTGCGAGACTTCGCGGTGTTCAAGGCGATTGGGGTGCCTACCCGTTCGGTGATGGCCGGGCTCGCGCTGCAGGCGGTGATCGTGGCGCTGTTGGCCGCGTTGGTCGGCGCCGGACTGTCGCTGTTGCTCGGACCGCTGTTCCCGATGCAGGTGATCGTGCCCACAGAAGCCTTCGTCGCGCTACCGGTGGTCGCGGTGGTGATCGGGCTGATCGCCAGCGCGGCGGGGTTACGTCGCGCGGTGTCAGTCGATCCCGCGCTGGCGTTCGGGGGGCCCTGAGCCGATGGGCGATCTGTCGATCCAGAATCTCGTCGTCGAATACACCAGCGGCGGGCACACCGTGCGCCCGATCGACGGCTTGAATCTCGACGTCGCCGCAGGCTCGCTGGTGATTTTGATGGGCCCCAGCGGATGCGGGAAGACAACGCTGTTGTCGTGCCTCGGCGGGATCCTGCAACCCACCTCTGGCACCATCAAATTCGGCGATGTCGAGGTGACCGCGCTCGGCGAAAATGAGCTCGCGAAATACCGCCGCGAGACGGTGGGATTTGTGTTCCAGGCCTTCAATCTGGTGCCCAGCCTCACCGCGGTCGAGAACGTGATGGTGCCGCTGCGCGCAAACGGCATGTCGCGCCGGGCTTCCCGGAAGCGGGCCGAACAGCTGCTGGGGCGGGTAGGTCTGCAGGACCGTCTCGACCACCGGCCAGGTGACCTCAGCGGCGGGCAGCAGCAGCGCGTGGCGGTGGCCCGGGCGATCGCGCTCGATCCACCGCTGATTCTGGCCGACGAGCCCACAGCGCATCTGGATTTCATCCAGGTCGAAGAGGTGCTGAAGCTGATCCGCGAGCTGGCCTCCGGCACCAGGATGGTGGTGGTCGCGACACATGACAGCCGAATCCTGCCGCTGGCGGATCGGGTGGTCGAGATGGTGCCGAACTTCGCCTCCGCCGACCGCCCGCCGGAGACCGTGGAACTGGAAGCCGGTGAGGTGTTGTTCGAGCAGGGCACCATGGGCGACCTGATCTACATCGTGGACCGGGGCGAGATCGAGATCATGCGCGAACTGTCCGGTGGCGGTGAGGAATTGCTGAAGCTGGCGGTTGAGGGCGACTACTTCGGTGAGATCGGACCGCTGTTCCACCTGCCCCGGTCGGCGACGGCCAAGGCGCGCACCGATGCGACCGTCGTGGGGTACACGGTCCAGGCATTTCGGGAGCGGCTGGGGATGGCGGGAGTGCGCGACCTGATCGAGCACCGCCCGCTGAGCGGCGAATCAGACGAGGGCCCGCTGAGCGGCGAATCAGACGAGGGCCCGCTGAGCGGCGAATCAGACGAGAGCCCGCCGAGCGGCGAATCAGACGAGAGCCCGCTGAGCGGCGAGGATCCGGCTACCCCGGAATGAGGCTCAGCAGCACGTCGGGGCCGATGGGCTCGATCCTGTCGAAGCGCCACCGCTGGGCGTGCGCGATGCTCAGCACACCGACGTCGTCCACCGCCGTGATCGGACCGCCGAGAAGGATCGGCGCGACGTAGGCCAGGATCCGGTTGATGACGCCGGCGCGTAAGAACGCTCCGGCCAACGTGGGGCCACCCTCCAGCAGCACGTCGGTCCGATCGGACAGCGCCTTGACCACTTCGTGGGGATCGCGGGTGCGGATCACCATCGTGCGTGAGTCGTCGTTGAGAACCCTTGCCTCGTGCGAGATCTCACGCTCCCCGACGACAACCCGCAGGGGCTGACGGTCGGCGAGCGTGCCGTCGGGCAGTCGCGCCGTCAGCGCCGGATCGTCGACGAAGACGGTACCGGTCCCGACCACGATCGCGTCGGCGACGGCACGCCTGCGGTGCACGTCGGCACGGGCGGCTTCGCTGGTGATCCACTGGCTGCTGCCGTCCGCCGCCGCGCTGCGACCGTCCACGCTGGTCGCGAACTTCCATGTGACATGCGGTAATCCGGTGCGCTGTTTGTGCAACCACTCGCGCAGCGGGCCGCCGGCCACCGCGTCTGCGAGCACGCCCGCGGTCACGGCCATCCCCTCCTCGGCCAGGCGCGCTGCTCCACCCGCGGCGATCGGGTTCGGGTCGGCGACCGCGTACGCGACCGCCGAAACACCCGCGGCGACAAGTGCATCGACGCACGGCGGTGTGCGGCCGTGGTGGTTGCAGGGCTCGAGCGCCACGACGGCGGTGCCTCCCGCGGCGCGCTCGCCGGCCCTTCGCAGGGCGACCACTTCGGCGTGCGGGCCGCCGGGGGGTTCGGTCGCACCCACACCGGCCACCTCGCCGTCACGATCCAGAATGACCGCTCCGACCGGCGGATTGGGGTAGGTCGTACCCTTGACCTTCTCGGCCTGCTGGACCGCCAGCCGCATCGCGGCTTCGAGGTTCATGCCCGCAGATGCTTGGAGGCGGCGGCGGCCTGCCTGCGCAACGACTCCACCGCCGCGGCGGGATCCTCTGCGCTGTACACCGCCGAACCCGCGACGAAGCAGTCGACCCCCGCCTCGGCCGCCTGCTCGATGGTGTCGGCGTTGATGCCGCCGTCGATCTCGACGACGATCGTCAACTCGCCCGCGTCCACCAGCCGCCGGGCCGTACCGACCTTCACCAGCACTTCGGGGATGAACTCCTGCCCGCCGAATCCCGGCTCCACCGACATGATCAGCAGCGTGTCGAACTCCGGCAGGATCTCCAGGTACGGCTCCAGCGGGGTGCCGGGCTTGACCGAGAGCCCCGCCTTGGCGCCCGCGGCCCGGATGTCTCGGGCGACGCCGACCGGGTTGTCGGTGGCCTCGGCGTGGAACGTGACGTTGTAGGCGCCCGCTTCGGCGTACGGCGGTGCCCACCGATCGGGGTTCTCGATCATCAGGTGGCAGTCCATCGGGATGTCGGTCACCTTCAGCAGCGACTCGACAACCGGCTGACCGATGGTCAGGTTCGGGACGAAGTGGTTGTCCATCACGTCGACGTGCAGCCAGTCGGCACCGCGCACGGCCTCGGCTTCGTCGGCGAGCCTGGCGAAGTCGGCGGCCAGGATCGACGGCGCGATCAGGGGTCCTGCCATGGGCCTACCCTACTTTGAGCGCCGCGGCGAACATCGCATCGGTGCCGTGGCGGTGCGGCCACAACTGCACGTGCGGCCCACCGCCGAGGTTGTCCGCGGGCGCGAACAGCGGCCGGGTGTCCAGCGCCGTCACGGGGTGTCGGCGCAACGCGTCGGAAACGACGCCCACGGTCTCGGCCAGGTGCGGCGAACAGGTGGCGTAGAGCACCACGCCGCCCGGACGCGTCAGCCGGATCGCCGACGCCAGAAGTTCCCGTTGCAGTTTCGCCAGCGGCGGCACATCGGCGGGCCTGCGCCGCCACCGTGCCTCGGGCCGGCGCCGCAGCGCGCCCAGGCCGGTGCAGGGGGCGTCGACGAGCACCCGATCGAAGCCGGGTTCCACACCGGGGTCACGTCCGTCGACGCGCAGCACATCCACGTGCAGGCCGCGGGTGTTCTGTTCGACGAGATCGGCGCGCGCGGGTGCGGGCTCCACCGCGGTGACGCGGGCGCCGTCGGGGGCCAGCGCGGCCAACATGGCGGTCTTCCCGCCGGGGCCCGAGCACAGGTCCAGCCAACGTCCGCCGTCGGTGCCGTCGATCCCGGCCAGGGTCAGCGCCCGCGCGACGAGTTGGCTGCCCTCGTCCTGCACCAGCGCGGCGCCGTCGCGCACCGCTTGCAACCGGCCGGGGTCACCGCCGGTGAGGTACACCGCGTACGGCGAATACCGTCCCACCGTGCCGTCGGCCTGCTCGGCCAGCTCCTGCGCGGTCAACGCGCCGGGGCGGACGGCCAGGTGCACGGCGGGCCGGGCGTCGTCGCTGGCGAGCAACGCGTCGAGCTCACCGGCGTCGGCGCCCAGCGCATCGGCGAAGGACTGCGCGATCCACCGCGGGTGCGCGTGCACGAACGCCGAATGACCGACGGGGTCGGTCACCGCGTCGGGGGCCAGTTCCGCGACCCAGGACTGCTCGTCGCGGGAGGCGATCGTGCGCAGCACTCCGTTGACGAAACCCGCACGAGCCGAATCGAACTCGATACCTGCCTGCTCGACGGTGGTGGACACCGCGGCGTGTTGTTCCACCCGGGTGCGCAGCAGCTGATAGGCGCCCAACCGCAGCAGGTCGAGCAGGACCGGGTCGATCTTTTCGGTGGGGCGGCCCGCGGCGTGACCGATGACCGCGTCCAACAGCCCCCTGGTACGGCAGGCGCCGTATGCCAGTTCGGTGGCGAAGGCGGCGTCTCGGCCGCTGATGCCGCGTTCCCGCAATAACGCCGGCAGGGCGAGGTTGGCGTAGGCGTCCTTTTCCGAGACGGCGCGCAACACGTCGAATGCGACGCGACGAGCCGGGTCCAGGGGCTTGCGTCGTTGCGGACGGTTCCTGCGGGGCTTGGTCATTCGGCTCGTGCCGAGTCGTCGAGGCGGGCGCCGCGGGCCCAGTCGGCCGCGTTCATGAGCTTCTTGCCCGGTGGCTGGATCAGCCCGAGCAGCACCGGGTCCGAGGCGGTGCCGATGCGCACGCCGTCGCGGCTGACGCGGATCGCGCCGGGCGCCAGGGCTTCTGACGCCCCGTCGACGGTGACGGGACCGACTTTGACGCGAAGGTCGCCGATCATCGTCCAGGCGCCGGGATTCGGTGTGACGGCGCGGATCCGCCGTTCGACGACATGGGCGGGCAGATCCCAGCGCACGCGAGCCTCGTCGACGGTGATCTTGGGAGCGATCGTCACTCCCTCCGATGGCTGCGGTACCGCCGTCAACGTGCCGTCGGCGATCCCGTCGAGCGTGCGCTCGAGCAGCTCGGCACCCGAAATGGACAGTCGCTCAAGGAGATCACCGGCCGTATCCGTTGGCCGGATGGTTTCGGTGACGACGCCGTAGACGGGACCGGAGTCCAGGGCGGGTTCGATGAGGAAGGTCGTCGCGCCGGTCACGGTGTCGCCCGCGGCGATCGCCGCCTGTACCGGTGCGGCTCCGCGCCAGGCGGGCAGCACCGAGAAGTGCAGGTTCACCCAGCCGTGTTCGGGTACGGCGAGCAGTCGCTCGCTGAGCAGCGCGCCGTAGGCGACCACCGCGCAGCATTGCGGTGCCAGCTCCGTCAGTTCGGCGATGAACTCCTCGGAGTTCGGCTTCGACGGCCGCAGCACCGGGATGTCGTGTTCGAGCGCCAACCGCGCTACCGGCGACGGTGAGGGCTTGCCGCGCCGCCCCGATGCCGCATCGGGGCGGGTCAGCACGGCGACGACGTCGTGGCGTGGTGATTCGATGAGACGGCGCAGCGACGGCAGGGCGGGTTCCGGGGTGCCGGCGAAGACGATGCGCACCGCGTCAGTCTAGAGACGGCGGCGGTGACGGCGTCCGGGTGCTCAGCGCGGGGTCTGGTAGTACTCGCGTTCGGACACTCCGGTCATCGGTGCGACGAACATCCAAGGGATGGTGGTGATCAACCGGTTCAGGGTCGCGACGGAGTCGTTGTAGTACTGGCGCGCGAACGCGAGCTTGTTCTCGCTGTCGGTGAGGTTCTCCTGCAGATTGAGGAAGTTGTTCGACGAGTTCAGCTGCGGGTAGTTCTGGCCGAGCGCCAACAGCGGGGCCAGCGCGGTGTCGAGCTGCTTCTCGGCGGCGCTTCGTTGTGCCACCGATGTGCCGGTGGTGGCCGAGGTCAACGCGGCGCGTGCGTTGGTGACGTGGTCGAGGATGCCCTTCTCGTGTGCGGCGAAGGTCTGCACGGTGTGCACCAGGCTGGGGATCAGCGATGCGCGGCGCGTGAGCTCGACGTCGATACCGCTGAGCGCCTCGGCGACGCGTACGTCGGCCGATCGCAGCTTGTTGTAGCCGACCACGAAGACGATGAACGCCAGCACCGCCAACACCAGTGCAATCGTCAGTAGCAGCGTCACCATGAGCCGCCCCCTCCTCCTCCGCCGCCACCACCACCGCCGCCGCCGCCCCCGCCGCTGGACCCGCCGCCCCCACTAGACGACTGAGATGCGGTGTACGCGCCGATCGACGACGACAACGCGGATTCGAAGCTGTCGAAACTCGCTCCGCCGGAACCGCCCATGAACCCCGAACCGCCATATGTGGTCGAGTTGTACCAATCCGGCTGTGGCGCAGCCGTTCCCATCGTCGTCTCATACTTCTTGGCCCACAAGGCCGCGGCGCCGGCGGCGACCGCGAACGGGACATAGGCCGAATAGAGGTCTTTGCGCGCCCCGAAGTCGAACCGCGCCTCGGCCGAGTCGGTGGTCAACATCCGGTGGAAACCCCCTGCACGCGACCAGAGTTCGCGGCCGGCCTCGGTACGCCTGGTGCCCACGCCCGCGGCCCAGGAACCGATCGACAACAAGAAGAACGCCGCGAACGGCAGCGCCCACATCGTCGTCGGGAAGAGCCAGCGGAAGACGGCGCACAGCATCAGCACGAACGCGATCGCGTTCGCGGTGCGGAGCCAGAGTTCCTTGCGCCGTTTGACCAGAAGCTTGTTGTCGAAGGCCCAGTTCTGGACGGCTTTGCCCAGATCGGTCTTGGCTTTGTTGAGCTTCTGCCCCGACTTGACGGTCTTCTTCGCTTCGAACTCGCCGCCCGGATGCAATACCTTGAGCACCGACCCGACCGTCACACTGACCGGATCCACCTCGACCCACGCGCTGTGCTCGGCGATGCCGCGGATCCGCCAATGCTGCTCACTGACCTGGCGCAGTTCGATCAGCCCCCGCTCGGCGAGGTAGAACAGCGTCGCGGTCAAGGCCTGTTTGGGCACCGCCTCGGTCCGGATGTACTCCGTCTGCACCGGACCGAGCCCATCCGGCGGCGCGTACTGCAGCGGGAAGCCCGGCGACGGTTCGACCGTGCTGCGGTACCAGAGCAGACCGGCCAAGCCGGCCGCCACGGTCAGCGCCGCGACCCACAGCACTCCGGCCAGCGACTGTCCCAGTACCCGGTCCCACTCATGGGTCCACGGCAACTCGGTGCGCGGCGGGGTCGGGACGTCCACACTCGCGCGCACCGTCACCGGTGTGCGCGGCGGAAGGTTTCGCGCGGAGAACGTCACCCGGTTTCCGGTCGTCGTCAGGTCCAGGCAGGGCCCGCCGACGCCGTACCCGACCGAACATTGCACGCGGGGAACGTCTCCGGGAAGCCGGACCGAGATGTCGGCGCGCTGGATCCGGTTGTTCCAGGCCGGTGCGATCACGTTCCAGAAGAACACCGACCCGGTTGCGGCGGGTTCGCCCGACGATGTGGCGAATCTGCGGTCGGCACCGGTGGTTCCGGGATCGAGGACACCGTCGATGGAGTAGCGGATCTCGTAGACGTGCTCGCCGTAGCTCAGATAGCTGTCGGGATCGCCGATCTTGGCCACCCGGAAGCGTTCCGCGTCTTCCCACAGCATCTCGTAGGGTGCCGGGTCGCCGTCGAGAAGGATCGACTCGATCTGAGGCACTTGACGTACGTGAGGACTGTTGGGGTTGGTCACGTCCCAGTACCGGAAGATGCCATGCCTGCTGGTGGGAAAATCGGCCGTGATGGTCTCCACGGCCTCGAGTCGCCCGTCCTCGTCGACGACGAGGTTCACGTCGTAGTCGGTGATGACGACGGGGTCGTCGGCGGGCGCGGCCTCTGAACCACCACCGCTGAACACCACGGGCCAGAGCACCGCAAATGCCAGCACCAGCAACGTGATCGACCACGCGAACAGCCGGCGCATGCGGACCTCCTGTTGCCTGCGACGCCAGGTTTCCGGTTCACCCTATGTGCAAAGGGTCGATTTGGACGCGAACCGGCTGTTGGTCGTGACGAGCGCTGAGCACGGCGGTGGCCCGGCGCAGGGCCGAGGAAAGGGCCAGTCCGGTGTTGCGGGGAACCCGCAGCAGCATCCGGATCACGGTCGTGTCGGGGCCCAGTCCTGGCGGGCGGCGCGCGCCGACCGGCAGATCGACCGGGCCGAGTTGTTCGGTGCCCTCGGGCGTATCGGCGGTGTCGAGCAAGGCGTGCACCGCCTCGGGCGGCCCGTCGACCGCGGCCATGTGCACAGCGGGCGGCAGGCCGACTTCGGCGCGTGCGTTCAGCTCGGCGTCGGCGTGGCCGACGGGGTCCCAACGGATCAGCGCCTGCACGGTGGGTATCGCGGACTCGGCCACCACTGCGATCACGCCGCCATCGCCGCGGTTGCGGACCAGCGCGCCCGCGGCCATCCACCGACGCAAGGTGTCCTCGGCCGCCCGCAGGTCCTGGCGGCCGAGCAGCGCCCAGCTGTCGAGCAGCAGCGCGGCGCCGTAGCCGCCCACGGCCCTTGGTTCGGCGCCGGGGGTGGCGACGACGACGGCGGGCCGCTGCGGGACCTCTGCCACCATCGCGTCGCCGCCGGAGGTGATGACCGTCGCGCCCGGGAACGCCCTGCCGAGCTCCTCGGCGGTGCGTCGGGCCCCGACGACGACCGCGCGCACCGCATCCGAACCGCACCGTACGCAGCGCAACGACGGGTGGGCGCGTCCGCACCACCGGCACACCGCGCCGACGGCATCGCGGTCAGGCAGCGACAAGGGCCCGGTGCAGTTTCGGCACCGGGCGATGCTGCGGCAGCGCGCGCACGCGAGCGCAGGTACGTATCCACGGCGAGGCACCTGCACCAGCACGGGCGCGCCGGACTCCAGCGCCTTACGCGCGGCCTGAAGCGCCATCGACGGAAGCCGGGCCGACCGGGCGGCCGGGTCGCGTTCCTGTTCGAATCCGCTGTCGTCGAGGGCGATGACGCGCGGTGAGGCCGCCCGCACCACCGGCCGCAGCGCGACCAGGTCGTGCGCCCAGCCGCTGCGCACCAGCGCCTGAGCCTCCGCGGTTCGGGCGAACCCGCCGATCAGTGCGGCGCAGCGCAGCTGATGTGCCCGCAACATCGCCACCTCCCGCGCATGCGGATACGGCGCACGGGGTTCGGCGAGCGTGTCGTCGCCGTCGTCCCACACCATCACCAGACCGAGGTCGGCGACCGGTGCGAACACCGCGCTGCGGGTGCCGATGACGAGCCGAGCGCTGCCGCGGAGCACCGACAACCAGCGCCGATAACGTTGCGCGGGACCGAGTCCCGCCGACAACGCCACCACCAGGGCCTCGTCGAGGAGGCCGAGCGCGCCGGCGTGCACCGCGTCGATGTCGCGCTGATCCGGCACGATCACCAGCACTCCGCGGCCCGAGTTCACCATCGCCGCCGCGGCCTCGGCCAGCCGATCGGGCCAGGCTTCCCCGGGCAACGCCTGCCATACCGCGCGGGCGGCCCGTCCGCCCGCCACCGCCGCGAGGAACTGCTCGCCTCTGCCGTAGGCGTTCCAGGGATCGGTTGGGACGGGTCGCGGGTCGACCGGCACGGTCTGCGGTGGCTCCTGTTTCTCGACCCGGGCGTGCCGCGGCGGGATGGCCAGCCGCAGAACGTCGGCGCGGGTGCCGGCGTAGCGGGCCGCCACGGCGTCGGCGAGTCGACGGATCTCGGGCGTCAGCACCGGCTCGGGCGAGACCACCCGATCGAGCCAGCCGAGCTTGCCGACATGGTCGGTGTCGGACCGCCTCTCGAGGATGAACGCGTCGACCAGGCGGCCGTGGAAACGCACCCGGACGCGGACGCCGGGTTGTGCGTCGTCGGACTGCTCGGCCGCGACCAGGTAGTCGAACTCGCGGTCGAGGTGCGGGACGGTCAGCATCGGCAGCACCCGCGCGACCGGCTCATGCTCGGCAGGCTGTCTCGTGGCGCCCGGGCGGGCCGGGCTGTCGGACCCCGTCACGCAGGATTGATAGCAGACGGCACCGACGTCCGGCCGAAGAAGAACCCGGCTGTGATGAGCACCAGCGAGGCCGCATACACCCACCAGATCGGCACCGCCAGAGCCTCGGAAACCAACACGAACTTGCCGATCCCGATCATCGCGTCCGACACCGCGAAACACACCGCGCCCAGTGCGGTCCACGGCGTGGGCAGCCGCGCCATCAGCGCGGCGCACACCATCGCCCCGAGCACCGCGATGTACAGCGTCACCGGAACGGCCATGCCCTCGGCGATCAGCCGCGGCCAGAACCACACCAGCAGGGCCAGGCAGGCCGCAACCGTCACCGCGGCGGCGGTCAGCCTGGGACCGGAGCGGGTGACCAACGGCCACAGTGCGCCCAGGAAGCACAGATGGGCGACCAGAAACGCGGACAACCCGAGCACGAACGACGGCTCCCACCACGGCAGCGCCAACAGGAAATCGCCCGCCGCCGAGAACAACAGCGCGGCCACCAACCAGCGTCGTTCCCGGGCGATCGGATGTGTCATCGCGGCCCCGGCGAGCAGCACCGCCGCGGCGGCCTTGACCGCGGGCTGCAGCGCGAACTGACCGGTGAGCTCGGCACCGGCGGGCAGCCGCACCGCGGTCGCGATCAGGAACACCCCGTAGCAGGCGGCGACGACGGCGGCGGCCACCCACAGAAGCCGGGTACGCCGGTGAACGTACGGTGTCCCCATGTCAGTCCCCGAGGTAGGGCCGGCCAGCCCGGAACCCATAGACGCCATTCTGCTGAAGGTACTGCAGGCGGTTCCGTTCCAGTTGACAACCGAAGGCGGCGCGCAGGCCGCGCGTGAACGGTTCAACGCGCTGCCGCGGGTCGAGATCCTGCCCGAGGTGCGCGCCCAGGACCGCACGGTCGACGGGCCGGGCGGCCCGATCCCGGTCCGGGTTTATCGGCCGCCGACCGAAACCGATGCGCCGCTCCCCGTGGTGGTGTTCTTCCACGGCGGCGGCTGGTCGGTCGGCGACCTCGACAGCTACGACGGCACCGCGCGTCGACACGCGGCCGAGGCCGAGGCCGTGGTGATCTCCGTCGACTACCGGTTGGCACCCGAGCACCCCTACCCCGCCGCGGTCGACGATGTGTGGGCGGTGACACAGTGGGCCGCCGCGAGCGCGGACGAACTGGAGGTCGACGCGTCCCGGCTTGCGGTCGCCGGCGATTCGGCGGGCGGCAATCTGGCCGCGGTGGTGGCGCAGTTGGCGCGCGATGCCGGCGGGCCGCAGATTTGCTTCCAGCTGCTGTGGTATCCGGCGACGACGTGGGACACCTCGTTGCCGTCGTTCGCCGAGAACGCCGACGCGCCGATCCTGAATTTCGATGCGGTGGGGGGCTTTTCGCGGTGGTACGTCGGCAACATGGATCTGTCCGACATGCCTGCGACGCTGGCGCCCGCGCGCGCGAAGGATCTGACCGGTCTGCCGCCGGCCTACATCGCCGTCGCGGGGCATGACCCGTTGCGCGACGACGGCGCCCGCTATGCGGAGTTGCTCTCCGCCGCAGGTGTTCGCGTCGAACTGCACAACGCCGAATCCCTCGTGCACGGCTACCTCGGTTACGCCGGGGTGGTGCCCGCCGCGACCGAGGCCACCGAACGGGGATTGAAGGCATTGCGCACCGCGTTGCATCGGTATCGCAACGGCTGAACCACGGGGTACCGTGAGCGAGATGTGAGCGACACGGGAGGCCCTATGACAGTGCCCGATCACGACACCATCATCGTCGGTGCCGGATTCTCCGGTATCGGCGCCGGGATCAGCCTCGACAAGGCCGGTCTCGGCGACTATCTGATCATCGAAGCCGGCGAGGGCCCCGGCGGGACGTGGTACTGGAACACGTATCCCGGTATCGCCGTTGATATTCCGTCGTTCTCCTACCAGTTCTCCTTCGAGCAGAGCCCGGAGTGGACCCGCACCTACGCACCGGGGCACGAACTGCGCGCGTACGCCGAGCATTGCGTCGACAAGTACGGCCTGCGGCCCAAGATCCGGTTCAACACCAAGGTGCTCGGCGCGGTCTTCGACGACGACGAGAGCCTGTGGCGAATCGAACTCGACTCCGGCGACGTCGTCACGGCGCGTTTCCTGATCAATGCGTGCGGGGTGCTCATCACACCGAAACTGCCCGATATCGACGGGGTCGACTCGTTCGCCGGCGTGACCATGCACACCGCGCGCTGGGACCACTCGCAGGACCTCGCGGGCAAGCGCGTCGCGGTCATCGGCACCGGTGCGTCAGCGGTACAGGTGATCCCCGAGATCGCACCGATCGTCAAGCAGCTCACCGTCTTTCAGCGCACACCGATCTGGTGTTTCCCGAAGTTCGACGTGCCGCTGTCGTCGACGGCGCGGCGGATGATGCGGCTGCCCGGCGGCCATGTGGTGCAGCGTCTGCTGAGCCAGGCGTATGTCGAACTGACCTTCACGCTGCCCGCGCAGTACTTCACCATCAACCCGATGGCGAAGAACATGTCGAAGGTGGGCGAGGCGTATCTGCGCAAAGAGGTCCACGACCCGGAGGTCCGCGACAAGCTCACGCCCGAGTATGCGGTGGGCTGTAAGCGGCCCGGCTTCCACAACACGTATCTGTCGACCTACAACCGGGACAACGTCGAGTTGGTGACCGAGCCGATCGACAAGATCACCGGTTCGGGTGTGGCGACCGCCGACGGCGCGACCCGCGATGTGGACGTGCTGATCCTCGCCACCGGTTTCAGGGTGATGGACGCCGACGACATGCCGACCTATCCGGTCACCGGTTCGCGCGGTCGGTCGTGGAGCCGGCACTGGGAGGAGAACCGCCTGCAGGCCTACGAGGGTGTGAGCGTGCCGGGTTTCCCGAACTTCTTCACCGTGTTCGGGCCGTACGGCTACGTCGGATCGTCGTACTTCGCGCTCATCGAGACGCAGACGCATCACATCGTCCGCTGCCTCAAGCACGCCCGGCGCAAGGGGGCCCGCCGCGTGGAGGTGACGCAGGAAGCCAACGACCGCTACTTCGACGAGATGATGCGCAAGCGCCACCGCCAGATCTTCTGGCAGGAGAGCTGCCAGCGGGCCAACAGCTACTACTTCGACAAGAACGGCGACGCCCCGCTGCGTCCGACCACGACGCTGGAGGCGTACTGGCGCAGCCGCCGCTTCCCGCTACGGGATTACGCGTTCAGCCCCTGAGTGGCGTGGGCGCCGAGACCGACGAAATGGCGGCTATCCGTCGCTGACGGCGACCATTTCGTCGGTTTCGCGGACAGAGTCCTAGACGGAAGCCTTGAGCTCGTCGACCTTGTTCAGCTGCTCCCAGGGCAGCTCGACGTCGGTGCGGCCGAAGTGGCCGTACGCGGCGGTCTGCGCGTAAATCGGGCGCAGCAGGTCGAGGTCGCGCACGATCGCGCCGGGGCGCAGGTCGAACACCGAGGTGATCGCCTTCTCGATGCGGCCCGGATCGACCGACTCGCTGCCGAACGTCTCGACGAACAGACCGACCGGCGCGGCCTTGCCGATCGCGTAGGCCACCTGGACCTCGACACGCTCGGCCAGACCCGCTGCGACGACGTTCTTCGCCACCCAGCGCATCGCGTAGGCCGCCGAGCGGTCCACCTTGGACGGATCCTTGCCCGAGAACGCACCGCCGCCGTGACGGGCCCAGCCGCCGTAGGTGTCCACGATGATCTTTCGACCCGTCAGCCCCGCGTCACCCATGGGGCCGCCGAGCACGAACTTGCCCGTCGGGTTCACCAGCAGGCGGAAGTCGGAGGTGTCCATCGAGTCGTGGTTCAGGTCGGCCAGCACGGTGTTGACGACCTTCTCGCGGATGTCCGGCGTCAGCGTCCCCTCGAGGTCGATGCCCGCCGCGTGCTGCGTCGACAGCACGACCGTGTCGAGGCGCACCGGGGTGGTGCCGTCGTACTGCACCGTGACCTGGGTCTTGCCGTCGGGGCGCAGGTAGTCGAGCACGCCACTCTTGCGGACCTCGGTCAGTCGGCGTGACAGCCGGTGCGCGAGCGCGATCGGCAGCGGCATCAGCTCAGGCGTGTCCTTGATCGCATAGCCGAACATCAGGCCCTGGTCGCCCGCGCCCTGCAGGTCCAGCGGGTCGCCGGCGCCCTCGACGCGGGTCTCGTGCGCGGTGTCGACGCCCTGGGCAATGTCCGGCGACTGCCGGCCGATGCCGATGTTGACGCCGCAGGTCTCACCGTCGAAGCCCTTCTCCGACGAGTCGTAGCCGATCTCGAGGATGCGTTCGCGCACCGTGGTGGCGATGTCGGCGAAAGCCTCCTTGGCCGCCGTCGTCACCTCACCGACGACATGCACCTGCCCCGTGGTGACTAGTGTCTCCACGGCGACCCGCGACTTGGGATCACCCGCGAGCAAAGCGTCGAGCACCGAGTCGCTGATCGCGTCGCAGATCTTGTCGGGATGGCCCTCGGTTACCGACTCACTGGTGAACAGCCGAGCTTGACTCACGGTGTGGATCCTTCCGCTCTCATGTCGAGATAGTTAGTACATCAAGTTATAGGTGTGCCCTGTTGCACCCAAGCCTGTGCTTGCCTTGCGCGCAAGCATTTCACGCAGCCGGATGCGTGATCCGCGCTACCCGCTGCCGCTGTGCAGGAAGGCCACGATCGCGTCCACGATACGGCTGGCCATCAGCGTTTTCGAACCGTGTTCCAGTGCGGACTCCGTGCCGTCGGCCGCCAGCAGCCACCCGTCGTTGTTGTCCACTTCGAACGCCCGATTCTCACCCACCGCATTGACCACGAGCAAATCGCATCCCTTGCGCTGCAGCTTCGCGCGAGCGTGGTGGAGCACATCGCCGTTGGCGTCGCCGGTCTCTGCAGCGAACCCCACGATGGCCCGCATATTGGGCAGCTGTCCGTCGGCACGAGCCCGCACGGCGCCCGCCAGCACGTCTTCGGTGCGGGTCAGTTCGATGACCGGCGCGGCGGCATCCGGATCGGCGGACTTCTTGATCTTGGTGGCCTGCATCTGCGTGGGCCGGAAGTCGGCGACCGCGGCCGCCATCACCAGTACGTGCGCGTCCGGCGCGTGCTTGGACACGGCGTCCTTGAGCTGGGCGGCCGAGCCGATGTGCACGACGTCGACGCCGGCCGGGTCGATCAGCCCGGCGGTGTTGCCGGCGATCAGCGTGACGTCGGCGCCGCGCTGGGCCATCACTCGGGCCATCGCATAGCCCTGCTTGCCCGAGCTGCGGTTGCCGATGAACCGCACGGGATCGATCGGCTCGCGCGTCCCGCCCGCGGAGACCAACACCTTGACGCCGGCCAGGTCGTAGGGCAGCGCGTCCGGCCGCGTCAGCAGGAGCTGGGCCAGCGTGCTGATCTCCTCGGCCTCGGGAAGGCGGCCCGCGCCGCTGTCGGCTCCGGTCAACCGGCCCGACGCGGGTTCGAGGACGATGGCACCGCGCCGACGCAACGTGGCGACGTTCTCCACCGTGGCCGGGTGGAACCACATCTCGGTGTGCATGGCCGGGGCGAACAGCACCGGACATCGCGCGGTCAACAGCGTCGCGGTCAGCAGGTCGTCCGCGCGGCCCGCGACGGCACGCGCCAGGAGATCCGCGGTGGCGGGCGCGACGACGACCAGGTCGGCCTCCTGGCCGAAGCGGACGTGCGGTACCTCGTGGACGTCGTCCCAGACGCCGGTGTGTACGGAATGACCCGAAAGCGCCTCGAAGGTGGCGGCACCGACGAACCGGAGAGCGGACTCGGTGGGGACGACGCGCACGTCGTGTCCGGCCTCGGTGAGCTGTCTGACCACCGTGGCCGCCTTGTAGGCGGCGATACCACCGGCGACGCCGACGATGATCCGCTTGGACTCCATGGCGGCCGCTCCCCTATGCCTTGCGGTGTTGCTACTCGCCTTCGGTGTGCTCGAGCAGATCCGCGTGGATCTCGCGCAGCGCGATCGACAGCGGCTTCTCCTGCAGGCCGGGCTCGACCAGCGGGCCGACGTACTCGAGGATGCCGTCGCCGAGCTGGTTGTAGTAGTCGTTGATCTGGCGGGCGCGCTTGGCGGCATAGATCACCAGCGCATACTTGCTCGACGCGCGATCCAGCAGCTCGTCGATGGGCGGGTTGGTGATGCCCAACGGCGTGTCGTAGGCACTGGCGGCGGACGTGTCGAAGTCGTCCACAGCGGCCAGCTGCGTGTCGGCGTGCGGGGTGCTCACGAAAAATTCTCCTGGCGGTTTTAGCTGAATGCGAGATAGCTGTCGGGCCTGCGGCGCCGTCTCCGGCGCGTACTTATCGGTGGCCCACCAGCAAGGATACCAATTCGGCGCAGGCAGACTCCAATTGACTGTTCACGACCACGGTGTCGAAGTCGTCCTGCGCGGCGAGTTCGGCTCGGGCGGTGGCCAGCCGGCGCTCGATCGCCTCGGCGGTCTCGGTGCCGCGTCCGGTGAGCCGGTTCTTGAGCTCCTCCCAGCTTGGCGGGGCCAGGAAGACGGTAAGGGCCTCGGGCATCGCGGTCTTGACGGCCCGCGCGCCCGCGAGATCCACCTCGATCAGTACGGGCCTGTCCGCGGCGATCGCCTCGCGGACGGGCCGGGCGGGTGTACCGGAGCGGTGCAGCCCGCCGTGGATCTCCGCCCATTCGAGCAGGGCGCCGTCGGCGATCAGGTCATCGAATTGGCCAGGCGATACGAAGGAGTAATCAACGCCGTCGACTTCCCCCGGGCGCGGGGCTCTGGTGGTGACGGACACGCTGAAGTGCAGGTCGGGAACGCGTTCGCGCAGACAGCGAACGACGGTCGACTTCCCGACGGCAGAGGGGCCGGACAGCACGACTACCCGGCCGGCCCCTCGGCCGGCGCTCAACTTATGCGCCTAGGACTGGTCGAACTTTTCCAGCAGCGCCTTGCGCTGACGATCGCCGAGGCCACGCAGGCGGCGGGTCGGGGCGATCTCGAGTTCGGTCATGATCTCCTGCGCCTTGACCTTGCCGACCTTGGGCAACGCCTCCAGCAGCGCCGAAACCTTCATCTTGCCCAAGACCTCGTCGGTCTCGGCGTCCTTGAGCACCTGCTTGAGGTTGGTGCCGCCGCGCTTGAGCCGATCCTTCAATTCGGCTCGGGCTCGACGTGCGGCGGCAGCCTTCTCCAACGCGGCCGCGCGCTGTTCGTCGGTCAACTGGGGAAGGGCCACGGGTTCCTCCGTCTCATCACCATCAATTTCCATGCCTCGGCTGATCGGGAAAACCCGCAAACAGCCAGCGACGACGACCGTACCCACGCAGGCTGACGAAAGCGAACCCCACCCCCTGGTTACGGCGTCAAAAGCCCAGCGTGTCGGGCGGTCGCCCCGAGCCCGCGCCGACGGCGTTTCGCGGCCAGGAGCGGCGAAATCTCGCATTCCGCCGCCGGAACCGCCTGCATATCAAGGCAATTCGCATCGCGCGGAGCGCTGATCGAGCGCTCAGCGCGTGACCTGCGCCACACTTGCGCGAGTTGGCGGCGCGGAAAAAGAAAATTTTCGCTGGTCATCAGCTTTCGGGCGTGTCGCGACCAGCCAGTTTGTGACTGCTGTGACAGCTGAGACTGACGTTGCCGGTGTTACACCGTCTGCGGGTGTGTCAGGCCAGATAGGCGACCGCGTCGCGCATTTTGCCCGCGGCTGAGCGCACCGCGCCCACGTCCGGACCCGCGCGCAGCACCTCGCGGGACACCGCGGGCAGTAACTGGCCCGACTGGGCCCCTCCGAGCCCGCTCAACGCCTCTGGACGCCCGCCCTGGGCGCCGACACCCGGGACCAGAACCGGTCCGGCGAGCGCGCTGACGTCGGGCGGTTCGGCCAGCGTGGCCCCGACCACGACACCCACCGGGCCGGGTCGCGCGGACACGGTGCGGTTGACCGCCGCGGCGGCGTCGACGATCGACTGCGCGACGGTGCGACCCCCGGCATCGGCGCGCTGCACGGACGCGCCTTCGGGATTCGAGGTGGCCGCGAGGACGAACACTCCGCGGTCGTTGGCCATCGCCGTCTCGATCAGCGGTTGCAGCGAGCCGAAGCCCAGGTAAGGCGATGCGGTCACCGCGTCGGCGGCCAGCGGCGAATCACCCACCCAAGCCGCGGCGTATGCGGCCATCGTGGAGCCGATGTCGCCGCGTTTGGCGTCGGCGAGCACCAGCACTCCCGCCTCGCGCAGCGCGGCGATGGTGTGCTCCAGCACCGCGAAACCGGCGGCGCCGTACGCCTCGAAGAACGCGACCTGCGGTTTGACGACAGCGAAATCGGCGAACGCGGCCACGCACACGTCACAGAACCGGCGCAATCCATCGGCGTCGGCGCCCAATCCCCACGCGCGCATCAACTCCGGGTGCGGATCGATGCCCAGACACAGCGGTCCACGCCGGGCCACCGCATCGGCCAACCGCAGACCGAAACCCGTCACGGCCCCAGCACGCTGTGCAGTTCCTGCAGCGACATCACGCCGATGTCGCCGCGGATCCCGGCCTCGATGCCCTGAACCGCCGCCGAGGCGCCCTGCACCGTCGTCACACACGGAATGCTGTTCGCCACTGCCGCCGAGCGGATCTCGTAACCGTCGACGCGAGGACCCGAGTTGCCGTACGGGGTGTTGATCACCATGTCCACCTCGCCCGCCTTGATCAGGTCGACGGCGGAGGAAGCCGGCCTGTCCGCGCTGGCTTCCTGGAAGTGCTTGCGCACCTCTTCACAGGGAATCCCGTTGCGCCGCAACATCTCCGCGGTGCCCTCGGTGGCCAGGACCCGGAACCCGAGATCGGCGAGCCGTTTGACGGGGAACACCAGCGAACGCTTGTCGCGGTTGGCCACCGACACGAACACCGTGCCTTCGAGCGGCAGGGACCCGTAGGCGGCGGTCTGACTCTTGGCGAAAGCGCTTCCGAAGTCGTGGTCGATACCCATCACCTCGCCCGTCGACTTCATCTCCGGGCCGAGCAGCGAGTCGATCTGCGTGCCATCGTGTTTGCGGAACCGGTTGAACGGCAGGACCGCTTCCTTGACCGCGACGGGAGCGTTGCGGGCGGTGCTCGCCCCGTCCCCCGTGCGCGCCAGCACGCCTTCCTCGCGCAGCTCGGCGATCGTCGCGCCGAGCATGATCCGCGCACACGCCTTGGCCAGCGGCACCGCGGTGGCCTTGGAGACGAACGGCACGGTGCGGCTGGCGCGGGGGTTGGCCTCCAGCACGTAGAGCACATCGTCCTTGAGCGCGTACTGCACGTTGAGCAGGCCCACCACGCCGATACCGTGGGCTATTGCTTCGGTGGCACGTCGCACGGCCTCGATGTCGCTGCGACCCAACGTCACCGGCGGCAGCGCACACGCGGAGTCGCCGGAGTGGATCCCGGCTTCCTCGATGTGTTCCATGATGCCGCCGATGTAGACCTCGGACCCGTCGCACAGCGCGTCGACGTCGATCTCGATGGCGTCTTCGAGAAAGCGGTCCACCAGCACGGGATGCTCGGGCGAGAGTTCGGTGGCCCGAGTGATGTAGCCCTGTAGGGTCTCATCGTCGTAGACGATCTCCATACCGCGACCGCCGAGCACGTAGGACGGCCGCACCAGCACGGGATATCCGATCTCGGCGGCGAACCGCCGCGCCTGTTCGAAGCTGGTGGCCAGGCCGAACCGCGGTGCGGGAAGGCCCGCGTTGGTCAGCACTTCGCCGAACGCGCCGCGATCCTCGGCCAGATCGATTGCCTTGGGGCTGGTCCCGACGATCGGCACGCCGGCGTTCTGCAGGCGTTCGGCCAGTCCGAGCGGCGTCTGGCCGCCGAGCTGAACGATGACGCCGACCACACCGGGACCGCCTGCGCCGGAGACGGATTCGGCGTAGTACACCTCGAGCACATCCTCGAAGGTGAGTGGCTCGAAGTAGAGCCGGTCGGCGGTGTCGTAGTCGGTGGACACCGTCTCGGGGTTGCAGTTGACCATGACCGTCTCGAAGCCGGCCTGACTCAACGTCGTCGCGGCGTGCACACAGCTGTAGTCGAACTCGATGCCCTGCCCGATGCGGTTGGGGCCCGAGCCGAGGATCAGCACCTTGGGCCGCTCGGTCTGTGGCGCCACCTCGGTCTCGGCGGCGGGGTCGAGCTCGTAGCTGCTGTAGTGATACGGGGTCTTGGCCTCGAATTCGGCGGCACACGTGTCGACGGTCTTGAACACCGGGTGGATACCGAGCCGCTGGCGCAGCGCCCGCACGCCGACCTCACCGGCGAGTTCGGGTCGCAGCGCGGCGATCTGGCGGTCCGACAACCCGTGGTACTTGGCGCGCCGCAGCAGGTCGGCGTCGAGCACCGGCGCGTCGACGATTTCGGCGCGCAGCGCGACCAGCCCGGCGATCTGCTCGACGAACCAGGGGTCGACCCCGGAGGCCGTCGACACCTGTTCGACGGTCGCGCCTTTGCGCAGCACCAGCTCCAGGTCGTACAGGCGTCCGTCCGAGGGGGTGCCCAGCCGCGCCAGCAACTCGTCGACGGTGACGGTGTCCTCGTCGGGGTCGGGCTTGGTCCAGAAGCCGGCGCGCCCGGCCTCCAGCGAGCGCATCACCTTGCCGAGCGCCTCGATGAAGTTGCGTCCCAACGACATCGCCTCGCCGACCGACTTCATGGTGGTGGTCAGCGTGCCGTCGGCCCCGGGGAACTTCTCGAACGCGAAACGCGGGGCCTTGACGACGACGTAGTCGAGCGTCGGCTCGAAACAGGCCGGGGTCTCCTTGGTGATGTCATTGACGATCTCGTCGAGCGTGTAGCCGATGGCCAGCTTCGCCGCGATCTTGGCGATCGGGAAGCCGGTTGCCTTGGACGCCAGCGCACTCGACCGCGACACCCGCGGGTTCATCTCGATCACGATCAGGCGACCGTCGGCCGGGTTGACGGCGAACTGGATGTTGCAGCCGCCGGTGTCGACGCCGACCTCGCGCAGGATCGCGATGCCCAGGTCGCGCATGGTCTGGTATTCGCGGTCGGTGAGCGTCATGGCCGGCGCGACGGTGACCGAGTCACCGGTGTGCACACCCATCGGGTCGAAGTTCTCGATCGAGCACACCACGACCACGTTGTCGCGGCCGTCGCGCATCAACTCGAGTTCGTATTCCTTCCAGCCGAAGATCGACTCCTCGATCAGCACGTTGGCGCTCGGCGAGGCCGCGAGCCCGTCGCCGGCCATCCGCTCGACGTCCTCGGCGGAGTACGCCATGCCCGAGCCCAGCCCGCCCATCGTGAAGGAGGGACGCACCACCACCGGCAGGCCGAGGTCCTCGACGGTCTCGCGCACCTCCTCCATCGTGAAACACACTCGGGAGCGGGCGGATTCGCCGCCGACCTTGGCGACGATGTCCTTGAACCGCTGCCGGTCCTCGCCGCGCTGGATGGCCTCGAAGTCCGCGCCGATCAGCTCCACCCCGTGTCTGGCCAGCGCACCGGACTCCGACAGCGCGACGGCGGTGTTCAGCGCCGTCTGGCCCCCCAGCGTGGCCAGCAGACCGTCGATCTTGTTCCCGCGCTCGGCCTGCTGCACGATCACCCGCTCGACGAACGCCGGCGTGATCGGCTCCACGTAGGTGTGGTCGGCGTATTCGGGGTCGGTCATGATCGTCGCCGGGTTCGAGTTGATCAGGCTGACCTGCAACCCCTCGGCGCGCAGCACCCGGCACGCCTGGGTGCCGGAGTAGTCGAACTCGGCCGCCTGACCGATCACGATCGGCCCGGAGCCGATCACCAGGACGTGGTTGAGGTCGCTGCGCTTAGGCATTTACCGCGCCCCCCTTGTGCCGCCAAAGACCGTGTCTGCACACGACACTCCGCGTCCATCCGTACAACAGCGGTCGCTCACCGCGGACGACGTCACTTGTTTTCCCCTGCCATCAGGTCGACGAACTGGTCGAACAGATAGTTCGCATCGTGCGGTCCCGCCGCGGCCTCCGGGTGGTACTGCACCGAAAAGGCCAGCCCACTGACGAGTTTGATGCCCTCGACGACGCCGTCGTTGGCACACGTGTGGCTCACGATCGCCTCGCCGAACGGGGTGTCGAAGCGCTCCCCCGCCTCGCCCTCGAGGGCGAAACCGTGGTTCTGCGCGGTGATCGCGACCGCCCCGGTCTGATGGTCGATCACCGGCACGTTGATCCCGCGGTGGCCGAACACCATCTTGTACGTCGAGCGCCCCAGCGCACGGCCCAGGATCTGGTTGCCGAAGCAGATGCCGAACAGCGGAATACCCGCGCCGAGCACCTCTTTGGTGACGGCCACGATGTGGTCGGCGGTGGCGGGGTCGCCAGGCCCGTTGGACAAGAACACGCCATCGGGTTTCAGGTCGGCGATCTGCTCATAGGTCGCCGACGCGGGCAGCACGTGGCTGCGGATACCGCGCCTCGCGAAATTGCGGGGGGTGTTGGTCTTGATGCCAAGGTCGATGGCGGCGACCGTGAACCGTTGTGGCCCTTCGGGTTCCACCACGTAGGAGGCGTCGGTGCTGACCTCTCCGGCCAAGTTGGCGCCGAGCATGCCGGGCTGACTGCGCACCCGCTCGAGCAGCTCGTCGGGGTCCGCGAGCGCCGACCCGGAGAACAACCCGGCCCTCATCGACCCCCGACTGCGCAGGTGGCGCACCACCGCGCGGGTGTCGATACCCGCGATGCCGACGATGCCCTGACGTTCGAGTTCTTCGTCGAGTGTGCCGGTGGCCCGCCAGTTCGAGGCCCGCGGCGAGGGGTCGCGCACGGCGTAACCGGCCACCCAGATCTTGTCGCCGCGACTCTCGGCGTCCTCGTGGTTCCATCCGGTGTTGCCGATCTGCGGTGCCGTCGCGACCACGATCTGCCCGTGGTAGCTGGGATCGGTGAGCGTCTCCTGATAGCCGGACATACCGGTGGAGAACACCGCCTCACCGAGCGCCTGCCCGACCGCGCCGAACGTCGTGCCCGTGAAGACGCGGCCGTCCTCGAGCACAAGAACAGCCTTGCCTGTTGCCCTCACGCCGCCTCCTGTTCCACCCAGTGCGAGTACTCGCGGCGGTCGTTGGCGCGGAACCCGGTATCGATCTCGGTGCCCGACGGTAACCGCCACCGGATCGCGAGAATGCCGTCGTGCGTCATCGCCTTGCCCGCGATCCCCTTCTCGGTGCGGATCTCGGTGATCGCCTCGTCGGGGATCCAGATGGGCAGGGCGCCGCTGCGCTGCAACATGATTCCTTCGGGGTAACGGGTCAGCACGGCCTTGGCGCGGAAGCCCAGGTCGCCGACCACGATTCGGTCGTTCCAATGTGGGGCCAGCGTGCTGCCGACGTACAGGCCCTTGGTGGCGGGCACGATCGCGGGCCCGACGGTGTCGGGAAGCGCAGGCAGCGTGCCGATCAGTTCAGCCTGACGCTCTGCGCGACGACGCCATCCGCGGATCATCGCCTGGATCAGCACCGCGATGAGCACGGCCACGACGGCGGCCATGACCAGCGATCCCACGAGCGTACCGGTGTTCATGCGCGATCCGCCCGCGCTACTCGCTCGAAGTTCACGCCGGGCACTTCCCGTCCCGCGCAGTCACCTTGCCGCGCAACAACGTCAGCGTCACCGCCGCGGGCAGTTCGAGCGCCTCGTACGGCGTGTTGGCCGAGCGGCTGGCCAGAGCGGAACCTTCGACGGTCCACGTGGCGTCGGGGTCCACCACGGTCAGGTTGGCCGGCTCGCCGATCTCCAGTGGCCTGCCCTGATCGGGCAGCCCGACGATCTCGGCGGGCCGCTCGCTCATCACCCGCGCGACGTCCCGCCAGGTCAGCAGCCCCGGGCGCACCATCGTCTCCACCACCACCGACAGCGCGGTCTGCAATCCGAGCATGCCGGGACGGGCGACGGAGAACTCGCAGCACTTCTCGTGCTCGGCGTGCGGGGCGTGATCGGTGGCCACACAGTCGATGATCCCGTCCGCCAGCGCCTGGCGCAGCGCCCGCGCGTCCGAGGCCTCACGCAGCGGCGGGTTGACCCGGTAACGCCCGTCGTAGGTGGCCAGCCGTTCGTCATCGAGCAGCAGGTGGTGCGGGGTCACCTCCGCCGTGATCGAGATCCCCTGTGATTTCGCCCATCGCACGATCTCGACGGTGCCGGTGGTTGAGGCGTGGCAGATATGCACCCGCGCGCCGGCGTCGCGCGCCAGCAGCGCGTCACGCGCGACGATCGACTCCTCGGCCGCGCGCGGCCACCCGGCCAGCCCCAGCCGGGCGGCGTTGGGGCCCTCGTGAGCCACGGCGCCGACCGTGAGTCGCGGCTCCTCGGCGTGCTGGGCGATCAGCACGCCGAGGCCGGTGGCGTATTCGAGCGCGCGGCGCATGATCAGCGGGTCGTGCACGCAGATTCCGTCGTCGGAGAACATCCGCACCTGTGCCGCACCGCCGGCCATCATGCCCATCTCGGTGAGCTGGGCGCCCGCCAGCCCGACGGTCACCGCGCCCACGGGATGCACGTCGACCAGACCCACCTGCTGACCTCGCTGCCAGACGTGGTCGGTCACCACCGGGCTGTCGGCCACCGGGTTGGTGTTGGCCATCGCGAACACCGCGGTGTACCCACCGAGAGCCGCTGCGGCCGAACCGGTTTCGATG
Organism: Mycolicibacterium novocastrense; assembly: GCF_001570485.1. Lineage (GTDB taxonomy): Bacteria > Actinomycetota > Actinomycetes > Mycobacteriales > Mycobacteriaceae > Mycobacterium > Mycobacterium novocastrense. Next base: position 159,783 of record NZ_BCTA01000036.1, read on the forward strand.
TCCTCGGCGTACTCGCGGCCGGGCTCACGAAGGTGGGTGTGCAGGTCGACAAAGCCGGGCAGCAGCACCTGGCCGGTGGCGTCGACGACATCGGCATCGTCGGGAATCTGAAGTTCCGCACCGATGTCGGCGATCTGTCCTTCGGACACCCGCACGTCGACGGGATCGCCCTCGCCGTAGAGCCGGACCCCTCGTATCAGCGTGCTCATACGCTGATGGCCTCCTTCTCGGCGCCCACCAGGAGGTGGAACAGCACCGCCATCCGGATGTGCACGCCGTTCGAAACCTGTTGCAGCACAGCTGATTGTGGCGAGTCGGCGACGGAGAACGCGATCTCCATACCCCGGACCATCGGGCCCGGGTGCAACACCACCGCGTTGCCCGAAAGCAGCGCCTGGCGCTTCTCGGACAAGCCGTAGAGCACCGAGTACTCCCGCGCCGACGGGAAGAATCCGCCGTTCATGCGCTCGGCCTGCACCCGCAGCATCAGCACGGCGTCGGCCAGCGGCAGTTCGGCGTCGAGGTCGTGCGACACCGTGACCGGCCAGTCGGCGACCCCGACCGGCAGCAACGTCGGCGGTGCGACCAGCACCACCTCCGCGCCGAGGGTGTGCAGCAGAAGCACATTCGAGCGGGCGACCCGGCTGTGCAGCACGTCGCCGACGATCACCACCCGCTTGCCCTCGATGTCGCCGAGGCGTTGACGGATGGTCAACGCGTCGAGCAGCGCCTGGGTGGGGTGCTCGTGGGTACCGTCGCCGGCGTTGATCACCGCAGGACCGTGCCCGTCCGGGGTGGCCGTCCACTCGGCGAGTTGCTGCGGTGCTCCCGAGGCGGGGTGACGCAGGATCAGCGCATCGGCTCCCGCGGCGCGCAGCGTCAAGGCCGTGTCGCGCAGCGACTCACCCTTGGACACCGACGATCCCGAGGCGCTGACGTTGATCACGTCGGCGCTCATCCACTTGCCCGCGACCTCAAAGGAGACCCGGGTGCGGGTCGAGTTCTCGTAGAACATCGTGATGATCGTGCGGCCCCGCAGGGTGGGCAGCTTCTTGACCTCACGACCGAGCAGGGCCTGGCTGAAGTGGTCGGCATTGTCGAGGATCGCCAGCGCATCGTCGCGCGACAGATCCGCCGCCGAGAGCAGATGCTTCACCTGATCGGACCTCCGTACGGCGCGATGGACACGCGGTCATGGCCATCGTCTTCGACCAACCGGACCTTGACGTTCTCGGTTCGGGCGGTGGGCACGTTCTTGCCCACGTAGTCGGCGCGCAGCGGCAGCTCCCGGTGACCGCGGTCGACCAGCACCGCCAGTTGCACCGCCTTCGGTCTGCCGATGTCGCGCAGAGCATCCAGTGCCGCGCGCACCGAGCGGCCGGTGTAGAGCACATCGTCGACGAGGATGACCAGGGCCTGGTCGACCCCGCCCTCGGGGATCGAGGTCTCCTCGAGAGCACGGGGCGGCTTGAAGTCGAGGTCGTCGCGGTACAGCGTGTTGTCCAGCGCGCCGTGAGGAACGACGACGCCGGAGAACTCCTTGATCTTCTCGGCGAGCCGGGTGGCCAACGTCACGCCCCGGGTGGGGATGCCGAGCAGGACGACGCGCGGGGCCTTGGCATCGCCGGGGGCACCGTCGAGTGCGGTCTTCTCGATGATCTGGTGGGCGATGCGGGAGATGGTGCGGCCGACGTCCGCTGCGGACATCAGCTCCCGGTCGGTGCCCGACGAGCCTTCATGCGCGCCCAAGCGACTCTGACCTCCTTCTCCGCCTCTCTGGACGGCTCCTTAAAGGACGTCGAAACTGCGGGGAAGCTTAGCACCCGGACAGCCGTGGTCCGGTCGCGCCACGAAGGGGCCTGCCCGCACCGGCGCGTCAGTAGGCTTGCCGCGATGAAACTCGACGGCAACCACGCGTCCATCCGCGAGGCGATCGACGCCGGGCTCCTCGCCGGGGCGGTGACCCTGGTGTGGCACGCCGGTGAAGTACTCCAGGTCAACGAGTTGGGGCACCGCGACGTCGACGCCGGACTACCGATGCAGCGGGACACGATCTTCCGCATCGCCTCGATGACCAAACCGGTGACGGTCGCGGCCGCGATGAGTCTTGTCGAGGAAGGCCGCTTCGCGCTCACCGACCCGATCGCCACGTGGGTGCCCGAACTCGCCGACATGCACGTTCTTGTCGACCCGCAGGGTGACCTCGAGAAGACGACGACCGCCCGGCGCCTCATCACGTTCGACGACCTGATGACGCACCGCAGCGGCCTGGCCTATGCGTTCTCGGTGTTGGGTCCGTTGAGCCGCGCGTACGGCCGGATGTCGTTCCGCCAGGATCAGGACCGCTGGCTGGCCGAGCTGGCCGCCCTACCGCTGGTGCACCAGCCCGGCGACCGGCTCACCTACAGCCACGCCACCGACGTGCTGGGCATCGCGATGTCGCGGATCGAGGGCAAACCGCTTTCCGACATCCTGCGCGAACGGATCTTCGAGCCGCTGCAGATGCCCGACACCGGGTTCTCGGTGGGCACGTCGCGACGACACCGCGCCGCGACGATGTACAAGCTCGACAAGGACAACACCCTGCAGCACGACGTGATGGGGCCCGCGCCGATCACCGATCCGCCGTTCTGCACCGGCGGTGCCGGCCTGTGGTCGACCGTCGACGACTACCTGCGCTTCGCGCGGATGCTGCTGGCCGGCGGCACGCTGGACGGCGTCCGGGTGCTGTCCGAGGAATCCGTGCGACTGATGCGCACTGACCGGCTGACCGTTGAGCAGAAGCGCCAGAACTTCCTCGGCGCGCCGTTCTGGGTCGGCCGCGGATTCGGGTTGAACCTGTCGGTGGTGACCGATCCCGCCAAATCCCGTCCGCTGTTCGGACCCGGCGGGCTGGGCACGTTCAGCTGGCCCGGCGCGTATGGCACCTGGTGGCAGGCCGACCCGTCGGCGGACCTGATCCTGATCTACCTGATCCAGAACCTGCCCGACATCAACGTCGACATGGCCGCGATCGCGGGCAACACCTCGATAGCCAAACTGCAGAGCGCCCAGCCGAAATTCGTCCGCCGGACCTACCAGGCGCTCGACATCTGACCGTTTAGTCTGGCGGGGTGACCCAGCAGACCGTCCTGATCAGTGGTGCCGGGATCGCCGGGCCGTCGTTGGCGTTCTGGTTGACGCGCAACGGATATCGCGTCATCGTCGTGGAGGTCGCGCCGGGTGTCCGGCCCGGCGGCCAGACGGTCGATCTGCGGGGCGCGGGTGGCGACGTCGTCGAGCGCATGGGCTTGATCGACCAGATGCGGGCCCGCGCACTCGAGCAACGCGGTGCGGCCTGGGTGCGTTCAGACGGCAGCAGACGTGCCGAGATGCCGGTGACGGCGTTCGGCGGCAACGGTCTGGTATCGAAGCTGGAAATCCTGCGCGGCGATCTGGTGGAGGTGCTCTACCAGGCCACCCGAGACTCGGTCGAATACCGTTTCGGACAGCGGATTTCCGAACTCCGCGAAGGCGATGCGGGAATGGAGGCGACGCTGACCGACGGTTCGGTGCTGCACGCCGACCTCGTCGTCGGGGCCGACGGTCCGCATTCGGCGGTGCGCCGCCTGGCTTTCGGTCCCGAGGACCAGTTCGTCAAGCCGATCGGCGGGTACAACGCGTGGTTCTCCGCACCCGACAGCGTCGGACTCGACGGCTGGTATCTGCTCTACCAGGCGCCCGGCGGCCTCAACGCCTCGATGCGCCCCTCCCACGACCCTGCAATCGCCAAGGCCGGCCTGGCTTTTCGGTCCGAACCCATCGAGTACGACCGGCACGACCTCGACCAACAACGCCAGATCCTCGCCGAGCGGTTCGCAGGCGCCGGGTGGGAATGCGACGCGCTGCTGGCCGCGGCCGACGAAGCCGACGACTTCTACTTCGACTCCTTCGCCCAGATCCACATGCCGTCCTGGTCGACGGGACGCGTCACCCTGGTCGGTGATGCCGGATACTGCGCATCGCCGCTGTCGGGTATGGGCACGAGCCTTGCCCTGGTCGGCGCCTATCTTCTCGCGGGTGAACTGGGCCCGGCGAGTTCGTTCGAGGCCGACGGCCTGCCCGACGCACTGGCGCGATACGAATCGCGAATGCGCCCATATGTCGATACCTGCCAGAAGTTGAACAACACGATCGACCGGTACGCACCGATGTCGGAGTCCGACATCGCGGTCAATGCGGCGGTGATGAAATGGATGCAGCGCTGGCCTTTTCGGCCGGTGGCCGCACGGCTGTGGTTCACGACGGCCGATTCGATCGAGCTGCCGGATTATCCGGCGATGTCCGTGTCGTAGCCCGCGCGCGCCAAGGCCTGCCGGGCGTAGGCACGTACGTCGGCGTCGCCGTCTTTGAGCGCGATCTCCAATGCGTCCCGCGCCGCCTGTTCGGAGGCCACCCAACGGCTCAGGCTGAGCACCGCGGCCTTGCGGACGTCGAGGTGTTGATCGGTCAGCGCCCCCGACAACGCCGGAACGGCGACGGCCGGTGCGGCGCCCGCAAGGGCGCGCGCCGCGCCTTCGCGTACCTGCCAGGCCGGCGCCGTGAGCGCTTCGCGCACGCCCGGCTCGTCATCGCCGCCCCACCCGACCGCGCCGAGCGCTGAGAGCGCCGCCGCGCGGACCAGCGGGTCGGTGTCGCGCACCAACCGGCGCACGGCGTCGACGCCCGTGCCGAGCGTCGCCAGTCCGTTGGCCGCCGCGATGCGGACCTCACGGTTGTCGTCACCGGCGGCCGCCGCCACCCCGTCCGCGTCGTCGACCGACACCAGCGCGCGCACGCCCTCGATCCGCACGCGGTGATCGACGTCGCCGAGGGCGCGACGATACACGTCCTCGGTACCCACACGACGCGACGACAGGAGGTAGATCGTCACCGCGCGCACCGCCGGATCCGACGACTGGACGTGCGCTGCAACAGATTCCGGGGAGCTCAGCACCTCGACCAACTCGCGCACCCCGTCGGCGGCGGCCCGCCGGACGCCGGCATCGGTATCAGCCAGTGCGGCGATCAGCGGCGCCTCGTATCCATCGGGCAGATGCTCCACAAGCGTGGCCACCGCGGTGCGCCGCACGCCTGCATCGGCGTCGGCGAGGAACTCGGCCAGCTCCGGGACCGACGGCAACTCGAGCGCGAGCACCGCGGCGATACGCGGCGACGGCGGCTGGGCAGGCGCGGCGCGCCGGATCCGTGATGCGCCGTCAGCGGGAGCCCGGCCGATAGCGATCGGTGGCTGGTGGACGTGCGTGACCGGATCATCGGAGGGCAGGTGCTCCAGATCGGGTACAGGCACGAAATACGGTGCCACGGGCCGTTTGACGAACGCCATGGACCCGTCGGAATCCTTGCGCAGGTTCAGGTGATACCGCCAACCTTCATCGTCACGCTGCGGCAGGTCGGCCCGGTCGTGGTAGAGGCCCCACCGAGATTCGGTGCGCGTCAACGACGAACGCGCCGCCATTTCGGCGCAGTCACGAATGAACGAGACCTCGACGGCGCGCATCAGCTCGTGCGGTGTCGTGGCGCCCATTTCGGAGATCTCGTCGCGCATGCGCTCGAAGGTCTCGATGGCGATCGACAGCTTGGTGGCCGTCTTCGGCGGTGCCACATAGTCGTTGACGAAGCGGCGCAGTTTGTACTCGACCTGCGGCTGCGGCGGTCCCTCGGGATGGCGCAGCGGGCGGTAGACGAGGTCGTGCGCCTCGCGCAGCTGACCCTGCGGAAGGGCCGCCGGCAGGGCGACGTCGGCGAGTGTGGACGCCGCGTGCTCGCCTGCGAGGTCGCCGTAGACGAAGGCCCCGATCATGTAGTTGTGCGGTACGCACGCCAGATCGCCGGCCGCGTACAGTCCCGGCACCGTGGTCCGCGCATGTTCGTCGACCCACACGCCCGAGGCCGAGTGCCCGCTGCACAAGCCGATTTCGGAGATGTGCATCTCGATGTCGTGGGTGCGGTAATCGTGCCCGCGGTTGGCGTGGAAGGTGCCCCTGGTGGGCCGCTCGGTGGTGTGCAGGATGTTCTCGAGCGCGCCGAGCGTCTCGTCGGGCAGGTGCGAGACCTTCAGGTAGATCGGGCCGCGGGCCGATTCGATCTCGCGTTTGACCTCGGCCATCATCTGCCCCGACCAGTAGTCGGAGTCGACGAACCGCTCCCCGAGCGCGTTGACCTGGTACCCGCCGAACGGGTTGGCCACGTAGGCGCACGCCGGTCCGTTGTAGTCCTTGATCAGCGGATTGACTTGGAAGCACTCGATCCCGGACAGCTCGGCGCCGGCGTGGTATGCCATCGAGTAACCGTCGCCGGCGTTCGTCGGGTTCTCGTAGGTGCCGTAGAGGTAGCCCGATGCCGGCAGCCCCAGCCGCCCGCACGCACCGGTGGCCAGAATCACCGCTTTCGCACCGACGGCGACGAATTCGCCGGTGCGCGAGTTGAGCGCGGCCGCGCCGACGGCGCGTCCGGTGTCGTCGGTGAGCACCCGCACCGGCATCAACCGGTTCTCGATGCGGATCTTCTCGCGCATCGACCGCTGCCGCAGCACCCGGTACAGCGCCTTCTTGACGTCTTTGCCCTCGGGCATGGGCAGGACGTAGGAGCCGGACCGGTGCACCCGGCGCACGGCGTACTCGCCGTGTTCGTCCTTCTCGAACTTGACGCCGTACCGCTCGAGCCGCTGCACCATCGCGAACCCGCGGGTCGCCGTCTGATAGATGGTGCGCTGGTTGACGATTCCGTCGTTGGCGCGCGTGATCTCGGCGACGTAGTCCTCCGGTGTCGCCTTGCCGGGGATCACGGCGTTGTTCACACCGTCCATCCCCATCGCGAGCGCGCCGGAGTGCCGCACGTGCGCCTTCTCCAACAGCAGCACCGCAGCGCCGTGTTCAGCGGCGGTGAGCGCGGCCATGGTGCCCGCGGTTCCGCCACCGATGACCAGCACGTCACAGTCGAGCCGAACGGTGTCGGCGAGTTCAGGAATGTTCATGAGGAATAGTGAAGAGCAGCAAGGATTTCGGTACGTGCTTCGGAACGGACGGCGTCGGCGACCCGCGGTTCGGGCACATCGACGAGCGCGCGCAGCGGTTGGCCCACCCGGCCCAGCACCGCGACACGGTCGCCGATGATCAGCGCCTCGTCGACGTCGTGGGTGACGAACACGATAGTGGTCGGGTGCGCCTGCCACGTCTGAATCAGCAGGCGCTGCATCGCCGCCCGCGTCTGGGTATCCAGCGCGGCGAACGGCTCGTCCATCATCACCGCCCGCGGTGCACCCGCCAGCCCACGCGCCAGTTGCACGCGTTGACGCATACCGCCCGACAGGCTCTTGGGCAGGTAATCGGCGAATCCGGAAAGCCCCACCTCGTCGATCCACCGCTCGGCGCGTTCGCGTCGTCCGGACCGCGGTACACCGCGCAGCTGCAACGCCAGTTCGATGTTGGATCGCACTGTGCGCCAGGGCAACAAAGCGCTGTCCTGGAACACCATGCCCCGGTCGCGTGACGTCGTCGCGACCTCGGCGCCGTCGGCGAGCACTCGGCCGGAGTCCGGTCGCAACAGCCCGGTGAGCGCGCGCAGCACCGTCGACTTGCCGCACCCTGATGGTCCGGTGAGCACCAGGATCTCCCCTGGGCGCACGTCGAGGCTCAGGCCGTCGACGACGGGTTCGCCGGTGTAGGACAACCGGACGTCCTCGAGCTGCAGCCGCAAGCCCTGCAGCGTCTCCGGGGCGACGGTGACGGTCATCGAATGTTCTCCTCGGCGCGCGGCAGCCAGCGCGTCGCTCGCCTGCCGATCAGTTCGACCGCGGCAGCCGTCGTGAAACCCAGCACCCCGATCGTGATGATGCCGACGAACACGTCGGAGTAGTTGAGAACCGTGTAGGCCTGCCACGTCCGGTACCCGACACCCAGTCGGCCGGAGATCATCTCGGCCGAGATCACACAGATCCACGCCACGCCCATGCCGACCGAGAGGCCGCCGAACAGACCCGGCAGGATTCCCGGTAGCACGACCCGGCGCAACACATCGGCGCGGCTGCCGCCCAACGTACGGACCGAGTCCTCCCAGATGGTCGGGAGTGCGCGGACCGCGTGACGCGTGCTGACCATGATCGGGAAATACGCCGCGAGGAACGTGATGAAGACGATCCCCGCCTCGTCGGTGGGAAACAACAGGATCGCGACCGGCACCATGGCGATGGCCGGGATGGGTCGGGCGAGCTCGGCGAGCGGTCCGAACACGTCGGCGAACACCGTCGATCGGCCGAGCATGATGCCGGTGATGACACCGACGAGTGCGGCAAGCCCGAACCCGGTCAGGATCCGGATCAGCGACTGCCCGAGGTCGAGCCAGTAGTTCTGGGTGCCCAGCCGGCCGGTGAGCGCGGTGGCGACCTCGGTCACCGTCGGGAGGGTGTCGAAGCGCAGCCACGCGCGAACATCGTTGGCCGTCAACACCTGCCAGAGCGCCACGGCCGCGACGACGGACCCCACCCGTACCGACCGGCGGCGCCAGAGCACCGACTTCCCGTCGCGCACCGATGCGGCCTCGACGCGCACCGGGGATTCGATCACCTCGGCCACGGTCGTCATGCCGCACCTGCCAACGCCTGCTCGTAGTCGACCGCGGCGCTACCGGGATGCGCGACGATGAACCGCTGCGCACCGCCGGGGGTGGCGAACGGCCGGTAATCTTGGCCGTCCTTCACCCAGATCGCTTTGTCGGCGAACCAGCGGGTGCCGAACTCGGTGTCGGGCACGTAGGCGGCGCGGATGGTCGTCCCGTGGGCGGTGGCCTCACGAACGGCCTTGAGCAGGCACCCGGGCGTCGCCGCCGGTTGTGTGGCGTCGGCGCCGTCCAGCCACAGTTCACCGGCCTGGGCGGGATCGGTCACCGCGGTGTTGCAGACGGGGTCGGTGCCCTTGATCAGCGACGGGTTGGCCGTGGCCGCCACCGCCTCGTCGTAGTCGAGGCCGCGCTCGTCGAACGCGGCGCGCAGCGGAGCGTCCTCGACGAAGCCGGCCACGTCCAGGTCGGCAAAGTCGTCGATCGACTTCAAATACGGCACATCACCTTCGAGCGCTTTGATCAGCGACGGCTTGAGCGTCGTGTCGAACGACGTGCCGCCGGGACCGTTGTAGAGGTACACCACCTCCTGCGGCAACCCGCTGGCCTCGGCGACGATCCGCGCGGCCTCCAACGGTTGGTCGTTGAGGAATTCGGTCGCGTCCAGCTGCGCTTGCAGGAAGGCATCGAGCACCTCTGGGTGCTCGGCCGCGTAGGCACGCCGCACGACCACCCCGTGCAGGGTCGGGTAGTCCAGCTCGGCGCCGTCGTAGAGCAGCTTGGCCTTGTCCTGGAAGACGAGCAGCCCGGGCCAGGCGACGAACTGCGAGAGTGCCTGTACCTGACCGGATTCCAGGGCCGAAGCGCCGACCTGCGGTTGCTGGTTGAGCACCTCGACCCCGGTGGTGGGGTCCACGCCCGCTCGCGACAGCGCCTGCACCAGCATGCCGTGGCCCGCCGACCCGACGCTGGCCGAAACTTTCTGGCCCTTGAGGTCGGTCAGCGTCTGCGCCGGTGAATCCGGTTTGACGACAACCATGTTCAGTGCGCCCCTGGGGTTGTAGCCCGTCACCGAGACGATCTCGGTGCGGGCGCGCTCGTTGGCCTGCGTCTTGGATCCGTTGATCAGCATCGGATAGTCGCCCATGGATCCGATGTCGATCTTCTCGGCGACCATCTGTGCGGTGATCGGCGCTCCGGTGTCGTAGTCCTGCCACGTCACGCGGTACTCGGTACCGGTGCGCTCGCCGATGTCGCCGAGTCGACGCTCCAAGTATCCCTGCGCGCGCAGCAGCGTGCCTGCGGTGACGGTGTTGATGGTCTTGGACTGGTATCCGACGACGACGTTGACGACGTCGGAGGAATCGGACGCGGAGTCGAGCGCGCAGCCCGAGGCCGCGACGGTGAGCCCGGCGGCCAACGCGGCCAGGCGGATGAATGGTCTGGTCATGGTGGGGGGTCCTCAGCGGATCAGGTAGGGCATGTTGACGGTGACGGCGCCGGTGGGACAGCGCGCCGCACAGGGACCGCAGTACCAGCACTCGTCGACATGCATGAAGGCCTTGCCGTTGTCGGGGTTGATCGCCAGCGAGTCGAGCGGGCAGATGTCGACGCACAGCGTGCAGCCCTGGATGCACAACGACTCGTCGATCGTCACGGGCACATCGGCGCGTTGGTTGATCAGTGTCACGGGTTGCTCCTCATCAGGCTGCCGCGCATGGTGATTCGGTCACCGCGCATGCGGATGTACTCCAGGTCGACGGGCCGGCCGTCGTCGAGACTGGTGAGTCGTTCGAGCATCAACAGGGCCGCGCCGTCGGGCACCTGCAGCGTCGCCGCGGAGTGGGCGTCGGCCGAAACCGCCTCCAGCGCCAGTGTCGCCGCGCCCAGCCGGTGACCGCTGACCTGTTCGATGAGTGCGAACACGTCGTTGGTCTCCAACGGGTACGTCACCACCTCGGCCCCGATGTCGGGGGCCAGGTACGTCAAATCAAGTGAGAGGGGAAGGTCGCCGAGATAACGCAGCCGCTCGATGAAGACGACCTGCTCGCCCGGTTGCAGCCGCAGCCTGCGGGCGACCGCGGGAGGCGCGGACAGGCGCTGCACCGCGCGGACCTCGTTGCGAACCTCGCCGTAGTCCTTGAACGTCTCCTTCAACCCCACCAGTGCGTCGAGCCCGTGGTCGTACTTCCGCACCGCCACCTGGGTGCCGACCTTGGGCCCGCGATCGATCAGCCCCTCGTTCTTGAGAACGGTGAGCGCCGCGCGAATCGTGTTGCGGGACACAAAGAACTCGGCCGCCAGATCGTGTTCGGCGGGCAGGCCGCCGTCGAAGGCGCCCGCGTGGATCTGGTGCCGCAACACATCGGCGACCTGCCTGGCGCGATCGGCGCGGGGCCGGCGCAGGGGCGTCGGCTCGGGCTGCGACATGCCGAACACGCTAGGGGCGTGGGCGAGCCGTCGCGCGGTGCCCGACATCGCCTCGAAACGGTGACGTTCAATGCGCCGCCCGCACCGGGCGGCTACCAGGTGAAACTGCGCCGAAGCACGCGTATGCGCCACCAGCACTGCGGCGACCGATTAACAATCGCGGTGAACGAAAGTTGGGGTTATTGCATGCTGCGCGAGAGGACCCGGCCGAACTGCAGCAGCCGTTGCATTTGAGCGAGCCCACCGTTGTCGACGGACTTGTAGTAGCGGAACGACTCGCAGTAGATGTCTGACTCGGTGGCCGACTTCTGCCGTACGCGGGTGATCAGTTGGGTGTACATCCGCAACCTCACCTCCGACAGGCGCCGAGTGCCGTCGTCGAGTACCTCGTACTCGGTCGTGAGCACGTGATCGGTGATCGTCGACAGCAGGATCGTGCGCACCGATGCGTTGAGGACGCGACGGTCGCGGTCGGTCGACGACATCTCGTCATCGGCGCGCCACATGATCAACCGGTGCCCGTCGGTGAGGACGACCTCCTGCCACAGGGCTTGGTCCTCCTCGCCCCACGGCTCGTCGATGTAGCCGCGCGACATGATGAACGACTTGATGATCGGCAGGTCCACCACCGGCCGCAGTTGGTCGAGCGCGAGTTCGGGGTCGCGGAGATACACCCTGGCCGCTTCGTCGACGCTCGAGTACGGCGCCCAATCCTGCGGTGTGGGCATCACCTATTTCCCGCTACCCTCACCCCGCACGACCGCAGCGGCGGCTCGGATCTGCGGCGTCACGAGCATCACCTGACCGAGCACTCCGTTGACGAAACCCGGTGAGTCGTCGGTGGACAACTGCTTGGCGAGTTCGACCGCCTCGTCCACTGCCACCGGTTCGGGAACGTCGTCGGCGTGCAGCAGCTCCCACACCGCGACCCGCAGGATCGCGCGATCGACCGCGGGCAACCGCTCGAGCGTCCACCCCTGCAGGTGGGCGGCGATCAGATCGTCGATGTGTGCGGCATGCTCCGTCACCCCCCGGGCCACCGTCACGGTGTAGGGATTCAGTGGCGAAACGTCGGACTGACTCTCGGCCAACGCATTTCGCGCATCGGCCACCTCCGCTGCGGTGAGGCCGCGCGCTTCGGCTTCGAAGAGCAGGTCGACGGCGCGCTTGCGGGCCTGATGCCTTCCCCGATCGCCTTTGCGGTCACTCACCCCGTCGCTCCGCTGCGCTCCCGCTCGCCCCTCAGGTCACTCACCCCGTCGCTCCGCTGCGCTCCTCTCGCCCCGGTCAGGCATTCACCCGACCCAGATAGCTGCCGTCGCGCGAATCGATCTTGAGCTTGTCGCCGGTGTTGATGAACAGCGGCACCTGGATCTCGGCACCGGTCTCGACGGTCGCGGGTTTGGTGCCCGCGCTGGAGCGGTCGCCCTGCAGGCCCGGCTCGGTGTGGGTCACCTCGAGCTCGACGGTCACCGGCAGTTCGAGGTAGAGCGGGTTGCCGTCGTGGAAGGCGATCTGCACCGGCATGCTCTCGAGCAGGAACCCGGCGGCGCGGCCGACCAGCGACTCGGGCAGCGGGTGCTGCTCGTAGTCCTCGGAGTCCATGAACACGAAATCCGTACCGTCGCGGTACAGATAGGTCGCGTCGCGCCGGTCGACCGTCGCGGTCTCGACCTTCACCCCGGCGTTGTAGGTCTTGTCCACGGTCTTGCCGGAGACGACGTTCTTGAGCTTGGTGCGCACGAAGGCCGGCCCCTTGCCCGGCTTGACGTGCTGGAACTCGATGATCTGCCAGAGTTGGCCGTCGATCACCAGGACGAGCCCGTTCTTGAAGTCGGCGGTCGTTGCCACGTTGGTAGTACTCCTGTCAGAGAATGGCCAGTTCCTTGGGGAACCGGGTGAGCAAGTCTGGAGTGTCGTTTCCGACGACGAGCGTGTCCTCGATCCGGACACCGCCACGGTCGGGCAGGTAGACACCGGGCTCCACAGTCACCGCGGAGCCAGCAAGCAGTGTACCGACAGACGCGCCGCTGATTCCCGGCGCTTCGTGGATCTGCAGCCCCACGCCGTGGCCGAGCCCGTGGGTGAAGTTCTCGACGTAACCGGCATCGGCGATGACCTGCCGCGATGCCGCGTCGACGTCCTTGCACGCGACTCCCGGCGCCAACGCTTCGCGACCGGCCTTCTGCGCGGCGGACACCAACGCGTAGATCTCGTGCTGCCAGTCCGCGATCGGTGCGAGCACGAAGGTCCGGGTCATGTCCGAGTGGTAGCCGCTCACCAATGCACCGAAGTCGATCTTGACGAAGTCACCGGCGGCCAGCGCGGCGTCGGTGGGCCGGTGATGCGGGATCGCCGAGTTCGGCCCGGCCGCCACGATCGTCTCGAACGACGGACCGTCGGCGCCGTGCTCGAGCATCAGCCATTCCAGTTCGCGGGCGACCTCCTTCTCGCTGCGCCCGGCCCGCAGCCCGTCCCGGTCGACCAGGTCCCGCAGTGCCGCGTCGGCCGCCTCGCATGCCAGCCGCAGCAATGCGACCTCGCCGGCGTCCTTGACTTCGCGCAGGGCCTCGACGGTCCCGGCGGCGCGCACCAGTTCGGTCCGCTCGCCGGCGGCCTTCGTCAGCGCCGAAAACGCATCGACGGTCACCACGTGACTCTCGAAGCCCAGCCGGCGCACTCCGTCGGCGGCGGCACGACCCGCCAGATGCGGTCCGCAGGCCCGCTCGATCACGATTTCGGCGTCGGGCGCCTGCTGCCCCGCCTGCGTGCGGTAGCGCCCGTCGGTCGCCAACACCGGCGTTTCGTCATCCACCTTGACCAGCAGCGCGGCATTGGAGCCGGTGAACCCGCTCAGATAGCGCACGTTGACCAGGTCCGATACCAACATGGCATCGATTCCGGATTCGGCCAGCCGCTCGCGCAGCCGGTCCCGGCGCTGTGAAATAGTCACGGTCGATGACGCTACTCGCTAAGGTGAGGCCCCATGAGTAAGTGGTTGCTGCGCGGACTGGTGTTCGCGGCCCTGATGGTGATCGTGCGATTGCTGCAGGGCGCGCTGATCAACGCGTGGGAGACCAAGGCGGGACTGATCAGTGTCGTGCTGGTCGTTCTGTACGCCGTCGCGGTGTTCCTCTGGGGGTTCGTCGACGGACGCGCCGACGCCCGCGCCAATCCGGACCCGGACCGCCGCGGAGACCTGGCGATGATCTGGCTGCTGGCCGGCCTGTTCGCCGGGATCGTCAGCGGCGCGGTGGCCTGGTTCATCTCGCTGTTCTATAAGGCGCTCTACGTGGAGGCGCTCGTCAACGAACTCACCACCTTCGCGGCCTTCACCGCGCTGCTGGTGTTCCTGTTCGCGCTCGCGGGGGTGGCGCTCGGCCGCTGGCTCGTCGACCGCAAGGCCGACCAGACCCCGCACCTGCACCGCGCCGGTGACGACGACCGCGCGGACACCGACGTGTTCGCCGCCGTCAGCCAACCGGGCAGCGACGAGACCACCCAGACCGCGCCCCGCGACGACCGGGTCTAGCGCCGGGCCAAGCGCTCTGTAGTTTCCCCTGTGAATCCGGACGAGTTCTGCACGTCCGACCAATGGAGTGTGCTGTCGTCCGCGGCGTCGAACTCACAGCTCGCCGGGGTGCTCGGCGGCTTCCTGATCACCGCGATCGCCCTGCTGTTCGACAAGAACAGCCGCGAGGGCGTGCACACCCTCGCGTTGTTCTCCTCGGCCGTTCTGGTCCTGATGCTCGACAGCTTCCTGTTCAGCTTGATCACCGGGACCCAGGTGCCCGACGGATCGCGCCGGGCCACCTGCGCGATCGCCTGGACTCAGGGTGCGGTGTCGACCGGGATGCTGGCCGCGGGTGCGGCGGCGTTGTTCGGCGGGCTCGGCTGGATGCTGGCCAGTCACGCCGTCAACAAGGTGAGCGACCAGGACCCCGCCGACGTGCGCGCGTACTGCTTCCTCGCCGAACTCGGAGGCTGGCTGACCTTCGCGGCCGCGATGACCGCGACGCTGATCGTGTCCGAGACCTCGATCGACTATCTGCGCTTCATGTGGGGCCACCGGCCCGCGGTGTGGGTCGAGGGCACCATCGTCGTCGCGGCCGCGGCGTTCGTCATCGCCGATTTCGTGCTGGTGTACCTGCGCACCCGGACGTTGCGGAAGTCGTTGGCCGACACCGCCGAACCGACGCTGCTTGAGCTTCGGTCGATCAAGTTCGCGACCATCGGCACCGTGGTGCTCGCGATCGTCGGATCCTGGCTCGCCGTCAGCCTGGCCCGCATCCCCGAGGCCTGGCTCACGGCGCCGAACCCCGCAATCGTCATCTGCGTGCTGGTGCTCACCCTCGTGTTGCCGACCGTGATCTCGACGGCGATCTGCTACTCGGTGGCCAGCACCGACGAACGCGGATCCTCACCCATGCTGGCCAGATACCGCAGGGCCAACAGGTAACCCTGCACCCCGAGCCCGACGATCACCCCGGTGGCCACCGCGCTCAGGTACGAATGATGCCGGAACTCCTCGCGCGCGTGCACATTTGAGATGTGCACCTCGATCAGGGGCGCGCGGAGTTCGCTGCACGCGTCGCGCAGGGCGACCGACGTGTGCGTCAGCGCACCGGCGTTGATGATCACCGGATCCCCCGCGTCGGCGGCCGCATGAATCCAGCCCAGCAGGTCGGCCTCGTTATCGCTCTGGCGCACAACGGCCTTCAGACCGAGAGTCTCGGCCTCGCGGTCGATGAGCGCCACCAGCTCGTCGTGGGTGGTGCTGCCGTAGACGTCGGGTTCGCGCCGGCCCAGCCGGCCGAGGTTGGGGCCGTTGAGCACCAGCACGGTCTGGGTCATGACGTCACCGCCCTATCTCTGCGTAGGCCGCCGCCAGGAGCGACGGGTCGGGCCCTTCCAGGCGCCCGGGCTTGCCCAGACCGTCGAGCACGACGAACCGCAGCACACCGGCGCGGGTCTTCTTGTCACCGGCCATGTTCTCCAGCAATTCGCCGAACGCGTCGGGGTCATAGCTGACGGGGAGTCCCAGCGAGGTGAGCACGGAGCGGTGTCGCTCGGCGGTTTCGTCGTCCAGTCTGCCTGCGAGCCGGCCGAGTTCGGCGGCGAACACCAGCCCCACCGAGACAGCAGCGCCGTGCCGCCACTGGTAGCGCTCGCGGCGTTCGATCGCGTGGGCAAGGGTGTGGCCGTAGTTCAGGATCTCGCGCAGTTGCGACTCCTTCTCGTCGGCGGCCACCACCTCGGCCTTGACCGCGATCGCGCGGCGGATCAGTTCGGGCAGCACGGTGCCCGTCGGGTCGAGCGCCGCGTCGGGATCGGCCTCGATCAGGTCGAGGATCGTCGGATCGGCGATGAAACCGGCCTTGACGATCTCGGCCATACCCGCCACGAGTTCGTTGCGCGGCAACGTCTCCAACGTCGCGAGGTCGACGAGCACGGCCGCCGGCTGGTGAAACGCGCCGACCAGGTTCTTGCCCGCGTCGGTGTTGATGCCGGTCTTTCCGCCGACCGCGGCGTCGACCATGCCGAGCAGCGTGGTGGGCACGTGCACGATGTCGATTCCGCGCAGCCAGGTCGCCGCGGCGAACCCGGCCACATCGGTGGCCGCTCCCCCGCCCAGGCTGACGATCGCGTCCTTGCGGCCGACCCCGATGCGCCCCAACACTTCCCAGATGAACCCGACGACGGGCAGGTCCTTGCCCTTCTCGGCGTCCGGGATCTCGATGCGGTGTGCGTCGATCCCACTGTCCGCCAGGGTGCTTCGAATGACCTCGGCGGTCTGCGCAAGCGTCGGCTGGTGCAGGATCGCCACCTTGTGCCTGCCCTCGAGCACGCGTTCGAGATCGCCGAGCAGTCCGGTGCCGACGATCACCGGGTAGGACGGGTCGACGAGGACGTCTATGGTCACGGGCTCAGTCACGGTTGGCCTTCGGATTGCGGGCGGCGACCGCCGCCGGGGACGGCGGGGCCTCGGTACTGGGTTCGGCGGTCAGCTGCGACGGCCCCCTGCGCCACGGCGAGCGGCGCTTGCGTCGCGGAGGGTGGGAGGTTTCGGGGTTCTCGAGGCGGGCCACGATGTAGCGCACCACCGCGCCCGGGTTGCGCCGGTTGGTGTTGACCCGCAGCGTCGCCACTTGGCGGTACAGCGGAACCCGTTCGGACATCAGCGCTTTGAACTTCTCGCTGCGATCACCACCTTCGAGCAGTGGACGCACGGTGCTTCCGCCGGTCCGGCGTACCCCCTCGGCGGCGCTGATCTCCAGATAGATCACGGTGTGACCGGCCAGCGCCTCGCGCACACCGGGTGTGGTCACCGCGCCGCCGCCCAGCGACAGCACGCCGTCGTGGGTCTGCAGCGCCGAGCGGATCACCTCTTCCTCGATCCGGCGAAACTCCTGCTCGCCGTCGGTGGCGAAGATGTCGGCGATTGTGCGGCCCGTGGTCTCCTCGATCGCGGCATCGGTGTCGAGCAGCGAGAGGTCGAGCGCCTTGGCCAGCCGCCGCCCGATGGTGGACTTACCCGAGCCGGGCAACCCCACCAGCACTGCTCGGGGCGCCATCAGCCCGAAGCCTGGACCCGATGCGGCGAGGGTTCACGTTCAGCCACCGCCCGCAGGTAGTTGTCGATGTTGGCGCGCGTCTCGGTCAACGAGTCGCCGCCGAACTTCTGCAACACCGCGCGCGCCAGTACCAGCGCCACCATGGTCTCGACGACCACGCCCGCGGCGGGCACCGCGCACACGTCGGAGCGCTGGTGGATCGCGACGGCCTCCTCACCGGTGGACATGTCGACGGTGGCCAGGGCGCGCGGCACCGTGGAGATCGGCTTCATCGCCGCCCGGACGCGCAGCGGTTGGCCGTTGGTCATCCCGCCTTCCAGTCCGCCCGCGCGGTTCGTCGAGCGCATGATGCCGTCCGGTCCCGGATACATCTCGTCGTGGGCGACGCTGCCGCGACGGCGCGCGGTCGCAAAGCCGTCGCCGATCTCGACGCCCTTGATCGCCTGGATGCCCATCACCGCGGCCGCGAGTTGGCTGTCCAGCCGGTTGTCACCGCTGGTGAAGGAACCCAGTCCGACCGGAAGGCCGTTCGCGACGACCTCGACGACGCCGCCCAGCGTGTCGCCGTCCTTCTTGGCCGCCTCGATCTCATCGATCATCGACTTCTCGGCGTCCTTGTCGTAGGCGCGCACGGGGCTGGCGTCGATCGCCGCGAGGTCGGCGGCCTGCGGCGGCGGGCCGTCGTAGGGGTCGGAGCCGCCGATCGAGATGACATGGGACAGCACCTCCACGCCGAGGGCCTCGGAGAGGAACGCCCGGGCGATGGTGCCGGCGGCGACGCGCGCCGCGGTCTCGCGCGCGCTGGCGCGCTCCAGCACCGGGCGGGCGTCGTCGAAACCGTATTTGAGCATGCCCGCATAGTCGGCGTGCCCGGGCCGGGGCCGGGTCAGCGGCGCGTTGCGCGCGCTTTCGGCCAGCTCCGCAGGGTCGACCGGATCCGGCGCCATCACCGTCTCCCACTTCGGCCACTCGGTGTTGCCGATCTCGATCGCGATCGGGCCGCCGAGCGTGACGCCGTGCCGGACCCCCGCAAGCATCGTGACCTGGTCCTGCTCGAACTTCATCCGGGCGCCGCGGCCGTACCCGAGACGTCGGCGCGCCAGCTGACCGGCGATGTCGTCCGAGGTGACGTGCACGCCCGCGACCATGCCTTCGACCACGGCCACCAGGGCGCGGCCGTGTGATTCACCAGCAGTGGTCCATCGCAACACGCGTCCCATCTTCCCACGTCGGCCGTCTCACCCCGAATCAGCCGATGACCAGGCCGCCGAGAACGTGACCGAGCTCGGTGACGGCCTGACGATGCGCGGAGCGCTGATCGGTTGCCCGCGCGACGATCATGGCCGTCTCGCACAGGGCCCCGAACAGGAAGTGGGCCAGTGGTCCGGGTGGACGCTTGGCGATCACGCCCGCGTCGACCGCGCGGGCGATCGCGGCCTCCATCATGTCGAGCAGCGGGGTCTCCAGCCGGCGCATCTCCTCCCAGCCCAGCGCGGTGAACGCGTCGCGCAGCACGATCCGCTGCACCCCGGGGTCGAGGCACTCGTCGAGGAACACCCGGCAGGCCGCCCCGAACGCGTCCCACGGATCCTTCTTGCGCGCGTAGGCACGCTGATAGGCCTCGGCCAGCGGTACGGCCATCCGCTCGACCTCGCGGGTGAACACCGCCTCGAACAGCCGGCGCTTGCCCTCGAAGTGGTGGTAGACGGCGCCCTTGGTCACCCGCGCCCGGGCCGCGACCGCGTCCAGCGAGGTCGCCTCGTATCCGTTCTCGGCGAACAACGCGCGCGCCGCGTCGACGAGCGCAGAGACGGTCGCCTCGGTGCGTTCCGCTTGGGTGCGCCTGGCGCTCTTCGTCGTCACGGCCGAACGATAACCGCTACGACCCGGCCGGTTCGAGCGCGATCAGCGGCAGTCGCCGCTCGGTGAAGCGCGCGTAGTACTCGGCTTGCGGATACATGCCGACAAACGCCCGCCACGCGCGCTCGCGCTCGGCGCCGGTCAACTCCCGGGGCCGCACCGACGTGCGAACCCGGCCGATCTGGACGACGCCGGTCCCGGCGTGGCGCAGGTTCAGCCACCATGCGGGAGTGTGGGACGCCCCGGCGTTGGCGGCCAGCACGACCACGGCGTGACCGTGCCGCAGATAGAGCACGGCCGTGCGGCGCCGCGCACCGGTGCGACGGCCCGTGGTCTCGAGCACCATCACCGGAGCACCCGCGAACCAGCGGCGTCCGAGGCGCCCGCCGCTGGCCCGGTAGATCCGGGCATGCACGCGGCCCATCGCCCGCTGCGCACGCGTGCCAGCGGTTGACCACCCGGTTCGACTGCCGGGCAAGCCGTTCGTCGTTCACAGCACTCGGTAGACGCGGTAGTCGACGTGACCGGGCGACAGGATGTTGTAGCCGACCGCGACCACCTCGCTGAGCCACGCGTATCGCTCGTCGGAGGTGGCGAACCTCGGTGTCGTGCGGACGTAGGTCTCGTCGAAGCCGAGCACCTCGCCGTGCGCCAACCGGTCGAGTCCGTCGGCCGGCACCTTGATGATCCCTGCGCTCTCGAAGTGGATCAGCACACCGTCGTGGGTGCGCAGCGTCGCGCGGACATCGACCCGGCCGCAGCCGTCGTCACCGACGAGCAGCCAGTCACCGCCGCCGGCAAGCACCTCACCGCGCAGCCGCGGTCCGTCGATGTGCCCGCCGGTCGTGATCAACGTCATGCGGGTTCCGGTGGGAGTCGGGATCGGTTGTGCCGGTTGCAGGTTGACGTGCATGTCGAACAGGTGCTCCACCGGCAGGGACTCGACGAGGGGCAGCTGGGCGACCGCTGCCGTGGTCACGCTCGATCCCCCGCCATGGTCGCCGTCAGCTGGACGGAGTCGATGAACGAATCCTTGCGCGAAACCAGCCCGTCGGGCGTGACGGTGACCAGGTCCAGGCAGTCGAACCGGACACCGCCGGAGACCAGCGTCCAGTCCAGCACCCAGTGCGCCTCGCCGTAGAGAACCCGTTTGGTTTCGAAGGCGAAGTCCGGGAACTGCGCGAAGACGGCGGCGAACGCCTCGTGCGCGGCGGCGCGGCCGACGACGGGCTCGGCGCCCAGATGTGTCCAGAAGCAGGTGTTCTCGGTGTGCAGAGCGGCGATCGCGTCGGGGTCGCGGTCGGCCCAGGCGGCGAAGTAACGCTCGGATAGAGCCATCAGATCATTTTGCATACTCGCAGTATGTACTAACATACCCTGAGTATGCAATAGCTGTACGCCGATCCCGCGTTGTCACGAATCCAACATGGCCGTCACATCGCGGAAACACATTGGCTGCACAGTTCATCCATGGATTCAAGATCGGCATTGACGGTGAGCATCGGTGTGCTCGGCGGACTCGCGGTGGCCGTGACCGCGGAAGTGATCACGGTCCCGATCTGGGTGGTCTTCCTGACATGGGCCTCGTTCTTCTTCGTCGGCGGCGGAATCGGCGGATGGGTGCGGTCGCTGACGAGCAATCTGGCCGGCGTCCTGATCGCCTCGGCGAGCCTGTATGCGGGCCATCTGTTGGGCGGCAGCCTGGTGGCGGTCGCGGTCGCCGTCGGAATCGGCAGCGCGGTGATGGTGCAGGCGTCCTGGGTGCCGCTGCTGTCGACGACGCCGGCGGTGGTCGTCGGTTTCGCGAGCACGGTGTCCACGGTGGCCGGGACGGGCAACGCGATCACCGTGACGTCGATATCGCATCCGGGCCTCGTCGCCGCGACGGCGTGTGCGCTCGGCGCCTCGTTCGGGCTGCTCTCGGAGTACGTCGCGAAGGTGTTGACCCGCGAGCCCGAACCCGACCACACCAGCCCCGAAATTGCACCGACGACGGAAGGCAGCCCCGCGTAATGAAACTGCAGCACTACCTCGGCGGCCTCGAGGGGCTGCCCGAACCGCTCACCTTCGAGAAGCGGGTCTTCGTCGAAGAGTGGGAGAAGCGGATCTTCGGTATCCACGTCGCGATGATGGGGCTGTCGAACCACCTCGGATCCGCGCTTGCGCAGTACCCGATCGACACGGTGCCGACCGCGTTCAAGGACGAGTGGACGTGGGCCGATCTGCGCACCGGCGCCGAGGCGATGAACCCGTTCGACTACTTCAAGTTCCGCTACTACGAAAAGTGGCTGGGCGGCATCACACAGTTCTTCATCGACAAGGGCTACGTGACCGAGGACGAATTATCCGCGCGCAAAGAGGAATTGGCTGTGGATGCCGCCCCTGCCCTCACCGATCCGGAGCCGGCGATCGACGAGCAGGTCGTCGACTACCTGCGCCGCGGCGACAGCCCACGCCGCGACGTCGCGCATCCGAAGTTCGCCGTCGGTGACGGCGTGCGCATCACCAACGTGCCCGCCGCCGCCCACACCCGCCTACCCGGCTATCTGCGTGGCCGCATCGGCACCGTCGAGCGGATCTTCGAGGGCGACTACGCGTACTTCACCCACACCGGCGACGGCATCGGTGACCCGATGCCGATCTACATCGTCGCGTTCGACCCGCAGGACCTGTTCGGTGAGCGCGCCGAGGACGGTCCGCTGACCATCTACGCCGAGCTGTTCGAGGCCTACCTGGAAGGAGCGCGATGAGCGACCAGTTCCACTACCCCGAGGACCGCGAGCTGTCCAGCGCTGCCAAAGTCGCCGCACTGGAATCGCTTCTGATCGAGAAGGGCGTGATCACCAACCAGACCGTGGACAAGGTGTTGTGGTACTTCGAATCGGAGATGACACCGCTCAACGGTCGCAAGATCGTCGTGAAGGCATGGACCGACCCGGAGTTCGCGGCTCGCATCGTGGTCGACACACCTGCGGCCATCGCCGAACTCGAGCTGCCCGAGGGCATGGCAGGCGCCGAGGGTGAGCATCTGCAGGCCGTGGCCAACTCGCCCGGTGTGCACAACCTTGTCATCTGCACGCTGTGTTCGTGCTTCCCGTGGCCGGTGCTCGGTCTGCCGCCGTACTGGTACAAGGACCCCGTGTTCCGTTCGCGGGCGGCACGCGAACCGCGCAAGGTGCTCGCCGAGATCGGCGTCGACCTACCCGAGGACACCGAGATCAAGGTGTGGGACAGCAGCGGTCACTCACGGTGGTTCGTCATCCCCGAACGTCCCTCCGGCACAGAAGAATTCACCGACGAGGAATTGATGGAGCTGGTCACGACCGAATCGATGATGGGTGTGGCGCTGGCGGGACCGGTCTCATGAGCCTGCACGAAACCTGCACCACCGACCAGGCCGCGCCGCAGTTCGATCACGACTGGCAGCGCCGGGCGTTCGGCCTGGCGCTGGCCCTGTCGGAATTCCGCCACTTCGATTGGGTCGACTTCCAGCAGAGCCTGATCGAGACGATCGGGCGGTGGGAGGACATGCCCGAAACCGAGCGCGGCGACTGGCAATACTACGACCACTGGGTCAGCGCCCTGGAGAAGGTGATTCATGACCACCATCTGCTGACCGCGCCGGCCCGCATGACAGGAGACAGCCATGACTGAGGCGACCGCCACCCGCATCGAGGCCAGCGCGCTGACCGCCACGGCGTGGTTGACCGGCACGGCGTTCCTGGCGTTGATGGTGCTCTACCTCGTCGGGCTCGACCAGGGTGCGACCTCGATCTTCGGCTCGGACACCCACATCCACGAGTTCGTGCACGACGCGCGCCATCTTCTCGGGTTCCCCTGCCACTAGGTCACCACGAGAGCGGTGGCGGTCGCAGCGGCCAGACACATCGACAGGCCGTGTGGGACGGTGCTTTTCGAACGGCACATCACGGCGACGACGGCCCATGTGGCCGTCACCAGCGGTGCTGTGAGCGCGGCGAGGGTCCACACGTCGACACCGAATGAACCGGTCAGCGCTCCGAGACCGATGGCGAGTTTGACGTCCCCCGCGCCCATCGCCGTCGGCGCGAGCAGGTGCACGGTCAGGTAGACGAGGAACAGTGCCAGGGCGCCGATCGAGGCGGCAACACCGCGTCCCGCCACGAACGCGACCGCCACGATCACCAGGGCGCCCGGCAGGGTCAGCCAGTTGGGCAGCCGACGCTGCGTGACGTCGAACACGCTCAGCGTCACCAGCCACACCAGCGCGACGACACCGCAGACCCCCGCCCCCACGAACTGAAGGCTAACGGCGTTCCGGCGCCGTGCTCATCACTTCTTTGAGCGCGGGTGTTGCGGTGAACCGCTCGACCTGGGTGTCGTGGCCTGGTGCGCCTCAACACGTCTCGACGGCAGTGATGGCCAGCAGCCGTCGCAACGGGATCACGAACCGCTCGCCATCGGCGTCGAGATGAACCGCTCCGGTGCGGCCGGGAACCGGAACTCCACACACCGAGCCCTGCGAGGTCGTCACCTCTATCCTGGGCGCGATCGGCGCCTCGCTGCGCGACTGCGGCCACCACCAGGTCAACGCCGCCACCGCGGTCAGCGCGGCCGCGGCGAACGTGAACGTGATCCCCACGCGCAGTCGCGAAATGGTGGCCGGACCGAGACGGGGCTGCCCGATGACAGGGTGTGCGATCGTGGCGACGAGAAAGATCCCCGCGACAGCCAGCACGAAACCTGCGAACGCGCTCACAGCGCCGATCTCCTGCAGCCAGTGCGGGCGGCTCCGACCCGAATCATCGCCGGTGAGAACGCCGCACAGGCCAACGAAGCCCAACACGGCAAGCTGAAGTGTCTGCCACTGGCGCGCCGACTCTTGAATGCGGTTGTCGTACTGATACGGCATGCCCACGGTGTTTCTCCCGGTCGCGGTTACAGCGCGAACGCCAGGAACTGGGTCACTTCGATCGGCTGGAAATTGTCGTCGCTGACCAGGACGACGGATCGGCGGCCGTCGGGCAGCACAGGACCCTGAGTGATTCCTTCGACGTTGTCGAGCGGCTCGAGTTCGTCGAGGGCATTGAGGTCGAGGGCCAGCGACTTGGCCATCGGTGTGACCGACGCTTCGTTCAACGAGGGCATCCCCAGCACATCGGTGGCGTGGCCGACATCAGCGCGATAGAGCGCCACCGCGACGGCTTGGGGAAGATTGGCTGCGCGTTCGATGACCAGCAGTGAGCTCTCCGAGAGTGCCAGGATGTCGGGCACACCGTTCTTCCCGGTTCGCGGTGCCGCCCGTTCCACTCGATAGACGTATTGCGCGACGGCCGTCCTCGACTCGACGTCGAACTTCGTGATGCGGATCTGCCCGGCTGTCTGCTCGTCTGCGGTGGGGCCGTCCTGGTACAGCGAGTGCTCCATGGCCGCGAACAGGTAGCGGCCGTCGGGCGTGAGCGAGAGCCCCTCGAGCACCCCGTTGGGACGAGGGCCGCTGGTCTCGTCGGCGGACAGGGCGATCCCGGGCGGCATGACGAATTGCCCGCGGTACGTACCATCGAGGCCGGCGATCCTGATCCAGGGCTGCAACAGTCCCGCCGGGTCGGTGTCGTCACCGTCGGCGACGAATCCTTCGGAGGTCCAATACAACTGCTCGCGCGCACCGTCGAAGGCGATCGCCTCGGCGTCGGGGGCCAGCACCGGCGGCTCGACGGACATGTCGTTGGGGCCGAAGGGTTGTCCCGATTCGTCGAGCAGGTCGTGCCTGCTGACGAAGTGACCGCCGTCGACACCACCGTCGGAGACATTCAGTCGAACGCTGTAGAACCGAACCGTGCCATGGTCGGACTTGTCGTCACTGATCGTGTAGTACAGGTCGCGCTGCGGGTCGTAGCTGATCCCGGAGAGACCTCCGATCACGGTGCTGTCGAAGACCGCGCCGTGGGGCGCCTGCCACTGACCCAGGTATTGCGGCGCCGAGGCATGGGCAACGGGCGGCGTCGCGGACAGGATCGCTGCCGTGGTCACCGAGAGAGCGGCCTTGCCGGCTGAGTTCATACCCTTACCAACGCCAGACCGGGCGAGCACGTTCACCACCGCCGGCAGACCGGTGATCATCGATCCCGCAGCGCGGCCCGCATCGCCTCTTTCGGCGCCGGCATCCCGGTGAAGAGTTCGACCTGTGCGAAGGCCTGGTGCAGCAGCATCTGCAGGCCGCTGATCACCTGCCCACCGGTGTCCTGCACCGCGGTGGCCAGCGGGGTCGGCCAGGGATCGTAGATCGCATCGAGCAGCAGCGGGACGACGGCCAGCGCGGGGGCATAGGCCGCGGCGACGTCGGCCGGAATCGTGTTGATCATCAGGTCTGCGTCGGCCGCGGCCGCGGCCAGGCCGGTTCCGCCGATGTCGACCCATCGGGCGTCGGCGCCGACCCGCGTCGCCAGGTCCACCAACGGACCGGCCTTGTGCGGATCACGCGCGATCACGGTGATCCTGGCGACGCCGCGTTCGGCCAGCGCGACGATGGCCGCCGGCGCCGTGCCGCCCGACCCGATGACCACACCGTGTCGGGCAGGCGCCTCGCCCAGGGCGCCGCTCACCCCGTCGATGTCGGTGTTGTCGGCCCGCCAGCCGGTATCGGTGCGCACCAGCGTGTTCGCCGAGCCGACCAGTTCCGCGCGCGCCGTGCGCTCGTCGGCGACCTGGAGCGCGGCGAACTTACCGGGCATGGTGACCGACAAGCCGACCCACTCCGGTCCGAGCCCACCGACCAGGCCCGGCAGCTGTTGCGCCGTGCATTCGATGCGCTCGTAGGTCCAGTCGGTCAGGCCCAGCGCCCGGTACGCCGCGAGATGCAACTGCGGAGAACGCGAGTGCGCGATCGGCGAGCCCAGCACCGCCGCCTTTCGGCCCGGACTCACCGCGCTACTGCGCTCACCGCGCCGAATCGAGCACACCGTTGCGCCGGGCGAGCTCGATGTTCGCGAGGTGCTGCGGGTAGTCGCGGGTGAACAACGTCGTGCCCTGCATGTCGATGGTGACGAAGTACAGCCAGTCCCCCGGCGCCGGGTTCTCCGCAGCGGTCAAGGCCGCAGTGCTCGGCGAACAGATCGGGGTCGCCGGAAGGCCGGGCCGCACATAGGTGTTCCAGTCGTTGTGCTGCGCGCGGTCGGCGTCGGTGGTGGCCACCTCGATGCGGTCGAGCGGATAGTTCACCGTCGAGTCGAACTCGAGCGTGCGGTTCTCGGCCAGCCGGTTGTAGATGACGCGCGCCACCTTCGAAAAGTCCTCCGGTGTCGACTCCCGCTGCACCAGTGAGCCGACGATCAGGATCTCGTAGGGCGACATGTCCATGGCCGCGGCCGTCTCGAGCAGTCCACCGTTGGCGTATTGCGTTGCGCTGGTGGAGATCAGATTCGTCAGGATCTCCTGTGGCTGTGCCGAGGGGTCGATGTTCCACGTGCCCGCGGCGATCAGCCCCTCGAGGCGGCGATGGTCGTCACCCATCGCCTGGACGGGGCCGAGGGCCCAGTCGGCCACACCGAGCGATGCCGGCGCCGCCGTCGCGGCCACGTTCTTCAACGCGTCCGCGGACACGCAGTGCCGCTCACCGTCGAGGTCGACACACGTCGCTCGGGAGATCAGGGTGAGGATGCCCTCGGTGACCGCGTTGGTCTTGACATCCCGCACATCGTCGAGCTGGCGCCCTTCGGGGATGGTCAGCTTGCCGACCCGGTTCTTCGGATCCGAAAGCCGCGCAACGGCATTGGCCGCCGGGATCTCGGTCCGCATCTTGTAGAAGCCCGGCTGGATCGCCGATATCGCGTCGTTGCCCTCGGCGGCGTCGACGAACACGCTGGCGGTCGCGACGATGTTGTGCTCCTGCAACGTCTTGCCGATCGCTGTCGTCGAGTCGCCGTCATGCACCTGGATCACGACATCCGCGACGCCCTCACCGGTGAAGTCGTTGCCTCCGAACAGTGAGTGCCACAGCTTGGAACCCAGGAACACCGCGCCGATGACGACCACGATCAGCAGGCCGACGGCCAAACCACCCGCCACGCGGCGCTTGCGCCGGTTGCGCGCGGCCCGGATCCGCTCCGCGCGGGTCATCCGGCGCCGCGGCGGGCCCACCGCTACCGGTTCGGCCCGCTCGCCGCCCCAATGGTTAGTCATCCCCGACCTCTCCATGCGCGGCAACGTGCTGATCCGCTCCTCGCGTGCGCGCCGCTTCACGCCGCTGGTCCAACCAGTTCTGCAGAATGCCCACCGCCGCCGCCTGGTCGATCACCGAGCGCTGGCCTCTGGCGCGCACACCGGCATCCCGCAGCGAGCGTTGAGCCACCACCGTAGTGAGTCGTTCGTCCGCGAGTCGCACCGGTGTCGGGGCGATCCGTTCGGCCAACGCGTCGGCCAGCGCGACGGCGTCCTGAGCCGAGGTCCCCGATCGATCGGCGAGCGTGCGCGGCAACCCCACCACGACCTCCACCACATCCAGGTCCTTGACCAACCCGGTGAGCCGCCGGATGTGCCGGTTGGTGCGGTCGCGACGGACGGTCTCGACGGGGGTGGCCAGGATGCCGTCCGGATCGCTGGCGGCAACGCCGATCCGCACGCTGCCGACGTCGATGCCGATCCGGCGTCCGCGACCCGGATCCGGCGGGTTCAGTGACTCCCCGGGCCGATCCGGCCGACGGTCGCCTGATGCCCCCCGCGCGTGCGGATCGCCTCCCGCCGGTGTGGAATCCACGCCGCTAGCCTCGGTCGATCTCTGCGCGGAGCGCGGCCAGCGCCGCGTCGATGCCTGCCGCCCCCTTGCCGGAACCCTGTGCCAGATCGGCCTTTCCGCCGCCGCGGCCGTCGACCGCCGCACCCAACGTCTTCACCAGATCGTTGGCCCGGAATCCGAGGTCTTGGGCGGCCGGATTGACCGCGACCACGAACGGGACGCTGTCGTTCTCGCCCTCCGCGATCAACGCGACAACGGCGGGATCGCTGCCCAGCTTGCCGCGCACATCGCCGACCAGCGTGCGCAGATCACCGGCCGACATCCCACTGGCCATGCGCTGCGCCACGAGACGGACCTTACCGACAAGTTCTGCGCCGGCGGCGGCATTGGCTGCCGCGGCACGCGCATTGGCCAGGCGCAACCGGTCCAGCTCTTTCTCGGCTGCCCGCAGCCGCTCGACCAGGTTCACCACTCGCGCAGGCACCTCGTCGGAGGGCACCTTCAGCGTCGAGGCCAGTCCCGCCATCAACGCCCGTTCCTTGGCCAGGTGGCGGAACGACTCGAGGCCGACGTAGGCCTCCACCCGGCGCACGCCGGAGCCGACCGACGACTCACCGAGGATGGTGACCGGACCGATCTGCGCGGAGTTGTGCACGTGGGTGCCGCCGCACAGCTCCAGCGAGAACGGTCCACCGATCTCGACCACGCGGACCTGTTCGGGGTACTGCTCACCGAACAGCGCTATGGCACCCATCGCCTTGGCCTTGTCCAACTCGGTGGTGAACGTGTGCACCTCGTGGTCGGCTTCGACCGCCTCGTTGGTCACCTCTTCAATCTGGCTGCGCTGGTCCTCGGAGAGCGGGCCCTGCCAGTTGAAGTCGAAGCGCAGATACCCGGGCCTGTTCAACGAGCCGGCCTGAACGGCGTTGGGCCCCAGCACCTGCCGCAGCGCGGCGTGCACCATGTGGGTCCCGGAGTGCCCCTGTGTGGCACCGTGGCGCCACTTCGGGTCGACCGCGGCGACGACCGTGTCGCCCTCGACGAACTCGCCGGACTCCACGTGGACACGATGCGACCACAATGTCTTCGCGATCTTCTGCACGTCGGTGACCGCCGCCTTGGCCGCGGTGGAGGCGCCCGATCCGCTGATCGTGCCCTCGTCGGCGATCTGGCCGCCGGACTCGGCGTAGAAGGGTGTGCGGTCGAGGATCAACTCGACGCGGTCCGGCGGCGGGCCGCCCCCGTCGTGGCTCACGACGGGTACGCGCTCACCGTCGACGAAGATACCGAGAATCCTTGCCTCGGAGGATAATTCGTCGAAGCCGGTGAACTCGGTCGGACCCGCGTCGACCAGGTCACGGTACGCCGACAGGTCCGAGTGCGCCTGCTTGCGCGCCGCGGCGTCGGCCTTCGCGCGTTGGCGCTGCTCGGCCATCAGGCCGCGGAAGCCTTCCTCGTCGACGGACAGACCGTGTTCGGCCGCCATCTCCAAGGTGAGCTCGATCGGGAATCCGTAGGTGTCGTGCAGCGTGAAGGCATCCGAGCCGGACAGCACCGTGGCTCCCTTGGCCTTCGTCGCGCCGGCCGCCTCGTCGAACAACCGCGAGCCGGAGGCCAGCGTCCGGTTGAACGCGGTCTCCTCGGCCACGGCGATGCGTTGGATGCGGTCGAAGTCTTCGGCCAGTTCGGGATACGACGGGCCCATCGCGTCGCGCACGGTGGTCATCAGGTCGGCCATGATCGGCTGTTCGACGCCGAGTAGTTTCGCGGCGCGGATGATCCGGCGCAGCAGGCGACGCAACACGTAACCGCGGCCCTCGTTGCCCGGGCTCACACCGTCGCCGATGATGATCGCCGCCGTGCGGCTGTGGTCGGCGATGATGCGGTACCGCACATCGTCGGTGTGGCTGCCCTGGCCGTAACCGCGCGGGGCGCGCGCGGCCATCAGGTCGATGGCCGGACGCAGCAGGTCGGTCTCGTAGACGTTGTCCACACCCTGAAGCAGGCACGCCACCCGCTCGACGCCCATCCCGGTGTCGATGTTCTTGCGCGGCAGCGGCCCGAGGATCTCGAAGTCCTCCTTGGAGGTGCCCTCGCCGCGCTCGTTCTGCATGAACACGAGATTCCAGATCTCGATGTAGCGGTCCTCGTTGGCGATCGGACCGCCCTCGACGCCGTACTCGGGTCCCCTGTCGTAATAGATCTCCGATGACGGACCGCACGGCCCGGGAATGCCCATCGACCAGTAGTTGTCGGCCATCCCGCGGCGCTGGATGCGCTCGGCCGGGAGCCCGGCGACCTCCTGCCACAGGGCCATCGCCTCGTCGTCGTCGAGGTAGACGGTGGCCCACAGCCGCTCGGGGTCCAGCCCGTATCCGCCTTGTTCGACCGGGTTGGTCAGCAGCGTCCACGCGAACTCGATGGCGCCCTTCTTGAAGTAGTCGCCGAACGAGAAGTTGCCCGCCATCTGGAAGAAGGTGTTGTGGCGGGTGGTGATGCCGACCTCGTCGATATCGGGCGTGCGGATGCACTTCTGGATGCTGGTGGCCCGCTTCCACGGCGGAGCCTGCTGCCCCAGGAAGTACGGGACGAACTGCACCATGCCGGCGTTGACGAACAGCAGATTCGGGTCGTCCAGGATCACCGAGGCGCTCGGCACCTCGGTGTGGCCCGCCTTCACGAAGTGATCGAGGAAACGCTTCCTGATCTCGTGTGTCTGCACGTCTGATACATCCTTGAAGTTTCGCTGATACCTGCGACTATTCGACCGCACTACAGTACCGGTCGCCGTTGTCACGCCGAAAAGACAACGAACGGGCAGCGTCGACGGTGCCCAGGTCAGACTCGGTCGGGTGTCACCGACGTCACGTCACCCGTCGATGAAGCTCAGTCGGACCTTGCGTTGCGGATTGTCGCGGTTGAGGTCGACGAGCACGATGCTCTGCCAGGTGCCGAGCAACGGCTCGCCGTCCTGCACGGGCATGGTCACCGACGGCGACACCAGGGCGGGCAGCACATGATCGGCACCATGTCCCGGCGAGCCGTGCGAGTGCCGGTAGCGGTCGTCGCGCGGGAGCAGGTTCTCGAGGGTGTCGACGAGATCGTCGTCGGAACCCGCACCCGTCTCGATGATCGCCACACCCGCCGTCGCGTGCGGCACGAAGACGCTGCACAAGCCGTCGCCGCGGCGACCGCAGAACGAGCGCACCTCGTCGGTCAGGTCGATGATGCGGCGCTGGCCGGTCTCGATGTCGATCACGTCGGTATCCACGTCATCGAGCGTACGAGGCTTCTCGGCCGAATCGTCCATTGAATCGACCACCCCCCAGGAGGAAGCTGGGAGGTGGTCCGGCGGCGCCGCTGGGGCGCTGCCCCGAGCAAAGGGGGTCGGCCGTGTACGCACGTTCCACCACCGTCCACGCACGACCTTCGTCGGTCGACGACGGCATCGCGTTCATCCGGTCCGAGGTCCTGCCCGCACTCGAAGCGATCGACGGGTTCGTCGGCCTGTCGCTGTTGGCGGATCGAGAATCCGGCCACTGCATCGCGACCAGCGCCTGGGACTCCGAGGACGCGTTGCGGACCAGCGCCGAGCGGGCGGCACCGCTGCGCGATCGCGCCGTCGAGGTCCTCGGCGGTGAGGCGACCGTCGATCAGTGGCAGATCGGCGTCATGCACCGCGATCACCGCTCGGCAGAGGGCGCCTGCGTCCGGGCCACCTGGCTGAGGGTGCCGCGCGAGCACATCGCACGCTCGATCGAGTTCTACAAGACCGATGTGCTGCCGGCCCTGGAGGCACTGGACGGCTTCTGCAGCGCCAGCTATCTGATCAACCCCGAATCGGGGCGCGCCGTGTCGTCGGCGACGTTCGACAGTCGTGAAGCCATGGCGGAAAACCGCGAGCAGGCCAGGGAACTGCGCAACGCCCGCACCCGCGAACTGGGCGCCGACATCGTCGATGTGGGCGAGTTCGATCTGGTACTCGCCCACCTGCGCATCCCGGAAATGGTCTGATCCGGTCGTCGATCCGTTTATTGACGTCGGTGTCGGGGTATATCAGCTGCACCCCGAGACCCTGGAGGAACCATGACCGTCACCGGCGTTATCACCGCGATTCTCATCGGCGCAGTGGTCGGCGTGCTCGCCCGCCTGATCCTGCCCGGCAGGCAGCCCATCGGCATCATCGTCACCGTTCTGGTGGGCATCGTCTCGGCTCTGATCGGCACCGCGATCGCCCGGGCGCTGGGTCTTCCGACCGCCACAAGTGGCGTCGACTGGATCGAGTTGCTCTGCCAGGTCGTCGTCGCCGTGATCGGCGTGGCGCTGGTGTCCGCGCTCATGGGCCGCAGGCGCACCGGCGTGACGGGCGGCCGCCGCGGCGGCGTGCTGCGCTAGCGAAACCACCCAGGCGATCCCGGCTGCACCCCCCGGCAGCCGGGATCGCTTCTGTCGCAGCGCCTGTCATAGGGCGGCCAGCAGTTCGTCGAGCTTCTCGTAGCCCTCTGTCATCCCGCCCTCCATTCCGGAGGACAGCAGCGCGTCGCGGGCCTCGACCGTCGGGCAGATCGACCGGCCACGCAACCGGCTGCGGCCGCCGCCGAGATCCTCGAACCACAGGTATTCGATGTTGACCTGATCGGGCGCCCCGTCGAACTCGAACGTCTGCAGGATGAACTCGTTTTCCCGGACGGTGTGGAATGTGCCGTTGAAGCCGTATGCGCCGCTCTGGTCCTTGTGCACGTAGCGATACCCGCCGTGGCTCTTGAACTGCCATTCCTCGATCGTCATCTCCAGTCCGCGCGGGCCGAGCCACCGCTTGAGCAGGTCGGGCTCGGCGTGTGCGCGGAACAGAGCGTCGACGGGTGCGTCGAACTCCCGGGTGAACTCCATGGCCAGGGTGTCCACGGGGGCGGTGAGATCCAATGCGTTGCTCATGTGTCGGTTCCTTCCTCTGGTGTGTCGGTTGGTGTGTCGGTCATCTCAGCCAGCAGGGCATCCAGCCGGCGGTAGCTGCGTTCGGCGTCGAGCCGGTACCGGTCGATCCATGCGGTGAGCCGCTCCAGCGCGGCGGCGTCCAGGTGCACGGGCCTGCGCTGAGCCTCGCGGGTTCTGGTGACCAGGCCGGCGTGCTCGAGCACCTGAATGTGTTTGGACACCGCCTGTTTGGTGATCTCGAAGGGTTCCGCGAGTTCGTTGACCGTGGCCGGCCCCCGCGAGAGCCGCGCCACGATGGCCCGCCGGACAGGGTCGGCCAGCGCCAGGAAGGCGCGGTCGAGCGCAGCGTCTGCATCGTGATCACGCTCCAATTATCAACCCTTTAATTGATCAACTTAATGATTGAATACCAAGGTAGACCGCGACTCGCTCACCCGTCAAGGGTTGCGGACAGCGGAGCAATGTGACTATCGACGATTTGCCGGCAGATGCCACAAACGTCGGATTTCAATGTCGCCGTTATATACGTTTCGCTGCATGGGATCGGTGGTGTCGTGCCGTGTGGAGCAGTTCTCAGCCGCCTCAGCTGCGGTCGTCTACGACACCCTTATGGACGCCTCGCGGTGGCAGGACTGGATGCCGACGGTGTCGGCGGCGTCGTGGGAGGCGGAACCCGGGGAATCGGCAGTGGGTGCGGTCAGGCGCGTACGCAACGGATTGTTCGTCACCCGCGACCAGGTGACCGCGGCGGCGCGCCCGCACCACCATGCCTATGTCGCAATGATCCGCTTCTTACCGATCAGCGATTTCCACGGCGATGTGCGCATCGAAAAGCGGCCGAACGGAAGTCTCATCGTCTGGACGGTGACTTGTCGATCACACATACCCGCAACGGGCAGCCTGTTTCGGTTCACGACGCGCCGATCGTATACCCGTCTCGCGGCGGCGCTGGCTCGAGAGGCGGAACGGCGGGCCTAGCGCTTGCGACGGATGATCGCGCGCAGCTTGTCGAGCCGGGCGGCGATCTCCCGCTCGACGCCGTGAGACGTCGGCTTGTAGTAGTCGACGCCGACCAGTTCATCGGGCGGATACTGTTGCGGCACGACGCCGTCGGGATCGTCATGGCTGTACTTGTAGCCGACCGCATTGCCCCGCTTCTCCGCGCCCGAGTAGTGGCCGTCGCGCAGATGCGGCGGCACCAAACCGGCCTTACCCGCCCGGATATCGGCCATCGCCGCCCCCAGCGCGGTGGTCACGGCGTTGGACTTCGGGGCTGTCGCGAGATGAACCGTGGCGTGCGCGAGCGTGAGTTGGGCTTCGGGCATGCCGATCAACTGCACGGTCTGCGCTGCGGCCACGGCGGTCTGCAAGGCGGTCGGATCGGCCATCCCGATGTCCTCGCTCGCCAAGATCATCAGCCGGCGCGCCACGAAGCGCGGATCCTCCCCCGCGACCAGCATCCGGGACAGATAGTGCAGCGCGGCGTCGACATCGGATCCGCGGACGGACTTGATGAACGCGCTGATCACGTCGTAGTGCTGATCCCCGTCGCGGTCGTAACGGACGGCGGCCTTGTCCAGGGACTGCTCGATGGTCTCGACCGTCACGGCCTCCCCCGCTTCGGCCGCGACCTCGAGCGCGGTCAGCGCCCGGCGGGCGTCGCCGGCCGACAGCGCGACCAGAAGGTCGACAGCCTCGTCGGTGACGCTGACCTTGCCGGCTAGTCCGCGAGGGTCGTCGATGGCGCGGCGGACCAGCGTGCGCACCGCATCGGCGTCGAGGGGTTGCAGCTGCAGGATCAGCGACCGCGAGAGCAGCGGGGCCACCACCGAGAACGACGGGTTTTCGGTGGTGGCGGCGACCAGAGCGACGACACGGTTCTCGACCGCGGACAGCAGGGCGTCCTGCTGGGTCTTGGAGAAGCGGTGCACCTCGTCGATGAACAGCACGGTCTGCTCGCCGTATGCGGCCGCGCGCCTGGCGACGTCGATCACGGCGCGCACCTCTTTGACGCCCGCCGACAGGGCCGACAGCGCCTCGAATCGGCGGCCGGTGGCTTGTGAGATCAGCGACGCCAGCGTGGTCTTACCGGTACCGGGCGGGCCGTAGAGGATGACCGAGGCGGCACCCGAGCCCTCGACCATCCGGCGCAGCGGAGAGCCGGCCTGCAGCAGGTGGTCCTGGCCGACCACCTCGTCGAGCGTGGCCGGACGCATCCGCACCGCCAAAGGCGACGACGCGCCGACGGGCCCGGCCGCGGGCGTGGGAGCCTCGCCGGGGACGTCGAACAGACCGTCGGACACGCCTTCTGCTTACCACGCCGTCACGACGCGGGTTGCGTCACGAAGTCGATCAGCTCCTCGACCCGCCCGATCAGCGCGGGCTCGAGGTCGTTCCAGTCCCGCACCCGCCCGCGGATGCGCTGCCACGCCCGCGCGATGTCGGCCTGATCGGCGGCGGGCCAGCCGAGCGCGCGGCACACGCCCGTCTTCCAATCGATGCCCTTCGGAATGACGGGCCACGTCTCGACGCCGAGCCGCTCGGGTTTGACGGCCTGCCAGATGTCGATGAACGGGTGCCCGACGACCAGGGTGTGGGCGCCGCCGGGGCCGCGCCGGACCGCGTCCGCGATGCGTGCCTCCTTCGACCCCGAGACCAGGTGGTCGACGAGGACGCCGAGCCGGCGGCCGGGCCCGGGCCGGAAGTCCTCGACGATGGTCACGAGATCGTCGATGCCGCCGAGGTGTTCGACGACGACGCCCTCGATCCGCAGATCGTCACCCCAGACCTGTTCGACGAGTTCGGCGTCGTGCCGGCCCTCGACGTAGATGCGGCTGGCCAGCGCGACCTTGGCCCGCGCGCCGTGCACCGCGACGGATCCCGACGCGGTTCGGGTGGTCGTGGGTGCGGCCCGGCGGGGCGCGGTCAGGATCACCGGCTTGCCGTCGATCAGGTAGCCCGGCCCGACAGGAAACGGCTTGCGCCGTCCGTTGCGGTCTTCCAGTTCCATGCGGCCGTATTCGACACGGACGATGGCGCCGACGTATCCGGTCTGCGCGTCCTCGACGACCAGCCCGATCTCGGCCGGTTGTTCGGTGGAGCGAACCTTCCGCGGGTGCGGATTGTTGGCCAGGATGTCGGAGCCATATCGATCAGCCACCGGGCGATCGTAGGGCCGCCTCTCGCCGTCGACGGACCAAAGTGTTTCCGACACGCCGAGATGTCGGGTGGCCCACGTCCGCGCGCGGAAGCCGACAGCGCGTCGGCGACAATGCGGGCGTGACGGATCTTGCTCGATACGGACCTTGGGCGGTGATCGCCGGCGGCTCGGAAGGTGTCGGCGCCGAATTCGCCCACCAGCTCGCCCGCGCGGGCTTCAACCTCGTGCTGATCGCGCGCAAACCCGATCCGCTCGAGCAGACGGCCGAGGCTTGTCGCCGCAGCGGCGTGGAGGTGCGCACCCTAGCCGTCGACCTGACCTCACCCGACGCGATGGAACGCACCGTGGCGGTCACCGGTGACGTCGAGGTCGGCCTCCTGATCTACAACGCCGGAGCCAACACCTGCAGCGAGCAGTTCCTCGATGCCGGCCTCGCTGACTTTCAGAAGGTGATCGACCTGAATGTCGGCACGATGCTCGCGATGGTGCAGCACTTCGGCCGTCCGATGCGTGAGCGCCGCCGCGGAGGCATCTTGATGGTGGGGTCGATGGCCGGCTATCTCGGCTCCGAGCGCCATACGGTCTATGGCGGGGTGAAGGCGTTCGGCCGGATCTTCGCCGAGAGCCTGTGGCTCGAATTGCGTGAGTATGACGTGCACGTGCTCGAACTGGTCCTGGGCGTGACCCGCACACCGGCGATGGAGCGGGTGGGCTTGAACTTCGACGTGCCCGGTATGCGAGTGGCCGATCCCGCCGATGTGGCGCGAGAAGGTCTGGAGCAGTTGGCCAATGGGCCCGTACATGTCGCGGGCGGTAACGCCGATGACGTCGCACGCCGTAACGACCCGGACCGCGCGAAGGTAGTGCTGCGCACGCACGAGTTCATGCAGAAGCTGCTGGGCGAGAGGGGAACCCGATGACCGAGTTGGCGGACCTGGAGCGGCGGCTCGCCCGCATCGAGGACGAGCGCGCGATCGAACGGCTGATCGCGTCCTACGGTCCGCTGGTGGACGCCGGCGAAGCCGATGCGGCAGCAGACCTCTGGGCCGACGACGGCAGCTACGACGTCGAGGGTTGGCACATGGCGGGCCGTGAGGAGGTCGCGGCGATGGTGCGCTCCGGCGCCCACCAGGGTTTGATCCGTCGCGGTTGCTGCCACTTCCTTGGGCCCGCGGTGGTCACGGTGGACGGCGACGATGCGGTCGCGGTCTGCGAGTCGCTGTTGGTGACGCGCCACGACGACGGTTTCGCGGTATCCCGGGCAGGGGCCAACCACTTTCGGTTGCGCCGCAGCGACGGGCGGTGGGTCATCGTCGAACGGCGGACCCGTCAGCTCGACGGCGGCGCCGAGGCGCGCGAGCTGTTGGCCACGGGTGTGGCAGGGCGGTGACTCAACCGGCGCGAGCGACCGCGAGATGACAACGTTGCGCGGCGTGTTGCGTGCAGACACGGCCGCTCGCGGAGGTGGTGAGGGTGCTCGCGGTGGTGGTGGGACTAGGTGTGGGTGATCTCGTCGACCACGGTGTGGACGAACCGCATCTTCTCGAGCACCGGGACGGGCAGCACAAACGGGTACACATCGTCCTTGCCCATCGAGCGGTTGAGCATGTTCAGCGCCCACGACAGCGGCAGCCACATGTCGATGATCGCATCGAAGCTGCTCGGCCCCAGCACCTTTCGTTCGAACGTCGCCGCCGCGGGCGCCACCCCGAACGCGGCGGCGGTGTCGAGGGTGTCGCGGATGTGCAGATAATGCGCGAACGTCTCCGCCCAGTCCTCGGCCGGATGCATGGTGGCGTAGGAGGAGACGTAGGTCTCCCCCCAGTTATCGGGCGGGCCCTCGTTGTAATGGCGGTCCAGCGCCGCCTGGTAATCGGCGTCGGGGTCGCCGAACAACTCGCGGAACCGGGCGTCGTAGTCGGGTGACACGCTGACCAGGCGGTAGTAGTAATAGTGCCCCACCTCGTGGCGGAAGTGGCCGAGCAGCGTGCGGTACGGCTCGTCCATCGCCTTGCGCAACTGCTCACGGTGCACATCGTCGCCCTCGGCGAGATCCAATGTGATGACACCGTTTTCGTGACCGGTGAATACTTTCTGGTGCTCGCTGGAGAGCAGGTCGAAGGCCAGGCCGTAGTCGGGATCCTCGTCACGGCCGACGATCGGCAGCTTGAGCTCGTACAGTTCGACCAACAACCGCCGCTTGGCGCGCTCGGCATCGGCGAACGCCGCGAGCGCCTTGGTGTCGGAGTCCTGGGGCCGGGTGCGGGTGAGGCTGCACGACTCACACAGCTTGTGGATCGGGCCCTTCTCCACCAGCCAATTGCATTCCGCCAGATGCATGTTCGCGCACAGTTGATACTTCTCGCCGTCGACGAAGCCGGCGTGGTTCTGCTCGTCCCCGGTGGCGATGACCAACAGCGCCATGTCGTCGAGGGAGAACCCCAGCGGTTTACCGCACGACAAGCACAACGAGTTCTCGAACGCCAGGCGCTGTCCGCAATTGGGGCACAGGAAGTCACGCATGCAGCACTCCCCCCTCGAACGGTTCGACGTCGACGGAGACGTCGATCTCGCTGCTCTGCGAGTCGGTGTAGATGATGCCGCGCAACGGCGGGACGTCGGCGTAGTCGCGGCCGTACCCGACGGTGATGTAGCGCTCGTCGACCATCTGGTCGTTGGTGGGATCCAGGCCCAACCACTGGTTCTGCGGTGTCCACACGGCGGCCCACGCGTGGGTCGCGTCGATACCGATCATCCGTTCCTTCCCGGGCGGTGGATCGGTCGCCAGATAACCGGACACATAACTGGCGGCCAACCCGTTGGCGCGCAGGCAGGCGATGGCCAGCCGTGCGAAGTCCTGACATACCCCTTCGCGTGCCGCCAAAACCTGGCTGACCTGAGTGGACACCGTCGTCGATCCCGATCGGTAGGTGAAATCGGAGTAGATGCGGTGCGTCAGGTCCTCCAGCGCGTCGATCAGCGGCCGTTCCGGCTCGAAACTCGCTGCGGCGTAATCGCGTAGGGCCGGCGTGATCTCCGGCGGTTGCAGGTCGAGGGTGAACTCGGTCGCCAACGCCGCGTCCACGCCGACGGGGCGGGCGATCTCCCACGGCGCCAACGCCGAACCGGCCCCGTACAGCGTGGGCGGCGGTGGGTCGACTTCGACCACCGAGCGGCTGGTCACCGTCAGCGCCCGGTGACGTTCGGTGACGTGGAAGTACGAGCTGATGTTGCCGTAGACGTCGCGACTGGTGGAGCTGTCGGCGGCCGGCGGATCGATCTCGAGCTCGTGCGACAGGCAGCGCTGCCGCTCGGTGTCCCGTGGGGCCAGGAAGCCGCGGCCGTAGGAACTGGTGACATCGGCGGCGTAGCGGTACACGGTGCGGTGCATGATGCGGTAGATGCGGCTGGCGGCCGACGAGGTCGGGCCGTCCGGGAAGGCGGTCATGGCATCAACCTTCGCTCGTCCTTGCCCCACAGGTGCTGCATCCCGCCGGGCAGCGACAGATGGGTCGCGGTGATGACGTTGGCCAACTCGCGGAGGTCGGCATGCATCCCGTCGAGCAGCTCGGCCAGCTCGGCTCGCCTGCCGTTCACGATCTCCTCCAGGTCATCGGGGTCGAGTCGCCGTAGCCGGGTACCGATCTCGTCGACCATCCGCTCGGCCCGAGACGATCCCGAGGAACCGGGCAGCGCCTTGAGATCCGTGCGTAGCCGCTCCAGCTGGTAGGCCAGCGAGCGTGGGTTGTCGGCGTCGAACAGCACGAGGTCGGCGACTGCGGACACGCTGACCTTGCCGAGCATGCGGCGCCGGTAGATGATCGCCGACTCACACACCACCAGAGTCGATTCGGTGATGGCCTGTTCGGCGCCGGGGTTACGGGCGGTGGTCAGCGTTGCACTCAGCAACGCGGTGAGGTTCAGCCCGCGTTCGATGCGCTTGCCGATGTCCATCATCGTCCAGCTGACGTCGCGGATCATCGACTCCGCCGCCACGCCCGACAGTGCCAGCATGCCCGCGAGGGTCAGGCTGGCCGTTGCGGTGAGGAACGCCTCGCCCTCGGCCTGCGAATCGGGCGGCTCGTCGGCGGGACGGCCGGACGATGACGCGGGTGGATGAAGCAGCGCCCGTTCGACAGCGGCCAGCACCATCCAGGTGTCGTTGGACATCTGGTCGCGCACCGAACGGGTGAGCAGGCCCAGACGTTCGACGGACTGCGCCAACGAGCCCGGGCGGTGCCGGTCTGCGGTCAACGACCACAGGGTCGACTGGGCGGTGGCGATCAGCTCCGCGTCGTCACCGTCGGCGCCGGTGTCGGTACCGGTTTGGTGGCCCAGCGCGGTCAGCAACACCGGCACGCATTCGCTGCCGTCCATGTCTCGGCGGTAATGGAATTCGTGGTAGCGCTCCCTGGTCACGGTGAGCAGCCTCGCCATGTGCTCGGCGCGTTCGGCGTAGCGTCCCACCCAGAACATGTCGGCCAGCACGCGCGGCGAGCTCACCGCCCGCGTCGGGCTCGGCGTGATTGCGGGCAGATCGACCGGCGAAACCCGCTCCACGGTGCCCCGCTCCGGTGCCCGAACCCAGACATCCTTGGCCGCAACGGTGTTCAGTGTGTACGCCACGTCGCCCGGCGCCAGTACGTAGCC
This sequence comes from Mycolicibacterium novocastrense, assembly GCF_001570485.1. GTDB lineage: Bacteria > Actinomycetota > Actinomycetes > Mycobacteriales > Mycobacteriaceae > Mycobacterium > Mycobacterium novocastrense. The sequence goes on from NZ_BCTA01000036.1 coordinate 200,698, forward strand.
GAGGCCGCCGATCATCGGCGCATACCCGCCGCGCTGTGCCACGGTGAACAGCCGCATGCCGACGTTCGCTGCAGACAGCGCACCCGAACTGACGATGCTTGGCGCAGAGGAGAACTCGGGTAGTTCCTGGCCGACCCACTGCCACGGCGTTGCTTCGATGCACGCGCTCAGCTGGCGGCGCTGCTCGGCGGACAGGGCCGGGCCGACGATCGGGCGGCCACCGGTCACCGGCCTGATCAACAGCGACGACAGGTGAGCGACCAGGTGCGAGCGCTCGGTGCCGTTGCCGCCCCAGTACATCGGCGTGGTGTCGAGCATCGGTGACTCGCCGAGCAACACCTCCGAGAGTTCAGGCAGAAACCGCTGCAGCCCGGGGCTTTCGAGGATGCCGCTGCCCAACGTGTTGACCACGGCGACCGTGCCACGGCGCAGCGCCTCGACCAGACCGGCGACTCCGATCCGTGAGTCCGAACGCAGATCCAGCGGATCGACGAAGTCCGCGTCCACCCGGCGCAGCACGACGTCGACGCGCTTGAGCGTTCCCATCGAGCGCATCCACAGCTTGCCGTCGCGCACGACGAGGTCGGCGCTCTCCACCAGCGGGAAGCCGAGCACGCCGGCCAGATACGCCTGGTCGAAGGCGGTCTCGGAGTGAATGCCGGGGCTGAGCACCACCACCGTGGGCTCCTCGGCCGACTCGGGGGCGGCGTCGATGAGCGCCAGTCGCAGCGCCTGCGCCCACGGAGACGCCGGCCGCGGGCCGATCCGTTCGTAGAGGTCGGGAACGGCGTGCGCCACCACGCGCCGGTCCGCCAGCGCGTAGCCCGCCCCCGAGGGTGCCTGCGTCCAGTCGGCGTTGACGCGGAAACCGCCGTCGCCGACACGGCTGACGTCGCAGCCGTGCAGAAACAGCTGGTGGCGGCCGGGGATGTCGATGCCCCGCGCGGCCCGCACATAGCCGGGATGGGCGAAGAGAAGCGCAGCGGGCAGCACGCCGCTGGTGATCGACAGCTGAGGCCCGTACAGGTCGGTCAGGACCGCATCGAGAAGTCGGGAGCGCTGCAGCAGACCGGATTCCAGCGTGTTCCACTCGTCGGCAGAGACCACCAGGGGCAACGCGTCGAGATGCCAGGGTCCCGGTTCCGCGGGCTCATGGCCGTCGGGGCCGGCCTGGCCGACCACCGAACCGCGCCCGTCGACCGAGACGTAGGTGATGCCGTCGTTGTCGACCAGGCTGCGCACCACGTCACTCAGCTGCGCCAGGCCGGGGCGGCCACGCCCGGCGACGCATTCGGCCAACTCCTGCCACCCCGGGCGGATATCGCCTGCGGCGTCGACGAACTCGTCGTAGCCGCTGCCCGCGCCCGGTCGCACGTCGAACAGCGCCTGCTGAACGCGCGCGGTGCGGTACCTACCCAGCAGGTCGTCGGGCGGGTGGTGTAGCGGTAATGCCATCAATGCAGAACCGTAACCGGTGATCGCCGAATGTGGCGGGACGGCACTCTTGGCGCGAGACCCCACCGCCGGGGCTCACCGCTTCAGCCGTACCGCGAGTTCCTCGGGCGGGACGCGGTGGCCGTCGGCGCAGCGGATCTCGACGGTGGCCTCCGCGCCACAGCCCCGGTGCGCGAGGCGCAACGGCGTGCGGTTGGGCAGATGGCGGCGTCCCCACTCGAACATCGCCCAGACCACCGGCATGAACTCGCGGCCCGCCTCGGTGAGCACGTACTCGTCGCGGCTGCGCTGACCCGGCTCCTGATAGGGCTGGCGCTCCAGCAGACCGGCCTCCACCAGGTCCGAAAGCCGGGCTGCGGCGGCAGCTTTGGTGATCCCGACCCGGCGCCAGAAGTCCTCGAAGCGGGTGGTGCCGTAGTAGGCCTCGCGCATGATGAGCATCGCCGACTTGGTGCCCGCCACCGCCATCGTCTTCTCGATGGGGCACTCCCCGACCGCCGACCAGGCATCCCGGTCGGCCAGCCTCCCCTGCAGAACTGTCATGGAATTCACCGTACCCCTGAGTTGTTATCGCTATACCTAGCTGCTATAGCTGGGTATAGACAAGTTCACTCAGCGTGGAGGCTAGGAGACAGCAATGTCGGGATTCTCAGGTCGGGACGCCGTCATCGTCGGAGCGGTTCGCACACCGGTCGGAAAGGGCAAGCCGAACGGGGCGCTGCACGACGTGCTGCCCGTGGACCTGCTCGCGCACAGTCTCAGGGAACTGGTGGCCAGGACCGGCATCGACCCGGTGCAGATCGACGACGTCATCGCCGGGGCGGTCACCCAGGTCGGCGATCAGGCGGTCAACATCGCGCGCAATGCCGCTCTGGGCGCCGGGTTCCCCGAATCGGTACCCGGTACGACGGTCGACCGCCAGTGCGGCAGCAGCCAGCAGGCCATCCACTTCGCCGCCCAGGGCGTCATCTCGGGCGCCTACGACATCGTCGTCGCCGCCGGTGTGGAATCGATGTCGCGGGTACCGATGGGCTCCAGCGTGCTACCCGGCAGCGACCCGTTCGGCGCGATGGCCCAGCGCTACCCCGAAGGCCTTGTGCCACAGGGCATCAGCGCTGAGTTGATCGCCGCGAAATGGGGTCTGTCGCGTCAGCAGCTCGACGAGTTCTCGGCGGGCAGCCATGAGAAAGCCGCGGCCGCGACCAAGGAGGGCCGCTTCGACAACGAACTGATCCCGGTCGCGGGTCTCACCACCGACGAGATCATCCGGCCCGGCACGACCGTCGACACGCTGGCCGCGCTCAAACCGGCGTTCTACAACCCCGCCTACGAGCAGCGGTTCGGCCAGATCGGCTGGAAAATCACCCCGGGCAACTCGTCGCCGCTGTCGGACGGCAGCGCGGCGGTGCTGATCACCACCAGCGAGGTGGCCGCGCGTCTGGGTCTGCGTCCGCTCGCCCGTATCCACTCGATGACCGTCGTCGGCTCCGATCCGCTCTACATGCTGACCGGTGTCATCCCCGCGACGGAGAAGGTGCTGCAGCGTGCCGGGCTCACCCTCGCCGACATCGACCTGTTCGAGGTCAACGAGGCGTTCGCCCCCGTCGTGCTGTCCTGGGCACAGGACACCGGAGCCGATCTCGCCAAGACGAACGTCAACGGCGGCGCGATCGCCATCGGTCATCCGCTGGGTGCGTCCGGCGCGCGCATCATGACGACGATGGTCAACGCGCTCGAGCAGCGCGGCGGTCGCTACGCCCTGCAGACGATGTGTGAGGGCGGCGGCATGGCCAACGCCACCATCATCGAGCGGCTGTAGTCAGCGATCCCCCTCGAGTGCTCCCGGGAGTAGCAGTACGGTGCCGCACGACTATGGCGAGAACTTCGACAGAGACACAATCCCAGCCCCTGATCGCCGCTAGGCCCGAAGTGGCAAACGGGCATCGGGAATGGGTATGCCCGCGAGCGAGAGAAGAAGGTGTCTCCCCGCAGGCGTCTGTTGTTATGTCGATTGAACGGTAACGCGCGCCTGGACCTGCTCCCGAACCTGGCTGTACACGTCGACTTCAATCGTGGGTGCAACCCAAAGCGACAGCGCGGCAGCGTAATCGATACGCTCACCTTGTAGGCCGCCAGCCTGCTCGTAGCACTTGACTCGGACCGTCATCGCGGAGCCTACACCCGACGCGAAAGCGCTATCAGTTAACCAAGTTTGGTGTTGGACGGTTGTCGCTCCCCGAGTCGCAGCATCAGAACTCAGTCCGCTCGCCTTCCCCAGCGTGGGAATGGCTCCTTCCGGCTTCACGAATGAGAGCGCAGCTCGGCGGTACTGACGATGCCGCCAGTTGACCGGGGACAACCAGGCCAACGTAGTATCGATCCGTTTGGTTTCCCTGACCCCGAGCCCATCTGGTAATGGGAGTATTAGATCCTGTTCTTCTGACGCGCCGATGGTTCCAAAAAACAAAAGGACCGCTTCGTTAGTCGCGCATCCTTGGCTGAGATCCCGTCCAAATACACCGTTGCCGAGTAGCAGTTCGGTTGGAAGGCTCTCGGTTTCGAAGCCATCGAGATCGCTACACCCGTGGATGAGTAGAGCCTTGATCGCGGCGGCCCGGTGGCGACGAGTGATGCTGATTTCGCTAGTAATGCCGTCGACTAGGTCATTCAGGCGGCAAGCGTAATGCGAAGTGAGAGCGGCAGCAGCACTTGTGCCACAGATGAAAGTCTCTCGCTGCGCGCTAGGTGACGCCACCCGCATTCCGGGCCCAAGGGATGAACCCGGTCTGAATCTGACGGTCGCTGGTTCCACGTCAGGATGTCTGAACACGGCGCGGCCGCCCATCGCAACGAGGTCGGGTTTCACGCTCCTCCGATATCCCGGCCCAAGCGCGGAGACCGGGCTCACACCGTCTAGCCCATCGAACGGGTCGACTACGTAGCCGGTCGGTTCCATATTCGAGTTGTCAGCATGCAGAGCGCCGATAGTAATTGCATTGATCGATTCTGCTGGCGCTAGTAACCGCCGGAGGTTTCGTGACCGGGCTTCCGCATCCAGAACTGCCCGCCGTCGCTCATCCCGCTTGAGCGCCACCACGTCGGAGCTTGTAGCTGGAGTGAGATGCAGCTGGGGGTGGTTACCCGCAGCTACGACTATCAGGACTCCGTACTCGTAACTGAGCCAATCAAGAATTCGCGCCCAGGAGGACACGATCGATTCGAACGGCGAAGATGGGTCCCCCACCGACAAATTAATAATCGTAACCTGCGGAGCCGCGGCGTCTCTTCCGTCCGTGTCTTCGAACAGCTCACGAAATATTCGTTGCATCAGGTCCGGTACGAGCTCATAACTCGGCAATTCTTCACTACCATCCGTCGTTTCTGCGGACGGGACTAAGATTGGACGTACGAGAACTGGCGTCATGGTGGGGTTTTGAGCGCTACTACGATCACCCCAAATTGCTATCGACGTCATCCACGTGCCGTGCTTCTGTCGTTCGACGGTGTACCCGCTGCCGAGATCATCAGGATCATGGATGATGACGCGTCCGTCCAGGAGAGGATGGTTTGCCTCCGGCAGGCCATCTAACACGCACAAGATTGGTGCGCCTTGGGGCGTAGGGTCTTCTGCCGCAACGACTTCTGCATCGGTTTCATCGCTCGCAGGCGGAATGGCTTGAGCGGAAATCCGTAAGTACATTACGTCAGCTGAAGTCACCAATTGCACTTCGTCGAATTCGCCATCGGCAAGTTGCCTTAGCACAGTGAGGGGAACCTTGCACTTGATTCCGTGATATCCCACTTCAGGGATGACCACAGATGTCAAGAACTCCCCACCCGCTTGACTGATGAGTTCAACCGTGTTCGCCTCGGCGCGCTGCCTTCGATCAGTGGACTCCCTGAACCATAGCTCAATTTCTATGGTGTGCAGTTGATCTGGGATGAGTCCGTCGAAATACTGGTCCCAATCGATGGCTTTCAGACGATCCACGGGACCCCAAGGTCGAACATCACGCAAGTGTTGGAACAAATCTCTGAGCGGCGACAGACCGTACCGAAGAGTTCGATCCGATTTCCATGCGCCCCAGAGGGTCCGCAACTGATCGAAGCTCTGCTGGTTGAGGCAGATCGCATGAAGGCACGATGAGATCAATGGATTACGGGGGTTTGCCGCAGTGAGGACGAACTCGTCACTCTCCTCAACAGAATCTTCTACTTCCGTAAGAACCTCGAATCCGAGGGTCTGAGCTACACCGCTCAGATCGATTTGCTCATCGAGTGCCTCGAAAACCAACACGAGCTGCGGATCCGAGGCTTGGAGTGACTGAGCGAGCTGGATTTGGACGTCGAAGGCCGCGAGGGCTTCTTGAAAACGCGCGTCTAGCCGAGCAATTCGCTCTTCGACACTTCGGAACGCCACCCTGCCGCCCCCACCCCGTCGAGATGGAATCGCCCGGGGTTGGCTGATGGAGCCAAGTATCACCGGGCGAGCAGCTGACCTACCTCCATCCGGATTCATCTGTCCTTGACGCCTACCCTCAGCGCCCACTGGTCAAGGACCTGCTGGGTCACTCTCCGGGCGTCCGGCTCAGGGCCAGTAAGAATCAAACGGCGTTGAACATCGCGTGCAAAGTCTTCAAGTTCTGCGAAACTAACATCGCGGAGCCGATCAGCGATTGTGCGCGGTGTAAGGCCAAGTTCCACTCCAGTGCGAGCGGTCCATGCCTTCAACCATTCGATCTTCGCCGAACGCGTTGGTTGAGGCAGTTCCAAGCGGAGTTGCATTCGTCGCCACACGGCGCGATCCAGCAACTCGGCGTGATTCGTAGCTGCTACCACGATGACATGGCTTGGCAGACGGTCGACTTGCAGTAGCAACGAGCTCACAACACGCTTTATCTCACCTGTCTCGTGGGTGTCCCCACGTTCTTTTGCAACAGCGTCAAACTCGTCGAAAAACAGGACACACGGCCTAACGCGGACAGCCGCAAAGAGGGCCTCCATGCGTGAAGCGGTCTCACCGAGGTAACTGCCGATCAGCCCTTCATAGCGAACCGTCAGCAAGGGAACGGCAAGTTCAGTCGCGATAGCCTCAGCCAGTGTCGTCTTACCGCCGCCCGCGGGACCCACTAACAGGAGCCGATGCCGTGGTTCTACCCCGTGGCTCCGCAAGAGATCGCGACGGTGATGTTCCTCGATGAGTTCATTGATTCCCGAACGCACCGCAGGGAGCAAAACTAGGTCTGAGACACGGCGCTCGGGCTCTTGTTCGTAATAGAGCTTTCCAGCGTCGTCGTTCCGGGCCAACGTTGTGACGTTGGCCCCCGAATAGGGCCTTCGTCGGGTTAGTGCGTCAGCAAGCTGTGAAGCGAGAATGCCATGCTTCTTCCCTTCTTCTTCAGCGATTAGGGCCTCCGCTGCGCGACGAAAAGCCAACTCATCACCCCCGGCCCCAGACCGAACGAGCGCGAGAAGCAGATCCGCTCGAGCCATTACCCCTCCATGCGGGTCAATTCGCTACCCTGGTCGACATCGTTGCAGAGAGCCACAGACATGCAGGGTAGCGACACCAACCGACTACACAAAGCGAAGTAGCTGGGCGAGGCTTACTTAGTCAACACCACACGCATCTGCAACGAGCCGGCCCGCAGGCAGGCGACGTCTCCGGGCACGTAGGCGCTTGGGCAATGTGGGTCAACCGTCGGCTTCAACATCCCGTCGTCCTGCCCTTGGGGCCCATCACCGGCGCCGGTCTCGCCAAGACCAACGCGCTCAAGCAGCCCGGCGGCCGCTACGCCTTGCAGACGATGTGCGAGGGCGGCGGCATGGCCAACGCCACCATCATCGAACGGCTCTAAGAGCGGGCGAGCTCGAAGACCGGGATGACCCGGCTCGTCTTCGCCTGGTACTTGGCGAACACCGGCGCGACCTCGACCAGCTTCGGGTAGAGCGCATCACGCTCCTCGCGAGGTAGCTCGCGCGCGGTGGCGTCGTAATCAGTGGCACCGATCTCGATGTGGACTTGCGGGTGGGCGCGCATGTTTTGCACCCACGCCGGGTCCTTGTCGGCGCCGGCGAACGACCCGACGACGTAGATCCTGTCGTCGACGCCGAAGTACGCCAACGGTGACAGCCGAGGCTGACCAGACTTCGCACCGGTGGTGTGCAACAGCAGGAGGTTGCCGCCCTCGAACGGTCCGCCTACCTTGCCACCGTTGGAGCGGAACTCGTCGACGATGTCGGCATTGAGGTCCTTGATATTGGGGATCTCGGTCATTTCTTCTCCAAGTCCCAGTGTGGTCCTCGCTATTCCGCATCCGCATAATCGACAACCATGCGGGTGATAGTGACGGGCGGTAACAGCGGCGTCGGCAAGGCCACGGCGGCGGCACTGGCGGCCGACGGCCACAGCGTGCTCATCGCCTGTCGCGATGTGGACAAGGGCCGTCGGGTCGCGTCCGAGATGACCGGTGACGTCGAGGTGGCCGCCCTCGACCTCGCCGACCTGGCCAGCGTGCGCTCGTTCGCCGATTCCGTCGAATCCGTTGATGTGCTGGTGAACAACGCCGGCGTGATGGGCATGCCGCTGACGCGCACCACCGACGGTTTCGAATCGCACATCGGCATCAATCATCTCGGCCACTTCGCGTTGACGTGCCTGCTGGCCGACCGGATCACCGACCGGGTGATCTCGGTGGCGAGCGCGACGTACCTGTTCGCGACTTTGCATCTCGACGACTTGAACTGGCATCGCCGCAAGTACTCGAAGTGGAGCGCCTACGGCGAATCCAAGTTGGCCAACCTCCTGTTCGTCGCCGAGTTGGCCAATCGGGGTGTGCGCGCCTACGCCACCGACCCCGGCTCCACCGACACCGACATCACCCGATCGCTCGGAATGGGTGAGCATCAACGGATCCGTCGCCTGATGCACACCCCCGCCCAGGGGGCCCGGGCCACCTTGCAGGCGGTGACGACCGACCTGCCCAGTGGGACCTATCTGGCGCCGCGGTTCAATCAGCTCGGCAGGCCCAAGGTCACCCGGTTGCGACGCAAGGCCGTCGATCCGGCGACGGCCCGCCGCCTGTGGGCCGCGTCGGCCGAACTCACCGGCTGCGCCTGGCCGCGCTGATCAGTCCTTCTGTCGCCACCACGCGACGACGTACAGCACCATCGCCGCCGCCAGCGCGATCAGCACCCACAGGACCACCGCCAGGTCGATCCAGGCGCCGGCCGGCGGCGCACCGGGCAACAGGTTCCGCAGCGGCACCACCGCGAACAACATCGCCGCGAACCAGGTCGTCAACGGCGGCAGGAACTTTCGTCGTCCCAGCACCGTCTCGATCGCCACGAACAGTGCAGCCGCGGGCAGCGCGAGCAACACCAGCAGGACCCCGACGTCGAACGCGAGCGCTCCCCTGGTGCGCTCCATCGTGAAACGCACGGTCGACACCCCCTCGGCGGTGCCTTGTTCGGTGTGGACGTCCCATCCGTTGATCTGCCCTGCGACGACGATGCCCGCCACGATCGGGCGTTGCTCCGGGCCGTCGCCCGAGAAAGCCTGCACGCCGATGATGTCGGTGGTGAACCTGTCGAACGGCCAGTCATCAGGGTCACCGACGGCGACCAGCTGGGTCGTCGTGTCATTGGCGGACAAAGCGGGGTGGACGTAGATCAGCTCGCCGGAGCTGGTCCACGAGCTCAGGCGGATCGTGACGTCGTCGGTTGCGCCGGTCTGCAGCTCCGGGCCGGGGTGCAGCAGGACGTCGACGACGAACCGGTTCTGCACCGCATTCATCTCCCGCAGCCGGATGATGACGACGGTTTCGCCGGTGACCGAGGGCTCGGAGAACTGGAAATGTCGGTGCTCGGGCTCCAGCAGGGCGTATCCCACCAGGGAGCCGATGTAGACGGCGATGACCGCGACCACCGTCGTCACGACGGTGACCCGTCGCCGCCTGGGCGTGCCTGATGGCGCCGACGGAACCGCACCTGTCACGCGCGGATCGTAGCCTCAGTGGCGACTGATCCGACGCGGATTGGATTCAGTCGGTCTTCGGCTTGGCGTCGATTCCGGATTCCTTGCGCTGCTGCGGGGTGATCGGCGCCGGTGCACCCGTCAACGGGTCGACACCACCGCCGGACTTCGGGAACGCGATCACTTCGCGGATCGAGTCCGCACCGGCCAGCAGCGCGGTGGTGCGGTCCCACCCGAAGGCCAGGCCGCCGTGCGGCGGCGCGCCAAAGGTGAACGCCTCCAACAGGAATCCGAACTTCTCCTCGGCCTCGGCCTTGTCGATACCCATCACCGCGAACACCCGCTCCTGGATGTCGCGGCGGTGGATACGGATCGAGCCGCCGCCGATCTCGTTGCCGTTGCACACCACGTCGTAGGCGTCGGCCAGCACGCTGCCCGGATCGCTGTCGATGCGGTCTTCGAACTCGGGTTTGGGCGCGGTGAACGCGTGGTGCACCGCGGTCCACGCTCCGGACCCGACCGCGACGTCGCCGTGTGCCGTCGCGTCATCGGCGGGCTCGAACAGCGGCGGGTCCACCACCCACGTGAACGCCCAGGCGTTCGGGTCGATCATGTCGAGCCGTTTGGCGATCTCGGTGCGCACCGCGCCGAGCAGCGCCCGCGAACTCTTCGCCGGACCCGCCGAGAAGAACACGCAGTCACCGGGCTTCGCGCCGACGTGGGCGGCCAGGCCCTCACGTTCGGCGTCCGACAGATTCTTGGCCACCGGGCCGCTCAGCGTGCCGTCCTCGCCGACGAGCACGTAGGCCAGCCCCTTGTGCCCCCGCTGTTTGGCGAAGTCCTGCCAGGCGTCCAGGGTGCGGCGGGGCTGGGAGGCGCCGCCGGGCATGACGACGGCGCCCACGTACGGCGCCTGAAACACCCGGAACGGGGTGTCTTTGAAGAACTCGGCACACTCGACGAGTTCGAGTCCGAACCTCAGATCGGGCTTGTCCGAACCGAACCGGCGCATCGCGTCGGCGTACGTGATCCGCGGCAGCGGCAGGGGTACGTCGTAGCCGATCAACCGCCACAGCGCCGCGACGATCTCCTCGGAGACGGCGATCACGTCCTCGGAGTCGACGAAGCTCATCTCGAGGTCCAGCTGGGTGAATTCGGGCTGGCGGTCCGCGCGGAAATCCTCGTCGCGGTAGCAGCGCGCGATCTGGTAGTAGCGCTCCATGCCCGCGACCATCAGCAGCTGCTTGAACAGCTGCGGGCTCTGCGGCAACGCGTAGAACGAGCCGGGCTGCAGCCGTGCGGGGACCAGGAAGTCGCGCGCACCCTCGGGGGTCGAGCGCGTCATCGTGGGGGTCTCGATCTCGACGAAGTCGTGCCGCTCGAGCACCTCGCGGGCGGCGGCGTTCACCTTGGAGCGCAGCCGGATCGCGTGGCCGGGTTCATCGCGCCGCAGGTCGAGGTAGCGGTACTTCAGGCGCGCCTCTTCGCCGGGCTGCTCGTCGAGCTGGAACGGCAGCGGCGCGCTCTCCCCCAGCACGGTCAGCGACGTCGCGTTGACCTCGATCTCGCCGGTCGCGATGTCGGGGTTGGCGTTGCCTTCGGGGCGGATCTCCACGACGCCGTCGACGGCGATGCAGAACTCGGCGCGTAATCGGTGCGCCGACTCCAAGACAACCGCTTCGCGGAACACGACCTGCGACACCCCCGACGCGTCGCGCAGATCGATGAAGATGACGCCGCCGTGGTCGCGCCGACGCGCCACCCAGCCGGCCAACGTCACCTTCTGACCGGCGCCGGCGGGCCGCAACGATCCGGCGGCATGACTGCGCAGCACTGAGACTCCTGAGGAAATCGCCTGACAAGACAACTGCCCAAGTGTAGAGGGGTGCGGTTCGCCGGTAACTTGGCGTTCATGCCTAGTCGCGTCGCCCTCGTCGGGCCCGGGGCGATCGGTTCGACCGTGGCGGCTCTGTTGTATGCGGCCGGTCACGCGGTGACGCTGTGCGGACGGACACCGCGCGACTCGATCGAGGTCAGGCCCGACGACGGCGATCCGATCGTGGTGCCCGGTCCGGTGCTGACCGACCCCGCCGACGTCGACGAGCCGGTCGACGTCGTGCTACTGGCGGTCAAGGACACCCAAAACGAGCAGTCGGCGGGGTGGCTGGCGAAGTTGTGCGACGACCGCACCGTGGTGTGTGCGCTGCAGAACGGTGTCGAACAGCTCGAGCGCGTCGGCCGCTTCTGCCCTGCATCGACGGTTGTGCCTGCGGCCGTATGGGTTTCGGCCGAGCCGACGCCGCAGGGTCATGTCTGGTTACGCACCGGAGCGCGGCTGGTGTTACCCGACACGGCAGGCGCGCAGACGTTGGCAGACCTGTTCGCCGGCAGCGCGGTGGCGGTCGAGATCGATCCGAACTTTCTCGACGCCGCCTGGCACAAGCTCCTGGTCAACGCGGTGGTGGGGTTCATGGTGCTCAGCGGTCGCCGCTCGGGCATGTTCCGGCGCGACGACGTCGACGGCCTTGCCCGCCGTTATCTGGCCGAGTGCCTCGCCGTCGCGCGGGCCGAGGGCGCCACGTTGGGCGACGAGGTGGCCGACATCGTCGGCCTGCTCGCCAAGTCCCCGGAGGACATCACCACGTCGATGCTGACCGACCGCGAGGCCGGCCGGACGTTGGAGTGGGACATCCGCAACGGGGTGATCGCCCGCAAGGGCGCCGAGCACGGGTTGAGCACGCCGATCAGCGATGTGCTGGTGCCGCTGCTGGCGGCGGCCAGCGACGGACCTGGCTAGACCTGGGCTCTGACTAGACACCGTCCTTTACTGTGTATGCCCATGCAGCAGTGTGAACGCGTCTACCTGGGCTTCATCGAGAGCGCGCCGTTCCGGTTCGTCAGCACCGTCGACCTCGCGATCACACCCGAACAACTCTTCGAGGTGCTCGCGGACGCGGAGTCATGGCCGCACTGGGCCACCGTGATCACCGAGGTCACATGGACCAGCCCCGAACCACGCGGTGTCGGCACCACCCGAACGGTGAAAATGCGCGGCGGCATCGTCGGCGACGAGGAGTTTCTCGCCTGGGAGCCCTACACTCACATGGCTTTTCGGTTCAATGAGGCCTCGACCGGAAGTATCGCGGCGTTCGCCGAGGATTACCGGGTCGTGCCGACGCCGCAGGGCTGCCACCTGACGTGGGTGATGGCGATGAAACCCCACGGCGCCGCCGCCCGGATCGGGATGACGCTCGGCAAGCCGGTGATGGGCTGGCTGTTCCAGAAGTTCCTGTACAACCTGCGCGACTATGCCGCCAACCGCTTCGGGGCCTGACCTCTCGGCGGCCTAGTAAAGCCCTGCCCAGGCTTCCCGTCGCGCAAAGTCGGGATCCGAGACGACCGTGTCGCGCGCGCTCATGATGATCCGGGTGCAGCGCCGTTCGGTGTCATAGACGGGCCAGTCGTGCCCGTTGGACCAGTAAATCTCGCCGCTGTCCCACCCCTGAGAAGCGAAGTCGAGCCACGCCCGCTGCATGCGCCTGCCGACCGCGGGCTGCAGCCGCCGCCCCAGCGGATGGATCCTGCGCCCGAGATATGACGCGTAGCTGTGCTGGATGTGCACGATCTCGCTACCGTGAGTCGCGCCGAGGCCGAGCACGCGCAGGCTGAAACCGAAGTGGTCGAAGCGGTACATGTGGGTGGGGGCGTGAGCGCTGTACGCATCGGCGAACGCCCACGCCGGCCCGCCGAACATCACGTCGGAGGCGAACGCCACCAGCTCCCGTCGGCGCGGATAGTGCGGGTACGCGGCCAGCACGCGCTGTTTGGCGTCGGGCCCGATGCGGGCGAAGTACGCCTCCACAGACGCCTGAGTGGTCGGCAGCATCGGCGGTTTGGTCCAGGCGAACATCGACGCTTCGTGGCTGTTGGTCCCGATGATCAGCGGCACCCGCCGCAGGGTTCCGGCGCGTGCGGCATCCACCGGATGATGGGGCAGCAGGTCGACGCCGTACGTCAACCCGTAGGCCAACGTCGGCGTGCGCGCGGCGCTTTCGAGTTGCAGCCTGCCCGCCGCGCGGCGCAGCTCCCGTTGCGGTAGCCCCTTGACCTCGGATACCGGCACGCCGAGTCGGCGCACGAACTCGTGCGCCTGCTGGGCCCGCTGCTCCCGATCGGCGATCAGCGGCAGCGCCGGGCTCTGGGCGATCGCTCGGCTGAACAGGCCCTCGGCGGCGGGGCTGGCGATCAGCGCGAGCACCGACGTGCCGCCCGCGGACTCGCCGAACACCGTCACGCGGGACGGATCGCCGCCGAAGGCCGCGATGTGGTCGCGGACCCACCGCAGTGCGGCGATCTGGTCCCGCAGCGCGAGGTTGTCATCGAACCCGTCGCCGAGGTCGCCGAGTTCGAAGCCACCGAAGACGCCGATGCGGTAGGTGATGTTGACGACGACCACGTCGCCGTTGGCGGCCAGCCGCGAACCGTTGTAGAGCTGGAACTGACCGGCACCGAACACGAACGCGCCGCCGGGGATCCACACCATCACCGGAAGCCACGCACTGGTGTCGGGCGACCACACCGTCAAGGTGAGGCAGGCCTCGTCGCGGACCTTGGGATCGTCGCGGCCACCGCCGACGAACGACTTGCCCTGCGGTGGCAGCGGCCCGTGCTCGACCGCGTCGCGCAACCCTGTCCACGGCCGCTTCGGCTCTGGACCGAGGAACCGGCGCTCACCCACGGGTTGCTCGGCATAGGGCACCCCTCGCCAGACCCCGACGCCGCCTTCGGTCGTGCCGCGGAGATCACCGAGGTCGGTGTGCACGACGACCGAATGTCCGACAACGGTGGCCACGACCGAATCGTAGTGTGCGAAGCTGAACGTCATGACCTTCAACGAAGGTATGCGGATCGACACCAGCACCGCCTCGTCCAGTGGCGGCGGGGGCGGACCCGGGCGGGGTATCGCGGTCGGGGGTGGAGTCGGCGGCCTGCTCATCCTCGTGGTGGCGCTGTTCCTCGGCGTCGACCCCAGCACGGTGGTGCCCCAGCAGGGTCAGTACGACAGCCAGGGTGTGCAGGCGCCCGGTTTCGACGTCAGCCAGTGCAAGACCGGCGCGGATGCCAACGCGATCCCCCAATGCCTGGTGCTCGCCACCGCCACTTCGTTGGACGGGATATGGCCGCAGCTGATGCCCGACTACACGCGGCCCGGCGTTCACCTCTTCACCGAGAGTGTCAACACGGCGTGCGGCCATGCCACCAGCGAGGTCGGACCGTTCTACTGTCCGGCGGATCAGACCGCCTACTTCGACGTCGGCTTCTTCGATGTACTTCGTGACCAATTCGGTTCCAGCGGCGGGCCGTTGGCACAGGAATACGTGGTGGCCCATGAGTTCGGCCACCACGTGCAGAACCTCACCGGCGCGCTGCGAAACTCGCAGGGCCCCGGGGCGGCGGGACCCACCGGCGGCGGCGTGCGCACCGAACTGCAGGCCGACTGTTACGCCGGGGTGTGGGCGCACTACGCCGCCATCACCAAGCAGGAAGGCACCGACGTCACGTTTCTAGAGCCGTTGACGGACAAGGACATCGCCGATGCGCTGTCGGCCGCGGCCGCGGTGGGCGATGACCGTATCCAGAAGCAGACCACCGGCCGGGTGAACCCCGAGGCGTGGACGCACGGATCCGCCGCGCAGCGGCAGAAGTGGTTCACCGAGGGCTACCGCACCGGTGATCCCAAGGCCTGCGACACCTTCTCCACGAACGACCTTGGGTAGGACGCCCACGGCTGTCGACTCCGTCGCCGAACGCTACCTGGACACCCTCGCCGAGCTCGACCCTTGCGCCGCAACGAAAATGGGCATAACCGGTCACGACCGCAACTATGAGGAGGAGATCACCGACTACTCCCCCGACGGTGTCGCCGCGCGCGCCGACGCAGCGCGTCGCACACTGCGCGAACTGTCCGAGGTCACACCGGCGGACGCGGTCGACGAGGTCACGGTGGCGGCGATGCGCGAGCGCCTGGGAATCGTGATCGACCTCAACGACGCCGGCCTCGATCTGGGCGAACTCAACGTGATCGCCTCACCGCTGCAGTCGATGCGCAACGTGTTCGACCTCATGCCGACCCAAACCACCGACGACTGGGCGGTGATCGCGCGCCGGCTGTCGCAACTGCCCGACCGTGTCGCCGGATACGCCGACGCCCTGCGTGCCGCGGTCGCCGACGGACATCCTCCGGCGGTGCGCCAGGTCATGCGCGGGATCGAACAGGCCGCGAGCATTCAGCACCTGCTGGTCGACATGGTCGCGAACGCGGTCCCGGAGAACAAGGCGTTGCACGACGAATTGCAGCAGCACGCGGCGAACGCCGCCAACGCCTACCGGGAGCTGGACAGGATCCTCGGCGACGAGATCGCCCCGCATGCGCGCGCCGAGGACGCCGTGGGCCGAGAGGTTTACCGGTTGTGTTCGCGTTCGTTCCTAGGCGCCGAGGTCGATTTCGACGAGACGTACGAGTGGGGTCTGGAGCGGCTGGAAAGCATTGTCGCCGAACAGGAGAGGCTCGCCCAGCAGTTGTATCCCGGCACGTCGATCGCAGACGCGCTGCGGCGACTGGACGGTGAGGAGCGCTACCTCATCCACGGCGTCGACGCGCTGCAGGCATGGATGCAGGACCTGTCCGACCGTGCTGTCGAGGCACTGGCCGACACGCACTTCGACATCGCCGAACCACTGCGTGAGCTGGAGTGCCGGATCGCGCCGACGCACACCGGCGGCATCTACTACACCGGTCCGTCGGAAGATTTCAGCAGACCGGGCCGGATGTGGTGGTCGGTTCCGCACGGCGTGGACACCTTCCACACATGGCAGGAGACCACGACGGTGTTCCACGAGGGCGTTCCGGGACACCATCTGCAGATCGGCCGCGCGGTCGTGCGCGCCGACCAACTCAACCGGTGGCGGCGGCTGGGCTGCTTCGTGTCGGGTCACGGCGAGGGTTGGGCGCTGTACGCCGAACGACTGATGGCCGAACTCGGCTGGCTCGACGATCCCGGCGACCACATCGGAATGCTGGACGCGCAACGCTTCCGGGCCGCCCGCGTCGTCATCGACATCGGGGTGCACTGCGGTATGACCGCGCCCGACGGCGCCGTGTGGGATGTCGACAAGGCGTGGCAATTCCTGGTGTCCCACAGCGCGATGAACGAGGAGCACCTGCAGTTCGAGCTCGACCGCTACCTGGGCTGGCCGGGCCAGGCGCCGTCGTACGCGATCGGGCAGCGCATCTGGCAACGGCTCCGCGACGAGATGCTCGGCCGCGGTGTGTCGCTCAAGGAATTCCACGATCGCGCGCTGGACCTCGGCGGACTGCCGCTCGACGTGCTGCGGTCGGCGCTGACGAGTGATTTCGCCTCCGGCTGAGCCCCTTTCGCCGCCCGCTCGTACGCCCTAGCGTGGACGCATGGAGTCCGTTGCCGTCACCGCGAACCTGACCATGCTCGTCGTCGACGGGTGGCAGGTCTACGCCTGGCGCGACGGTGACTCGGTGACGCTGATCGACACTGGGGCACCGGGATCCGGCGCGGCCATCGCCGAGGCCGTACCTGGAGTCGATCGGATCGTCTTGACGCACGGGCATGTCGACCACGTCGGCTCGGCGGCCGAACTCCACACATCGACGGGGGCCCCTGTCCTCGCCGGCGCCGGCGACGCCGCGGCCATTCGCGACGGTGCCGCGCTGCCCCCACCGGTGTTCGAAGATTGGGAGGTGCCGATCCACGCGCGTGTCGCCGCGGGATTGCCCGATGCGGCCGACCCCGTGCCCGTCGCTCGGGAACTACGCGACGGCGACATCCTGGATTTCGGCGGCGGCGCCGAGATCCTGTCGATACCGGGCCACACCGAGGGCAGTATCGCGATCCATCTGCCCCGCCACGGTGTGCTGCTGACCGGTGACACCATCGCCAACGTCGGCACGCTCATGCTCGGCACCTTCAACCAGGACCGGGCGCGCACGGTGGCGTCATTCCGCCGCCTCGCCGCGCTCGACATCGACACGGCGTGTTTCGGGCACGGCGAACCGATCATCTCCGGTGCGGGCGCACGGCTTCGGGAGGTCGCGGCCACGCTGAGCTGACCGGCCCCATCCGAATCGCCCAGCGAGTACCGTCACCGTGGTCGAAGGAGACACTCATGCGCATCGCAATCGCAGGAGCGACGGGAAACATCGGCGCCCGCACCGCCGCCGCACTCGAGCGCGACGGCCACGAGGTCGTCCGCATCAGCCGCTCACTCGGGGTCGACCTGATGTCCGGTGAAGGCCTGGACTCCGCGCTCGCCGGCGTACACGCCGTCGTCGACGCCGTCAGCGCACCACCCATCGACCGGGACCGCACCATCGAGTACTTCGGCACCACCACACGCAATCTGCTCGCCGCCGAGCAGCGCGCCGGTGTCGGTCACCATGTGCTGTTGTCAATCGTCGGCATCCACGACATCGAGGGCAATGCGCACTACTCGGGCAAGCGGGAACAGGAACGGCTCGTCGCCGACGGACCGGTGCCGTGGACCATCGTGCCCGCCACCCAGTTTCACGACTTCGCGGCCATGGTCGCCGGTTGGTTCGAACAGGACGGGGTGTCGACCATCGCCCCGCTGCTCGTGCAGCCGATCGCGCCCGATGACATCGCCGAGGTCCTCGCCGAGGTCGCCGCCGGTCAACCGCAGGGCCGGTATGTGGATGTCGCGGGTCCCGAGACCCAGGACCTTGTCGACATGGCACGCCGGACGCTGGCCGCCAGGGGCCGGCAGCTGAAGCTCGTCCCGACCTGGTCGGGCATGTTCGGGCTCTCGATGGCCGGAAACGTCCTGCTGCCCGGCGAGAATGCGCGCATCGCCCCGACGACGTTCGACGACTGGCTCGCCGCCGGCGCCAACTGATCAGGAGAACTGAATGACCAACCCCGACACCCCGCTGGCCGGAAAGGTGGCCTACGTGACGGGCGCCGCCCGCGGCCAGGGCCGCTCGCACTGCGTCCGGCTGGCCCGCGCCGGCGCCGACATCGTCGCGATCGACGCCTGCGGTCGGGTCGCCGCGCACAACGGTTATTCGCCCGCGGGCCCGGAGGATCTCGCCGAAACGGTGAGCCTCGTCGAAGGTGAGGGCCGCAAGATCGTCGCCGACCGGGTCGACGTCCGCGACCTCGCCGGCCAGCAGCGGGTGGTCTCCGACGCGATCGAGCAGTTCGGCCGCCTCGACATCGTCGTCGCCAACGCCGGTGTGATGAATTGGGGCCGGCTGTGGGAGATTTCGGCGCAACAGTGGCAGGAAGTCCTCGACGTCAACCTCACCGGTGTGTGGAACACGATCAAGGCCGCCGTACCGCCGATGATCGAGGCGGGCAACGGTGGGTCGATCATCACGATCAGTTCGGCAGCCGGCATCAAGGCCGTTCCCGGCTGCGGTCACTACTGCGCCAGCAAGTTCGGCGTCGTCGGGCTCACCAACTCGTTGGCGGTCGAACTCGGCGAGTTCGGCATTCGGGTCAACTCGGTGCATCCGTACGGCACCGACACCCCGATGGGCAACGACACGTCGATGTACCAGATCTTCGCCGACCACCAGACCTACATCCACAGCTTCTCCCCCGGCGCGCTGTCGACGGAGTCGCTGGCCGACCCGGATCTGGTGTCCGACATCGTGGTCTGGTTGGCCAGCGACGCCTCGTCACTGCTGACCGCGGCGCAAATCCCCGCCGACAAGGGCTATCTCAAAATTTGAGCGTGCCGCGAGTCTGAACTTGTGCGCCAGATGTCGACGAATGTTCGTGCAGGAGTTCAGTTTCGGCGCCCGGGCACCGCCGCCGTCAGAGCCACCGCCTCCGTCAGAGCCGGGACTGCTCCTTGATCGCCGTATCGCTGGTGCGCAGCGGCCGGATCAGCGCGTCCTGGGTGAAGGACGCGATCAGCTCACCCGCCTCGGTGTGCACCGTGCCGCGCACGTATGACATGCCGGCGCCCACCTGGGTGCTCTCGTGGCTGTAGAGCAGCCACCCGTCCCAGGTAAACGGCTCGTGGAAGCTCACCGACACCGTCATCGGTGCGGTCGACACGGTGATGTGCGACTGCGCGGTGCCGATCCCCTCGTGCGCGCGCATCGTCGTCGAAATACCAAGGTGCCCGGTCAGATACGCGACGAGCGCCTTGGCGAGCTCGTCGCGGTCGGGGGTCTTGTCGTAGTGCACCCAGGCGTACAGTTCCGGCGGGCCGACCTCGTCGGGGCTGTTGACGTCGACGACATCGATGAGCCGGATCTCGCGACCGGCCATGGCCATGCCGGCATCGTTGGCTTCCGCGGGTGGCTTCACGTTGGGTCGCGGCACCGCATGCCGGATGACGTCGTCGGTCGGGACGTCGGTCAGCACGGTGACGGTGATGCAGCGTTTGCCGTTCTGCTTGGCCGCGGCGACAGCGGTTGCGGTGGAACGGCCTTCGTTGACGACGTCGATCTCCAACTCGACCGGTCCGGCCGCGACCATGACCGCCCGCGAGAACACCGCATGCACCGATCGAACCGACTTACCCTCGAATCGCTTGGCCACCGCCACGATCACCTGGGCGAGCACCTGGGTGCCCTCGACAACCTGCCGGTCCTCCTCACCGGCGGGCCCGGTCTCGGCGATGAATCGGTTCTCCCCGTCCGGGCGGACGTCGAACAGGTCGAGCAGGGTGTCGACGGTCCACTGTTGCTGCGCTGAGTCTGTGGTCATGCAAGGAACAGTAACCGAGCCTCTACAAAAGCGGTAACGTCGTTACCAGGCAATCACGAGCCGGAGGTGACGACCATGGCCAAGCCGAGCGGGCGCCCCGCCGCGAGCGCTACCCGCACGGCCGACGCTGCCGATGGCGATCCCCGGCCCAAGCGCTTCATGAAGTCGGCATTGGCGATCCTCGGCGAGACCGGGCGCACCGACTTCACCGTGCTCGAGGTGGTCGAGCGGTCGAAGACGTCGCTGCGGTCCTTCTACCAACACTTCTCGACCAAGGACGAGCTGCTCCTCGCCTTGGTCGACAAGATCATGTCCGAGTCGACGCGCCGCTGGCGCGAGGACACTGACGGGCTACCGGCCGCCGCGGCCCTTCGGGTCCTCATCGACCGGATCTGCACCCCGCCCGAGACCACCGCACAAGACAAGGTCAACCGGGGTCTGACGAACTACAACGACCGCCTCGCCGAGACCTTGCCGCGTGAGTACTCGCGCGTGCTCTCCCCGGTCTACGAGTTGATCAGAGACATCATCAACCGCGGCATCGCCGAGGGCGTTTTCCGGTCGGACCTCAACGTCGACGCGCGGGCCGCGCTGATCATGCAGTCCGCGCTGGGCGCGATCCGGCTGCAGGTGCTGGGCGCGGAACTCAGCGGGATACCGGTCGGCGCCGACGACATCTACGACTACTGCCTCAGCGGGCTCACCGGCCCGGACAAGCACGCTTGACCTGCACCGCACAAGCCGAGAACCAGCCTCTCCAGGGCGGCTGTTTATGCTGGTCCGAAAGTGGTAATGTCATTACCACTCACAGCCAATCAGACTTGCAGGAGGCGAACATGACACGCCAGCTTCCCTATCCCGTCTTCGACGCGGACAACCACTTCTACGAGCCCAAAGAGGCGCTGACCAAGTTCCTCCCCGACCACCGCAAGCACGTCATCGACTACATCGAGGTGCGCGGGCGGACCAAGATCATGGTGCGTAACCAGGTCAGCGACTACATCCCGAACCCCACCTTCGAGGTCGTCGCGCGCCCGGGCGCCCAGGAGGAGTACTTCAAGCACGGCAGCGGCGGCAAGAGCTTCCGCGAGGTCATGGGCAAGCCGATGAAGGCGATTCCGGCCTTCCGCGAACCCGCCGCGCGCCTCGAGGTCATGGACGGCCTCGGCCTGGACTACTCGCTGATGTTCCCGACCCTGGCCAGCCTGGTCGAGGAACGGATGAAGGACGATCCGGAGCTCATTCTCGACGTCATCCACGCGCTCAACGAGTGGATGTACGAGACCTGGCAGTTCAACTACGAGGACCGGATCTTCTCCACCCCGGTGATCAACCTCGGCATCGTCGACCGCGCGCTCGAGGAACTCGAGTGGTGCCTGGAGCGCGGCGCCAAGACCGTACTCGTCCGGCCTGCCCCGGTGCCCGGGCTCAAGGGCACGCGCTCGTTCGGGCTGCCCGAGTTCGATCCGTTCTGGGACGCCTGCGTCAAGGCCGGTATCCCGGTGTCGATGCACGCATCGGATTCCGGCTACGCCGAGTACCTCAACGACTGGGAACCTGCCGACGAGTACCTGCCGTTCAAGCCGACCGCGTTCCGGATGGTCTCGATGGGCAAGCGGCCGATCGAGGATTCGATGGCCGCGCTGGTGTGCCACGGCGCGCTCACCCGCAACCCCGACCTGCGGATCTTGTCGATCGAGAACGGTGCGGACTGGGTGCCCTACCTGTTCAAGCAGTTCGAGGGCGTCTACAAGAAGATGCCGCAGGAATTCCCCGAGAATCCGATCGAGGCGTTCAAGCGCGGCGTGTATGTCGCGCCGTTCTGGGAGGACGACTTCAAGCAGATGGCCGATCTCATCGGCGTCGACCGGGTGATCTTCGGATCGGACTGGCCGCACCCCGAGGGCCTGGCCGAGCCGACGCATCTGATCGACGACCTGCAGGGCCTCGACGAGGAGGGCCAGCGGAAGGTCATGGGCGGCAACATGATCGAGTTGTTCAAGGTGCCCAACGAGATCGTCCACAACCCCGACGTGCCCGCGCTCGTCATCCCCGCCTGAGTTCAGGCACCGTCGCGAAACGTGCGTGTCGATCCGTCGACACGCACGTTCGCACGATTACGAAAGAGAGCCCGTGAGCGACAGCGCGAACAACGGCACGAATCCCGAGGTACTGCTCTTCGCCTCAACGACACAGTCGTTCCTCGAGAAGGAAGTGCCGCTGAGCCGTATACGGCAGATGCACGACGCCGGAACCTCGTTCGACACCGACTGGTGGCGTCGAGCCGTCGAACTGGGCTGGACCAGCCTGCTGGTGCCCGAGGAACTCGGCGGCGGCAGTGTCTCCGGTAACGGCGTCAAGGATCTGGCACTGGTCGCCGAGATCGCCGGTAAGACCGTCGCTCCCGGGCCGCTGCACCCGGTGAGCACCGTGCTCGCCGGACTCGTCGACGCGCCCACTGGCCACGAGGACACCATCGCGGCGCTCGTCGCCGGCGATGCGGTGGCCAGCTGGGCGGTGTATGAACCCGGCCGGCCATGGTCTCCCCTGACCCCGTCGGTCACCGCCACCGCCACCGCGACCGGTTTCCGCATCGACGGCGCCAAGGACCGTGTCGAGGCCGGCGCGCACAGCGGATTGTTCTTGGTGACAGCACTATCCGACGACGGTGTCCGTCAGTTCCTCGTACCCTCGGACGCACCAGGTGTGCGTGTGGAGCCACAGCGTTCGATCGACATGGTCAAGAGTTACGCGCGCGTGCACTTCGACGGGGTCGAGGTCGACGCGGGCGCGGCGGTCGGCACGGCCGAGGTGACACCAGCGCTGATCGAGCGCCAGGCCCAGATCGCCGCCGTGCTGCAGTGCGCCGAAGTCGTCGGCATTCTGGATACCGTGTTGGCCTTCACGATTCAGTGGGGATTCGACCGGCACAGCTTCGGTCGCCCCCTGGGCTCGTATCAGGCGCTCAAGCACAAGTACGCCGACCTGAAGATCTGGTTTGAAGGGTGCCGGGCCACGACCAACGCCGCGGTGGCCGAGGTGGCGGCGCGGACTCCCGGGGCAGCGATGGCCGTGAGCGTCGCGAAATCCTATGTGGGCGAATACTCACCGGGCATGTTGCAGCTGTGTGTGCAGCTGCACGGCGGCATCGGGGTGACGTGGGAGCACGACCTGCACCTGTTCCTGCGTCGAACCACGGTGAACCGCTCGATGTTCGGCACCCCCGAGGACCACAACCTGCGCGTCTACGCCCTCACCGAAAACCTGGAGCAAGCGTCATGACCGAGACGACGTCGGCCCCGGCCGCGCCGGCCACCGCGGAATCCGTCGAGGAGTTCGCCGCCCGGGCTCAGGCGTGGCTGGCACAGAACATGCCGTCCATCGATCCGAACAACCCGCCCGAGCACGATCGCGGTGAGGAGGAACCGTGGCAGCGCGCGCGGGAACTCCAGAAGCGGTTGTGGGACGGCGGATTCGCCGGCATCTGCTTCCCGAAGGAGTACGGCGGGCTCGGTCTGCCGATCGCCTACCAGAAGGCGTTCGACAACGTGTCGCGCTGCTACGAGATGCCGGTGATCCTGAACACGCCGACGTTCACGATCTGCGCGGCCACCATCCTCGACACCGGAAGCGAAGAGCAGAAACGTCAGCACATTTCTGCGGCGCTGCGCGGTGACGAGGTGCTGGTGCAGCTGCTGTCGGAGCCCAGCGGCGGCTCCGACCTCGCCGGTGTGATCACCCGTGCGGACCGCAAGGGCGACAAGTGGGTGATCAACGGCGCAAAGACGTGGAGTACCAGCGCGTTCGCCGCCGATTACGGGTTGATGCTCGCGCGCACCGACTGGGATGTGCCCAAGCACGAGGGCCTGACCATGTTCATGGTGCCGATCGACAGCCCCGGCATCACACTGCGCCGCATCAAGCAGGTCAACGGTTCCGTCGAGTTCTGCGAGGAGTTCTTCGACAACCTCGAACTCGGCGACGACGCGGTCGTCGGCGAGGTCAACGGCGGCTGGCACGTGGCGTCGCGCCAGCTCTACCACGAGCGGCGCGCGGTCGGCGGCGGCTCGGAGTTCGCCAGCGGTATCGGCGCCGAGGGCAAATCCGATGTGCCGATCAACTACGTCGAGCTGCTCGAGAAGGTCGGCCAGCCGGATAATGAGCGGCTGCGCGCGATGGCGGGCCGCGCGCTGGCGCACCGGGCGGTCCGCGAACAGCTGATCGACCACGTGTACCACGGCGTCCTCGACGGATCGCTGCCTCCGGCGGCGGGTTCGATCATCCGCATCGCGCACGCCGACATCCACCATCTGGAGTTCGACACCGCCCTGGCCATCACCGGCAGCGCGGGCGTCGTCGACGTCGACGGTGACCTGATCCGTTACGGCGAGCGGTATCTGGGCCGCCAGGCTGCCGCCCTCGGCGGCGGCACCACCGAGATCGCGCGCAACATCATCGGCGAGCGCGTGCTCGGCTTCCCACGCGAACCCGCCGCCGATCGCGATGTGCCGTTCAAAGAGGTCAAGCGCAACAGGGGCTGACTCTCCGTGCGCCCGTAACCGTTGCGTTCAGAACAGAGTGGGCTGCAGGGTCTGGACGGGTGACGGCACCGGCGGTGTGTCCGCGGCGCGGAACGACCGGCGGTCGGGCGCCAGACCGTGCTTGGCGACCAGCGGTGCCGCCCTGTCGTGCAACATCTTCCGGTAGTCCTGCGGCAGATAGGCGCCGCGGCGATACAACTCGCGGTATTTGGGCACCAGCTGCGGGTGTGCGGCGGCCAGCCAGTTCATGAACCAGCCGCGCGTGGAGCCACGCAGGTGCAGGCCGAACACGGTGACACCGGTGGCTCCTGCCGCCGCGATCTGGGCCAGCAGCGCATCGAGGTGCTCGGCCGAGTCCGTCAGATGCGGCAACACCGGGGCCACCATCACATGGCAGCCCAGCCCGGCGTCGCGGATCGCGGCGATCATCCCGAGGCGCGCCTGCGGCGACGGGGTACCCGGTTCGACTTCCCTGTGCAGCACGGGGTCTCCGACGGCGAGCGAAACGGCCACGCTGACGTCCACCTGGCGGGCGGCCTCGCGGATCAGCGGCAGATCGCGTCGCAGCAGGGTGCCCTTGGTGAGGATGGAAAACGGCGTACCGGAATCGGTCAGCGCCGAGATGATCCCCGGCATCAGCGCATAGCGGCCCTCGGCCCGCTGGTAGGGATCGGTGTTGGTGCCCAAGGCCACCGTCTCGCGTTGCCACGACCGTCGCGACAGTTCGCGGCGCAGCACGTCGGCCACGTTGGTCTTGACCACGACCTCGCTGTCGAAATCGCTGCCGGAGTTCAGATCCAGATACTCGTGCGTGGGCCGCGCGAAGCAATAACGGCAGGCGTGTGAGCATCCGCGGTAGGCGTTGACCGTGAACCTGAACGGCAGCATGGCAGCGTTGGGCACCTTGTTGAGAGCCGACTTGCACAGCACTTCATGGAAGGTCATGCCCTCGAACTGCGGCGTCCGCACGCTGCGCACGAAACCGATACGCTGCAGTCCGGGCAGCGCGCCGTCGTCGACGCTGACACCCTGCCCATCCCACCGCATACATTCGATTCGAACTCACGTTCGATAAGATGTCAAGGTCGACGCGCGCGCGAGCCGGCGGTGACCCGACAGAGAGGGGCAGTGTGCCGATCGAGGGCCACGAGGACGAGCTGGCATCCGAACAGCGCTACATCGACGGGTTGTATGCGCGACTCGACGCCGAACGCGCCCGCGTGCGCAAGCACTACGACGCTGCGCTGCGCGGTGACGGCGGCTCGCTGGTCGACCGCGACGCCGAGGTGCGCGCGGTGACCAAGCGGATGAACCGGCTCAACGTCGCCGACCACGGTCTGTGCTTCGGTCGGCTGGATAGCGTCACGGGCGATCGTCTCTACATCGGTCGCATCGGGTTGCTGGACGAGGCCAACGAGTACGAGCCGCTGCTCCTCGACTGGCGGGCTCCCGCGGCGCGCCCCTTCTACGTCGCCACCGCGGCCCACCCGGAGGGTATGCGCCGGCGGCGCCAGTTCCACTCCATCGGGCGTCGCATCACCGATTTCACCGACGAGACCCTGGGTCGACCCACCGAAGGCGCGCAGGGTGACGCCGCATTGCTCGCGGCGGTCAACGCACCTCGCGGCGAAGGCATGCGCGACATCGTCGCGACCATCCAGTCCGAGCAGGACGAGATCATCCGGCTCGAGCACCCGGGCGTGCTGGTGATCGAGGGCGGCCCCGGCACGGGCAAGACCGTCGTCGCATTGCACCGCGTCGCCTACCTGCTCTACACGCAGCGGGAGCGGATGGAACGCCACGGCGTGCTGGTGATCGGCCCGAACACCGCGTTCTTGCGCCACATCGACCGGGTGCTGCCCTCGCTCGGCGAAACGAACGTCGTGTTCATGACGACCGGTGACCTCGTTCCCGGCCTGCGGGTCGCCGCCGAGGACTCCCCCGACGCGGCGCGGGCGAAGGGTTCGCTGACGATGCTGGACGTGCTGGCAGCGGCGATCGCCGACCGGCAACGGGTTCCCGCAGAACCGGTGCCGATCAAGCTGGCCGACGTCACCGTCCGGATCGACGCCGAGACGGCCGAGTGGGCGATCCAGGAGGCCCGTGACAGCGGCTTGCCGCACAACGACGCGCGGGCGGTGTTCGTCGACGTCATCACCTGGGTTCTCACCGAGCGTGCGATCGCCCGCATCGGTAAGGGCTGGCTGACGCGCGGCGACAAGGCGGCGTGGGAACACCTGCGAGCCGAGCTTCTCGACGAGCTCGGTGACCACGAAGCGTTCCACACCGCCCTCGACGATCTGTGGCCGCAGCTGACGCCGGAGGCTCTGCTGGCCGGGCTCTACGAGTCTGCCGAACGGCTCAGTGCCGCAGGCGCTGACGAGTCCCTGTTGCGCGCGCACGGCGATGCGTGGACGGTGTCGGACGTGCCGCTGCTCGACGAGCTCGTCGACATGCTGGGCGGGGTCGGACCCGATGCCGCGGCCGAGACGCAACGCCGGGAGGAGGCCGCCTACGCCGCGGGCGTGCTGGATCTGATGGTGGCCCGTGAGGACCTGATGGACGACGAGGACCACCTGATCGCCGCCGACCTGCTCGACGCCGAGGATCTCGCCGAGCGGTTCGTCGAGCGCGACAATCGTGACCTCGCCGAACGTGCTGCCGCAGACCGTGATTGGACGTATCGGCACGTCGTCGTCGACGAGGCGCAGGAACTCTCGGAGATGGACTGGCGGGTGCTGATGCGTCGGTGTCCCAGCAAGTCCTTCACGGTGGTCGGCGATCTCGCGCAGCGCCGATCGGCCGCGGGCGCCACGTCATGGGGCGCGATGCTCGATCCGTATGTGCCCGGGCGCTGGGTCTACCGGCCGCTGTCGGTGAACTACCGCACGCCCGCCGAGATCATGGACGTCGCCGCCGGCCTGCTCGCCGAGTTCGCTCCCGACGTGCGGCCGCCCGAATCGGTTCGCGCATGCGGTGTTCGGCCATGGGCGCGCCTTGTCGACGACGAGGAGCTGCCCGTCGCGATCGAGGAGTTCCGCCGCGATGAGCAGGGCCGCGACGGGACCAGCGTCGTGATCGGACCTTCGGGAATGGCCGGGACGGTGTCACCGGCCGAGATCAAGGGATTGGAATTCGACGCGGTCCTCGTCGTCGAGCCGGGCCGCATCCTCGCCGACGGTCCGCGCGGAGCGGCCGACCTCTACGTGGCGCTCACGCGAGCGACACAGCGGCTCGGTGTGCTGCACACCGAGCCGCTGCCATCCACGTTGAAATTGTCCGAACTGGAGAGTGTGGCCGACTGAGCGGCCCCGAGATCTACTGCGGTGCCCTCACCACTGGCTGAGCTGACACTGCACCGTGTAGGTGCCGTCCTGCTGCACCGCCACCTGACCGTCGATCGCGATCTCGCAGTGCGGGTTCGGGGATGCTTGCATGGCGTGTACGCCGGTGCTCGCGGTGAGGATCGCCCACTGCGGGTCGGCCATCGTCGTCTCGAACACCCACGGCACGCCCGGCTGCAGGACCACTTCTTCCTTCTTCAGGTACGCATACGCGTCGGCGTTGTAGGCCTCCTTGCTCGGAGGCTGAGCCGTCAGATAGTTGAGTTGGAAGTCGGCGGGGGCCGTTGACGTCAGCGTGTACCGGACCACGTGGCCTTCCGACTGGGCATTCGCCGTCGCATGGCCGACCGCGACTGACGCCGCCGCCACCATGAGTGCCGCCCCGACCTTGGCTGTAGCTGTTCGCATGTTCGTCACATCGCCGGACGGTACCAAACCGTTACGGCTCCGGCATCGCCGCTGGCGAGCGCCTTCCATCCGCCACTGAATGGCGAACGACCTGCGGAGAAGTCACAGGTTAATTTGTTCGTCACACGCAGACATTTCCCAGAAACACCACCGCTCTAACGTCCCGATTCGACAACCACGCGATGTCGGGACCACGCGCCCGGCTCGACGCTCATCGCCGATGTGCGCTGCGGATATATAGGGAAAGGCTGTTCATGCGACTACCACGACGGTCCTCCGTGAGACGTTCAGCCCTTGTTGCCGGCGGAATCGTCGCTGCGACGAGCCTGGTGCTGGCCGGCTGCGGAAGCAAGGCGACCGAGTCGGACTCGGCGAATGCCCAATCGTGTGTGGACACCTCGGGCTCGACGATCAAAGTGGGTGCGCTGAACTCGTTGTCGGGCACCATGGCCATCTCGGAAGTGACCGTCCGCAACGCCATCGACCTCGCGGTCGAGCAGATCAACGCCTCCGGCGGTGTGATGGGCAAGCAGATCCAACTCGTCGGTGAGGACGGCGCATCCGAGCCGACGGTGTTCGCGGAGAAGGCCGAGAAGCTGATCAGCAGTGACTGTGTGGCAGCGGTGTTCGGCGGGTGGACCTCCTCCTCGCGCAAGGCGATGCTGCCGGTTTTCGAGAGCGCGAACTCCCTGTTGTACTACCCCGTGCAGTACGAGGGTCTGGAGTCGTCGAAGAACATCTTCTACACCGGCGCCACGACCAACCAGCAAATCGTCCCCGCGCTCGATTACCTCAAGGAGAAGGGCGTCAAGTCGCTCTATCTGGTCGGCAGCGACTACGTGTTCCCGCAGACCGCCAACCGGATCATCAAGGCGTACGCGGGCGCCAACGGCATCGAGATCAAGGGCGAGGACTACACGCCCCTGGGCTCGACGGACTTCTCGACCATCGTCAACAAGGTCCGCACCGCGGGCGCCGACGCCGTGTTCAACACCCTCAACGGCGATTCGAACGTGGCCTTCTTCCGCGAGTACCGCAATGTCGGCCTGACCCCGGAGGCCATGCCGGTGGTGTCGGTGTCGATCGCCGAAGAAGAGGTCGGCGGCATCGGTATCCAGAACATCACCGGCCAGCTCACCGCCTGGAACTACTACGAAACGGTCGACAACCCGGTCAACAAGGCGTTCGTCAAGGCCTACAAGGACAAGTACGGCGCCAACAAGCCGACGTCGGATCCGATGGAGGCCGCCTACGTGTCGGTGTACCTGTGGAAGAACACGGTCGAAAAGGCAAAGTCGTTCGACGTCAAGGCGATTCAGGACAACGCCGGCGGCGTGACGTTCGACGCGCCGGAAGGTCAGGTGACCATCGACGGTGAGAACCACCACATCACCAAGACCGCACGCATCGGCGAAATCCGTCCCGACGGGCTGATCTACACGATCTGGGAGTCGCCGGGGCCGATCGAACCCGACCCCTACCTCAAGTCGTATCCGTGGGCAGCCGGCCTGTCCAGCTGAGCCACCTATGGATGTCCTGATCGGGCAGCTGGCAACGGGATTGAGCCTCGGCTCGATCCTGTTGCTGGCCGCGCTGGGGTTGTCGCTGACGTTCGGCCAGATGGGCGTCATCAACATGGCGCACGGAGAGTTCATCATGGCCGGCTGCTACACCGCCTACGTGGTGCAGCAGATCGTGTCGAGCGCCGGTGCGTCGCTGTTGATCTCGCTGGCCGTCGGATTTGTGATCGGCGGCGCGATGGGCGCTCTTCTGGAGACCACGCTCATCCGCCGCATGTATCACCGCCCGCTGGACACACTGCTGGTCACCTTCGGTGTCGGGTTGATCCTTCAGCAGGTCGCCCGCGACGTCTTCGGAGCCCCCGCAGTCAATGTGGTGGCGCCGGCGTGGCTGTCGGGCGGGGTGGAGATGTTCGGGGCGGTCGTGCCCAAGACGCGGATCTTCATCCTGGTGCTGGCCGTGGTCTGCGTGGCGGCGCTTGCCACCGCGCTCAAGGTCAGCCCGATGGGACGGCGGATACGGGCCGTCGTGCAGAACCGCGACCTCGCCGAAACCAGTGGAATCTCGTCCCGCAAGACCGACATCACAACGTTTTTCATCGGCTCGGGCTTGGCCGCGGTGGCCGGTGTCGCGTTGACGCTGATCGGTTCGACCAGCCCGACCATCGGGCAGAGCTATCTGATCGACGCCTTCCTGGTGGTCGTGGTCGGTGGACTCGGCCAGATCAAGGGCACGGTGATCGCGGCGTTCGCGTTGGGCTTTTTGAACTCGTTCATCGAATACAACACCACCGCATCACTGGCGAAGGTGATCGTGTTCGTGATCATCGTGGTCTTCCTGCAGGCACGGCCGCAGGGCCTGTTCACCGTCCGGACAAGGAGTCTCGCGTGAGAACCTTCGTTGGCCGCTGGCAGACCTGGGCCGGTTTCGCGGTGGCCGCGGTGCTGCTGTTCGCCGTGGCGCCCGCGGTGCTGTCGGACTTCCGGCTCAGCCTGCTGGCCAAGTTCCTGTGCTTCGCGATCGTCGCGGTCGGCATCGGGCTGGCCTGGGGCCGTGGCGGCATGCTCGTGTTGGGTCAGGGCGTGTTCTTCGGGCTCGGCGGCTACATGATGGGCATGCATCTGAAGATCGCCGACGCGCAGTTGCGCGGCGACGATGTGCCCGACTTCATGCAGATCGCCGGAGTACGCGAATTGCCCGGTTACTGGCAGCCATTCGCCTCCCCCGCCTTCACCCTGGCGGCGATCGTGCTGGTGCCGACGGCGATCGCGGCCGCACTGGGACTCGGTGTGTTCAAACGCCGCGTCAAGGGCGCCTACTTCGCGATCCTGTCCCAGGCGCTGGCCGCCGCGCTGGCGATCCTGCTCGTCGGGCAGACCAGTCTGGGTGGCAGCAACGGGCTCAACAGGTTTCGCACGTTCTTCGGGTTCACTCTCAACGACCCGGCCAACCGGCGAATGCTGTACTTCATCGCCGCCGGTGTGCTTTTGGCCGTCGTCGCGGTGGTCCGCCAACTCATGCAGAGCCGGTACGGCGAGTTGCTGGTGGCGGTCCGCGACGGTGAGGAGCGTGCCCGATTCCTCGGATACGACCCGGCGAACATCAAGGTGGTCGCCTACACCGTGGCTGCATTGTTCGCCAGCATCGCCGGTGCGCTGTTCGCACCGATCGTCGGGTTCATCGCGCCGTCGCAGGTGGGCATTCTGCCCTCGATCGCGTTCCTGATCGGCGTGGCGATCGGCGGGCGCACCACGCTGCTGGGGCCGGTACTCGGCGCGATCGGGGTAGCGTGGGCGCAAACCCTGTTCTCCGAACGCTTCCCGTCCGAGTGGACCTACGCGCAGGGCCTGCTGTTCATCGTCGTCGTCGGATTCTTCCCGGCGGGACTGGCCGGGCTCGGTGTGCTGTTCAAACGGCGCCGGATCCGCCGGCGCAGCAAGCCCGTCGAACCCGAACCCCAACCGCAGACCGATCCAGACACCGAGAAGGTGGGCGCAGCCACATGACCCTTCAAGCGGAGCCGATTGCGGGCGGCAACGTCGGTATGGGCACCGAGTACCTCGAAGTACGTGGTCTCACAGTCGATTTCGACGGTTTCAAAGCGGTCAGCGATGTCGATCTGACCCTCTTTCAGGGTGACCTCAGATTCTTGATCGGCCCGAACGGTGCGGGCAAGACGACGGTCATCGACGCGATCACCGGCCTGGTGAACGCCGCCGGGTCGGTCAACAAGTCCGGCGTCGAACTGCTCGGCAAGAAGGTGCATCAGATCGCCCGACTCGGGGTGGGGCGCACGTTCCAGACGGCCACCGTTTTCGAGCAACTGACCGTGTTGCAAAACCTCGACATCGCCGCGGGCGCGGGACGGTCGGCGTGGACGCTGTTACGTCGACGCAAGGGTGTGCTGCCCGCCATCGAAGAGGCGCTCGACACGATCGGGCTGACCGATTTGGCCGACAAGCCGGCCGGGGTGCTGGCCCACGGGCAGAAGCAGTGGCTCGAGATCGGCATGCTTCTGGTGCAGAACGCCGACGTGCTGCTGCTCGACGAACCCGTCGCCGGCATGAGCCACGAGGAACGCGAGGAGACCGGAAAGCTGTTGCGCCGCATCGGTGCCCAGCGCACCGTCGTCGTCGTCGAACACGATATGGACTTCATGCGCGCGTTCGCCACATCGGTGAGCGTCCTGGCCCGCGGGCAGGTGATCGCGGAGGGCACTGTAGCCGAGGTGCAGGCCAATCCCAAGGTGCAAGAGGTCTACCTCGGCACCGCGGCGGCCGGGACCGCCGATGTGCCCGCCGAACTCATCGAGGAGTCGTAGATGCTGTCACTGGTCGACGTGCGTTGTGGTTACGGTCGTTCCGAGGTCATCCATGGGGTCAGCGTGGATGTGCCCTCCGACGGGGTCGCCGCGGTGATGGGCCACAACGGCGCGGGTAAGACCACGCTGTTGCGCGCCGCCGTCGGGTTGCTGAAATGCAGTGCCGGCAAGGTGCTCTTCGACGGTGACGACATCAGCCGGCTGCGGCCGAGCGCACGTGTCGCGCGCGGATTGGCCTACGTGCCGCAGGGCCAGCAGTCGTTCGGTCAGCTGACGACGATGGAGAATCTGCAGGTCGTCGCCGACGGACGCAAGAACGGCAAGCGGCTCATCGACGAACAACTCGACCTGTTTCCCGCATTGCGGGAGTTGTTGACCCGCCGCGCCGGTCTGCTCTCTGGCGGTCAGCGCCAGCAGTTGGCGATCGCCCGCGCGCTCATCACCACACCGAAGTGCCTGATCCTCGACGAGCCGACCGAGGGTATCCAGCCGTCGGTGGTCGCCGAGATCGAGGCCGCGATCACGTCGCTGACCCGGCGGGGTGGCCTGAGCGTGCTGCTGGTTGAACAGCACATCGGTTTCGCGCTGGAGTCCTCGCAGCACTACTACGTTCTCGAGTCCGGCCGCGTCACCTCCGACGGTGCGGGCGGTTCGGCCTCCGAAGCCGACGTCCGCGCCGCCATGGCCATCTAGTGCTCACCCTTTGTTGCGCGAGCATTGCTCCTATGTCAAGCCGCGGTGGTTTGGCCTGTGTGGTGGCGTGTTTGTTCGTCGGCGTGTAAGCGGTTGTAGACGACTCGTGCTAGGCGTCGTTTGAGGCAGCGCAAAGCTTCTTTGGTGGAGTCGCCGTCGGCGAGTCTCATCCGGTAGTAGGCGTGTCCTGGGCTGTCGACGAGGCGGATCTGGGTTAGTGCGATGCGGTGCAGGGCGGCGTTAAGTTGTCGGTTGCCTGCGCGGCTGAGACGCACACGGCCGGCGGTGTTGCCTGACCAGACGGGGATGGGGGCGGTGCCGCTGTGGCAGGCGAAGGCTGCTTCGCTCTTGAACCGGGTGATGCCGGCGGTTTCGCCGACGAGTTTGGCGGCGGTGAGCTCGCCACAGCCTGGCAGTGCCAGCAGTTGTGGAGATACTGCGTGCACGGCGTCGCTGATGCGGGTGTCGAGGGCTTTGATGGCCAGGGTGAGTCGGATGATGTCACCGAGCTCGTCGGTGGCCAGCTCGGCGAGCAGCCCGTCTTGGGTTGCCAACCATGCGGCCAAAGTGGTCTGCGTTTTGGCCCGGTCAAGTGATCCCTTCTTCGGCGCTTGGGTCGGGTCGAGTTCGTGAATGCGGCCCAGGAGTCTATTGATGGTCGCAGTGCGTTGTCCCACAAGGTCTTCGCGTCGATCGACGAGCAGCTTGAGTTCGCGGGAAGCCTCGTCGTGTGCAGCTATCGGCAGATCGGGGTGGCGCAGCACCGCGCGAGCCACCGCCAAGGCGTCGATCGGATCGGACTTCCCTCGAGTGCGTGCACCGGCGCGTTCGTGGGCCATCAGTTTCGGTGCCACTCGCACAACCTTCTGCCCGGCCGACAACAGGTCACGCTCCAGTCGCGCCGACAAATTGCGGCAGTCTTCGATGCCCCACAGTAGGTCCTCGCCGAAGGTGGTCTTGGCCCAAGCCAATGCGGCTAGATGTCCTTCCGTCGTTGCTGGGACGACTTTCTCTCCGACCTCGCGGCCTCGTTCGTCGACAGCGACGAAGGTGTGGGTGCGCTTGTGTACATCGGCTCCAAGAACCACCATGGACGGTGCCTTCTTTCATCGTGATGGGTGAGGAGAAGGTTGGGCCGACCGGTTGGACACATCTCAGTGGGGGCGATGCCACGCTCCTATCAAGTCACGCCGGTCGGTCCTTCCATCCGGTGTCGGCAATATGCTCGAATGCCAACCCCGAAAGATGGCAGTGCGGGTCTGAGCCAGACACCAGATGAGAAGAACCCAACCACCGCAATGCGGCAATCACCACATTGACACTGAGTGCGGGTCTGCAGACGACACGCCGCAGATTTCCGACAGTTTGCGCACGCTCGCGGCCACCGAAGTGGCACAGTGCACCCGTGAACACAGCTTCGGAGCCACAGGTACTGGCCGACACCGGCGGTCTTGTCGTCACCGACGACGGCCGTCGGGTGCTGGTCGTGGACCGTGGAACAGGAGCGCTGACGGTGCTGGCGTTCGTGCTCGGCGTCGTGACGCTCGTCGTGGCCGGGTTCGGGCTGGTCGCGCTGATCGGCGGAGTCCCGTCGCGGGCGCTGGGCGCCGCCTTCCTGGCCGTCGGCGTGGCGCTGGCGGTGGCCACATTCTTGGTCGTCCGCAGAATCCGCCGGTACCGCAGCCGACCGCTGCACGAGTGCCGGCCCGCCGCGGTGCTGGATCGCAAACTCGAACTGTTCAGCTACCGCGGCGGCGCCCTGGTGCAGCTGGATCAGGTGCGTTTCGCGCGTAAATTCCAAATCGGTTCCAGCTCACCGAAACTCGTTGCCGTCACCCCCGGCGGCACGAAGACGCTCAAGCGCGGCAACCCGTTCGACGGTGGGGTCGGGCACATCGACGAACTCCTCAACTCGGTCGCCCGCGGCTCTGCGTGAGCACACCGCTCGAGCCGATCCCGCTGGCGGATCAGGGCGCGGTGGTGGTGGCCGAACGGGGGCCCGAGGTCCTGCTCATCGACCGCGGACGGGCGCCGACTGAGGTGACGGTGCTGTTGTTGACGATGTCGGCGTTGATCTTCGGCGGCTTCGGCGTCGTGTCGATCTTCTACGCGTTCGCGTATTCGATGGTGTGGCCCTCGGCGGCGATCGGCGCGGGGCTGCTTGTCATCGGCATTGCGGCCTTCAGGGCGATGTTTCGCGGGGGCGCGGCACTTCGACACATGCGGATGACACCGCTGAGCGCATATCCCCCGGTGGCCGTCTTCGACCGCCGACACCAGACCTACCGCGACGGCGCCGGTGAGATCGTGGCCCCGCTGAACCAGGTGCGGTTCGAGCGGCGTTCGCGATTGCTGACGTCGAGTCTGGTCGCGGTCACCCCGTCGTCGACGCGAACACTGATGCGGGGCAACGTGTTCAGTGGTGGCATCGGGATGCTCGACCGGGTGCTCACCGCCGCCGCGCACCGCGTTTGAGCACGCTCGCCGGCCCGCGAGCGTGCGCAAACCGTCGAAATTTCGCGGTGTGTCGTGCGCAGACACGCACGCTCGCGCAACAAGGGTGCGCGCAACAAATCAGGCGCGGTTGAGGCGGGCCAGCACTTCGGTCAACACGTCATCCACCGGCACATCCGTCTGCTGCCCGGTCGCCAGGTTCTTCACTCCGATCGTGCCCGCCTCGATGTCGCGGTCACCGGCCACCAGCGCCAGCGCCGCACCCGAACGGTCCGCGGCGCGCATCGCACCCTTGATACCGCGGTCGCCGTAGGCAAGGTCGACGCGCACACCCGCCGCCCGCAGTCGCGCGCCCAGCACCGACAGCGTCACCTTGGCCTGCTCCCCCAACGGAACACCGAACACATCGACGCGCGCCGTCCCGCCGACGGTCTTGCCTTCGGCCTTCAACGCCAGCAACGTGCGATCGACACCCAGCCCAAACCCAATGCCGGACAAGTCTTTTCCGCCGAGCTGCGCCATCAGGCCGTCGTAGCGTCCGCCGCCACCGATACCTGATTGGGCGCCGAGCCCGTCGTGGACGAACTCGAACGTCGTCTTGGTGTAGTAGTCCAGCCCGCGCACCATGCGCGGGTTGATGACGTACGGCACGGCCAACGCGTCCAGGTGCGCCAGCACGGTGTCGAAGTGCTGTTTGGCGACATCCGACAGGTGGTCGAGCATCACCGGCGCATCGGCGGTCATCTCACGCATCTTCGGGCGTTTGTCGTCGAGCACCCGCAGCGGGTTGATCTCGGCGCGCCGCCGCGTCTCGTCGTCGAGGTCGAGCTTGAACAGGAAGTCCTGCAACAGTTCCCGGTACTGCGGACGGCAGGTCTCGTCACCCAGCGAGGTGATCTCCAGCCGGAAACCGTCGAGACCCAGCGACCGGAAGCCCGCATCGGCGATCGCGATCACCTCGGCGTCCAGTGCCGGGTCGTCGACGCCGATGGCCTCCACCCCGACCTGCTGCAGCTGACGATAGCGGCCGGCTTGCGGACGTTCGTACCGGAAGAAGGGGCCCGAGTAGCACAGCTTCACCGGAAGCGGCCCGCGGTCCAGGCCGTGCTCGATGACGGCGCGCATCACCCCCGCGGTGCCCTCGGGCCGCAGGGTGACCGAGCGGTCGCCGCGGTCGGAGAACGTGTACATCTCCTTGGACACCACATCGGTCGACTCGCCGACCCCACGCGCGAACAGCGCGGTGTCCTCGAAGATCGGCAGTTCGACGTCGCCGTAGCCGGCGCGCCGTGCGGTGTCGAGCAGACCGTCGCGCACACCGACGAACTGCGCCGAATCGGGTGGCAGGTAGTCCGGTACGCCCTTGGGCGCCTGAAATTCACTCACTGGAGCTCACTAGGTCAAGCCTTCGAGAAACGGGTTGGTGCGGCGTTCGACGCCGATCGTGGACTTCGGGCCGTGCCCCGGTAGTACCACGGTGTCGTCGTCGAGCACCAACAGTTTGTTGACGATCGAGCCGAGCAGGTCCCGGCCGCTGCCGCCCGGCAGGTCCGTGCGGCCCACCGACTGCCGGAACAGGGTATCGCCCGTGAACGCGACCGCACCCGGCCCCGACCCGAAGCCCTCCTCGACGCGGAACACCACCGACCCGCGGGTGTGTCCGGGTGTGTGGTCGACGGTGACCGTCACACCGCCCAACTCCACCTTGTCGCCGTCCTTGTCCAGTTCGACGACCTGCCTGGGCTCGCGGAACAACACGCCGAACGCCGAACTGGCCAGCCCACCGATGAAGCCGCGCCCGAAGTCCTTGATCGGATCGGTCAGCATGAAGCGGTCCTCGGGATGGATGTAGGCCGGGCAGCCGTACATGTCGGCCACCTTCTGCGCCGACCAGATGTGGTCGATGTGGCCGTGCGTCAACAGCACCGCCGCAGGTGTCAGGCGGTTTTCGTCCAGGATCCGGCGCAACGGCCCCATCGCCCACTGGCCGGGGTCGACGACGATGGCGTCGGCCCCGGCCCGCGGGGCCAGCACGTAGCAGTTGCACGCCAGCATGCCGGCGGCAAACCCGGTGATGAACACGACGTCCAGTTTCCCACCACGCGATGGCGTGGGTCGCGGCGCCACACTCAGCAATGCCTGGCACACTCGTCTCCGATCGACCGACAAAGAGGAGGACATCAGCGGTGCCGACCAACGAACAGCGGCGGGCGACGGCGAAGCGCAAGCTCGAGCGGCAGTTGGAGCGTCGCGCGGAGAAGGCACGCAAGCGGCGCCTGTACACGATCATCGGCTCGGTCGCGGGCGCGATCGTCGTGATCGCCGCGGTGGTCGCGGTCGTCGTCACCACCCGTGACTCCGAGAGCCAGACCGCAGCCGCCACCGAGACCTCCCCCACCTCGGCCGCGCCGACGGCGCCCGGCTCGCTGCCCGCGTTCGCGGCTCCGGCCGGACTCGGCGAGAACTGCCAGTACCCGGCGTCCGCGGAGCAGGCCAGCAAGCAGGTGAATCCACCCCGCGCCGGCAAAGTGCCCACCGAGCCCGCCGAGATCAGCGCCAGCATGTCCACGGACCAGGGCAACCTCGGCCTGCTGCTCGACAACGGCAAGGCGCCGTGCACCGTGAACAGCTTCGCCAGCCTCGCCCAGCAGGGCTACTTCGACAACACCCCCTGCCACCGGTTGACCACCGCCGAACAGCTCAAGGTGCTGCAGTGCGGCGACCCGACCGGCAAGGGCACCGGCGGGCCGGGCTACTCGTTCGCCAACGAGTACCCGACCAACCAGTTCCAGCCCGACGACCCCAAACTCCAGGAGCCGGTCACCTATCCGCGCGGCACCCTGGCCATGGCCAACGCCGGCCCGAACACCAACGGCAGCCAGTTCTTCCTCGTGTACCAGGACTCCAAGCTGCCGCCGAACTACACGGTGTTCGGCCGCGTCGACGACACCGGCCTGGCCACGTTGGACAAGATCGCACAGGGCGGGGTCGAGGGCGGCGGTCAGGACGGCGCGCCGGCCACCCCGGTCACGGTGAAATCGATCCTGTTGGACTGACGCCGTGACCGCGCCCCCGCCCTACGGCGGTCCCCCGCCGCCGTACGGCTATCCGGCGCAGCAGTACTCCTACCCGCCGCCCAAACGGCCGTCACTCGCCGGGCCGTACCTCGTGTTGTCGCTGCTCGCCGTGCTCATCATGGCGTATGCCGCGGTAGCGATTCTGACGCGGGCGGAATGGATGGGTACCGGCCCACGGGCCGGCACGCAGGTCACATTCAGCGTGCACGCGCTGGACGGATCAGCGCCTCCCCCGGAGGCGCTGTCCCAGACGCGCGACATGGTCGCCGCGCGAGCGCACGAGATGGGATTACCGAATGCGCAGGTGACCTCCGACGGCGACGCTTTGACCGTGACCGCCCCCGGCGACGCCAACGCGGTACGTGCCGTCGGCCGGATCGGACGGATGTACATCCGTCCGGTGATTTACGCGATCCCGGCAGAGCCCAGTACTGCGACCTCCGCGGTGCCGCGGCCGCCCGACCCTGGGCTGGCGAAGCGTATCGCCGACGAGCGACAGTTGCGACAGAGCACCGACGAGCAGATGCAACTTATGGCTTTGCAGTTCCAGGCGACTCGTTGCACCAACGATGACGATCTGGTCGGCCATGACGACCCGACTTTGCCCCTCATCACCTGCTCGCAGGACAGCGAAGAGGTGTATCTGCTCGACAAGGCGATCATCAACAGTGAGCAGATCGTGGACGCCACCGCTGACCTGGACGTAAAGCGGGGCGAGTATGTCGTTGACCTTCAGTTCGACGGCGACGGCAGCGAGGTCTGGGCCGACTTCACCGCCGCAAACACCGGTGCCCGGGCAGCGTTCGTATTGGACACGAAGGTGGTCAGCGCACCCGAGATCGGCGAACCCATCCCGAACGGGCGCACTCAGATCACCGGTCAGTTCACGGCCGGCAACGCCCGTGCACTGGCGAGCCTCTTGAGCCACGACGCCCTGCCTGTTTCGCTGAAATTCGAGTCGTCAAAGCCGGAAACGGTTCCGGAACAACCGGGTTCGACACCGCTACGCATCGGATTGCTTGCCGGTGGGGTCGTGTTGTCGACTGCTCTCGTCGGCGCCGTCCTGTATGTGGTGCGCCGCCGCACGGCCAGGGGGGCAGTTCGATGACCGCGCCGCCGCAACCACCGCCTTACGGCGGATACTCGCTGGGCCATCCACCGTACCCGCCGCCCAGGCAGACCAACTCGCTGGCCGTCGCGGCCCTGGTGTGCGCGTTCGTGTTCGCGCCGCTGGGCATCGTGTTCGGGCACGTGTCGCTGTCGCAGATCAAGAAGTCCGGCGAGGAGGGCCGCGGGCTGGCGATCGCGGGGCTGGTCATCGGGTATCTGGTGACGATCTTGGCGGTGCTTGTCGTCGTCGTCAGCGTCGTCGTCCTCGCGGCGGTAGGGCGCGACCTCGCGAGGTTCGACGGTGTAATTCCCGACGACACCGCCACGGGGGGCTTGGCGGTCGACGAGCTCCCGAAGTTCGACCCTCCCGCGACGCTCGGTTCGAACTGCCAGTACCCGCGGAGCCCCGAACCGTCGAGCGAGCCGGCCACGCCGCCGCGCACGGGCCGCGTGCCGACGGACCCCGCACGTGTCAGCGCAAGCGTCACCACCAACCAGGGCAACATCGGCCTGCAGCTGGACAACGCCAAGGCCCCGTGTACGGTCAACAACTTCGCCAGCCTCGCCCAGCAGGGCTTTTTCGACGACACCCCCTGCCACCGGCTGACGACGGACGTGCATCTCGGGGTGTTGCAGTGCGGCGACCCCACTGGCACCGGCACCGGCGGACCCGGGTATCAGTTCCCGAACGAGTACCCGACCAACCAGTACCGGTTGAGCGATCCGGCGCTGCGGTCGCCGGTCCGCTATCCGCGCGGGACGCTGGCGATGGCCAACGCGGGGGTCGGCACCAACGGCAGCCAGTTCTTCCTCGTCTACGAGGATTCACAGCTTCCGCCGACGTACACGGTATTCGGCACGATCGACCAGACCGGTTTGGCGACGCTGGACAAGATCGCGGCCGAGGGAGTCGCCGGAGGCAGCGAGGATGGCGAGCCCGTCGCCGACGTCGTCGTCGAGTCGATCCGACTGGATTAGCGGCTACTCAGCCGGGGCGGTCTCGATGTAGAACTCGACGTCCTCGTCCTCGACCTTGGTCACCCGCATGTTCGCGGTGTACTCCTCGCCCTCGGGTCCAGTGAACTTGCATTCGAACTTCGCGCCCTCTTTGGCCTCGACGCCCTCGGGGCACTTCACGTCGGTGGGTTTGAACCCGGTCTGCTCGGAGACGAGGTCGACGACGGCCTGTGCAGCCCCTTCCGGTTTGATCGTCGATCCGCAACCGGCGACGGCTACTCCCAGAGAGACGAGCAAGACGATTACCGCGGGCCGCATCGTCGCAGTATCCCAGAACCGGCAAAAATTGACGCGCTTCGGCGAAATTTGCGGGCTACGCCGCTTCTGCCCAATTGCGGCTCACGCCGCGGACGTGACCCGGTAGACGTCGTACACACCCTCCACATTGCGCACGACGTTGAGCACATGGCCCAGATGCTTGGGGTCGCCCATCTCGAAGGTGAACCGACTGATGGCCACCCGGTCGTTGGACGTCGTCACCGATGCGGACAAAATGTTGACCTTTTCATCGGCCAACACCCGCGTGACATCCGACAGCAACCGGTGCCGGTCGAGCGCCTCGACCTGAATGGCGACCAGGAACACCGACGACGGCGACGGCGCCCACTTCACGTCGATGATCCGTTCCGACTGCTGCTGCAGCGACCCGGCGTTCGTGCAGTCGGTGCGGTGCACGCTGACCCCGCCGCCGCGGGTGACGAAACCCAGGATGTTGTCGCCGGGCACCGGCGTGCAGCACTTGGCGAGCTTGGTCAGCACACCGGGAGCACCCGGCACGGCCACCCCGACGTCGTCGCTGGTGCGTTGGCGCACCGGCATCGTCGCGGGCGTCGACCGTTCGGCCAGCTCGTCGGAGGCCTCCTCGTCGCCACCGACCTGGGCGACCAGCCGCTGCACCACGTGCCGCGCGGAGACATGCCCCTCACCCACCGCGCTGTAGAGCGCCGAGACGTCGACGTACCGCAGTTCGCGGGCCAGCGCCCCCATCGACTCGGCGTTCATCAAGCGCTGCAACG
The DNA here is from genome assembly GCF_001570485.1 of Mycolicibacterium novocastrense. Classification (GTDB taxonomy): domain Bacteria; phylum Actinomycetota; class Actinomycetes; order Mycobacteriales; family Mycobacteriaceae; genus Mycobacterium; species Mycobacterium novocastrense. Next base: position 242,905 of record NZ_BCTA01000036.1, read on the forward strand.
GAAGCCCGCCGCGCCGAACCTCGCGGGCGATGGCGTCCTTACCGGCTTCGAGCGCCTCCTCGCGGCGTTCCTTGGCGAACCACTGCCGGATCTTGGCCTTCGCGCGCGGCGAGACCACGAAGGTCTGCCAGTCGCGCGACGGTCCGGCGTTGGGCGCCTTGGACGTGAAAACCTCGACCACTTCCCCGTTTTCGAGCTTGCGCTCCAACGCGACGAGGCGGCCGTTCACCCGAGCACCGATACAGCGGTGACCGACCTCGGTGTGCACCGCATAGGCGAAGTCCACCGGCGTCGACCCGGTCGGCAGCGTGATGACATCACCCTTGGGGGTGAAGACGAAGATCTCCTGCACCGCAAGGTCGTAGCGCAGCGATTCGAGGAACTCGCCGGGGTCGGCGGCCTCCCGCTGCCAGTCCAGGAGCTGTCGCATCCAGGCCATGTCGTCGATCTCGGCCGACGAGTGCTGGTTCGGAACGGCGTTGCGGCCCTTGGTTTCCTTGTAGCGCCAGTGCGCAGCGATACCGAGTTCGGCCGTCTTGTGCATGTCGTGGGTGCGGATCTGCACTTCCAGCGGCTTGCCCTCGGGCCCGACCACGGTGGTGTGCAGCGACTGATACACGCCGTAGCGCGGCTGGGCGATGTAATCCTTGAACCGTCCCGCCATCGGCTGCCACAGCGAATGGACCACGCCCAAAGCCGCGTAGCAGTCCCGGATCTCGTCGCAGAGGATGCGCACGCCGACGAGATCGTGAATGTCGTCGAAGTCGCGGCCCTTGACGATCATCTTCTGATAGATCGACCAGTAGTGCTTGGGGCGGCCCTCGACGACGGCGGTGATCTTCGACGCGTTGAGCGTCGCGGTGATCTCGGCGCGCACCTTGGCCAGGTAGGTGTCGCGCGACGGCGCACGGTCGGCGACCAGCCGCACGATCTCCTCGTACTTCTTGGGATGCAGAATCGCGAAGGCGAGGTCTTCGAGTTCCCACTTGACCGTTGCCATACCCAACCGATGTGCAAGTGGGGCAATGACTTCCAGCGTCTCGCGCGCCTTGCGTTGCTGCTTTTCGGGCGGCAGGAAACGCATCGTGCGCATGTTGTGCAGTCGGTCGGCGACCTTGATCACCAGCACGCGCGCGTCCCGCGCCATCGCGATGATCATCTTGCGGATGGTCTCGCCCTCCGCGGCGGTGCCCAGCGCGACCTTGTCCAGCTTGGTGACGCCGTCGACCAGATGGCCGACCTCGGTGCCGAACTCCTCGGTCAACGCTTCCAGGGTGTAACCCGTGTCCTCGACGGTGTCGTGCAGCAGCGCCGCGATCAGCGTGGTGGTGTCCATGCCGAGCTCGGCCAGAATGTTGGCCACCGCCAACGGATGGGTGATGTAGGGATCACCCGAGCGGCGCAGCTGATCGGCGTGCCGCCGCTCGGCCACCTCGTAGGCCCGCTGCAGCAACTGCAGATTGGCCTTCGGATAGATCTCCTTGTGGACGGCGACCAGCGGCTCCAGCACCGGGTTGATCGCACTGCGTTGCGACGTCATCCGGCGCGCCAACCGGGCCCGCACGCGGCGTGACGCGCTCGCGGAGGGCTTCGGCATCTCCAGCGGCTGCGTCTCGGGGATCTGGGCGCCGGGCGGCGCTGACTGCACGGCCTGGCCCGTGCCGGGTTCCTCAGCCATGGTCACCTCCCGGTCTGGTCGTTCACGCCGAAGCGCTCATTCGTGTCTCGACAGCGGCGTCGCACGCGCGCCTTCGAGGATATCCCTCAGACCCGGTACAGCGACGTGACCGGCAACGGATCGAGCGCTTCGCGGCCGCCCAGCGCGGTCAACTCGAGCAGCACCGCGGCGCCCGGTACCGAGGCGCCGGCGTTCTGCAGCAGCTTGACCGCCGCGGCCGCGGTGCCGCCGGTGGCCAGCACATCGTCGATGATGAGCACCTTGCGGCCGCCCAGGTCGACCCCGTCGGCCGGAATCTCCAGCGTGGCCGTGCCGTATTCGAGCGCATAGGTCTCGCTGAACACCGGCGGCGGCAGCTTGCCGCCCTTGCGGATCGCCAACACACCCGTCCCCAGCCGCAACGCGACCGCCGCGCCGAGCAAGAAGCCGCGCGCGTCGATGCCCGCCACCAGGTCCGCGCCGCGGGCGACATCGGCGAGCGCATCGGTGACCGCGGCCAGCCCACGCGCGTCGGCCAGCAACGGGGTGAGGTCCTTGAACGCGACGCCCGGTTCCGGGAAGTCGGGCACCTCGCGCATCATCCTCGCGATCAGGGTCGAGATGTCTTCTCCGCCTGAGCTCACCGGTCCAACACCCAACGGTCCATGTTCCATCCCGCGCCCCACCGCGTCGGATTGCTGCTCACAGCGAACATCTTCTTCGACGTCAGCACCGTGCGCTGCTGGCGGTACAGCGGCAACGTCGGCATGTCGGCCCACAGCACGGGGCCGCCCTCGCCGAGCAGCCGGGCCATCTCCTTGGGATCGTTGGTGATCGCGATCGCCGAGATGACCCGGTCCACCTGCGGATTGGAGTAGCGCGGCAGGTTGTTGCCGTTTCCGGTGTGGAACTGATAGGCGTCCATCGCCGACGAACCGGTCGACCCGCTGCCCGCGGCGCCGCCCGTGCTGGCGATCAGCACGTCGATCTTGTTGTCGCGCAAGGACAGTGGGCCCACGGCGTCGCCTGCGGCATCTTCGACGGTGATGCCGGCCGGCGCACACGCCTTGGCGATGGCGCCGACGGTCGCCGCCAACCGCGCGTTCGGGCTTTGGTACCCCATGCGCACGGTCAGGGGGCGCGCGTTGAGCGCGGCCCGGGCGGCGTCGGCATTGGCGGCGACGAACTGTCCGGGCTCAAGACCGGCCTCGGCCCCGCTGTAGGCGTCCTCGGACGCGGGATTGAGCCGCGAATTGGCGATCGGCTGCTCGGCGTTGCGCGCGATCACGTCGCGCGGCGTGCACAGGGCCAGCGCGCGGCGAGCCGGCGGAGCCGCCAACGGCCCCTGCGGCGCGAATATCAGCTGTTGGATGCCGGCCGACGGGGCATCCGTGCGCACGTAGTCATCGGGCATGTTCAGCGTGCCCGACGATCCGGTGGCGATGTCGACGACGTCGTAGGCGCCCTGATTGACGCGCTCCTGAATGTCGGCGCCGCGCGGCCACACGGTGACCTTCTTGGTGACCGGCTCGGCGCCCCACCACTTGTCGTTGGCGACCAGCTCCACGGCCCCGTCCTCGGTCACCGATTCCAGCTTGTAGGGCCCCGACGAGGGGAACCGCTTCAGGTCCAGATCAGGCTTGAGGTCCCAGCCGGTGTTCCAGACCGCGGCGATGCGCTCCACCGCGGCACCGTCGTTGTCGAGAATGGCCCGAGTGACTCCGCCGTCGCCGAGACCCAATTGGTCGGCGATGACGTGCGACGGCATCATCGACGTCGCGGAGAACAGCTGCCCGAAGTCGACGAAACCACGATCGGGGGCGAACGACACCCGCGCCTTCTTCTGCCCCGGCGTGCAGTCCACCGTCGCGATATCGCTGTAGCCCGCGCGGCTGGCCGCGTCGAAGTCCGGGAACCGGCCGGACTGCGACGCCCACGCCAACACGACGTCGTCGCAGGTGATCGGTTTGCCGTCGGAGTACACCGCGTTCGCGTTGACCTCGTAGTCGAGGACCAGCGGTTGTCTACCGACGACCGAGATGGTCCCGAAGTCGTGATCGCCGACGATCTGGCCGTCGGGTCCGTGGTAGTTGAAGCCGGTCAGCACCCGAGCGAACGCCTGCGGGCCTGCCGAAGCGGCGCCGGCGACGGTGTTGGTGTTATAGGTGATCAGCGTGCCGTCGACGGCGTAGTCGATGCTGTCGGCAGGGCTGCGCGTGCACGCCGACGCCAACGACGCCGCGAGCACCAGTGCCGCCGCCAGAGCACCGCAACGCCGGATCGGGCTCACTGCCCTCGCGGGCTGTGTGCCCGCCCGCTTGCCGGCGCTCATCCCCTACCGCCGCCGCGTGTCGCGCTTACCCGACGGACGTCCGGTCCGGCTGCTGCTCGGTCGCACCGGACGCGCCCCCGGCGCGGGTTTGTCCGGCGGCGGCGTAGTCCTCGTCGCGGCCTCGGCACGCGCGGGCGCGGCGGCCCCGACGGTCTCCGGCTCGGCGGCGTCTTCGTCAGCTCCCTCCGCCTGGGAGGCCCTGGCCGACGCGTTCTTGCGACGGTTCATCACCCGGCGGGTGTGGTTACGCACGAGGTCGGTGCGCTCGCGCAGCGTCACCAGCAGCGGGGTCGCGAAGAAGATCGACGAGTAGGTACCGACGATGACGCCGACCAACTGCACCAGCGCCAGGTCCATCAGCGTGCCCACACCCAGCAGCCACACCGCCACGACCATCAGCGCCACGATCGGCAACACGGAGATGAGGCTGGTGTTGATGGACCGCATGAAGGTCTGGTTGACGGCGAGGTTGGCGTGTTCGGCGAAGGTGCGTCTCGTGGTGTGCTCGAAGCCGTGGGTGTTCTCCTCGACCTTGTCGAACACGATGACGGTGTCATAGAGCGAGAAGCCGAGAATCGTGAGCAGGCCGATCACCGTGGCCGGGGTGACCTCGAAGCCGACGAGTGAGTAGACGCCGGCGGTAACCACGAGGTCGAACACCAGCGTCGCCATCGCCGCGATCGACATGTAGCGCTCATAACGCAGCATGATGTAGATGGTCGCCAGCACCAGGAACACCACCAGCGCGATGAGCGCCTTCTGCGTGATCTGCCCGCCCCACGTCTCCGACACCGCGGAATCGCTGATGGCCTGCTTACTGGGCTGCCCGTCCGCCCCCTTGGGCTTGAACGCGTCGAACAGCGCGGTGCGCAGCTCCTCGGTCTCCTCGTTGGTCAGCGTCTCAGACCGGATCTGCACGGTGGCCGATCCGCCGCTGCCGACCACGACCACCGACTCCGGGCTCTTACCCAGCGTCTGGCTGAAGACGTCCTCGACCTGCTGGGTGGTCACGGTGCCCGATTCGGTCGCGGTCGGCATCGACACCTTGGTGCCGCCCTCGAAGTCGATGCCGAAGGTGAAGCCGCGCAGCAGCATGCTGGCCAGGCACACCAGGACGATCGCACCGCTGACCGCGTACCACAGCTTGCGCTTGCCGATGACCTCGAAGGCCCCGGTGCCGGTGTAGAGGCGGACGAAGAAGCCGTGGCGAGGCGTGGCGGACTCGAGGTCCGGCGCCTCCACGGCGGTGCTCTGCGGTTCGTCCGATGACTGTTTGGGCGCCATATGTCAGTCCCGTCCCGTCGCGTGCGCGGCCGCTCGTCGCTCCCTGGCGATCTGTTGCACCGCACCGAGTCCGTTCAACGAAGGCTTGGCCAGTGTCGGCGACTTCGACGCCAGATACACCAGCGGCCACGTCACCAGGAACACCACGACCACGTCGAGGATCGTGGTCAGACCCAGGGTGAACGCGAAGCCCTTGACCTGTCCGACCGCGAGGACGTAGAGCACCGCCGCGGCGAGCAGCGTCACCGCGTTGCCGGACACGATCGTCTTGCGGGCCCTCGCCCAACCGCGGGGCACCGCCGAGCGGAACGAACGCCCTTCGCGGATCTCGTCTTTGATGCGTTCGAAGAACACCACGAACGAGTCGGCCGTCATACCGATACCGATGATCAGACCGGCGATACCGGCCAGGTCCAGCGTGTAGCCGATCCACCTGCCGAGAAGCACCAGAATCGCGTAAACCATTGCACCGGAAGCGATCAGCGACAGCGCGGTCAACACGCCCAGCATCCGGTAGTAGAGCAACGAATACGCCAACACCAACGCCAGGCCGACCGCGCCGGCGATCAGGCCCGCGCGCAGAGACGACAGACCCAATGTGGCGGAGACGGTTTCAGCCTCCGACGACTCGAAGGACAACGGCAGCGAACCGTATTTCAGCACGTTGGCCAACTCGCGGGCCGACTGCTGGGTGAACTGGCCGCTGATCTGTGTGCGTCCGCCCGGGATCGGTTCCCGGATCTCGGGTGCGCTCATCACTTTCGTGTCGAGCACGAACGCGGTCTGCGTCCCGACGTTGGCGGCGGTGAAATCCGCCCACGTCTTCGCGCCATCGCCCTTGAACTGGAGGTCGACGACGTACTCACCGCGCTGCTGGTCGAGACCGGAGGTGGCGTCCTGGATCTGCTCTCCGTTGATGATCGACTTGTCCAGCAGGTACACCTCCCTGCCGTCGGCCGAGCAGGTGATGAGCGGAAGGTTCGGGTCGTCGTTACCCGCGAGAACGTCGTCCTCGTGGCAGCGGGTGGCTTGGAACTGCAGTGCCAGGATCTGAACCTGCTGATCGGTGCTCTGCCGCAACTGCTTCTCGTCGGCGATGCGCTGCGCCAGCGGAATGTCCTCGGGTGACGTGGGAGTGGTCGTCGGTTCGGGAGCATCCGGCGCGGGTGTCGGCTCGGGGCTGCCCGGTGTCGGGGGCGGCTCCGGTGCGGGCTGCGCGGGTGGCTCCTGAGGGTAGGGGCGCGGCTGCGGAGCCGGTGGAGCGGCCGGATCGGCCGGCGGCTGATCACCGGCGGGAGGCTGTTGGCCGGCGGGAGGCTGCTCACCGGGGGGCGCTTCGGTTCCCGGCATACCCGGGATCAAGCCCGGCATCCCGGGAATCGGACCGCCCGGAGGTGCGCCTGCCGGCCCCTCCATCGGCGGCTGCTCGCCCGGCACCTCGGCGGGCATCACATGCACGACCGGGCGGATGTACAGGCGTGCCGTCTGGCCGAGGTTGCGGGCGTCACTGCTCTCGCTGCCGGGAACGGTGATGACGAGGTTGTTGCCGTCGATGATCACCTCGGAGCCCGACACGCCGAGACCGTTGACTCGGTCGTTGATGATCTGCTGCGCCTGGCCCAACGCCTCGCGGGTGGGAGGCGACCCGTCGGGTGTGCGGGCGGTGAGAGTGACGCGGGTACCGCCCTGCAGATCAATGCCGAGTTTGGGTTCGGGCTTCTTGTCTCCGGTCAGAAAGACCAGGCAGTAGGCGCCGACGAGCAACACCAAAAAGAGCGAGAGGTAGCGGGCAGGGTGCACCGGCGTCGAAGACGATGCCACGTTTTGTCAGGTCTCCTCGGAATCGGTTCGTCAGCACCGCAGAGACTACGGGCTCGGGCTGTGAAGATCGCCCGCGGACTCAGCCGTCGGTCTTGGTGTTGGGGCTTTCGGTGAGCTCGGTCGCGGTCGACTCGGGCTCGTCGTCCTCGAACTCGTCGTCGTCGGTGATGCGGTCGCGCACCGCCAGCTTCATCCAGGTGGTGACGACACCGGGCGCGATCTCCAGTTCGACCTCATCGTCGGTGATGCCCTTGATGGTCCCGACCAGACCGGACGTGGTGTGCACGCGGTCATCGATCTGGAGCGATTCGTGCAGGTCGATGGTGGCCTGCATGGCTTTCTTCTGTCGGCGGGACGCGAAGAACATGAATGCGCCCAGCACGATGAGCAGGGGAAGGAAGACAACCAAATCCATGGCGACAGAGTCTTTCGTTAGGTCATATGGTCACGGCGCAGCGCCGGTTCAGGCGCGCGCCCATAAGTGACCAGTGTGCCATTGCGGGCTTCCGCGGCGACCAGCCCACCGCGATGAGACCCCGCATTGCCCGGGCCGCAAGCCAGCCGGGGCGCTCCGAGACATCCGGGCTCAACGAATTCCGTCGCGTTTCCGCCGTGTGGCCGCGGATCCCCCGGCACCCACCCGCGGATATCAACCGGATCGGTGCTGTCTTGGTTAGGCTCTTGCTCGATGAGCACCGTCGAAGAGAGCCGGTAGTTGTCTCGCGGGCCTTCGGCGATGCGCTGCGCTCCCTTCCGCCCCTGACGACCAGCGACTTGCTGGCCGAAGACCGTGAGCCGACGTGCTCCAACCCGGTACCGAAGAGAGGATCGAATGACCAGCGACTTCAAGGTCCAGAACTTCATCGGCGGCGAGAACGTCGACTCGGTCAGCGGTGCCACCATGCCGCTGGTCGATCCGTCGACCGGTGAGCGGTACGGCACCGCACCGATCTCCAACGAGGCCGACATCGACAACGCGTACGCCGCCGCGTCGAAGGCGTTCGCCGACTGGAAGCGCACCACGCCGTCGGTGCGGCAGAAGGCGCTGCTGGACTTCGCCGACGACGTCGAGGCAAGTGCCCAGGCGCTCGTCGAGGCGGAGGGTCGCAACACCGGTAAGCCCAACCACGTCACGATGGCCGAAGAGATTCCCCCGATGGTGGACCAGATCCGCTTCTTCGCAGGCGCGGCGCGAATGCTGGAGGGTAAGTCGGCCGGCGAGTACATGGAGAACCACACCTCGTGGATCCGCCGCGAACCGGTCGGGGTCATCGGGCAGGTGGCCCCGTGGAACTACCCGATGATGATGGCGATCTGGAAGTTCGTGCCCGCTGTTGCGGCGGGCAACACCGTCGTCATCAAGCCCAGCGACACGACCCCGGTGACGACGGTGATGCTGGCCCAGATCGCCGCCAGGCACTTTCCGCCCGGAGTGCTGAATGTCGTTTGCGGAGACCGGGAAACCGGCGCCGCCGTCGTGGCGCACCCGACTCCGCAGATGGTGTCGATCACCGGTTCGGTCGCCGCGGGCCGTGCGGTGGCGGTCAGCGCGGGCGGACACCTCAAGCGCACGCACCTGGAGTTGGGCGGCAAGGCGCCGGTGATCGTGTTCGACGACAGCGACATCGCATCGGCCGCCGAAGGCATCGCGACGGCGGGCTATTTCAACGCCGGACAGGACTGCACAGCGGCAACGCGCGTGCTCGCGACGGCGCGGGTGGCCTCGGACCTGACCGAGGCGCTGGCCGAGCAGGCGCGTGCCGCGACGACGACGTACGGCAGGTCCGCCGACGACGAGGACGCGTGGGTGCCGCCGGTGAACAACTCCACTCAGTTGGAGCGGGTGCTCGGGTTTCTGGGAGACGTGCCGTCACACGCCTCGGTCGCGGTCGGCGGAGGACGCCAGGGGGACAAGGGTTTCTACGTCGAACCGACGGTGATCGGCGGCCTGCGGCAGGACGACACGCTGGTCCAGCAGGAGATCTTCGGCCCGGTCATCACGGTGCAGTCGTTCTCCGACGAGGATGAGGCGATCGCGTGGGCCAACGGCACCGAATACGGATTGGCGTCGTCGGTGTGGACGCGCGATGTGTCGCGCGCACTACGGGTTTCGGCTGCCCTCGATTTCGGCTGCGTGTGGATCAACACGCATATCCCGCTGGTGGCCGAGATGCCGCACGGCGGGTTCAAGTCGTCGGGCCACGGTAAGGACCTGTCGATGTACGGGTTCGAGGATTACACCCGCATCAAGCACGTCATGGCCTACACGGGCTGACGTTCCGCGCGGTTTGTGGAGCGTCAGCGGCGCTGACCGCCGGTGCGGCTCCACAAATCGCCAATGGGTCAGAAGACCCTGACGCCGATCAGCGTGGAGACGAAGCGGTAGATGTCGTCGACGGTCAGTTCGATGCCGTCCACCTCGACGTCGATCAAGTTGGACAACAGGTCGTCGGTCGGCTTCCAGCAACGCTCGGCGATCTTGACGTCGATGTACTGGTACAGCGCCTCTTCGTCGTGAGGCGTCGTCGGGCCGCTGGCCAACCGCGCGAACAGCGGCCAGTCCTCCTGGGGGAAGCCGAACGCCTCACACATCGCGGTAGCCGAATTCTGGCGCGCGACAATGGAATCGGTGATACCAGGCCTGTCGGACATGGTTGGCCTCCTGACAAGATTGACGTCAATATCGAACGCCGTTGACCGGGTTCAACCGAGAGGCGCACGTCGAGTGGATTACATAGCCAGGCTAGCTTCGACTGCTGATGCAGGCAGTCGTACGAGTCACACGGACGCGGTGAAACTCGTCGCATGAGCCGACATTTGGGATCTACGTCACCCGCACCGCCCGTGACACGCAAAGCGCCCCACAACCTGTGTGGGGCGCTTTGTGGTTGTGCTGATGCTTACCGGTGTGCGAGCCGGCCGCCACGATGGCCGCGAGAGCGGAACCTGTCGAGCAGGCCGCGGCGACGCGGTTTTGCGGCCTCGGCCGTGGGTCCGATGACCTCGGTTCGCTGCTCCGCCATCGCCGGCTGCCCGGCGGTGTGTGGAGTGTGGCCGGGGGCTGGAGCGGGTTCGGCCGCAGCAACCGGCGCGGCGGTGGCCAGCGCGGGTTCGTCGGCTACGGTGTGCGCGGTCGCCGGGCGATCGGCCCACTCGACGTCGCGCACGCTGCGCACCGAAATGCGTCCCAGCGCCGCCGCGCCCAGGAACACGATCAGCGCGCCCAAGCCGTAGAAGTACGTCAGCTCCAGTGCGATGCGCTTGCCCTCGGTGGCGGCGACGGGCATACCCGCGTCACCCATACCCAACGGGCCCGCCATCGCGCGGCCGATGATGAACCAGACGCCACCCGCCACGGCGAGCCACCCGCCGAGCGATGCGGTCGCACGGTTTCGTGACATCAGCAGGAGCAGGCCGCCCAGCACCGTCACCACGCCCGGTAGTACCTCCAGCCAACCCCGGCCGGTCGTCCACGTCCACGCCTGGTCGGGGCTGTACGCGAAGTTGAACAGGGGCCCGATGAAGGGAGCCAGGGCGCCCCACGCGCCCAACAGGATCAACAGGAATCCACTCGTGGCGCCGCGACTGCGCGGCATTCGCATACGCCCACCTCGGGGGTGTACTCGCGTGTCGGTCATGATGCCTCCTTGGTCGTGAGGCGTGGTTACCCGCGCTGACGCCTCCGTAACCGGCGTTAGCGGAAAAGCACTGCTGGCGCTCACAGCAGGCTCCCAGCCAGGCCGGGAATAGTTTTTACATCGACTATCGATGTTTTTGGTGGACGCAACGGCGCGCCCCGCAGTCCACGCTCGTCCAAAGGACTTCTTGATGACGACCCTTACCCGTGAAGCGCGACTCGAGCGCCGCATTTCCGATTTGTTCGAAACAGACCCGCAGTTCGCCGCTGCCCGCCCCTCCCAAGGGGTCGCTCATGCGATCGAAGCCGCCGGTCTTCCTCTCCCCCAACTCGTGCGAACGATCTTCGATGGCTACGCCGAGCGACCCGCACTGGGGCAACGCGCCGTCGAGTTCGTCACCGATCCGGCGTCCGGACGCACCGCCGCCCAGTTGCTTCCGCGTTTCGACACCGTCACCTACCGCGAGTTGTCGGATCGTGTCGAGGCCGCCGCCGCCGCACTGACACGGGTTCCGGTGCGACCCGGTGACCGCGTTGCGATCCTCGGCTTCACCAGCATCGACTATGCGACCGTCGACATGGCGCTCATGCACCTGGGCGCGGTCTCGGTGCCCCTGCAGACCAGCGCTCCCGTCTCGCAGTTGCGGCCCATCCTCGCCGAAACCGAACCGGTCGCCATGGCCTCGAGCGTCGACTTCCTCGACGACGCGCTCGAGTTGATCGTCGACGGCCATGTGCCCCAACACCTGATCGTGTTCGACTACCACCACGAGGATGACGACCACCGCGCGACGATCGATGCCGCCGCGGCTCGCCTCGACGGAACCGGTGTGCGCATCGAGACGTTGACCGACGTCCTGACTCGCGGCCGTGCACTGCCCGTTCCAGTTCCGGCCGACCGGTCCCACGACGACCTCGCGCTGCTGATCTACACCTCCGGCAGTACCGGGGCGCCGAAGGGCGCGATGTACCTGCGAGAGATGGTGGCGAACTTCTGGCGCCGCTCGAGCATGGCCATGTGGGGCGGCGGGCCGGCGCTTCCGTCGATCACGTTGAACTTCATGCCGATGAGCCACGTGATGGGCCGCGGCATCCTCTACGCCACCCTGGGCGCCGGCGGCACCGCGTATTTCGTTGCCAGGAGTGACCTGTCGACGTTGCTCGAGGATCTCTCGCTGGTGCGCCCGACACAGCTGAGTTTCGTCCCCCGCATCTGGGACATGATGTTCCAACACTTCCAAACCGAGGTCGACCGCCGCACCGGCGACGGCGTGGACCGCTGGGTCGCCGAGACCGATGTGATCGCCGACCTGAGGCAAAACCTGTTGGGCGGCCGGTTCATCTCCGCGATGACCGGGTCTGCGCCGATCTCGCCCGAGATGAAGGCATTCGTCGAATCTCTGCTCGACCTCCATCTGACCGACGGCTACGGATCCACCGAAGCAGGATCGATTTTCGTCGACGGACGGGTGTCGCGGCCGCCGGTCATCGACTATCGCCTGGTCGACGTGCCCGACCTCGGCTACTACCGCACCGATCGCCCACTTCCGCGCGGTGAGCTTCTGGTCAAGTCGGACACGATGTTCCCGGGCTACTACAAGCGCCCGGAGATCACCGCGTCGGTGTTCGACGCCGACGGTTATTACAAGACCGGTGATATCGTGGCCGAGGTCGGACCGGATCAGTTGGAATACCTCGACCGCAGAAACAACGTCCTGAAGCTGTCGCAGGGCGAATTCGTCACGGTGGCCAAACTCGAAGCGACGTTTGGCACCAGCCCGCTGATTCGCCAGATCTTCGTCTACGGCAACAGCGCTCGTTCCTACCTGCTCGCGGTGATCGTGCCAACCGGCGATGCGCTGGCCCGGCACGACGCCGACGAACTGAAGACCGCGATCACGCAGTCCCTGCAGGACGTCGCCAGGACCGCGGGACTGCAGACCTACGAGATCCCGCGTGAGTTCATCATGGAGACAACGCCGTTCACCCTGGAGAACGGTCTGCTCACGGGGATCCGCAAGCTCGCGCGCCCGGCGCTCAAGGAGCGCTACGGCGAACGGCTGGAAGCGCTCTACACCGAGCTCGCCGACAGCCAAGCCGCCGAACTGCGTGCCCTGCGTCGGCACGGCTCCGAGGGGCCCGTCATCGAGACGGTCAGCCGCGCTGCGGGTGCCCTGCTCGGCGCCACCGCGGCCGATCTGCGACCCCGCGCGCACTTCACCGACCTCGGTGGTGACTCCTTGTCGGCGTTGACCTTCGGCAACCTGCTGAACGAGATCTACGACATCGAGGTGCCCGTCGGTGTCATCGTCAGCCCGGCCAACGACCTGGCCGCACTCGCCGCCTACATCGAGTTCGCACGCGAAGGAGGTTCGACGAGAGCGACATTCGCATCGGTGCACGGGCATCAGGCAACCGAGGTACACGCGAGCGACTTGACATTGAACAAGTTCATCGACGACGGCACTCTGGCCGGCGCGCCCGCACTGCCGGGTCCGAGCACCGAGGTGCGCACGGTGCTGTTGACCGGCGCGACCGGTTTCCTGGGCCGCTATCTCGCCCTGGAGTGGCTCGAGCGGATGGCCATGGTCGGAGGCAGGGTGATCTGCCTGGTCCGCGCGAAGGACGATACCTCGGCGCGGGACCGGTTGGACCGGACATTCGATTCGGGAGATCCCGAATTGCTTCGCCACTACCGGGAATTGGCCGCCGATCATCTCGAGGTCATCGCCGGGGACAAGGGTGAGGCCGATTTGGGACTCGATCGTGCGACCTGGCAGCGGCTCGCCGACACCGTGGACCTGATCGTCGATCCCGCCGCGTTGGTCAACCATGTGCTGCCCTACAACCAGCTGTTCGGCCCGAACGCCGTCGGTACCGCGGAGCTGATCCGCATCGCGTTGACGACGAAGATCAAACCGTTCGTCTACGTGTCGACGATCGGTGTCGGCGCGGGCATCGCGCCCGGTCGGTTCACCGAGGACGGCGACATCCGGCTGATCAGCCCGACACGCAAGATCGACGGCTCCTATGCCAACGGGTACGCCAACAGCAAGTGGGCCGGTGAGGTGTTGCTGCGCGAAGCGCACGACCTGTGCGGGCTGCCGGTCGCCGTGTTCCGTTGCGACATGATCCTGGCCGACACCACCTACGCCGGTCAGCTCAATGTGCCGGACATGTTCACGCGGTTGATCCTGAGCCTGGTGGCGACCGGCATCGCGCCGTTCTCGTTCTATGAGGTCGACGATGAGGGCCGCCGCCAACGCGCGCACTATGACGGGCTTCCCGTCGAGTTCATCGCCGAGGCCGTCTCGACGCTGGGCGCGCAGGTCGGCCACGATGCCGAACCGGGTTTCGAGACCTACCACGTTATGAACCCCTACGACGACGGCATCGGGCTCGACGAGTTCGTCGACTGGCTGATCGATGCGGGTCATCGGATTGAACGCGTCGGCGACTACGCCACATGGCTACAACGATTCGACACCGCGATCCGCGGCCTGCCCGAACGGCAGCGGCAGGCATCGCTGCTACCGCTGCTGCACAACTACCAGCGCCCCGCAACCCCGATCCGGGGTTCGATCGCCCCGACGGAGCGGTTCCGCACGGCGGTGCAGAACGCGAAGATCGGTCCGGACAAGGACATTCCGCACGTGACGCGCGAGGTCATCGTCAAGTACGCCACCGACTTGGAACTGTTGGGGCTGCTGTAGACGACGCACTCGGCTACAGCGTGACCGCCACCGCCAACAGCACGATCGCGATCAGCGGGAAGATGCCCTGGGTGACAGCGGCTTTCGCCTTGTCCGGTGAGGACAGCAACAGCACCAGCGCCGCGGCCAGCATCGACCCGACGCCGGCGAAGATCAACGCGATGCCGACCCCGTTGTAGCCGACGGCGCCGATCACGATTCCAGCGAGCGTGATCACGGCCAGAAACAGGTTGTAGAAACCCTGATTGAAGGCCAACTCCTTGGTGGCCAACGCTTCCTCCTCGGTCAGACCGAAGGTCGCTCTGGTGCGCGCCGACGTCCACGTCAGCGACTCCATCACCCAGATGTAGATGTGCAGCAGGGCGGCGAGGCCCGCGAAGAACAATCCGACGAAACCCATTACGCGACCACACTTTCCACCCGCACCACCGGCGGTATGGCCAACATCAACAGGCCGGTCAACGCGACCCAGACCGCCACGCTGTACGCACCGGGCAGCCCGATCCAGGTGTGCAGCAGCGCGGGCAGCCCGAGCAGCGCCAGGGCCGCCGACCACTTCGGCAGCACACCGGTCCGCCACACGATGTACGCAGTGGCGAATATCAATGCGGCCGAACCGATATGGCTGTAGTGGTACAGCCAGACCGCCAGGCCGAGGAACGGTTGCGAGTACGACATCACGGTCAGGTCGTCGAACCGCACGATCGCTGCGGGCACGGCCACCTCGGCGGCCAGACCGGCCGCGGTCAGTGCGAGGAACACCGTCCCACCGATCAGCGCGGTGTACACCGCGCCGGTGGGCCCGGCCGCCGACCGCAGCATCGACACGAGCACGCCGAGGAAGAGCAGCCCGAACAGCAGATGCAGTAGCGCAAGCGTGCCGTTCAGCGTGAGAAATGTTGCTGCGCTGTCGAAGTAGGCGTCCACCGCTCCGGTGTCCTTCGGCGTCTCCGGTGAGCCGACCAGATACGCCGGTACGATCGCGCCGGAACAGGCCACGCCGAGCAACCCGCCCAGCCGGATCGTGCCGCTGCCCATGCCGTCCTCCTCAGTCGAAAAGACCCACCTGCCCCAGACCGGTGACTCCGCTCGGCGGGGTCAGGCCCAGGTGCGTCCAGGCCTGCGCGGTGGCCACGCGTCCCCTCGGTGTGCGCGCGATCATCCCGGCGCGCACGAGGAACGGCTCACAGACCTCCTCGACGGTCGTCGCCTCCTCGCCGACCGCGACCGCCAGCGTGGAGACACCGACCGGTCCCCCGCCGAAACTGCGTGTCAGCGCGGACAGCACGGCGCGGTCGAGGCGGTCGAGCCCGAGCTCGTCGACGTCGTAGACCTCCAGCGCCGCCTTGGCGATATCGCGGGTGATCACCCCGTCGGCGCGCACCTCGGCGTAGTCGCGGACCCGGCGCAGCAGCCGGTTGGCGATGCGTGGCGTGCCCCGCGACCGGCGCGCGATCTCTGCGCCCGCGTCGGCGCCCAACTCGATACCGAGGATTCCCGCCGAACGCGCCAGCACCCGCTCCAGTTCGGCGGGCTCGTAGAAGTCCATGTGGGCGGTGAAACCGAAGCGGTCACGCAGGGGCCCCGTCAGCGCGCCCGAACGGGTGGTCGCCCCCACGAGCGTGAACGGTGCGACATCGAGCGGAATCGACGTCGCGCCGGGGCCCTTGCCGACCACAACGTCGACGCGGAAGTCCTCCATCGCCAGGTACAACATCTCCTCGGCGGGCCGGGCGATGCGGTGAATCTCGTCGATGAACAACACGTCGTGCTCGACGAGGTTGGACAGCATCGCGGCGAGATCGCCGGCGCGCTCGAGCGCCGGCCCGGAGGTGACCCGCAGCGAGGAGCCGAGTTCGGCGGCGATGATCATCGCCAACGACGTCTTACCCAACCCGGGCGGACCCGACAGCAGGATGTGATCCGGTGTGCCGCCGCGGTTCTTGGCGCCCTCGATGACCAGCTGCAGCTGCTCGCGGACGCGCGGTTGCCCGATGAACTCCTGCAGCGAGCGCGGGCGCAGGCTCGCGTCGATGTCGCCCTCGCCGACCGTCAGCGCCGGGGAGACCTCGCGCTCGTCGGCGTCGGCGGCGTCGTCGTCGTCGAATCGGCTCATTTGTTACCCAGCATCGAGAGCGCCGCCCGCAAGGCGGTCGACTGATTGGCTTCGGGGTCGTTGGCCAGCACCTTGTCGGTGGCCTCTTCGGCCTGTTTGGCCGCGAACCCGAGCCCCACCAGCGCTTCCACCACCGGGCCACGCACCACATTGCCCGTCGCCGTCGCCGCGCCCGATGGCGAGACGGCGCCCACCTTGTCGCGCAGGCTCAACGCCATCAACTCGGCGGTCTTCTTGCCCACCTTGGGAATCCGGGTCAGCGCGGTGATGTCGGCGTCGCCGATGGCCTGGCGCAGGGTCGGCCCGTCGTACATGGCCAGCGCGCCGAGCGCGATGCTGGGCCCGATTCCGGACACCCCGAGCAGGGTCAGGAACAGGTCGCGCGCGTCGCCGTCGGCGAAGCCGTAGAGCGTCTGGGAGTCTTCGCGCACGATCATCGCGGTGATCAGCCGGGCCTCGGATCCGCGACGCAAGGTGGCCAGCGTCGCCGGGGTGGCCATCACCTTGTAGCCGACCCCGCCGGCCTCGATCACGACGTGGTCGAGTGCGATGTCGAGAACCTCACCGCGAACGGATGCGATCATCGTGCCGCCTTCGCTTTGGCCTTGAGCGTGGCCTTGTACTTGCGTTGCTGTTCGGCGGCCAGCGCCTCGGCCGCCGCCATCCTGGCGATCATCGGCGCCCGCCAGCAGTGGCAGATCGCGAGGGCCAACGCGTCGGCGGCGTCGGCCGGAGTCGGTTTGGCCTGCAGCGCAAGGATTCTGGTGACCATCGCGGTCACCTGCGCCTTGTCGGCGTTGCCGTTGCCGGTGACCGCCGCCTTGACCTCGCTGGGCGTGTGGAAGTGCACGTCGATGTCGCGGCGGGCCGCGGCGAGCGCGATCACGCCGCCGGCCTGGGCGGTGCCCATCACGGTGGAGACGTTCTGCTGGGAGAAAACCCGCTCGATCGCGATCACGTCGGGTTTGTGGGTGTCCATCCAGTACTCCACGGCCTCGCTGATCGCCAGCAGCCGCCGGTGCAGCGGATCGCCCGACGGGGTGCGGACCACGTCCACGTCGAGCGCGGTGACCTGTCGGCCTGTACCGCCCTCGATGACGGACAGGCCGCAGCGCGTCAACCCGGGGTCGACTCCCATCACCCGCACGTCCGGCCCTTCTGTGAACACTTGTTCGAGAGCTTAGCCGCCGGTCGGCCCGCTACTCGGCAGGGACACGCCCGCTTCAGATCACGAACTGGCCGCCACGGCCGCCCGCGGTGATCTCCAGCGCGATCTCGCTGATGCGGCCTTTCGACCTGTTCCAGCCGCGGACCAGTTCGCGCCCCACCTGATGCCCGTCGCGCTCGATGGTGATCACCCAGCGCACGCCGCAGAACTTGGCGAGCAACCAGAACGGCCACAGCACCAGAAACAGCGCGCCGACGAGGATCTCCAGCCATCCGAACGTCAGGTCGAGCGCGTCGCCGGGGAACGGCCACCACCGCCTGTTGATTCCCCACTCGGTGCCGCCTGTGTCGCGTACCACTGTCACCCGCCAATTGTGCTTGTGAGAAGGCCGAATCCGCGTTCGACGCCCCGAAGCCGATGTTTCCGTCCGCGGCAACACGGCTACCGTCGATTGAGGACCTGACCTCGATTCGTGGAGTTGACCTCATCCCCATGCCCGACGAGACCGAACTGCAGACTGCAACCAACATTGCCGTCACCCTGGCCTGGGCGGCTGGAGCGATCGCCGCCGTGTACGTGCTCGGGGTGGTGCTGACCTGGTTGATGGCGCGCATCAGCCGTCGCAGCGCGCTGATCAAGGACATCGAGGTGCTCACCCGCAAGCCGGTGCGCATGCTGCTGATGGTGATAGCGGCCACGGTCGCGGTGCGACGGACGTCCGACACTGCCGACTCGTGGCGTGGGTGGGTGGATCACTGGCTGCTGATCCTGCTGATCGCCTCGATCACCTGGCTGGTCACGGGCTTTGTCCGCGTCGCCGAGAGGCGCATGATCGCGCGTTACGGCGGGGGCGGTGAGGAGATCTCGGACGCCGACCGGCTGTGGCGCCGGGTCCGGACGCAGGTGACGGTGCTGCGCAGGCTCGCGATCGCGATCGTCGTCATCCTCGGCGGTGCGGCGATCCTGATGACGTTCCCGTCGTTCTCCGACATCGGCACCACGGTCTTCGCTTCGGCCGGTGTGTTGTCGGTGGTCGCCGGCCTGGCCGCGCAGACGTCGCTGGGGGCGGTCTTCGCCGGGATGCAGATCGCGTTCTCCGGGGCGATTCGCGTGGGTGACATCGTCCAGCTCGAGAACGGGCAGTGGTGGGGTCGGATCGAGGAGATCACGCTGACCTATGTCGTCGTGCGCATCTGGGATGAGCGCCGGCTCGTGTTGCCGTCCACCTACTTCACCACCGAGCCGTTCGAGAACTGGACCCGCAGCGCCACCGAGATCATGGGCACCGTCGAGTTCGACGTCGATTTCAACGTGCCGTTCAACGACATGCGCGCCGAGCTGGACCGGCTGCTGGCCGAAAGCGACCTCTGGGACGGCCGGCGCGGCGTCCTGCAGGTGACCGACGCGGTCGGTGGCGTGGTCCGCGTGCGTGTCGTGGTCAGCGCGCACAATGCCGGTGCGCTGTACGACCTGCAGTGCGCGGTCCGCGAGGGACTTGTCGACTGGGTGCAGCGCACCGGCGGCGTGGTGCCGATCCATCGCATTCAGCCCGCCGAAGCGGCTCCGGAACCACAGACGGGTGGCGGGGTCGCCGCCGAGACCAAGCGCGTGGCGGCCGGGATGTTCTCCGGCAGCCCCGAAGCCGAGGAACGCGCCAAGGCGTTCGATCACACCATCGACTGCGACGACGACGAGCTCGTGCGGTCCAACGGCAGGGGCTGACGGCAGCTCAGGACGCCGCGGGCTCCTCGACCGGATCGAGCGGGTACGTGCCCGCCTGCACGGACGCCGCGATCTCGTGAATACGCTCCCCGGACCGGCGCCAGCCGCGCACACGTTCGCGGCCGACCCGCAAGCCGTCACGTTCGATGACGATCTTCCACGACACGCCGAGCCACTTCAGTGCCAGCCAGACCGGCCACATCACCAGGAACGGCAACATGAGCAGAAAGAAGAACGTGTCCAAGGTGTCGAATCCGGTCTGCCACGGCAGGGTGCGCCACCACCAGCGCCGCACCGTCACCGTTTCGCCCTCCGGGTCGGTCACCGTCACCCTGGCCATGCAGCGGCCTCCGCTCGTAGAAGTGGTCATCCCGATAATGAGCCAATGACGTTCAGCGGGCCGGCCGAAGACAGACAACTCATTCGAGAGCGCCTCGAAATCTACAGTGACGCGGTCATGCGCACCGATCTCGACGCGTATCTGGCGTGCTGGACCGAGGACGGCCGCAGGACCGGTTCGGGCGGGGAATGCCACGGCAAGAGCGAACTGCGCGACCACTGGCACGGCATCTTCGGGGCCATCGAGCAGATGGCGTTCTTCACTCAGATGGCGTCGCTGGCGGTGTGTGGTGACCGGGCCGACGCGCGCTCGTACTGCCTGGAATTCATGAAGCTGCGCGACCAACCGGTCCGCCAGTTGGTCGGCGAGTATGTCGACGAACTGGTGCGCGTCGAGGGAACCTGGCTGTTCGCCCACCGCCACTACCGCGTGGCCCTGACGGTCTAGCCCGGGCCCTCTAGTCGTCGGCGTCGAGTTCGGCGGCGACCTCGTCGGGAATGTCGATGTTGGTGTAGACGTCCTGGACGTCGTCGAGGTCTTCGAGCGCGTCGACCAACTTCATGATCTTGCGCGCGCCGTCGGCGTCCAGCGGCACCGTCACCGAGGGCACGAATCCGGCTTCGGCGGACTCGTAGTCGATACCCGCATCCTGGAGCGCGGTGCGCACCGCAACGAGATCTGTTGGCTCGCAGACGATCTCGAATGAATCACCCAGATCGTTGACGTCCTCGGCGCCTGCGTCGAGCACCGCCATCAACACGTCGTCCTCGGTGAGGTCGTTCTTGTCGAGGGTGATGACACCCTTGCGCGAAAAGAGGTAGGACACCGAACCCGGGTCGGCCATGCTGCCGCCGTTGCGCGTCATCGCCACGCGCACCTCGCCCGCGGCCCGGTTGCGGTTGTCGGTGAGGCATTCGATCAGCACCGCGACCCCGTTGGGGCCGTAGCCCTCGTAGGTGATGTTCTGGTATTCGGCGCCGCCGGCTTCCTCGCCGCTGCCGCGCTTGCGGGCGCGTTCGATGTTGTCGTTGGGCACCGACGACTTCTTGGCCTTCTGGATCGCGTCGTACAGCGTGGGGTTGCCCGCCGGGTCGCCGCCGCCCACACGCGCGGCGACCTCGACGTTTTTGATCAATTTGGCGAACATCTTGCCCCGGCGGGCGTCGATGACGGCTTTCTTGTGCTTGGTGGTGGCCCACTTGGAATGGCCGCTCATGCAGGTAGTACCTCTCCGTGCGCTTTCGTGCGCCAAGTTTTCGTGCGCTGAGTCCGCCCGACGAGTCTACGTGGACGTTTGTGCCCTACCGAACCGCGTCGGGCGACGTCAGCGCGATGACGCGGTAGCCCACGGCGGCCGGCCAGCCGATGTGACCGTGCACGTGCAGTTGCAGCCATGTCGGTGCGCCGGACGGGTCGTCGGTGAACGTCACGGCCGCGTCGACGATCGCGCCGGTCTCACCGGAGGCCTGCAGAACCACCGACACCGACAGCGTCGCGTCGGCCAGCGAGGCCCGGTTGTACGGGAGGCTGTCGGGGAGGAAGAACGACGCCGAGAAGTTCGGCGTGCGGATGCCTTTGGGCGCGTTCGGTGCTCTGCGCAACGCCAGGCCGGACACTTGCGGTTTGCCGTCGAACCAGGCGCTGCCGGTGTACTCGGTGCGCCGCGCGTCGGCGCCGTTGGTCAGTGTGACCAGCGTGTCGATGCGCGGTTGCGGCTCGACTTCGACCATCGTCATCGCGGCGTTCCCGTCCTGCCGGCGCTGTTAGGTGTGACACATTACTTCGCCGCTATCTTACTCCGCAGTAAGATAGCGTCATGTCCTTCTCGCTTGAGCTCTCGCCGGATCTCGTCCACGTCCGGGACTGGGTACACGAATTCGCCGCCGACGTCGTCCGCCCCGCCGCCGCGGAGTGGGACGAACGCGAGGAGACGCCGTGGCCGATCATCCAGGAGGCGGCGAAGGTCGGCTTGTACTCGATGGAGTTCTTCGCCGAGCAGGCCGGCGAACCGTCCGGTCTGGGCATGCTCGTCGCGTTCGAGGAGATGTTCTGGGGCGACGCGGGTATCGCGCTGTCGATCCTGGGCACCGGCCTGGCGGCGGCGTCGCTGGCCGCCAACGGCACCCCCGAGCAGATGGGCGAATGGCTGCCGCAGATGTTCGGCAGCGTCAACGAACCGAAGGTCGCGTCGTTCTGCTCGTCGGAACCCGGCGCCGGTTCCGACGTCGGCGCCATCCTCACCCGCGCCCGTTACGACGAGGCCACCGACGAGTGGGTGCTCAACGGCACCAAGACGTGGGCCACCAACGGCGGCATCGCCGAGGTGCACATCGTCGTCGCGTCGGTGTACCCCGAACTCGGCACCCGCGGGCAGGCGACGTTCATCATCCCGCCGAACACCCCCGGCTTCCGGCAGGGTCAGAAGTTCCTCAAGCACGGCATCCGCGCCTCACACACCGCGGAGGTGGTGCTCGAGGACGTGCGTATCCCCGGCAACCTGATCGTCGGCGGCAGGGACAAGTTCGAGGAGCGCATCGCGCGGGTGCGCGAGGGCAAGAGGTCCAAGAGCCAGGCGGCGTTGGCGACGTTCGAGCGCACGCGGCCCACGGTCGGCGCGATGGCGGTCGGCGTGGCCCGCGCGGCCTATGAGTACGCACTCGACTACGCCCGTCAGCGCGAGCAGTTCGGCCGCAAGATCGGCGAATTCCAGGCCATCGCATTCAAGTTGGCCGATATGAAGGCCCGCATCGACGCCGCCCGGATGCTGGTTTGGCGGGCCGGCTGGATGGCGCGCAACGGCAAGGCGTTCGATAACGCGGAGGGTTCGATGGCCAAGCTGGTGGCCAGCGAGACCGCGGTCTACGTCACCGATGAGGCGATCCAGATTCTCGGCGGCAACGGCTACACCCGCGAGTATCCGGTCGAGCGGATGCACCGCGACGCCAAGATCTTCACGATTTTCGAGGGCACCAGCGAGATCCAGCGCCTGGTGATCGGCCGCGCGGTCACCGGCCTCGAAATCCGCTAGCCCGGCCCGGCGATTTGTGAGTGAAAACGTTCGCCTACGGGCTAGCGATCGAAATCACTCACAAATCGCGCGGTGGCTAGAGCATCGAGACGAACAGTTTGTGGATGCGACGGTCGCCGGTCATCTCAGGGTGAAAGGCCGTCGCGAGTCGCTTGCCCTGTCGCACCGCGACGATGTGACCGGCGGCCTCGGCGAGGACCTCGACCTCGGGCCCGACGCGTTCGACCCACGGCGCGCGGATGAACACGGCGTGCACCGGCCCGTCGACCCCGTCGAAGGCGATGTCGTCTTCGAAGGAGTCGACCTGGCGGCCAAAGGCATTGCGCCGCACCGTCATATCGATCCCCTTCAACGGCGTGGCTTCCCGGCCCGTCGATCCGGCATCCAGGATCTCCGAGGCCAGCAGGATCATCCCCGCACAGGATCCGTAGGCGGGCATACCGTCGGCCAGGCGTGACCGGAGGGGCTCGAGCAGATCGAGTTCGCGCAGCAGGTGGCTCATCGCGGTCGATTCCCCGCCGGGGATCACCAGCGCGTCGACGGCCTCCAGTTCGCGGACCCGCCGCACGGTCGAGGCTTCCGCCCCGGCCTCGCGCAGCGCCGCCAGGTGTTCGCGGGTGTCGCCTTGTAGCGCAAGGACACCGACGTGCGCGGTGCTCACGGCGTGTAGCCGCGTTTGAAGCGGGTCAGCCCCTCCTGCATGACCGCCGCCACCATCTCGCCGTACTGGTTGAAGATCTTGCCCTGACACAATGACCGGCCACCGGAGGCCGACGGCGATGACTGGTCGTAGAGCAGCCACTCGTCGGCGCGGAACGAACGCATGAACCACATCGCGTGATCGAGCGAGGCTACCTGCAGATGTTTGCGCTCCCCGGCGTGGTGCACCTGCGCCGAACCCAGCAGCGTCAGATCGCTCATGTAGGCCAGCGCACAGATGTGCAGCACATAGTCGTCGGGCAGCGGATCGCGATGACGGAACCACACCTGCTGCTGAGAAGCCTTGCCGGGCAACCGGGTCAGCTTCTCCTGCGGCACGATGCGGACATCCCACTCGGCGAACTGGTTGAAGCCCGCATCGTCGAACGCCTTGATCTCGGTCAGCCCCGGACAGTCATCGGGCGGCGGCGCCACCGGCATCGCGTCCTGGTGCTCGATTCCGCTCTGGTCGGTCTGGAAGGAGGCCGACATCGAGAAGATGGTCTCGCCGTGCTGGATCGCATTGACCCGACGGGTGATGAACGAGCCGCCGTCACGCAACCGCTCGACGATGTAGACCGTCGGCGCCTTGGCATCCCCGGGACGAAGGAAGTAGCCGTGTAGCGAATGCACCTGAAATTGCGGGTCGACCGTGCGCACCGCCGACACCAGCGACTGGCCCGCCACGTGTCCGCCGAAAGTGCGCTGCAGGAAACCGGATTCGGGGCTGAACACGCTTCCCCGATAGATGTTGACCTCGAGCTGTTCGAGATCGAGGATCTGTTCGATTGCCATTCGGTCGGTTACCAGCCGCGTTCGGCGAGCCGGTGCGGCGCTGCGACGCCCTCCACGTTGATGCCGACCATCGGCTCACCCAGCCCGCGCGACACCTTCGCCAGCACGTCGGGGTCGTCGTAGAACGTGGTGGCCTTGACGATGGCCGCGGCGCGCGCTGCGGGGTCGCCGGACTTGAAGATGCCCGAGCCGACGAACACGCCCTCGGCGCCGAGTTGCATCATCATCGCCGCGTCGGCCGGGGTCGCGATGCCGCCGGCGGTGAACAGCGTCACCGGCAGCTTGCCGGCCCGAGCCACCTCGACGACGAGGTCGTAGGGGGCCTGTAGTTCCTTGGCCGCGACGTACAGCTCGTCCTCCGACAGCGAGGTCAGCCGACGGATCTCGCCGCCGATCTGACGCATGTGGGTGGTCGCGTTGGACACGTCGCCGGTGCCGGCCTCACCCTTCGAGCGGATCATCGCCGCGCCCTCGGTGATGCGGCGCAGCGCCTCGCCGAGGTTGGTCGCACCGCACACGAACGGCACGGTGAACTTCCACTTGTCGACGTGGTGGGTGTAGTCGGCGGGGGTCAGCACCTCGGACTCGTCGATGTAGTCGACGCCGAGGCTCTGCAGGATCTGCGCCTCCACGAAATGGCCGATGCGGACCTTGGCCATCACCGGGATGGTGACCGCCGAGATGATGCCCTCGATGAGATCGGGATCGCTCATGCGCGCGACACCGCCCTGGGAGCGGATGTCGGCGGGTACCCGTTCGAGCGCCATGACCGCCACCGCACCGGCGCCCTCGGCGATCTTGGCCTGCTCCGGCGTGACGACGTCCATGATGACGCCGCCCTTGAGCATTTCGGCCATGCCGCGCTTCACCCGGGCTGTCCCGGTCTGACCCGAGCCGTTGTGATGCGAGCCGTTCGCTGCGCTTTCCACTGCTATCTCCTCCGAATTGCTACCGATCCAGTGTAGTGACGTCGGCAAATCAATTGAATCCGCAGCCTGCGGGCTGTGATCTGCGAACGGTTGCCGGTACGGCTTCGCCACCGGGGATCAGTCCAGACGCCATTGTCTCATCACACCCGCGGTTGCCGACAATCCAGCAGCGCTACGGCACGAGGCGCTTGTCGTCGCGGCGCGCCAACCCCGCACTCACCGCTCGACGGTGGCCCGGGGGCAACATCACCGATGCGCCGACGCCGGCGATTGGCGGGCGATAAGCTGCCCGCGCACCACCGGCGCCGAGCCATGCGAACGACAGGAGCGTGCAGATGACGAGAAACGGCACCCGCATCGGAGCCGCATCGGCGGCCGCGGTGCTGGCGTTGGGAGTCTGGAGCGCCGGTCCCATCGCCCCGGACGCATTCGCCTCGGTGGGCTCCCACGGCGTCGCACAGAGTCCGATGCTGCCGACGGAGATGCACGGCGATCCCGACGAAGCGAGCAACTACTGGAGCCAGCAGAACTTCCAGGATTGCGGTCTGATGGCCGTCGCCACGGTCGTGGGCCTGACGACCGGCAAGGCACCCACCGAGCAGGAGATCGTCGCGGTGGCGTCGAGCCTCAAAAGTCCCGGCAGCGACCGGCCGATCTACACACCGCCCAATCCCAACGATCCGAACTCGGACAACGGAACCGACTCCGACGACCAGGTACTTCTTCTGAAGCACTACGGCGTCAACGCCACCGCCACCGACGATGATCTGGCCGCCCAAACCGGGTTGGCCACCGGCATCCCCGCGCTCATCACCTATCTCGACAGCGGACGCCGGCTGATCGCGGGCGTCAACTCCGAGACGATCTGGGCCGAGGACGGCAGCCACACCGACGACGACCACTCCGTCGTCGTCAGCGGTGTCGACCCCGAGGCGGGAATCGTCTACCTCTCCGACAGCGGCAGCGAGGACGGCGACGGCGAGCAGGTTCCCATCGACGTCTTCGAGAAGGCGTGGGCGCCCGGCGCGCACGATCTGATCGTGGCCGGCTGATCGACCGTCAGCGAATCTGCACCGTCGGCACGGTGGGGCGGGTCGGCCCGTCGGCCAGCACGGCGGCTTGGCCGAGCAGTTCGGCGAGTTGACGCGGGTAGACGATTTCACCGCGGGCCACCAGCTCATGGATCGTGGCCTCGTCACACCAGCGGTAGCCGTGAATCGTGCGCCGTTCGAGCGCTGTGTGACCGCCCATCGACGGCTCGAACCGCGTCGTGCGGTGCACGAAGAACAGCTCTTCGCTGCGGATGACCAAACCGTCGAACTCGAATACCGCCTGACGCCGCCACAGCGGGCCGACGAGATCGGCGGCGTCCACCTGCAGGCCCGTCTCCTCCGCGACCTCCCGCGCCGCGGCCGCCGCGAGCTCCTCCCCCGGCTCCACGGCACCACCGACGGTGAACCACCATCGAGGGGCATCCGCCAGCGCCGGGTCCGAACCGCGGAACAGCAGCACAGCACCGGCCTCGTCGAGCAGAACCACCCGCGCCGACGTGCGCCAACTCACCTGCGACCGCCCTCCGGTACCGTCTCGGGCCGCTCGACGATCTCGAAATACGTTGGCAGCGCCGCGGTTCCGCCGAGCCGCAGCATGCGCACCACCGGCCGTTCGCGCAGCGCGAGGGTGTCGCGCACCGCGTCGTTGTGGAAGCGACGGGCGAGTACCACCCTCGCTTCGGCGTCGGCCAGTTCGGCGACCAGAGCCTGCGGCAGCGACGCCGGATCCACCTGGGCCAGCGCCGCGGACAGGTCGTTCTCGGCGCCCTCGCGGGCAGACCTGGGTGCCCGCTCGGCGGCGTCGGCCAACGCGGCCAGCCGCGCGGCGTCCGGCGCGTCGCCGTAAGCATCGACGGCGACCGCACGGGCGACGACGGCGCGGCGGGCCAACGCTCCGTCGAGCGCCTGCCAGGACAGGTCATATCGCACATGCAACCGGTCGAGTCGGTTGGCCGTTTGCAGCGCCCACGCGCCGACCGCCAGGATGACCACGACCAGCACGGCCAGCGCGATCACCACGATCCAGGTGATCACCGGACGCCTCCGGTCGCCTTCCTGGCCTTGGCGGCACTGTCGCCACCGGAAACCGTCACCGTGGTGCCCGACCCGGAGACGGTCTCGTACACCCGCATGATCTGTCGGGCCACCACCGACCAGTCGTAGGGCCGGACCGCTCGGGCCGCCGCGGTGACGTAGTGCTCGCGCACCGCATCGTCGGCGAGCAACTCGATCAACCCGTCGGCCAGCGCCGCCGCGTCGTCGACCGGGACGAGGCGGCCGGCCTTCCCGTCGTCGAGCACCTGACGGAACGCGTCGAGGTCGCTGGCGACCACCGCGGTGCCTGCCGCCATCGCCTCGACGAGCACGATGCCGAAGCTCTCGCCGCCCGTGTGGGGCGCGCAGTACACGTCGGCGCTGCGCATCGCCGACGCCTTGGCCGCATCGTCGACCTGACCGAGAAAGCGCAGATGCGATGCGAGTTCACCGGCGTCGTCACGCAATTCGTCTTCGTCACCGCGGCCGACGACGAGGATCTCGACATCGGGGAACCGTCCCACCAGCGTCGGCAGCGCACGCAGCAGTACCGCCATGCCCTTGCGCGGTTCGTCGAAACGGCCCAGGAACAACACCGACTTCCCCGGGCGGGGATAGCCGTCGAGCAGCGGCGCGGACGCGAACGCGGCTACGTCGACCCCGTTGGGGATCACGACGGCGTCGCTGCCCAACGCCTCCATCTGCCAGCGGCGCGCCAGGTCCGACACCGCGATACGCCCCACGATCTTCTCGTGCATCGGTCGCAGGATGGGCTCGAACACGGTGAGTGTCAACGATTTTGTGGTCGACGTGTGAAACGTTGCGATGATCGGGCCTTCGGCGATGTTGAGGGCCAGCATCGACAGGCTGGGGGCGTTGGGCTCGTGCAGGTGCAGTACGTCGAAGTCACCGTCGGCCAGCCAGCGCTTCACCAGGCGGTGTGTGGCGGGTCCGAACCGCAGACGCGCGACCGATCCGTTGTACGGAATCGGCACGGCCTTGCCGCCGGAGACGACGTAGTCGGGCAGCTGCGCGCCCGGCGAGGAGGGCGCGAGGACGCTGACGTGGTGGCCCAGGCCGTGCATCACCTCCGCCAGCTGCAGCACGTGTGACTGCACCCCGCCGGGCACGTCGAACGAGTAGGGGCAGACCATGCCGATCCTCACGGGCTGGCCTCCAGCCTGGCGCGTCGCTCCGCGGACAGGTCGGCCAGCCACTGCGGTTGCATCATGTGCCAGTCGGCCGGATGGGCGGCGATGTTGCGGGCGAACCGGTCGGCCAACGCCTGGGTGATGACGGTGACGTCACCGGACGACGTGTCGATCTCGGGATACACCCGCATGCCCCACCCATCGCCTTCGAACCAGCAGTGCACCGGAAACAGCGCCGCCCCGGTTTCGATCGCGAGTTTGGCCGAGCCCGCGGGCATGCGCGTGGGTTCGCCGAAGAAATCGACCTCGACCCCGCTGCGGCTGAGGTCACGCTCGGCCATCAGACATACCGGGCGATTGTCGCGTAACCGCTCGGCGAGGACCTCGAACGGCGGCCGCTCACCGCCGGTCAGTGGGACGACCTCGAAACCCAGACCCTCCCGGTACGCGACGAAGCGGTTGTACAGCGACTCGGGCTTGAGCCGTTCGGCGACCGTGGTGAACGTGCCGTAATTCTGGACCAGCCAGACGCCGGCCATGTCCCAGTTGCCGCTGTGCGGCAAGGACAACACCGCGCCGCGCCCCGCCTCCAACGCCGCCCACAGCAGGTCGACGTCGTCCACGACCAGTTCCCGGCCGAGTGCCTCGTGATCCATCGTCGGCAACCGGAAAGCCTCCCGCCAGTATCGGGCGTAGGAGGCAAGCGAAGCACGAATCAAGCCGTCGGGCACCTGCTCGGGCGGGACGCCGAGGACACGCGCCAGGTTCTTGCGCAGCTGTTCGGGTCCGCCTCCGCGCGCCGCGAAGTGAGCACCGGCATCGAAAGTGTTGCGGGCGAAGAACTCCGGCATCGCACGCACCAGCCGCCAGCCGGCCGCATACCCCCAGTCCGACAACCAGCCACCCAACGGGTTGGCACTGGCCGTCGGCCCCGAGGGCGTGGTCGTCACGGCTCCCCCGCCTCCGGTTCGTCGCCGCCCGCCTCGGCGGCATCGGGTTTGACGATTCGGTCCATCGCCCCCGGTGACGTCCGCACACTGTGCACCCGCTGCCCCAGCGTCACCAGACTGGTCACCGCGAGCACCCACATCGCGATGTGCAGCAGCCACACCACACCGAACAAACCGGACAGCCCCGCACCGACCAGCACGATGATCAACCGTTCCGGGCGCTCGATCAGCCCGCCCTCGGCCGACAATCCGCTGGCTTCGGCCCTGGCCTTGATGTAGGAGATGACCTGCGAGGTCACCAGGCAGATCATCGTCGCGACCACCAGCGATGTGCTCTGCAGCCCGAACGCCGCCCACCACAGCAGCCCGCAGAAGATCGCGCCGTCGCTGATGCGGTCGCACGTGGCGTCCAGCACCGACCCGAAGCGGGTGCCGCCGCCGCGCTGGCGGGCCATCGCGCCGTCGAGCATGTCGGCGAGCACGAAGACCCACACGGCGACCGAGCCCCACCACAGATGACCGATCGGGTATAGCGTCAGCGCTCCCAGCACGGAGCCCGCGGTGCCCAGGATCGTGATGCTGTCCGGGGTGAACCCCGCGCGCAGTGCACCCTTGGCGATCGGCGTGCTGATCTTCTCGTACGCCGCCCGGGTCATCAGGTAGAAGTTGCTCACTGCTGTCTCGCCCATTCGGTGGCCAGCAGCTCACGGGTCTCACGCAGCAACTGCGGCACCGCTTTCGAGCCGCCGATGATCGTGATGAAGTTCGCGTCGCCGCTCCAGCGCGGCACCACGTGCATGTGCAGGTGGTCGGCCAGCGAGCCGCCCGCGGACTGGCCCAGGTTGAGCCCGACGTTGAAGCCGTGCGGATGAGACACCGACTTGATCACGCGAATCAGCTTCTGCGTGAACGAGATCAACTCGAAGCTCTCGTCGGGAGTGAGGTCTTCCAACTCGGACACCCGCCGATAGGGCACCACCATCGAATGCCCCGGGTTGTACGGGTAGAGGTTGAGCACGATGTAGACGGACTCGCCGCGCGCGACGACCAGCCCCTCCTCGTCGGGCATCGTGGGGATGTCGGTGAACGGCTGGCGCGATTTACCCGAGCCCGCCGAACCGCCCTTCATGGGCGCTTCGGCGATGTAGCTCATCCGGTGCGGGGTCCACAGCCGCTGCAGGTGGTCGGGGTCGCCGGCACCGCGGTCGATGACCGTGTGCTCGTTGTCGATGCCGCTGTCGGCCCGTTCTTCGGCGCTCACTTGGCTGTGTCCACCTCGAGCAGCTCGGCTGTGGGAGTGGCGTTTTGACGGCTGGCGATCCAGTCTGTGATCGCGGCGACGGCCTTATCCCTTGGGACGCCGTTGATCTGGGTGCGGTCACCGAAGCGGAAGCTGACCGCGTCGGCCTCGACGTCGCGGTCCCCCGCCACCAACATGAACGGCACCTTCTGGTTGGTGTGGTTGACGATCTTCTTGGCCATGCGGTCGTCGCTGGCGTCCACCTCGGCGCGGACACCTTTCATCTTCAGTTGGTTCGCAAGGCCGTTCAGGTAGGGAACGTGGTCGTCGGCGACGGGGATGCCGACCACCTGTACCGGCGCCAGCCACGCAGGGAACGCTCCGGCGTAGTGCTCGGTGAGGATGCCGAAGAATCGCTCGATGGAGCCGAAGAGCGCGCGGTGGATCATCACGGGCCGCTGCCGCGATCCGTCCGCCGCGGTGTACTCCAGCTCGAAGCGCTCCGGGAAGTTGAAGTCCAGCTGGATGGTCGACATCTGCCAGCTGCGGCCCAGCGCGTCTTTGACCTGTACCGAGATCTTCGGACCGTAGAACGCCGCACCACCGGGATCGGGCACCAGGTCGAGCCCCGAAGCGGCCCCGACTTCGGCCAGCACGTTGGTGGCCTCCTCCCACAGCTCGTCGGAGCCGACGAATTTCTCGGGGTCCTTGGTCGACAGCTCGAGATAGAAGTCGGTCAGGCCGTAGTCGGCGAGCAGGTCGAGGATGAAACGCAGCAGCGAGGTCAGCT
The DNA here is from genome assembly GCF_001570485.1 of Mycolicibacterium novocastrense. Classification (GTDB taxonomy): domain Bacteria; phylum Actinomycetota; class Actinomycetes; order Mycobacteriales; family Mycobacteriaceae; genus Mycobacterium; species Mycobacterium novocastrense. Next base: position 274,364 of record NZ_BCTA01000036.1, read on the forward strand.
CGTCGCGCATCTGTTCGCGGGTGCAGTAGATGTGCGAGTCGTCCATCGTCAGCCCGCGCACCCGCGTCAGCCCGTGCACGACGCCGGAGAGCTCGTAGCGGTACACGGTGCCGAATTCGAAGAGCCGTAACGGAAGTTCCCGGTATGAACGTCCACGCGAGCCGAAAATCAGGCAGTGCATGGGACAGTTCATCGGCTTGAGGTAGTAGTCCTGGCCGGGTTTGCGCACCGTGCCGTCGGGGTTGAGTTCCGCATCGAGGTGCATGGGCGGAAACATGCCGTCGGCGTACCAGTCGAGGTGCCCGGAGATCTTGAACAGTTCGGCCTTGGTGATGTGGGGGGTGTTGACGAACTGGTAGCCGGCCTCGATGTGCTTACGCCGCGAGTAGTCCTCGAGCTCGCGTCGGATGATCCCGCCCTTGGGGTGGAAAACAGCCAGGCCCGAACCGATTTCGTCGGGGAAGCTGAACAGGTCGAGCTCGGCGCCGAGCTTACGGTGGTCGCGGCGTTGCGCCTCCTCGATGAACTCGAGATGCTTGTCGAGCGCTTCCTGCGATTCCCAGGCCGTGCCGTAGATACGTTGCAGGCTGGCGTTGTTCTGGTTGCCGCGCCAGTATGCCGCCGAGCTGCGGGTGAGCTTGAAGGCCGGGATGTATTTCGTCGTCGGAATGTGCGGACCACGGCACAGATCGCCCCATTCCCGTTCGCGGGTACGGGGATTGAGGTTGTCGTAGGCGGTCAGCTCGTCGCCGCCGACCTCCATCACGTCGGGGTCGCCGGACTTGTCGTCGACCAGCTCGAGCTTGTAGGGCTCGTCGGCGAGTTCTTCGCGCGCTTGGTCTTTCGACTCATAGACGCGCCGGGAGAACAGCTGGCCCTCCTTGACGATCTGACGCATGCGCTTCTCCAGCGCGGCGAGATCTTCGGGCGTGAACGCGCGCTCCACGTCGAAGTCGTAGTAGAACCCGTCGGTGATCGGCGGCCCGATGCCGAGCTTGGCCTGCGGGAAGAGGTCCTGCACTGCCTGGGCCAGCACGTGCGCGGTGGAATGCCGCAAAACGCTGCGGCCGTCATCGGTGTCGGCGGCCACGGGAGTCACCTCGACATCGGTCTCGGGCACCCACGACAGGTCGCGTAGTCGGCCCTCGGCGTCGCGAACGACGACGATCGCGTCGGGTGCGCCCCGGCTCGGCAAGCCCGCCTCGCGCACCGCCTCCCCCGCAGTCGTCCCGGCAGCGACCCGGATCAGGGCTGCTGGGGTGCGGTTGGTGGCGGCGCTCATCGGTGACTCTCCAGTTTCGTTGTCAACAGACTCGAGGACGCGACCATGCTATCGGTGCCCACCTGCGGTCGGCGTCGTCAGGACCCGATGCCGAGAGGGCTCTGAAGCAGCTTGTGCTCCAGGCCGACGAGGTCGCCGAAGAAGTGGACCGCGCCCAACAGCCACAGGGTCACGAACACCACCAGGGCGGTGAACAGCCCGCCGAGGATCTGCACCACGCTGTGTTGACGGTGAAACCACTCCATCGCCTTGTCGTAGCGCTCCTTGGCGTAGGCCAGCAGCCGTTGCGCCCATGCGAACTCCGTGGCCAGGATGCCCAGGCCGACGAAGACGATCGCCCAGCCCGGGCCCGGGTACGGGATGGCCAGGATGCCCAGCCCCAGCACCACGGCGCCGACGACACCGACCCCGATGCGGTAGGCGAAGTTGATCGTGCGTCGTTGCCGGACCCCGTCGCGCCACCGCCCGAGGCGCCGTTTGACCTCGGCGGCGTTCACGGCTGGCCCGGTTTGAGTTTGACGAACAAGGCGTGTGCCTCGGCCAGTACGGTCTCGCCGTCGAGCAGTCGCCCGGAGACGAAGATCTTGCGTCCCTCCATCCGGTCGATCCGCGCCTCGACCTGGAACGGCTTCTCGACGTGGGCGATCTGCCGGTAGTCGACGTGCAGGAAGGCCGTGCGCTGGGCCCTGCTGCCGCTGAGCTTGAACGCGGTGAAACCCAGAAGCGCGTCGAACAGCTGCGCGACACTGCCGCCGTGCGCCGCGCCGTTGCGGCCGAGGTGGAAGCGGCGGAACTCGGCGGTGCCCTTGATGCGCTGATCGTCGGTGATCTCCACGTCGAGCGGGATCGACAGAATGTTGCCGCGGTTGGGCAGGTCCAGCCGCCGGCCCGACGGTGAGGACCATTCGTCGGCGTAGTAGGGGGCGAGCAGCTGTGACACCTTCTCGATCTGGTCGGCGGCTTCGCTGATCACGTCGTCGGGGGCATCGGCGGCGCGGGCATGATCCTGCAAGGTGCGGACCGCTTCGATGAATCGCCCGTAGTCGGGTCCGCCGCTGTCGGTGGCGACGGGCGGGTTGAAGCCACCACCGGGCGGCCGCTCAGAGCTCACTCGTCCACCGTATTGCCTCGCTCAGTCGCCGGCGGCTCCGGCTTTGCTCAATGTCTCGAACTCGTCGTCGGTCAGCTCGATTTCGGCGGCGGCCACGTTCTCCTCCAAGTGGGCCACCTTGGAGGTGCCGGGGATCGGCAGCATCACCGGCGAACGCTTGAGCAGCCATGCCAGCGCCAGCTGTGAGGGCGTGGCGTGATGGTCGGCGGCGATGCGGTGCAGTGGCCCGTCGGGCGCGGCCAACGGGCCGGACGCCAGCGGGAACCACGGGATGAACCCGATGTCTTGGGCTTCGCAGGCGTCGAGCACCGGTTCGGCGGAGCGGACGCTGAGGTTGTACATGTTCTGCACGGTCACGATCGGGGCCACTTTCTGCGCGGCCTCGAGTTGTTCGACGGTGACCTCGGACAGGCCGATGTGGCGGATCTTGCCCTCCCGCTGCAGCTCGAGCAGTTCGCCGACCTGGTCCTCGGCGGGGAACTTGGTGTCGATGCGGTGCAGCTGGAACAGGTCGATGGTGTCGACGCCGAGGCGGCGCAGGCTCATCTCGCACTCCTGACGCAGGTACTCCGGGTAGCCGAGCACCGGCCACACATCGGGCCCGGTGCGCAGTAACCCGGCCTTGGTCGCGACGACGACACCGTCGTAGGGGTGCAGCGCCTCGCGGATCAGCTCCTCGGAGACGTAGGGGCCGTAGGAGTTGGCGGTGTCGATGAAGTTGACCCCGAGGTCGACGGCGCGACGCAGGACCCGCAGGCATTCGTCGCGGTCCTGGGGAGGACCCCAGACTCCCTTGCCGGTCAAGCGCATTGCGCCGAAGCCGAGCCGGTTGACCGTCAGGTCGCCGATGGAGAAGGTGCCGGATGCCTGTGCGACAGGGGTGGTCATGTCACCGACCGTACGCCGACGATGGCAAGGTAGCGCGGGTGAGGCTCAGCGATCTCGCCGCGCTACCGCTGACGTATCCCGAGGTGGGCGCCACCGCCGGCGAGCTGCCGGCCGGCTACCGACACGTGCACAAGACGGCCGTCATCGGTCGTGGTCGCGACCGCTTCGAGCAAGCCGCGGCGACCGGCATGCGGTGGGGAATGCTGCGCGGTGCGGGGGTGCGAGTCGCGGCGACGACGGAGGTCGCCGAGGTCGGCTCGGAGGTCCTCGTGCACCTGGGCCCGATCGCGGCGCCGTGTCGCGTGGTCTACGTCGTCGACGAACATCATGCGCGTGGGTTCGCCTACGGCACCCTGCCCGGTCACGCGGAGTCGGGCGAGGAACTGTTCCTGGTCCGCCACGACCCGGCTTCTGACGAGGTGTCGACCGTGGTCACGGCGTTCTCTCGGCATGCCACCTGGTGGAGTCGCCTCGGGGCACCGGTGACGTCGTTGGTTCAGCGAGTGGTCACCGACCGGTATCTACGGGCGTTATAGCGCGCGGATTTGCGGCGCAGGCGAGAATGAATTGTCGACGATTTTTGCGTCGCCGATAATTACGATCGTCAGCACCGTCCACGGTGGCCTTGGGCGCGTAGTCTGAAACGACCTGTGAAGGACCTCGAATGGTGATTGCGAAGGAACCCGACGAACGCGAGGACACGCATCTGCGCCTCGCAGAGTTGGTGCGGGAGCTCTACAGCCGACCCGACGCGGACACCGTGATCGCGGAGTTGGCCGAACACGCGGCCGTGGAGATTCCTGGAGCCCAGTACGCCGGCATCACCATCACCCGCAAGTCGAACAGCGTCGAGACCCCAGCGGCAACGCACATGTACCCCATGCTGCTGGACAAGATCCAGCAGCGACACCAGGAGGGTCCGTGTTTGACCGCGGCGTGGGACAAGAAGGTCGTCTACGTCGCCGATCTGCAAACCGACGACCGGTTCCCGCGCTATCGCCAAGACGCGTTGGCGGAGACGCCGATTCGCTCGATCATGGCGTTTCAGTTGTTCATCGAGGACGAGACGATGGGCGCGCTCAACGTCTATTCGGAGGAACCCGACGCCTTCGGTGACCAAGCCCGGAGCCTGGGGTTGGTCTTCGCCGCGCATTCCTCGGTGGCCTGGAATGCCGCTCGCCGCGACGAGCAATTCAAGCGCGCCCTGGCCAGCCGGGACACCATCGGACAGGCCAAGGGCATGGTGATGGAACGCTACGGCGTCGACGCGGTGCAGGCATTCGACCTGTTGCGCAAGCTTTCTCAGGATTCCAACGTGCCGCTGATCAAGATTGCGAAGGAGATCGTCGACCAGCCGCGCCCCTGAGCGCGCACCGCGTCAACGAGAGATCACTCGCGGAACCTCGGGGTTCGCCGGCTCGACCCGCGGCCGGGGCACTTCGATGTTGTTCTCCTGCACCAGAACCGGGTCTCCGACCTTGACGTGCTCGAAGTACCATTCGGCATCTTCGGGACTGAGGCTGATGCACCCGTGGCTGACGTTCTCGTGCCCCAGTGAGTTGATCGCCCACGGTGCCGAATGCACGAAAATGCCGCGCCTGGTGAGCCGGACCGCCCATTCCACGTCGAGCAGGTAACCGTCGTCGGCGGTCACCGGGATGCCCACGCTGCTCGAATCCATTTTCACGTCGCGTTCTTTGGCCAACACGGGGAACGTTCCCACGGGCGTCGGATACTCAGGCCGGCCCATGGACGCCGGGAAGACCCCGGGCTCACCGAAGAAGGGGCGGTGGTGCGGCGAAGGGAGTTTGTCGGGTGGGACGCCGTCGATGGTGACCGTGAAGGTGTGATCGGCGATATTGGCAACGCCGATCACCGCGGCACCGGTCGCGATATTCGTCTTGAAGCCTCCGACAGACAACGCGATAGTGCTGTGGGCGGGCCAGAACTCGTCGGGGGACCAATAGACGGTCTTGGCGTCGAGCCAGTCGAACGTGCCCGTCATCGGTGGCGTCGAGGAGATATCGAGCAGCCGCTCGGCCGCATCCCTGTCGACGACGGATTGCTTGAACGTCACCACTACGGGGTGCGCGATCCCGACGACCTGACCCTCGGCAGGCAAGATGGAGGCAATGGAGCTTCTCACCGCCTGACTAGCGGCCGCCGCACCTTCTCCGGCCGGCCCCACCACCACACTGGTGGCGATGACGACAGCAGCAAGAACACACCGAAGTACAGCACGCAATCTTGGTGCCTCCCTTGAAATTACAACGATGTCAATAATGGTAGGTCAGCCGGAGCGCTTTACGACCAAGAGCGCGCAAGCAATTCGATTAAGGCTCCGTCACGGTTCGGCCACGACGTCCGTCTTATCCGGTTCTAGCTCAAATACCCTGTCAGCCAATGAATTTGGCCCGGCAGCGAGACCTGCTCGCCGCCGGGCCAAACCGGAGGGACTATCCTCGGTGGGCCGTCAGGTCACCGGTCCTGGCGGAGTGGGCTGACCCGGCACGGGCGCTCCGGGCGCCGGCGGACGGGATGGGTCTCCCTTACCCTTTCCGGCCAGTCCACCCATCTCCGTGAGCGGAGCGCCGACCACCGCGGGAGCGCCGCCCACGATCGGAGCTCCGGCCACCGGCGGCACCAGCGGCGGGGGCACAAGCGGTGGCACCAGGGGCGGCGGCACCAGAGGCGGCACCAGTGGCGGCGGCACGACGGGTGGCACCAGAGGCGGCGCGACAGGCGGCGGGCCGGGAAGTGCCATCGGCACGCCGGCCATGTCCGTCAGCGGAGCACAAACAGGTGCCCCCGGCGCTCCGGCAGGGGCTTGCCCGGTCGCCGATTCGACGCACTCATATCCCCCGGCCAAGGCGCTCGGACTCAGTGCGATGGCCACTCCGATGGCCGCACCGATCAGTCCAGCCCCCACAGCTGCCGCGATGTTGACTCCTTTAAAGGTCGTCATCGACGTTGATCCCTCCACTCACGCTCACACTTTCGTTCAACCGAGGCAGCAGACCTTGCATGCCGTACCGAGGTCGCGTCCATACGACCGCGTTAATATCAGCAGGCAGTCGCCGCAGACACGCCACGCCGCACCGCGCCGTTTCCAAACGGTGACCGGTTCGGCATGGTAGAGCCGCATTGGACGGCGGCGGCGGCTTCAATCCCGTTCTCACCTGCGGTTCTGCTGGGTATCACCGGCGCGTACAGATCACGATCGCGAGATGCATTCAAGGGGATCTCGGGGTTTCGGCCCTATTGACCACGGGCATCACTGTCGCGACAGGTCAGGACAACAGAGGTTGGTATGTGATGACGGTGGAATCGAGACCTAGCGCCGACGCGTCGGTCGGCGAGTTGATGAGCCAGTTGTCGACGCAGACGTCGCGGTTGATCCGCGACGAAATGCGGTTGGCGCAGAAGGAATTTCAGGAGTCGGCCAAGCACGCCGGGATCGGCGCGGGCTTGTTCAGCGTGGCGGGGCTGCTGGCCTTCTTCGGCGCGGCGACGTTGATCGCCGCGGGTGTGGCGGCGTTGTCTCTGGTGCTGCCGGTGTGGGCCGCGGCGCTGATCGTTGCGGCGGTGCTGTTCGCGATCGCGGGAATTGCGGCACTGCTGGGACGTAAAGAGGCGCAAGAGGTCACCCCGGCGGCGCCGAAAACCGTCGAGACGGTGAAAGCCGACATCCAGGAATTGAAGGACGCACGGTCATGACCGCACCGACTCCACGCCCCGAGCCAGGACCAGATGCCGGCGTCGACGACATTCAGGCCGATATCGAGCAGACCCGCCACGAACTGGGCGAGACGGTTGAGGCGCTGCAGGCCAAGTTGGATGTGAAGACGCGCGCGAAGGAGAAGGTCGACGAGACCAAGGAGCGCGTCGCCGAGAAGGCGGACACGCTGCGGCATACGGCCACCGACAACCCGAAGCAGACGGTGCCGGTCGCGGCGATCGTCGCGATCCTCGCGGTGGTCGGGATCATTGTGTGGCGGCGCAGGCGCTAGAGCGTCCGTTACGACCCGAAGCGGAAGCGACGGCCGGTGACACGTCGCGGAAGCACGCGGATGTAATGGTCCTTGATGTGCGCGGTCCACGGCAGTAGTTGCGCGCTTTTCGCTTCCTCGAGGTCGTCATCGTCGTGAACGGTGCGTGCGACGCCCCGAACGATCACGCTCCAACCTTCGGCGACGTTGTGGTCGTCGGCTTCGAAGAGCACGTCGCGGTTGACCGCCGTGCTGACCAACTTGGTGCCCTGCGCCGTGCGAAACAGCAGCGTCTTGCGCTGGACGACGAAGTTCACCGGAAAAATCTCGGGAATCCCGTCAGCGCTGGTGACTAGTCGCCCCAAGGACACGCTGCCCAACAGGCTCCAGCATTCGCTTTCGGGAAGGATCTCGCCGGGCGGCTTCTCTTCAGACATGACGGCCTGCGTATCGCGAAGTGATCACCAAAGACATGAAGGTGAGTCTAGGGAGGCGGGACGCGGCGCGTCGTAGTGAAGGGGTGGTCCCGGCTGGGTTCGAACCAGCGACCTTCCGCGTGTGAGGCGGACGCTCTCCCACTGAGCTACGAGACCGGAGAGTCGACCGAATGGCCGAACGACGTCGAAGACTAGCACGATAGGGGGTCGCGCCCCGAATCTGCCCGACGGGATCCACCCAGCTGACTTCCTTGTTTCCAGGTGGTCGCTGCGGCATGCCGGGCTAGGGTCACGCGATGGCCGATGTGCGCGGTTGGATCTGGTTGATCACCTGCGGTGCGGTGCTCGCGGCAGTCGCTGGCTGCAGCGAGTCACCGCCGGCCGAAGTGGCGCCGGCGCCGAGCCCGAACCAAACCAAGGCGGTGGCCAAACCTGGGGCTCCGTCGTCGACGCCGGCCGCTTCGCCGGCGCGCGAGGTGACCGAGCTGACGGGCTTCATCTCGCCCTCGGGGAACGTGGGCTGCATGATCGACAGCGACTTCGTCCGCTGCGACATCATCGACCGGCAGTGGTCTCCCCCGCCGCGGCCCGCCGACTGCGAGTTCGACTACGGCCAGGGCATCTCACTGGCGCGTGGTGAGGGCCCGGAGTTCGTCTGCGCGGGCGACACGGCGTTCGGCGCCGACGAGGAACTCGCCTACGGCGACGCGATCCGGGCGGGCGCGCTGCGATGCGAGAGTGCCGAGGCGGGGGTCACATGCCGCGACGACGGCTCAGAGCGGGGATTCTTCGTCTCACGCGAGTCGTACCAGCTGTTTTGAGATGTGAACGGGCAGAGACGCACCGGCGAACGTCGGGATTTGTGCAGCTACACTTTGGTGGACTATCGTCGTCCTTCGCGACGGGCGACGAGTCGTTCGTGGCGCGCGGATGTAGCGCAGTTGGTAGCGCATCACCTTGCCAAGGTGAGGGTCGCGGGTTCGAATCCCGTCATCCGCTCGAAGGTGCAGTGGCATCAACCCCAGCGGTGGAGTGGCCGAGTGGTGAGGCAACGGCCTGCAAAGCCGTGCACACGGGTTCGATTCCCGTCTCCACCTCTACGAAGGTTCGGCGCGATTAGCTCAGCGGGAGAGCGCTTCCCTGACACGGAAGAGGTCACTGGTTCAATCCCAGTATCGCGCACCATAAGTGCCGCAGTTCAGGCCCGGTTTTTGCCGGGCCTGAGTGGTTTCCAAGAACTGAACGTGAACTGACTGAATAGCGCGTCCCAGGGATTTCGTTCGCCGTCGAATCAGCACCGCCGATACCGTTCCCCCGTGACCGGCAACACCGCAGACCCGATACAGGACCTGCTCGACCAAGCGAACCTCATGTTTGGAGTGGCCGACCGGGCTGTGCGGGCGTGGCGGCTCGGTGAATGGGCACTTCTCCATCGAGTGCGCGCGGACAACAGCAGCCACGGCCCCGATCCCGCGCGATTCGTCCCCGATAAGGGCAGCAGCCTCGCACTCGATGACTGGGGATTCGCGCCGGACATCGCCGCGACGATGCTGCCTTTGGCCGATCCTGACCAGCGGCAGAACCTTGTCAGCACCAACGCTCGGTTCCCCGCGATGAGCGCAGCCGAGAACCTCGTCGGCGCGGTCCAAGTACACGGCGCGGCACTCACGGAGAGGCGGACGAGCAACGTCTCAATCGGCACCCTGTGCCGCAGCGCCATCGAGAACGCCGCCAAGACCGTCTGGCTTCTCTGCGACCCCGAGCGGTCGGTACGGCGCGCGCGGTGCCTGGGATACACCGCCCGCGAACGGTCGTATCAGAAGGGCTACATCGAGACTGAGGAGCAGATTTATGCCGCGCGGGGCGACACGTCGAGCCCGCAGTATCAGGCGTTCCAGGACACCAAACAGCGGTATGAGACCCGCCACCAGCTCATCTTGGCGCTACCCGAAGCTGAGGTGATCAGGCCACCACGCAAGTTCGAGAAGATTGTTGAGGCAGCCGCGAAGTGGATCGAGGACAACCCCCCGCCTCACGTCACTGAGGCGAACGGACTTGAGCACGGCATGACCCTCGGTGCGCAACGCTTCTACGCCTTCGGGTCGAGCTTCGTGCACGGCTACAAGTGGATGAGCGACTACGTAACCGGGCAACGGGACATCATCGCTCAAATATCCGATGGACTCGCAGCCGCCGTCATCATGACCGAATGTGCGGTTGCCTTGTACGAGGCGCAGTCAACACACCCAGCTCGGACGGCGCTGAGGCAGCGCAACTATCCGCACTGGCTTGAGCCAACGGTGGAGGCTTGGAGACCCCGCTACCACGAGAACGTCTCCGCCTTCACAGAGCCAATGGCGATAGGAACGGCCACCGACGAAGAACAGGCGGCGGAGCCAACGCCCGATGAACCCCCAGACGCCCATGCACCTGGAGGTGACGCTGCGCCGTAGCTGTTGTCGAGCAATCAACGAGCGACGAGTAATGCGCCCGACAGGTCACGTACGTCCATTCGACGCATAGAGTGCCCGGTCCACCGCGCGCAGACTGCGCCCGCACCGCTCGCTGATCGCCTTGCACACCGCCAGATACTCGATGTACGGCGGGTACTTGTTCGGGGTCGGGTTGGCCATCTCGCCCATGTGCACCAACGAGGCAACAGCCCGAATGTCGATAACCGTGTGCATGTCTGGTCGCCAAACCATCAGCAGCGATGACGCCATCGGCACCTCGACGCCGTTGAGCAAGGTCAGGATGCGGTGCTGGATCGACAGCGGCGCAGACAGAGCTGTCGCGGTGATGTCGTGGATCATCTCGTCGGTGTTCGACGCCATCCGCGACTTCGCGCGCTGACTTTTCCAACGCCCGACCGTGATGAAGTCCGCACGGTCGTAGTAGCCACGTTCACGCACCCGCGCCCCGACCTCATTGAGCACCTCGTCGTCGGCCGGCTCGTTGTAGCGGTCTGCCCAGTGGTCAATCCAACTCGCGTCAATCATGGGCGCAGTCAATCACCGCCGAAGAGTTCGCCAGGGCACTTATACGGCATGTCAGCGCAGATCGTTTGTAGTCCACCTGGGCGACTGCCTACGTGCTTGAGGCGACGGTGAGCATGACGCCGCCACCCGGCGAACCCGGCCCGATACCTTGGTCGGCATGTTCGACCCGGCTGAATGGGGCACTGTCGCGGACTGGACCGGTGCGCTGCTCACCGGCCTGTCTGTATTCACTGCTGTCGCCTATTACGTGTTCGACCGCGAACGACAGCGACGCGCCCAAGCCGGTTCGGTACTGGTCTGGCTGCACCCCTATGAACATGGCCCGCCCGAACTGAAAATGAAGAATCTGTCGGACAAGCCGATCTTTGATCACGGCTTCTTGATCACTTCCCGACCCAAGCGGCGGATCACCAAGGCCGCGCGTGATGGATGGAAGCAGGACCCGATGTTCGCGTGGCCTACGAACGACGAGTTCACTTTCAACGACAAGCACACGTTGCTCGACTTCCACGATGGGAGCGAGCTCTACTTGAGCCCCAACAAGCAGGCGGAGTACCACCCGCAGCTGGAGTTCAACTCAGCGGTTTACGACTTCTACGCCTACTTCAGAGACGTGTCCGGTCAATATTGGGTAGTCGACGCTCGCACCCAGCGGCCCGTAGGCCGATGGAAACGGCGAGGTCTCCAAATCGGCCCCGCAGGGTTGGACGCTTCGTAACTCCACGACCGTGCATCCACCCACCTTCAGTGCGCGGGACCGTAGTCGACGCCGTACATCGCCTCGCGCACCCGGTCATCCGGCGTCGTCTGGAGCTAGCCGAGCTGCTTATCGTCAACTCCTCGACGTTTGCTAGAGTCTGTCATCGCCCGAAGGGTCTGGGCGGTCGGGGGAGGTCTATCTGATGAGTAGATGTTGTTCGTGGCGCCGTTTGGTTGCACTTGGCGCTGTTGGTGTAGCCGTGTCCGTGGCTAGCACCGGGATAGCCCGCGCCGACTACATCGACTTCGGGACGAACCAGGCGGCGTGCAAGGCTGCGGCTAGGCAGGCGAACGCCTCCGGTTACGGCTACTCGTACTGCTACGAGACCGGGCCGGGACACTACTCGCTGTACCTCGCGGACTAGCTAGCCCATCCTGGTGTTCTGCGCTCCCAAGGTTCTCGGAGAGGGAAGAACATTGGTGAAGAAGATTGCGACCGCTGTCCTGGCAACACTGGCCGTGGCGGGATGTGCCGGAACGGATTCCCACCCGCTCGCCTCGACGGTGACGGTTACGGCACCGGCTACCGTGACCGTGACCGTCACGGAGTCCGCAGCCCCAGCGCTAGGAGGGTCGACACCATCGGCCTCGACGGAACCGGCGACGCCGGTGGCGTTCCAGTACGGTCCTAACGGTGCCTATGCGGTCGGTGAGGCGCGGGGAGGGCTGACCCAAGTGATAGCGCCAGGTCGATACCGCGTAGAGGGCGTAAACGGCTCGGGCTTCCTCAAACAATGCGCCAGTGTGATCTGCGACATGACCGGGACCGAACACGTTGTCGAGACCACGATCACCCAATCGGGCGTGCCGACGATTCTCGACATCCCCGGAAGCGCGAGTGTCGTGGCGGTCTATCTGTTCGACACCACCGCGACCCCGCTGGAGTAATTCGCGGGATCGACGGTCACCGCCTCACGCCGGCCGCCTCAAGCTGTCGCCCTCTGGCGTTTTCGCGCTTCGTCGCAGGTCCGAAACATTCACTGGGACAACAAAATCCCAGACCCGTCCTTCGCGTACGAAAACCCCACTACGGCAACAGGTTTCATACGACGAAAATATCGTATGATCAGGCAAAATGGGTAACCCGTGCATTCTGCCAGCGACCCCGTCCCGGTCGGCGTCTCGAAGGGGGTTAGCGGGAGCCTCCCCCAGGGCGATATCTGCGCAGCTCGATTCGCCATCCACGGCGAGCCGGGCAAGCGCAGCGAACGCCAGCGAGCGACCGATAGCACAGCCCTAAGCCTGTTTTCGCCTATGTCTTTGTCCTGCAACAGGTTTCATGCTGACCGAGTGACGCCGTGTCCCAACACACTCGGCGTTTGCTGTGCATGAATAGCGTTGAGACGCTGCTGGCCTGGGGCGGTGTGTCCAGGTCACGGGAGGATGCCGGGGTGGCGTTCCTTCTCCCACAGGACGCGGGCGCCTAGGCTGGCTCGGGCTGCGGAGTCGCGGGCACTGACGCGGCGAGCACACCCCGACGAGTTGGGTTGCCCGCTAACGAACTCGACGTCGCTTCCCTCGTCCGCGTCAGGGGTGACGTGGTGTACCTCGGCGCTCGTGCCGACGCAGATGCCGGGGATGTTCAGCCAGCACGTTGGTAGCGGCGTAGGACGCGGCGGCGAAGTTTCTCGAGCAAACCCACGGCACGGACGAGCAATCTGCACGACGTAGTGACGTCGCTGCGCCGCTTTGACGCGCTCGCGTCCTACAGTCGTCTGCGTGGGCAGTGCTTGATCGCCCAAAGCGTACAGCGCGACGGACGGCCGCTAACCGGACGGTCAAGGGGGACAGAATGGCGACGGGAGCCAACGCGAACTACTGGAAGGACGCGCGCCTGCCCGGAGTTCTAAAACACAGCCTCCTAAAGCGCTACCTCCCCGTCTTCCTGATCCGGACCTCTTCGATCGCGGGCCGCGCGGCTTATTTCGACGGCTTCGCTGGTCGCGGACTCTATGAAAACGGAAAGCTGGGATCGGCTGGGCAGATGCTGGACTTCGCTGTCGGTCAGCAATACGGGAGGATGAAGGTGCCGCTCTCGCTGTTCATGTGCGAGCGAGATACCGAGTCGTTCGAGGTGCTCGACCAGTTGTGCGACAACTACCGAGCCAAGAATATCGACGTGCGCACTCGCCGCGACGACGCCACCGCTTACCTCCGCGACAGCCTGCCGGAGTTCAGTGCGATGCCTGCGTTTCTGTTCCTGGACCCCTGCGGCGTCGGCATACCCTTCGAAGACTTGGTTACTGCACTAAATCGTGGTGGCGAAAAAGCCTGGCCGCCAACAGAAGTCATGATCAATTTCAGTCTTGAGGCATTACGTCGAATAGGGGGCATCGTCACCTCGGCGAAGCCGATCGAAGCAACTATGAAAACCCTCGACACCAGCCTTGGAGGCGATTGGTGGCGGCCCTACTTCCAGGACATGCCCCCTGCCAAGGCTGTCGACGCCGTGGTCGACGAGTTCGGTCGCAGGCTCGAAGAAGCCACAGGAATGACGCTGATTGCGATTCCGGTTCATCGCGCCCCAACACACAAGCCGATCTACTACCTCATATTCGGCACGCGTCACCCCGCCGGCATCTGGAACTTCGCACACTGCGCCGCCAAGGCCACTGAGGACTGGTGGGCGGAAGTCCGAGCGAAGCAGGAGCAGGTCGAGGGCCCGTCGCTGTTCGATGTGACGCCACAAATTAGCGACGTCGAAGCAGATGCAGTGCCGATCATCGCAGCGCAGATTGAATATCTGACGCGGATCCACGGTGAGATTCGCCTCGGCGACTTCCCCGGAGAAGTATTCGGCCCATTCCTGGGCCGCGTGCGCGAATCTACTGCCCGCGCAGCGGTAAAACACCTGTATAAGGGCGGTCGCACGCCCAGCACCGGGGTCGGAGGCAAACCGGAAGACTTGAAGGTGGCGCCGGTTCAGGACGCCACGGAGGAGGGCATTTCGTCCCACAGTTGACCGTCGAGTTCGCGTCCTTCGGCCTTCGGCGTGCGACCGCCCCACTGCTTGAAGAAGAACGCGACACCGGCGTCCTGGCACACATCCCGGATGCCGCGCACCCACTCACTATCGACCGGGCGGTGGTTCGCGCCAGACTCGCCGCCGGCGATGACCCAGTGGATGCCGTCGAGGTTCAGGCCGTCGAGCGGCCCGATCAGCGGCTCACACGACAGAAAGCGAATGGCGGCGGGCACATCGCGCAGATGGTCGACCCGCGGCAGCGCGTCCGCGTTCTCGACGGACACACCCATCCACAGGTTGGCCGGCCAGTCGAGACTGTCGCCGAGCCGACGCAGTCGGAAGCTGCGCTTGGTCAGCACCTGGTACGTGTGCTGAGGCGTATCGCGGCAGACGTCGAACACGTCGCGGATGAAGCCGACCGGCACGCGGGCGTGGAACAGGTCGGACATTGAGTTCACGAAGACGACGCGCGGCTGGCGCCAGCGGCGCGGCTCGTCGAGTGCCTGCGGATGGACTGTCACACCGAAGCCCGGTCCGGATGTGCGCGGGTCACCGTCGTTCTGGTACTTCTCGGATCCCATTGCCTTCAACCGTTTTGCCAACGTCATGGCGTAGCAGTGGTCGCAGCCGGCGGAAACACGATCACAGCCCGTGACAGGGTTCCAGGTGGCTTCAGTCCATTCGATCGCCGATCGGTCAGCCATGCGCCCACCCTCACAAGTCCGTTGCGCTCACCCTAGGTCACTGCGATTGGTCATCACGTCAGGACCGCCAACCGTGTTGTTGCAGATCGCCGCAAAGCTATTCGATCGCACAAGGTATCGGCCGGGTCCGACACTCGACGGCGAGCGCGACGCCGCAACCGTCATTTCGGCAGGTGTTCCGCTGCGACACGCGCGGCGCGGTATCGCGCCATCGCCGGCCCAGTCTCAATGCGGACGCGCAACATCCGCATGTAACCGCGCATCCACAGTTGCGCGCGCCCCAACGACTGGCCTGAGTACGGGCTGCGGTCGCCGGGATCGGCGACCGAGCCCGAGTAGAGCGCGAACACGTACTCGGCGCGCTTCGACATCCGGTAAGCGTGCAGCCGCGCGGGCGCGGAGCCACGGGTCCCGCGCCGGTGATGGATCGGGGAACTCGTCGGGGGCTGGGCCGCGGCACCCGGTCAAATTCTCGAGGGCTGGGCCGCGGCACCCGGCGAGCTCGTCTCAGGCTGGGCCGAAGCGGCATCACGCTATGCTGCCCAGCTCCGAACGTCCCGCGTGCAACCGCTGCCAGATCCCGGATTCGGAGTCGTCACGATCCGGCTGATGGCATATCCGAATCGGCTCAAATGCAGACCGGCGCTACACCATCCGTCACGCAGACGCAGCTTGACGTAGTGAATGGGACCAGCGTCAGCACCAGGACTATCGCGAGTTTTTTCATCAATACAGTCAGCCCTCCGTAGAAGTCTTCGTCAGGATTGCCTCAGCACCAGGGGTCGCTGGCGCGCTGGGCCGTAGCCAGGTCGTCGAATGCCGATGTACGCCAGCGCATTCCGACGCCCGCCATCATTGCAGAGGAGCCGCCGCCCCGGTGACCTGGTGCGGCGCGGGGCGTGAGGCCATTACCGACCATGGCGAACCACGCCGTGCGGCGCGCTGCTGCGACGGCACTGCCTCAAGCCGGCGACGCATTCCCCAATCGCAGCCGATGTGGCGCGCGACGTCGGCCGCGGAAAGACGCCCAATTCAGCGTCTGCCGAAGCTACCGACCCGATACCGTTCATGATTCATCGAGCTACGGACGCTCGGATTCACGCCGAACCGGAGCCCTGCTCATCGACGGCGCGGTCAGCACCGATGCCATCGCATCATGCGCGAGGGCATCGGCGACCGAAATGCCTTCTCGGAAAACGCAACCGGCTAGGCCGACGCCCAGGCCGGCGGGCCGTGGCTTATCCGACGCCGATGGCGACTAGCGAGAAAATCGGCGTGCATCCCGTCGCCGTCAATGCAACAAGGCCGAGTGCGGAGACAACGCTGATCTTCCGGAGGAACCCCGACATTCCATACTCCAATCGTGTCGTGTTATCCCCCCTCGCTCGGATGCTACACAGAAATTGACGTCGTCGGCAGTTCAAACTGCACCGGTCTACTCTTTTGCTGAATCTGCATTTACTCGTGTGGTTTCGCTGGTGCTGTCCGGGCATATGATTAGTCCATCAAGGCAAGTGGCGGGCACTCGCGCTGCTGGCTAAAGGTACGCGTCCATACTGAAAGCGGGTCATCTCAAAGTTCCTGCGGAGGCAATATGCTTGTGCAGCAATAGCATTGACGTACACGCTCGAGGCCGAAAGACCATGATCCGACGAGGCGGCTAGCAAGCGCCGAAATCAATAGTTGACACTTTGTCCGTCGAGTGTCAACCCTCCTTAGGGCTTCCCTGGCAAGTTCGCCGGACCTCCACCGGGTGGATCCAAAATTTGCGAAAACTACACGTTCACGTACGAAACTTGCGCAACAGCTGTCACAAAGCGGAACAAAAACTTGGTTACGCCGCCGCGAGACATCGGACAGGCGCCATTGCGCGAGACCCCGCCTCAACCCCTTGCGTCGGCCGACCCTCGCGCCATCCCCCGCCTGACGTCGCGTCATGCGTACCTCGATCGCGGCGCTAATCCGTCTCTACGCCGTAGCCACCACGGAGATCCTTATGGGCGGCCTTCAAGAGTTGCTTGCAGAGCTCCACCAGCGCCTCGACGTCAAGTTCCGACTCATCGCCGAGTCTCTTGAGCCACGAGCCCTCTTCTTCTTTGAGCTCATCCCACTTGCGCTCCGCAAAGATCGCTTGTTCGTCGGTCGGCGCGAGGTCGCCTGCGGTTTGGATGAGGCGCCTCTTGCATGCATCCAGTTGTGCCAGCGAGTAGCCGTGCTCACGGAACTGACGGTCCCATTCGTCGAGCATCAACTCCGTGAGGTCGCGAACCGGCTCCGCGGCATAGATCATCAACTCAGCTATTCCGTCATCCATACCCAGCCGCACACGGAACTCATACAGCTGCCGGATCGCCTCGGCCCGCCGTTGGCTGAGGCTTTGTTCGGCTTCAGCGAGATGCTCGGCCCCGCGCTTGAGGTGCAGAGTCGCTGAGATGAGGCGCTTCAACGCCGCCTTCTTGTCCTCGCCAGCCCGCTTCTCGTAGTCCAGGACCAGAGCGTGATCCCGTTCCTCTCTCTTGGTTCTCGCGTCGATGCGCTTGGTCCAGATCGCCACGGCCGCAGTCGATGTGACAGAAGCGAACGGCACCAGCGTGCTCGTCACCGTGGTCGCCCAACTCATCGGATCGAGCGTCGTCGTCGGACCTGCACAGAGGCGCCGCAGGTGTGCACGTCGCAGTGGTGATTTCCCACGCCGGTCAGTCTGCCTGATCTGGCCTGAGCACAGGAAAGGTTTCGACCTATCGCTGCTATCCGAACGCCGGCTCAGCGCGTACTACACCATGGCGGCGACGAACGACAGCAGCGCGAGTATCAGGATGATGAGCCCAACCAGGACGCAGAAGGCGCCGGTCGCGGTCAACTTCTCGGGCCGCTGTGCGTCGTCGTCCAGCATGTCTTTGACTGACGTCTTCATCCGCGCGAACAGCTCTCTCCACGAGATGCGCCCCAGACCCTCTCGAGTGGCCGCCGGCTCGCGACCAGGCTCGTCTGGGACCGTGCCGACGCCGTTGCCGTAGAGCACGGCACCGAACACGATGAAAACAGCCGCCGATATCAGTAGCACCACCGCGATTGCAATCAATTGCCGCGTTCCTCACCGAATCGAAAATCGTAGGGTCGAACGTCTCGTGACGCGCAGTCACGTGCCGTCGGTTACAAGTGAGGCTTCCCGGTGATCGCGAAGTTGAATCGCGACCACCTTCGGCCTTCTGCCGTCCGGTGGCGGGAAAAGGCACGGCGGCCGTGTCGCACCTACTACGCTTTGCGAAGACCGACCGGTCCTGACATCGAGGGTGGGACATGATTCGCCAACTGCTCGCCGCCGCCGCGATCGCCGGCGCTGCCATCTGCGCGGCGCCGTTTGCCTCCGCTGATGACACCGACTACCCCGACACCCCGGGCCGCTACGCCTCCGACGTACCGGGCATGAACTACGACGCCCACCTCACCGGGCCGTGCTTCAACCTCGAGCGGTTCACGTTTGGACGCGGCCCCGGCGGCGAAGTCCTGCAGTGCCGCTGGATCGAGAACCAGTGGCCACCCATCCCGACCAATCAGGGTTTCTGGCAAGCCTCGTACGAGCTGTTCGGCGTTCAGGACGTCGGCGCGCCCTGCCCCAAGCCTCAAGCCGCCGCCCAGTCTCCCGACGGCCGCCCGATGCTGTGCCTCGGCGCGCGCGGATGGCAGCCCGGCTTCTTCACTCGCGAAGGCTTCTTCCCGAGATAGACCACCGGGAGAGATTGTCAGGCCCGCAACGTCTCGCTCGGCGGGGTGCCGTAGGTGCGCTTGTACACACCGCTGAATCGGCCTGCGTGGGTGAAGCCCCACCGCCCCGCGATCGCCATCACGGTGTCGCTGCGCGGGTCGGCTGTTTGCAGTTCGCGGTGGGCTCGATCGAGTCGCACGCCCCGGAGATACTCCAGCGGCGTGGTGCCCAGATGCCGGCGAAACGCGTACTGCACCGAGCGCGGCGTCACATTGACGGCAGTGGCAATATCTCTGAGTGTTATTTCCCTGTGGGCATTCTCGTTGATGAACGAAATCGCGCGCCGCAGCAAGGCGGACTGAACACGAGCCGGGTCCACATGGTTGTGCATAGCAACTGGCGAATACCCCGACCACAATGACCGAAACTGCTTCCGACACCTTTCACACCCGGGGCATGATTTGCTGATGACTGATCGCATCGAAGTCCAGCGGACCATCGCCGCACCCCCAGCCGACATCTTCGCCGTGCTGACCGACCCCAGGGTCACGTCGCGATCGACGCGTCAGGGATGTTGCAGGACGCCGAGGGGGAACCGGTTCGCGCCGCCGGAGATAGCTTCGTCGTGCATATGGACCGCGAAGCGCTCAACGACTTCCCCATGGGCAAGTACGACGTCACCGTCTCGATCCGCGAGTTCGAGCGGGACAGTCTGATCTCGTGGACGATCCTGGGCCGGATCCGCCCGCAGATCGGGCACGTGTACGGCTATCGCCTCGAACCGACCGCCGACGGCACACTGGTGACGTCGTTCTACGACTGGTCGAACATCGACCAGCACTGGCGCGACGCGGGTATCTTCCCCGTCGTCTCCGAGAGCGCGCTGCGCGCGACGCTGGGCATCCTCGACCGCACGGTACGGCGTGGATATCCGCGCGAGCGTCAACCACCAGTTGACGGGCCTGGTTCGTCAACCTAGGGTTGACGCTATGACGCAGCCCGCCAAGGTCACCAATCCGGTCCGGCTCGACGACCTCATCGACGTCATCAAGACCGTGCACTCCGAACCCCTCGACCAGCTCACCGACGCGGTGCTGGCTGCGGAGTCACTCGGCGAGATCGCCGACCACCTGATCGGCCACTTCGTCGATCAAGCCCGCCGCTCGGGGGCATCGTGGACCGACATCGGCAAGTGCATGGGCGTCACCAAGCAGGCCGCGCAGAAGCGCTTCGTCCCGAAGACACCCACCGACGCCGAGCTCATGGACCCCAATGCCGGCTTCAGCCGGTTCACCCCCCGCGCCCGCAATGTCGTCGTCGAGGCCCAGAACCTCGCGCACGCGGCCGGCAATCCCGAGATCGGATCCGATCACCTGCTGCTCGCGCTGTTCAAGGATCCCGACGGCCTGGCCGCCAAGCTGCTCGCCGGGCAAGGTGTCGACTCGGATGCGGTGTCGAAGGTGGTGTCCCTGCCGCCGCGGGTGGAGGGGGAGCTTCCCACGCTGATCCCGTTCAACACCGCCGCCAAGAAGGTGCTCGAGCTGACGTTTCGTCAGGCACTTCGCCTGGGGCACAACTACGTCGGGACCGAGCACATCCTGCTGGCGCTGTGGGAGGCCGAGGCCGACGACGGCCCCCTGCACCGTGCGGGCGTCGACAAGGACCGCTTCGAAACCGAACTCCTCGACGCGCTGCGGGCGTTTTCCCAAGACTGATCTCACACCTCTCGGCTTTTCGACGTCTTCATGATGTGAGGGTGCGACCGTTCGAAGAGGTGGTGGCCGAGCACGGCGCGACCGTGCTGCGGGTTTGCCGCGCGGTCGTCGGTCCCGTCGACGCCGAGGACGCGTGGTCGGAGACGTTCCTGTCCGCACTGCGCGCCTATCCGCAGTTGCCGGGCGACGCCAATGTCGAGGCGTGGCTCGTCACGATCGCGCACCGGCGCGCCCTCGACATCGGCCGGGCGCGCTCCCGAAGGCCCACGCCCACCCCCTCGATGCCGGACCGGCCGTCACCCCGGGCAGACCCCGCGTCACGTGACCCCGATCTGTGGGACACCCTGGCGCGACTACCCGCCAAGCAGCGCCAGGCCGTCGCCTACCACCACATCGCGGGCCTGCCGTTCACCGAGATCGCCAAGCTGCTCGGCAACTCCCCCGAC
This sequence comes from Mycolicibacterium novocastrense, assembly GCF_001570485.1. Classification (GTDB taxonomy): domain Bacteria; phylum Actinomycetota; class Actinomycetes; order Mycobacteriales; family Mycobacteriaceae; genus Mycobacterium; species Mycobacterium novocastrense. Next base: position 295,365 of record NZ_BCTA01000036.1, read on the forward strand.
GCTGCCCGCCGCGCCGCGGCCGACGGCATCAAGACCCTGCGCAAGCTCTACCGTGAGGACCAAAGCCGATGATCGCCAAGCTGTTTGATGAACTGCCCGCCGACAGCGAAACTCTGGCCCGGTTGCACCGACGACTGGAACACACCGCCGACGAGCAGGGTGTGCTCGACATCGCTTACCGCATGATCGACAGCCCCGTCGGCCCGCTCCTTCTGGCCGCTACGCCGGTCGGACTGGTCCGCGTCGCGTTCGACGTCGAGGGCCACGACGCGGTGCTCGCCCGGCTGGCGGAGGTCGTCAGTCCGCGCATCCTCGAAGCTCCCGCCCGACTGGACACCGTCGCACGCCAACTCGAGGAGTACTTCGCCAAGCAACGCACCGCGTTCGACCTGCCTGTCGACCTACGGCTGACCGCGGGTTTCCGCCGCAGCGTGATCGAACACCTCCGCGACATCGGCTATGGACAGCGCGCGAGCTACGCGAACGTCGCCGCCGCCGTCGGCAACCCCCGCGCGGTGCGCGCGGTGGGCAGCGCGTGCGCCCACAATCCCCTGCCCGTGGTGATTCCCTGCCATCGCGTTGTGCGCTCGGACGGCTCGCCCGGACAGTACGTCGGCGGCCCGCACGCGAAGTCGACGCTGCTCAGCCTCGAGGCCGCCTGAGGGAACTCGCCCTGGAGCTGTGGACATCCTGACCTGGAAGCGTCTGTAACAGGTTTCAGTTTGTGCAATCATTCGGGGATGCGTCGCTGGATCGTGCTCCTCGTGGTCGCCATGGCGACTGCCGCCGGGATTGTCGCTGCGCCCGCGTCGGCGGTCACCGCCCCGATCGGCAGGCTCGGCGACACGTTGCAGGTGAAGTTCAAGGGTTTGGTCGCCGACATCACCGTGCACAGCATCGATCCGTCGCCGATCCCACCCGGCTTCGGCTATGCCCCGCGCCCCCCGCGTCAGCAGGTTTGGCGGGCTTGGGTGACCGTGCATTCCGTCCAGGTGCCCACCCCGTACGCGCAGTCGATCACCTACAGCTTCCGCGGTGTGACGCCGACGGGCGACAGCTACGAACCGCGAAACACCGACGCTCCCGACGCGCTGCAGGCGCAGCTGACCAACGCCCCCGCCGGCTCCACGGTCAGCGGTGCGGTGTTCTGGGACTGCTACCGCGACCTGGTGTCCAACGTGGTGCTGCTCGACAAGATCACCGGCGAGCATCTGGCGCAGTGGAACGTGTAGTCGCCGTTGGGCATTGAGGTCACCGCGGCTGTCGAAGCCGACCTGCCTGAACTCGCCGACGTCGCCGCCCGCACGTTTCCGCTTGCCTGTCCCCCGGCGGTGACGCCCGACAACGTCGCGGCGTTCATCGCAGAGAACCTGTCGGAATCGCGCTTCCGCGACTACCTCGTCGACCCCGACCGCGTGGTGCTCGTCGCGCGGACCGGTCCGTCAATCACCGGCTACGCCATGTTGATTCGCGGTGTGCCCGATGATTCCGACGTTCAGCGCGCGGTCGAGCCGCGGCCGGCGGTCGAGGTGTCGAAGATCTATGTGCTGCCCGAGCACCACGGCGGCGGTGTGGCCACGGCGTTGATGCAGGCGGGGCTAGAGGAGGCCGAGGGGCTGGGCGCCGCGGTGGTGTGGCTGGGCGTCAACCAGCAGAACCAGCGCGCGCAGCGGTTCTACGCCAAGCACGGCTTCGCGGTCAGCGGCACCAAGACCTTCCGGTTGGGCGCGGCCGTCGAGAACGACTACGTGATGGTGCGGACGCTGTAGCGGGGGCCGAGTGTGGGCTCGACGCACGTGTCGGCCGTCGACAGCGTGCGGGTAACCCACGTTCGCGATCAAAGGGGGGGCCGCGACAGCGCGAGCAACCGGGACGTCGCGCGCAGGTACTTCTTGCGGAACCCGCCGGCCAGCATCTCGTCGCTGAACAGCGTGTCGAGCTTGGCGCCAGACGCCACGACCGGGATCCCCGCGTCGTATAGCCGGTCGGTCAACGACACCAGCCGCAGCGCCACATTCTGGTCGTCGACCGTGTGCACTCCGGTGAGGTAGACCGCCGCGACACCTTCGATCAACGTCAGGTAGCGCGAGGGGTGCATGGTGGCCAGATGCGCGCACAGCGCGTCGAAGTCGTCGAGCGTCGCGCCGGGTGACCGCGCGGCGCGCTCGCGGACCTCGGTGTCCCTCAGCGGCTCGGGCGCGGGCGGCAGGTCACGGTGGCGGTAGTCCGGCCCGTCGATGCGAACTGTTTCGAAAATCGCTGCCAGAGTGTGGATCTCACGCAAGAAGTCCTGCGCTGCGAACCGGCCCTCCCCCAGTTGTTCGGGCAGTGTGTTCGACGTGGCGGCCACCGACACCCCGCGCTCGACAAGCTGCGAAAGCAACCGAGAGATCAGCGTCGTATTGCCCGGGTCGTCGAGCTCGAACTCGTCGATGCACACCACCACGTAGTCGGCCAGCAATTCGATGCACTCGACGAACCCGAAAACGCTTGCCAATTGGGTCAGTTCGCCGAAGGTGGCGAACGCCTTGGGTTCCGGCAGCCGGTAGTACGACGAGGCCAGCAGGTGTGTCTTGCCGACGCCGAAGCCCCCGTCGAGATACAGGCCGACACCGGGCAGCACCTCGCGGCGACCGAACAGCTTCTTCTTACCCGCGCGACGCTGCTGCGCCTGATCGCAGAACCGCAAACACTTGTCCACGGCCGCGGCCTGCGAGGGTTCGGCGGGATCGGGGATGTAGGTGTCGAAGCTGACGTCGGAGAACGTGGGTGGCGGCACAAGTTGGGCGATCAGCCGGTCCGGTGTGACGTCGGGGTGGCGGTCGACCAGATGCTGCACCGCGCCGGACCCGTCCATGCACGCACCCTATCGACGTGCTGCAATCATCTTCATGTCCGATACCGCCGCTGCGGCGCACTTCACAGTGCTCGGGCCCGACGGCACCCGGATCGACGGCACCGACGGGCGGCTGGCCGACTTCTACGCCTACCCCGCCGACCTGGGAAGGTGCTGGGTGCGCGGCAACATGATCGCCAGCATCGACGGCGGAGCGACGGCCGGCGGGAAGACCGCGACGCTCGGAGGGGCCGGCGATCGCAGCGTCTTCGAGCAGATGCGCTACGCCGCCGACGTGATTCTCGTCGGCGCCGAAACCGTGCGCACCGAGAACTACTCCGGCGCGCAGGTGCCCGTCCCGCAGCGCGGCGCCCGGCAAGCGCGCGGCCAGGCGGAGGTGCCGCCGATCGCCGTCGTCACCCGATCCGGCGAGCTCGACCCTGACGCCCGGTTCTTCGCCCGCACCGACGTGCCGCCGCTGATCCTGACCTGCACCGCCGCCTGCGACGCCACCCGCAAACGACTCGGCGGGGTGGCTGAGGTGATCGACGCGTCGGGACCTCGACCCGACGAGGTCGATGCGGCGACCGCGTTGCAGGCGCTGGCCGAACGCAAGCTGTTGCGGGTGCTCACCGAGGGCGGCCCGCTGATCCTGAGCCTTCTGATCGAGAACGATCTACTCGACGAGCTGTGTCTGACGGTGGCTCCGTTCCTGGTCGGCGGCAAGGCGCCGCGCATCGCGACCGGTCCCGGCGAGGTGCTGACGCGGATGCGCCCGGCGCATGTCCTGACCGACGACGACGGCTATCTCTACACCCGCTACGTGCGGCTCGGCTGAGCCGCGGGTCAGTACTGTGGTCGGCATGCATCGGCGTGGTCAGCTGGTTCGGCTTGTCAGCCTGGCGACCGTCGTGGCGTTCGTCGCGGCGTGCGCGCCGGGTCTTGCCGCCAATCCCCGCTTCGCCACCGACTCCGGGGCGGGTGCTCAGGGCGAGCCCCAAACGACCAACCCCGCCGAGGGCCCGCCGGCCATCGAGGCACCGAAAAACGACCTGGCCTGGCGGGACTGCACCTCGCGGGTGTTCAGCGACGCCGCCGTGCCCGCCGTGCCGGGTGTGACGCTGGACTGCGCCACCTATGACGCCGACCTCGACCCGATCAACGGCGCGTCGGGTTCGCTCAGCATCGGCGTGGTGCGCGCCCGCGGCCCGCAGACCCCCGGAGACGCCGGTCCTGTGGTGATGACCACCGGCTCGGATCTGCCGTCGTCACTGCAGCTGCCGGTGTGGCTGTCGCGCGCGGGCACCGACGTGCTCAATAGCCACCCGATCGTCGCCGTCGACCGCCGCGGCATGGGCATGTCCGGCGCACTGGACTGCCGCGACCTGTTCGACCGCCAAGAGATGCTCGACCAGGCACAGTTCCAGTCCGGCGACGACCCGGTGGCGAATCTGGGGGCCATCGTGCAGACCGCGACAACCAGCTGCACCGACACCATCGCCCCCGGCGATTCGGCTTACGACAACTCCCACGCCGCCGAGGACCTCGAGCGGCTGCGCAGCACCTGGGACGTGCCAGCACTGGCACTGCTGGGCGTCGGAAACGGCGCCCAGGTGGCACTCGCGTACGCCGGGTCGCACCCCAACAAGGTCGCGCGCCTGGTGCTCGATTCCCCCCTGCCGCTGGGTATCGCCGCGGAAGCGGCGATGGAGCAGCGGGTCAAGGGCGAGCAGGCCGCATTGACCGCCTGGGCCGCGCAGTGCGCCGCGAGCAACTGCGCGTTGGGCCCGGACCCGAAGGGAGCGGTCGACGCGCTGCTGTCGGCCGCACGTCAGGGTCGCGGCCCCAACGGCTCTGCCGTCGCGACCGTCACCAACGCGATCTCCACCGCGCTGGCCTACCCCCGCGGCGACCGCATCGAGTCGAGTAATGCGCTGGCAACCGCGATCGCGGCCGCGCAGTCGGGTGATCCCGCGCCGTTCACCGAGCTGATCGCGCGGGCCGAGAGCCTGCGTAACACCGACGGTCAGTTCGTCAACGGGTGCAGCGACTCGCTGAACCGGCCCACCCCGAATCGGGTCCGCGAGTTGGTCGTGGAATGGAACAAGCTGTATCCGCAGTTCGGCACGGTCGGCGCGCTGAACCTGGTCGATTGTCTGAACTGGCCGAGCGGTGCGACCCCCCAGCAGCCCGAGAACCTCAAGATCCCCGTGCTGCTGTTGGGCACCCAGAACGACCCGATCGTGGGCAACGAGGGCGTCGCCGCGGTCGCGGCCACGGTGATCAACGCCGGCTCGGCCAACAGGCGGGTGATGTGGCAGGGCATCGGACACGGAGCCTCCATCTACTCACCGTGCGCGCTGCCGCCGGTCCTGGGTTACCTCGACAGCGGCGACCTGCCGGACACCGATACGTTCTGCCCTGCCTGACGCCTGACCTCGACTGCGGTCGGGTACCGTGCGGTCGTGCGCGATCTTGTGGCCAGTTCGTTGACGACGCCCTTCCGGCCCCGAACCTCCCCGCCCAGCGTTGCGTCGGTGTTGAAGGTGATCCTGTGGCCGCTGGCGATCCTGTTCATCATTCATCGCAGCTACGTGCTGGCGACCAACGGCTACATCACCGACGACTACGGACCCGTCTACCGGGCGGTCGTCAATTTCAAGATGGGCTGGGACATCTACAACGAGCACTTCAACCACGTCGACCCGCACTATCTGTATCCGCCGGGCGGGACGCTGTTGATGGCGCCGTTCGGCTACCTGCCCGTCGACGCTTCGCGGTACTGGTTCATCTTCTTCAACACCGTGGCGATCGTGCTGGCCGCCTACTTCCTGGTGCGGCTCTTCGGTTACGGCTTCCGCTCGGTCGCGCTGCCCGCCCTGCTGGCCGCGATGTTCTGCACCGAAAGCGTGATCAACACACTGGTTTTCGGCAACATCAACGGGTGCATCCTGCTGGCGGAGGTGCTGTTCTTCCGCTGGCTGCTTGACGGTAAGCGCAACCAGCAATGGTTGGCGGGTGTCGCGATCGGGTTGACGTTGGTGGTCAAACCGCTTCTGGCGCCGCTGTTGTTGCTGCCGTTGCTGAATCGCCAATGGCGCGCGGTGGTGGCCGCGATCGCGGTTCCGGTGGTTTTCAACGCCGCGGCATGGCCGTTGATCAGCGACCCGATGAACTTCGTCACGCGGACGGTGCCCTACATCCTCACCACGCGCGACTACTTCAACAGCTCGATCGCCGGTAACGGTATCTACTACGGCCTGCCGACGTGGCTGATCCTGTTGTTGCGCATCGCCTTTGCGGTGATCGCGGTGATCTCGCTGTGGCTGCTGTACAAGTACTACCGGACCCGCGACCCGCTGTTCTGGATGGCGACGTCCTCGGGCGTGCTGCTGATCACCTCATTCCTGGTGCTGTCGCTGGGACAGGGCTACTACTCGATGATGTTGTTCCCGTTCCTGATGACGGTGGTGCTGCCAAACTCGGTGCTGCGTAATTGGCCTGCGTGGCTGGCGATCTACGGCTTCATGAGCGCCGACCGCTGGTTGCTCGGACACTGGCCGACGACGGGCCGGTTCCTCGAGTACATGAAGTTCACCTACGGCTGGGGCCTGATGCTCGTGGTCGTGTTCTCGGTGCTGTACTTCCGCTACCTGGACGCCAAGGCGGAGGGCCGACTCGACGACGGGATCGACCCGGCATGGCTGAAAAAGTCGCCGGGCCCGGACGCTGCGGCCGAACCGGCGCGGCCTGTCGCGCCGCCGATCAGCTGAGCTCGGTTTACGGCTCCGACAGTATTTGCCAACGCAAGGTCCGAGCTGGCCTCTGAACGACTATTACCAGTGCTGATACGCGTCTGATCTCGTACGATTGATTTCGCTCACGGGGGTGGTCTACTGGGGAGGCGCCAATGCCGAGAATCCCGGTAGATCCGCAGTCCATCACGACGGAATGGTTGAGCGAGGTTCTCGACTCTGACGTGCGGGTCCGCAAGCTCGAGCAGTTCGGGATCGGCTATGGGCTTCTCGGCCGCCTCTATCGGGCCCATCTCGATGGCGACCCTGACCTACCGCCCACGGTCGTGGTCAAGCTGCCGACGCTGGACACGACCGCGCGGACCCACCTGTGCGAAGACCTGGAGTTCTACCGACGAGAGGTCCGGTTCTATCAGCAGATCGGCGTGGCGAATCCGCTGCCGCCGGCACGGCCGTACTTCGCGGCCATCGACGAGGCCACCCACGATTTCGTCCTGGTACTCGAGGATCTGGGTCGGCTCCGCAACGTCGACCAGCTCGTCGGCTGCTCGGTCCCCGACGCTGAAACCGTCATCGACGCCATCGCCCGCCACCACGCCTATTGGTGGGAGAACGACCGCCTCGCGTCGCTTCCATGGCTGAAGGAACACAGCGACCCGCCCTTTCCCCAGGTGATCATGAGCAACTACCACGCCGCCTGGCCCAAATGCGTCGAGCGCGTGGGCTCGGAACTGACCCCGGCGGTCCGTGACTACGGCGACCGGTTCGCGACGCTGATGCCGTGGTTCCTGGCTGAAGTCTCCCGGGCACCTCAGACCTTCCTACACGGGGATCTCCGGTTGGATCAGTTGTTCTTCGCCGTGGGTGCCGGGGATCCGCCGCTCACAGTTCTGGACTGGCAAGTCACGAATAGAGGCCGCGGCGCCTACGACGTCGGCTACTTCCTCAGCCAGAGCCTCACGCCCGACATTCGTCGTGGCTGCGAGGACGAGTTGCTCAACCGTTATCGCACGCGTCTCGCCGAGTACGGAATCGACTACCCCGCAGACCAACTGCGCCGGGATTACCGGATCGCCGTCGCATGGTGCTTCGTCTATCCCGTCATGGCCGAGGGTCGAATCGAAATCGTCAACGACCGCAATGCACGACTGGCCCGCTTGATGTTCCGCCGCGCGGTCGCGGCCCTGGAAGACCACGACGCGTTCTCCCTGGGACCGGACTGACCATGGCCGAGAACCGCCGTACCTGCGCCTCCTGCGGGACGGCGAACGAGGAGGATGCGCGCTTCTGCGAGGGCTGCGGCGGATCACTCGCGCAGGTGTGCGCGACGTGCGGCCTGGAAGCGAGAGCGACCGCTCGGTTCTGCCGCGGCTGCGGTGCTCCACTTGACGAACTGGCCACCCCCACAACGGAACCGCCCATCGCGGGTCCGGTCCGCAAAACGGTAACCGTGTTGTTCGCCGATCTGGCCGGCTCGACCACCTTCGAGGAACGGGTCGACGCCGAAACAACCCGCGAGGTGATGGGCCGCTACCACCAACTGCTGCGGTCGACCGCGCAGCGACACCGCGCGGGTGTCACCAAGTACATCGGCGACGGCTTCATGGCCGTCTGGGGTGTTCCCGAAATAGGTCCCGAGGATGCGCTGCGCGCCGTCGACGCCGCGGTCGAGCTGCAGGACCGGTTCGTCGACCTGGCCGCCCAGGTCGCCGAGACGCACCGCACCGAGCTGGCGCTGCGGGTCGCCGTGAACACCGGCGAGGTCGTCGTCGGTGCGGGTGACGCCGACCTGGTGGGCGACGCTTTGAATGTCGGTGCTCGCCTGGAGACCGAGTGTCCGCGCGGCCGCGTGGTGGTCGGCGAGGAGACCTGGCGGGCGACGCGCGGGCGATACGGCTATGAATCGCTCGGGCAGGTACAGGTGAAGGGCCGTCACGCACCGGTCGCGGTGTACCAGTGGCTCGGAGGGCATTCGGATGTTGCGGACGCCGCACCGTTTGTCGGTCGGTCGCAAGAAGTGCGGCGGCTTCAGGCCGTCCTCGACAACGCGATCGCGGCGCGCGCGGCGCGGCTCGTGACCGTCATCGGCGACCCCGGTGTCGGCAAGAGCCGTTTGGCCACCGAATTCCTTGGTGCCCAGACTGATGCGCGTGTTGTTCAAGCTCGGTGCGCCGTCGAGGGGTCGGTTGCGCTGGCGCCGATTGTCGAGATATTGCGGGCCCGCGATCTGGAATCCGACATCCCGGCAGGAACCTCGGAGCGAGATCGTCTGCTGCGCGACCTCAACGGCCTCGCGACCGGCGTACCGGGCTCGGTCGAAGAGAACTTCTGGGCGCTGCGCAGGTTCGTCGAGGTGCTGGCGTTCAGGGGCCCAGTTGTGTTCGCACTCGACGACATTCAATGGGCCGACAGCCTGCTGCTGGATTTCATCGAGCATGTGGTCGAGTGGATCAAAGACGTGCCGGTGCTCGTGTTGGCGTTGGCCCGGCCCGAGCTGCGCGAGATCCGGCCCGACCTCGTCGCCGCCAGCCGCTGGGTCGCCGACACCATCCACCTCGACGGCCTCGATGCCGGGGCGACGGCCGAGCTCGCCGCCAAGGTGTTGGGCGCCACCGAGCTGCCGCCCGAGCTGCTGCATCGCCTCCCCGCGTCCACGGGAGGCAATCCCCTGTTCGTCCGCGAATTCGTCGGGATGCTCGCGCACGACGGCGTTCTCGTCGAGCACACGAACGGCTGGCGACTGACCATCGACGTCGAGGCCATCACCATTCCACCGACGATTCATGCCCTGCTCGCGTCGCGACTGGAACGGCTGGACACCGGTGACCGACGCATACTCGAGATCGCCTCGGTGATCGGCAGCGACTTCTCCGTTAGCACGGTTCGGGCGCTCGCCGGCGGTCACGCGGACTCGATCAAGCTGTCGCTCAATCGACTTCGGCGTCTCGAACTCGCTCAACCCACGGGTACGTACGTCGGCGACGAGGCCGTCTGGCGCTTCCATCACGTGCTGATCCGCGACGTCGCATACCGGCGGCTATTGAAGTCCGAGCGCGCAGAACTGCACGAGCGCCTTGCCGACTGGGTTGAATCGGGCGGCGCCAGTGTGGCGTTCGAGGCTGACGAGATGATCGCCCGCCATCTGGAGGCCGCACACACCTATCGACGTGAACTGGGCACGCTCGACGAGCACACGAGCGATCTCGCGCTGCGCGCCGCTCACCACTACTCGGCATCCGCGCGACGCGCACTGGACCGCGACGAGTTGGTCTCCGCCGGCGCCCAGGCCGCACGAGGGGCGGCGCTCGCCGGCGCGCCGAGTCCGTACACGCCGAGCTTCTGTTGACGGGGTGCGAGGCACTTCTGTCCGCAGGCGACGTCACCGCCGCCGCCGCCCTCGTCGAGGATCTCGAGCGCATCGCCGGAGACGCGTTGGCCCCATGGGCGACGTGCTATCGATGCCAGTTCGGCGTGTACACCGCCCCGAACCGGTTGTTGGAATACGACGCGCTTCTCCAGGGCGCCATCGACGAGTTCACCCGTCGCGCGGACCGCGCGGGACTCGCCAAGGCGCACCGCGTCCGAGCGAGCGCGCGGCTGCGTCTCGGACGGGTTGGCGACGGCGAAGTCGACCTGTTCGAGGCGCTGATCGCGGCTCGGCAGAGTAGAGACCACCGACAGATCACCGCCGCGTTGAGTGCGGCGCCGGGTGCCGCGCTGTGGGGGCCGAGCCCGGTACCCAAGGCCGGCGGCCGGTGCCTCGACGTGGTTCGGATGCAACGGATGACGACGGCCGCGCCGTCTCTCGAGGCGACGTCGTTGCGCCATCTGGCGGTGCTGGAACTCCTGCGCGGTCGACCGGACAAGGCGCGCAAGATGCTCGGCGAGGCGCGCCAGATCGTGGCCGACCTGGGCCTGCGGCACGGGCTCATGGAAACGGAGTTGTTCGCTGGGATCATCGAGTCGATGAGCGGCGACCCTCTCGCTGCCGAACCGCACTTCCGGACGGCTCTGGAAGGACTCGACGCGTTGGGTGCTGGTGCCGACGCAGGTCTGGCCGCTGCCCTGTTGGCGAGATCAGTTCTCGCGCAGGGGCATATCGACGAAGCCGACCGTTATGCGGCCGAAAGTGAGCGCCTCGCCGGTCACAACCTGAAGACGGCGATCGCGTGGCGCGCTGTGCGGGCCGAGATCCTCGCGATGCAAGGACGCCACGATGAGGCGACTGCAATGGCCCGGGATGCGGTGGCGGTCGCCAGTGGGACCGACATCGTGCTCGACCATGCCGAGGCCTGCCTGGCACTGAGCCGCGTGCTAGATGCAGCAGGAGATATCAAGGGGGCCAGGTCAGCCCGCGAGGATGCCCGCGTGCTCTACGCGGCGAAGGAGGCGTCGATCTCGGTCGGCCTCGTTGACGAACCCGTTGTCGCGAAACCGGAGGAGTCCGCCCGGGCAGCCCTCGGCCGTGTCGGGGAAAGTGCGCCCTCGACGGCCAGCCGGCTCACGGCCGACAACGACTCCTGCCGACTGCTGCCCATGTTCATCCAGGCGACCAACGAACATGACTTCGACCGCGCCCTCGCTTGGTTCTCGGAAGACTTCGTGTACGACGACCGGCGGCGACTGAGCGGCGACCCTGTTGTCGGGTTGGACGCCATGCGGACTGCGCTAGAGCGAGTCTCCCAGCAGTACGCGCAGTTCGAGTTCCGCGTTCTCGCGGTCCGGGGCCGTCATTTGCATCTGCTTTGGAGCCGCTGGGCCGATGACGACGGGAATGTGGCAACCACGCTGTACGTGAATGAAACCGGTGACGACGGGCGCATCCTGTATCACATCCGCTTCGACGAGGATGACTTCGAAGGCGCATATCTCGAGCTCGAGCGGCGATTTTACGCTGGGGACGGTTCGGCCCACGCTGAAGCTGCAGCCGTAGCAACGGAAGTCGTCACCGCGCTGAACCGGAAGGATTACGACCGAACCTTCGGCGAACTCCTTGTTCCGACCTTCCGGCTCGAGAATCGTTCCCACGCCGCACACCCCGAGCTTTCAGCCATGGAATTTCGCGGAACCTTGGAGGAACTCGACGCGATCGTCGCCTGGTCCCGCATCTGGATCTCCGCCGTCGAGTGGCTGACACCGAACTGGTTGGCTTTCCGCTTCGCGCGAGAAGCTGAGGGAGCGGACGGTGAGAACTACGAGTGGGTCAGCCTTCAGGTAGCCGAGATCCGGGACGGTCGATTGGTTTCGATATGTCAGTTTGAAACCGACGATGAGGCAGTTGCGTTCGCTTACGCCCAGGAGCGAGTGCGGGCAGCCACCAGTCGACTCGCGGTTCAAAACCAGGCATGCCGGTTGTTGCCGCGATTCGTCGAAGCCCTGAGGTCGCACGATGTCGACGGCGTCGTCGCAGCCTACGCGGATGACTACGTTTACGACGATCGACGACGACTCAACGGTGCGCCGATTGTCGGACGCGACGCAATGCGGGCCGCCGTCACACGAATCTGCGATCAGTACGGACAATTCGACGTTCCGGTGTTGGCCGCTCGCGGCAATCGCCTCTTCATGGCCGAGAGTCGTTGGACCGATGGGTCCGGAAACGCGACGGAGTATCTGCATGTCGCCGAGGTGAACGACGCCGGTCAGATCGTCTACGACGGCCGCTTCGACGTGGACGACTTCACGAGCGCGTATCGAGAGCTTGAACGTCGCTACTACACAGGAGAAGGCGCAGCTTACGCGGAAGCGGGGGCAGTAACGACGGAGTGGATCACCGCACTCAATCATCGCGACTACGACCGACTGATCGATGAGCTGACTTCTCCCTCCTATCGCCTCGAGAACCGGTCGAGCTCTGTCTTCGGCCATCGCACCGCAACGGATGTCAGAAGCTCGTTTGAAGACTTCGACGCCGCGGTGGTTTCAGCCCGGTCTTGGGAGGCGGCCGTGCGCTGGTTGTCACCGAGAGTGGCCATCTTCCGTTTCGAACGCCAAGCGGTTGGTCGCGACGGTGAACCGTATACGTGGACATGGCTCGATGTCTGCGAGATTCGCGACGGCCGGGTTGCCTCCGCGTGTCGCTTTGACCTCGATGCCGAGGACGCAGCGTTCGCATACGCCGAGGAGCGAATTCGGGCCAGCAGTAGCCGACTCGCAGTCGCGAACCGAGCCAGTGACGTCGCTAATGCTTCGTGGCGGGGAATGCATGCCCACGACGTCGACGCCGCGGTGGCGCACCTCTCCGATCAGGTCGTCGTGGAAGATCGGCGACAGTTGAGCGGTGACCCATTGGAGGGAATCGCGCAGCTGCACGAGGGTATGGGGCGTGTGCTCGAGCAATACCATCACAGCGAACTGACCACGTTGGCGGTGCGAGGCGAACGGTTGGATCTGCGCCGGATACGCATGTGGGATGACAGCGGCAACGAATCCACGACGCTCAACGTGCTCGAGATCGACGACACCGGTCGGATCGCGCATTTCATCCGCTTCGACGAGCACGACTTTGAGAGCGCACTGGGTGAACTCGAGCGAAGGTACTACGCAGGAGAGGGCGCAGCGTTCGCCGAGGGCGAATCGGTATCGGTAGCAATATTCGCCGCCCTCAACCGTGGGGAGTATGACCGAGTGTTCAGCGACCTCGCCGCGCCACAGATGCGTATCGAGAACCGTTCACGCTCAGCGTTTCCTGATCGTTCAGCCAGCGACCTGCGGTCCAGCTGGGGTTACTTGGACGCGATGGTCTCGTCGTCGCGAATATGGCCTTCGGCGGTCTGCTGGGTCTCACCGCACTGGAGCGTCAGCCGTATCGAACGCGAGGCGATCGGACACGACGGCGAGACGTACGCGTGGGCTTTCCTCCTGGCCGGCGAAATCAGGAACGACCGGATCACGGCGCTGTGCCAATTCGACATCGAGGATGAAGAGGCCGCGTTCGCGTACGCCGAAGAGCGGGCGCGCGCCGCGAGCAGCCGACTGGCAGTCACTAATAGAGCCGCTGATGTCGTTGAAGCCGGCTGGCAAGCATTGCGGAGTCACGATGTCGAGGGCCTTGTGGCCACCTACGCCGATGCCTTCGTCTACGTCGATCGACGGCGTTTGAGCGGCGGCCCGGTCGCCGGACATGACGCGATACGCGCAGCGATCCGCCGGGTTCTCAATCAATACAGCCGGTTCGACGTCCGCGTGCTCGCGGTGCGGGGAGACAGGTTGGCGATGAGCCGCAGCCAATGGTCGGACGAGGCGGGTAATGAGACGACACAGCTTCATGTTTCGGAAATCGGTGACGATAACTTGTGCGTCTACGACTGCCGCTTCGACGGCGACGACTTCGAAGGCGCCTATCGAGAGCTGGAACAGCGCTTCAAAGTCGGTGAAGGCGCTGCCTACGCCGAGGGAATCACCGTCCTCACCGAGTATGCCTGCGCCGAGAACCGGGGCGACTTCGACCGAGTCTTCGGCGAACTCGCCAGCGCCGACGTGCGAATCGAAAACCGTTCACGGTCGGTCCTACCGGATCGGTCTGCGGCCGAATTCCGGGCCAGCCGCGAAGAGCTCCAGGCGATGGTCGAGTCCGTACAGTCCTGGCACTCGGCGATGCGCTGGCTGTCATCGAGTGTCGTCGTCGGCCGCTTGGAACGTGAAGCAGTCGGTCGTGACGGCGAAATGTACGTTTGGAGTTTCATCACTGTCGCCGGTGTTGATGATCAGCGCCTCGCGTGGACGTGCATTTTCGACCTCGATGACGAAGACGCCGCCTTTGCCTACGCCGAAGAGCGGGTCCGGGCGGCCACGAGTCGGCTGGCGCTGACAAATCACGCCTGCGAGGTGGGCCGTCGAGTCCTCCATGCGAGCGAGAGCGGGGATGTCGATACCGCCGTCGCCAATTTCTCCGAGCACTTTGTCTACGTCGATCACCGGCGGTTCAGCGGTGAGCCCGTGACAGACCCTGTCGGGCTCAGGACCGCCCTGCAACGAATGTTCGTACACTACAACCACTTCGGCGCTCGTGTGCTGGCTGTCCGCGGGGAACGGCTTCAGTTGGCACATACCCGGTGGTTTGACGACGCCGGAAACGAGACCTCTCGTCTCGTCGTCATCGAACTCGACACCGACGGACGGATCGCGCTGCAGGCCAGTTATGACGAAGATGATTTCGTCACGGCGTACCGCAAGCTGGAGACCCGCTACTTTGCAGGCGAGGGCGCCGCGTTCGCCGAGGCGGGCGCCGTAACCATCGAGTACGCGACGGCCCTCAACAACCGCGATCTGGACCGCCTCTTCGACGATCTCAGTGTTGACGATCTGCACGTCCAGAACCACTCACGATCGATCTTCCCTGATCGCTCGGGCGCGGAGCTACGTGCCACCGTCGAAGATCTCGATGCATTGGTTGCGTCGGTGCGGCAATGGCATTCGGCAACGCATTGGCTCTCATCGAATGTATGCGTCGGGCGTCACGAGCGCGAGGCGATCGGACACGACGGTGAGCGCTACTCGTGGACGCGTTTGATGGTCTTCGAAGTCCGCGACGGGCGAATGGCGTCGATGTGCATTTTCGAACCCGACGACGAGGACGCTGCATTCGCCTACGCCGAAGAGCTAGTGCGAACACCCAACAGCAGGCTCACAGTGAGCAATCTGGCGACCCGAACCGTCGAAAACCTCTGGCGGCTAATGCGAGTGCGCGATACCGATGCCGCTGCCGAGCTCGCCGCCGATTCATTCGCTTACGGCGATCATCGCCGCCTATACGGCAACCCGGTCGGAGATACGCGCACAGCACTCGCACGCATCCTCGAGGACTACACGTTTTTCGAGATACGCACGCTCGCGGTACGCGGCGAGCGACTCCACCTTGGCTGGACCCGGTGGTCGAAGGACGACGGTTTCGAGGTTCGCTACCTGACCGTTCACCAGGTCGATGACGCCGGACGGATTCTGTATCACGGTCGCTTCGACGAGGACGACTTCGCGGGCGCCTACCGCGAACTCGAGCGGCGGTACTACTCAGGAGAAGGAGCAGCCTACGCCCAGGATGGCGCAGTGGGCACCGATTACGTCGTTGCCATGAATACAGGCGATTTCGACCGGCTGTTTGGAGAGCTGACAGCGCCGGACATGCGCCTCGAGAACCGCTCTGCCTCAGCATTTCCGGATCGCTCAGTCGCCGAATTTCGCTCGAGTATTGAGCAGTTGCGCAGTATGGTCGCTTCCGCCCGAACCTGGAACTCGGTAACGAGGCACGTGACGTCGAACTGGACCGTTTCGCGTCAAGAGAGAGAAGCGGTAGGCGACGACGGCGAAGTGTATGCGTGGACGAGGTTGATGGTCTGCGAGATCCGTAACGGCCGCATGCGGGTGGCGTGCGAGTTCGATGTCAACGACGAGGACGCGGCATTCGCCTACGCGGAGGAGAAGGTGCGCGCCGCCGCGAGTCGGCTTGCGGTCGAGAACCTTGCCAGCCGAACGCGCTACGCGTTGGGAGAGGCATTGCGCGCGGGCGACGCCGAGTGCGCCGCACGTCTATTCACTGAGGACTACATCTACGACGATCAATGGGCGATCGGCGGCGATCCGCCCGCCAGCGTCCGCGCAGCATGCGAGGCAATCCTTGATCAATACACGAACTTTGAGGGTAAGACCTTGGCGGTGCGCGGTGACGCACTGCAGCTTTCCCATACTCGTTGGTCCAACGATGCCGGCTACGAAACGCGCTATCTGCATGTGCTCGAAGTCGGCGACGACGGGCGCATCTGTTACTACGGCCGCTTTGACGAGGACGATTTCGAGGGCGCCTATCTGGAGCTCACCCGCCGCTATTGCGGTGACGAAGGCGCAGCTGTCGCCCAGTCAGTGACACTCGCCGCCGAGTGGGTAGTTGCGCTGAATTCCGGTGATTTCGACCGAGCGTTCGGAGAACTCACGTCCCGCGACTTCCGGATCGAAAACCGTTCCAGCACAGCATTCCCGGACCGCTCAGCGGCCGAACTCCGAGCGAGCCTCGAGGACTTGAGGTCGATGATGACTTCGATTCGTCAGTGGAACGTTTCCGAATGTTGGCTGTCGTCAGACTGTGTCGTCGCTCGAAATGAAAGGCAAGCCGTCGGCAAGGACGGCGAGCAATACACGTGGTCCAGCATCGACGTCGCTGAGATTCGCGATGGGCGCGCCGCGCTCGTCTGTCGATTCGACATCGACGACGAGGAAGCCGCGTTCGCCTACGCGGAGGAGCTGGTTCGCGCCACGGCCGGTCGACTCGCGGTGACGAATCGAGCGACCAGAACCTCGGACGGCCTGTGGAAGACGATGCAAGCACGAGAAGTCGATGCCGCTGCAGCACTATTCGCAGACCCCTTCGTCTACGACGACCGTCGACGACTGGGCGGAAATCCTCTCGGGGATACACGTGCGGCCCTGGAGCGGCTCCTCGAGGATTACTCCACATTCGAGAGCCACACATTGGCTGTGCGCGGTGAATCAGTGACCCTGGGTTCGATGCATTGGTCCAACGAGGATGGCTTCGAGGTTCGCTATCTGATGGTCCACGAGGTCGACGACGCCGGACGCATCGTCTACCACGGCCGCTTCGACGAGGACGACTTCGAAGGCGCCTACCTTGAACTCACGCGGCGGTACTGCACCGGCGAAGGAGCGGCCGTCGCCGAGGGCGCTGCGCATATCGCCAAATACCTGATGGCCATCAACCGACGCGAATGGGACACCGTCTTCGGAGAGATGGCCACGCCGGACATGCACGCCGTCAGTCACTCACGATCCGGCTTCCCCGACCGCTCGATCACCGATCTTCGCGCCAGCTACGAGGACCTGTGCGCAATGGTCGCCTCGATGCGTTCATGGCATTCGGCGGAAGTCTGGGTATCACCGACGGTGGCGGTGACTCGTCATGAGCGTGAGGCCACGGGCCACGACGGTGAACGATACGAGTGGACCCGCCTCATCGTCGGCGAGTTCCGCGATGGACGCACCAGGCATCTGTGCGAGTTCGACATCGACGACGAGGACGCCGCGTTCGCCTACGCCGACGACATGGTCCGTCGTACCGGCACTAGTAACGTGGTGACATGACCACACCGGCTCCCAAACTGCAGCTGACCGATGACGAGTGGCGCCAGAAGCTGACCCCCGAGGAGTTCCACGTCCTGCGCGAGGCCGGCACCGAGCGTCCCTTCACCGGCGAGTACACCGACACCAAGACCGAGGGCATCTACGAGTGCCGCGCCTGCGGGGCCGAGCTGTTCCGCAGCACCGAGAAGTTCGAATCGCACTGCGGCTGGCCGTCGTTCTTCGATCCGGCCGACTCCGACGCCGTCATCCTGCGGTCCGACGACTCGCTGGGCATGCGCCGCGTCGAGGTGCTCTGTGCCAACTGCCACAGCCACCTCGGCCACGTCTTCGAGGGCGAGGGCTACCCCACTCCGACCGACCAGCGCTACTGCATCAACTCGATCTCGCTGCGGCTCAAGCCGACCTCCTGACGCGAATTGCATTCCAGCAGGGCTTCACTCGAAAAAGTTCTGCTGGAATGCCATTTCGGCGCGCAGGCGCAGAGAAGCTACGCCGGGTAGACGGCGAACTCGGCGCGGTCCTCGGTGTCGGCGACACACTGGAACAGCAGCGGCGCCGTCATCGCGTTACCCGAATAACACGTGAACGGGCCGATGACCTGGTACTTGTCGCCGTTCAGGTTGTACTGGACGGCGTAGTCAGACGCCGTGATGCAGTCGATGTCGCCGGCCGTGATGTCGATGACCTGCCCGAAGCGCGGTGCGCACTTCTCGCTGTCCGCCGGTTGCGCAAAGCCGGTGGGCGCTGCGCCCAGAGCGCCGATCGACAGCGCAGCAGCGAGCAGTACCTGAGTCCTCATCGGTCAATGATGACCGAGCGACGCCGGTTACGGCAGGCGATCGATCAACTGCTCCGCACTGATGCGCGGGCCGGTGAAGAACGGCGTCTCCTCGCGGACATGCCGCCGCGCATCCGTGGCGCGCAGGTCCCGCATCAGGTCGACGATGCGGTGCAGCTCGGGCGCCTCGAACGCCAGGATCCACTCGTAGTCGCCCAACGCGAACGCCGGGACGGTGTTGGCCCGAACGTCCTTGTAGCCACGCGCCGCCATGCCGTGCTCGGAGAGCATGCGACGGCGCTCCTCGTCGGGCAGCAGATACCAGTCCAGCGACCGGACGAACGGATACACGCAGATGTAGTTCCCCGGCTCCTCGCCCGCCAGGAACGCCGGGATGTGGCTCTTGTTGAACTCCGCGGGCCGGTGCAACGCGACGTTGCTCCACACCGGATTGCTGGCGCGGCCCAGGGCGGTGGTGCGACGGAAGTCGGCGTAGGTGGCCTGCAGGGCCTCGACGTTGTCGGCGTGTGTCCAGATCATGAAGTCGGCGTCGGCGCGCATCCCGGCGATGTCGTACAGGCCGCGCACCACGACGCCGCGCTCCTCCTGCTGCTTGAGGAACGTCGCGGTCTCGTCGGCGACCGCGCCGCGCTCCTCTCCCAGTTCCCCGGGCCGCACGGCGAACACCGAGAACATCAGGTAGCGGAGGGTGGAGTTGAGCGCGTCGTAGTCGAGCTTGGCCATGGCTCTATCGTGCCACGCGCGCGGTGACCAGCGACGCCACCGCCCTGGTGGCCGCCGACACACACGCCGGAACACCGATCCCGTCCAGGAACCCGCCCGCAACCGCGATCGTCGGCGGCAGCCCCGAGCGCAATTCGGCGACCAGCGCGCCGTGACCGGGTCCGTATTGCGGCATCGCGTCGATCCACCGCTGCACGTGGTAATCCACCGGCTCCGTCCTGACCCCGAAGACAGTGGCGAGATCCTCGGCCGCCCAGTCGAGCAGCTGATCGTCGCCCACGCTGCGGGCCAGGTTGTCGCCGGACCTCCCGAACGAAAACCGGACCAACTCGACGCTGCCGCGCTGACCCCACTTGCGCGACGTCAGCGTGACCGCTTTCGACCACAGGCGTTCGCCGCCGGCCACCAACACCCCGGACTGCTGCGGCAGCGGCGTACCGCCCGGCAGCGCCAGCGCCACCAACGCCGACGACGCCACCGGAATGCGCTGGGCCGCGGCGGCGCTTCGGGGAGCCACCTCCGCTACCAGCCGCGCCAGCCGAGGTGCCGGCACCGCGAGCACCACCGCGTCGGCGTGGTGGCGGACCCCTTCGTCGTCGACGAGCTCCCAGCCTCGAGCGTCGCGGTGCAGCCCTTCGATCGTGACCTGCCGCCACTGCGCACCGGCGCGCCGGACAAGCTCGTCGACCAGCACCCGGTAGCCGCCGTCTACGGCGCCGAACACCGACCCGGTGACCGGCGGCGGCGCGGCCTCGCGGACGGCGTCGGTGAGGCTTCTCGCGCCGCGGTCCAGGGCGACAGCCAGCGTCGGCACCGCCGATCGAACTCCGATCGTCGCGGCGTTGCCCGCGTAGACACCGGCGAGCAGGGGTTCGACCGAACGGGTGACCACCTGCTCACCGAACCGATCGCCGACCAGCTCGGCAACCGACGGATCGGCACCGGGGCGCCACGCGAACGGGCGACCGGGTTCGCCGTGCATCCAGGCGATCGTCGCGTCGTCCACCAGCCCGGCCAGCGCCGACGGCTGCGCCGGGATGCCCTGCAACGTGCCCGCGGGAAGCGGATGCAGCCTGGCCTGGCTGTAGATGAGCGGTCGCGCGCCGGTCGTGCCGATCTGTCGGTTCGCCAGGCCCAATTCGGCCAGCAACGCGGGGACTTCAGGCCGCCGTGCGACGAACGCCTCGGCGCCGACGTCCATCGGTTGGCCGCCGATCCGCTCGGTGCGCAGCACGCCACCCGGCCGGTCGGCGGGGTCGAACAGCGTGATCGTCGCGTCGGGACCCGCCGCGACGCGTAGTCGATACGCGGCGACGAGACCCGAAATCCCTCCGCCGACAACGCAATACGATGCACTCACAGCGAATGCACCAATGCCACCACTTCGGTGATCACCTCGGGGTCGGTGGCCGGGAGCACGCCGTGCCCGAGGTTGAACACATGCCCGGCGGCTCCGGCGTCGACCGCCCGCCTGCCGTCGTCGACGACCGCACGCGCCGCGCGTTCGGCCACCGGCAGGCCGGCCAGCAACACCACCGGGTCCAGGTTGCCCTGCAACGCCGTCCCCGGGACCACCCGGGCGGCGGCGTCGGACAGCGACGTGCGCCAGTCGACCCCGACCACGGCCGGGGCGCCGTGCCCGGACGCCGCCTGTGACATCGCGCCCAGCAACTCGGCGGTACCGACGCCGAAGTGGGTCATCGGCACTCCGGCGGCGGCCAGCGTCGCGAACACCCGGGTGCTGTGCGGCAGCACGTAGCTGCGGTAATCGGCCAGCGACAGCGTCCCGGCCCACGAGTCGAACACCTGGATCGCATCAACACCGGCGTCCACCTGAACCTGCAGGAACGCGATCGTCACATCGGTCAGCGCGGTCATCAACGCGTGCCAGGTGTCGGGCTCGCCGAGCATCATCGCCTTGGTCCGCTCGTGGTTGCGGCTCGGCCCGCCCTCGACCAAATAGGACGCCAGCGTGAACGGCGCGCCCGCGAAGCCGATCAACGGCACGTCGCCGAGCTCGGACACCAACGCCCCGACGGCCTCCGACACCGGCGCGACCTGCCCACGCTCCAGCGGTCTCATTGCGGCGACATCGGCGGCGGTGCGAATCGGGTGTTCGATCACCGGGCCGACGTCGGGAACGATGTCGAGGGCGATCCCCGAGGCTCGCAAGGGCACCACGATGTCGGAGAACAGGATCGCGGCGTCGACGCCGTGCCTGCGGATCGGCTGCAGGGTGATCTCGGTGATCAGCTCGGCATCGAAGCAGGCCTGCATCATCGTGTTCTTCGCCCGCAACGCGCGGTACTCGGGCAGCGAACGGCCCGCCTGCCGCATGAACCACACCGGCACGCGGCCGGGCTTGCGGCCGCTGGCGGCGGCCAAATAGGGCGAGTCGGGCAGCTCACGGCGCGTGTTCATCGCTCTCAATGCTGCCATGCGGACCGCGCGGCGCCCGCCTGGCCTCGACCGGACCAGCACCCGACAAGATCGGCGCGCCACGCGCACAGACCTGCTCGAATGGGCTAGCGTCAAACGTCGTGACCACCGCCGAACCGGCTCAGTTCCGCGAAGCGGTGGCGGCGATGAATGCCACCACCGTCCGACCGGAAATCGAGCTCGGCCCGATCCGCCCGCCGCAGCGGCTGGCGCCGTTCAGTTATGCGCTGGGCGCCGAGGTCCGCCATCCCGAGACGGCGATCGTGCCGGAACGCTCCGAGGGTGACGCATTCGGCCGCCTGATCCTGCTGCACGATCCCGAGGGCGCCGACGCCTGGGACGGCACCATGCGGCTGGTCGCCTACATCCAGGCCGATCTGGACTCCAGCGAAGCCGTCGACCCGCTGCTGCCCGAGGTCGCGTGGAGCTGGCTCGTCGATGCCCTTGGGGAACGCGACGAGCACGTCACCGCCCTGGGCGGCACCGTCACCGCCACCACGTCGGTGCGCTATGGCGACATCTCCGGCCCGCCCCGGGCCCACCAGTTGGAACTGCGTGCCTCATGGACGGCGACGACGCTCGAGTTGGGCCCGCACGTCGAGGCGTTCTGTGAGGTGCTCGAGCATGCCGCCGGGCTGCCGCCGCAGGGCGTCACCGACCTCGGCTCCCGCACCCGCGCTTGACGATGCCCGATCCCGAAGAGGCCGTCCCCGAGGCGGCCGCGCCCGAGCAGGCCGAGCCGGACGCGACCCCGCTGCTGGCGCCCCGCGACGGCGTCCCCGCGCTGTCGACCAGTGTCAGTGAAATCCGCAGGGCCGCCGAGCTACTGGCCTCTGGCCACGGCGCGTTCGCCGTCGACGCCGAACGCGCCTCGGGGTTCCGCTACTCCAACCGTGCCTACCTCGTGCAGATTCGACGCGAAGGCGCCGGCACCGTGTTGATCGATCCGGTGAGCCACGGCGCCGACCCCGTCGAGGCGCTGGCACCCGTGGCCGAGGTGCTGGCCACCGACGAGTGGGTGCTGCACGCCGCCGACCAGGATCTGCCGTGTCTGGCCGAACTGGGCATCCGGCCGGTCAGCCTGTACGACACGGAGTTGGCGGGCCGACTCGCCGGCTACGACAAGGTCAACCTCGCCGCGATGGTACAGCGGCTGCTCGGTCTACAGCTGATGAAGGGGCACGGCGCAGCCGACTGGTCCAAGCGACCGCTGCCCGACGAGTGGCTCAACTACGCCGCACTCGATGTCGAGGTGCTCGTCGACCTCCGCGAAGCCGTCGCCGCGGTACTCGAGGACCAAGGTAAAACCGAGTGGGCGGCACAGGAATTCGAGCACCTCAGGAAGTACGAGGCGACGCCGACCCGCCGGGACCGCTGGCGACGCACGTCGGGAATCCACAAGATTCGCGACGCTCGCGCCCTCGCCGCGGTGCGCGAACTGTGGACCACCCGCGACCACATCGCTCAGCGCCGCGACATCGCGCCCGGCCGAATCCTGCCGGACTCGGCCATCATCAACGCCGCCACCGCCGATCCCGACACCGTCGAAAAGCTGACGGCGCTGCCGATCTTCGGCGGTAACCGGCAGCGTCGCAGCGCCAAGGTGTGGCTCGACGCGCTCGCGCGGGCCCGCACCACGCGGGACTTGCCGTCATCGCAGGAGCCGGCGAACGGTCCTCCGCCCGCGTCCCGGTGGGCCAGGCGCAAACCCGAAGCCGCCGCCCGACTCGATGCGGTGCGCGCCGCGCTCACCGAAGTGTCGCAACGGGTTTCCGTGCCGACCGAGAATCTGCTCTCCCCCGATACCGTGCGCCGGTTGTGTTGGGACTGGGAGCCCGTCGACGACAGGGCGAGCGTGATCGAGGCGTTTCTGCGCGACGCCGGTGCGCGGCCATGGCAACGCGAGCTGACGGTGTCTCCGCTCACCGAGGCGCTGGCCAAGGCCGACGCTCAGCTTGCCGAGCGGCAGTCCGCCGAGAGCTAGGTGGTCACCTTCTCGATGTGAACCAGGAAGTGCCGCAGCACTTCCTCGGGCGCCTCGAGTTGCGGCCAGTGTCCGATGTCGTCGGCGAGCATCACCACGTCGGCGCCAGGGATCACTTCGGCGTAGCGGCGCGCCATGTGAGCGCCGGAGTTCGGGTCGACGGGTCCGTCGATCAGCCGCATGGGCACCGCGGTTCGGCGCATGGCGCGCACCCACCGGTTGCGGTGCGTGTAGCGGTCGCCCAAGAAACGACCAACCTTGTGCAGCACGCGTTTACCGTCGTTGTATTCCAGAATCTCGTGGAAGCGCTCCATCAGCTCGCGTGAGGGCTTCGTGTTCGGCCCGAACATTTCGTCGAGCGTCCGGTCCAGCATCTTGCGCGAGAGCGAACTGCGTCCCTGCAGAGGACTCATCAAGTCGCCCAACGGCGTTCCCGACATGAGCTTTTGCATGGTGCGCGGCGTGTAGGCCTCGTTGAACAGCCCGCCGTTCAGCCAGGTGATCGACTCATAGCGCACCGACCCGTACGACTGCTGGCCGAATTCGCTGCGGGCCAGCAGTTCTTGTCCGACCGAGTCGCCGAGGTCGTGCGCCAGCACGTGGCACCGCTTGACGTTCAGGTGTTCCAGCAGCGCCTCGTGGACGTCAGCGTGGTCGCCCACCGAGTATTCGTAAGCGACCGGTTTCGCCGAGAAGCCCATTCCGATCATGTCCGGGGCGATGACGGTGAATCGATCGGTCAGCGTCGGCCAGATCAGCG
Organism: Mycolicibacterium novocastrense; assembly: GCF_001570485.1. Taxonomy (GTDB): domain Bacteria; phylum Actinomycetota; class Actinomycetes; order Mycobacteriales; family Mycobacteriaceae; genus Mycobacterium; species Mycobacterium novocastrense. The sequence continues at coordinate 319,749 of NZ_BCTA01000036.1, forward strand.
ACCAGTCCCACGAGTTGAACGGATAGCCGTGAATGGCCAGTAGCGTCGGAGCCTCCCCCAGCGGCGGGCCGTCGATCCGGTAGAAGATCTCGAATCCCAGGTAATCGAAGTAGCGGCCCGCGGCCTTCCAGCGCTCCAGCTCGGCATCCATGACCGCAGCCTAAGCGTGTCGAGCATTTTGCGTCGGTGGCGCTGGAGACGGCTTAGCGTTGGCGAATGGCGGAGCAGGAGGAGACCGAGAACGAAGAGGATCGGCAGCGTTTCGCCGACCGGGTGCTGAGCCTCGCCGAGGACGCGGTCTACTGGGCCATCGCGACCGTCCTGCTCGCCGGGTCGGTGGCGCTGTTGGTCGCCCAGGTCAATGTGCTGCTGCGCCTGCGCATACACCCGCCAGCACGATCATGCTCGAGGTGCTCGACGGCCTGCTGCTGATCTTCATCTTCGTCGAACTGCTCTATGCGGTGCGGACGTCGCTGCGCTCGCACGAGATCGTCGCCGAGCCGTTCCTGATTGTCGGCATCCTGGCGTGCATCAAGGAGATCGTCGTGCTCTCGGTCGAGGCGGCGAAGCTGCTGTCCAACGGCCCCGAGTTCGCCCGTGCGATCGTCCAGGTGGGCGTGCTCGGCGGCTTGGTGCTGGTGTTGTCGCTGGCGATCTTCGTGCTGCGCGTGCAACGCCACGGCGTCTCCGACGAAGCCGCCGAGCTCGCCGACAAGGACTAGCTATCGCCGCGGCTGTGCGATTTCATACCGTCCGACCGGCGCGTCGCGGATGAAACCGCCCACTCGGCGAGGCGAGGCGAGGCCAGGCGGGCGGGCGGGGGCGACCGCTAGTCGAGTCGCTCGCTGACCTCGGCTTCGCTGACGGAGGCACCCTGAGCCGCGACCCAGCCGGTGATCTGGCGGGCCACGGTGCGATCGGTCAGGCCGACCTCGGCGAACACCTCGCCGCGGGAGGCGTGCGCGAAGAACTCCTGCGGCAGCCCGACATCGCGACACGGTACGTCGATCTCGGCGCGGCGCAACGCCGCCGAGACCGCAGACCCGACGCCGCCGTTGACGCCGTTGTCCTCGAGCGTGACGACGAGCTTGTGTTCGCGGGCCAGGGCGGTGATCGGCTCGGGCACCGGCAGCACCCAGCGCGGGTCGACGACCGTTACACCGATGCCTTGGTTGCGCAGCAGTTCGGCGACCGCCAGCGCCATCGACGCGAACGGCCCGACCGCCACCAGCAGCACGTCGCCGGTGAGCCCGTCGGCCGGCACGGCTAGCACGTCGACGCCGTCACGCCGTTCGAGAGCCGGAATGTCCTCGCCGACATCGCCTTTCGGGAACCGGATGGCGGTGGGGCCGTCGTTGACGTCGAGGGCTTCGCCGAGTTCCTCGCGTAGCCGGACTCCGTCACGCGGTGCGGCCACCCGCATGCCGGGCACGATGCCCAGTATCGACAGGTCCCACATGCCGTTGTGGCTGGCGCCATCGGGGCCGGTGATCCCCGAGCGGTCCAACACCATCGTCACGGGCAGCTTGTGCAGCGCCACATCCATGATGACCTGGTCGAACGCGCGGTTCAGGAAGGTCGAGTAGACCGCGACGACGGGATGCAGGCCGCCCATCGCCAGCCCGGCCGCCGACGTCATCGCATGCTGTTCGGCGATGCCCACGTCGAAGAACCGGTCCGGGAAGCGTTGGCGGAATGCGGTCAGACCCGTGGGGCCGGGCATCGCCGCGGTGATCGCGACCACGTCGCGTCGGCGGGCTGCATACCCGATCAGCGCCTCGGAGAACGTCGACGTCCAGCCGGGACCGGGAACCGACGTCGCCAACCCGGTCTCGGGGTCGATGACGCCGCACGCGTGCATCTGGTCGGCCTCGTCATTCTCCGCCGGCGCGTAGCCCATGCCCTTGCGGGTGACGACGTGCACGATCACGGGCATGTTGAAACCGCGCGCCCGGCGCAACGCGACCTCGACGGCGTGCTCGTCATGGCCGTCGATGGGCCCCACATACTTCAGGCCCAGGTCGGTGAACATCACCTGCGGTGCCAACGCGTCCTTGATGCCGGCCTTGATGGAGTGCATGCACTGGTAGCACACCTCGCCGATGACCGGGACGCCGCGCACCGCCTTGCGGCCCTCCTCGAGGACACGTTCGTAGCCGGGCTGCAGCCGCAGGCCGGCCAGGTGTTCGGCGAACCCGCCGATCGTCGGTGCGTAGCTGCGGCCGTTGTCGTTGACGACGATGACCACCGGCCGTCGCGCCCCGGCGATGTTGTTCAGCGCCTCCCAGCACATACCGCCGGTCAGCGCGCCGTCACCGACGACGGCCACCACGTGCCGATTGCGGTGTCCGGACAGCTCGAACGCCTTGGCCAGCCCGTCGGCGTAGGACAGCGCGGAGCTGGCGTGGCTGGATTCCACCCAGTCGTGTTCGCTCTCCTCGCGCGAGGGATAGCCGGACAGGCCGCCCTTTTTGCGCAGGGTGTCGAACTCGTGGCAGCGGCCCGTCAGGATCTTGTGCACGTAGGACTGGTGTCCGGTGTCGAAGATGATCGGATCGTGTGGCGAATCGAACACCCTGTGCAGCGCGAGCGTCAGCTCGACGACGCCGAGGTTCGGGCCGAGATGCCCACCGGTGGCAGCCACCTTGTGGATCAGAAATTCGCGGATCTCACGTGCTAGATCGCTCAGTTGCGACTGCGTCAGGTGCTGCAGATCTGCGGGCCCGCGGATCTGTTCAAGCATTCGCTCAGTCTACGCACGGCCGTCGTAGTCAGTCCTGTCGAGCTTGGTAGATGTCGGGCACACCGTCGTGGTCGGAATCGGCGGTCTCCTGTTCGTGAATCGCCCGATAATGCCTGTTCCGCAGCCGTAACAGCACCGCGGCCAGTGCCGCCGAAGTCAGCGATCCGGTCAGCACCCCGATCTTCACGAATTCGTCACGTTCGGATTCGATGCCGTAGGCGAGGTCACCGATGAGCAGCGAGACGGTGAACCCGATGCCTGCCAGCATCGCGATTCCGAGCACATCGATCCACCGGACCGCCGAGTCGAGATCGGCGCGGGTGACCGATGAGAGCACCCACGTGGTCAGGAAGATGCCCACCGGCTTGCCGACCACCAGACCCAGCACTATGCCGAGCGCGATGGGATCGGTCATCGCCTCGGCGAACCCCGTGTACCCGCCGATGTTCACCCCCGCGGCGAAGAAGGCGAACACCGGGACCGCGACACCCGCTGACAGCGGGCGCAGGCGGTGTTCGAAATGTTCGGCAAGGCCAGGTCCGGCCTCCGGCCCGCCAGCCGCCTGCGAACGCAGGACCGGCACGGTGAAGCCGAGCAGCACACCCGCCACCGTCGCGTGGATGCCCGATTCGTGCATCAGCGCCCACGTGGCCAGCGCGAGCGGGATCAACAGCCACCACGACCGGATGCGGCGCTGCACGCACACCGCGAACAGGGTCAGCGGCACCAGGGCCGCCGACAACGCGATCCAGTTGATGCCTTCGGTGTAGAAAACGGCGATCACCAGCACCGCCAGGAGGTCATCGACGACAGCGAGCGTCAACAGGAACGTGCGCAGGGCCGAGGGCAGATGCGTGGAGATGACCGCGAGCACCGCGACGGCGAACGCGATGTCGGTCGCGGTCGGAATGGCCCAGCCACGTAGGGCGCCGTCGCCCACGTGTGCGGTCACCGCGACGAAGATCAGGGCCGGCACGACCATTCCGCCGATGGCGGCGGCGATGGGCAGCGCCGCGCGGGCGGGGTCGCGCAGGTCGCCGGCGACGAACTCGCGTTTGAGCTCCAACCCGACCACGAAGAAGAACAGGGCCAACAATCCGTCGGCCGCCCAGGTGCCGACCGTGAGGTCCAGATGCAGACCGAACGGCTCACCGCCGACCTTCAGATCGCGCAGAGCGAAGTAGCTTTCCGCCCACGGCGAGTTCGCCCACCCGAGCGCGACGGCCGCCGCCACCAGCAGGATCGCGCCTCCGACGGTTTCCCTGCGCAGGATCGAGGACACCCGACTCGTCTCGGACCATGATCCGCGGGAGAACAGTGTCCGCCGCGCGAAGCGGCGGAGTGGGTTGGCGGTCACGGTGGGTCCCGATCTGTTAGGGGGTCGACAAGAGAATTGCCGACCAGACTTCCCGGCACACCCTGTCGCTCAACGTATCAACGCGATGTACACACCGCAGCGGCAGACGCAGCCGTTGGCGTCAGATCGCGATCCGTCGCGGACGGTCGGAGGCGGGCCAGACGTACTCCAGGTCGTCGGGAACGTCGGGGAAGAACTTCCGATAGTGCTGCGGGTCCTTGCGTACCAGCACCGACTGGTGGCTGCGGTGAAACGCCGGATCGCCCAGCCACGGCGGCACCTCCCCCGCCGCGGCCAACGCGTCCTGGGTGCGCGCGGTGTCGATACCGGTCGTGCGGGTCAGGTCGCTGACCATGGTCGCCGCGCAGGTGTCGGCATGGCCCAACCGGCACCATGCGGCGCAGACGTCGAGCCCGTAGCGGACCAAGGCTTCTTCGTAGCCGGCCCACATCGCCGCTGCGGGGTGATGGCGCCAGCCATACCCCGGCACGGTCAGCGCGCGAACCACCTGGATGGCCTCGACGCGCTGCTTGCCGAGCCGCTTCGTGTCGAGGACGCGGGCGGTGTCGTCGAAAACCGGGTAGGGCAGGAACGTCTGCACCTCCCGGGGATACCCCGTTTAGCGACTCAGGACCGCGACGCACTCGACGTGGTGCGTGAGCGGGAACGAGTCGAAGACCCGTAACTCCTCGACCGAGTATCCGTGTCCGCGGTAGAGACCGACATCGCGCGCGAATGACGCTGCCTCGCAACCGATGTGGATGATCCGCGGTATTCCGGCGGCCGCCAGGAGGTCGATCACCTCGCGACCGGCTCCGGTCCGAGGCGGATCGAGCACCGCGACATCGGCGCGCTTGCGCTGGGCAGCGAGCGCGCGGCGCACCGAGTCGGTGACCACCGACACCCACCTCATGTCGCCCAGGGCGGCCCGCGCGGCTCGCGATGCCCCGCGCGAGGTGTCCACCGTGACAACCTTCCCGGTCTCCCCGACCGCTTCGGCGAGCACGGCCGCGAACACCCCTGCCCCGCCGTACAGATCCCACGCGGTCATCCCGGGGCTCAGCTGCGCCCAGCCGGCCACCAGCTGGCTGTAGAGCCGCGCCGCGTCTCGGTGCGACTGCCAGAAGGCGGTCACGGGCACCCGCCACGTCCGCCCTGCGACCCGTTGAACGGCTTCGTAATCGCCCTCGATCACCTGCGTGGCGGCCTTGCCTTTGGGCCCCGACTTGGGGCCGGACTGCACGACGTGACGCGTGCCCTCGTCGTCGACGGCGACCTGCAAATGCGCGCCCGGCGGCCAGGCCCTGTCGGCCAGCCCGTCGACCATGCCGTCGGGCAGCTGCGCGCAGTTCAAATCGGTGATCAGCTCGGCGCTGTGGAACCGGTGAAAGCCGGGTTCGCCTGCGGCGGTGGTGTCCAACCGCACCCGCGTCCGCCATCCGGTCGCACCCCCGTCACCGACCGGGTCGGCGACGGCGTCGGCTTCATCGCGCCAGTGGTAACCGCCCAACCGCGTCAACTGGTTGGCGACGACGGCGCCCTTGAGCCTGCGGACCGCCGCCGGCTCGGCGAATGCCATGTCACAGCAGCCGGCGCCATCCGCACCCGCGATCGGGCAGATCGATTCCACGCGGTCCGCGGACGGTTCGACGACCTCGACGGTGTCGGCGTGCAGATACTTCCCGCGATCCGCGACCACCCGGACCCTGACCCGCTCGCCGGGCAGCGCATAGCGGACGAACACGACCCGGCCGTCATCGCGCGCCACACAGCTGCCGCCGTTGGCGGGCGGCCCTGCGGTGACCGTCAGTTCCGCCGGAACAGCCCCGACACCGGTCACTCCAGGAATCCCCTGCGCGCGTCGCCGGGCGCCGATTGCGGTTGAAGCGTCTTGAGCCGCTCCGAGGAACTCAGTTGCCACGGCACCGATGTCACCATCACGTTCGGCTCGAACAGCAGGCGACCCTTGAGCCGCAACGCACTCTGGTTGTGCAACAACTGTTCCCACCAATGACCTACCACGTACTCGGGGATGAACACGGTGACGACGGTGCGCGGCGACTCCCTGCTGATCCGCTTGACGTAGTCGAGGACCGGCCGGGTGACCTCGCGGTACGGCGAGGCGATGACCTTCAGCGGAACGCTGATGTCGCTGTCCTCCCACTTGTCCATCAGCGCACGCGTCTCGCCTTCGTCGACGCTGACCGTGATGGCTTCCAGCGTGTCCGGGCGGATGGCCCTGGCATAGGCCAGCGCGCGCATCGTGGGCAGATGCAGTTTGGACACCAGCACGATCGCATGATTGCGGCTGGGCAGCACCATGTCGCCGGCCGCGGCGGCCTGTTCCTCGAGTTCCCGCGCCACCGTGTCGTAATGCCGGTGGATCATCTTCATCATCCCGAAGATGAGCGCCATCGCCAGGATCGCAATCCAGGCTCCAGCAACGAATTTGGTCACCACGACAATCACCAGCACCGTGGCGGTGCAGGCGCAGCCGATCGCGTTGATCACGCGAGAACGCATCATCTTGCGCCGAAACATCGGCTCGGTTTCGGTGCGTAGCAGCCGCGTCCAGTGCCGCACCATGCCGATCTGGCTGAGCGTGAATGCCACGAAGACCCCGACGATGTAGAGCTGGATCAGCGCGGTGACCTCGGCGCGGAAAGCCACGACGAACGCGATCGCGGCGAACGCCAGAAACAGGATGCCGTTGGAGAACGCGAGCCTGTCTCCGCGAGTGTGCAATTGGCGCGGTAGGTAACGGTCCTGCGCCAGGATGTCCCCGAGTACGGGAAATCCGTTGAACGCGGTGTTGGCGGCCAGCAACAGGATCAGCGCCGTGACACCGGCGATGAGGAAGAGCCCGATGCTGAAGTCGTGGAAGACCGCTTCGGCCAACTGCGCGATCAGCGTCTTCTGGTGGTAGTCCGCCGGGGCGCCGACGAGTTGTTCGTGCGGTCGCTCAGCGATCTTCACGCCGGTTTCCTTGGCCAGCATGATGATGCCCATGAACAGGGTGACCGCGAACAGGCCGAGTAAGGCCAGGGTGGTTGCGGCGTTGCGCGACTTCGGTTTGCGGAACGCCGGCACCCCGTTGCTGACCGCCTCCACACCGGTCAGCGCCGCGCTTCCCGACGAGAACGCCCGCGCAACAAGGAAAACCAGCGCGAAACCGAGGATTTCCCCGTGTTCGGAGTGCATTTCGAAATCCGCCGATTCGGCTTGCAACGGTTCGCCGAGCGCATAAATCTGGAAGAAGCCCCAGCCGAGCATGATGAACATCCCGACCATGAACGCGTACGTCGGGATCGCGAAAGCGGTTCCGGACTCCCGGACGCCGCGCAGGTTGATCGCCGCCACCAACAGAATTGCGATCACCGCGAACAGCACCTTGTGGTGGTTGACGAAAGGTATGGCCGAACCGATGTTCGACATCGCCGAGGACATCGACACCGCGACTGTGAGCACGTAGTCGACCAGCAGCGCGCTCGCCACGGTCAGGCCGGCCGTCGGCCCGAGGTTGGTGGTGACCACCTCGTAATCGCCGCCACCAGACGGGTAGGCATGCACGTTCTGCCGGTAACTGGCGATGACGATCACCATGACCCCGGCCACCGCCAGCCCGATCCATGGCGTCATCGAGTACGCGGCCAGGCCGGCCACCGACAGCACCAGAAAGATCTCTTCGGGCGCGTAGGCCACCGACGACAGGGCATCGGAGGCGAAGACGGGAAGGGCTATCCGCTTCGGCAGCAGAGTGTGCGAAATCCTGTCGCTGCGAAACGGCCTGCCGAGGACCACCCGCCGCGCGAACCTGGATAGCTTGGACACGAGTGCCAAGAGTAAGCCCAGCAGCAATTGCCCGTCGGAAAGCTGTAGCGTTCGACTGCACGGGTTCGACAGGAAGGACCGTGGAGTGCGTGTAGTGGTGATGGGCTGCGGCCGGGTCGGCGCGTCGCTCTCCGACAGCCTGTCCCGGATCGGCCACGACGTCGCGGTCATCGACCGCGACGGCACGGCGTTTCACCGACTCTCCCCGGAGTTCTCCGGGGAGCGGGTGCTCGGCATGGGCTTCGACCGCGACGTGCTGTTGCGGGCGGGCATCGAGGAGGCCGGAGCGTTCGCCGCGGTGTCCTCGGGTGACAACTCCAACATCATCTCGGCGCGGGTGGCCCGCGAGACCTTCGGTGTCGAGCGCGTCGTCGCCCGGATCTACGACGCCAAGCGCGCCGCGGTCTACGAACGGTTGGGCATCCCGACGGTGGCCACCGTGCCGTGGACGACCGACCGTCTGCTCAACGTCCTGACCCGCGAGACCGAGACCACCAAGTGGCGTGACCCCACCGGCAATGTCGGCGTCACCGAACTGGCGCTGCACGAGGCGTGGGTGGGCCGCCGCATCACCGACCTCGAGACGGCGACCGGCGGCCGGGTGGCGTTCCTCATTCGGTTCGGGGCCGGGTTGCTACCCGATGCGAAGACCGTCATCCAGGCCAGCGACCAGGTGTTCGTAGCCGCGATCGCCGGTCACATCGCCGAGGCCCTGGCCATCGCGGCCCTGCCTCCCAGCGAGGACCTCGAGGGATGAAGGTCGCCATCGCCGGGGCCGGCGCCGTCGGCCGGTCCATTGCCCGTGAACTCGTCGACACCCACGAGGTGACGCTGCTGGAACGCAATCCCGACCACATCGACGTCGACGCCATCCCTTCGGCGCAGTGGCGGCTGGGCGACGCGTGCGAGCTGACCTTGCTCGAATCCGTCCAGCTCGAGCAGTTCGATGTGGTGATCGCGGCCACCGGCGACGACAAGGTCAACGTCGTGGTCAGCCTCCTGGCCAAGACCGAGTTCGCCGTGCAGCGGGTGGTCGCCCGTGTCAACGACCCGCGCAACGAGTGGTTGTTCGACGAGAGCTGGGGCGTCGACGTGGCGGTGTCCACCCCGCGCATGCTGGCCTCGCTCGTGGAGGAGGCGGTCGCCGTCGGTGACCTGGTGCGGCTGATGGAGTTCCGCAAGGGGCAGGCCAACCTCGTCGAGATCACGCTGCCCGACGACACCCCCTGGGGCGGCAAGCCGGTCAAGCGCCTCGACCTGCCCCGCGACTGCACGCTGGTGGCGATCCTGCGTGGCCCACGCGTGATCGTGCCCGAGTCGGACGAGCCGCTCGAGGGTGGCGACGAGCTGCTGTTCGTGGCGGTCGCCGAGGCCGAAGACCAGTTGCAGGACCTGCTGCTGCACCCGCAACAGCGCTGAAGTCAGCCCCCGGTCGGGGCGCTGACGTCGTCGGAGGACTCGCGCGCGTTGATGGCTTTCTGCGCCGTCCGGATCGCCAGATAGGTCACGACCGCCGCGACCGCGGTCAACGGCCAGCCCATGGCGATTCGCGCGACACCCAACCACCCCGTCTGGTCGGCGTCGTAAAGATGCCGCTGGACGATGAAACGCGAGGCGAACACCGCCACCCAGAACAGCGTCGCGACGTCGAACGCCGTCACCGCTCTGCGTACCCGACGCCAGTCGCGGCCGTGTCCGTTGACCCAGCCCCAGACGTAACCGACGACGGGGCGGCGGATCACCACCGACACGGTGAACACCGCGGCCCAGAACAACGACGTCCAAATGCCAAGCAGGAAGTAGCCTTTCGACTCCCCCATCACGTAAGCGATCAATGCGCAGATCCCGACACCGAAGAAGCCGGAGATCGCGGGCTGGGCCGACTCACGTCGAGCGAGCCGCCACGCGAGGATGATGCCGGCCACACCGAGGGCGGCGACGATGGCGGGGATGAGCCCGAGCGTCTGCGAGATCGGAACGAACGCCACGACCGGCAACGTCGAGTAGATCAGGCCGCTGACCCCGCCCATCTGGTCGAGGACGGCGTTGGCCTTCGTCGGCTGCTGGGTTCTCGGCTGCCCCGGTTCGGTTCCGGGGTCGCTCACTTCTGGATCTCGTAGTGCGGGTTGTAAATGGCCTTGGCTCCGTTGTCGAGCTTGCCGACGCGGCCGTGCACCTTGAGGGTGCGGCCCGACTCGATGCCGGGGATGCGGCGTTGGCCAAGCCAGACCAGCATCACCGAATCGGTGCCGTCGAACAGCTCGGCCTTCACGCCACCGGCGCATGCCTTGCCGTTGCATTCGACGCTGCGCAGGGTGCCGATCATCGTCACTTCCTGGCCGCGTTCGCAGTCGATCGCCTTCTGGGCGCCGGTCGAGGCGGCTTCGTCGCTGAGCTCTTCGACGTCGAGTTGCTCGGGGTCCTCTGTCAACCGTCGCGTGAGCCGGCGCAGATACCCTTCGGCCGTTGCCATGGCCTCTCCTGACCTATCCGCAGATGCACCTTGGACCTACCCAAGTAATCGCCACGTTAACCCTGTGAGTTACGAGATGCCACGCGGGGTCACCTCGCCACGCCGGGCGCATTTGACCCAGGGCACGATCGAGTCATGACGGTCACTCTCCGCGGCGTCACGACGGTCCTGCTACCGGGCACCGGCTCCGACGACGACTTCGTCTACCGGGCATTTTCGGCGGCGCTGCACGCCCAGGGTGCGACGCTCGTCACGCCGGCGCCCCAGCCGCACCGGCTCGTCGCCGGCTACCGCGAGGCACTCGACGACGCGGCGCGCAGCGGGCGCATCGCCGTGGGGGGCGTGTCGATCGGCGCCGCCATCGCCACGGCGTGGGCGCTGGCCCGTCCGGACCGGACGGTGGCGGTGCTCGCCGCACTTCCGGCGTGGACCGGCTCCCCGCAGCACGCGCCCGCGGCGGCCGCGGCGCGCCACTCCGCCGAACTGCTGCGCCGCGACGGGCTCGCGGTCACCAGCGCGGCGATGCGGGCGACGAGCCCACAATGGCTGGGCGATGAGCTGACCCGGTCGTGGCTCGGACAGTGGCCGTCCCTGCCGGAGGCGATGGAGGAGGCGGCGAACTACGTCGCGCCCACATGCGCCGAGTTGGAGCAGTTGGCTGTGCCGCTGGGCGTGGTTGCCGCCAGCGACGATCCCGTGCATCCGATCGAGGTGGCCGTCGAGTGGGCGGCCGCGGCACCGCGGGCGGCGTTGCGCACGCTCACGCTCGACGAGCTGGGCGCCGACCCGGCGGCGTTGGGGGCCGCATGCGTGGCCGCGCTGCTGGAGGCTTGACGGTCGACGTGTCGCCGCGTCCGATCGGCGGGGCGGCCGGACCGACGGCCGGTCCGGCGGCCGGTCCGGGGCCGGTCCGGGCGGTCCGGGCGGTCCGGCGGCCGGTCCGGGCGGTCCGGCGGCCGGTCCGGGGCCCTTAAGGGGTGGATCGCACGCACCTGGTGCGTGGAATCCACCCGTTAAGGCGGATTCTCGTGTCAGCCGCCGGTGATCGTCCGCAACTGCTGCATCGCCGATCCCTGGGCGCTGCGGCGCGCGGCGGGTTCCTGCTGGCCGGCCTGCTGAGCTTGTTGCGCCTGCTGGGCGGCGGCCTGCTGGGCGGCGGCGGCCTCACGCAGTTGATTCGCCATCGGCTCCGGCAGCTCGACCGCCAGCGGCGTGCGTACCGGTAGCGGGGTTTCTCCGCGGCGAACCACGGTGTCGGCCAACGCTTCTCGTGCTTCAGCAGCCAGTGCGTCGATGTGTTCCTGCGGACCGTTGACGACGCAGCGGATCATCCACCGGTACCCGTCGACGCCGATGAAGCGCACCACGCCCGGTTGCCCCTGCTGCCCCGCCTGGGCCTGCTGAGCGGCGGCCACGCCGACGACCTCGCGACCCCACGGCCCGTCCTTGATCGACACTTGGGCGCCGTCCTTGCGCAGCGAGTCGGCGAGTTCCCCGGCGATCTCGCGCCACAGCCCGCTGCTCTTGGGAGCGGCGTACGCGGCGACGGTGAACCGGCCGTGCGGAGTGACGACCCATACCGCGCTCGGCACTCCCTGCGGGGTGAGCTCGACCTGCACCTGGCCGCCTGCGGGCAAGGGGATCAGGACCGAGCCCAGATCCAGCCGGCCAGCGGCAGCCGTCTCGGCGTCGTCGAAGTCCTCGATGTCGAACGGGCCTTCCAATTCGTCGTCGGCGGCGTCGCCGGTCTCTTGCCCGGCGACGTCTTCGACGTCACCGATCTGGTTGTCTTTGCGTTTACCGAATGCCATCTCACAAACTCGCATGTCCGCCGGAGGAACCGTGGCCACCTTCGCCACGGGTGCTTTCACCGAGCCCAGCCTCGTCGAAAGACGTGACCTCGACCAGCTCGGGCAGTTCGACCCGCTGGACCAGCAACTGAGCGATGCGGTCCCCGCGGTTTACGACGATCGGTACCTGCGGATCGAGGTTGATCAGCGAAACCTTGATCTCGCCGCGGTATCCGGCGTCGATGGTGCCGGGGCTGTTGACGATCGAAAGCCCCACGCGGGCAGCCAAACCCGAGCGGGGATGCACCAGTCCGACCATCCCGTGCGGGATCGCCACCGCGATACCCGTCGGAACGAGCGCACGTTCACCGGGCGCCAGTTCGACGTCGAGCGCGCTGAAAAGGTCGACGCCCGCATCGCCGTCATGGGCGCGGCTGGGCATCGGCAGATCAGGATCGAGGCGCACGACCGCCAGAGAAGTGGGCACGACGTCAGAGATTACTCTTGGCCGCGTGTCCGACACGCGCGCCACGACGCAAACCGTTCGCTACCGCGAGCGGCTCTGGGTGCCGTGGTGGTGGTGGCCGCCGGGCCTGGGCCTCGCGGCGCTCATCGCGCTCGAGATCGATATGGGCATTCCCGCCATACCTGGATGGTTGCCGTACGCACTGCTGCTGCCCGTCGCCGTCGTTGTCCTGTTATGGCTGGGCCGCACGGAGGTGCGGGTCGTCGGTGGCCCGGGCGGAACCGAGCTGTGGGCGGGTCCGGCGCACCTGCCCGCCAATGTGATCACCAGGTCAGCCGAGGTGCCGCGCACCGCCAAATCCGCGGCCCTGGGGCGTCAACTGGATCCGGCCGCCTACGTCGTTCATCGGGCATGGGTGGGCCCGATGGTTCTCGTGGTGCTCGACGATCCGGACGATCCGACGCCGTATTGGCTGGTCAGTTGCCGTCAGCCGGAGAGGGTGCTGGCGGCGCTCCGCAGTTGAACTGCGAATCAAACTTGGGCAGTTGAACTGCGAATCAAGCTTGAGCAGTTGAACTGCTAGGCAGCGCAGTCCGAACAGATCATCATGCCGTTCTTTTCACTGGCCAGACGGCTGCGGTGGTGGACGAGGAAGCAACTCGAGCAGGTGAACTCGTCGGCCTGCTTGGGGACCACCCGCACCGACAGTTCTTCACCGGACAGGTCGGCGCCGGGCAATTCGAAGGACTCAGCGGACTCCGACTCGTCGACGTCGACGACCGCGGACTGGGCCTCGTTACGCCGCGCCTTCAACTCTTCGAGCGAATCTTCCGAGACATCATCGGTCTCGGTGCGCCGTGGGGCGTCGTAATCGGTAGCCATCGTGGTCCCCTCCGAATAAACCTTGTGCAGCAGAGCTTTGTACCAGCGTCGAACGCATCCGCCAAACGATTCGTGCCCGTATGGGTACCCGTTGCACTGTGATTTATGTCACATGCGACCTCATCCCATGCGGGGATGGCAGGAACAGGGGCTTTAGAGTGCAGTCGTGGTCGCGCAAATCACAGAGGGAACCGCGTTCGACGAACACGGTCGCCCCTTCCGGCGGCGGAACTTCCTGCCGGGCATCCTGTTGTTCGTCGCCCTTTCGGTGGTGACGTTGATGGTGTGGGTCATCGCCCTGAACCGCCCCGCCGACGTGCCAGAGGCCGCTATCTGCAATCCGCCGCCTGCGACCAGCGACCCCAATGCGCCCGCCCCGACGCTGGGCGAACAGGTATCGAGTGCCGACATGGTCGACGTGAGCCCCGCCCGCCTCGCCGACACGAAGATCAGGGTGCTCAACGCCAGCGGTCAGGGTGGTCAGGCCGCCGAGGTGGCCAGCGCGTTGAAGGATCTCGGGTTCGCCGAGCCGACCGCGGCGAACGATCCGATCTACTCGACCGCGCGGCTGGAATGCCAGGGCCAGATCCGGTTCGGCGAAGCCGGACGGGCCGCGGCCGCCGCGGTGTGGCTGGTGGCGCCCTGCACCGAACTCTTCCAGGACGAGCGCGGCGACGACAGCGTCGATCTGGCCCTCGGCACCGATTTCACGGAGTTGAGCAGCAGCGACGACATCGAGGCGGTGCTGGCCAGCCTGCGTCCTGATGCCACCCAGGCGGCCGACTCGTCGCTGCTGTCGAAGATCCACTCGGGAACCTGCTGAGCCTCGATCACGTCGTTCGGCACGGATTTCGGGTGTCTACGGCGCGCCCGCGCGGCGCAGCACGTCGTTCAGGGCGGCCGCGACGCCCGGTGCGGCGGCCGTGATGAATCCCGGCCCGCCGGTCGCCCCGCTGCCCCGCGGCAACTGCAGCGTGGCTCCGGCCTCCGCGGCGATCAGCGCTCCGGCCGCCCAATCCCACAGGTGAACGCCGTCCTCGTAGTAGGCGTCGAGTTGACCGGCGGCCACCATGCACAGGTCCAGCGCGCACGATCCGATGCGACGTAGGTCGCGCACCTCGGGCAGGACCCGCGTCAACACCGCGGCCTGCTGCGCCCGCTGTTCGCGGTCGTAGGAGAATCCCGTGCCCAGCAAGGACATTGACAGATCGTCGGCGGCGCTGGTGTGCAGTGGTGCGATGCCTTCGGCGTTGCGCAGATGGGCGCCGTGACCGAGCGCAGCCGAGTACACCGCGCCGGCGGGCACGTTCGCGACCGCACCCGCCACCGATCTCCCGCCGCGCTGCACGGCCACCGACACCGCGTAGGCCTCCAACCCGTAGACGAAGTTGACCGTGCCGTCGATCGGATCGAGTACCCAGGTGAGGTCGTCCCCGTGCGCGGGCGTCCCGCCCTCCTCTTCACCGAGCACATGCTCACCGGGCCGCAGCTCTGCCAGCCTGTCGCGGATCAGCCGCTCGGTCTCGGTGTCCACGACCGTGACGGGGTCGGTGGGCGAGCTCTTGGTCCGCAGCCCCGAATTGTCCGTCGACGAGCCGGGACCGCCGAACACCTCGGCACGGCGCTGCCGCACGAACGCGGCCGCTTCGGTGGCCAGTTGCTCGGCGACCGAGCGCAGCAGAACGGGATCGGCGTCGTTGTCGGGCATACATCCATCGCAGCATGTTCGGTCACCGTTGTCGCCGACTGTCTGTCCGACAGGGCCGCGCAGCCACTTTCGACCCACTAAGGTTGGGGCGCATGACGTGGCTGCGGCACGCCTGCCCGGAGTAGAGGAGCGCTCATGACCGCGACCAATTCACCCGCCGTCGCCCACAGCGTCAACGGCAGCCAGCGGCGCGGATTCGGGATCGACGTCGGCGGCAGCGGCGTCAAGGGCGGCATCGTCGACCTGAACACCGGACAACTGATCGGCGAGCGGTACAAGCTGGCGACCCCGCAGCCCGCGACGCCGGAGGCGGTCAGCAAGACGGTCGCGGCCGTGGTCCGTGAGTTCGGCTGGACCGAGAAGGTGGGCGTCACCTACCCCGGTGTGGTCACCGACGGGATCGTGCGCACCGCGGCCAACGTCGACAAGGGCTGGATCGGCAGCAACGCCGCGGAGTTCTACCGCAACGCGCTCGACGGACAGCCGGTCACGGTTCTCAACGACGCCGACGCGGCCGGACTGGCCGAGGAGAAGTTCGGCGCGGGCCGGGACAACACCGGGGTCATCGTGCTGTTGACCTTCGGCACCGGCATCGGGTCGGCGGTGATCCACAACGGCGTGCTCCTACCCAACACCGAGTTCGGCCACCTCGAGGTCGGCGGCAAGGAAGCCGAGCACCGCGCCGCGTCGTCGGTGAAGGAACGCAAAGGCTGGAGCTACGAGCGCTGGACCGTCGAAGTCACGAAGGTGCTGGTAGCGGTGGAGAACGCGATCTGGCCGGACCTGTTCATCGCCGGCGGCGGCATCAGCCGCAAGGCCGAGAAGTGGATTCCGCTGCTCAAGAACCGCACGCCGGTGGTGGCTGCGGCTCTGCAGAACACCGCGGGCATCGTGGGCGCCGCGATGGCCGCTGAGGTGGACGTCACCGCTACCGCCAAGTAGCCACGCCCGGGACCCGGGATTTGCCGCTGAAGGCGGCGTTATCCCACACTGTCGTTACAATGGTCGACGGCGGCCGCAGCCTGGATAGCGACGATTATCAACCGCCAATATTCGACAGCCGACGCTCATCGATGGGGCACGCCCTGCCCGCGATGAGTAGCACAAGGAAAGGGTGTACGTGGCAGCGACAAAGGCAAGCCCGGCAACCGATGAGCCGGTGAAGCGCACCGCTACCAAAACCGCCCCCGCCAAGAAGACCGCGGCGAAGTCGGCCAACGGGACGGCACCAGCGAAGAAGGCCGCCAAGACCCGCACCACCAAGGCCGCCGCCAAGGTAAGCACCGCAGGCAAGGCACCAGCGAAGGCGTCGAAGGCCGCCAAGGCCGCCGCACCCCGCGGTCGCGCCAAGAAGGCCACCGCGGCTGTGCCCGACACCACAAAAGTCGACGCCGAGGCCGATGACCTCGAGAACGACGACATCGAAGCCGAGCCCGGCGAGGACCTCGCGGTAGAGGAAGCCGACATCGACCTGGAGGATCTCGAGGTCGACGACGAAGCCACCGAGGACAGTGCGGAAGCCGCCGAGGGCGACGCGCCCGCCGCGGAAGCCGACGCCGCCACGGAGGACGACGAGATCGCCGAGCCGTCGGAGAAGGACAAGGCATCCGGCGACTTCGTCTGGGACGAAGAGGAATCCGAGGCGCTTCGGCAGGCCCGCAAGGACGCCGAACTGACCGCGTCGGCCGACTCGGTGCGCGCCTACCTCAAGCAGATCGGCAAGGTGGCGCTGCTCAACGCCGAAGAAGAGGTCGAGCTCGCCAAGCGCATCGAGGCCGGGTTGTACGCGACCCAGTTGATGGCCGAGCTCGCCGAGAAGGGCGAGAAGCTTCCCGCCGCGCAACGCCGCGACATGATGTGGATCTGTCGTGATGGCGACCGCGCGAAAAACCATCTGCTGGAAGCGAACTTGCGTCTGGTGGTGTCGCTGGCCAAGCGCTACACCGGTCGCGGCATGGCGTTCCTCGACCTCATCCAGGAAGGCAACCTGGGCCTGATCCGCGCCGTCGAGAAGTTCGACTACACCAAGGGCTACAAGTTCTCCACCTATGCCACCTGGTGGATTCGCCAGGCGATCACCCGCGCGATGGCCGACCAGGCCCGCACCATTCGCATCCCCGTACACATGGTCGAGGTGATCAACAAGCTCGGCCGCATTCAGCGTGAGCTGCTCCAGGACCTGGGCCGCGAACCCACGCCCGAAGAGCTGGCCAAGGAGATGGACATCACGCCGGAGAAGGTGCTGGAGATCCAGCAGTACGCGCGTGAGCCGATCTCGCTGGACCAGACCATCGGCGACGAGGGCGATTCGCAGCTGGGCGACTTCATCGAGGATTCCGAGGCCGTGGTGGCCGTTGACGCGGTGTCGTTCACGCTGCTGCAGGATCAGCTGCAGTCGGTACTGGAAACGTTGTCCGAGCGTGAAGCCGGCGTGGTACGGCTGCGGTTCGGGCTCACCGATGGTCAGCCGCGCACGCTCGACGAGATCGGTCAGGTGTACGGCGTGACGCGCGAGCGCATCCGCCAGATCGAATCGAAGACGATGTCAAAGTTGCGCCACCCCAGCCGTTCTCAGGTTCTGCGCGACTACCTGGACTGAGCAGCACACCGGTTGACCTTATGGTCATCGCGTTGAGGAACTGCTGAAGCAGCAGTCGGAGCCGACTGCCCGGAGTAAATGCACGCGGCCTCGGGGTCGGAGCCGAAACAGCGAAAGGGCAGGTGTTCCTTATGGAACACCTGCCCTCGCGGACCTTCCTATTTGCCAACCGTCATTCGTCAATCACCTCTTGGCAGGCGGGGCCGCAGTTGGGGTCCATATCGGGGGAAGGACCCGGGAAGGGGACGTACTCGCCCAGAGCCGGGTGGGACGTGGCGGTTTGGGACGGACTCTGCAGCAACTCCGGAACCATGTCGCCCTGGGCGTGGGTGTCGCCAGCGGCGGGCGGTTCGAGCTTGACACCGGGAATCACGTGGGCGTGGACGACCTGGGAGTCATCAGGGAGCGGCGGCTCGAGCTCGACACCGGGAATCAGGTGACTGTGGACCTCGGTGTTGTCAGCGGCCGGCGGCACCAACGTCACACCCGGAATCAGGTGAGCATGAACCTCGGCGTCACCGCTCGAAGGAGCCGGTGCGGCGTTCTGCTCAGGGGCTGCTGTCTCCGCGTGCTGCGCCGACGGCACGGTCTCGGCGTGCTGCGCCGACGGCGCCGTCTCCGCGTGCTGCGCAGGGGCTGATGTCTCCGCGTGCTGCGCCGACGGTGCCGACTCGGCGTGCTGCTCAGAGGTCGATGTGGAGTTCGTCGACCCGGAGTGATCGGCAGGTGCTGCGGACGCGGCGCCGGCCACGCCGAGGGCAGCAAGCCCCAGGGCCCCTGCGATCACGGCGGCGGTGGCGAGCTTCTTGATCGCGCCGACGGTGGTGATGGTCGTTGCGGGCTTGGTGGACGGGGTATTGGTCATCGGACTTCCTTTTCTCGGAGCCACAGCGTGTCTGTGGTTGAGAAGAGATTCACGCGTTGTCCTAAACAGATCCTCAATGCGCCCGACCGATGCGTCGCGACCGCGCGAGACGGGGTGGGCCAGTCAACGGGAAAATGGTGACCGGCGCAGCGATCGGCAGTGCGCCTCGATCACGAATCATCGTGTCCGTCAAGGAAATTAGAGCATCTGGGCGGCGACATGCGTTGACCCCCGCATGGGCACAGCGCGTACCGCCCCTTGTGCGCGGCTGCTCCGGCTAAGCGCCTACACCGGCGGGGGCGGGGGCGGTGGCGGCCCGATCCTGTGCAGCGTGAATTCGTTGGCGCCGTTGCCGGTCTCTCCGCACAGACCGGGGTCGTGGAAGGAACGGATCGCCCTGCCGCTCGCGGCGTCCCATGCATAGTTCATGACCAGATCGTGTTGCGAGCCGTCCTCGCACGTGACCGCGTTGCGGTCCAGCACTCCCCGCATGATCCACCAGCCGACCTGCCAGTAGGCGTTCCCGCTCCATGACGGCGACTCCCGCTCGACGTCGTCGGCGTTGTACTGGGTGACATACACACACTGGAAGGCATCGCCATCGCAGGGCGTGACCACCCACGTCTTGGTGCCCCACTCATAGACGGCGTCGTAGGTGCCGAGCGCGTTGGCGGTGATCTGGTCGGTGCCGTACGCCGGGGCCGCGAGTCCCACCGCGACCATGCCTGCCGCGAGGACGGAAACCGCCGCGGTCACCCCACTGCTTCCCATTGGCACTCCTTCGTGTCCGGCTCGCGTCTTTGGCAGTATGCCTCGCGAGGAACCGCTGCCGACTCGATTTCCAAGCAACGTGATGCGCCGTGCCGTTCGGCGCGATTACGCGCCGAGCGTTGTACAGAAGCGACAGTCGGCGTACACGCCGCGCCTTCGTCCATCCGCCGGGCGGCGGACAAGCGATACCGCCTGTAGTGTTTCGCGCCGTGCCCAAAAAGCCCGCGAAGGTGCCGCCGATGCCCGTGGTCCGCGTTCTCGACCGACTGCGCGCGGCCCTGCAACATGTCCATCGCTCGACGGTGCCCCCGAGCGTCGCAATCCTCGAGATGGCGACCGGCGCATGGACGACGCAGACGATGTACGTCGCCGCGAAACTAGGAGTCGCCGACGAACTCGCGAAGGGACGGGCGCGCGCCGCCGACATCGCCGAACGAGTAGGTGCCGACACGGACGCCCTGTACCGGCTGATGCGGGCGCTGACGTCCAAGGGCCTGCTCGAGCATCACCGCGACGACACCTTCAGCCTGACGAAAGTCGGTCAAACCTTGCGCGCCGACCACCCGGAGTCGATGCGCGACATGGTCTTGTTCATCGGGCACCCGGCCCGCTGGGAGGACTGGGGCAGCCTGCTGCATTCGGTGCAGACCGGCGAACCCTCGGTCATCAAGCTGCGCGGCATGCCGTACTTCGACTACTTGGAGACCGACCCCGAGCTGGCCCAGGTGTTCAACAAAGCGATGACCGCGACGAGCGGCATCACCAACGAAATCGCGCTCAGTCAATACGATTTCAGCACCTTCAAGCTGATCGTCGATGTCGGAGGCGGGCACGGCGTGCTGCTCTCGACGATTGCCAATCGGGCGCCGGGCGCCCGCGGCATCGTCTACGACCTGCCGTCGGTCGTCACGGGCGCCGCGGCTACGTTCACGGCCGCGGGAGTGGCGGACCGCTGCACGGCCGAAGGCGGTTCATTCCTCGATAGGGTGCCCGAGGGCGGGGACGCCTATGTCATGAAGAACATCATCCACGACTGGGACGACGCCACCTCGCTGACGATCCTGCGCAACATCCGCACCGCGATCGCACCTCACGGCAAGCTGCTCCTATTGGAAATGGTTCTGCCGCAACGGGCTACGCCGTTCATCGGCTTCCAGCTCGATCTGGAGATGCTCGTCACCGTGGGCGGCAGGGAACGGACCCGCGCCGATTACGCCGAACTGCTGCGCAACGCGGGCTTCCGGCTCGACCGCGTCATCGACACCGTCACCCCGATCTCGATCGTGGAAGCCTCGCCCATCTAGGCGCGGCCGTGCAGGTCACCGCTTCTTGTCGCGCACCTTGTACGTCGATGGCCACGATTCGCGCGTCTCGTCGCCGGTCAACGGAATCCCCTTGCTTCCGATCTTGATGTCGTAGGCCTCCTTGCCCGGGCCGACCTCTCGGTTGGCGTGCTCGGTGGCCAGATACATCAGCTGGTCGATCTCGGCTTCGGCGAATGCGACGAACGACGTCTTGCGCACGATGTCGTCCGCGCCGGCGGCGATGCGGTCCGGCAGAATCCGCGTCGCGAACGCGGCGCCGGCCAACAACACGATCGGGATCACCCAGTAGCAGATGAACGACAGCGGCGACTCGGTGTCACGGATCGTCGCGTCGCGGTCGGCGATCGGCGGGATCACCGACGACAGCGTCATGCCGCCGAACACCGCCACCCAGATCCACGTCAGCTGCGACGTGACGCGCGCGAACAGATCGCTCTTGACAACGTGGGGTTGCTGGCCGGCTTCGGCGAACTCCCGCACGAACGGCTTGCCGATCATCGCGCCAGCGAGTGCAACGAGGAAGATGCCTGCGTTGCTCAGTGGCAGCATCCACCGGGCCGAGAACGTTTCGTCAAGCGCGAATGTGAGCACCGTCAGGACCAGAAACGTTGCCAGCGCACCAATTTCGAGTATTCGCCCGGGCCCGCCACGAACCTGCCCCAGCGCGAATGCGGCGAGCGCGACCGCAAGAGCGATCAGCGCCGCGATGGTGAACGAAACGTTGCCGACGAGCACCCAGTAGACGATCCACGGTGCGAGACCTAACAAAATGCCCACGATTTGTAAGTGTACGTAGGCCCCTCCGGCCCGCGGAAGTGCTCTAGTTTGAGGCGAGGCGGGAGCGGCGCGACGTGTTCTTCGGGCCGGGGTCAGGGCGCCAACGGAGCGAACCGGCCCTCGGAATCCGGCACATAGGACGTGACGCGGATCACAGCCCCGATTGGCAAAGGGCCGTAGAGATGTGGGAACTCCATCCCCACGGGATCAGCGGGCACACCGGGTTCCCAGCGAACCGGAGAGGACAGTCGTGCGGCGTCGATGTGGAGCAGCACCAGGTCGGTACGACCGGCGTACAGCCGGTTGGCCGGAAGGTGCACCTGCTCGGGTGTCGACAGATGCACGAAGCCGCTCGCGGTCAACGAAGCGGGGCGATGCTCGCCGCGTGCTTGAGCAGACTTCCATTCGTCTTTGCTACCCAGGTGGACCAGTACGGTGGGCGGCGGGCTCATATAGCCAGCCTGCCGCGCCGGCAACTCGAGGTAACGGTGAGACACGACACACCGGTAGAGCCCTTGGGAACAACGCCGAAACCCAAAACGTCTGAGACAGTAGATGCACGCGACAGTACGGAGGTCCGCAATGACGAACGCAACGCTCACCAGTCCCCCATTGACCCGGGCTGACCGCTGCGATCGTTGCGGCGCCGCCGCGCGCGTCCGCGCGAAGCTCCCGTCGGGAGCCGAGTTGCTCTTCTGCCAGCACCACGCCAACGAGCACGAGGCCAAGCTGATCGAGCTGGCGGCCGTGCTCGAAGTCAGCCCGGTGGAGGCATAGCACCCGACACGGCTGATAGCCGCTCTGGGCACGAGCACCTATCGTCAGTAATGCTGGACTGGTCATGAGTGACCAGCCCCGGCCGCTGCCGACGAAGCCGTCGCGCCACCACATTCGCCACATCGTGGGGCGCACGTTGTCCAAGAGCTGGGACGACTCCATCTTCTCGGAGTCCGCGCAGGCAGCGTTCTGGTCGGCATTGTCGCTTCCACCCCTGCTGCTGGGGATGCTCGGCAGCCTGGCCTACATCGCGCCGCTGTTCGGTCCCGACACGCTTCCGATGATCGAGAACCAGATCATCGACACCGCCGCGAGGTTCTTCTCCACGAACGTGGTGAGCGAGATCATCGAGCCGACGGTCCGCGACATCGTCAAGGGCGCTCGCGGTGAAGTGGTCTCGCTGGGGTTTGTGATCTCGCTGTGGGCCGGATCCTCGGCCATCTCGGCGTTCGTGGACTCGATCACCGAGGCCCACGGCCAGACGCCGCTGCGTCACCCGGTCCGTCAGCGGTTCTATGCGCTCGGTCTGTACGTGGTGATGTTGGTCGGTGCGATCCTCGCGGCGCCGTTCATCGCGTTGGGGCCGCGCAAGATCGCCACATACATACCGGACAGCTGGGACCACGTTCTGCGGTTCGGCTACTACCCGGTGCTGGTCCTGGCGCTGATCGTGTCCGTCAACCTGCTCTACCGGGTCTCGCTGCCCAAGCCGCTGCCGTCGCACCGGTTGCTGTTGGGCTCGATCCTGGCCACCGTGGTGTTCTTGTTGGCGACCTTCGGTCTGCGCTTCTACCTGACGTGGATCACCGCAACCGGCTACACCTATGGCGCGTTGGCGACGCCGATCGCCTTCTTGTTGTTCGCGTTCTTCCTCGGGTTCGCGATCATGATCGGCGCCGAACTCAACGCCGCGATTCAGGAGGAGTGGCCGGCGGCCGACACCCACGCCAAGCGCTTCCAGTGGTGGTTGAAGGGGAAAGCCGAGTCACTCAACGGCGTCGTGGCCGAGGAGGCAGCGCCCGCGGCTCCGGTGCCGCCGGCAGGAGCGGCGACCGACCGGGCTACTTCTTGAGCTTCTCGTAGATGCGCTTGCAGTCCGGGCACACCGGCGATCCGGGCTTGGCCGACTTCGTCACCGGGAACACCTCGCCGCACAGCGCGACAACGTGGGTGCCCATGACCGCGCTCTCGGCGATTTTGTCCTTCTTGACATAGTGGAAGAACTTCGGGGTATCGCTGTCAGTCCCGTCGTCGACGCGTTCGTCGGTGTCGGTGCGCTCGATCGTCTGGGTTTGCATGACACCCATTTTGCCCGTAAGAAAACCGACCCGTGCAGCGGAGCCACAATGTGGGACAGTGAAAGTATGAAACAAAGCCCCGAGCTGAGTTTCGACGACGACGGCCGGCCCGTCCTGATCACTCGCGCCGCCCCCGCCTACGAGGAACAGCACCGCCAGCGGGTTCGCAAGTACTTGACGCTCATGTCGTTTCGCATTCCGGCCCTCGTGCTGGCCGCGGTCGCATACGGCATCTGGCACAACGGCTTGATTTCGTTGGCGATTCTCGTCGGCTCGATTCCGTTGCCGTGGATCGCCGTGCTCATCGCCAATGACCGCCCGCCGCGGCGTCCGGAAGAGCCGCGTCGCTACGACAACCGCCGTCACTCCCCCGAGGTCTCGACCGCCGAACGGCCGGCGCTCGAGCAGCACACGGTCACACCGCCGCAACCCGACGAGCGTGGCTCGAACGGTGATGTTCCCAGCTGAGACGCTTCTATCCCTTTTCTAAGGACATTCTCAGGTCGGCTCCGAGAAACCGCTGATCAGAAGGTGTGAACCAGCCAATGGCTGGGAACTCTTTGGACCTCGTGGGCGTTGTAGCTCATGACAGTTCGACTTGATCAGGAGGCCGTCATGGCAAATGCCAGCACCATCCGCGTCGACCAGGACCTGGACGCCCAGAGTCCAGCGGCTGACCTCGTACGCGTGTATCTCAATGGTATTGGCAAAACTGCCTTGCTCAACGCCGCCGATGAGGTGGAACTCGCGAAGCGCATCGAGGCCGGGCTATACGCCAAGCACCTGCTCGAGACGCGGAAACGCTTGGGCGAGAACCGCAAACGTGATCTTGCCGCCGTGGTCCGCGACGGTGAAGCCGCGCGGCGCCACCTTCTGGAAGCAAACTTGCGCCTGGTCGTCTCGCTGGCGAAGCGCTACACCGGCCGCGGGATGCCGCTGCTCGACCTGATTCAGGAAGGCAACCTGGGCCTGATCCGGGCCATGGAGAAGTTCGACTACGCCAAGGGCTTCAAGTTCTCGACGTATGCCACGTGGTGGATCCGCCAGGCGATCACCCGCGGCATGGCCGACCAGAGCCGCACGATCCGGCTGCCGGTGCACCTCGTCGAGCAGGTGAACAAGCTGGCTCGGATCAAGCGTGAGATGCACCAGAACCTCGGCCGCGAAGCCACCGATGAGGAACTGGCCGCCGAGTCCGGAATCCCGGTGGAGAAGATCACCGATCTGCTCGAGCACAGCCGCGATCCGGTGAGCCTCGACATGCCGGTGGGCAGCGACGAGGAAGCGCCGCTGGGCGACTTCATCGAGGACGCCGAGGCGATGTCGGCCGAGAACGCGGTGATCTCCGAACTGCTGCACACCGACATCCGGCACGTGCTCGCCACGTTGGACGAACGCGAACAGCAGGTGATCCGCTTGCGGTTCGGCCTCGACGACGGTCAGCCGCGCACCCTCGACCAGATCGGCAAGCTGTTCGGGCTCTCTCGCGAGCGGGTGCGTCAGATCGAGCGCGAGGTCATGGCCAAGCTCCGCAACGGGGAACGTGCGGATCGCCTCCGCTCGTACGCCAGCTGAACCGCCCCGATGACGATCCCCGCCGCTTCGACCGGCGGGGATCGCGTCGTATCACAGCGTGCCGGTGTCGCAGACGTAACAACGCAGTTCAGGCCCGTCAGCCGGTAGACTCGACCCCTGACGGAGGGTTAGCGCAATGAATGATCTGGTCGACACCACGGAGATGTACCTGCGGACGATCTACGACCTCGAGGAAGAGGGCGTGGTGCCCCTGCGTGCCCGCATCGCAGAACGTCTCGATCAGAGCGGTCCCACCGTTAGTCAGACGGTGTCCCGGATGGAGCGCGACGGACTGCTGCACGTTGCAGGCGATCGCCACCTCGAGCTGACCGACAAGGGCCGCGCCCTCGCCGTCGCCGTCATGCGCAAGCACCGCCTCGCCGAAAGGCTGCTCGTCGATGTCATCGGCCTGCCCTGGGAGGAAGTGCACGCCGAGGCCTGCCGCTGGGAACACGTGATGAGCGAGGACGTCGAGCGCCGGCTTGTCCAGGTTCTGAACAACCCGACCACCTCGCCGTTCGGGAACCCGATCCCCGGCCTCTCGGAGCTGGGCCTGATCAGCACGTCGTCGGAGGGCGACCGGTTGAACCTCGTTCGGCTGACCGAGTTGCCCGCCGGAATGCCCGTCGCGGTGGTGGTGCGGCAGCTGACCGAGCACGTACAAGGTGACGCCGACCTGATCAGCCGGCTCAAGGATGCCGGTGTGGTGCCCAATGCCCGCGTGACCGTGCAGGCCAACGACCACGGCGGGGTGATGATCGTGATCCCCGGCCACGAACAGGTCGAACTGCCCCACCAGATGGCACACGCCGTGAAGGTCGAGAAGGTCTGACCGCCGAGCCGGTGGAGGGCGCTCATCCGGCCCGCCTTCCGAAGGCCTGTTTGGGCGGTAACCGGACTCCCAGCTGGTCGGCCAACCGGTAGCCCGTCGCGGCCAGCTCCCGGATCTGCTCCGGCCGCAGACCCGACTGAAGCGCGGTGTCAAGCATGCGGGCCATCCGATGGGTGTCGTCGCAGCGCAGCGCCGCCTCCAGCGACACCCCAGCCAGCGGACCGTCGCCGCGGGCATAGGCCGAGAACGCCAACAACACCAGCGCTTCGGCCCGCCACGGCTCCGGAAGCCGCCGCGACATCTCCCCCCACAACGATTCGGCGTGTGCGGCGCGTTCACCCACCGCGAGCGCGTACAGCGTGTCGCGCACCTGCAGATCGGTCAGTGCCGCCGCGATCCGCGTCAACGTCTCATCGGGCAGGTCGTCGCCCTCGGACACACGCGCGGCCGCCGCGATCACGGCCTCGATCTCCCGGCATGCGTCGGCGTCCGATCGACCGGCCTGCGCATCCTCGATGAGGCCGGCCAACGCTTGGGCGCGGATGGGATCGGTGACCGCGATGACGTCCTGGAGTTCGGTGCGCCGTGCATAGAGCCGGCGCCCGTCCAGCACGGCGGCCATTGCGAGCGGCGACGCCGACGGGTCGTCCACGGTCCCCGATGCGCCGCACCCATCGGCGCAATGCCACCGCCCGCCGGCCGCGATCCGGTCGACGACATGGGCGGCGAGCAGTTCGATCCCCCGGTCGGCCAGGGCCGACGCCAGCATGGCCGCCAGCTCGCGATATTCGTCGTTGCACAGACGACAGCCCGCACCGTCCTCGTCGACGACGACGGCGATCGCCGAGTCCGGTCGCGCCGCCGCGGCGACTTCGGCGATGTGCTCGATCGAATCGGTCAGTTCATCGGAGAGGTCCACCCGCATGACGCATCCCATCGCGCCGCGGTCCACGGTCACGAGCACGAGGGATTTCTCCGGAGTGAAGCCCAGAACGGCGGGCAGGGCGGCGATCAGCACCGCCGGACGGTCGAGACGGAAATCGGGTGAAGGTGAGGTCGTCATGGCGCCGACCCTTCCCGTCGACTCGGACGGTCGGCGCCTGTCGGCGGTCGCGCCCCGCGCCGTTGTGGATGAATTCCGGGTTGGGGATGATTTCAGCTTCGGTTGAGTCAGTCGGCGTGCAGAACTCGCCCAAGCGGCGTACATCTTGTTGCCATGGCTTCCATGCTCGAGTACGACCTCGTGGTCATCGGTTCGGGACCAGGCGGGCAGAAAGCCGCGATCGCCGCGGCGAAGCTCGGGAAGACGGTCGCGGTCGTCGAGCGGGGACGCATGCTCGGCGGTGTTTGCGTGAACACCGGGACCATCCCCTCCAAGACACTGCGGGAGGCGGTCGTCTACCTCACCGGCATGAGCCAGCGCGAGCTGTACGGCGCCAGCTACCGGGTCAAGGAGAAGATCACGCCCGCCGACCTGCTGGCGCGCACGAGCCATGTGATCGGCAAGGAACAGGACGTCGTCCGCTCCCAGCTGATGCGCAACCGCATCGACCTCATCCAGGGCCACGGCAGGTTCATCGACGCGCACACCGTGCTGGTCGAGGAGCCCACCCGCGGTGAGCGCACCATGGTCAGCGGCGACTACATCGTGATCGCCACGGGCACCAAACCGGCCCGCCCCGCGGGTGTCGAGTTCGACGAGGAGCGCGTGCTCGACTCCGACGGGATCCTCGATCTCAAGTCGCTGCCCTCGTCGATGGTCGTGGTGGGCGCGGGGGTGATCGGCATCGAATATGCCTCGATGTTCGCAGCACTCGGCACGAAGGTCACCGTCGTCGAGAAGCGCGACACGATGTTGGACTTCTGCGACCCGGAGATCGTCGAGTCGTTGAAGTTCCACCTGCGCGACCTCGCCGTGACGTTCCGGTTCGGCGAGGAGGTGACCGCGGTAGACGTCGGGTCCGCAGGCACGGTGACCACACTGGGTAGCGGTAAGCAGATCCCCGCCGAGACGGTCATGTACTCCGCCGGGCGGCAGGGGCAGACCGACCACCTCGATCTGGCGAATGCGGGGCTGGAGACCGACAGCCGTGGCCGCATCTTCGTTGACGACCAGTTTCAGACCAAGGTCGACCACATCTACGCCGTCGGCGACGTGATCGGATTTCCGGCACTGGCGGCCACCTCGATGGAACAGGGCCGGCTGGCGGCCTACTACGCCTTCGGGGAGCCGACCCAGGGCATCACCGACATCCAGCCGATCGGTATCTACTCGATCCCCGAGGTCTCCTACGTCGGCGCCACGGAGGTCGAGTTGACCCGCAACGCGATCCCCTACGAAGTCGGGGTGTCGCGGTACCGCGAGTTGGCCAGGGGGCAGATCGCCGGGGATTCGTACGGCATGCTCAAACTGCTGGTGTCGACCGACGATCTGCGCTTGCTCGGCGTGCACATCTTCGGCACCAGCGCGACCGAGATGGTGCACATCGGCCAGGCCGTGATGGGCTGCGGAGGAACCATCGACTATCTGGTCGACGCGGTGTTCAACTACCCCACCTTTTCGGAGGCCTACAAGGTCGCCGCGCTGGACGTGATGAACAAGCTGCGGGCGCTCAACCAGTTTCGCGCCTAGCCGACCGGGCCTTCGACCGGGGCTGGGCAAACGTTATCGAAGCTTTGCGCATGGGATGCCCGTCAGCGGGAACGCAACGTGCGCGAGACTAGTTGTCACTGTACGAAGACGTTAACGGTCTGGCACCACCGCAAGGAGGCGAGGCTCATGGCTGACAACGCCGGTAATCCGGAACAGCATTATCAGCCGGAACACTCAGGCATGTACGAGTTGGAGTTCCCCGCGCCCCAACTGTCGTCCAAGGACGGCCGGGGGCCGGTGCTCATCCACGCCCTCCAAGGCTTCTCCGACGCCGGGCACGCGATCCGGTTGGCCGCCCAGCATCTGAAGGACACGCTGGACACCGAGTTGGTGGCGTCATTCGCGATCGACGAGCTGCTGGACTACCGGTCTCGGCGCCCGTTGATGACGTTCAAGACCGACCATTTCACCCACTACGAGGATCCAGAGCTCAGCCTGTACGCGATGCGCGACAGTGTCGGCACCCCGTTCCTGCTTCTGGCGGGCCTGGAACCGGATCTGCGCTGGGAGCGGTTCATCACCGCGGTCCGGCTTCTGGCCGAACGGCTCGACGTACGCCGCGTCGTGGGGCTGGGCACCATCCCCATGGCGGTGCCGCACACGCGGCCCATCACGATGACTGCGCACTCGAGCGACAAGGAACTCATCGCCGAACACCAACCGTGGATCGGTGAGGTTCAGGTTCCCGCGAGCGCGTCGAACCTGCTGGAGTTCCGGATGTCGCAGCACGGGCATGAGGTGGTCGGCTTCACCGTCCACGTCCCGCACTATCTGGCCCAAACCGACTATCCCGCGGCGGCTGAGGCGTTGTTGGCCGAAGTGGCCAGGAACGCTTCTTTGGAGATCCCGCTCGAGGCGCTGGTCACGGCCGGTGCGGAGGTGTTGACCAAGGTCAACGAGCAGGTCGAGCAGAGCCCCGAGGTGGCGCAGGTGGTCGCGGCGCTGGAACGCCAGTACGACGCCTACATGGCAGCCCAGGAGAACCGGTCCCTGCTCGCCAGCGACGAGGACCTGCCCAGCGGCGAGGAGCTCGGCGCCGAGTTCGAGCGGTTCCTGGCCCAGCAGGCCGAGAAGAAGTCGAAGGACCGATTCGACGACGGCGACGACGCCGGATGACGGTGGGTCGCCCGGCCAGTGGGCGACTCGAGGGGCGCGGTGCCCGACGGGCCGCTAAGTTGACGCAATGCCGCCGCGAAAGCCGAATCTTCGCCCTGTACGGGACCTGACGCCCGTCCTGCAGTTCCGCACCATCCACGGTTACCGGCGCGCGTACCGGGTGGCCGGCTCGGGGCCTGCGATCCTGCTGATCCACGGAATCGGCGACAACTCCACCACGTGGGAAACAGTTCAGTCGAAACTCGCGCAGCGATTCACCGTGATCGCACCGGACCTGTTGGGCCACGGCAAATCCGACAAACCCCGTGCCGACTATTCGGTCGCCGCTTATGCCAATGGCATGCGCGATCTGCTCAGCGTCCTGGACATCGACCACGTCACGGTGATCGGTCATTCGCTCGGCGGCGGGGTGGCCATGCAGTTCGCGTATCAGTTCCCGCAGTTGGTCGACCGGCTCATCCTGGTCGGCGCCGGTGGGGTCACCAAGGACGTCAACATCGCGTTGCGCTTTGCCTCCCTGCCGATGGGCAGTGAGGCGCTGGCGCTGCTGCGGTTGCCGTTCGTGCTGCCGGCGGTGCAAACGGTGGGCCGTGTCGCCGGCGGCTTGTTCGGCTCGACCGGCCTCGGTCGCGACCTGCCACAGGTGTTGCGCATCCTCAACGACCTGCCCGAACCGACCGCCTCGTCGGCGTTCGCCCGTACGCTGCGAGCCGTCGTCGATTGGCGCGGTCAGGTGGTCACCATGCTGGACCGCTGCTACCTGACGCAGTCGGTTCCAGTGCAGCTGATCTGGGGTAGCTGCGACGCCGTGATCCCCGCCAGCCACGCCCGGATGGCCCACGCCGCGATGCCTGGATCGCAGTTGGAGATCTTCGACGGCTCCGGCCATTTCCCGTTCCACGACGACCCGGAGCGTTTCGTCGAAGTGGTGGAGAAGTTCATCGACAGCACCGAACCGGCGGTCTACGACCAGGAATACCTGCGCGGACTGCTGCGGGCGGGGATCACCGAAGGCACGATCTCCGGATCGGCCGACACCCGGGTTGCAGTGCTCGACGCAATGGGAACCGACGAGCGCAGCGCCACCTGAGTTCAGGGCACACAGCGACCCGGCCAACGGCACGCGAATACGAAGTAGCATCGGGCCCATGGCCATCGATGTGACGGTGTTGCGAGTCTTCGCCGACCCTGACGGCAATCACGGAAACCCCCTCGGTGTCGTCGACGCCAGCACCGTGGACCCCGACGATCGCCAACGGATAGCCACCCAATTGGGTTACAGCGAAACCATTTTCGTCGATCTCCCAGCCCCGGGTACGAGCACGGCACTCGCACGTATCCATACTCCGGTCGTCGAGCTGCCCTTCGCGGGACACCCGACCGTCGGCGCCGCGTGGTGGCTTCGCGAGCAGGGCGCTCCCGTCCACACGTTGCGGGTTCCCGCAGGCATCGTGCAGGTCGGCCACGACGACGGCCTGACCTCCGTTCGGGCCCGCGCGGAGTGGGCGCCCGAATTCGCCATCCACGACATCGGCTCCGTCGACGAACTCCTGGCGCTCGACCCGTCGGATTACCCCGACGACATCAATCACTACCTGTGGACGTGGATCGACCGGGACAAGGGCGAAGTGCGGTCACGGATGTTCGCCACCGATCTCGGTGTGCCCGAAGACGAGGCCACCGGCGCCGCCGCCGTGCGGATCACCGACTACCTCAGCCGGGACCTGACGATCGTGCAGGGCAAGGGCTCGCACATCTACACCGAGTGGAGCGCCGAGGGCTGGGTGCGTGTCGCCGGCCGCGTCGTCAACGACGGCATCAAGCAGATCGACTGAACAAGTCCTTCAACCGGCCGGTCAGCTGGCGGTCGGTTGCGGCGAATTGCGATGCGCCCGCAGCGCCTCGATCTCCCGCTCGAAATCCTCGGCCGAGGTGAATCCGCGATACACCGAGGCGAAGCGCAGGTAGGCCACCTCGTCGAGATCGCGCAGCGGCCCCAGGATCGCCAGTCCCACTTCGTGACTGGGTATCTCGGGCGATCCCGCGGCGCGCACCGTGTCCTCGACCTGCTGGGCCAGCAGGTTCAGCGCATCCTCGTCGACCTGGCTGCCCTGGCACGCCCGCCGCACTCCCTTGATGACCTTTTCGCGGCTGAACGGCTCGGTGACACCGCTGCGCTTGACGACGGCCAGGATGGCGGTCTCGACGGTGGTGAACCGACGTCCACACTCCGGGCATGAACGCCGCCGCCGGATGGCCTGGCCTTCGTCGGTTTCACGCGAGTCGACCACCCGCGAATCCGGGTGACGGCAGAACGGACAGTGCATCACCGCTCCTTTGCCGCGCCAACAGATCACCAACTCGAACCTCTCCGAGCGTACCCGCGGCGGGTTGCGAAAGCCCAGCACCGGGCTGAACGGCACATAGTCCGCCGACCTGTCGGTGAACATCTCTGCGTAGCAAGCTGTTTGGCCGCCGGTGAGCGTCAGCCGACCGGCGCGATCAGTGTCTGCCCGGCATCCAGTGCGGGCGAGTCGAGCTGGTTGAGCTCGCTGATTCGTTCCATCACCTGGCCCACGGGCGCATCGGGGGCCACCCGCATGGCCACCTGCTGCAGGCTTTCGCCGGTCTGAACCTGGACCACCGCGAGGCGGTCCGGCACCGCGGTCGAGGTGGTGCCCACGACGCCGCCGAACTGCGCGACCAGGCCGAGCCACATCGTGATTCCCGCCGCGACCAAGGACAGGAGCACCGTGGTGGCGGGGGTGATCGGACGTCGCCGGTGCGATGCGCGCGACATCAGCACTCCGCTTCCGCGGTACCGCACCGCGGCGCCGCCCGGACGGGTGGCCGCAGGGTGCCGCCGACGAGTGGCTGCAGGCCGGATATCGGTCCTGACCACGCGCGAGGTCTGGAATTCGTGGGTGTCGAGAACGGTCATCTGCCTGCCTTCCGATCCGCTGCTTTCGCTCTTGTGTTCGAAGATAGTCGATCAGGTGTTCGAAAGATAGAACGTGTGATCGAACTGTTGTGAAACGATAGGACAGGGCACCGACAGAAAATCGATCCGCGATTCCGGAGCAGCTCGCCACGACACGCCTCGAACACATGTTTGATTAATCGTGTGCCGCGGGTTACATTCGGCGGCATGGAATCCAGCAGCGGCAATCCGGACGGCCCAGGCGGTGCAAGGTCTGTGGACTCCGGCCTCACCGAGCGTCAGCGCACCATCCTCGACGTGATCCGCGCATCGGTCACCAACCGGGGCTATCCGCCGAGCATCAGGGAGATCGGCGATGCGGTCGGTTTGACCTCCACCTCCTCGGTCGCGCATCAACTGCGCACGCTGGAGCGCAAGGGCTACCTGCGGCGTGACCCCAACCGGCCGCGCGCCGTCGACGTGCGTGGTGCCGACGACCACGCGACTCCGATCGTCGCCACCGATGTAGCCGGCTCCGATGCCCTACCGGAGCCGACCTTCGTGCCCGTGCTCGGGCGCATCGCCGCGGGCGGTCCGATCCTGGCCGAAGAGGCCGTCGAAGACGTCTTCCCCCTGCCGCGCGAACTGGTCGGCGAGGGGTCGCTGTTCCTGCTCAAGGTCGTTGGTGACTCGATGGTCGACGCCGCGATCTGCGACGGCGACTGGGTGGTCGTGCGTCAGCAGAACGTCGCCGACAACGGGGACATCGTGGCCGCGATGATCGATGGCGAAGCCACGGTGAAAACGTTCAAACGGACGCGTGGACAGGTGTGGTTGATGCCGCACAACCCGGCCTTCGATCCGATCCCCGGTAACGACGCCGCCGTGCTGGGCAAGGTCGTCACCGTCATACGGAAGATCTAGTCAGCCCGGACAAATCCGTTCGTCCGAGCGAATTCCTCACTGGAGAACCAGATTTCGGCCTGCACCTCGTCGTAGTCAGCCGAGGTGGGAAGCCAATAGAGGCCCGACTGCGTGTCGGCCTTGATCGGGTACCCCTCGGGCGCCTGCGTGGAGTCGCCGAACGGTAGGCGGAATGCGGGGCTGGGTACTTCCGGCTCGTCGATGACGATTTTGGCGTGACGGCCCGTGTCGGTCAGCGGATCCCGTTGGGGAGGTTCGCGGTCAACCGACTCCGCGGGTATGTCGCGTTCCTCGAACGCCGCGTCGCGTTCCTCGAACGTCGCGTCCCGCTCGTCATCCACCGCCCACGGTTCATCGGCGCCCCGCTCCTCGAGCAGCGCGTCGCGCTCCTCGATCCCGCTGTCCTGCTCATCGGCCGCCTCGCCGGCGCCGGCGGCCAAGCGCCCCGCGGCGATCCCGGCCTCTCCGGAACTCGGTATCCGCGTCGGCGCGGTGTCGACGTTGTCCGGATTCTCCTCGCCCACACCGAATGCCGATGTGTCGGACGCATCGCTGAAGCCCGACGACGGCGCCTCCCACGGATTGGCCGATGACGCCGATCCCGGCTCCCCCGGCGCGGACAGCGCGCCCAAACCCTCGGTGGCGTACCGGTCGCCGAACATCGCCGCGGACGGATCGCCACCGCTCGACGCCTGTGAACCCGAACCGAGTGTGCTGTAGGCCTGTTCGGCTTCGGCGCCGTACGAGTCGTCGTAATGGTCATCGACGGGACCGGGACGATCGACGTCGCCACGACGCCGGTTGCGCAGAGTCGCGAACGCCACCAGGCCCACCAGGATGAGCACCGGCACGATCGCGAGCAGCCACCACCAGCTGAAGGTGAACCAGCTTCCGTCGCCACCGGAGTCCGAGGCGCGCGGGGTGCCGGGCGTATCGGAGCTCTGCTCGGCAGGCACCTCGAGGCCCGCCAACTCGGTCGCGAGTTCGCGCGGCTCGGTGCTGAACTCACCGGTTGACCGGTTCCAGTTGACCACGCCGCCGGTGAACCGCTGCGTGATGACGCCACCCTTCTCGGACTGGTCGGCCACCGGCGCGCCGAGCGTGCCCTCGGCGCCGTCGAGTTTGTCCCATGCCGCACTCATCGCGCCGCGTACCAGCACCGCGCCGTGGTCCGGCGTCCAGAAGATCACCGGGTTGTCGTCGGCGGCGAAGCGCGACATCCGGCTCGCGGTGGGCAGCCCGCCGT
This sequence comes from Mycolicibacterium novocastrense, assembly GCF_001570485.1. GTDB lineage: Bacteria > Actinomycetota > Actinomycetes > Mycobacteriales > Mycobacteriaceae > Mycobacterium > Mycobacterium novocastrense. The sequence continues at coordinate 354,677 of NZ_BCTA01000036.1, forward strand.
CCATCTCGCTGGTAACCGGGAATCCGAGATCTCCCTCGGGTCCGCCGAGGCTTTCGTACTTGGCCAGGACCTGACCGGTGACCACTCGCGCGCCTGTGGCCGGACTGTAGAAGATCTTGCCTCCGGCGAAGTTCTGCGCGAGACCGTCGTCGCCTATCGAAAACGGCGGTCCTTCGGCGGCGCCGAGCGGGCCCAGCGGGCCTCCGGCCGCGCGCCGTGCCGCGTTGATCGCCGAAGTCGCATCGCCGGGGATTTCCAGGTCCGCCAACTGCCCGGCGAGATCGGGCGGCACGGTGGTGAACTTCTTGTCGCGGGTGTTGTAGGTGATCTCGCCGCCGGTGAACTTCTGGGTGATCAGGTCGCCGCGATAGGTCTCGTCATCGGCCGGCACTCCGAGCGATCCAGTGGAACCGCCCAACTTGTCCCACGCCGCGTTGATCGGTCCCCGGACCACGCGCGCGCCCGTGTCCTGCGTCCAGAAGATCACTGGGTTGTCGCTGGCGCTGAACGTGACGTTGAAGCTGCCGGGCGCCCGCCCGGGGCCGTCGTCCATGGTCGGGAACCCGAGGTCGCTGTCGGCCGGACCACCGAGCGATTCGTACTTCTCCAGGATCGCCCCGCGCATGATGTGAGCGCCGGTGTCGGGCGTGAAGAAGATCTTGCCTCCGGCGAAGTTCTGCGCGAAGCCGTCGCCGACCGGGTACACGTCGCCCTGCCTGGGGCCCAATGGGCCGCCGTCACCGCCACTCCCGTCCCAGGCCGCGGTGATTGCGGCGTTGGCGGCATCGGATTCCGGGGAGGCGCTGGCCACCGGCGGTAGTAGTAGGGCCACGGCGCCCACGAGCAGACCGATCGCCATCCGGCCCAACACCGTGGTGCCCCGGCTGTTCTGCCCGATCATTCGACCTCCCGGGTCGGCACGAAATTTCGCTCGAATTTTTCGCACCCGTCCTCTATCTGTCACCAGACGCCAATAACCAACGAATACGCCGATCTTCGGAAGAAAATACCTTCCGATACTCCATTCGCTGTGGATAACCCCGCCGTGCCGCTCGATTAATCGCGACCGCCTCTCCGCTATTTGCCACCGCGGTCCCGTTGACAGTGCAGCAATTAGTTTGCACGCGCGAGTAGGGAATGGCAGGCATACGCGACTCATTTGGACAGATATTGGTAGCTACCAGGCAATGTCTAGTGCGATCGACGGGACCAACACACGATTGTGGCCGAATTGCCATTCGCTATCCGTGGGCGGCCATGGAGACCCCACCGGTTCGTCGGGCGCACCGGGCCGGCGGCGTCCACACCTAGACTGACGCCATGCCCGCCCCGGTCAGCCTGACGCACTGGGGAGCTTTCGCCGCCGACATGCGAGACGGTGACATCGTCGCCGTCAGCCCATTCGAAGGCGACGCGGATCCGTCACCGCTGCTCGGCATTCTGCCGGGATCCCTTCGGCACCGATCACGGATAACCACGCCTGTCGTACGCCGCGGCTGGTTGCGCGACGGGCCAGGTCCGACCACCCGGCGCGGTAACGACGAATTCATCGCCGTCACATGGGACCAGCTGGCCGACCTGCTCGCCGACGAGCTGCGTCGTGTCGTCGACGCGCACGGTAACTCGGCCATTTTCGGCGGTTCCTACGGCTGGTCGAGCGCGGGGCGTTTTCATCACGCCCAGAGCCAGGTGCACCGCTTTCTGAATCTCCTTGGCGGCTATACCTTTTCCCGTCACTCCTACAGCCTCGGCGCAACAGGAGTGATCATGCCGCGCGTCGTCGGAACACACGACGACCTGTTCAAGCGGTCCACCTCATGGGAGGTCATCGTCGAGCACACCGAACTTCTCGTGTGCTTCGGTGGGCTGGCGCTGAAGAACACGGCGATCAACCACGGTGGGACCACCGCGCATCCGGCCCGAGATGCGTTGCGCCGTTATCGAGCCCGTGGCGGACAGATCGTGTCGTTCTCCCCTCTGCGCGACGACGTCGACGGTGACTGTGAATGGTTCGCGCCCGTGCCCGGCACCGATGTGGCGATCATGCTCGCGCTCGCCTATGTGCTCGCCACCGAGGGACTCGCCGACCGAAACTTCCTGAGCACGTACTGCACCGGCTATGAACGCTTCGAGCGCTATCTCCTCGGAGCCGAGGACGGGGTGCCGAAAACTCCTCGGTGGGCGTCGGCGATCTCGGGCATACCCGCAGACGACATGATCCGCTTGGCCCGGCGAATGTCGCAGCACCGCACGATCGTCACGGTCAGCTGGTCACTGCAACGAACGCGATACGGCGAACAGGCGCCGTGGATGGGCTTGACGCTGGCCGCCATGCTCGGGCAGATCGGCGTTGCGGGTGGCGGATTCGGGCACGGCTACGGCTCGATGAACGAACCCGGCCTGGCGCCGCTGCGTTGCGGATTGCCAAGGCTCCCGCAGGGGATCAACCCGGTGCAGACATTCATTCCGGTGGCCGCCATCAGCGATCTGCTGTTGCGGCCCGGCGACCCGTTCGACTACAACGGCCAACGGCTTGTCTTCCCCGACATCAGATTGGTGTACTGGGCGGGCGGTAACCCGTTTCACCACCACCAGAACATCCCTCGTTGCGGCGGGCGCTCGGTCGTGTCGACACCCTGGTCGTGCACGAACCCTATTGGACCGCAATGGCAAAACACGCCGATATCGTCGTGCCGTCGACGACATCGTTCGAACGCGACGACTACTCGGGGTCCCGCAACGACCCGATGCTGGTGGCAATGCCCAAGCTCGCCGAACCCTTCGCCCAATCACGCGACGACTACGCGACTTTCACCGCGTTGGCCGACCGGCTGGGCTTCGGCGACCAGTTCACCGAGGGTCGTACGCCGCGACAGTGGCTGACCCATCTGTACGACACGTGGGCAGCCGAACTGGATTTCGCCGTTCCCACATTCGACGAATTCTGGAGGAGTGGGCGGCTGCGGTTACCTGTCGAGGACGGCCTCACCCTGCTGGCCGATTTCCGCGCCGATCCGGTCACCCACCGACTCGGCACTCCGAGTGGCTTGATCGAGATCTTCTCCACCGACATCGACGGTTTCGGCTACGCCGACTGTGCCGGGCACCCGAAATGGTATGAGCCTTCCGAATGGCTGGGCGGCCCACGGGCGGTCGACTATCCCCTGCACCTGCTGGCCAATCAGCCGGCGTCTCGGCTGCACGGTCAACTGGACGGCGGAGCGGTCAGCCAGAAGTCGAAAGTTCAGGGGCGCGAGCCTATCCGGATGCATCCGCGGGACGCCGCCGACCGGGGCCTCGCCGACGGTGACGTGGTACGCGTGTTCAACGACCGCGGGGCGTGTCTGGCCGGACTGGTGATCGACGATCGCCTACGGCCCGACGTCGTGCAGCTGTCGACCGGCGCCTGGTTCGACCCCGTCGATCCGGCCGATCCGGATTCGATGTGCGCGCACGGAAATCCGAACGTGCTGACCGACGACGTGGGTACCTCCTCGCTCGCGCACGGTTGCACCGGTGCCCACGTGCTGGTGCAGGTTCAGAAGTACACCGGCGACCTGCCGCCGGTACGGGCACATGAGCCGCCCGCGATCGAGCGACTGTGAGCCTCCTCACCGCCAGAAGTTGTCCGATTAGCGAAACCGCGTTTCGGGTATTGGACGGTCACACCGACCCGATCGGCAAGGAGGAAGCCGCAGTGTCCGACAACAAGAACAGTGGGCCCGAAGAGGCCATCAAGGGTGTCGTCGAGGGCGCCAAGGGCAAGGCCAAAGAGGTGCTAGGCGCCGTCGCCGGTCGCGACGACCTGTACCGCGAGGGCAAGGCACAGCAGGACAAGGCGGACGCTCAGCGCGACGCCGCGCAGAAGGAAGCCGAGGCCGAAAGCGCGCGGGCGGCGGCCAAGACGGCCGAGAAGCGTCAAGAGTCCGAGCAGCGGCCTTCCGACGACCGGTAGTCATTCAGCGAGAGGCGCGGAGGGATCGAACCCTCTGCGCCTCTTGCTGTACGCCCAGGCCTCCGGGGCGGGTCAGAACGTCGCGTACTCGCGTAGGGCCGCCGCCAGTGGAACCGGCACCCGGGCCTTGATCCTTGTTCCCTCGGCGGTGTGCTCGGTGGCATCGACACGCCCCTCGGCGTGCACGCGATTGACCAGATCGCCGCGCTCATAGGGAATGGTCACGTCGACCACCGCGTCGGTGGGTGTGATCAGCTCGGCCATCCGCTGCTGCAAGCGCTCCAGTCCGTCACCGGTGCGCGCTGACACGAATACCGCATCGGGCAGGGCGCGACGCAGCTGCGCCAACGTCAAGGCGTCGGCGGCGTCGATTTTGTTGACCACCAACAGTTCCGGTGCCCTGGCCCCATCGTGGTCGGCGATGACCTCGTTGACCACCGTGCGCACGGCGTTGATCTGAGCGAGCGGGTTCGCATCCGATCCGTCGACGACGTGCACCAGCAGGTCGGCGTCGACGACCTCCTCCAGCGTGGAGCGGAAGGCCTCCACCAGCTGGGTGGGCAGGTGGCGAACGAACCCGACGGTGTCGGTCAGCACGAACGGCCTGCCGTCGGCGAATTCGCCTCGGCGCGTTGTCGGTTCGAGGGTTGCGAACAACGCGTTCTCCACCAGTACGCCCGCACCGGTGAGCGCGTTGAGCAGGCTGGATTTACCGGCGTTGGTGTAGCCCACGATCGCGACCGACGGCACCTCGCTGCGCCGCCTGCCGCTGCGCTGGGTGTCGCGGATCTTCTTCATGTCCTTGATGTCGCGGCGGAGCTTGGCCATCCGCTCGCGGATGCGCCGGCGGTCGGTTTCGATCTTGGTCTCGCCGGGTCCGCGCAGACCCACACCGCCGCCGGCGCCGCCAGCACGGCCACCGGCCTGGCGGGACATCGACTCGCCCCAACCGCGCAACCTGGGCAGCATGTACTCCATCTGCGCCAGGGTCACCTGCGCCTTGCCCTCCCGACTGGTCGCGTGCTGGGCGAAGATGTCGAGGATGAGGGCCGTGCGGTCGATGACCTTGACCTTGACCGCCTTCTCCAGGGCCGTCAGCTGGGCGGGGCTGAGTTCGCCGTCGCAGATGACGGTGTCGGCTCCCGTCGCGAGCACGATCTCGCGAAGTTCGGCGGCCTTGCCCGAGCCGATGTAAGTGGCGGCGTCGGGCTTGTCACGGCGCTGGATGACACCCTCGAGCACTTCCGAGCCCGCGGTTTCGGCGAGCGCGGCCAGTTCGGCCAGGCTGGCCTCGGCGTCGGCGGCACTGCCTTCGGTCCAGACGCCGACCAGCACCACGCGTTCCAGGCGGAGCTGGCGGTACTCGACCTCGGAGACGTCGGTCAGTTCGGTGGACAGACCTGCCACGCGGCGCAGCGCCGTGCGGTCTTCGAGCGCCAGCTCGCCCGCACTCGGGGCGCTGTGAGTAGAAGGATCGGGATATGTCATAGGCGAATAGAGATTCGCACGGAGATCACTTTTCATGCACCCCAATTAACGTTGCGCAACGTCCCACCATTCCTCGGACAGTTCCCCGTGCGCCACCAGAACCGACGGGCCGCGCAAGAAACTGCTGGCCTCGGTGACGGTGACCGAGACTTCGCCGCCCGGAATGCGGACCTCGAGGCTGCCGGTGACGGCGCCGGAGTACGCCAACGCGGCGACGGCGGCGGCGACGGTCCCGGTTCCGCACGACCGCGTCTCGCCGACACCTCGTTCGTGCACACGCATCGTCACCGCGCCGTCCACAGGTGCGGTCAGCACCTCGACGTTGACGCCCTCGGGAAACAGCGCGGTGTCGAAGGACACCGGCGCCCCGACGTCGAGGGCGGACAGCTCCTCGGATGTCAGGTCGGGGTCGACGCAGGCCAGGTGGGGGTTGCCGACGTCGACGGCGAGGCCGGCAAAGGGCCTGCCCCCGATGACCGCCTCCGCGGTGCCCAACTGGTTCACCTTGCCCATCTCGACGGTGACGTCGGCGTTCGTGCCGTCCCAGTGGTGCAACACCACCGGACGCGGACCCGCCAGCGACCCCACCACGAACTCGTCGCGGGTCTCCAGGCCGCTGGCGCGCAAATAGTGCGCGAACACTCGCACCCCGTTGCCGCACATCTGCGCGATCGACCCGTCGGCGTTGCGGTAGTCCATGTACCAGTTCTCGCCGGCGACGCCCTCCGGCAACTGTGCGAACAAACCGGCGCGCTGCGCCGCGTGCGCGGTGGTCACCCGCAGCACACCGTCGGCGCCCAGCCCGCGACGACGGTCACACAGCGCCGCCACCGCCGCCGGCGACAACGTCAGCTCGAAATCGAGGTCGGGCAGCAGCACGAAATCGTTCTGCGTGCCGTGTCCCTTGGCGAACCTCACGTGTTCAGGGTACGTCCCGCCACACCCGCAGCGTCTCCTCCGCCAGGCCCGGGGCGGCGCCGTCCAGCCAGACGATGCGGTGGTCGCGACGGAACCAGGACCGCTGCCGACGTACATAGCGGCGGGTGCCGACGAAGGTCGGCTCACGTGCCGCCGAACCGTCGCCGCCGGCGTCGAGGTCGGTGAGGACCTGTGCGTAGCCCAAGGCCCGCGACGCGGTGACGCCCTCGCGCAGCCCGCATTTCAGCAGCGCGCGCACCTCGTCGATGAGTCCGTCGGCGAACATCTTGTCGGTCCGCTGAGCCAGACGATCATCGAGAAGCGTTGTAGGCCAATCGAGTCCGATGATGACGGTATCCCAGCGCGGTGTGCCGATCGCGGGGAACGACGCGGCGAACGGCCGGCCGGTCAGTTCCACCACCTCGAGCGCGCGCACGATGCGGCGCCCGTCGGTGGGCTGAATGGAGGCGGCGGCGTCGGCGTCCACGCCGGCCAGTTCCTGGTGCAGGGCGGCCGCCCCGATATCGGCGAGCCGCTGCTCCCAGAGTGCGCGCACCGCCGGGTCGGTGGCCGGGAACGTCCAGTTGTCGAGCAGCGACTGGATGTACATCATCGACCCGCCCACGATGACGGGCACCGCGCCGCGTTCGAGAATGGCCTCGATGTCGTGGGCGGCCGACTGCTGGTAGCGGGCCACGCTCGCGGTCTGCGTCACCTCGAGCACATCGAGCTGATGGTGCGGGATCCCGCGACGCTCGTGAACCGTCAGCTTCGCCGTCCCGATGTCCATGCCGCGGTACATCTGCATCGCATCGGCGTTCACAATCTCGGCGCCGATCTCGCCGCTCAATCTCTCGGCCACATCCAACGCCAGCGCCGACTTACCGGTGCCCGTCGGGCCGATGATCGCGATCGGCCGCGTCATCGTGTCGGAGCGCTCATCACGGCTGCCACAGTCCCGCGAAATAGCCGACGCCGTACGGGGCGCCGCGGTACAACTCCTTGGCCGAGCGGGGTCCGGCGCCGACCAGCCCGGCCAGCACCCCGAAGGCGACCCGCCCCACCACCGCCTCGGGCAACCGGGTCAGCGGGGCGGTCTCGCCGGAGGCCAGCGTATCGTCCAACGCGGCTTGTACGGCGATCGAGTCGGGGTCAAAACCACCCGGCGCCGAAGGCGTCAGTGTGTTGGCGCCGTCGGCGACGACGAGCACGCCGATCGGGTCGCCGGCCTCGTCGATCTCGGTGCGCAACCGCTCGCCGTGAGCCAGCGCCGCGTCGACGCCGTGGCCGTGCGCGTAGACCCGTACCTCGGCGGAGGCGTCGCCGCGGGCCGCTCCACGCAACCAGCCGGTGATCAGGGCGCACAGCGGCAACGCGACCGGATCGCCGTCGACCCCCGGGGACAACGCGACCCTGACGTCGACGCCGTAGCCGGCGAACGTGCCGGCCTGATGGTGACCGACGGCCTGATCGCATTCCCCCACCCCGACCGCGACCCAGCGGGACGGAAGTCCGGCCACCGCGGTGAACACCGCCTCGCGCAGGTCGGCCAGCTCCGGCGCGGCAGCTGCGGCGAGTTCGGGCACCATCACCGGTGCCGACGGGACGATCGCGATGGCGCTGAGCACGTCCTCCACGCTAATGCGATGCGGCTTGATCGGCGGTGGCGGCTTCGCCACGGGCCAGCGCGGCCGTCGACACCACCATCACCGCCACCGCGGCGATCAGCGTCAGCCAGCCCTCCTCACCGGGCCGCAGCGTCTCCCCCAGCACGACGACGCCCAATATCGAGGCGACCACCGGTTCGGTCACCGTCATCGTGGGCAGCGACGCGGTCAGCGCCCCGGCGCGGAACGAGGCCTGCTGCCACGCCGTGCCCGCGACCGCCACGACCGCCCAGACGTACAGCTCGGGCGTGCGCAACAGGGCCTCGAGTCCGTCGTCGAGACGGTCGACCACACCCTTGGTCAACACCGCGAATAGTCCCCACAACGCCCCGGACACCAGCGCCAGAAGCACGGCGCTGACGGGTCCCTTCCAGATGTTGGCACCGATCACGCACAACACCAGCGCCGGAACCAGCACCACCAGCACCGCCGTCCAGGTCTCCCACGAGGCCCGCGAGTCCCCCTCGGTCGGGTTTCCGACCGTCACGATCACCGCGACCGACACCGCCAGCAGCGCGGCCCACGTCCACTGCCACGGCGTCACCCGCTGATGCGCGAGCCGGGCGTGGATCGGCAGGGCGAACAGCAGCGATGTCACCAGGATCGCCTGGACAAGGAGCACCGACCCGACGCCGAGCGCCGCGGCCTGCAACACGAACCCGGCGGCGGCCACGAAGCTGCCCAGCCACCACTGACGGTCGCGCAGCAGCCGGGTGAACAGCTCCAGATGCCCGACCGGCTCGTCGGCGACCTCGTGGGCCTGCCGCTGGTGGATCACATCGCCGATCGCCACGAACACAGCGGCGCCGAGGGCCAGGACGACGGCCAGATCCACCTGAGCGCTCATGCCGGCCATCGCCGTCCTTTCGTAGGTTGTCGCGACGAGCCTAGATAGGCCATCGGGGAAAGCTGGGCGCACGCGCCCCGACGACCTGTTTGAATAGCGTTCGGACAGCGATCAGGCGCCGCGTTGCGCGGCAGGTACGCGGTACGCCGCGGAGGGCACGAGGATTACCGACATGACGACCAGCCAGCCAGGGGGCCAGTCCTCCTCGCCGAAACCCGCTCCCCGGCCCGGACCGCCGCGTCCCGGGCCCGTGCCGCGGCCGGGCCGACCAGCGCCGACGGTGGTCGCGCCCCCGGCCAGCGATCCGCACCGTTTCGGCCGCGTCGACCCCGACGGCACCGTGTGGCTGATCACCGGCTCGGGCGAACGGATCATCGGCTCGTGGCAGGCCGGCGACACCGAGGCCGCCTACGCGCACTTCGGCAGGCGCTTCGACGATCTCCAGACCGAGGTCGTGCTGATGGAGAGCCGGCTCGAGTCCGGGACCGGCGACGCCCGCAAGATCAAAGCGGCCGCGCAGTCGCTGGCCGACACCCTGCCGACCGCGCACGTGCTCGGCGACGTCGACGCGATCGCCGAGCGTCTGCAGGCGATCATCAACCACGCCGACGAGACAGCGCAGGCCGAGAAGGCCCGGCGTGAGGAGTTGCGCGCCGCGCAGACCGCCCGCAAGGAGGCCCTGGCCGCCGAAGCCGAGGACATCGCCGCCAACTCCACCCAGTGGAAGGCCGCAGGCGACCGGCTGCGGGAGATCCTCGACGAGTGGCGCACGATCACCGGGCTGGACCGCAAAACCGATGACGCGCTGTGGAGGCGGTATTCGGCGGCGCGCGAACAGTTCAACCGCAGGCGCGGATCGCATTTCGCCGAACTCGACCGGGAACGCGCCGGCGCCCGGCAGGCCAAGGAGGCATTGTGTGAGCGCGCCGAGGGGTTGGCCGACTCGACGGACTGGGGTCCCACCAGCGCGGCGTTCCGCGAACTGCTCAACGAATGGAAGGCCGCGGGCCGCGCGGCCAAGGATGTCGACGACGCGTTGTGGCAGCGGTTCAAGGCGGCCCAGGACAAGTTCTTCGGGGCGCGCAATGCGGCCAGCGCCGAGCGCGACGCGGAGTTTCGCGCCAACGCGGACGCCAAGGAGGCGCTGCTGGCCGAGGCGGAGAAGATCGACACCTCCGATCTGGATGCGGCGCGCGCTGCGCTGCGGGTGATCGGCGACAAGTGGGACGCCATCGGCAAGGTGCCCCGCGAGCGCGGTGCCGATCTGGAACGGCGCCTGCGCGCGATCGAGAAGAAGATCCGCGAGGCGCCGACGCACGGTGTCGATCCCGAGGCCCAGGCGCGGGCCGACCAATTCCGGGTCCGCGCAGAGCAATACGAGCGTCAAGCGGAGAAGGCCGCGGCCGCCGGGCGGGACAAGGACGCCGCGGAGGCGCGCGCCAGCGCCGAGCAGTGGCGGCAGTGGGCGGACGCGGCCGCCGAGGCGCTCGGCAAGACCCGCTGAACGCTCAGCAGTCGGTGGAGATCTCGAACGGCGCGGTGGTGCGTTCGCCCGGATCGTCGTGGAAGAACCCGACCGCCGTGCCGGTGATCGTGAACTTGCCGTCCACCAGGCTGGCTTCGGCCTCACCGGTGGTCTTGTCCCAAAAGCTGCCTGTGAACCCGCCCAGGTTGTTGATCTGCACCGATCGCGCGATGACCGGATCCCCGGTGCGAACCTGGGCGATCAGGCCGGGCGTCTGCTCGAGCGTCTCGAGATTCCACAGCCAGCCCACCTGGGTGCAATCGACGAGGTACCCGCCGGCGTCCTTCCCGTCGATGCTCACGTGGACGAGGTGCTTGGCCAGCAGTTCCGGGCCCGACGCGCATCCCGTCGGGATCATCAGCACGGCTGCTGTTGCAACGGCAAATCGTTTGTCCATGGTGCCGCCTCGATGACTTCCCGGCTACTCGTCTTCGCCGGGCGTTGACATTCGCGTTCCCCACGGAGATTTGCCGTATACCTCCGGCGTATGGCCGGCTGCCATTGCGGGTATCACTTTGACCCGATCCCGAAGGTCCGGTCATGGTCGAAGATGTCAGCGTCGCGCGCACCGCGGCAGCGCTGTTGCTGACCGCAGGGCTCGCCGGCTGCTCTTCCGCACCGCCGGCTTCACCCGACCCCATGGGCGGCACCGCGACGGTGTCCATCAACTCGCATCCCACCGGTGATCGGTACTATGTCAGCTGCGCCAAGGTGAAGTGGCTGCTCACCATCGAAAGCGGGGACACCGACACGGGTTTCACGGCCATCGTCGATACGGACGACGGCCCCGACGCGCAGGTCGTCAAGATCCGCGACCTCGGCGGGTTCACCGGTTCCGCGTGGACGGGTGGCGTCGGTCAACTGCGGGCAACCCGCGACAACGGCCGAATCACGATCAGCGGCACCGGCTACGGGTACTTCGCCGACGACCCTCACCGCCCAGCGACAGCGGCCTTCGACATCACGGCCGGATGCTAGCCCGGTTGCGAGAGTGAGCCCGTGCGCGAACCGATCGTCACCGTCGTTTGTTCACGGTCACCCCCGCGCATGAACACCATCGATTGCTCGGACCCCGGCTGCGTCTGGCGCAAGCCACCCAGTAGGTCCTCGACAGAATGCACCGGCTTGCCGGCGAACTCGACGATCACGTCGCCGGGCCGAAGCCCCGCGAGGGCAGCCGGTGCGCCGGGATCGACGCTTGTCACCAACGCACCGCGGTCGACCTGCACACCCCGCAGCTGCTGGATCGCCGGGGTCAGCCGGCCCAGGGAGATACCGAGGTACGGGTGCGTGGCTTCGCCGTCGGCGAGGAGTTGATTCGCCACGTCGAGCACCGTTGCCGCGGGAATCGCGAACCCCAACGACACCGCGCCCACCGCCGGCGGAATGTACGCCTCGTTGATCCCCACGACCCGTCCCTCGGCGTCGAGCAAGGCGCCGCCGGAGTTACCCGGCGAGATGGGCGCGTCGGTCTGGATCAAATCGACCAACGACTGAGTTTTCGCCGCCGAGTCGGGGATGTCTCGGTGCAGACCCGAGATGACGCCGACGGTCACGGAGTTCTGGAATCCCAGCGGACTCCCGATCGCGACGGCGACCTCGCCGGGCCGGGGCAGATCTTCGCGGAACTGCGGCACCGGCATGTCCTGGCCTTGCGTGCGCACGACGGCCAGGTCGGTCACCTCGTCCGTGCCGACCACGACGCCGGGCGAACGTTCCTCGTCGGCGGTTATGACGGTCACTTCGCGGGCGTCGCCGACGACATGGGCATTGGTCACCACGACGTCGGGGCGTAGCACCACACCGCTGCCGACGCCGCCGTCGCGCTCGACGGTCACCACGCTCGGACTGACGCGTTCCACCAGATCGGCGTAGCCGGTGCGGTCCAGCGCCGAAGGCGGGGAAGCCTCGGTCAACGGCGTCGCTGCCGGAGTCGGAGTCGACGCCGGAGTCGATGTCGACGCGTCCTGTGGGCTGGACTGCAGCGTGCATCCGGCGACCGCGACGAGAGCTGCCGCGGCGGCCGCTCCGACACGAAAATGCCTGCCCTGCAAAGGTTTACCTCCTGAATTCAGTATGCACACGGCACGGATCGGCCGCCGGCGATAAGCAGCGGCTCGGACTGCCGAAGCGGTGCACGGGCCGGCTAGGGGGACCGCTTGGCTCGCTTCCAGCGGGCACCCAGCACGAGCGCGCCGGCGGCAGCAACGACACCGGCGCCCGCCAGCGTGATCGTCCATATCCGCCGATCTTCGAGATTCATCTGACACAGCCGCGTGAAGTCGGTGTCGGCGACCACCCCACCGGGAACCGGGATGTTGGCTGCGCTGCCGTCGTCGTGCGCGCGAGCGGCGGACAGGTCGGGCGCCACGGCGCTGCCGCACTCGATCGTCAGATTCTCGGGTGATGCCGAAACCGGAGTGAACAAGCCCGCGACGCCGACGATCGCCGCGACGACACCAACGAAAAGCACTATCCGAAGCACAATCATGCGCCTGACATACCCATTGCCGCGGATTCCTCGCGGCAGGATTGCCGCAGCCGCTCCAGCGTCGCGCCGAGCAGCCGCGATACCTGTACCTGCGAAATGCCGAGGCGCCGGCCGATTTGGCTCTGCGGCAGGTTCTCACAGAACCGCAGCCGCAGGATCAGCCGTTCACGCTCGGTGAGCGTGCTCACCAGTCCGGCGACGGTCAGCGCGTCCTCGACGCTGCTGTAGCGCGGGTCGTCGAGGCCCTGTCGCGCGGCGGCCGGTTCGGATTTCCCATCACCGGGTGCCGCCGCGTCGAGTGACGACGGTCGGTACGCGACAGCCGCGTCGACCGACTGCACCACCTCGTCTCGGTCGACACCGAGCTCGGCGGCCAGTTCGGTGGCCGTCGGTGCTCGGCCGAGACGCTGTGACATCGGACCGATCGCGGCGCAAACGCGCTGGCGGGTGTCCTTGATCCTGCGGGGCACGTGCATGACCCACGTGTGGTCGCGGAAGTGGCGGCGAACCTCGCCCATGATCGTCGGTACGGCGTAGCCGAGAAACGGCCCCTTGCCTGGGTCGTAGCGGTCGATCGCCTTGATCAGGCCCAGCCGGGCCACCTGCCTCAGGTCGTCGGCCGATTCGCCGCGGCCGGCGAAGCGGCCCGCGATATGGTCGGCCAGCGGCAAACATCTGGTGATGATCTGGCAACGAAGCGAATCCCGTCGCGCCCCCTCCGGCGTGCGGCGCAGCTCGCAACACTGCGGGTGCACGTCGTCGTAGTCGTCTTCGTGAGTCCCCACCGCGCCCGTGCCGCCCGTCGGTTCCACGAAATCGACGCGATTGCCAGCCTCCAGCAGGGCCGATACCATGACAGCCTCCCCTCTCGGTATTGACGTCGGACCGGTCTCGGTATTGACGTCGGACCGGCCCGCCCACCGTTCGGCTGGGCGCTGTCGACCGGCCTGTACGTGCAGACTATCGGCGCAGGAATACCGCAACCTGAAAGGACTCTAATAAGAACCCGTGAACCCGGACTCGCAAATTCAGCAAACAGAAGTAGGCGCAGTGGGCCCGGTGCGCCGGTCGGCTGCCGGACGTATAGGGACGCGGTTCGCGGGCAACTCTTCTCACCATGCAAGCTCTCACCGTTGACCCGACCAAAGCCCAGTCTCTGCGAGTGGAAGACCTCGCCGATCCCACTCCCGGGTCGACTGGCTGTGCCTGCCGCGCTTCGACTCGCCGGGATGCTTTGCCGCGAGATCGGCAACTCAGATGAAGACACTTACCGTTTCACGGCGTCGCGTTGCGGCGGCCGGTTTGGTGACGAGCGTGCTGGTCGCCGGTTGCGGCGGCGATCCGAACATGGACTCGTCGAACCGGGGCGCGGGTTCGGAGACCGAGACGACGTCGGTCGAGAATGCCTTCATCGTGCCGCGCTTCATACCGGGGTCGTGCGCCATTCAGGTCGGCGATGCGGCGGCGCTCACGTTCACGGTGACGAACAACCGGATCACCGAGCCCGAACGCCTGCTCGGCATCGAGACACCCGCCGCCGAGGCGATTCGGCTGTCTCCCGATGCGACGCTGGAGATTCCGCCCGAGACGTCGATCGCCGCCGGCCAACCGATCGAAGACGTCACCGACGGCGCCGCAGACCAACCCTTCACGGCCAGAGTCGAGGGGCTTCGGGAATCGGCGACGCCGGGCAAGTCGGTGGACATGACGTTTCACTTCGACAAGCAGGGCGACCTCGTGATGAAGGTTCCGATCGAGGCCTGTCCCACTCAGAAATAGGCCATTCGGTGCGGCCGCCGAGGGGTAGGTCAGCCGTCGGTCGAGCCGTTGTCGTCGTCGAGGTTCTCGAGCAGACCCTTCTTCTGTTGCTCCGCGGCGGCCCTGCGCCGTTCCTCCTCGGCGGCCAACTGCAGCGCGGTGCGCGCCCACACCGCCCTGGCCCAGTGGAACGTCACCACCGCGACCGCGATCCAGGCGATGATGAGCCCGATTCCGGGACCCGGGTAACGGTCGGGGGCGGTTTGGCGCGACCACACCGCCAACAAACCGAGAAGCGTCGCCACGGTCGAGCCCGCCAGCGCGATCCAGGCCAGCGCCCAGCGCCGGGTGAGCAGCGCGAGCATCGAGAAGCCGACGCCGAATACCAGTACCAGCCAAGCGAATACCCGTAACGGCAGGGTGATTCCCTCGCGGAGCGCGGTTTCGCCGCCGACGAGCACATCCAGACCGCGCGCGTCGCCGGTGTGCGGCAGGATGAACGACACCAGCAGTACGAACACCCCGATGGCGATCACCAGGGCTCGTGCGCCGGGGTCGATCTCGCCCGCGACGCGTCGCTCGGCGGCCTCGATGTCGCCCTTGAACTCCTCGAAACCGTTGTCGCCGGGCGTCGTCACTGTGTGCATCCCGTCGCGGTAGCGGGTGTCGTCGGTGCGCCGATGCCCGGCATGCCCAGGCCCACTCCGGTGCGTGGGCGCCGACCTTCGGCGTGGGCGTCGCCCGCCCGGGTGCGCCGATGGCTGTGCACGGCCGAATCGGCGATCAGATGGTGCGGTGCGGCGCCGGTCACGGTCGTGGTCACGACGTCGCCGGGGCGGATGTCGAGTCGCTCCGGGTTGAAGTGCACCAGGCGGCCGTCGCGGGCACGGCCCGACATTCTGGCCGTCGAGGCGTCCTTGCGGCCCTCCCCGGCAGCCACCAGGACTTCGACGGTGCGGCCGACCAGCGCGCGGTTCTCCTCGAGCGAGATTCTCTCCTGGAGGTCGATCAAACGCTGATAGCGTTCGCTCACAACGGCTTTCGGAATCTGATCGGGTAACTCGGCGGCGGGGGTGCCGGGCCGCTTGGAGTACTGGAAGGTGAACGCGCTGGCGAACCTCGCCTGCTCGACGACATCGAGCGTCGCCTGGAAGTCCTCCTCGGTCTCACCCGGAAAGCCGACGATGAGGTCGGTCGTGATCGCCGCATGCGGTATCGCCGCGCGGACGCGGTCGATGATGCCGAGGTAGCGCTCGGCGCGGTAGGACCGTCGCATCGCGCGCAGGATGTGGTCGGACCCGGACTGCAGCGGCATGTGCAGCGTCGGGCACACATTCGGCGTCTCGGCCATCGCGGCGATGACGTCGTCGGTGAACTCCGCGGGGTGTGGTGAGGTGAACCGCACCCGTTCCAGTCCGTCGATGCGCCCGCAGGCGCGCAGGAGTTTGGCGAACGCGCCGCGGTCCCGCGGCTCTTCGGGGTCGACGAAAGAGACGCCGTAGGCGTTGACGTTCTGGCCGAGCAGCGTGATCTCGAGCACGCCTTGTTCGACGAGCGTCTGCACCTCGGCGAGCACGTCGCCGGGCCGGCGGTCGACCTCCTTGCCGCGCAGCGCGGGCACGATGCAGAACGTGCAGGTGTTGTTGCAGCCCACCGACACCGACACCCAAGCGGCATATGCGGATTCGCGGGCGGCGGGCAGCGCGGACGGGAACTCCTGCAGCGCCTCGACGATCTCGACCTGGGCCGCCTTGTTGTGCCTGGCCCGTTCGAGCAGCGTGGGCAGGGACCCGATGTTGTGTGTGCCGAACACCACGTCGACCCACGGTGCCCGGCGCAGCACGGCGGCCCGGTCTTTCTGCGCCAGGCAGCCGCCGACGGCGATCTGCATATCGGGATTGGCCTGCTTGCGCGGCGCCAGGTGGCTGATGTTGCCGTAGAGCTTGTTGTCGGCGTTCTCGCGCACGGCGCAGGTGTTGAACACGACGACATCGGCGTCCTCGCCCTCGGCGGCGCGTTGGTACCCGGCGCCTTCCAGCAATCCCGCGAGTCGCTCGGAGTCGTGCACGTTCATCTGGCAGCCGTAGGTGCGGACCTGGTACGTGCGGATTGTCGCCGGCGCGCGTGAGGACTCGTCGGTCGCGTGTGGGCGAACGGCCACGTCGGCCGCTCCCTGTCGCGTCACCATCGAAGTCACGGCCCCATGGTACGGACCCGGCGGTGCGCCGACCCGGGCGGATTGACGAGTTCCGGGCAGGCATGCCCTTCCCTCGGTAAGGTCTGCACCCATGAAGACCAGCGAGTCGGACGGAAAAGAGGTCAATCCGACTCAGTCAAGCGTGCCGATGATCTCGATCTCGGATGTCAACAAACACTTCGGCAGCCTGCATGTGCTCAAGGACATCAACCTCGACGTGGAGCGCGGTGAGGTGATCGTGGTGCTCGGTCCGTCGGGCTCGGGCAAGTCGACGTTGTGCCGCACCATCAATCGGCTCGAACCCATCGATTCGGGCACGATCACGATCGACGGTGAAGTGCTTCCCGAGGAGGGACGCAAGCTCGCCGAGTTGCGGTCCGACGTGGGCATGGTGTTCCAGTCCTTCAACCTGTTCGCCCACAAGACGATCCTCGAGAACGTCACTCTGGCTCCGATGAAGGTGCGCAAAAAATCGAAGAACGAGGCCCGCGAGAAGGCGATGCAGCTGCTCGAGCGGGTGGGCATTGCGAATCAGGCCGACAAGTACCCGGCGCAGTTGTCCGGTGGCCAGCAGCAGCGGGTGGCCATCGCGCGATCTTTGGCGATGAACCCGAAGGTGATGCTGTTCGACGAACCGACCAGCGCGCTGGACCCCGAAATGATCAACGAAGTGCTCAACGTCATGACGTCGCTGGCCAAAGACGGGATGACGATGTTGGTCGTGACGCACGAGATGGGTTTTGCCCGGGGCGCGGCCAACCGGGTGGTGTTCATGGCCGACGGCGCAATCGTCGAGGCGGCCGAACCCGACCAGTTCTTCACCAACCCCCAAAGCGACCGTGCCAAAGACTTTCTCGGCAAGATCCTTCACCACTAGTCGAAAGGAATCTCCAATGCCATCGATCTCCAGGCGCGTTCTGGGAGCGCTCGCTCTCGCCGTCGCGCTGCCTCTGTCCGCCACCGCCTGCGGTGGTGGGAGCGACGGCGACACGATCGTCATCGGCACCAAGTTCGACCAGCCCGGGCTCGGAATGAAGAATCCCAACGGCAGCATGAGCGGCTTCGACGTCGACGTGGCGAAGTACGTCGCCCAGCAGCTCGGCTATCCCGAGGACAAGATCGAGTGGAAGGAAGCGCCGTCCGGTCAACGCGAGACGCTGATTCAGAACGGGCAGGTGAAGTACATCGTTGCGACGTACTCGATCACCGAGGCGCGGGAGAAGAAGGTCGATTTCGCCGGACCGTATCTGATCACCGGCCAGAGCCTGTTGGTGCGCGCCGACAACACCGACATCACCGGTGAGGCATCGCTGGAGAACAACAAGAAGCTCTGCTCGGTGTCGGGATCCACACCCGCTCAACGCATCAAGGACAAGTACCCCCGCGTACAACTGCAGCAGTACGACACGTACTCGGCCTGCGTCGAGGCGTTGAAGAACGGCGGCATCGACGCGGTGACGACCGACGAGGTGATCCTGGCCGGCTATGCCGCGCAGAACCCCGGTGCGTTCAAGGTCGTCGGCGGCACCTTCTCCGAGGAGCGCTACGGAATCGGTTTGAAGAAGGGCGATTCCGAGCTCCTGACGAAGATCAACGACGCGCTCGCGAAAATGATTCAGGAAGGCGCCTGGAAGAAGGCCTGGGACGACAACCTCGGGGCGGCGGGGATTCCCGCGCCGCAGCCCCCGCAGATCAACCAGAGCTGACGGACCTCCCCCGCGCTAGGAGGTCATGTGGAGGTTCTCCCCGGCTACACCGTCGGCCAGATCGTCGAGGCGTTCTGGACGACCATCCAGCTGACGGTCTACTCCGGCATCGGCGCGCTGGTGCTCGGCACGGTGCTGGCCGCGATGCGGCTGGCACCGGTGCCGGTGCTGCGTTGGCTCGGAACGACATACGTCAACGTGGTGCGCAATACGCCGCTGACGCTGATCATCCTGTTCTGCTCGTTCGGGTTGGCCGGGACCATGGGGATCACGCTGGTCGACCCGAACTCGCGTACGTCCATCGAAGACAGCAACTTTCGTCTGGCGGTGCTCGGCCTGGCGCTGTACACCGCGGCATTCGTATGTGAGACGGTGCGCTCCGGGGTGAACACCGTGCCGCTGGGCCAGGCCGAGGCGGCGCGGTCGTTGGGGTTGACATTCGGGCAGAATCTGCGGCTCATCCTGATGCCACAGGCTTTTCGAGCCGTGATCATTCCGCTGGGGTCGGTATTGATCGCCTTGACCAAGAACACCACGATCGCCTCGGCGATCGGCGTGGCCGAGGCGGCGTTGCTGATGAAGGAGATGATCGAGAACACAGCGGCGATCCTCACCATCGGTGCGATCTTCGCAGCCGGCTTCGTCGTCCTCACACTGCCGACCGGACTGTTCTTCGGCTGGCTCGGCAAACGGATGGCGGTCAACCGATGAGTTCGGCTTCTGTCCTCTTCGACGCTCCGGGACCGCGGGCGCGGGTTCGTAACTGGTTCGTGGCGGCGATCGTCATCGTCGTCACCGCGCTGGTCCTGGTCGCGGTGCTCGTGCAGATGGCGGCCAAGGATCAGCTCACGGCGGCCAAATGGAAGCCGTTCCTGACGGCCGACCTGTGGAGGACGTACGTACTGCCCGGCGTGCAAGGCACGTTGACCGCCGCGGCGGTGTCGATCGTGCTGGCGCTGATACTCGGTCTGCTGCTCGGTGTGGGCCGACTCTCGACACACGGCCTGCTTCGGTGGCCGTGCGCGGTCATCGTCGAATTCTTCCGTGCCGTACCGGTTCTGATCATGATGCTGTTCGCGTTCGCGCTGTACGCCGCCTACGACATGTTCCCGTCCAGGCATCTGGCGCTCGCCGCGGTCATCACCGGGCTGACGCTCTACAACGGCGCAGTCATCGCCGAGATCGTGCGCGCCGGCGTCCACGCCCTGCCCCGCGGCCAGTCGGAGGCGGCCTATGCCCTCGGCATGACGTGGGGCCAGACGATGCGCTCGATCCTGTTGCCGCAGGCGATCACGTCGATGCTGCCGGTGCTGATCTCGCAACTCGTCGTCGTCCTCAAGGACACCGCGATCGGCTACATCATCACGTTCCTCGAACTCGTGCGCCAGGGCGTGCAGATGGGTACCGCCTACAGCAATCTGCTGCCAGCGCTGATCGTGGTCGCGTTGTTGATCATCACCGTGAACTTCACGCTGTCCTGGGTGGCGACCCGGGTGGAAGCGCGGATGCGGCGTTCGCGTCGTGGTCCGACGCCGCTTGAGACCGAGGCCGTCGAGCAGGAGGGCGCACCTGGCGCTAAAGCCGTGTGATCAGGCCAGTTCCGCGCATCGGGCCAGCAACTCGTCGTCGGGCGGCTGATAGAAGGACAACACGACGTGCTGGCAGCCGAGTCGGCCGTAATCGGCCAGGGAGTCCAGCTGGGCGTCGACCTGATCGGGCTGCTCCGGATGCAGGAACAACTGCACGCCCCGTCGGATCGACGCTGGGTCACGGCTTTCGGCCGCGCACGCCTCGTCGAGACCGTGGCTGGCGGCCGCCCATTCCTGGGGCGAGGTACTCGGCATGTTCCATTCGTCGGCGTGGCGTGCCGCGACGCGCAACATCTTCGGCTGCGACGCGCCAACGACGATCGGCGGATGCGGACGTTGGAGCGGCTTGGGATCGCAGAGCGCCTGCTGCAGCGTGAAGAAACGGCCGATGAAGTCGACCGTCTCCTCGGTCCACAGCCTGCGGATGACCGTCAGCGCCTCGTCGACCATCGCGACCCGCTGTCCCGGCGGCGGAAAGTCGATCCCGTAACCGCGGTGCTCGGCCTCGTGCCAGCCGGCCCCGAGACCGAAGTCCAGTCGCCCGCCGGAGATGTGGTCCACGGTGACGGCCATCTTCGCCAGCACCGCGGGGTTGCGATAGGTGACACCGCTGACCAGGCAGCCCACGCGGGCGCGCCGCACGACGACCGCCATCGCGGCGAGACTGGTCCACCCCTCGTGGGTCGGCGTCGTGGGATCGACCAGGCCGTAGAAGTGGTCGTAGTTCCACACCGCCGGGAATCCGAGGTCGTCGGCGGTCCGCCAGAACCGCTCGAGGACCGGGTAGTCGAAGGTGGGCGCCAGCTTGACGGACAACTGCATGCAAAATGCTTACGCGGTCGGCTATTTCCTTGCAACCGGCCACGCTACGTGCGCCGAGGACTCGACTTCTCGACCACGGTCTGGAGTCCTAGACCTGGCGACGCTCGCGTTCGTTGGCCAAAGCGACCTTGACGACGTCGAACGCCATCGTTTGGTTGTAGCCGCGCCGGGCGAGCATCCCGACGAGCCGACGGGCCAGCTTGGCGTCGTCGCCATCGGCCAGCTTTTCGCGGCGCAGCTTGTCGGCCACGAGTCGCTCGGCGCGGGCGCGTTCGGCACCGGGTTCGTCGTCGGCCAGCGTCGCCTCGATGATGTCCGTGTCGACGCCTTTGGTCCGTAGCTCGGCAATCAACGCGCGCCTGCCTTTTCCGGCGTTCACCCGCCGGGATCGGACCCACTGTTCGGCGAAATTAGCGTCATCAACGAGGCCGACTTGTTCGAGCCGGTCGAGCACCTTTTCGCTGACGTCGTCTGGGTATCCACGCTTGGTGAGCTGGCCGGCCAGTTCGGCCCGAGTGCGCGCTCGCGCGGTGAGCAGACGCAGACACACATTTCGCGCCTGCTCCTCGCGCGAGGCCTCAGAAGTCGACGGGGGCGGGCAGGACTTCGTCATCGGTCACCACGGCGCCAATGCCGAGCTTCTCTTTGATCTTCTTTTCGATCTCGTTGGCCACCTCGACGTTCTCGAGCAGGAAGTTGCGGGCGTTCTCCTTGCCCTGGCCCAACTGCTCACCTTCGTAGGTGAACCACGAGCCGGACTTGCGGATGAAGCCCTGCTCGACACCCATGTCGATGAGTGAGCCTTCCTTGCTGATGCCCTTGCCGTAGAGGATGTCGAACTCGGCCTGCTTGAACGGCGGCGACACCTTGTTCTTGACGACCTTGACCCGGGTGCGGTTACCGACCGCGTCGGTGCCGTCCTTGAGGGTCTCGATCCGCCTGACATCCATCCGGACCGAGGCGTAGAACTTCAAAGCCTTTCCGCCCGTTGTGGTTTCGGGCGAATTGTGCACCATGACGCCGTCGACGAAATAGTTGTGGTTACCCTCGACCTCGATGTCGAATCGATTCATCGATCGAGTATGTGGCTTGACGTGGACATCGAGGACTCGCGCCGGAACCAACCGCTGCGTGGGCTCGACGAACTGCGGTGTTACCGCGCCCTGACCGCGGAACCGAGGCAGCAACTTGTACTCCATCGAGGGCGTGATGTACGGGGCCACCAATTCCTGAAACTTCGCGCTGGACGCGGTGGAGAACACCAGCACCGACTTTCCGGCCGCACCGGACAGCCGCAACCGTACGTCCAGACCGTGTGTATCGCGCAGATAATCACGCAGCCGGATCCGAGTGCCCTCACTCATGGCCTCGACACAAATCTCGATACGCCCGCTGCCACCCGCGGTGCGCTCCTGCAGCCCCTTGGAACGGACGGTGAACGTCCCGTCATCCATGTACCAGATAGCAAGCGCCAGCGGAGTGAGCGCCTTGAGGTACTCCTCGGATAAGAACTTCTTACCGTCACCGAGATACACCGCCCGCTGCAGTTCAGCCAACTCGGGCAGCGGGGTGAAGTCGACGAACGTTGCGCCCTTGTCATTTACGTGGGTCGAGTGCTTGATATTGCCCAGAAGCGCTGTCTTCCACTGCAAATAGTCGACCTGCTTGGCGCCGTGGCCCATTCTAAAGCGAACCCCATTACGGTCCCGGCGATTCGGCGACAGGTTGCCATCGCCCATCAAAGACCCGAGTACGACCTGAAACTGCTGATCGCTGAGTCGATGCGGCTCCGCGGCCATCACTCGATCACCGGCGACGAGGTCGCCCGCTTCCGTCCAGCCGGCGGGAGTGCGGATCAGGTGGTTCGGGGTAGCCGCGAACTGCGATTTGCCGTTGCCGCCCGACTTCTCGACGGTGAACTGAAGAAATTGCTCGGCGGGACCGTTGTTGAACCAGTTCACCACCTTGCGGGGCACAACCTGATCGGTGTCCGGGTCATAGGACATGACCTCAACGTCCATCTTCTGGTTGACGATCTTGCCGATCTTCTCGGTGGTGCCGTCGGCCAACTGCACCCGGGTGCCATAGGCAAAACACCCGAACATCACACCGATTTTTTCGCGGAGCTGGTTGATGAAGATCGCGGTGGTGCCCGAGTTGCTCAACGCGCCGGTCATCTTGCGCAGCGCCTGGCTCATCAGCCGGGCCTGCAGGCCGACGTGGCTGTCGCCCATCTCCCCCTCGATCTCGGCGCGGGGCACCAGCGCCGCCACCGAGTCGATGACCAGGATGTCCAGCGCGCCCGAACGGATCAGCATGTCGGCGATCTCCAGCGCCTGCTCACCGGTGTCGGGCTGGCTGACCAGCAGCGCGTCGGTGTCCACCCCGAGCTTCTTGGCGTACTCGGGATCCAGCGCGTGCTCGGCGTCGATGAACGCGGCAATCCCGCCGGCGGCCTGCGCGTTCGCGACGGCGTGCAGGGCGACGGTGGTCTTACCCGAGGACTCCGGGCCGTAGATCTCGATGACCCTGCCCCGCGGCAGGCCGCCGATGCCGAGGGCCACGTCCAGGGCGATCGAACCGGTCGGGATGACCGAGATCGGCTGGCGGACCTCTTCGCCGAGCCGCATCACCGACCCCTTGCCGAAGTTCTTGTCGATCTGCGCGAGTGCCAGCTCGAGGGCCTTCTCGCGGTCGGGTGCCTGCGCCATGGTGGTCTCCGTCCTTCGGATGTCTAGCTGTTCGGTGATCGGTTTCGATCAGTTGGCCGTGACGCTAGAGGCAGCCACCGACAAGTTCTGTGACAAGTCGGCCGGACCAGCAGCATCTAGCCGTCGAACACTGCCCACAGTAGACGAACACCTGTTCGACTCAAGTGAGACACGCCGTGGGATGGGCTGCGTGTCGAATAGGCCGCTCCTGCGGGCGCCGCGCGGCCTATCGTGAAGTCATCCCGGCCGAAACGGGGTCCGCGTGCACGAGATGGCGATAACGCAGAGTGTGGTCGATGCGGTGTGCGAGCACGCCGCGGGACGCCGGGTGCACTGCGTCAAGCTGGAGGTCGGCGCGCTGTGCGCCGTCGTACCGGACTCGATGCGGTTCTGCTTCGAACTCGCCACCGCGGGCACCGTCGCCGACGGCGCGCGCCTGGACCTCGATGTGCAACCCGGCGCGGCGCGCTGTCACACCTGCGGCCAAAGCTTCGAACTACCCGATCTGATTCTGTTGTGTCCCTGCGGCAGTGCCGATGTCGAGGTGACCGCCGGTCGGGATCTGAGGATTCTCTCGATGGAGGTGAGTTGAGCATGTGCGCGACCTGCGGCTGCGGCGACGACGGTGCGACCATCACCACGCCGGGACACACCCACCTCCACCCTCACGAGCATGACCATCTCCACGAAGGCGAACACGTCCACACCGAGACCATCACGCTCGAGCAGAAGGTGCTCGCCAAGAACGACGAGCTCGCCGAACGGAACCGCGCATGGCTGGCCGCCCGCAACATCCTGGCGCTCAACCTCACCAGCTCGCCGGGCGCCGGTAAGACCACCCTTCTGGAACGCGCCATCCGCGATCTGCACCCGGATCGCCCGGTCGCGGTCATCGAAGGCGATCAGGAGACGCTGCTGGACGCCGAACGCATCAGGGCCGCGGGAGCGCGGGCCGTACAGGTCAACACCGGCGCGGGCTGCCATCTCGACGCCACCATGGTGCAACGGGCACTGGAGACCCTCGACCCCGAGCCGGGGTCGCTTCTGTTCATCGAGAACGTCGGCAACCTCGTCTGCCCCGCTCTGTTCGATCTGGGTGAGCGCAGCAAAGTCGTCGTGATCTCGGTGACGGAGGGCGACGACAAGCCGCTGAAGTATCCACACATGTTCGCCGCGGCGGGACTGGTGATCGTGAACAAGACCGACCTGCTGCCGTATGTCGCTTTCGATCTTGAGAAATGCCGCGACCACGTACGCTCGCTGAACCCAGGCGCGCAGATACTGACCATGTCGGCCGCCACCGGCGACGGTGTCGCGCGGTGGTACGACTGGATCGACGATTGCGCGAACTCGGCTTCTGCGCTCGCACCCGTTGACAAGATATAACCCCCGGAGTAAACCCAGACTCAGCGCCGGAATTCGGCGCCGCGGCACAACGTGAAGTTGGGAGCCCCAGCCCGGCTCCCGGTCGTGAGGGCCCCAGCCCGGCCCCCAGGAAGCTGTGACCTATGCCAACGGAGGCAGCAGTCAAAGCGGAAGAGGCCTTGATCCACGTCCTGTGGATCAACGCCGGATTGAGTTGTGACGGAGATTCGGTGGCGTTGACTGCCGCCACCCAGCCCAGCATCGAGGAGATCGCCCTCGGCGCTCTTCCCGGGCTGCCCAGAATCGCCGTCCATTGGCCCCTGATCGATTTCGAGTGCGGGCCGAACGGTGGCGCCGACGATTTTCTCGAATGGTTCTTCAAGGCCGACCGGGGTGAACTGGAACCATTCGTTCTGGTCGTCGAGGGGTCCATCCCGAACGAGAAGATCAAGGCCGAAGGCTACTGGTGCGGATTCGGCAACGATCCGGCCACCGGCCAACCGATGACCACCAGCGAGTGGCTGGATCGGCTGGCGCCCAAGGCCACTGCCGTCGTCGCGGTCGGAACGTGCGCCACCTACGGCGGCATCCACGCGATGGCGGGCAATCCCACCGGCGCCATGGGTGTCCCGGACTACCTCGGCTGGGACTGGAAGACCAAGGCCGGCATTCCGATCGTCTGCGTACCGGGATGTCCGATCCAACCCGACAACCTCGCCGAGACGCTGACCTACCTGCTGTACATGGCCACGGATCAGGCTCCGATGATCCCCCTCGACGATGCGCTACGGCCCCAGTGGCTGTTCGGCGCAACCGTGCACGAGGGTTGTGACCGAGCCGGGTACTACGAACAGGGCGATTTCGCGACCGAGTACGGATCGCCGAAATGCATTGTCAAACTGGGTTGCTGGGGTCCGGTCGTCAAGTGCAACGTACCCAAGCGCGGCTGGATCAACGGAATCGGCGGCTGCCCGAACGTGGGTGGCATATGCATCGGCTGCACCATGCCCGGATTCCCCGACAAATTCATGCCGTTCATGGACGAACCCCCCGGTGGCAAGGTGTCCACCGCGGCGTCGGGCCTGTACGGGTCGGTGATCCGCAGCCTGCGCCATATCACCGGCCGCACCGTCGACAAAGAGCCGAAGTGGCGCCATCGCGGCACGCAACTCACGACCGGAGCGACCCGCACCTGGTAGGTGTGGCTCGTCGGAGGGCGCGCAGGCGTGCTTTCGGTCTCCGAAATGTCCTGTGACGCTTCTCATCTGAAGAAAGAGAAGAGTTCGATGACAACCATCATCCCCGAGCCGTCACACGTGAAGCGCGACCCCGGCCAACTGGTGGAGATGGCGTGGGATCCCATCACCCGGATCGTCGGTAGCCTCGGCATCTACACCAAGATCGACTTCGACAATCGCGAGGTCGTCGAGTGTCACAGCACCTCGTCGATCTTCCGCGGTTACTCGATCTTCATGAAGGGCAAGGATCCTCGCGACGCGCACTTCATCACGAGCCGCATCTGCGGCATCTGCGGTGACAACCATGCGACGTGCTCGTGCTACTGCCAGAACATGGCCTACGGTGTCAAGCCGCCACATCTCGGCGAGTGGCTGATCAACCTCGGTGAAGCCGCCGAGTACATGTTCGACCACAACATCTTCCAGGAGAACCTGGTCGGCGTCGACTACTGCGAGAAGATGGTCTCCGAGACCAATCCCAGTGTGCTGGCCAAGGCGGAGAACACCCAGGCCCCGCATGCGGACATGCACGGCTACCGCACGATCGCCGAGATCATGCGTGCGCTCAATCCTTTCACCGGCGAATTCTACCGCGAGGCCCTGCAGGTCAGTCGGTGGACGCGAGAGATGTTCTGCCTCATGGAGGGTCGACACGTCCATCCGTCGACGCTGTATCCCGGCGGTATCGGTACCACCGCGACGGTCCAGTTGATGACCGACTACATGACGCGGCTGATGCGCTACGTCGAGTTCATGAAGAAGGTCGTGCCCATGCACGACGACCTCTTCGACTTCTTCTACGAAGCGCTTCCCGGCTACGACCAGGTCGGCTTGCGCCGCACGCTGCTGGGCTGCTGGGGCTCGTTCCAGGACCCCGAGGTGTGCAACTTCGAGTACAAGGACATGGAGCGTTGGGGCGACGCGATGTTCGTCACGCCCGGTGTGGTGATCGACGGGAAGCTGCACACCCACTCGCTGGTCGACATCAACCTCGGCATCCGAATCCTGTTGGGCCACTCGTACTACGACGACTGGACCGACCAGGAGATGTTCGTCAAGACCGATCCCCTCGGCAATCCGATCGACCGGCGCCATCCCTGGAACCAGCACACCAATCCCCGGCCGCAGAAACGCGACTTCGACGGCAACTACAGCTGGGTGATGGCGCCGCGCTGGTTCGACGGCACGGATCACCTGGCGCTCGACACCGGCGGCGGTCCGTTGGCGCGGCTGTGGTCCACCGCACTCGCCGGACTGGTCGACATCGGCTATGTGAAGGCGACCGGCCAGAGCGTGCAGATCAACCTGCCCAAGACGGCCCTAAAGGGTCCGGTCGAACTCGAGTGGAGGATCCCGCAGTACGGCAGCAACACCCTCGAACGCAACCGCGCCAGGACGTATTTCCAGGCCTACGCGGCCGCCTGCGCCCTGCACTTCGCGGAGAAGGCGTTGACCGAGATTCGAGCCGGCCGGACCAAGACCTGGGAGAAGTTCGAGGTGCCCGACGAAGGCATCGGCTGTGGGTTCACCGAGGCGGTCCGCGGAGTCCTCAGCCACCACATGGTGATTCGCGACGGCAAGATCGCGAACTATCACCCCTATCCGCCGACGCCGTGGAACGCCAACCCCCGGGACAGCTACGGCACACCGGGACCCTACGAGGACGCGGTCCAAGGCCAGCCCATCTTCGAGGAGAACGACAGGGAGCATTTCAAGGGCATCGACGTCATGCGCACGGTGCGCAGTTTCGACCCGTGTCTGCCGTGCGGCGTGCACATGTACCTGGGTAAGGGGAAGTCACTCGACCTGCTGCACTCCCCCACCCAGACCGTCACCGGGGAATAGGGAATGGCCCCGCCGATCCGAGACGACGCGCAGTGGCGTACGGCGGGCGACCGAATACAGGCCCTGCTTGACGCGTCCGCCGCGGGCGGCCCCGCCGCGCACGAGCGCGCGGTCCAACTCGTCGGTGAGGTGACCGACCTCTACGGCGCCGCACTCGAACGGATCCTGCGGATCGCGGTGAGCGCCGACGCCACGCTGGCCGAACGACTGGCCGGCGATGACCTCGTCGCCAGCCTGCTGCTCGTCCACGGGTTGCACCCGCACGACATCCATCGGCGCGTCGAGGATGCCCTCGACAGGGTCCGGCCGTATCTCGGCTCGCACGGCGGCGACGTGGCACTCCTCGAAACAGTCCACGTCCCAGACGGATTCACCGTTCGCCTGCAATTCTCTGGCAGCTGCAAGAGCTGCCCCTCGTCGGCGGTCACCCTGGAGTTGACCGTCGAGGACGCCGTCCGGGCGGCGGCTCCGGAAGTCACCGCGATCGAGGTGGTCGCGCCGCCGTCGAGCCCGACGGTGATTCCGCCGGCGACGCTCTTCAGCCGCGTCCAGCAGCGCGCGCCCAGGCATGCGTCGTGGCACCACGTGCCCGAATTCGCGGACCTGACGCCCGGCGAGGTCGGCGGATTCTCGGTGGCGGGAACCACCGTGCTGGCGTGCCGCATCGGCGACGAAATGTTCGCCTATCGCGACCGCTGCGGTGTCTGCCGCGAGTCGCTGGCCGGGGCCGCGCTACACCGCCGCATGGGGTCTCCCCCCGGCGATGCGGTGCTGCGCTGCCCGCGCTGCCACGCCCATTTCGACGTCGTGCACGCCGGGGCCTGCGTCGACGAGGGAGCCGACCCGCTCGCTCACCTGGAGCCGATCCCGCTGCTGGCGCGCGACGGCGTGTTGTCGATCGCGATGGCCGCGCAGCCCACCGAGGCGGGTGTGGCATGACCAGCGCGTACGACGTGCTCGCGATGATCCGGGCCAACCGCGGGGTCCCCGCGCCCGCCGGTGAACGCTGTGAGATGTGCACCGAAACGATCGCCGATGAGCACCAGCACGTCGTGAATGTCGAAGCGCGGGCGCTGATGTGCGTGTGCCGCGGCTGTTATCTGCTGTTCACCGACACCAGGGCCGCGCTCCGCTATCGCGCGGTCCCCGACCGCTGGTTGTCCTTCCCGGGATTCGGGATGGACCGCCGGGATTGGCAGCGTCTTCAGATCCCGGTCGCGCTGGCGTTCTTTTTCCGCAACTCGAGCCTGGATCGCATGGCCGCCTTCTATCCCGGGCCGGCGGGCGCGACCGAGTCCGAACTGGACCTCTCCGCGTGGGACGGTGTGCGTGCGGCGGACCCGCGGGTGGACCTGCTCGCCGACGACACCGAGGCCCTGCTCGTGCTGGTGCCCGACGACGACAGCCAAGATCCGGAATGCTTTCTGGTGCCCATCGACGCCTGCTACGAGTTCGTCGGCAGGCTGCGCCGGCTGTGGCGCGGATTCGACGGCGGCCAGCAGGTGCGCGAATACGTTCAGGACTTCTTCGAGCACGTGCGTAACCGGGCGAAGGTGGTGGCGCCGTGCCAGAGCTGACCTTCGCCGTGCTCGACATCCGCGCCGAACCGTACGCGGTCACACCGGTGCTCACCGCCCGGATCGGTATCGCTTCCGACGGTGACGACCCCGTGCACGCCATCGCGCTGCGCTGCCAGGTTCGCATCGAACCGTTGCGTCGCCGATACTCCGATGACGAGGCGCTCGGACTGCTCGACCTGTTCGGCCCCCGCGAACGCTGGGACACCACACAACACAACTTCCTCTGGCAACATGCCAGCACCATGGTGCCGGGATTCACCGGAACCACGCAGGTCGACCTGCCGCTCGAGTGCACCTACGACCTCGAGGTGACGGCGGCGAAATACTTCCATGCACTGCATGACGGCACGATTCCGCTCCAATTCCTTTTCAGTGGAACAATTTTCACCCGCGGTGAGAAGAACCTGCGCGTGCAGCAGGTTCCCTGGGATCGCGAGGACCGCTACGACATGCCCGTGTCGACGTGGCGTGACCTAATGCGCGTGCACTACCCCAACACGGGTTGGCTGCGGCTGGGTCACGACACCATCGCTGCGCTGTCGGAGTTCAAATCAGCCCGCGGCCTTCTGGGTTACGACGACGCGATCACCTCGCTACTGGCCGTTCACACCGCTGAGGAGATTCGATGACCGCAGACTGGGATCACGCCCGAGCCGTCGCGGACGCGGTGCTCTACGAGGGTTACCTGCTGTACCCCTACCGCGCCAGCTCGCGCAAGAACCAGTCCCGTTGGCAATTCGGCGTTCTCGGACCGAGCGGCGCCGCGGAGGCCGCCATCGGCGAAGACGCCTCGCTGTCCACCCAGGTTCTGTTGACCCCGCACGGCATCCCGATGGTCACCGGTGTGTTGCGCTTTCTGCAGCTGCAGCGCCGCAGTGTCGAACGCGACGCCGGCGGCGGACGGTTCGAACCGGTCGACGAACTGCGTTCGGGAACCGACGCATGGGTCAGCTGGGACGAAGCCGTCGAGTACGAGATCCCGATCGACCCGTTCCCGGTCATGAGCCTGCCTGCCACACTGGACATCTCGGTTCCCTCGGCGAGGGAGATCGAGCCCATCGCGGGCGGCAGGCTGGTGCGGACGCGCCGCGAGCTGAGCGGCCGACTCGCCATCTCCGCCGAGCAGGACGGTGACTTGCTGCGACTCACGTTCGATGTATGCAACACCGCTGCACCGGCCGGCGACAAGGACGAGGCGATCGCCGTATCACTGATCGGGACCCACCTGTTGCTGGAGGTGGCCGACGGTGAATTCGTCTCCCTGCTCGAACCGCCGGAGGGGGCCTCCGACGCCGTGGCGCGGTGCCGCCAGCACCGCTGCTTTCCGGTGCTGGCAGGCCCGGCGCCGCATCGGGATCTCGTGCTCGCGTCACCGATCATCCTCTACGACCACCCCGAGATCGCCGAGCAGAGCAAGGGTGCGCTCTACGACTCGACCGAGATCGACGAGATCCTGACGCTGCGCATCATGACGATGACCGACGACGAGAAAGCACAGGCCCGCGCCACCGATCAACGCGCCGCGGCGATCATCGATCGCTGCGACTCGATGTCACCCGAGGCGATGCTCAATCTGCACGGCGTGCTGCGGGACCCGCATGCGCCCAATGGGGAACCGGACCTGATCCCGCAGATCCCGACCGGCATCGAGTGGTGGGACCCGATGGCCGATACGGCGGTGCGGCCGGACTCGGATGCCGTGCTCGTCAACGACACTCGCGTCGCCCGTGGCAGCCGTGTGCGGTTGCACCCGTCCCGGCGGGCCGACGCGCAGGACGTGTTCTACGCCGACAAGATCGCGCGCGTCACCTCGGTGCACGAGGACGTCGATGGCGAGCACCATATCGGCGTCGTCATCGAGGACGATCCCGGTGCCGAACTGCACGACTGGTACGGCCGCTACCTGTACTTTGCACCCGACGAGGTCGAACCTCTGGTTGAAGGGAGTCCGCAATGGAAGTGATCGGCTGGATCGCGGTAGGTGTCGTCGCGGTGGTGGCCGTGGCGGCGGCGGTGGTGGGCATCCGCTCCGTGCCGGATGCGCGGCGCTACATGAGAATGCGCCGGATGTGACGGCGAGGGAGGTGTCCTGATCCCCCGAATTCTGGTAGCCGGGCTCGGCAACATCTTCCTCGGTGACGACGGCTTCGGCCCCGAGGTGATGCGCCGCGTGCCGGCCGACCTCGCCGGACCACACGTTGCGGTCACCGATTACGGGATCGGCGGCATGCACCTCGCCTACGACCTGCTCGACGGCTGCGACGCCCTGGTCCTGGTCGACGCCATCCCGAATCGCGGCACGCCGGGCACGCTCCACGTGTTCGAGGCCGACCTCGACAACGCCCGGTCCGCAACCGGTTTGGATGCGCACGCGATGGACCCCGCGGCGGTGTTCGCCAGCCTCAACGCGCTCGGCGGCACCCCGCCCTTCACCGTGGTGATCGGCTGCGAAGTCGACCGCATCGACGAGGGTATCGGGCTATCGGATGCCGTTGCGGCGGCCGTGCCGGAGGCGGTCCGGGTGATCGGCGAGGTGGTCGACGGACTGTTGGCCCGCGTCTCGGTGGCGGAGGGCTGACGGGTGTGTCTGGGAATTCCGGGGCGGGTCGTGACGATGCTGGAGGGCTACGGCGATCAGCTGGCCCTCGTCGACGTGGCGGGTGAGCACCGCAAGGTCAACGTCGGCATGCTCCCCGAGGAGACGTTCGCACCGGGCGACTGGGTCATCATCCACATGGGCTTCGTGGTGGAGAAGACCGACAAGGCAGGGGCCGACGCGGCGCTCGCGGGTCTGCAGTTGATGGGCAGCGGCGAACCTGGTCCGGACCTCGGGGATTTGCCATGAGCACGCGGCGCCGGCTGCGCGTCCGGGTCCGCGGAGTGGTTCAGGGGGTCGGCTTCCGCCCCTTCGTGTATACGACGGCGGCCGGACTGGGGCTGACCGGAAGCGTCCGCAACGACAGCACGGGCGCGCTCATCGACGTCGAGGGTGACGCCGCCGAGGTCGATGCGTTCCTGATTCGGTTGCGTGACCACCCACCGCCGCTGGCCGTGATCGAAAGTCTTGACGCCGAAGCGCTTACGGTGGCGGGCGGGACGGGTTTTGTCATCGCCGACACCACGCGCACCGACGGCGGCCGCACGCTGACCTCACCCGACGTCGCCATGTGCGCCGACTGCGCCGCCGAACAACGCGACCCGCGCAACCGACGCTTCCGTCATGCGTTCATCAACTGCACCAACTGCGGTCCGCGCTTCACCATCATCGCCTCGCTCCCCTACGACCGGCACGCCACGACCATGGCGGGCTTCGACATGTGCGAGGCCTGCGCGCGCGAGTACCACGATCCCGCCGACCGCAGGTTTCACGCCCAGCCCGTCTGCTGCCGCGGCTGCGGCCCGACCATGACCTACCGCGGCCCCGCGGGCGTGACCATGACGGGCGAATCCGCGCTGCGGCGCGCACGCCGGTTGCTGGCCGACGGCGGCATCCTCGCGGTCAAGGGCATCGGCGGCTATCACCTGGCCTGCGACGCCGACAACCAGCACGCGGTCGCCGAGTTGCGTGCCAGAAAGCGCCGCGGCGACAAGCCGTTCGCGGTGATGACACCCGACCTTGCGACAGCTCGCGAGCTGGTCGAGATCGATGCGCCGTCGGCGCGGTTGCTGACCGGACCGCAACGCCCCATCGTGTTGATGCCGCGGCGCGGCGACGCCCCGGTCGCCGATGCCGTCGCACCGCACAACCCGGACCTGGGCGTTCTGCTGGCCTACACCCCGCTGCACACGCTGCTGTTCGGATTGCCGGGCGACGAACCCGGACCGACCGCGATGGTGATGACCTCGGGCAACCTTGCCGGCGAGCCGATCTGCTTCACCGATGCCACTGCGCTGGAAAGGCTTTCGCACATCGTCGACGGCTGGCTCATGTACGACCGCGAAATCCTGGTGCCCTGCGACGACTCCGTGATGCGGGTGATCACCCTTGACGGCGCGGACAAGCCGGCGGAGTTGCCGATCCGGCGTTCGCGTGGCTACGCGCCGTTGCCCGTCGCGTTGCCGACGCCGGTACCGCCCACGTTGGCGGTCGGCGCCGATCTGAAGAACACCATGGCGGTCGCGGACGGCCGGTACGCATGGTTGAGTCAGCACATCGGTGACATGGACGATCTGGCGACGTTGTCGGCGTTCGATTCCGCGCAACGCCATCTGCGGGAGCTGACATCCGTCGCGCCGCAGGTGCTGGTTGCCGACGCGCATCCGCTGTACCGCTCGACCGAGTGGGCCCGGCGCAACGCGGCGGACCGGCCGGTCAAATTGGTTCAGCATCATCACGCGCACATCGCCGCGGTGATGGCCGAACACGGCCTCGACGGGTCCACGCAGGTGCTCGGGTTCGCCTTCGACGGAACGGGTTACGGGCCCGACGGTGCGGTGTGGGGCGGCGAGGTGCTGCTGGCCAATTACAAGGGCTACCAACGGCTCGCGCACCTAAAGTACGTGCCCCTCGCCGGTGGTGACGTCAGCGTGCTGCGGCCGTACCGGATGGCCCTGGCACACCTGTGGTCGGCGGGGATCGGGTGGGATCCTGAACTGCCCCCGGTTTCGGCCTGCCCGCCCGGCGAGCGTCAAGCGCTCGCCCGGCAACTCGAGATCGGCCTCGGCTGCGTGCCGACCTCCAGCATGGGTCGGCTGTTCGACGCGGTGTCCTCACTGGTCGGCGTGCGACACGTCGTCGACTACGAGGCGCAGGCCGCCATCGAGCTGGAGGGCATCTCACGCGGCATCGAACCCGGCGCAGACGCATACACGTTCGCCGTCGACGCATCCGACTCGACGGCGGTGGTCGATCCCGCGCCCATACTGCACGCCATCGTCGCCGACCTCCGGGCGAGCATATCGCCCTCCGTCATCGGCGCCCGGTTCCACCGCGCGGTCGCCGACCTGATCGTCGAGCTTGCATGCATCCACGCCGATTCGTCGCGGCCCGTGGCCCTGTCCGGCGGTGTGTTCCAGAACGCCCTGCTCCTCGAGTCGACCCTGAACGGCCTACACGCCAGGGGCATCGACGCGATGACCCATCGCACGGTGCCGCCCAACGACGGCGGCATCGCATTGGGCCAGTTGCTGGTGGGGAACGCATCATGAACGACAGGGACGGTTCCACGTTGTTCGGCCGCTATGCCTACCCACCGAACGAGCTAGGCTACTGCGGGCCGGCGGACTGCGGTGGCGCCTCCGGGCTCGCCTCGCACGCCCGCGAATTCGACGGTGCCTGGCCGTATCTGACCGCCATCGCCGAGGCCGTCGGGGCATCCGACGCGATGGCCGACGAGGTCATTGGCAGTTACTGGATCGGCGGTCCGGCGCTGTCCAAGGTGGATCCCGATCACCTGCTGGCGCGGTTGCGCGCGTCGTTCACCGGTCAGGTCACCGGGATGCTCGGCACAGTGCCCGCCACCTCCGATGTCCTGGCACACCACAGCTTTCACGTCTTCGTCGTCTACCCCTGGGTGAAGTTCCTCGGGCGCGACGCCGACACCGCCGTGGGTGTCATGCAGGCCTGCCGCATCCGGTGGGGCACCGTCACGTCCGTGACCGGCGACCGGGCGGAGATCGCGTCGCGGCCCCTGCAATACGAGGATGGTCGCCTGATGCTGGGCGATTCCCGCACCGAGCGGATCTCGTGGAAGCGGGGCGAGGTATCACTTGCGCCCGTTCCGCAACCCGGCGCGGTCGTCTCCGCCCACTGGAACTGGATCTGCGGGACACTGACCGAGGAGGAGGCCGCCGACCTCGAAGTGGCCACGCAGACGACGCTCGACCTTGTCAACTCCGTCCTCGGACAGGGAGTATCGCCATGACGACCGCACAACGCCCGTATGTCGGGGAGGAACTGTCAGCCGACCTCGCCGCCGCCGCCCTGGATTTGGCTCGCCGGTTCAACGATGGCGCAACCCTGTGGGTGATCTCGCCGCAGTGGGAGCCGCACGCCCATCACATCGCCGTCGAGTTCGTGCATCCGGTGATCGTGGGCAAGCGGGCACTTCCCTCGGTAGCCCTCGTCGAACCGGACCCCGTCGCGCAGGCGCGGGTGGCCAGCCGGCCCGGCGATCTCCTGATCGCGGTGGCCTCCGCGAACGAACCGTCGGTCGTCGACGCGATGCGGCGCGCCCGCGCGTGGGGCGTCCTGACGCTGTGGATCGGGTCCGGACCGCGTCCACCGGCGGGAGCGGCGAACCACATCCTCTGGATCGACATCGAGGACCCGATGGTGCCGGCCACCGGAGCGTTTGTGCTGCTGTATCACCTGCTATGGGAGCTCACCCATGTCTGCTTCGAGCATCCGGGACTGCTCAAACCCGCAGAGCCCGCCGCGGTCTGCGTGACGTGCAGCGACGAGGGGCGACTCGGTGAGGTGCTCGCGCCTCCGCTCGATGCGACCAGCTCGGCGCTGGTACGCACCGCCGACGGTGAGGAGTGGGTCGACGTGACACTGGTCGGTGATGTCGCGGTCGACGACCTCGTTTTGCTGCATGCCGGCGCGGCCATTTCGCGCGTCGAGCCCGAGGAGGTGCGCCGATGACCGACTCCGATGCCACCGGTTTCCTGTACCCGTTCATCGAGTCCGAGGAGACCGACGCCGCGAGCCTGCTCGACGATCTCGCGGCCTCGGCCCGCGCTAAGGCGGCCGAAAGCGCTCGGCTGCAACGAGATTCGCTCGAAGAGTACGGTGACGCGTTGACCGCGGCCGGCTCGCAGATGGCCGAGCGATTTCGCCGCGGCGGGCGGTTGTACACCTTCGGCAACGGCGGAAGTTCCACCGACGCCGCAACGTTGGCCTCGCTGTTCAGCCGGCCGGCGCGCGGACGGCCGGTCGCCGCATGGTCTTTGGCCGCCGACAACGCGGTGGTGACCGCGCTCGGCAACGACGTCGGGTTCGAGCTGATTTTCAAACGCCAGATCATCGCCCACGCCCGCGACCGCGACGTCGCGGTCGCGCTGTCCACGTCCGGCAACTCCGACGACCTGATGACCGCGATCACCGAGGCCAAGCGTCGCGGCCTGCTGACCGTGGGCTTCTCCGGACACGACGGCGGGCGGATGGCGGCCGCCGACGACCTCGACTTCTGTTTCACCGTCCACTCACAGAGCATCCACCGCATCCAGGAGAGCCACGCAATGCTCGGCTACCGGCTCTGGTCGGTGGTCCAAGAACAGCTGCACACCAACTCGGCCCGCGCACTGAACGGAGCACATTCCACATGACACGAGCTGCGAGCGCGTCCGAACGCGAAGACCGTGTGCTGGAACGGATCGACAAGTTCCGCCAGCGACGACCGCGGCTGCTCGACGACGTGGTGACGCTCGCGCACGGCGCGGGCGGCAAGTCGTCGGCCGCGCTCGTCGACGCGGTGTTCCTCGAGGCATTCCGCAACGACGAACTCGAACAACTCGGTGACGCGGCGGCCGTGCGGATGCCGTCGGGCGAACGGCTGGCCTTCTCCACCGACTCCTTCGTGGTGTCGCCGCGGCGCTTCCCCGGCGGCTCCATCGGCCACGTCGCGGTCCATGGCACGATCAACGACCTGGCCGTCTCCGGCGCCCGCCCCCAGTGGCTCTCGGCGGCGTTCGTGATCGAGGAGGGCTTCGCGATCGCCGAGCTGCGCGAAATCGTCGCGAACATGGGCGAAGCCGCGTCGAACGCGGGGGTGCAGATCGTCACCGGCGACACGAAGGTCGTCGGCAAGGGGGCCGCCGACGGTCTCTACATCTGCACCGCGGGCGTGGGATTGATTCCCGAGGGCCGGCGCCTGTCCCGTGACAGCGTCCAGCCCGGCGACAAAGTCGTGCTGTCCGGCACGGTCGGCGAGCACGGGATGGCCGTCATGCTGGCGCGCGGCGACCTGGCCATCGACGCCGACATCGCCTCGGACACCGCGCCGGTACACGAACTCGCCGAGCTTCTCCTGACCGCGGCGCCGTCCACCCGGTGGATGCGCGATGCAACCCGCGGCGGCGTGGGCACGGTGGCCAACGAACTCGTCAAGGACGCGCCGTTCGCGATGATCCTCGACGAGGAGAAGCTGCCCGTCCTGCCGCAAGTGCTCGGGGCGTGCGACATGCTCGGCATCGACCCGCTCTATGTGGCGAACGAAGGCAAGTTCGTCGCCGTGGTGCCCGCCGGCGAAGCCGATGCGGCGGTGGCCGCGTTGCGCGGCCATCCGCAGGGCACGCGGGCTGCGGTGGTCGGCGAGATCGTCCCCGAACCCCACGGAATCGTCGCGCTACGAACGTCGTTCGGCGGCAGCCGAATCGTCGACATGCTCGTCGGCGACCCCCTGCCACGGATCTGTTGAGAGGAGAGCACATGTGCCTCGGTATCCCCGGTCAGGTGGTCGACATCGTCGACGCCAAACAGTCGCTGGCCAAGGTCGACGTCAACGGCGTACGCAGAATCATCAGCGTTCGACTGCTGGCCGACGACAACCTGCAGGTCGGTGACTGGGTCCTGGTGCACGTCGGGTTCGCGATGGCCAAGATCGACGAACGCGAGGCGAAGCTCACTCTCGACCAGGTGCAGAAGATGGGCGCCGACTACGCCGCCGAGATCGAAGCGTTCAACTCGACCGAAATCGCTTGAGAGGCAAGTCATGAGATTCGTCGACGAATTCCGCGACCCGGCCGCCGCACGCGCGCTGGTCAGATCCATCACCGACCTCGCCGGTGACGACGAGTTCAAGTTCATGGAGGTGTGCGGCGGCCACACCCACACCATCTACCGCCACGGCATCGAGCATCTGCTGCCGGAGACGGTCGAGCTGGTGCACGGGCCCGGATGCCCAGTGTGCGTCATCCCGATGGGACGCGTCGACGACGCGATGTGGCTGGCCGAACAAACGGACGTCATCTTCACGACGTTCGGCGACATGATGCGAGTGCCGGGATCGCGGGGCAACCTCATCGAGGCGAAGGCCCGCGGCGCCGATGTGCGCTTCGTGTACTCACCGCTGGACGCGCTCAAGATCGCGCTCGACAACCCCGACAAGCGAGTCGTGTTCTTCGCCGTGGGCTTCGAGACCACTGCACCGTCCACCGCCGTGACGCTCGTGCGTGCAAAAGCGTTGGGCGTGGGTAACTTCAGCGTCTTCTGTAACCACGTTACGATCGTTCCACCGATCAAGGCGATCCTGGAGTCTCCCGACCTGCGTCTGTCCGGATTCCTCGGGCCCGGACACGTCTCGACGGTGGTGGGGTTGCGCCCGTACCGGTTCGTCCCCGACGTGTACGGAAAACCCATGGTGGTGGCTGGGTTCGAACCGCTCGACATCCTCGCGTCGGTGCACATGCTGTTGCAGCAGATCCGCGACGGCCGCTGCGAGGTCGAGAACCAGTACACGCGGGTGGTGCGTCCCGAAGGCAACACCCAGGCGCTCAAACTGATGGCGCAGACGTTCGAGCTGCGACCGCATTTCGAGTGGCGGGGGCTGGGTTTCATCTCGCAGAGCGCGCTGCGGCTCCACCCCGACTACGCCGACTTCGACGCCGAACGCACCTTCGCCATGCCGGGTGTGCGCGTGGCCGACCCGAAGGCGTGCCAGTGCGGCGAGGTACTCAAAGGCGTCATCAAACCGTGGGAGTGCAAGGTTTTCGGGACCGCGTGCACGCCGGAGACACCGATCGGGACGTGCATGGTGTCCCCCGAGGGCGCCTGCGCGGCCTACTACAACTTCGGCCGGTTGCACCGGGAGACAGCGCTGGTGCTGGGGCGGCGCTGACTGCGCAGCGCCAAGCGCACGCCTGTTGTGCGTTCCCGAGTCAGGTCGTGAACAGGCGTGCGGTGGGCGCACTTCTAGGTCAGCCGGCCCGGACGGGACGTCAGCAGTTTCTCCTGGTGATGTTCTGCTGGGCCGCCCGATACACCGACATCCAGTACCTGGCATTCTCCGAATCCCCTTCGCGCTCGTAATGGTCGGCGTTCATCAACGCGTTGTAGGCGGCGTTGGTGATCGCAGCGCATGTGCCGTCGCGCGGCTTAGCCTCCGCCACCTCGGCGCCGATGCCGGCCAGCGCACCTGCCACAGCGACTCCAGCGATCGTCCTTGCCCCAAACACACGGATTTTCATGGTTTTCCTTTCGTAGTACGTGAGCGGGGTATTCCCGCGTGCTCAGAAAGGTACGAGTGGCCACACGGTGCGCGCATCGCTCGGCGCGGCCATCTTCCACGGATGGCCCATTTCGGCTATCTCGCAAGAGTCCGAGACGCGGCTTCGGCTCAAGAGGCGCCTTGGATAGGGACACGCCCGAACGATGGCGAACGAACCGCCTCCGCGGTGAAACCCGTCGCGGATGCACAACCCAGGGACCGGACGCCGAGTGAGACTCCGGGCGGAACTACGGCATCTCCGGCCGAACAACAACCTGCGTCGCAAATGCCGGCGACGGCGACGACGACCGGGTGGGCCCGTCACACACGGCGGGCGCCGGTCGCGCCGAGGACAAACGCCGGCCCTTCACCACTGATCGCGCGGGACGTCGAAGTCCGAGCACAGTGCGCGCCACACGTCGCGCGGTTCGACGCCGTCCTCGATGGCCTGCTCGGCGGTGCGCCCATCCAACCCGCTCAGGACGTGGTCGACGAGCAGGGACGAGCCGCGCACGGGGCCGAACTGTTCCTCGACGAGCTGATGAAATTCCGTCAAGCGCACGAGCCCAAACTACGCTGTGGCCCTCAGCGCTTCATGGCACACCCGTACCGGATCATCGACGTCGGCGACCGTCGCCCCGGCCCGCCGCGCGGCCTCACGGTAGCCAGGAGTGCTCAACACCTCGCGCACCGCCTGCGCCAACCCATCCCGAGTGAGAGGACGCACCAACTGTGCACTCCCCTGGCGCACAACACGATTGGCGATCTCCCATTGGTCCCCGCCGCCCGGCACGATCACCATCGGCACACCGGCCAGCAGCGCCTTGGCGACTGTCCCGTGTCCACCGCCGCAGATCAGCACGTCCGCCTCGGCCAGCAGCTCGTCCTGACGGCCGAGCCCGACCACGGCCCACGGCGGCACCTCGCGATCGGGCCCTTCGAGCCGCGACACCACCACCCGCGCACCGGCGGGCAGGACGTCGCCGGGCACCAACACGTCCAGCGCCAGGTCGGTGAGTCCACCCGCACCCGTTGTCGCCGTCGACGGGGCAACCGCCACGACCGGGCCGTCACCGGCGGGCAGCGTCAGCACCGCAGTCGTCGGCTCGTAGTGCAAAGGGCCGACGACGACGGCCTCGGCCGGCCAGTCCGGTCGCGGCACCTCCAGGGCGGGCAGGGTCGCGATGAGACGTCGCAGCGGTCCCGGATCCTCGGCGGGCAGGCCGATCCCGACGCGGGCCGCGGATCGCTGCCGGAGCCCGGCGCGCCACGACCGCGCACTGAGTGCGCGCAGCGCCGCGTCGCGCAGCCGCCCCCGCACACCCGTTCCGGCCGCCAGCCCGCTGCCGATCGGGGGCAGGCCCTTCGACGGCCGGTACAGCGGGTGGGTGTTCAGCTCGACCCAGGGCACGCCCAGCAGGTCGGCGGCCAGCCCGCCGCACGCGGTGATCGAATCGGAGACCACCAGATCAGGTTCGAGTGCGGCGATCCGATCCCTGTTGAGCACCGCCATCCGGGCCGCCCGTTGGTGGATCTTGGCGCCCGCGTCGGCGTCGTCGTCGGCGGCCGTGGGATTCAGACCGTCCAGTTCGCAGGCCTCGATGCCCTCTCCACGTGCCGTGTCGAGCCATCGGGTCCCGGTCAGCAACGTCGGCGAATCCCCGTTGGCCAGAAAACGAAGACACAGTGCGATCGCCGGGAAGGCATGCCCCGGATCGGGGCCGGCAACAACTGCGACGCGCATTGGGCTACCGTGCCACAGCGCTGCGGCACTACGCTTGCGCCCATGACCGACCAGGCTTCTGAACTGAAAACCGACGTCGACAACATCCGGGCGGTGGAGACCTTCCTCTACGCCTTACAGGACGAGGACTTCGACACCGCCGACGGCCTGCTCGCCGATCACGCCGAATGGCACAACGTCGGCTATCCCACGATCCGCGGCCGCCAACGCATCATCGGGCTCATGCGCCGCGGTCAGGGACGATTCGGCTTCGAGGTGAAAGTCCACCGCATCGCCGCCGACGGCAGCTCCGTGCTCACCGAACGCACCGATGCGCTGGTGTTCGGACCCCTGCGC
This sequence comes from Mycolicibacterium novocastrense, assembly GCF_001570485.1. Classification (GTDB taxonomy): domain Bacteria; phylum Actinomycetota; class Actinomycetes; order Mycobacteriales; family Mycobacteriaceae; genus Mycobacterium; species Mycobacterium novocastrense. The sequence goes on from NZ_BCTA01000036.1 coordinate 396,607, forward strand.
CTGCAGTTCTGGGTGTGCGGGACGTTCGAGGTGCACGCCGGGCGAATCACGTTGTGGCGCGACTACTTCGACACCTTGGACTTCCTCAAGGCAACGGTGCGCGGTCTGGTCGCGACGGTGGTCCCGTCGCTGCGGCCGACGATGTAGTCAGGCGCCGCGGACGTGGCCGAGTTCGTTGAACGCCTCGGCCCAGCCGATGAGCCGGTCGGTGGCGTTGGACAACTCGTCGCGGTAGCGCTGTTGCCACATCGGTGAGGTGGACGTCGGTCCGGCATTCGCCGCCGACACGAGTTGCGCTGCGGCGTTGACCATTTCGCTGTACTGCCGCGCCCCATGATCGAGTTGCGCCGTGAACGCCGCAATGGTGGGTGCCAGGTGGGCGCGCGACTGCGGGGTCGCGCGGATCGCGCGCTCCATCGACATCACTTCGTTCGCGGTGGCGCCCATGGTCGTCGCGGTCTGGTTCGCCGCGGCGCTCAGCTCGCGAAGTTCATCCGGCGGCAGCATCCGCCCCCGCTCCAGGACCCCGAGCAGCGAGAAGAATCCGCGCTCGGAGGCGGCCAACGCCGCCATCGGTTGGCGTGCGGCCGAACCCCACGGAGGGAGCCTGCGGGTGGCACGGGACCGCGGAGGGGGCAGCGGCTCGCGTCGCAGCCACCGGTAGCGCAGGAACGTCAGCGTGGCCAGGAAAGCCGCGCCCACGGCGATCGGAGACGGAATGAGCAGCGCCCATGCGGGGACGTCCCACGCTGCCACCACGCCGGTCACACCGATCCAGAACACGCAGGAGATCGTGAAGAACACCGTGAGCCGCAGCGCCCAGCGCCGCTTACGGAGCAGCTTTGCGCGGGGGTCGGCGGCGGCGTTCAGCTTGTCGGCCAGCACATCGGACCACTCGGCGGCCGTGTCGATGCCATTCTGGACACCCCGCTGCACCATCGAACGCCACGGCTCGGGTCGACGGCTCTGCGAACTCACTGGTGTCCTCACGAACTATTGAGACAGCGGGTTTTCCGGTGTCGCCTGCTGCGGATTGGTCGCCGGGGTCGCGGGCTGCGGGGCGGCGTTACCGCCCGCGGGCAACTGCTCACCGCGCATCGAGGCGCGAATCTGCTCCAGCCGGGAGTGCCCGGCCATCTGCACGCTCGCCTGCTGGACCTCCAGCATCCGGCCCTGCACCGAGTTCTGCGCCAGCTCGGCCTCGCCCATGGCGTTGGCGTACCGGCGCTCGATCTTCTGACGCACCTCATCGAGGCTGGGCGTGGTGCCCGGGGCGGCCAACTCGCTCATCGAGCGCAACGACGAGCTGACCTGCTCCTGCATCTTGGCCTGTTCGAGCTGGGACAACAGCTTCGTGCGCTCCGCGATCTTCTGCTGCAGCATCATCGCGTTCTGCTCGACGGCCTTCTTGGCCTGGCCGGCCGCATTGAGCGCCTGATCGTGCAGGGTCTTGAGATCCTCGACGCTCTGCTCTGCGGTCACCAGCTGCGCGGCGAACGCTTCGGCGGCGTTGTTGTACTCGGTGGCCTTGGCGGCGTCACCGTTGGCGACGGCCTGATCGGCCAGCGTCAATGCCTGTCGCACGTTGACCTGCAGCTTCTCGATGTCGGCGAGCTGGCGGTTCAGACGCATCTCCAGCTGGCGCTGGTTGCCGATCACCTGGGCGGCCTGCTGGGTCAGGGCCTGATGCTGGCGCTGGGCTTCCTCGATGGCCTGCTGAATCTGCACTTTCGGGTCGGCGTATTCGTCCACCTTGGAGCTGAACAGCGCCATGAGGTACTTCCACGCCTTGACGAACGGATTGGCCATGTCAGTTCACTCCGCCTTCGTGTCGTTGTGTCGGACTCGCCGGCCCGGCTTCCCGTGCTGCCCAATCTATCGGGTCGGCGCGCATCGCCACAGTCTGCTCGGCGCGTCAGGCGACCGCCATCGACACAACCTGGGGAATGACCACCTTGGTGGTGGCGTCGATGTTGGCGGCACCGGCGAAGGCGGCGCTCTCCTCACGCTCCATCTCCTGACCGGCGTCGAAGAGCACGCGGGAGAGCGGGACGTCCAGGGCTCCGCAGATGGCGCTGAGCAATTCGCTCGAGGCTTCCTTGCGGCCGCGTTCGACCTCCGAGAGGTAGCCCAAACTGACCCGGGCGGTATCCGACACTTCGCGCAGGGTGCGTCCCTGATCGACGCGGGCACGACGCAGCACGTCGCCGATCACCTCGCGCAGCAATGCCGTCATCGTGCTTCTCCCTTCGGAGTTGGTGTCTGGGATCTAGAAGGGCAACGCTGAAGGCGGGCCGGTTGGTTCCCGAATAACGCAGATCACTGTCGAACGAGGACCGACCGCAGGCGGACGACGGCCTCCCGGACCGCCGCGAGGCGGATCTCCCACCGCGATCCGTCCAGGCGCAACTCGACGACGTCGGTCTCGACCGGTCCGGCGATGCCGAGAAATACCGTTCCGACGGGGTGGCCACCGTGCGGTTCGGGACCGGCGACACCGGTCAGACCCACACCCCACGTCGCCTCGCAGCGCTGTCGGGCGCCGACGGCGAGGGCACGCGCCGTCGGCGCCGCCACGGGCCCTACCTCGTCGAGCACCTCGCGTGTCACCCCGGCCAGCAAGATCTTGGTGTCCTCTACATAGGTGACCAGGCCGCCGCGTAACACCGCGCTCGCACCCGGCACACCCGCCAGCGTTGCCGCCAGCAGGCCCGCCGTCAATGATTCGGCGGTCGCGACGGTCTGCCCGCGCACCGTGAGGTCGGCGACCAGGGCGCGTGCGTCGTCACTGACCAGCGGGTCGTCCACGCGAATCCTTGATCGCCGTCACGACGTAGTCGACGCCCGTGACGACCGTCAGGATGACCGCCGCCCACATGACCACCCACGCGGCGGCCAGCCACGCACCGGACAGCGGCAGCACGAACAGCCCGATCGCCACCCCTTGTACGAGCGTCTTGAGCTTGCCGCCGCGGCTGGCAGGGATCACGCCGTGACGCAACACCGCGAACCGCAGCGCCGTGATGCCGATCTCCCGGGTGAGGATCACCACCGTGATCCACCACGGCAGGTCGCCCAGTAGCGAAAGCCCGATCAGCGCCGCGCCGATGAGCGCCTTGTCGGCGATGGGGTCGGCCAGCGTGCCGAACTCCGTCACCATGCCGTAGTTGCGCGCCAGCGCCCCGTCGAACCGGTCGGTGATCACGGCGACGGTGAACACCACGAATGCGGCTATCCGCCAGAATGTTTCATGTCCGTCGCCGACGAACAGCACCACCAGGAAAACCGGAACCAACGCCATCCGCACGCCCGTGAGCACATTCGCGATGTTCGCTATGCGGGCGCGCGGAACCAGCGGATCAGTATGGGGTTGGCCCGACACCGCAACAGAATATCGGTTGCTCGAACCGATACTCTCCACCTGTGAGCGCAGAAACCGGCGAGGTCGTCGTGCGGCGTGCGCGAACCTCGGATGTCCCCGCCATCAAGACCTTGGTCGACATCTACTCCGGCAAGATCCTGCTGGAGAAGAATCTGGTGACGCTCTATGAGGCCGTACAGGAGTTCTGGGTCGCCGAAATCGACGGCGAACTGCTCGGCTGCGGCGCACTACACGTGTTGTGGTCCGACCTCGGCGAGGTGCGTACCGTCGCCGTGCATCCCAAGGTCAGGGGTCAGGGCGTCGGGCATGCGATCGTCGACAAACTGCTCGACGTCGCCCGCGAGTTGCGCCTCGAACGGATCTTCGTGCTCACCTTCGAAGTCGAGTTCTTCAGCAGGCACGGATTTCGGGAGATCGACGGCACACCCGTCACCGCCGAGGTCTACGAGGAGATGTGCCGCTCGTACGACACCGGTGTCGCCGAGTTTCTCGACCTGTCCTACGTCAAGCCGAACATCCTCGGTAACACCCGAATGCTGTTGACCTTGTAGCGTTTTGTGCACGCCTTGTTGCGCTCAGCGCTCCTGACCGTGCACCCGTCACTCGTCGTCGTCGCTGCCGGTGTCCGAACCGCGGATCGAGGCCAGCGTCGCCGCCAGTTCGTCGGGTTTGACGAGCACCTCGCGAGCCTTGGAGCCCTCGCTGGGCCCGACGATGTTGCGGGTCTCCATCAAATCCATCAACCGGCCGGCCTTGGCGAATCCGACGCGCAGTTTGCGCTGCAACATCGACGTCGACCCGAACTGGCTCGACACCACCAGCTCGACCGCCTGCAGGAAGACGTCCATGTCGTCGCCGATGTCGGGGTCGACGTCGGTGCGTTCGCTGTTGGTCTTGGCGTTGGTGACGCCCTCGGTGTACTCCGGTTCGGCCTGCGACTTGGTCGCTTCCACGACGGCGTGGATCTCGTCGTCGGTGATGAACGCGCCCTGCAGCCGGATCGGCTTGTTGGCCCCCATCGGCAGGAACAGTCCGTCGCCCATGCCGATCAGCTTTTCGGCGCCCTGCTGGTCGAGGATGACGCGGCTGTCGGTCAACGACGACGTCGCGAACGCCAACCGTGACGGCACGTTCGTCTTGATCAGGCCGGTGACGACGTCCACCGATGGTCGCTGCGTGGCCAGCACCAGGTGAATGCCTGCGGCGCGGGCCTTCTGGGTGATGCGCACGATCGCATCCTCGACATCGCGCGGTGCGGTCATCATGAGGTCGGCCAACTCGTCGACGATCGCGACGATGTACGGGTAGGGCTTGTACTCGCGCTGGCTGCCCAACGGTGTGGTGATCTCGCCGGAGCGCACCTTCTTGTTGAAGTCGTCGATGTGGCGCACGCGCGAGGCCTGCATGTCCTGATAGCGCTGCTCCATCTCCTCCACCAGCCACGCCAATGCGGCGGCGGCCTTCTTCGGCTGGGTGATGATCGGCGTGATGAGGTGCGGAATACCCTCGTAGGGCGTCAGTTCCACCATCTTCGGGTCGATCAGGATCATCCTGACCTCTTCCGGCGTGGCGCGCACCAACAGTGACACCAGCATCGAGTTCACGAAGCTCGACTTGCCCGATCCGGTCGAGCCGGCGACCAGCAGATGCGGCATCTTGGCGAGGTTTGCCGAGATGTACTCGCCCTCAATGTCTTTACCCAGACCGATGACCAGCGGGTGGTGATCACCGCGGGTGGCCGGGTCGGTCAGCACATCGGCCAGACGCACCATTTCGCGGTCCACGTTGGGGACCTCGATGCCGACCGCGGACTTGCCCGGGATCGGAGCCAGCATCCGCACGCTTTCGGTCGCCACCGCGTAGGCGATATTGCGTTGCAGCGCAGTGATCTTCTCGACCTTGACACCCGGTCCGAGTTCGACCTCGTAACGGGTGACGGTCGGGCCGCGGGTGCAACCGGTGACCGATGCGTTGACCTTGAACTGGTCGAGCACCTCGGTGATCGCCTCGATCATCCGGTCGTTGCCCGCGCTGCGCCGTTTCGGCGGATCGCCGGCGATCAGCAGCTCGAGTGACGGCAGCGCATACGGTCCGTCGACCACACGGTCCAACGTCATCGTCGACTGCTTGGCCTTCTTCTTGCGCGTCTTGGCGGTCGGTTCGGGGATTGTCGGCGCTTCGTCGGACAGCGGATAGTTGTCCATCGGAGTACCGGTCGGCCAGGCCTGCTCGGCGTCGTCGCCATAGGAGCCCGGATCGTCGTAGTAACCGTCGGAGAAATCGTCGGACTCGGAGATGACGGCGGTGTCCTCGTCGTCGTAATCGTCGTAGTCGTACTCGTCGTAGCCGCGGGCGGAGAACATGGCGCGCACGGTCGAGGGCACTTCGCGAATCGTCGTACCGGTCACCAGCAATACGCCGAACAACACACCGATGAACAACAGCGGCGCGGCGATCCACGCCGTCAGCCCGTCGGAGAGCGGACCGCCTATTGCGAATCCGAAGAAGCCCGACGCATGTTGACGCGCCGCCGGGTCCTGCGGCGATCCGGCCCACAGATGCCACAACCCGAGTGCGGGCAGCGCGATCATCGACGAACCCAGGATCAGCCTGGGCCTCGCGTCCGGATCAGGTTCGGTGCGCATCAGGGTCACACCGACGGCGGCCAGCGCGATCGGGACAAGTACGACGGCGGCGCCGATCAACGTCCGCCAGAAGGTGTCGAGCCAATCGCCCACCGGGCCGGCGGCGCCGAACCATGAACTCGCCGCGAGGATCACCGCCAAGCCGAGAAGGGCCAACGCGATGCCGTCGCGGCGATGGCCGGGTTCGAGATCGCGGGCCCGACCCACCGAACGCGCCGTGGTGCCCGCGCCCTTGGCCAACATCAGCCAACCGGCCCGCACGCCGCGACCCACCGAGGCACCCGCCGAGGAGATGGGTGACGACGTCCGGCGCGACGATGAGGCCCGGCGCGGTGCCGGCTTACGTCGCGGCGCTGCCCGGCCGCCCGATCGCGCAGCCGGCTTTGACCTGGTCGAACGACTTCCAGAGCGCGCGGCGGTCTTACTAGGCATGCCTGTAAGCCTAGTCGCTCCAGCCCCAGAATCACCATCTGCCACACGGGTAACAGATCCGTATCGATTGACGCGCTTTCGCGACTTATCGTGCGGAAATGACCGATATCGACAGGTCGGCGGGCTTGCCGACCACCACCAAAGTGCTCTGTGCCGCCTATGGCGCCATCGCGGTCGTCGCGCTGATCGCGACCTGGAGCCAGAACCTGGCCTACCTCGACCGCGGGGCCGGCTTCTTCCTCGCGTTCTGGGAGGACACCAAGGTCAACGCGGCGGCCCGGTCCATCACCGCGGACATCGCCCTGTTCCTGCTCGCCGCGGTGATCTTCATGGTCTACGAGGCCCGCAAACACGGCATCAAGTTCGTCTGGGTCTACATCGTCGCCTCGTTCTTCATCGCGATCAGCGTGACGTTTCCGTTGTTCCTGCTGGCGCGCGAGTTGCGCATCCACCGCACCGAAGCCCCGCGCATCGGGGCCGGGGACACCGTCGGGCTCGTCCTTGTCGCGGTGCTCACCCTGGCCTTCACGATCTGGATCGACGTGGTCTGAGCGTCGCGGGTGTGGGTGAGTAGGCTGTGCACTCGTCCAGCAGCACTCACCGAGGAGTCACGCCGCAGATGCCTGTCGTTGTCGTCGCCACCATGACCGCCAAACCCGAATCCGTTGACACCGTGCGGAACGCCTGCAAGAAGGCCATCGAAGCGGTGCACCAGGAGCCCGGCTGCGAGCTCTACGCGCTGCACGAGGCGAACGGCACCTTCGTGTTCGTCGAGCAGTGGGCCGACGAGGATGCCTTGAAGACGCACAGCACCGCCCCGGCCATCGGTGAGCTGTTCGGTGCGGTGGGCGAGCACCTCGACGGCGCGCCGGACATCAAGATGTTGCAGCCGGTCGTCGCGGGAGATCCGAGCAAAGGCGCGCTGCGGTCCTGATGGCTCCGCTCGCAGGCAAAGTCGCGTTCATCACGGGCGCGGCGCGGGGCCAGGGCCGCGCGGAGGCGGTGAAGTTGGCCTCCGACGGCGCCGACATCATCGCCGTCGACCTGTGCGACCAGATCGCGTCGGTGCCCTATCCGTTGGCGACGGCCGATGATCTGGCCGCGACCGTGAAGCTCGTCGAGGACGCGGGCGCGCGAATAGTGGCGCGCCAAGCCGATGTTCGCGACCAAGATGCGTTGGCCTCAGCGCTGCAGGCCGGCGTCGACGAATTCGGCCGCCTCGACATCGTGGTGGCCAACGCCGGAATCGCGCCGATGCAGTCGGGCGCCGACGGGTGGCGCGACGTGATCGACGTGAACCTGACCGGCGTACATCACACCGTGGAGGTGGCCAAGGGGGCACTGATCGCTCACGGCGAGGGCGGGTCGATCGTGCTCACCAGTTCGGTCGTCGGCCTGGTCGGAATGGGCAGCGACGATCCCGGCGCGATCGGCTACGTCGCCGCCAAACACGGCATCGTCGGGTTGATGCGGCTCTACGCCAACCTGCTTGCACCGCACAGCATCCGGGTCAACTCGGTACATCCCGCCGGCGTGGACACCCCGATGATCAACAACGAAGCGACACGGGAGTGGCTGGGCAGCATCGCGGAGAAGTCACCGCAGGACATGGGCAACGCGCTTCCCGTCCAGGTGCTGCAACCCGAAGACATCGCGAACGCGGTGGCGTGGTTGGTCTCTGACGCCGCGCGCTACGTCACCGGGGTGGCGCTGCCCGTCGACGCCGGATCGGTCAACAAGCGCTGAGCTTCCAGCGGTCGGTCGCAGCCGCCTGCTCTACCTGTCGGTGATGCCTCTTTTACTGCCCAGCTACGAGCGAATTATTCGTCGGTAGCGAATAATTCGCTCATAGGCGGGCAGCCGCACAATTGGTCCCTGCGGATGCTGGAGGGGCTGAGTCAGATCTCGATGACCGTCGGCACGATCATCGGCTGGCGGCGGTAGACCTCCCCCACCCATTTGCCGACGGCGCGCCGCGACGCCTGCGCGATGCGGTTGATGTCGGTGACCCGTTCGGCCACAAGCGCTTCGAGTGCCTCTTCGACCTTGCGGGTGGCGGGCTCGAGGGCCTTCGGGTCCTCGGAGAAGCCACGCGAGTGCAGGTGTGGCGCAGCCGCCGGCTTACCGGTGCCACGCTGGACGACGACCGTGATGCCGATGAACCCGGAAGAGAGCGTGAGCCGCTGACCGACCACGGCATCCCCGACGTCTCCGGTGACCAGCCCGTCAACGAACATCTTCCCCGTCGGCACCGCGCCCGCGATCGAAGCCCGACCGGCCACCAGGTCGACGCTCACGCCGTTTTCGGCCAGCACGATGTTCTCCTCGGGTACCCCCGTGCGGGCGGCCAGACCGGCGTTGGCCCGCAACATCCGCCAGGTGCCGTGCACGGGCATCACGTTGCGAGGCCGCACACCGTTGTAGAGGAACAACAGCTCACCGGCGTAGGCGTGCCCGGTAACATGCACGCGCACTTGCGCGTTGGTGACGACACGCGCGCCGATCTTCGCCAGCGCGTCCAGCACCCCGAAGATCGCTTCCTCGTTCCCGGGTATCTGCGACGAGGACATGATGATGAGATCACCTGCGGTCAACGTGATGCTGCGGTGCTCACCGCGCGACATCCGCGACAGCGCCGCCATCGGCTCGCCCTGCGTTCCGGTGGTGACGAGCACGACGCGCTCAGGTGCCATCATCTCCGCGGCGCCGATGTCGATGATGTCGTCATCGTTTTCCAGCGTGAGATATCCGAGTTCCTTGGCGATGCCCATGTTGCGGACCATCGACCGGCCGACGAACGCCACTTTGCGGCCCAGCGCCACCGACGCGTCGATGATCTGCTGTACGCGACCGACGTTGGAGGCGAAGCAGGCCACGATGACGCGGCCCTGGGCGCTGCGGATCAGTCGGTGCATGTTCGGACCGATCTCGCTTTCCGACGGCCCCACACCGGGAATCTCGGCGTTGGTCGAATCACACAGGAACAGGTCCACCCCGGCATCGCCGAGCCGCGACATACCGGGCAGGTCGGTCGGTTTTCCGTCGGGCGGAGACTGGTCGAGCTTGATGTCACCGGTGTGCAGCACAGTGCCCGCGCCGGTGTGGATCGCGATGGCCAGGCATCCCGGAATGGAGTGGTTGACCGCGAAGTACTCGCATTCGAACACGCCGTGTCGCGAGCTCTGGCCCTCGTCGACTTCGACGAAGACCGGCTTGATCCGGTGCTCGCGGCACTTCTCGGCCACCAGTGCGAGCGTGAACTTCGAGCCGACGACCGGGATGTCGCGACGGAGCTTGAGCAGGAACGGAATCGCGCCGATGTGGTCCTCGTGCGCGTGGGTGAGCACCAGCGCCTCGACCTCGTCGAGCCGATTCTCGATGAGGCGCAGGTCGGGCAGGATCAGGTCGACGCCGGGCTCGTCGTGCGTGGGGAACAAGACTCCACAGTCGACGATCAGCAGTCGGCCCAGATGCTCGAAAACGGTCATGTTGCGGCCGATTTCGCTGATCCCGCCGAGCGCAGTGACCCGAAGTCCGCCTGGGGCCAGCGGCCCCGGTGGGTTGAGTTCTTCGTTCACTACCGCAGCACCGCGGCCGCGCGCATGTCTGCGGCCAACGCGTCGAGTTGTGCGGGCGTGGCAGGCACTTGCGGCAGCCTCGGGTCACCGGCCTCGAAACCCTGCAGCCGCAGACCGGCCTTCGACAGTGTCACCCCGCCGAGTTGGGCCTGCGCGTCGACGAGCGGGCCCAGCGTGGCGTTGATCTTGCGGGCCGTCGCGATATCGCCGGATTGGAAGGCCGACAACATTTCTCGCAACTGGCTGGCCGCCAGGTGGCCCCACACACTGACGAACCCGACGGCTCCCATGGCCAGCCAGGGCAGGTTGAGAGCGTCGTCCCCCGAGTAGTACGCCAGCCCCGTCTCGGCGATGATCTGCCCGCCGCCGTGCAGATCGCCCTTGGCGTCCTTCACGGCGACGATGTTGGGGTGCTCGGCAAGGATGCGCAGCGTCTCCCACTGGATCGGCACCACCGACCTCGGCGGAATGTCGTAGAGCACCACCGGAAGAGGCGTCGAGTCGGCCACCGCGGTGAAGTGCGCCAGCAGCCCGGCCTGGGGCGGGCGCGAGTAGTACGGCGTCACCACCAGCAGTCCATGTGCGCCCTCGGCCGCGCACGCCCTCGCCAGGTGCACGCTGTGCGCCGTGTCGTAGGTGCCCGCACCGGCGATGATGCGCGCCCGATCGCCCACGGCGTCGAGCACCGCACGCAGCAGCGCGATCTTCTCGGCATCGGTCGTCGTCGGCGACTCACCGGTGGTCCCGGACAGCACGAGGCCGTCGCAGCCGGAGTCGACGAGTCGGGTCGCCAACCGGGCGGCGGTGTCGGTGTCGAGCGTGCCGTCCGGCTTGAACGGAGTCACCATCGCGGTCAGCACGGTGCCCAACCGGGCCCTCACATCGATTCCGCTGGTGCTCACGCGGCTCAGATTACTCGTTGATGGTCACGCTTCCGTGGCCAGTGGGGATGTGGCGACCTCCGTGCCGTCGGACAGCGTGGAGATCTCGAAGTCGCTGAACACCTGGGGTGCGACGTGGGCCAGTTGGCGAAGGCACTCGATGGCCAGCCGACGAATCTCGACGTCGGCGTGCTCGCTGGCCCGCATCGCGATGAAATGCCGCCAGGCGCGGTAGTTGCCGGTCACGACGATGCGGGTTTCGGTGGCGTTGGGCAGCACCGCACGCGCGGCCTGTCGCGCCTGCTTACCTCGCAGAACACCGAGTTTCTCCCCGGGCTCGTCGCCTCGGAATTTGGCCTCCAGGCGTTCGAGCAGCTCGGCGTAGGCAGCGCGGCTGGCGTCGGCGGCGGCGGTGAACAGCTCGATCAACTCGGGATCGTCCGCGATGCCGGGCGGCACCACCACCTGCGCGTCGTGTTCGGGAACGTACCGCTGCGAGAGCTGGGAGTAGGAGAAGTGGCGGTGACGGATCAGCTCGTGTGTGCATGAGCGGGAGATACCGGTGATGTAGAAGGAGACCGACGCGTGCTCGAGCACCGAGAAATGCCCGACGTCGATGATGTGGCGGATGTAGGCGGCGTTGGTGGCGGTGCGCGGATTCGGCTTCGACCAGCTCTGATAGCACGCGCGGCCGGCGAATTCGACGAGCGCGGGCCCGCCGTCGGCATCGGTTTCCCACGGCACATCCGGCGGGGTGATGAACTCCGTTTTGGCGATCAATTGGACGCGCAGCGGCGAGGTCTCGGCCACGGCTCACCCTAACGCGGACCGTCGGTGATGCCGGTGAGCGCGTGGGCCGCGCCGAGCCGGCCGCCGGGTGTGCGCCGGCTGTGCGGTTTCATCCGCGACTCGCCGGTCGCGGCGGATCAGATCGCACATTCGGCGGCGAACCGAGCGAAGAATCCAGGTTTCGACCCCGTGCGTGACGGGAACAAATCCGTTCTCAATCGGTGTTACCCAGACGCCGATCTAGAGAGGGAGTGTGACCAATGGCCACCGATTACGACGCACCCCGTGTGAAGGAAGCCGACGAAACGGTCGATGAGTCACTCGAGGCGATCGCCGCCCGGCGCGGCCAGGCTGACGTCGCAGTTCTCGACGTCGACGACGGTGACGGGGTCGACCCGATCATCCTGCCCGACGTGGACTTGTCCGGCGAGGAGCTGACGGTCCGGGTGATCCCGAAGCAGGCCGACGAGTTCACCTGCTCGAGCTGCTTCCTGGTGCAGCACCACAGCCGGCTGGCGCTGCAGTCCGGCGATCGCACGATCTGCGCCGACTGCGTCTAGACGCCCTTCTTGGCCGACTGTGGGGTTGTGTCACGCGATATTGCGCGCCGCGTGCATCAATCCAACACTCGGCGCAAGTCAGCGGGCCCCTAAGAGCCAGACGAGCCAGCTGACGACCAGCACAGCGGCGTACACGAACAAGATTGTCTTCGCGATACGAACTCCGCGATTATGAGTCAAGCGCGAGTGCACGAAGCGACTTCTACGCCCGGCGAACGCCAGCGCAACACCGACCACAGCGATCGCCGGCACCGCGACTGGCCACGCAGCCCATATCAACGCCGGGCCGTAGAGGCTCAGCCCGAACACGAACCCGAGGACGTACTCCCCTCCTGAGGCGGCCCCGTTGACAACGAATCGCCCTGCCGTCAGAAGACCGGCTACGAGGCACGCTGCTGCTGCCACGAGAGCGATGGATACTCCGATCTCCCGAAGGGACGGCGAACGTCCGGTTGTGGCGACCACGGACCTATCTTCCTTTGGCGACTGTTGGCAGTCGACCGGCGGTCGGATCCTGCAACTCGGTCGCGTGGGCACTGAAGGGATCTCCACCCCAGGGTGTGAGGTTTTCCAGTTCCCACTTCCAACTTGGGATGTCGGGTTCAACGAAGGGGATGGTCGCATCGCCAACCCAGTGGTGGCGGCTGAGGCTGGTCGCCGGGCCTAGTTCGCTACCCGAGTTGGCTGGATCCCATTGGAGTTCTACGGGCTCGGCGTAATCGCGGTACTGGTAGGTCTCCATGCTCGGGTAAATGGTCGTGTTGCCTCCGAGACTTACCGCACCATTCTCCGCGGGAGCGAAGGTCACGCGACCGTTCACCGTCACGCCAGCCGCCTTGGCCGCGGGGTTCTCGTATGAATCGTGGGCGTTGTAGTCAATAGTGATCCGACCATCGGGCGCTTCGAGAACATTGACCTGGGGAACGGCTGCAAGCGCGCCGCCTCGCTCTCCGTCGACTGCGACGGTTGGATTTTGTCGTGCGACGACAACGCCGTTCTCGTAATCGAGCAGGATCGTCACGCGCGACGCTTCAATGTCGGCATTCGGATCCGGTCCACGGTTGTCGCCCAAATTGTCTGGGAATAACCGACCGTTGGCGATGTCAGTCCCGTCCATGGCGACATTCTGGACCTTCTCAGCCGGGATGAAGAGGTTGGTCCGGACAAGTCCCCGACCCGGTTGCGGCGTGAAAGACCCTGCCACCACTTCCGCGTCGACACCGAGATTCCTCGGCTGATATGACCCGGGGTCGAGCGCAGCCGCCATACGCCAGTCATTGGGCGAGGCGGGGTCGCGACCGTAGACCTCGCGGAACGCATTGCGGCGGTTGAGCTCTCGTTCAGGAGTGACGTTCTCCGCGCCGATGCTCGGAAATCGATCACCAGTCGCCGATGACAGAACCCGCGCAAGTTCGTCGTCTGTCGACTCAGCATGCATCAACACAGCAGCGATGCGATTCCGGAGGTCGGCCACCTTCGCATTCGCCTTGACGACCTCCTCCGTGGACCATCCGACGGTATCGGGTGGAAGAACGGTGTTGGTGTTGGTCACTATCTCGATTGCCGGCGACTCGGCGGCATATGCAAGAAGCTCTCTGACTTCACTCTTTACAGCCTTTGCATCGTCGTACGCACGTGCGGCGCCAACGGCGACGAGAAACGCCTCTCGCGCGGAGATCTCGAGGCTATTGCGGCTCTCGCTGATCGCTTCTCGAGCGGCTTCTGCGGCATCCCCGCTCCACTGAGTGAACGCCGGCAGGTTACGAAGCTCGTCAGCCTTCTCGCGACTGGTCCGAGCCCGAGCAGCCGCGGCCTGCGAGACCTCATGGATCTCGTCAGGTTCCCAAAACTGTATGTCCGCGAGCGAAATGGACACGCGTTAGCTCACAGTCCTAGGTCGCGCAGACTGGGGTCGGCTTCGTCAATCGCAGAGGCTGATTCTGAGTCAGTTTCGAGGTAGCTGGCTGCAGCTGAACGAAAATCGTGGCCGCGTTCAACCAGATCAGTGTAGTGACGAGCGCTTTCTTCTTCCCATTGCGCCGCCTTCGCCGCCAGTGCGACCGCGCTCCCGCCGATCCAGCCACGCTGAGCTGCAGATATCCGCAAATGCGCGGAATTATGGCGAGCACGCAACTCGTCGGCGGTCATATCAATGTGCCGCGCTGTCTTATCCAGAGCTGGCACATCGACTTTCAGTTCGTCACTCATTCCATGCACACAAGTTGGCTAACGAGAAGCACTGATTGTTTGCTGGACAACCTACCACCATCAGGTGACTGCACCGGACACAAAATCCTTCGGCTGCTGAAATCGGCGCAAGTCGTCGACCAAGTCGCCGTTTGCGCCGACCGTGACGTCGGCCAAGCCGAGCCACGCCGCCATGGTCCGCAGTTCGTCGGCCAACGCCGGGGCGACTCGCGACCGCTCCGCGCCCTCTTCCACGAACGCGCCAACAACATGCAGCGCGTCGCCGGCCCGATCAGCCTTCAAGTCCACCCGACCAACCAGTTCACCGTCGAGCAGAAACGGCCACACGTAATACCCGTACTGGCGCTTGGGCGCCGGTGTGTAGATCTCGATCCGGTACTTGAATCCGCCGAACAGGCGCTCGACGCGTGGCCGAAAGAAGATCAGCGGGTCGAACGGGCATAGCAGCGCCGTTCCGCGGTCGCTGCGCGGAATGGTCTGTCCCGCGCGCAGGTACGCCGGCCCCTTCCAGCCGTCGACCTGAACCGGTTCCAGCTCGCCGTCCGCGACCAACTTCGCGATGGCCGGTTTCACCTGCGCCGGCGACAACCGGAAGTAGTCCCGGATGTCCTGTTCGGTTCCCACGCCCAGCGCGCCGGAGGCCCTCAGCACCAGCTCCCTCACTGCGTCCGCCTCGTCGACCTCGCGCGCGAGCACCTCCGGCGGCAGCACCCGCTCGGACAGGTCGTAGTGCCGCGCGAACCCGACCCGCGTCGCGGTCGTCAGCACTCCCGACGCGAACAACGCCTCGGTCACCCACTTCGTGTCGCTGCGGTCCCACCACGGACCTTTGCGGCCCCGTTGCTCCGCACCCAGATGCGCTTCTATCTGCCCCGCGGTCGACGGGCCCAGCTCGGTGACCGCGCGGACCACCTCGTCGGCCAGCTTGGCGTTCTTCTTGACGATCTCCTTGCCCCACCGGCCGTGGGTGTACTCGCGCATCCGCCACCGCAGCAGCGGCCAGTCGTCGACCGCCATCAGCGCCGCCTCGTGCGCCCAATACTCGACCAGCATCCGCGGTGACCGCGCCGAATGGCTCCACGCCGCCCTGTCGAGCACGTCGCGGTCGTAGGGCCCGAGCCGGCTGAACACCGGCGCATAGTGGGCGCGCACCGACACCGACACCGAATCCAACTGCAACACCTGGATCCGGGAGATCAGCCTTCGCAGGTGCGCGCGGGTGACCGAGCCCCGCGGGCGCGGTTCGGCCCGACCCTGCGCGGCGACGGCGACACGGCGCGCCTGGTCGGCCGTGAGTTTCCTCGGCACCCCGCCATGGTGCCCGACACCACCGACATCCCCGTCCGCCAGCGCTCAGTTACTACGCAATCCGCGGTGAAACCGTCCCCAGCTGAGCGGGTTTTCGGCGAAAACCGTCAGCGCCGCCGGTAGCTGTAGAACCGGTAGCGCAGACCCGATGTGCTGGTCAGCCAGTCCCCCGCCGCGCCGATCCAGGACTCGTCGAGCACCGGGGCCATCACGTCGGCGTCCTGACGCGGCAGGTCGATCTCGATCTCGGTCACCTCGCAGCGCGTGGCGATCGGCAGGGCCGCCGTGTAGATCTGCGCGCCGCCGATCACCCAGACCGGATCGTCGGTCAGCGCGTCGTCCAGCGATGCGACCACTTCTGCTCCCTCGGCCGCATAGTCGGGCCGGTGGGTGAGCACCACGTTGCGACGCCCGGGTAGCGGACGGACCTTGGCGGGCAGCGACTCCCACGTCAACCGGCCCATCACCACGGTGTGCCCCATCGTCAGTTCCTTGAACCGGGCCTGATCCTCGGGCAGGCGCCACGGGATACCGCCGCCGCGGCCGATGACACCCGAACTGGACTGCGCCCAGATGAGCCCGACGTCAGACCGCAACCGGGGCCTTGATCGCCGGGTGCGGATCGTAATTGAGGATGGCGACGTCTTCGTAGGTGTAGTCGAAGATCGAATCCCGCGGCGCGAGAACGAGTTCCGGGTAAGGGCGGGGATCGCGGCTGAGCTGCAATCGCACCTGCTCGACGTGATTGTCGTAGATGTGGCAGTCCCCGCCCGTCCAGATGAACTCGCCGACCGCCAGCCCGGCCTGCGCCGCCATCATGTGGGTCAACAGCGCGTAGCTGGCGATGTTGAACGGCACCCCGAGAAACAGATCGGCGCTGCGCTGATACAGCTGGCACGACAGTTTGCCGTCGGCGACGTAGAACTGGAAGAACGCGTGGCACGGCGGCAGCGCCATCTGCGGAATCTCCCCGACGTTCCATGCCGAGACGATGTTGCGGCGCGAGTCGGGATCGGACTTCAACAGCTCCAGCGCTGCGCTGATCTGGTCGATGTGCTCACCCGACGGTGTCGGCCAGGAACGCCACTGTACGCCGTATACAGGGCCGAGATCCCCTGTCGGAGAGGCCCATTCGTCCCAGATGGTGACGCCGCGCTCCTGCAGCCAGCGGACGTTCGAGTCACCGCGCAAGAACCACAGCAGCTCGTAGATGATCGACTTGGTGTGCACCTTCTTGGTGGTGATCAGCGGAAAACCGGCCGCGAGGTCATAGCGCATCTGGTGGCCGAACACGCTGCGGGTGCCCGTGCCGGTGCGGTCGGACTTCGGCGTCCCGCGCTCCATCACCAGCCGCAGGAGGTCCTCATACGGCGCGCTCAAGGATCCAGCGATCGGCACGCCGGTCAGCTTACTTCCAGACCCGCCGAGTAGAACGGAGGCCATGCCGAGTATCTCCGCGACCGTCACCACTCCCGACGGCACCTGCCCTGTCACCCTGCACACCCCGAACGGTCCCGGACCGTGGACCGGTGTCGTCATGTACGTCGACGCCGGCGGCGTCCGCGACACCTTCCAGGAAATGGCCGCGCGGCTGGCCGGCTTCGGCCACGCCGTGCTGCTCCCCGATGTGTACTACCGCCACGGCGACTGGGAACCGTTCGACATGCGGACCGCGTTCACCGACGCGAAGCAGCGCAGTCGCCTGTTCTCGATGATCTCCTCGATCACCCCCGACATGATGGCCTCCGACGCCGCGGCGTTCTTCGACTTCCTGCAGTCCCGGCCCGAGGTCAAAGGTGACGCATTCGGCGTCTGCGGCTACTGCATGGGCGGGCGCACCTCGGTGATCGTCGCCGGCCGGGTGCCCGATCGGGTCGCCGCGGCGGGATCGTTCCACGCCGGTGGGCTGGTCACCGACGAACCCACCAGCCCGCACCTGCTCGCCGACCGGATGAAGGCCACCGTCTACGTCGCCGGCGCCGAGAAGGACCAGAGCTTCACGACCGCGCACGCCGAGACCCTCGACAAGGCTCTGACCGCGGCGAACGTCGCCCACACGGTGGAGTTCTATCCCGCCGGCCACGGCTTCGCGGTGCCCGACAACGCCCCGTACGACGAAGAGGCCGCCCAGCGGCACTGGATTGCTCTGCAGGAGCTCTTCGAATCCGCTCTGCCCGATTGAGGTGCATTTGACCGGGTCCGGACACACCCTGCCGGGGCGATACGCGACGATGATCCGATGGACGTTTCGGATCACGGCGCTCACGCGGACCATGAGGACGTCGGCTCGCGTATCGACCCGGTGCTGGCCCGCAGCTGGCTGCTGGTGAACGGCGCACAGTACGACCGGTTCGCGCCTGCCGTGCGGTCCCGAGCCGACATCGTCGTCCTGGACATCGAGGACGCGGTCGCGCCGAAGGACAAGACCGCGGCCCGCGAAAACGTCGTCCGCTGGCTGACCGAGGGCAACACCGACTGGGTCCGCGTCAACGGGTTCGGCACGCCGTGGTGGGCCGACGACCTCGCGGCGCTGGCGAAGACGTCGGTCGGTGGGGTCATGCTCGCGATGGTCGAATCCGTCGACCACGTCACCGAAACCGCCAACCGGCTCCCGGGTGTGCCGATCGTCGCGCTGGTCGAAACCGCCCGGGGGCTCGAGCGCATCACCGCCATCGCCGCCGCGAAGGGCACGTTCCGGCTGGCCTTCGGCATCGGCGACTTCCGGCGCGACACCGGCTTCGGCGAGAGTCCGACCACCCTCGCCTACGCGCGGTCGCGGTTCACCATCGCGGCCAAGGCCGCCCACCTGCCGAGCGCGATCGACGGTCCCACGGTCGGTTCGAGTGCGCTCAAGCTCAGCGAGGCCACGGCGGTGTCCGTCGAATTCGGCATGACGGGCAAGATCTGCCTGACACCCGAGCAGTGCACCACCGTCAACGAGGGGCTCTCCCCGTCGCCCGAGGAAATCGCCTGGGCCAAAGAGTTTTTCGTCGAGTTCGACCGCGACGGCGGTGAGATCCGCAACGGGTCCGATCTACCCCGTATCGCGAGAGCGAACAAGATCCTCGATCTGGCCCGCGCGTACGGCATCGAGGTGTCGGAGTTCGACGACGTCGACGATCCGGCGCACATCCCGGCTCCGTCGGACACCTACCACTACTGAGGACGACGTCTGCGCAGCAACATCTGCAGCGACCGCAGCAGACCGCGTGCAGCGTAGATCCCGGCGACGATCGTCGCGAGGATCATCACGATGAACATCAGCAGCCAGTTCGTCCGGTCGTGGTCGACGTTCCACCAGACGATGGTGAACAGGATCGCGCAGACGAACACCACGATGTCGCGCCAGTTGCCGCGGTACGACATCGCCGCCAGCCGCAGGTCGCGGCTGCGCTCGGCGGCGCTGATCATGTCTTCGATGCGATGGTCGATGCTGGCTTTCAGCCGCGCCTTGAGTTCGGGCTGGTCGTCGGGTATGCGCTCGAGCAGGTCCATGTCCTTGGTGATCATTCCGCGGAAGTCAGGTCCGCGGAGGTTGCCCGCGGCGATTCCGAGCAGCGCGCCGCCGGCGAGTGGCGCTGCGCCCAGGGCGAGTTCGGCGATTCCCGGCATGGCTAATCCTCCATCAACGTGGCGGCCAACGGTCGTGATGGTTACCTTATGGGCGCTCGATCTTGCAGCGCGGTGATCATCCGTTGTATCGCCTCGCGCGTCGCCTGCAGCGTCGAAGGCTCCAATGCGTCGGCAAGTCGATTGTTGACGACGAGCGCACGTTCGGTGATTCCCCGCAGAACACGATGGCCTTCGGCGGTTGGCGCCAAGAGAGGCGATGTGCGGTGGTCGGGGTTGGGTCTGAATTCGCCGAGGCCGGCAGCGACCAGATCGTTGGCAACCCTTTGCACCCCCTGACGTGTGACCCCGAGGCGGCGAGCGGCTTGCGGCACGGTCAGCGGTAGTTCAGAGACCGCGCTGAGCAACTGCCATCGCGCCTGCGTCTGCCCCTCGCCGGCCGCGATGGCTTCACCTGAGCGCCGCAAGAGCCCGGCGAGTTCGTATACGTCTGCGATCAGCAGTGCCATCTCATCCGCGCTGTTATCCATTTGATAATATGTTGTCATTATGGTTCATAATTGTCAATCAGCTCGAGTTGTGACTGGAATCGGAGGAACATGAGCGCAGCAATAGCGAATCTTCAAGCGGCACAGCGTGATGCCGTTGCGCGTCGTCCACCGGTCCAGGGCTTCCCGCATCTGGCTGAAACGATGCGGCGCGCCGGTGTCCGAATCAATACCTGGTGGCTTCCAGCGATGCACAGCCTGTATGAGACCGATCTCGGTCCAGTCTGCATCCAGGACGTGCCCCTGGTCGACGGCATGTCGGAGGTGCCACCGTTCAACCAAGAGGCGCTCGTCGCCGCGCTGCGCGCCGACCAGGCGGGTGAGACCAGTTTTCGAGAGTTTGCCGCAGCGGCGTGGCGAGCCGGCGTTCTCCGCTATGTCGTCGACCTCGAGAATCGCACCTGCACCTACTTCGGCCTACACCATCGGTCGTACGTCGAACACTATGCTGCAGTGAGGATTTGCGACAATCCAGGAGCCTCTGAAGCTTGACAGCTATTCCATCAGCTGAGCAGCGACTGTTGCGCCGAGGTTCCAGCAGGCTTCGACGTCGGCCTTGGTCGGCTTACCCATGACAAGAACCGTCTCCGCAGCCTGCACCCAGCCAAGCCCAGTAGTGATGGCCATGAGACCCCGCTCGGCTCCCTCGGTGCCCTCGTTGCCGTGAATGTAGGCCCCGAACGACCGTCCTTGGGTGGTGTCGAGCAGTTGGTAGTACGACTGGTCGAAGGCATGCTTGAGGGCACCGCTGAGATATCCGAGGTTGGCGGGCGTGCCCAGCAGATAGCCGTCAGCCTCCAACATCTCGACCGGAGACACCGTGAGCGCTGGTCGGCGCACCACTTCCACGCCTTCGATCTCCGGATCGGTTGCGCCTGCCACGACCGCCTCGAGCATCTCTTGGCAGTGTGGCGACGGAGTGTGATGGATGATCAACAACGTTTTGCTCACGGCTCGCGCTCTTCCATCTCGACCGCTCTCTTCATCGCTTCGCGCGCCCGGCTGCGGTCACCGGCGTAGTCGTAGGCACGCGCCAGTCGATACCACCGTCGCCAGTTCTGCGGGTCGTTTTCCAGCTCCGCACGCACGGTGACGAACAGCGCGTCGGCGGCCTCACGCTGGATTCGCCCCGACGGCATCCGGGGCAGCGCGCTGACGTCGAGCTCCATCCCCTCGTCGTGGACGATCCGCGCGAGCCGCTGATGGGCCAGGCCCGCGCGCAGTGTGCTGAGCATCGCCCACAGCCCGATCAGCGGGAGCACCATCAGCGCCAGCCCCAAGCCCACGGCCGCGGGCTCTCCGGTCGTGACGAATGCCATCGCCAGGCGCCCGAGCAGCACGAAGTACACGACCAGCGCGACACACATGAAGCCGATCAGCAGTTGGATGCGCAGGACGCGGCCGCCGTCGGCCATCAGAGGTCGAGGAGCGGCTCGATACCCACGGTGAGCCCCGGCCGTTCGGCCACCCTGCGCACCGCCAGCAGGACTCCGGGCACGAAGGAGGTCCGGTCCAGGCTGTCGTGCCGGATGGTCAGCGTCTCCCCTTGTGTGCCGAACAGCACCTCCTGATGGGCGACCAGCCCCGCCAGGCGCACCGAATGAACTGGAACACCGTCGACGTCGGCGCCCCGCGCACCGTCGAGACCCGTGCTGGTGGCATCGGGGTTGGGCGGCATGCCTTTTCGCGCCTCGGCGATGAGTCGCGCGGTGCGCGCCGCGGTACCGGACGGGGCGTCGGCCTTGTGCGGATGGTGCAGTTCGATGACTTCGACCGATTCGAAATGCCGCGCGGCCTGCTGTGCGAAATGCATTGACAGCACCGCGCCGATCGCGAAGTTCGGCGCGATCAGGACCGCCGCGCCCGGTTTGGTGTCCAGCCATGCCCGGACCGTGGCCAGCCGCTCGTCGGTGAACCCGGTGGTGCCGACGACGGCGTGTATCCCGTTCTCGATGAGGAACTCGAGGTTGTCCATCACGACGTCGGGATGGGTGAAGTCGATGACGACCTCGGTCTGGCTGTCGGTCAGCAGGCTCAACGGATCGCCCGCGTCGACTCCCGCGGTGAAGGTCAGGTCTTCGGCGGCTTGCACGGCCTCGACCATCGTCGCGCCGACCTTGCCCTTTGCGCCCAGCACTCCGACTCGCATGGCGTCACCTTATCCACCCGGGGTCGACGCTGATCGAAGCGACCGAATCGCCGCATTCGGCGGCAATGCCGCGGGAAAGCGGGTAACCATTCATGACGGCACACCGGAACGACAGCAGATGGAGTTCGAAGTGACGGATATGAGTGGACGGCCCGAGCAGCAGGTGGGTGACCAGCGGCCCGCTCGCCAGGTCATCGCGACGTTCGACAACTATGCCGACGCGCAACGGCTGGTGGACCGCATGTCCGACGGTGGCTTCCCCGTCGAGCACGTGCGCATCATCGGCGACGACCTGCGCACGGTCGAGCGCATCACGGGACGTATGACCAAGGGACGGGCGGCGTTCGCCGGCGCGGCCAGCGGCGCCTGGTTCGGGTTGTTCATCGGCTTGCTCTTCGCCATTTTCACCGTGGGGCCGGTCTGGATCGTGACGATGCTGATCGCATTGGCGATCGGGGCGTTTTGGGGTGCGGTTTTCGGGTTCGTCGCGCATGTGGCGACCCGAGGCGAACGGGACTTCTCCAGCGTCGAGTCACTCGAAGCCCGCCGGTACGAGGTGTGCGTGCCGCCTCAGTATGCCGCCGAGGCGGCACGCTATACCCAAACCGCCTGAGCGGCAACGCTTCCGCGGCTACAGTGGTGACGCCCCCCGCAGGTGTTCGAAGATCAGCGACGTCTGCGTACCGGCCACGTCGGCGTCGGCGTTGAGGTTCTCCACCACGAACGACCGCAGGTCGTCGGTGTCACGCGCGGCGACGTGGAGGATGAAGTCGTCGGCACCCGCGAGAAAGTACACGTCCATCACCTGCGGTCTGCGCCGGATCTGCTGAATGAAGCTGTGGATCCTGCCGCGAGCGCTGGACTGCAGGCTCACCGAGATCATCGCCTGTAGCGGGAGACCGATGGCGCCCGGATCGATGTCGGTGTAGAAACCGCGGATCACCCCCGCCTCCTGAAGGCGCCGCACCCTGCCATGGCATGTCGACGGCGCAATCCCGACCGCCTCGGCAAGTGCGCTGTTCGGCATGCGCGCGTCGCGGTGTAGCGCGGTGAGAATCCGGCGGTCGACGTCATCGAGGGGAACCGGGCGAACATCCTTCGGGTCCGCACCGCCAGAAGTACGTGACAATGAAGATGCTTCGTCCATAGTGCGAATGTACAGAATTTCAAGCACAGCAATTGCTGATCACACGAAGCTTCTTCACACTGAGTACACATTCAGCAGAGGAGCGGTCATGCGTGTCGGCATTCCGACCGAGATCAAGAACAACGAATACCGGGTCGCGATCACCCCGGCCGGCGTCGCCGAGCTCGTGCACCGCGGTCACGAGGTGATCATTCAGTCGGGTGCGGGTGAGGGTTCGGCGATCTCGGACGCCGACTTCAAACGCGCGGGCGCCCAGCTCATCAACGGCGCCGACGAGGTATGGGCCCAGGCCGACCTCCTGCTCAAGGTCAAGGAGCCGATCGGCGCCGAATACGAGCGCATGCGCCGTGGTCAGACGCTGTTCACCTACCTGCATCTGGCGGCATCGCGGCCGTGCACCGAAGCCCTGCTGGCTTCCGGGACGACGTCGATCGCCTACGAAACCGTTCAGGCCGCCGACGGCGCCCTACCGCTGCTGGCCCCGATGAGCGAGGTTGCCGGGCGGTTGGCGGCCCAGGTCGGGGCCTACCACCTGATGCGCAGCCACGGAGGCCGCGGCGTCCTGATGGGCGGCGTGCCGGGCGTGGCTCCCGCCGACGTCGTCGTGATCGGCGGCGGCACCGCCGGCGCCAACGCCGCGCGGGTCGCGACGGGCATGGGCGCACACGTCACCGTGTTCGACGTCAGTCTCACCAAGCTGCGCGCCGTGGACGCGGAGTTCGGCGGCCGCGTGCAGACCCGCTACTCGTCGATCCTGGAGCTCGAGGACGCGGTGAAGGACGCCGACCTCGCCATCGGCGCGGTCCTGGTGCCGGGCGCCAAAGCCCCCACTTTGGTTTCGAATTCGACTGTCGCTCATATGAAGCCCGGTGCGGTGCTGGTCGACATCGCCATCGACCAGGGCGGGTGCTTCGAGGATTCGCATCCGACCACGCACGACGACCCGACGTATGCCGTACACGACACGATCTTCTACTGCGTCGCCAATATGCCCGGCGCCGTGCCCCGCACGTCGACCTTCGCGCTGACCAACGCCACCATGCCGTACGTGCTCAAGCTGGCCGAGCTGGGCTGGCGTGCGGCGTGCCGGGCCGACGCCTCGCTTGCGAGGGGTTTGTCCACACACGACGGCGCCCTGCTGTCCGAACAGGTCGCCGTCGACCTCGACCTGCCGTATACGGATCCGTCGCCGATGCTGCTCTGACCCCGATCTCCGCGTGTTTGCCCGGCACCCTTAAACGTGCCGGTGCAAAAAGATAGGGATTCGCCCGATTCCTCCGTCGCGCTCGATGCCATACGGTTTAGTCCAGCGGCTGGCGCTCAGTGCAGGGGGGCCAAGAGCGTGGGGGGACAGCCGCTGACAAGCCAGCTGGACCCGGCCCCGAGGGGTGGCCGGGCTAAGCTGCTGCCCTCGCCATCATGCGGCCAGGAGTTCGGCCACCAGCACCGAAGCCACGTCACCGACTAACTGGCGGTCGTTCGGGGCGTCGGGGTCGTTTGCCGCGGTCCTGGTCATGATCGCCAGCAGAAGTCGCTCGCCCGCCGGGCCGTACGCTATACCGACGTCGTTCGTGCTCGCGTAGTCACCACTGCCGGTCTTGTCGGCCGTCGCCCAGCCCGGTGGCAGGACGGGTCGCACGCTGGACGTCTGGTTGGTCCGCATCCAGTCCTCGAGTTGCCGGCGTTGCGGCTCGGCGAGCACGTTGCCGGTGAGTATCGACCGGTATCCAGCCCCGATGGCCTCGGGCGTCGTGGTGTCGCGCGGGTCTGCCGGCACCGCCGCGTTGAGCTCGATCTCCCAGCGGTCGAGCCGGGACCGCTGGTCGCCGATGCTGCGGGCGAAATCGGTCACGCCGGACGGACCGCCAATGACCCGTAACAGCCAGTTGGCCGCGGCGTTGTCGCTTCGCTGCAGGGCGGCCTGACACAACTGCGCCAGCGTCATCGTCTGCCCGACGTGCGCCTCGGTCACCGGCGAGTTGGGCACGATATCGCCCGGTTCGATGGTGACGCGATCGGTGAGCGCGAGCTCACCGCGCTCGGCCTTCTGCAGCACCCGCGCCGCGGCGTAGGTCTTGAACGTGGAGCACATCGCGAACATGTCATGCGCTCGGTGTGCGATGGTGCGCCCGGTGCCGAGATCGGTTGCGAACACCCCGATCAACGCGTTCTGGCGGCGTTCCATCTCGCCGAGTCGATCCTCGACCGGCTGCGGGGGGCGGTCAGGGTCGGCCATGACGGCCTTGTGCGGCGATGCGGCCAGCGCCGCCAGTGTCAATCCACCGATCAGAACGTGACGCCGTGGCACCTCGGTCATGGGTCCCCAGCGTAGGTGATCAGCCGGCGATGGCCCGAAGCGGCTGAGGCAGTGACCGTTTCGACCGAACCGGACCGAGCACAGCACCGCCGTAGGGCCGCCGCAAAAGCCGGCGCGCGACGGAATTGACCTCGTCGAGCGTCACGGCCTCGATCTTCGCCAACGTCTCGTCGATCGTTCGGTGTTCGCCGAAATGCAGTTCGCTGCGTCCGATGCGGTTCATCCGCGATCCCGAATCCTCGAGGCCAAGCACCAGTCCGCCGCGCAGGGAGCCCTTCGCGATGCGGCACTCGTCTTCGGTGATCCCGTCACGCGCCACCGCCTCGAGCACATCGGTGGTCACGCGGGCGACCTCGTCGAAGCGGTCCGGCAGGCAACCCGCGTAAACCGACAGAGCTCCGCTGTCGGAGAAGGTGTCGACCGTCGAGTACACCGAGTACGCCAACCCGCGTGCCTCTCGAATCTCCTGAAACAACCGCGAACTCAGGCCGCCGCCGAGCGCCGTGTTCAGCACCGACAGCGCCCAGCGGTGTTCCCAGTGCCGTCCGGGCGTGCGCACACCCAGCGTCAGGTGCGTCTGCTCGGAGTCCCGGCTGACCAGCTCCAGACTCGGGCGCCCGCCGACCCGGCCGATGCCCTTGCGCGGTGGCACCGGTGTGCGGCCCCGCACCAGTCGCGCACCGAAGTACTCGCGCGCCAGCGACACCACGTCATCGTGATCGACGTTGCCCGCCACTGCGAGCACCATTCGCTCGGGGGTGTAGCGGCGGACGTGGAAGGAGTGCAGTTGGGCGCGTGTCATCGAGGAGATCGAATCCACGCTGCCGATCACCGGGCGCCCAACGGGGTGCGAGCCGAACATCGCGGCGAGAAACACGTCGCCGAGAGTGTCCTCGGGATCGTCGTCGCGCATCGCGATCTCCTCGAGCACGACGTCGCGTTCGACCTCGACGTCCTGGGCCGCGCACTGTCCGCGCAACACGACATCGGCGACGAGGTCGACGGCCAACTCCAGATCGGAGTCGAGCACATGCGCGTAGTAGCAGGTGTGCTCGCGGGCGGTGAAGGCGTTCAACTCACCCCCGACCGCGTCGACGGCCTGCGCGATGCCCACCGCCGACCGGGTGGGCGTCGCCTTGAACAGCAAGTGCTCGAGGAAGTGCGCCGCGCCCGCAACGCTCGGCCCCTCGTCGCGCGAACCGACGTCGACCCACAGCCCGACCGACGCCGAATGCACCGACGGGATGTACTCGGTGACCACACGCAGGCCACCGGGTAGCAGCGTGCGACGCACTGCCTCCGACGATCGGTCGCCACGTCCGTTGTGGCGCAACGCCCTAACTGCTGGCCGCTGCGGCATCTGCCGGTGCGGTCTCCGAGTCGGGGGCTTCCTCATCGACCAGGATCAGCGAGATCTTGCCGCGGTTGTCGATGTCGGCGATCTCCACACGCAGCTTGTCGCCGACTTTGACGACATCCTCGACCTTGGCGATCCGCTTGCCACGTCCCAGCTTCGAGATGTGGACCAGCCCGTCGCGACCCGGAAGCAGCGACACGAAGGCACCGAAATCCGTTGTCTTGACGATGGTTCCGAGGAATCGCTCGCCGACCTTGGGCAGCTGCGGATTGGCGATCGCGTTGATGCGGTCGATCGCGGCCTGCGCCGACGGTCCGTCGGTGGCGCCGACGAACACCGTGCCGTCGTCCTCGATGGAGATCGACGCGCCGGTCTCCTCGGTGATCTGGTTGATGATCTTGCCTTTCGGGCCGATCACCTCGCCGATCTTGTCCACCGGCACCTTGATCGTGGTGATCCGCGGCGCATACGGGCTCATCTCGTCGGGGCCGTCGATCGCCTCGGCCATCACCTCGAGAATCGTCAGCCGGGCATCCTTGGCCTGCGACAGCGCGCCCGCCAGCACCTGCGACGGGATGCCGTCGAGCTTGGTGTCCAGCTGCAGCGCGGTGACGAACTCCTTGGTGCCCGCGACCTTGAAGTCCATGTCGCCGAACGCATCCTCGGCACCGAGGATGTCGGTGAGCGCGACGAACCGGCGCTCGGTCTTACCGTCCACTTCGATGTCGTCGGACACCAGGCCCATCGCGATGCCCGCGACCGGAGCCTTCAGCGGCACACCGGCGTTGAGCAGCGCCAGCGTCGAGGCGCACACCGAACCCATCGAGGTGGAACCGTTGGAGCTCAACGCCTCCGACACCTGACGGATCGCGTACGGGAACTCCTCGATGCTGGGCAGCACCGGCATCAGCGCGCGCTCCGCCAGCGCACCGTGGCCGATCTCGCGGCGCTTCGGCGAACCGACACGGCCGGTCTCACCGGTCGAGTACGGCGGGAAGTTGTAGTGGTGCATGTAGCGCTTGCTGGTCTCGGGCCCCAGCGAGTCGATCTGCTGGGCCATCTTGATCATGTCGAGGGTGGTGATGCCCAGGATCTGGGTCTCGCCACGCTCGAACAGCGCGCTGCCGTGCGCCCGCGGGACGACTGCGACCTCGGCGCTCAGCGCGCGGATGTCGGTGATGCCGCGGCCGTCGATACGGAAGTGATCGGTCAGAATGCGTTGCCGCACAAGCTTCTTGGTCAGCGACCGGAATGCGGCGCCGACCTCCTTCTCGCGGCCCGCGTACTGCTCGGCCAGCCGCTCGAGCACCTCGGCCTTGATCTCGTCGGTGCGGTCGTTGCGCTCGGCCTTACCGGCGATCGTCAGCGCCTCCGACAACGCGTCGGTGGCCACCGAGGCGACGGCGTAATAGACGTCTTCGCCGTACTCCGGGAACACCGGGTAGTCCGCGGTCGGCTTGGCGGCGCTCTCGGCCAGCTCCTGCTGGGCTGCGCACAGGCTCGCGATGAACGGTTTGGCGGCCTCCAGGCCCTCGGCCACGACGGCCTCGGTGGGCGCCTGCGCACCGCCGGCGACCAACTCGATGACATTGTCGGTGGCCTCGGCCTCGACCATCATGATCGCCACGTCACCGCCCTCGATGACACGACCGGCGACAACCATGTCGAACACCGCCCGCTCGAGCTGCTCGACGGTCGGGAAGGCCACCCAGGTTCCGTCGATCAGCGCGACACGCACGCCGCCGACCGGGCCCGAGAACGGTAGGCCGGCGATCTGCGTGGACGCCGACGCGGCGTTGATCGCGACCACGTCGTACAGATCCTTGGGATCCAGGCTCAAGACGGTGACCACGACCTGGATCTCGTTGCGCAAGCCGTCGACGAACGTCGGCCGCAGCGGACGGTCGATCAGCCGGCAAGTCAGGATCGCGTCGGTCGACGGGCGGCCTTCGCGGCGGAAGAACGAGCCGGGGATGCGACCCGCGGCGTACATGCGCTCTTCGACGTCGATGGTCAACGGGAAGAAGTCGAAATGGTCCTTGGGGTTCTTGCTGGCCGAGGTGGCCGAAAGCAACATCGTCTCGTCGTCGAGATAGGCGACGACGGCGCCGGCGGCCTGCTGGGCCAGTCGGCCGGTCTCGAAACGGATGGTGCGGGTGCCGAAGCTCCCGTTGTCGATCACGGCGGTCGCTTCGTACACGCCGTCTTCAATTTCAACTACAGACATAGGTGTCCGTATGGCCTCTCTGATTCAGTGTCTCCACTGTTTAGCTGTTTTCGCGTCGTCACAGCGCTTGAACCACGGGCCCCGATGCGGCTACGGCCATCGATCGAAGCTGCCGGCAGTTCTTCCGGCAGCCACTACCGAAGACCGCGCGATCGAGCAGGTCCTGGTTATGACGCGCGGGAACGATGCTCGCGGAGCTGCGAAAATCGCACCCAGGTCGTTCGCGCCGAATAAGCAGTCGAACGAGGCCATCGTACTCTGCGAGGAGTACCCGGCCGAATCCCGGCGCGCGTTCACGCGCCGGTACGAGGTCAGCGACGCAGGCCGAGTCGTTCGATCAGCGTGCGGTACCGCTGGACGTCGACCTGGGCCACGTACTTGAGCAGCCGGCGCCTGCGGCCGACGAGCAGCAGCAGACCGCGCCGTGAGTGGTGATCGTGCTTGTGCACCTTCAGGTGCTCGGTGAGGTCGGTGATCCGCTTGGTCAGCAGCGCGACCTGCGCCTCGGGCGAACCGGTATCGGTGTCATGCAGTCCGTACTCGGTCAGGACCGACTTTTTCTCTTCGGCGGTGAGCGCCACGAAACAACTCCATCTTTTCAGTCCGCGGGAAGGGACATGAGCCCCGTGGAGGCGCGGCCGCCGCGAACTGCAGCGCACGCCCGGTCGGCAGGCAGTCTAGCAGCGGCGGGTGTACAGCACGAAATCCGCCGAGCGCTCACCCATGTACTCGCGTTGGCCCGTTGTCCTGGGGTTTTGTGTTCGGGACTGAGCGCTCGGCGTCAGCGGGTCAGGATCGTGCGGGCGTGTTCGGTGTCGCGGCCCATCTGCTCCACCAGGTCGTCGACGTTGGCGAACTTCTCCTGGCCGCGCAGCCTGGCCACGAAGTCGACGGCGACGTGCTGGCCGTACAGGTCGGCCGTGGTGTCGAGCACGAACGCCTCCACGGTGCGGG
Source organism: Mycolicibacterium novocastrense (assembly GCF_001570485.1). Taxonomy (GTDB): domain Bacteria; phylum Actinomycetota; class Actinomycetes; order Mycobacteriales; family Mycobacteriaceae; genus Mycobacterium; species Mycobacterium novocastrense. The sequence continues at coordinate 426,659 of NZ_BCTA01000036.1, forward strand.
TGCGCCCAGAGAAGGTCGGGTTGGTCCCCACCGACACCGCGGCCTGGTACCGCTCGCCGGGGATCACGCTGCCCGCGACCGGTCCATGACCGAGGACGGTGAACCACGCCGCATAGACGCCGTCGGCGGGTATCGCCGAATACATGGGCGGCGCCACGTTGGCGGTCGGAAAACCCAGCACCTTGCCCCGTCCGTCGCCGCGCACCACGACGCCCTCCACGCGGTGCGGGCGCCCCAACGCCTCGGCGGCGGCGACGACATCGCCCGCGTCGACGCAGGACCGGATGTAGGTCGAGGAGAACGTGACGGCCTCGTCGCGGGCGGTGTCGGCCACCCCAAGAGCCTCGGAAACCAGGGTCATGCTCTCCACAGCGAAGCCGAAGCGCTCGCCGGCCTGGCGCAACAAGCGGACATCGCCCGCCGCCTTCTTGCCGAACGTGAAGTTCTCCCCCACGACGACCTCGACCACATGCAGGCGCTCGACCAGGAGTTCATGGATGTAGCGCTCCGGGGTCAGCTTCATGAAGTCGGCGGTGAACGGCATCACCAGGAAGACGTCGACGCCGAGTTCCTCGACCAGTTCGGCGCGCCGGGTCAGCGTGGTCAGCTGGGCGGGATGACTGCCCGGGAAGACGACCTCCATCGGATGGGGATCGAAAGTCATCAGCACGGTGGGCACCCCACGCGACCGGCCGGCCTTGACCGCGTGGTTGATCAGCTCCTGGTGTCCGCGATGCACACCGTCGAAGACCCCGATGGTGACCACACATCGGCCCCAGTCCGTCGGGATCTCGTCTTGTCCCCGCCAGCGCTGCACGAGGGCAAGCCTACGGCGCGTCCGAGGTTCGCCGCGTCGCCGGATCCCCCGGATGAGGTGAGTATTGCCTAAACTTTCTCAATGTGAATCCTGCCGGCGATGCGCGTGACCTGACGACGGTTGCCCAGGACTACCTGAAAGTCATCTGGACCGTCCAGGAGTGGTCGCAGGAGAAGGTGAGCACCAAACTGTTGGCCGAGCGGCTCGGGGTGTCGGCCAGCACCGCCTCGGAGTCGATCCGCAAGCTCGCCGACCAGGGCCTGGTCGACCACGAGAAGTACGGCGCGGTGACGCTGACCGAGGCCGGCCGGGCCGCGGCCTTGGCGATGGTGCGCAGGCATCGGCTGATGGAGACGTTCCTCGTTCGCGAGCTGGGCTACAGCTGGGACGAGGTGCACGACGAGGCCGAGGTGCTCGAGCACGCGGTGTCGGACCGGATGCTCGACCGCATCGACGCCAAGCTCGGGCACCCGACCCGCGATCCGCACGGCGATCCGATCCCGGCCGCCGACGGCCGCGTGCCCACCCCGGACGCACGCCAGTTGTCGGCGTGCCACGACGGCGACCGCGGCACCATCGCGCGCATCTCCGACGCCGATCCGGAGATGCTGCGGTACTTCGACAGTGTCGGCATCAGCCTGGACTCACGGCTTCGCGTGGTGGCCCGGCGCGACTTCGCCGGCATGATCTCGGTGGCCATCGAGTCCGCAGACGGGCACGACACCACCGTCGACTTGGGAAGCCCGGCCGCAGAAGCGATCTGGGTGGTGGCGAGCTAGCTCGTTTGCGAACCCCTGGTTTGTGAACCCCTGGTTTGTGAACCCCTGGTTTGTGAACCCCTGGTTTGTGAACCCCTGGTTTGTGAACCCCTGATTTGTGGTCCTCCGTCGGGCTGCCGACCACTTCGACGAGTGCCCGCCTATCAGCGAATTATTCGCTGCCAGCGAATCTTTCGCTGTGAGGCGGGCACCTTCGCGAATGTGGGCCGCGAGAAACCGGCCGCCGGATTTGCGCCATCGCTCACATTTCAGCTGGGTGCCCGTCAGCGTCGTTCCAGGGCGGCGGGCTGTTCCTCGGACATCTTGAGCCCAGAAGCCCGCACGAGCACCGCCAGCACTATCGCAACCAACAGCAGCGCGGGCACATCGCCCAGCAGATGCCCGGTCTGGTGTTCACCGCGGACCGACTGCACCGCCATGATGACGGCGTGGACGACGCTGGACCACACCGTGAACCAGATCAGGCTCAGATGAGCGCGTGGGTTTCGCGCCGCCCACACCAGGAACACGCCCAGCGTGGCGTAGAGCCCGACGATCATCATGAAGTAGTCGGAGTGGTGCGGTGGTCCCGGATGCCACGCCCATCCTGACGGCCACACGGCGGCAAGCGGATACAGGCAGAGGGCGACCACGCCGAACACGCCCAATGCGATCTGAAGAGCCTTGTACGCAGACACCATTGTCGGCTCCCATCTCTAGGAGGGGGTCAGTATGCGCCCGGATGCGCCGGCCTACAAGGTCGCGGGACGCAACACGACGACCGACTTCGTGCGAGCGGACCTGTCTTCCAGCAGCGCGACGACCTGCCCGTCCTGAGCCGTAGCGGCGTAGATTCCCTCGATGCCCGCCGGTTTGAGCGGTCGGCCGTGACGCACGTCCTCGGCCTCGTCGGCGGTCAGGTCCCGCCGCGGAAACGTCAGAAGACACGCGGCGTCCAGGGTGTACGACAGCCGTGGTGTTTCGGCGAGCTCGTCCAGCGAGCGCGCCTCGGTCAGCCCGAAGCCGCCGACTCTGGTGCGTCGTAACGCCGTGAGATGCCCACCGACCCCCAGCGTGGCCCCGATGTCGCGGGCCAAAGCACGGATGTAGGTGCCGCTCGAGCACTCCACTTCGACATCGACGTCGATGACGCCGGCTTCGTGCCGTGCCTCGAGTACCGCGAAAAGGTCGATCCGCACGCGGCGGGGTGCCAACTCGACGGTTTGCCCTTCGCGCGCGAGTTTGTAGGCGCGTTGTCCGCCGATTTTGATCGCGCTCACCGCTGACGGGATCTGGTCGATCTCACCCCGCAGGTCGGCGACCGCGCGGTCGATGTCCTCGTCGGTGACGTGGCCGGCCGAAACCTCGTGCAGCACCTCGCCTTCGGCGTCATCGGTGGAGGTGGTCTGGCCGAGGCGGATGGTCGCGCGGTACGCCTTGTCCGTCGCCGTCAGCAGTCCGAGGATCTTGGTGGCGCGCTCGATGCCGACGACCAGAACACCGGTCGCCATCGGGTCAAGGGTCCCGGCGTGTCCGACCTTGCGGGTGCCGAAGAACCGACGGCAGCGGCCGACGACGTCGTGACTCGTCATGCCCGCGGGTTTGTCGACGATGACCAGCCCCGCCTCGGTCATAGCACGATCGCGGTCAACGCCAGACCGTCGCGGACCGACCACCGGCCGGTCAGGGTTTCCAGTGGCGGTCCGTGCATCGCCGCCGGGTCGATCAGGATTCGCGAGACGAAACCACCGGAGGTGCCGCCGTCGTCGACGTCGAAGACGATGTGCGCGTCCTCGAAACCCAGCCACCGGTGAGTCACCGGGAACCACGCCTTGTAGGTTGCCTCTTTGGCGCAGAACAGGATTCGGTCCCAGTGCAGCCCTTCGGGCAGCTGCCGCAGTTCGGCTCGCTCGGCGGGCAGGCTGATCGCGTCGAGCACACCGTCGGGCAGCACACCGTGCGGTTCGGCGTCGATACCCACCGACCGCACCTCGGCCCGCCGGCCGACCACTGCGCCCCGGTAGCCCTCACAGTGCGTCAGCGAACCGACGACACCGTCGGGCCAGCACGGTTCGCCCTTCTCCCCCTTCAGAATCGGCACAGGCCCGACACCGATCTCGGCAAGCGCCAACCGTGCGCAGTACCGCACGGTGACGAACTCGTTGCGTCGCTTGGCGACCGACCTGGCGACCAGTGACTCCTCCTCGGGCAGCGGCGCGAGGTCCGGCGGATCACGGTAGACCTCGGCTGCGGCCAGCCCTGGTGCCGTCGGCAGCACACCGGACAGCAGCGAAGCGGCGACCGTCATCGCGAGACCTGCCTGTCGCGGATCCGTTGCTGCATCTTCTGGGCGTTCTCCCGCATCTCCTGGGTGATGTGGAAGTGGCCGCCGAACTCGTTGAGGTACCCGGGCGGATACTGCGGATCCGGAAGGATCTGGCGCATCCAGCGATATGGCTTGCGGCGCCGCCACTCTCGCGGGTAACCGACCGACACCTCCTCGAACCGCACACCGTCGTACCACGTCGTGCGCGGAATGTGCAGGTGCCCGTAGACCGAGCACACCGCGTTGTAGCGGGTGTGCCAGTCGGCGGTGGCGGTGGTGCCGCACCACAGCGAGAACTCCGGATAGAACATCGCGTCGCAGGGTTCGCGCACCATCGGGAAGTGGTTGACCAGCACCGTCGGCGTCATCCAGTCGAGGTCCTCGAGCCGTTTGCGGGTGTAGGCCACCCGATCGCGGCACCACGCGTCGCGGGTGGCGTAGGGCTCGGCGGACAGCAGGAACTCGTCGGTGCCGACGACGTTGCGCTCGCGCGCGATGGCCAGTCCCTCCGCCTTGGTGGCCGCGCCCGCCGGCAGGAAGGTGTAGTCGTACAGCAGGAACATCGGCACGATCGTGGCCGGGCCGCCCTCCTCGGTCCACACCGGGAACGGGTGCTCGGGCGTGATGATGCCCATCTCGTCGCACATGTTGACCAGGTAGTCGTAGCGGGCCTTGCCGAAGATCTGCATCGGGTCGCGGTTGGTGGTCCACAGCTCGTGGTTGCCCGGAATCCAGATCACCTTGGCGAACCGTTTGCGCAACAGGTCCAGGGCCCACCGGATCTCGTCGGTGCGTTCGGCGACGTCGCCGGCGACGATGAGCCAGTCGTCGGGCGAGGCCGGGTGCAGCGACTCCGTCACGGGTTTGTTGCCTGTGTGACCCGTGTGCAGGTCGCTGATCGCCCAGAGGGTGGGTCGTCGGCCGTCGCGTGTCACAACTGACCAGGGTACTTAACCGGATGCACGTGGTTCGCCCGGCAACTAGAACAGGTTCTTGTTTCCTCTTCGGGCGGTGGGAGCGGCCCGCTACACTCCCCGCAGGGTCGGACTGCCGAAACGAAGGGGTGACATGCTCACCAAGCTGCGCTTGGTCTCGGCGCTGTGCGCGCTGATCGCTGCGGTGATGGTGGTGTGGCAGGCCAACCCCGCAGGTGCCCCGCGGGTGACAGCAGACGACATCCCGATGACGAATGTCACGACGTCGATCAAGTGGCCGGTGATCGAGACGACCGACCCGTCACCGTTCAACCCGTGCAAGCAGATTCCGCTCGAGGCGGTGCAGGCGATCGGCCTGACCTTCACCCCGCCGACGCCGGAGGATCAGCTGCGGTGCCGCTACGACGCGGGCAACTATCAGCTGGCCGTGGAGGCGATAGTCTGGCGCACCTATGAGCAGACGCTGCCCGTCGACGCGGTCCAACTCGATATCGACGGGCATCGCGCCGCGCAATACTGGGTGATGAAGCCGACCGACTGGAACAACCGCTGGTGGATCACCTGCATGATCGCCTTCGACACCAGCTACGGCGTCCTGCAGCAGTCGCTGTTCTACTCGCCGATCTACTCCGAACCCGACCCCGACTGCATGCAGACCAACCTGCAACGCGCGCACGAGCTGATCCCGCACTACGTGTTCTGATCGGCCGTTGGCTCGATGCGGTCCATCGGGCTCGACCGCTCCAGCATCCCGATCGTCTCCTCGCCGTCCCAGCGGTAGCGCACACCGGCCTGCTGCAGGGCAGGAAACGTCCAGTTCGCCATCTTTGCCAGTTGTTCGGCGGGGATCGCGGCGGGATCGGTGATGTCGTGGGTGGACAGCACGGTCTCCCCCTCGATGCGCACGGTTCCGCGAGCCGTCTCGAGCACCATCGACACGTCCTCCCCACGCGGTTGCAGTCGGCGCAGCCACGGGGCCTCAACGACGCGGGCGGGGATCAGCGCTGCCGAGTCCCCGAGGTACAGGTACCCCTCGTTGTAGTTCGGCTGACCGCCGGGCCGCGGCGGGTAGGCGATGTAGCCGAACGCACGTCCGCTGTCGAACAGCGCCGACTGCCAGCAGTGTCCCCAGAACCCCTCCAGCCGACGGACACCCTGCCGACGGATGCGCAGCCCGGTACCCGTGAGCGGCTGCCGACGACCCGCCACCTCCACGGCACCGTCGGCGCGGAACAACTGTTCGTAACGGGCGCCACCCATCAATTCGCCGACCACCGTGGTCTGCAGTTGATCGGCGGCGTCCGCGCGCATCGCGCCCTGGCTCCAGGGCGGCACCGCCATCGTCGCTTCGACCTCGAACCGCACGTCGACCAGCGGGCCGCTCTTGTCGCCGGCGGCCAGCGCCTCCGAGGACGTCTCGACCGCGCGGCCGTCGAACGCCACCGTCCACGTGTCGAACGGCGCCACGCACTCGAACGTCAGCGGCCCCGCCCCGAGCACCGTGGGTTTGCCGTCGCGGCCCCGCACCGGCTTACTCTTTCCGTCGTCGCGTAACCGGTAGACGCGTCCGTCGGCGAACGCCAGGTTGACCTGTAGTCCGTGGGCGCCCCAGTTGGACGCGACCGCCTCGATGCCGATTCGGGGCAGGCCGACCTCACCGCTTTCGTCGAACACCCAGAAGCTGACCGCATCCCGCATCTCGGGGTCCTGCGGCCGCTCGTCGAACATGTACTCGCGGGCCGGGTCGATGCCGCCGGTCACGTCGAGGGTCATGGCGCACTTTCCTTCTGCCGTTCCGGACGCCGAGAGTCACCGGCGTAAGCGTCTACGTAGGCGGCGAACAACGGTCGAATCACGTTGTCGTCCAGACCGAACGCCTGTGGGTCAGCCTTGGGGTGCGGCTCACGCTTTTCGGCGTTCTCGGCCCACCACGTCCGCATATGCGCCTCGAACCGGTCGGTCACACCCTCGCCGAGCCAGCTGTACAGCCGCTTGACCTCACCGATCGGATCGTCCTGCATGGCACGAAAGTCGATGTCGTAGAACCGATCCGCGGCCTTCTCGCGGAACGCCATCACCCGCGCGATGCCCGTCGACCACTGGGTGACGTTGAGCTCACCGAGATAACGCCGGTCGAGGTGGTCGGTGAAGCCGCCGACGATGTCGGCGTAGACGTCGACGACCGACAACAGCACGTCGGCCGGATCGCGGTGTGTCATGACGAAGCGGGCGTCAGGGAACACGCGGACGAGATAGTCCAGCGAAAGCACGTGTGCCGGTGACTTGAGCCGCCACGGGCGGGTCGGTTCCCCTCACTGCAGCAACTTGAGCACCCGTCGTTCGTAGCGGTAGGTCGACGTGAAATCAGCTGCGTCACAGAGCCATTGAGAGTAGCTGGGAATCTGCGCGTAGGCCTGGAAGATCTGGGATTTGAAGTCGAGCGCCATCAGGTCCAGGCATTCCATCGGGCCGCGGACGTCAGTGGGCACGTGGTGGCGAGTGCCGACGAGGACGGGCCGCTGATCCGGCGGAATGCGGGGGTCGTCGCCGCGCACGGTCGACGGTGGAGGGCACGGCTGCGCGGACTCCCAGCTGCGCAGGTAACGGACATCGGGATCCTGGGCGAGCAGAAACGACAGCGCGGTCGACCCCGTCCGCGGCAGGCCCAGCCCGAACACCGGCGAGCGGATCTGCTCGTCGTCGATGCCGGGATGGCGTCGGTACCAATCCTCCACCAAGAGCCGCTGAGACAGGTGCAGCCTGATGCGGTCGTAGACGAAGTGCTCGCCGCGCGCGTTGAGCCGAGCTTCGTCGCGCAGGGCGCGGACGAGGATCTCCAGGCCCTCCCGGAACGAGTCCTCACCGAAGTCGTCGAGCCCGGTGCGCTCGACGGCCGCGGCCATTAGCTCCTCGACAGATGCCACGCTGCACCTCCCACCGACCCGCCAACGTTCATCACCGCTCGATATCCCGGTGACTCTTCGCGCGGTGATCAACGTTCGGCAGGATTGTGAATTGGTGACAGTACACTGTCATCACTATGGCCGGCTCGTCAACACGTGCGTACGACAACAGCGTCCGCAGACGCAAGGCCGCCCACACTCGTGAGCGCATCGTCGTCGCGGGCAGTGAATTGGTGCACGAGTTCGAGAGTTGGGACTGGCGCGAGCTGACGTTCAGGGCCGTCGCCGCGCGGGCCGGGGTCGGCGAGCGGACCGTGTACCGGCATTTCCCGACCGAACGCCATCTGCACGATGCGGTGATGCAGCGCCTTGAGGACGAGGCCGGCGTGTCCTATGACGACGTCACGTTGGCGAACCTGAGCGAGGTGACGGCGCGGGTTTTCGCGTCGCTGCAACGCTTCTCGGTCGAGCGCAGCGCACCGTCGCCGGCGGACCCCGCGTTCGTCAGCTCCGACGTCCGCCGCCGCGACGCGCTGCAGCGAGCAGTCATCGAGGCCTCACCGCAACTTCCCGATGAGCAGCGGCGCGCGATCGCGGGTCTGCTCGACGTGTTGTGGAGCCCGGCCACCTACGAGCGTCTGGTCGCGGTGTGGGGCCTCGACGGCGACGCGGCGACCGAGGCGATCGACTGGTTGATGGCCCAGGTGACACGGGCGATCGACCGCGGCGGCATCGGTTCTGCGTAGCCTCGTGAGGTGACCGCTTCCACCGTCGCCGCCCCGCCGGCAGCCCGTTCGAAGGTCAAGCAGCTCACCGGACGCACCGTGTCACGCCTGCTGCGGCTGCCGCCGCACACCACCGACTTCACGGTCGACAAGGTCCGCGTTCCCATGCGAGACGGCATCGAGCTGCGCGCCGACCACTATGCGCCCACCACCGCGGACCCGGCGGGCACGCTGCTGGTGCGCTGCCCCTACGGCCGAGACTTCCCCTTCGCCGCCATCTACGCACGGGTCTATGCCGCACGCGGATATCACGTGGTCCTGCAGAGCGTGCGCGGCACATACGGCTCCGGCGGCGACTTCGACCCGATGGTCAACGAGATCGCCGACGGCGCCGACACCGTCGAGTGGCTGCGCAACCAGGATTGGTTCACCGGCTCGTTCGCCACGATCGGGCTGTCGTATCTCGGTTTCACCCAGTGGGCGCTGCTCACCGACCCGCCACCGGAGATGAAGGCCGCGGTGATCACCGTCGGCCCGCACGACGTCAGCGGGCCGCGGTGGGGCCGCGGTTCCTTCGCGCTGAGCGACTTCCTCGGTTGGAGCCATCTGGTGGCCTATCAGGAGGATCGGAACCGGGCGCGGGCGCTGGTGCGACAGCTGCGGTCGCGGCGCCGACTCGCCCGTGCGGTGAAGCGGCTGCCCGCCGGAGAGGCGGGCCGCGCGCTGCTGGGCTCGGGTGCGCCGTGGTGGGAATCCTGGCTCGATCACCCCGATGCCGACGACCCCTTCTGGACCGCGCTGAACCTGCGTCGCGCCCTGGACAGCGCCGACGTGCCGGTGCTGCTGATCAGCGGCTGGCAGGACCTGTTCCTGGAGCAGACGATGGCCCAGTATCGGCGGCTGCGCGAGCGCGGAGTCGAGGTCGGGTTGACCGTGGGCCCGTGGATCCACACCCAGCTGATGACCAAGGCCGCTCCGACGGCCATCCGCGACACGCTCGACTGGTTGGGCGCTCACCTCACCGGCGCCGAGAGCACGCGGCGCCAGCCGGTGCGGATCTTCGTCAACGGAAGCGGCTGGATCGACCTGCCCGACTGGCCACCGCCCATGCCCGAGGTGGTGCGCTACCTGCAACCCGGTGGTCGCCTGGGCGACGCCGTCCCGCCCGAGACCGCGGCTCCGTCGACGTTCACCTACAACCCGGCGAATCCGACGCCGACCGTGGGCGGCCGGCTGCTGTCGCCGGAAGGCGGATATCGCAAGGACACCAGCCTGGCTCAGCGTGCCGACGTGTTGAGCTTCACCGGCGACCGCCTCCCCGCCGACAAGTACGTCGTGGGGGTGCCGGTAGTGGAGCTGTCGCACTCATGCGACAACCCGTACAACGATCTGTTCGTCCGCGTGAGCGAGGTGGACGCCAAGGGACGCTCACGCAATGTGAGCGACGGCTACATCAGCGCCGCACCGGATTCCGGTCAGGTGCGTATCGAGCTCGATCCGGTCGCGCACCGCTTCCGTGCGGGTTCACGGATCCGGGTGATCGTGGCGGGCGGGTCGCACCCCCGGTTCGCCCGCAACCTCGGTACCGGTGAACCGCTCGGTACGGGCAGAACCCTCGCGCCGGCCACGCACACGGTGCATCTCGGCGACGGTGCGTCACGGCTGGTGCTGCCCGCCGGACCGCAGCCGCCCGCGGGCTGAGGCGCGGGTCACCCCACCGAGCGGCGCACGCTCTCGGCGATCTCGTGCAGCGTGGCGTCGTCGTGCACCGGGGGTGCCCATTCGGGGTCCACCGGCAGCTGCACCCAACTGGTGCAACCCGCGTACTCCGGGGCGCGTTCGAGTCGCAGCGGTCTCACCACGGGGGCCGCCTGGACGACGAGCGCGGTGAGCCGATGCTTGGGGCGGAAATCGAGCCGGTCGGCGCGTACCGATGCGTCGGTCCAGATATGCAGGGGCGCAATCTGTTCGAGCGCCTCCGGCCGGTTCACCTCGATCGCGGCGACGACGCGGGCACCGGCGCGGACCACTACGGCGTCCTGCGTGCTGTCGGCGGTCGCCACGTCGAGCAGATCGCGATGCTCAGGGCGCACCCGCTCGGCGTGGCTGTGCGCGACGGTCGGAAACAGCAGGAAGCGCGACGCCGTGACCGCGAACCGCTTTTCGTGAATTCCGCCCTTGCGCAGCAGCACGGTCTGCCTGCCGTCCAACAGCGCACGTATCGCGGCGCTCCACTCTTTGAGCGCGGGCTGCGTCAGCGTCGTCGTCATCAGACTATGTCGCGGCCGCCGCTTTGGCGTTTATGCGGGCCCGGACCTCGGGTCGGCGCAGCGGCGGCACCGTCTTGGGTGGCTGGCGCCGGGGCGGCAGGGACGCGAGCAGCCGAACGGTGGTGGCGGTGACCTCCGCGACGGCGGCCTCGAAGGCGTCGGCGTTGGCCGCGGTCGGCCGGGTGATGCCGCTGACCTTGCGAATGTACTGGCGCGCGGCGGCTTCGATCTCCTCGCCGGTGGCCGCCGGCTCAAGCCCGCGTAGCTCGGTGATGTTTCGGCACATGGCTCCACGATAGGTTCGTCGGGTGACTGACGACATCCTGCTCATCGAGACCCAAGATCGCGTGCGCACGCTCACCCTGAACCGGCCGCAGTCGCGCAACGCGCTGTCGGCCGAACTGCGCAGGCGGTTCTACCGCGCCCTCGGCGAGGCGCAGGCGGACGACGATGTCGACGTCGTGATCGTCACCGGCGCCGACCCGGTGTTCTGCGCGGGTCTGGACCTCAAGGAGCTGGGCGACACCACCGAGCTGCCCGACATCTCGCCGAAGTGGCCGCCGATGACCAAGCCGGTGATCGGCGCGATCAACGGCGCAGCGGTGACGGGTGGCCTCGAAATCGCGCTGTACTGCGATGTGCTGATCGCCTCCGAACAGGCGCGGTTCGCCGATACGCATGCCCGGGTGGGGCTGTTGCCGACATGGGGGCTGTCGGTGCGGTTGCCGCAGAAGGTCGGCGTCGGCATGGCCCGTCGCATGAGCTTGACCGGTGACTATCTGTCGGCGGCCGACGCGTTGCGAGCCGGCCTGGTCACCGAAGTGGTCCCCCACGATCAGCTCTTGCCCGCGGCCCGCCAAATCGCGGCATCGATCGTCGGCAACAACCAGAAGGCCGTGCGCGCTCTGCTCGCGTCGTATCACCGCATCGACGAAGCTCAGACCAACGAGGGACTGTGGATCGAGGCCGCCTCGGCGCGCGAATGGATGCGCACGACCAGCGGGGACGACATCGCCGCCAGCCGGGCCGGCGTCTTCGAGCGAGGCCGCGCCCAGGTCCGCTGACCTCCGGCAATGCGCGAGCGGGCGTGTTTGCACAAGACACGCCGCGGATTTACAGCAGTTTGCGCACCCTCATAGGCTGCGAGCGTGAACGAAGCGCACGAGTACTGCGGCAGCGAGGAATGGCGACAGCTGATCCGCGAGGTGATCCTGCCGTGGGCGCTGGGCGAGATCGACCTCGGCGACGACGTGCTCGAGGTCGGACCCGGCTACGGCGCGACCACCGACGTGTTGAGCGAATCGGTGGGCCGGTTGACGTCGGTGGAGATCGACGACGAACTCGCGGCGATGCTGACCGCTCGCTTCGCCGATGTCCCGACCGTCGAGATCGTGCGCGGCGACGCGACGGCACTGTCCTACGACGACGACCGCTTCACCGGCGCAGCGTGTTTCACGATGCTGCACCATGTCCCCACCGCCGAACTCCAAGACCGGCTGTTCGCCGAGGTCGCCCGCGTGCTGCGGCCCGGGGCGGCGCTGGTGGCCAGCGACAGCCTCGGCAGCGAGGAGTTGGCCGTCGCGCATGAAGAACCCCGTCAACCCCGCGACACTGCCGAATCGGTTGGCGGCGGCGGGGTTTGACGATATACGGGTGAAGACGACGGAGTTCGGCTGGGCCGCGATCGCGCGGGCCCGCGCATAGCGCGGACGCTGACCCCCCGCGAGCGGCCACATTCTGCCAATTCTTTGCGGCGTGTCCTGTACAGACGCGGGCGCTCGCGTCAAAGAAGTCAAGCCGTGCCCGGCACGAGCCACCGGCCCGAGAGGGCGCGCCAGCCCACGAACACCAACCGCAGCACCATGAACGTCGACAGCCCCGCCCAGATACCCAGCAGCCCCCAACCGAACGCGAGTGACAGCCAGATCAGCGGCAGGAAGCCCACCAGCGCGCTGGCGAGCGTCGCGTTGCGCATGAACTTTGCGTCGCCGGCACCCAACAGGACTCCGTCGAGCGCGAAAACGATTCCGGCAACCGGCAATTGAGCCACCATGAACCACCACGGCACCCCGATCGCGTCGAGCACCGAGCGGTCGTCGGTGAACACACTCGGGATCACCGACGCGCCGACCGCGAACACGAGGGACAGCACCGCCGAGGCCAACGCCGAGAAGATCGTCACCCGCCAGGCCACCGACTTGGCGTGCGTCAGCTGACCCGCGCCGAGTGCCGCACCGACCAGCGACTGCGCGGCGATCGCCAGCGAATCCAATACCAGCGCAAGGAAATTCCACAGCTGCAACACGACCTGATGCGCGGCCACGGCGGCCGCACCGAACCGGGCGGCGACGGCGCCCGCCGACACGAAACAAGCCTGGAACGCCAGCGTCCGCAACACCAGGTCGCGACCCATCACCACCTGCGCGCGCAACACCCCCGGGTGCACGCGCAGCGGCACCTTCTCGATCAGCAGCGCGCGACAGAACAACGCGGCGGCCACCCACTGCCCCACCGCGTTCGCGACGGCCGAGCCCGGCAACCCGAGCCGTGGCATGCCGAGCCAGCCGTACACCAGCAGCGGGCACAGCACCGCCGACAGCGCGAACCCGAGCACGACGAACTTCAGCGGCCGCACGATGTCCTGCACGCCACGCATCCACCCGTTGCCCGCCGCCGACACCAGGATCGCGGGCACGCCGAGAATCGCGATGCGCACCCACGACAGCGCCTCGTCGGCGATCTCTCCCCCGTCGGCCGACCCCGCCAGCGCCGACACCAGCGGCACCGCGAACACCTGCACCGCCGCGACGATCACCGCGCCCAATCCCAGCGCCAGCCACGTGGCCTGCACGCCTTCCCCGACCGCGGCCGGCCGATCGCCGGCACCGTAGAAGCGGGCCGAGCGGGCGGTGGTCCCGTACGCCAGAAAGGTCATCTGGGAGCTCAGCGTGGTGAGTATCAGCGCACCGATCGCCAACCCCGCCAGCGCCAGGGCGCCCAACCGGCCCACGACCGCGAGATCGAACAACAGGTAGATCGGTTCGGCCGCCAACACTCCGAGCGCGGGGAATGCCAGCCCGGCGATCCGGCGGCCGGTCACCGGAGCGTTCGACGGCTCCGGATCGGGCTCAGCCAAGGGCCGCGTACAACGCCTTCACCACGTCCTCGGCGGACCCGGTGGCCGAATATCCCGCGGCCAGGCGATGACCGCCACCGCCGAATCCGCTCGCGACCGGTGACAGGTCGTAAGACTTGGCCCGCATCGACACCGACCAGTGCCCCGGCTCGATCTCCTTGAACACCGCGGCCACCTCGGCCTCTTCGGTGGTGCGCACGATGTCGACGATGCTCTCGACTTCCTCGGGCCGCGCGTTGACCCACTCGTCGTAGTCCACCACCGCGCACACCAAGCCGCGGCCGCCGGCGGCATCGGGCAGCAGCTGCGCTGAGGACAGCACCCGCGACAGCATCGGCAACCAGGCGTAGGGATGGGTGTCCAGCAGGGTCCGGCTGATGCCGGCGTTGTCGACCCCGAGATCGACGAGGCGCGCCGCGAGCCGGTGCGCCCGCGGGGTGGCCCAGCGGAACGAGCCGGTGTCGGTGGTCAGGCCCGCATACAGGCAATGCGCGACGCCGATGTCGATCGGCTTGTCCCACGCGTCGAGCAGGTCGGCCACCAGCATCGTGGTGGAGTCCGCCGAGGCGTCGACGTAGTTGGCGGTGCCGAACAGCTGGTTGGAGGCGTGGTGGTCGATGACCAGGACTTCACGACCGGCGTCGACGAGGCCGCGCAGCACGCCGAGGCGGTTGACGCTGGGAATGTCGACGGTGACGATCAGGTCGGGGTCGCGGCGCATCTCGTCGGGGCCGACGAGCAGATGACCGCCGGGCAGCGACTGCAGCGATTCGGGCAGTTTCTCGGGCGCCGCGAAACTCACCTGGACACTCTTGCCGACCTGATCGAGGACCAACGCCAGCGCCAGACCGGCACCGATGGTGTCGGCGTCGGGATAGACGTGGCAGACCACTCCGACCGAGGCGGCCGCCGACACCAGTTCGGCTGCACCGTGGGCGTCGACCCGATCGCCCACTTCCGGGGCGTCAGTCGTCTTGTCGATCGCGGTCACCGCTGTCCTCAGAGTCGTCGGGCCCCCCGGCTACTGCCTCGCCCTCCACCTCACTGACACGGTACGGGTCCGCATCGCCGGCGTGCTTGGCACCTTGCCGAACTCTCGCCAAATCCTCATCTGCGGCGCGAGCGCGGGCCAGCAGTTCCTCCATCTTGACCGCGGCGTCGGGCACGGTGTCTCGCTCGAACGCAAGGGTGGGCGTGAAGCGAACACCGAGGCTCGCCCCCACCTTGGACCGCAGCACACCTTTGGCCTTCTCGAGCGCCGCTGCCGCCCCGCCGTAATCCGGCTCATCGGACAGCGACGCACCGAGCACCGTGTAGTACAGCGTTGCGTCGTGCAGATCGTTGGTGACCTTGGCGTCGGTGATCGTCACACCCGACAGCCGCGGATCCTTGATCTCGTACTCGATCGCCGAGGCGACGATGGTGGAAATGCGTTTGGCCAGCCGCTTCGCCCGTGCGGGGTCCGCCACTCTAGGTGCGCTCCTTTTCCACCAGCTCGTAGGTCTCGATGACGTCGCCTTCCTTGATGTCGGAGTACGTCAGCGTCAGACCGCATTCGTAGCCCTCGCGAACCTCGGTGACGTCGTCCTTCTCGCGGCGCAGCGACGACACGGTGAGGTTCTCGGCCACCACGACGTTGTCGCGCAGCAGCCGGGCCTTCGCGTTGCGTCGCATGATCCCCGACTGCACGAGGCAACCGGCGATGTTGCCGACCTTCGACGACCGGAAGATCGCACGGATCTCGGCGCGGCCGAGTTCGCGCTCCTCGTAGATCGGCTTGAGCATGCCCTTGAGCGCGGCCTCGATCTCGTCGATCGCCTGGTAGATGATCGAGTAGTACCGGATCTCGACACCCTCGCGGTTGGCCAGCTCGGTGGCCTTGCCCTCCGCGCGGACGTTGAACCCGATGATGATCGCATCCGATGCCGACGCCAGGTTGACGTTGGTCTCGGTGACGCCGCCGACACCGCGGTCGATGACGCGCAGCTCGACTTCGTCGTCGACCTGGATTCCCAACAGGGCCTCCTCGAGCGCCTCGACCGTACCGGCGTTGTCGCCCTTGAGGATCAGGTTCAGCTGGCTGGTTTCCTTCAGCGCCGAATCGAGGTCCTCGAGACTGATCCGCTTGCGGCTGCGGGCCGCCAGCGCGTTGCGCTTGCGTGCGCTGCGCCGGTCGGCGATCTGGCGCGCGATGCGGTCCTCGTCGACGACGAGCAGGTTGTCACCTGCGCCCGGCACCGAGGTGAAGCCGATGACCTGCACCGGCCGGGACGGCAACGCCTCCTCGACGTCCTCGCCGTGTTCGTCCACCATGCGGCGGACGCGACCGTAGGCGTCACCCGACACGATCGAGTCGCCGACCCGCAGCGTGCCGCGCTGCACCAGAACCGTGGCCACCGGTCCGCGGCCGCGGTCCAGATGTGCCTCGATCGCCACGCCCTGGGCCTCCATGTCCGGGTTGGCCCGCAGGTCCAGAGCGGCGTCGGCGGTCAGCACGACCGCTTCCAGCAGCGCCTGGATGTTGGTGCCCTGCTTTGCGGAGATGTCGACGAACATCGTGTCGCCGCCGTAGTCCTCGGGGATCAGCCCGTATTCGGTGAGCTGGCCGCGGATCTTGGCCGGGTCGGCGCCTTCCTTGTCGATCTTGTTGACCGCCACCACGATCGGCACTTCGGCGGCCTGCGCGTGGTTGATGGCCTCAACCGTCTGCGGCATCACGCCGTCGTCGGCGGCGACCACCAGGATCGCGATGTCGGTGGCCTTCGCCCCACGGGCACGCATGGCGGTGAACGCCTCGTGACCCGGGGTATCGATGAACGTGATCGGGCGAACGGTGCCGTCGAGGTCGACCTCGACCTGGTAGGCGCCGATGTGCTGGGTGATGCCGCCGGCTTCGCCCTCGCGGACGTTGGCCTGACGGATGGTGTCCAGCAGTCGGGTCTTGCCGTGGTCGACGTGGCCCATGACCGTGACGACGGGAGGACGCTGCTCGAGGTCCTCCTCGCCGCCCTCGTCTTCTCCGTAGGAGAGGTCGAAGGACTCCAACAGCTCGCGGTCCTCGTCCTCCGGCGAGACGACCTGAACCTTGTAGTTCATCTCGCTGCCGAGCAGCTCGAGGGTGTCGTCGCCGACCGACTGGGTCGCCGTCACCATCTCACCGAGGTTGAACAGCGCCTGCACCAGCGAGGCGGGGTTGGCGTTGATCTTGTCGGCGAAGTCGCTCAGCGACGCGCCGCGCGCCAACCGGATGGTCTCGCCATTGCCGTGCGGCAACCGGACGCCACCGACGACCGGCGCCTGCATGTTCTCGTACTCGGCGCGTTTCGCCCTCTTCGACTTCCGTCCGCGTTTGGGCGCACCACCGGGCCGACCGAAGGCGCCGGCGGCACCGCCACGTTGGCCGGGCCGACCGCCGCCACCGGGACGGCCGCGGAAGCCTCCGCCGGCGGGTGCGCCGCCGCCGCCACCGCGGTAGTTACCGCCGCCGCCGCCACCGCCGCCGGGACCGCCGGGACGACCACCGCCGCCACCGGGTCCGCGACCGCCGGGGCCCGGACGCGGGCCACCGGGGCGACCCATCGCGCCGGGCCGCGCGCCGGGCGGCCGCGGCGGCATGTTGCCGGGCGTCGCACCGCCGGGGCGGGGGGCGCCGGGCCGCGGAGCACCGGGTCCGGGTCGGGGGCCTTGGGGACGCGGCATCGGCCGGTCGACCGGCTGCTGAGAGGAGAACGGGTTGTTGCCGACGCGGGGAACGCGTGGCGCGGGCTTGGGCGCACCCGGCGTGGGCCCCGGCCGCGGGCCGGGTGTCGGGCCCGGGCGGGTGGGCGGCGCGGCGGGGGTCGCCGGCGGGGCGGCGGCCGCCGCGGGAGGCGCGACGGACGGAGCCTCGGCGGCCGGTGCCGCAGGCTTGGGCGCGGGCGCCTTCGCGGGCTCCGTCGGAGCGGCGCTCTTGGCAGGCGCGGCGGTCGCAGCGGTCGACGAGGCAGCCGCCGAACCGTTGCCATCAGATTTGACCTTCTCGGCAGCCTTCTTGCCGCCGCCGAAGGATTCGCGCAACCGGCGCGCGACCGGGGCCTCCACGGTGGAGGACGCGGATTTGACGAATTCGCCCTGTTCGCTCAGACGAGCGAGAACTTCCTTACTGGTGACACCGAGTTCCTTGGCCAACTCGTGTACACGGGCCTTACCTGCCACTACATCTCCATCTCTAGAGGCGTCAGCGGTGGTAGGCGCCGCGCCTCGGGTTAGCTATGACGCATGGTCATCGGGACTTCACGGTGTGCTCATGTTCTTCGCTACCTGTTCTGTTGCCGAGGGGTCGGGCGGGCCGGCACCACTTGACGTGCCGACATACTCGATCACCGCGGATACGTCCGGTGAACCGGTGATGCGCAACGCTCGACCGAACGCTCGCCGACGAATCGCCGCCTCGAGGCACTGAGGAGTGGGATGCAGCCACGCACCCCGCCCCGGCAGCTTTCTCGCCGGGTCAACGGTGACGGTGCCGAGAGAATTCCCAGCCCCATCGACGTTGCCGACAGCGACCACCCGAAGCAGTTCGACGGCCAGCTCTCGTTTTCGGCAACCAACGCAGGTCCGCACCGGTCCGACAGGATCGTCGGGGCTGCGTCGTTGCGCCGAAGCCGAAGTCTCGCGCTGGATCACAGGTGAGTCTACCGTCACGTCCGCCGGTATTTGAAATGGCTGCGCTGCTCGGCGTGGACGCGTGCGCCGGCCGGCGCTTACCGGTCCCCCACGACACCGCGTGCCGCGCCCTGATCGGGCTCGCCGGCGCCCGCCGGCGGCGCGTCGCTACGGATGTCGATGCGCCAACCGGTCAGCCGGGCCGCCAGCCGGGCGTTCTGCCCCTCCTTGCCGATGGCCAGTGACAGCTGGAAGTCGGGTACGACGACGCGGGCCGCGCGTGCGGCCTCGTCGATGACCGTCACCGAGACCACCTTGGCCGGTGAGAGCGCGTTGGCGACGAACTTCGCCGGATCGGGGTCGTAGTCGATGATGTCGATCTTCTCGCCCGACAGTTCGCTCATCACGTTGCGCACCCGCTGACCCATCGGCCCGATGCAGGCGCCCTTGGCGTTCAACCCCGGCACCCGCGAGGCCACCGCGATCTTCGAGCGGTGACCGGCCTCCCGAGCGACCGCCACGATCTCGACCGAGCCCTCGGCGATTTCGGGCACCTCCAGCGAGAACAGCTTGCGCACCAGGTTCGGGTGTGTGCGCGACAGCGTGATCAGCGGTTCCCGCGCGCCGCGGCTGACGCCCACGACATAGCAGCGCAACCGGTCGCCGTGTTCGTAGCGCTCGCCGGGTACCTGCTCGGCGGCGGGGATGACGCCCTCAGAACCCTTGGTCTCACTGCCCATCCGGACCACGACGAGGCCGCGGGCATTGGCCCGCGCATCACGCTGGATCACCCCGCCCACGATGTCGCCCTCGCGGGCGGAGAACTCGCCGTAGGTCTTCTCGTTCTCGGCGTCGCGGAATCTCTGCAACATCACCTGGCGCGCCGTCGTCGCGGCGACGCGGCCGAATCCTTCTGGGGTGTCGTCCCATTCGGTGATCGTGTTGCCGTCCTCGTCCACCTCGGACGCGATGACCTTGACCTCACCGGTCTTGCGGTCGATCTCGATGCGCGCCTCGGCGGCGTGGCCCTCGGTGTGTCGATATGCGGTCAGCAGTGCGGATTTGATGGTCTCGACGAGCTCGCCCACCGGAATTCCGCGGTCGACCTCGATGGCGTGTAGCGCGGCCATGTCGATATTCACGCCGACGCCTCCTTCCCAGATTGGCCGACCAGCTCCAGCTCTCGCGGATTGGGAGGCGAGAATTCAACTTGCACAACAGCTTTCGAGATGCCGTCCAAGGGCAACTCCCGGACGGAGAAGTTGGCCTGCCGACCGCTCCGCACCACCAAACGCACCACGCCGTCGCGGGTTTCGCCGAGCCTGCCGGTCAGTTGTGAGCCGTCGGACAGCGTCAGTTCGACCTTGCGGCCGCGTGCTCGCCGGTAGTGCTTCTCGGCGGTCAGCGGACGGTCCACACCCGGGGAGGTGACCTCGAGGACATACGGCGCGGATCGCTCGTCGAGGGCGTCGAGCAGCGCGGAGGCAGTACGGGACAGCTGGGCGATCGAAGCGAGGTCGAGGCCGTCGTCCCCGTCGGCCACCACCGTGATGCGCGGCGGACGCGCGGCCGGGTCGACGATCACGTCCTCGATTTCGTAACCCGCGCGCGCGAACTCGCCGTCGAGTAGCTCGATCACCTCGTTCTGCGACGGCAATCCCGCAGAATGCTCCGTCACGGCGAGCTCCTCGTCTTGAGTTGTCCGGACTCGATCCCGGGCGACAAACCTTGGAACCGACACTCCACGATACGCCAGCGCCGCCGCGGTAAACGCCAAACGAACACCGATGCGAACAGAGCGCAATGGCAAGATGTTGTCCGTGCCGAGCTCCCCGCCGACCATCAGCAGGAGACGCGCATTGGTCTCGACCGCGGCATTGGCCCTGCTGGGCGCGACCGCGGCAGCCTGCGGCTCACCGCCCCCACCGCCCGAGGTCGACGAACTCGCTGCTCAACTCGACCGGGCCCGCGCCGACAGCCAACTGGCCACCGATGCGGCGGGCAACGAGCGCGGGGCCGTCGCGGAGGCGTTGACGGCGGTGGCCGCCGAACGCGCCGCCCATGCCCAGGCGCTGTCCGACGAGTTGGTCCGGTTGCGCGGCGAGGAGGCACCCACGTCGACTCCGACCAGCACGACCGCAGAGCCGGCGAAACCGCCCACCGTCAAGGACGCCGCCAACGCGCTGCGGGTTTCGGCCTCGAGCGCCGCCGAGCTCGCGGCCAAGCTCTCGGGCTACCGCGCCGGGCTCGTCGCCTCGATCGCCGCGGCGTGCACCGCCGCGTACGAGGTCGCCCTCGCCGAACCGGAGAAGCCGCGATGACCTCGGCGGAGCCCACCCCGACGCGGCCGTCGGATGCCGCCGACGGCGCGCTCTACGACGCGATCGCCACCGAACACGCGACCATCTACGGCTACGGCATCGTGTCGGCGCGTTCAGCGCCCGAGGACAACACGCTTGTGTCGAAGTCCATGGCCGAGCACCGCGAACGCCGCGAGATCGGGCTGCAGATGCTGGAGGACCGGTCGATCGCCGGCCCCCTGCCCGCGGCGGGCTATCAGCTTCCGATGGAGGTCAAGACCCCCAACGACGCCGCCCAACTCGCGCTGCGGATGGAAGAGGACGCGGCCGTCGCGTGGCGCGCGGTCGTCGAGCAGGCCACCTCCGAAAAGGAGCGGGCCTTCGGCGTCCAGGCGCTGACGCAGTGTGCGGTGCGGGCGGCGCGGTGGAGCCAGCTGCTCGGCACGACGCCCGTGACGGTCCCGTTCCCGGGCGGAAGCGAATAGCGCCTCACCGCCGAGTGTGGGCTCGTGTCACGCTCTGAGCGCCGCGGGCGTGCGGGTAACCCACGTTCGCGCCACGACGTAGGGCCGCCGCCCGCGCTAGGTCCGCAGGGCGGCGACGATCTCGTCGGCCGCACCGTCGACGGCGATCTCGCGGGTGTCTGCGGTGAACCGGTTGCGCAGCTCGACGACGCCGTCGGCCCAGCCGCGGCCGACCACGACGAGCCACGGCACCCCCAGCAGCTCGGCGTCCTTGAACTTCACCCCGGGCGAGGCGGTGCGGTCGTCGAGCAGTACATCGATCCCGCGTCCATCCAGCTCGCCGGCCAGGTCTTCGGCCCCGGCGCGTGCCGCGGCGTCCTTGTTCGCGATGACGAGGTGGACGTCGAACGGGGACACCTCCGCCGGCCAACGCAGACCGAGCTCGTCGTGGTGTTGTTCGGCGATGACGGCAACCAGCCGCGACACCCCGATGCCGTAGGAGCCCATGGTCAACCGCACCGGTTTGCCGTTTTCACCGAGCACGTCGACCTCGAACGCGTCGGTGTACTTTCGGCCCAGCTGAAAGATGTGACCGATCTCGATACCGCGCGCGCTCACCAGCGGCCCGGCTCCATCCGGCGACGGGTCGCCGTCGCGCACCTCGGCGGCCTCGATGGTGCCGTCGGCGACGAAGTCCCGGCCCGCCACCAGGTCGACGACGTGCTTGCCGGGTTCGTCGGCGCCCGTGATCCACGACGTGCCGTCGACCACCCGGGGATCGACCAGATAGCGAACCGCGTTGTCCAGCAGAGCTTTCGGGCCGATGTACCCCTTGGCGAGGAACGGATACCTGGCGAAGTCGCTGTCGTCGAGCAGCGCATACTCGGCCGGTTCGAGCGCAGCGCCCAACCGTTTGTCGTCGACCTCCCGATCACCGGGCACACCGATGCCCAGCAGCTCCCACTCGCCGCCGGGCACGCGGGTCTTGAGCATCACGTTCTTCAGGGTGTCGGCGGCAGTGACGGTGCGGTCGAGCGTCGCGTTGGCCCAGTCGACCAGCGTGGCGATCGTCGGGGTGCCCGGGGTGTCGTAGACCTTGGCCTCGGGCTGGCCGTCGAGCGGCAGCGGCGCCGGGGCGGCGGTGGTCACCGCTTCGACGTTGGCGGCGTAACCGGATTCCAGACAGCGCACGAACGTGTCTTCGCCGATCTCGCTCTCGGCCAAAAACTCCTCGGACGCGCTGCCGCCCATCGCACCCGAGACGGCCGAGACGATGACGTAGCGGACGCCGAGGCGGTCGAAGATGCGCCGGTAGGCGTCGCGGTGGGCCAGGTACTGCGTTCGCAGACCGTCGTCGTCGACGTCGAACGAGTACGAGTCCTTCATGACGAACTCACGGCCGCGCAGGATTCCCGCCCGCGGGCGCGCCTCGTCGCGGTATTTGGTCTGGATTTGGAACAGCAGCAGCGGAAAGTCCTTGTAGGAGCTGTACTCCCCCTTCACCGCCAGGGTGAAGAACTCCTCGTGCGTCGGGCCGAGCATGTAGTCGTTGCGCCGGCGGTCCTGCAGCCGAAACACGCTGTCGCCGTACTCGGTCCAGCGGTTCGTCGTCTCGTACGGCCCCTTCGGCAGCAGCGACGGGAACAGGATCTCCTGACCGCCGATCGCGGTCATCTCGTCGCGAACGACCCGTTCGATGTTTCGCAGCACCCGCAGCCCCAGCGGCAGCCAGCTGTAGAGCCCGGGCCCGACCGGTCGGACGTAGCCCGCGCGGATCAGCAGTTTGTGGCTGGGCACTTCGGCGTCGGCTGGGTCGTCACGCAGGGTGCGCAGGAACAGTTCCGACATGCGGGTGATCACAGGCGACAACCTTACTGACCGCCCGAGCTACAGCTCGCCGGCCTCCACGGCTTCCTTGGTGTGCTGGGCGGAGGCGATCTGACGGGACGAGAAGCCGATGAAGAACGCGGCGATACCGACCAACACCGCGACACCGGCGACCCACAGCAGCGAGTAGGTGTAGCCGTAGCCGAGCGCGTCGAGCTGGGCCGGCGTCATGTCCTTGACCGGTCCGGTGGTACCGCCCAGATACAGCGTGCGCGACGTCTGCACCGCTTGGATGACGACGAGCACCAACGGGCCGCCGAGGTTCTGCACCATCAGCGTGATCGACGACACCGGGCCGATCTCGCCGGGGCCCACTCCCGCGATCGCGCACAGCGGCAGGATCACCGCGATGGCGCCGATACCGAAGCCGCCGATCACGATCGGTGCGAACAGGTCCGGGAAGTAGGGGATGCTGCGGTCCAGCGTCGACCCGTAGAGCATCGCGCCGAGGACGAAAAGGCCGCCGCCGAGGATCAGCCAGCGTGGCGCGACGTGCGGCGCCAGGCGGGCGGCCACCGCGGTGCCCACCCCGAAGGCCAGCGCGAACGGGATGAAGCAGATGCCCGCCTCGAGCGCCGAGTAGCCCAGGACGTCCTGCACCAGCAGGCCGATCATCACGGTCAGCGTCAACAGCACGCCGCCGGCCAGGAACAGCGCGATGAACGTCATGACCCGGTTGCGGTTGTCGAACACCGAGAACGGCACGATCGGGTGCTGGGCGGTGCGTTCGACGAGCAGGAAGCTGATGAAGAAGATCGCCGACGCGACAGCCGCACCGATGACCAGCGGGTCGACCCAGCCGCGCGGCGGGCCCTGAGTGAAGACGAGCACCGCCGACGAGCAGCCCAGCGTGGCGAGCAGCGCACCGGTGACGTCGAGTTTGAGTCGCTCGTGGTGTGTTTCGGCGAGTTTGAGGACCGCGATCGTGATGATCGCGATGCCGATCGGCACGTTGATCAGAAACGCCAAACGCCAGGAGATCACCGTCAGTGCGCCACCGAGCACCAGGCCGAGCACCGAGCCGATGCCCTGCATGGCCGCAGATATGGCCAACGCCCGGTTACGCGCCTGGCCGACCGCGTACGTCGTCGCGATCAGCGCAAGCCCCGTCGGTGCGGCCACCGCCGCCCCGGTGCCCTGCACCGCGCGCGCCACGATCAGCGTCGCGGGATCGGTGGCCAGACCGCACACCAGCGACGCGATCGTGAAGACGCCGACGCCGGAGAGGAACGCGCGCTTGTGACCGATCGCGTCGCCGACGCGGCCACCGAGCAGCAGCAGTCCGCCGAACGCCAGAACGTATGCGGTGATCACCCAGCTCTTGCTGGCGTCGGTGAGGCCGAGGTCGGCCTGCATGCGGGGCAGCGCGACGATCACGATGGTGCCGTCGAGCGTCGACATCAGCTGCATGCCGGTGATCGCGATGATCGCCGGGCCCAGAACCGACTTCGCGAGCGGCAGCGCCGCGGGCGGCACGGGTCGGTCCGTCGACTCGGAGGAACCACCGACGGCAGACATGGAAGGCCACCCTACCGAGTGCGATTTCGGTGTAGTCGGTCGCGGCGGATGCGACAGACCGATGTCGAGCTGAAGCTCTCCGGAGTTGGATGTCGAGCTAAAGCTCTCCGGAGTGGGATGTCGAGCTAAAGCTCTCCGGCGTCGATCGCGTCCTTGACTTCCTGGGCATGCGCAACCTGCGACGCGCTGTAGCCGATGAACAGCGACGCGATCCCGACCATCACCGCGACCGCGGCCACCCACAGCAGCCCGTACGTGTAGCCCTGGTCAAGGGCGTGCAGCTGTGCGGCGCTCATATCGTTGACGGGGCCGGTGGTGCCACCCAGATACAGCGTGCGCGACGTGATCACCGCCTGGATGATGGCCAGCACGACGGGCCCGCCGAGGTTCTGCAGCATCAGGGCGATGGCCGACACCGGGCCGATCTGGTCGAAGCCCACCCCGGCGATCGCCGACAGCATCAGCGGCACCACGATCATTCCGATGCCCAGCCCGCCGACGGTGATCGGCAGCACCAGGTTCGGGAAGTACGGGATGTTCGCGTCGAGCGTGGAGCCGTAGATCATCGCACCGAGCACCAGCACGCCGCCAGCGATGACCAGCATCCGCGGCGGGAACATCTGCACCAGCTGCGACGAGAGCCCGAGTCCGATCCCGAGCGCGATCACGAACGGAATGAACCCGATGCCCGCCCGCAGCGGGCTGTAGCCCATGATGTCCTGCACGTACAGCCCGATCAGCACGGTCAGCGTGAACATCACGCCGCCGGCCAGGAACACCGCGGCAAAGGTCGCGACCCGGTTGCGGTCCTTGAACAGGTCGAACGGCATGACGGGGTTGGCGGCGGTGCGCTCGACGTAGAGGAACGCCAGGAAAGCGGCGCACGCGGCGAGACCCGAACCCAGCGTGATCGGCGACAGCCAGCCCTGTTCGGGACCCATCGAGAACCCGAACACCGCTGCGGTACAGCCGAGCGTGGCCAGGATCGCACCCGCCGCGTCCAGCTTGAGCCGTTCGCGGTTCGTCTCCCGCAGCGTCTTGCGGGCCAGGTGGATCATCACCAAGCCGATCGGCACGTTGATCAGGAACGCCCAGCGCCACGACACCTCGGTCAGCGCTCCGCCGACGATCAGGCCCATCACCGAACCGATACCGGTCATCGCGGCGAAGATCGCGGTGGCCGCGTTGCGGGCCGGACCCTTCGGGAACGTCGTCGCGATCAGCGCCAGTGCGGTGGGTGACGCGATCGCCGCGCCGACACCCTGCAGCAGGCGAGCGACCACCAGCGTCGCCTCGTTCCACGCGAGGCCACACAGGATCGAGGCGATGGTGAACAGCGCCACGCCGACGATGAAGGTGCGCTTGCGGCCGATCGTGTCGCCGAGTCGCCCGCCCAGCAGCATCAACCCACCGAAGGTCAGCACGTAGGCGGTGATCACCCAGCTGCGACCGGCGTCGGAGAGGCTCAGCTCGTCCTGGATCTTAGGAAGCGCGACGATCGCGATCGTGCTGTCCATGGTCGCGAGGAGCTGCATACCGCCGATCGCGATGACCGCCGCGATGAACCTCGGCGACGGAAGCCACGTCGCGGACCTGCCGGTTTGCCCGAGCGCAGACCGAATAGAGGTCTTCTGGGAATGGGGTGGAACCGCTCGATTTGCCCCGCCCTCGGCGTCACGGCGCATGGCAGCACGCTCTGCGTCATTGAGAGCCGTCATACGGGTTACCTTACAGTAATCTTAAGAATCCTTTATCCGCCGAAGGCGGCCACGGGCCCGATGACGATGATCGCAGGGGGCCGAATTCCGTCCTCCCGGATGCGTTCTGCCACATCGGCGAGCGTCGCGCGCAAAGTCCGTTGTGCGGCTGTCGTGCCGTGCTGGACCACCAGAACCGGCGTATCCGCAGGTCGTCCGCCTTCCAAAAGAGCCGTGGCGAACAGTTCGATGCGTTCGACCGCCATCAGCAACACGATCGTGCCGGAGAGCGCGGCCAAGGCATTCCAATTCACTAACGATTCGGGATGCCCGGGCGCGACATGCCCGCTGACCACGACGAATTCGTGCGTGACGTGCCGGTGGGTGACGGGCACGCCGGCGAGCGCGGGAACCCCTATGGCACTGGTCACACCCGGTACGACGGTGACCGGGATGCCGGCTTCGGCGCATGCGAGCACCTCTTCGTATCCGCGCGCGAACACGAACGGGTCCCCACCCTTGAGTCGCACGACGAACTTGCCCGCTCTCGCGCGGTCGATCAGCAGGCCGTTGATCGCGTCCTGAGCCATGGCCCGGCCGTACGGGATCTTCGACGCGTCGATGACCTCAACATGCGGTGGCATCTCGGCCAACAGTTCCTGCGGTGCCAGTCGATCGGCGACGACGACGTCGGCATGGGCCAACAGCCGGCGACCGCGAACGGTGATCAACTCGGGGTCGCCTGGTCCCCCGCCCACGAGCGCGACGCCGCCGTGCACGACGTCGGTGGTCGCCGAACTGTCGGGTGCGATGAGCCCGCGCTGCATGGCCTCGCGGATCGCCGACCTGATCGCCGCCGAGCGGCGGTGCTCACCGCCGGCGAGCACACCGACCGACAGCCCCTCGTACTCGAACGATGCCGGGGTGACGGCCGTGCCCTCGACGGCCACGTCCGCACGGACACAGAAGATGTGGCGGTCCTCGGCTTCGGCGACGACGGCGGCGTTGACGGCCGGGTCGTCGGTGGCCGCGATCGCGTACCAGGCGTCCTCGAGGTCGCCGGCTGCAAACGCGCGTAGCTGCAGGGTGATTCCGCTCATCGCCTCGACCGCGGGGGTGGCTTCGCGCGCGATCACCACCACGTCGGCGCCGTTGGCCACCAGGAGCGGCAAACGACGCTGCGCCACGCTGCCGCCGCCGACGACGACAACCTTCCTGCCGGTCAGGCGCAGACCGACGAGATAGGCGTTCTCGGTCACTGCTCCGGATCCTCTTCGCGCGAACTCATCGGCGCGAGCTTAGAGGTTGCGGCCGCGGCCACGAAGCGGCTGATCGCCCGCGGGTGTGCAGCGGGGTGGGTGTGCAGATAGCCGGCATGCACGGCGCCGTCCACGACACCGTCCCTCCTTCGACCGATCGCGTGGCCGGTGAAGATCCACGCCGGTGCGTAGTCGTCTTTGAAAGTGACTGCGGTGCGGTGAAATTCGTGCCCCATCATCCGGTCGCCGATCGAGTGCAACGGCGAGTCGGCCACCACGACGGCTTCTCGGTAGCCGAGTGTGAGGCGGTCGGTGAACGTCGCCGAGCCGGCGATCACCCCACACATCGGATGACCGTCGAGGTCGTCGACGAGGTAGGTCAACCCCGCGCACTCGGCGTGCACGGGTGCCCCCGACGCCGCGAGTTGCCTGATCTGCGTGCGCGCGACCTCGTTGGCCGAGAGTTCGGCGACGAACTCCTCCGGGAAACCACCGGGTACGACGAGGGCGTCGGCGTCCGGTGGCAACGGGTCGGTCAGCGGGTCGAACTCGACGACCTCGGCACCCGCAGCGGCGAGGACCTCGCGATGTTCGGCGTAGCCGAAGCTGAAGGCCCTGCCCGACGCCAGCGCCACCGTAGCGTTTCCGCCGACCGGCGTTGTCTCCTCGGCGTCCCAGGGGTCGTCCATCACCCGGCTGTCGGCCAACGCCGCGATCCCCACCAGATCGACATGGCGGCCGACGAGTGCGGTCATCGCCTCCACGGCTTCGCGCGCCCTGTCCCCGTGTTCGACTGCGGTGACCAGACCCAGATGCCGTGAGGGAACGGACAATTCGTCGCTGCGCGGAATCGAGCCGAAGACCGGGACGCCGGCGTGTTCGCAGGCCTGACGCAACACCTCCTCGTGGCGCAGCGAGCCGACGCGGTTGAGGATCACCCCCGCCACGCGAACCGATGGGTCGAACGTCGAAAAGCCGTGCAGCAGTGCGGCGATGCTGTGACTCTGTCCGCGGGCGTCGACGACCATGACGACCGGCGCGCCGAGCAGCGCGGCGACGTGTGCGGTGGATCCGAACGCGTTGCCGCGCGACTCCTCGGTGATGCGCCCGTCGAACAAGCCCATCACGCCTTCGATCACCGCGATGTCGGCCCGGGCGCTGCCGTGCCGGTACAGCGGGCCGATCAGGTGCTCTCCCATCAGGACGGGGTCGAGGTTGCGGCCGGGCCGCAGCGAGGCCAGCGCGTGATAGCCGGGGTCGATGTAGTCGGGGCCGACCTTGAACGGCGCGACCGCCCGGCCCGCCCGCCGCAGCGCCCCCATCAAACCCGTTGCCACGGTGGTCTTTCCGCTACCCGACGCGGGCGCGGCGATCACCACCGCCGGCGTCGCCCTGCTCACGTCACCCTCCGCGCCGGCCTACACCACAGCTGCGAGCGACCGTGTTTGCACGCCGACACACCGCAAATAGTGTCATTCCGCGGTCGCTCGCGCCGACCGAGAGTCACCACTCGATGCCCTTCTGGCCCTTGCGGCCGACGTCCATCGGGTGCTTGACCTTGGTCATCTCGGTGACCAGATCCGCGGCATCGAGCAACTGCTGCGGGGCGTCGCGCCCGGTGATGACGACGTGCTGCATCCCGGATCGCGAACGGATCGTCTCGACCACCTCGTCCACGTCGATCCAGCCCCACTTCAGCGGGTAGGTGAACTCGTCGAGCACATAGAAGTCGTGGCGTTCGTCGGCGAGCCGTCGCGCGATCTCGGCCCAGCCGTCGGCGGCCGCGGCGGCGTGGTCAACCTCGTCGCCGTGTTTGCGCGACCAGGACCACCCCGACCCCATCTTGTGCCACTGCACCGGCCCCCCGACACCGTGCTCGTCGTGCAGCTTTCCGAGCTCGCGGAAGGCCGCTTCTTCGCCCACCTTCCACTTGGCGCTCTTGACGAACTGGAACACCGCGATGTCGAAACCCTGATTCCATGCGCGCAGCGCCATGCCGAACGCCGCGGTCGACTTGCCCTTACCCGCACCGGTGTGCACGGCGAACATCGGAGCGTTGCGGCGCGCGCGGGTGGTCAACCCGTCATCGGGAACCGTCAGCGGCTGACCCTGAGGCATACGAAAACCCCTTTCAGGCGGCGGTGCGGACGACGTCGGTGAGGCTGTCCGCCCGGAGCTGGGCCAGCCGCACCGCCGGGGCGCCCAGTTGTTCGGCGAGCTCTTCGGCCAAGCCCAGCCGCACATATGACGTTTCGCAGTCCACCACGACGGCGGCGGCGCCTTCGGCCACCAACCGCGCGGCGGCCGATCGCGTACGCCCCAACGGGTCGGCACCGCCGGTGGCGCGCCCGTCGGTCAGCACCACCACCAGGCTGCGCCGCGCGCGGTCGCGGGCCTTCTCCCGGATGACCAGGTCGCGGGCCGCCAACAGGCCTTCCGCCAGAGGCGTCTTGCCGCCGGTGTCGAAGCGGGCCAGCCGCCGGCTGGCGATATGCACCGACGACGTCGGGGGCAGCAGAACTTTCGCGTCGCGCTGGCGGAATGTGATGACGGCGACCTTGTCGCGCCGCTGATAGGCGTCGCGCAGCAGCGACAGCGCCGCACCGCCGACCGCGGACATCCGGTCGCGCGCGGCCATCGAACCCGACGCGTCGACCACGAAGATCACCAGGTTCCCTTCGCGGCCCTCCCGGATCGCGCGCCGCACATCACCTGGCTGCGGCCGGGGCGCTCCTGGCCTCCGTTGCCCCTCCACGGCCGCCAGCAGGGTGCCGAACACGTGCACACCGTGACCGGTCCGACCGTCGGACGTGGCCGAAATCGTCTTGCCGGTGCGGTTACGCGCCCGCGACCGGCGACCGGGCGCCCCCTCGCCCACCCCGGGCACCACCAGAGAGCGGGTGCGGAACACCGCCGAGGGCGCGGCGCTGGGTCGTGAAGCACCACCCGAATCCCGTTGCGACGGTTGCCCGTCGCGGCCGTCACCCTCCGGCGATGACGCGCCACCGCCCGGCGGTTCGGGGTCGGGGTTCTCGTCGGCGGCCTCGTCGGCCTGGGCCATCGCGTCGTCGAGTTGGCCGGGGTCGAGGCCGGGATCGTCGAACGGGTCGCGGCGTCGACGGTGCGGCAGCGCGAGTTCGGCGGCCACCCGGATGTCCTCCTCGGACACCACGTCGGCCCCGCGCCACGCGGCGTGCGCGACCGCGGTCCTGGCGACCACCAGGTCGGCGCGCATACCGTCGACGTCGAATGCCGCGCACAGCGCCGCTATGCGACGTAATTCGCTGTCCGGCAACGAAACCGAATCGACCGACCTGCGGGCCGCCGCAACCCGTTGCGCCAGCTCGGCGTCGGCTTCGGCGTAGCGCTGCGCGAACCCGAAGGGATCGGCCTCGTACGCCATGCGCTGCCGGATCACCTCGACGCGCACGTCGACGTCGCGCGATGCCCGCACGTCGACGGTGAGGCCGAACCGGTCGAGCAGCTGCGGACGCAGTTCGCCCTCTTCGGGATTCATCGTGCCGATCAGAACGAAGCATGCCTCGTGACTGTGCGACACCCCGTCGCGCTCGACGTGCACCCGGCCCATCGCCGCGGCGTCGAGCAGCACGTCGACCAGATGGTCGTGCAGCAGGTTCACCTCGTCGACGTAGAGCACGCCCCCGTGCGCGCGGGCGAGCAGTCCCGGCGAGAACGCGTGCTCGCCGTCGCGCAACACCTTCTGCAGGTCCAGCGAGCCGACCACCCGGTCCTCCGTGGCACCTATCGGCAGTTCGACCAGCTGACCAGTGGCGCCCGACGCCCCGTCCGCTGCGGCGGCCGCTTCGAGCACCTTGGCCAGCCCCCGCACCGCCGTCGACTTCGCGGTGCCCTTCTCCCCGCGGATCAGCACCCCGCCGATGTCGGGTCGGATCGCGCACAGCAGCAGCGCCAGCCGCAGACGGTCATGTCCGACGATCGCGCTGAACGGATAGGTCACGGCTTCAGCATAGGGACGTGCGGAATGCCGTCCTGCATGAACTCCTCTCCGTCGCGGACGAAGCCGAGGCGGGCATACATATCGGCCAGGTACGTCTGCGAGTCGATGCGGCAGGGATAGTCGCCCACCTCGGCCAGCGCGGCCTGCAGCAGCCGGGTGGTGTGCCCATGCCCGCGCGCCTCGCGTTTGGTGCACACCCGCCCGATGCGGAAACCCTTCTGCCCACCGGGATGCTCCTCCATCAGACGCAGCGTCGAAATGACCTCACCGGTGGCGGTTTCCAGCCAGAAGTGCCGCGTCTCGGCGAGCAGATCGCGGCCGTCCAGTTCGGGATACGGAATGGCCTGCTCCACGACGAAGACCTCGACCCGCAGCTTGAGCAGTTCGTAGAGTGTTGCGGCGTCGAGGTCGCGAGACCAACTGCGGCGCAGCGCAACCGTCATCCCGTGGCCACCGCCGAAGACTCGTCAAGACGCAGCACCCGCGTTCCGTACGACCACACCTCGTCGAACAGTGCCGGCTCGGAGGACAACTCGTGTCCCAGCGAAGGCACCATGTCCTTGATTTTGGACTCCCACGCCGAATAGCGCTTGGCGAAACAGCGTTGCAGCACCTCGATCATCGCGGGCACCGCGGTGGAGGCTCCCGGGGATGCGCCGAGCAGCCCGGCGATGGTGCCGTCACCGGAGGTGAGCACCGTGGTGCCGAAGTCCAGCACACCCTTGCCGCTCTTACCGCAGATGACCTGCACCCGCTGCCCGGCCACGTTGAGCTCCCAGTCCGATTCCGTTGCACTGGGCGCGAATTCGCGTAACGCTTCGATTCGCTCGGCATCCGACAGCATCAGCTGGCCCACCAGGTACTTGAGCAGTCCGAACTGGGTGAGTGCGACGTTGACCATGGACGCGACGTTGTTGAGCGTGATGGATTCGGGCAGGTCGAACACGTCGCCCTGTTTGAGGAACTTCGGTGACCAGCCCGCGAACGGCCCGAACAGCAACCAGGACCGGCCGTTGATGACGCGCGCGTCCAGGTGTGGAACCGACATCGGCGGCGCGCCCACCGGAGGTTGGCCGTACACCTTGGCACGATGCGCATCGGTCAGACGCGAGACGTCGGTGCGCAGGAACTTGCCGCTGACCGGGAAGCCGCCGAAGTTCTTGGCCTCCTTCATGCCTGCCTTCTGCAACAGGTTCAACGCCCCGCCGCCCGCGCCGACGAACACGAAGCCGGCCCTGAGCTTGCTGGTGCGCCCGGTGCGTAGATTGGCCAGTTTGAGGGTCCACGAACCGTCGGACTCCTGGCGCAGATCGCGCGCCTCGTGCCCGAAGTATGTGGTCATACCGCGCTGGGCGACGTAGCCCAGCAACTGGCGTGACAGGGCACCGAAGTCGACGTCGGTGCCCTGGTCGGTCCAGTTGAGCGCGACCGGTTCGGAGAAGTCGCGCTTTTCGGCCATCAGCGGCAGTCGCCGCGCGAACTCGTCCTCGTCCTCGATGTACTCCATGCGTGCGAACAGCGGGTTCGTCACCAACGTGTCGTAGCGGCGCCGCAGATACTTCACGTTGTCCTCGCCGTGCACGAAGCTCACGTGCGGGATCGGGTTGAGGAAGCTGCGCGGATCGCTGATCAACCCGTTCTCCACCGCGTACGCCCAGAATTGGCGCGTCATCTGGAACTGTTCGTTGACGCGTACCGCCTTCGAGATGTCGATCGACCCGTCGGGCTTCTGCGGGGTGTAGTTCAACTCGCACAGCGCCGAGTGGCCGGTACCCGCGTTGTTCCACGCATCGCTGCTTTCGGCGGCCGCCGCGTCGAGGCGCTCGATCAGTGTGATCGACCAGTCGGGCTCCAGTAGGCGCAGCATGGCGCCCAACGTTGCGCTCATGATGCCGGCCCCGATGAGCACGACGTCTGTCTTCCTCGGTTCGTCAGACACTCTCAGTTCCCCCGACTGGACTCGGTCTCTCGCGGCGGCCAGTGAGATCCGGCCCCGGGCATGGTCGATCATCAGGTTAGCCCGCAAACGGCGTTCTCAATCCCCGCGATCACCGCCCGCACAACCCCCTCGGCGCCGCTTCACCCGGCGGCACGGGCAGTCGCGACTATCGTTGCTGTCGTGCTCGACTGGAAGCCAGACGTGCTGCCGGGCTACTGGCAACACACGATGGCCCTCGGCGCGGACCCGGACGGGGAGGGCGAGCTCGTCGCCACCCTGGTGCGCCGCGGCGAACCGGATCGGTCGGCCACGCGCGCGGTGCTGTTGGTACACGGCTTCACCGACTACTTCTTCAACACCGACCTCGCCGACCACTTCGCCGGTCGGGGATTCGCCTTCTACGCGATCGACCTGCACAAATGCGGACGTTCGTGGCGCGAGGGCCAGACACCTCACTTCACCACCGACCTGGCCCGCTACGACGTCGAACTCGAACGTGCACTCGACATCATCGGCTCGGTGTCCCCGGCGGAGGTCCTGGTCTACGGGCACTCCGCCGGTGGACTCATCGTGTCGCTGTGGCTGGACCGGTTGCGTCGCGGCGGGCTGACCGGGCGTAGACGCATCGGCGGCCTCGTGCTGAACAGCCCGTGGCTTGACCTGCAGGGACCGTCGATCCTGCGGGCGGCACCGACACGCGCCGCGCTGGGCGCCGTCTCGCGGGTGAGCAAGCGCCTGGTGGTGCGTCCGCCGAGTGAGGGCGGATACGGCTCGTCGCTGCACCGCGACTACCACGGTGACTTCGACTACGACCTGAAGTGGAAGCCCGTCGGCGGCTTCCCCGTCACCACGGGCTGGATCGCCGCGATCCGCCGGGGCCACGCGAAACTTCACCGCGGTCTCGATGTCGGTGTGCCCAACCTCATCCTGCGTTCGGACCGCAGTGTGCGTGAGATCAGGAACCCCGACGCGATTCAGCGGGGCGATGCGGTGCTCGACGTCAGGCAGATCGCCCGATGGGCGGGGTGCATCGGGAACCGGACCACGATCGTGCCCATCGTCGATGCCAAGCACGACGTGTTCCTGTCGGTACCAGACGCGCGGCAGGCCGCCTACGGCGAACTGGACCGGTGGCTGGATTGGTACCTCGACCCGGCCTCCCGCGGCGCCGCCGACAGCCGTTCTGCAGAAAGCTGGTCACCATGACGCACTTCGACATCGCGATCATCGGCACCGGCTCGGGCAACGCCATTCTCGACGAGCGCTACATCGACAAGAAGGTCGCGATCTGCGAGAAGAACGTGTTCGGTGGCACTTGTCTGAACGTCGGCTGCATCCCGACGAAGATGTTCGTCTACGCGGCCGGTATCGCCGAGAACGTCAGGGACGCGGCGCGATACGGCGTCGACGCGCACATCGACGCGGTGCGCTGGCCCGACATCGTCTCGCGGGTGTTCGGTCGGATCGACCCGCTGGCCGTCGCGGGAGAGAACTACCGCCGCTCCTCACCGAACGTGCAGGTGTTCTCCAGCCACACCAGGTTTGCGCCCACCCGGCCCGACGGCCGGTACGCGCTGCGCACCGACGACGGCGACGAGTTCACCGCCGACCAGGTGGTGATCGCGGCCGGATCCCGGGTGGTGGTGCCCGACGCGGTCACCGAATGCGGTGCGCCGTACCACACCAGCGACACGATCATGCGGATCACCGATCTACCCGAGCATCTCATCATCGTCGGCGGCGGTTATGTCGCTTGCGAATTCGCCCACATCTTCTCCTCACTCGGCAGCCGCATCACGCTGCTGATCCGCGGCAGCAGCCTGCTGCGCGGCCACGACGACGAGATCGCGATGCGATTCACCGACATCGCCGCCAAGAAGTGGGAAGTGCGCAACCATCACGAGCTCGTCGATGCGCGCGAGGTCGACGGCGGCGTCGAAGTCACCTGCCAGGACGGCTCGACGCTGCGCGGTGACGCGCTGTTGGTGGCCACCGGCCGCGTCCCCAACGGTGACACGCTCGACGCCGAGAACGCCGGGGTGAAGGTGACCGCGAGCGGACAGGTCGTCGTCGACGAATATCAACGCACAACGGCGCGCGGCGTTTTCGCGCTCGGCGACGTTTCCTCGGACTATCAGCTCAAGCATGTGGCCAACCACGAAGCGCGGGTGGTCAAGCACAACCTGCTGCAGGACTGGGATGACACGGACGCGCTCATGTCGGCCAACCACCGTCATGTGCCGTCGGCAGTCTTCACCGACCCGCAGATCGCCAGCGTCGGATTGACCGAAAACGAGGCGCGCGCACAGGGTTTCCGGATCAGGGTCAAGATCCAGGACTACGCGGACGTCGCCTACGGATGGGCGATGGAGGACACCGTGGGTATCGCCAAGCTCATCGTCGACGACGACACCGGACTGCTCCTGGGCGCCCACATCATGGGCCATCAGGCGTCATCGCTGATCCAGCCGGTCATCCAGGGCATGGCGTTCGACCTGCCCGCGCAGGAGATGGCGCGCGGGCAGTACTGGATCCACCCCGCGCTGCCGGAGGTCATCGAGAACGCCTTGCTGGCGCTGTGCGGTGAGCCGCCCTGGCCGCCCTCGCGCCGGCACTAGTCGCTAGCGGGCCGGCACCTCGAAGCCCCACGGCAGCTCCAGCCGGTGCGCGGCAAGCAGTTCGGCGTCGGCCAGGACATCGCGGATGGAGCCGTCGGCCACGATCACGCCGTGGTCCATCACGACCGCCCGCTCGCACAGCTGGGCGGCGTAGGGCAGGTCGTGGGTGACGATCAGCATCGTGGAGTCCAGCGCGGACAATGTCTCGGCCAATTCCCGGCGGGCGACGGGATCGAGGTTCGCCGACGGTTCGTCGAGCACGAGTATGTCGGGCCGGCATGCCAGCACGGTCGCCAACGCCGCGCGGCGACGCTGGCCCGCCGACAGGTGGGTGGGGCTGCGGTCGGCCTCTTCGGTGAGCGACACCGTCTCCAGCGCTTCTCGCACCCGGTCGGCCAGCTCGTCGCCGCGCAACCCGAAGTTCGCGGGACCGAACGCCACGTCTTGAGCGACGGTCGGCATGAACAATTGGTCGTCGGGGTCTTGGAATACGAGGCCCACGCGCCTGCGCACATCGTGAAGTGTTTTGCGGGACAGCGCCACATCGCCGATCCGCACCGTGCCCGATGTCGCGGCGAGTACACCGTTGAGGTGCAGCATGAGAGTGGTCTTGCCCGCGCCGTTCGGGCCCAGCACGGCGATGCGTTCCCCGCGGGACACGGTCAGGTCGACACCGTCGAGGGCCACGTGACCGTCCGGGTACACGTGGCGCAGGCTCTCGATCGTGATCGCGTCCATCACAACACCCACGCGGCCGTCGCAACCGCGACCGCGGCTACGGCCGGTGTCATCACGATCACCCACTGCGACGCGACCGCCCGTGGTGGCGCGCCGATCACAGCCAGATCCGGTGCGTTGCCGTCGAACCCGCGCGACAGCATCGCGACGTAGACCCGCTCACCCCGTTCATAGGACCGCAGAAACAGTGCGCCGATGCCCTTGGCGATGGCGCCCGCCTGATGCAGGGCGCGCGGCGAATCGCCACGCGAGATGCGTGCCATACGCATCCGGCTCGTCTCGGCGGCCAGCAGGTCGACGTACCGAATCATCAGCACCAGAACCGACGTCGCGACCGCGGGCACACCGAGCCGGCCCAGCGCGGTGGGCAATTCGGTCGTCGAGGTGGTGGCGGCCAGAGTCAAGGCCGCCGCGACCCCGAGGGTGCCCTTGATGACGATGCCCCATGCCGCCCACAACCCGGCAACCGAGAGCTGCATCCCCGCAACGTCGATGCGCTCGCCCCCCTCGGCGAACGGCAGCAGCACGGCCAGGACGAGAAACGGCGCTTCGATCAGCATCCGCGGCAGGACCCACCGCAGCGGAATTCGTGCCAGCCGCCAAACCCCGACGACGATCGCGGCGTAGACGGCGAAGGGCCAGAACATCTCCCGCGGTGTCGCGACGACCGCGAGCACGAACACCAGAAGGCAGACGACCTTCACCTCGGCGGGCGCTCGGTGCACGACAGACTCGTCGTGCCTGTAGAGGGGATGAGCGCCCGCGCCCATGGTCAGCTGGATCCGTTGCGGTCGGTCACTTTGCGGCTGCGCGCAATCAGCCAGAACACCGAGCCGGCGACGACGACCGTCGCGAGCACGCCGATGATCCCGGCGATCCCACCGGTGCCGTCGCGTCCACCGATCGCGTAGTCGGCGAGCGGGGACGACGCCAGGCTGTGTTCCTCGGCGTGCTGCGCGATGCACTCGCCGGTGAGTTGCTCGCCGTCGGCGGTCTCGACGACCTCGCATCCGCGCAGCGTCGTCGAGTCGAGCCCGTCAGGGCTGGAACTGGCGAAGTAGGACACCACACCGGCGATCAAGAGCGTGACGACCGCGAACACCGCCCAGAACTGCCAGCGCGACCTCATACCGCGACCTCCTGCCGGCTCCGGCGCAGCAGGTAGACCAGGTCGGGACGCGAACGGGCGACCGCCATCACGGTGACCGCGGTGATCACGCCCTCCCCGATGCCGATCAGCGCATGTGTGCCGAGCATGTAGCCGCTGACCGCGCCGAGCGACGTGGTGGCCGCTCCACCGATCGCATATTCGACGACGAATCCCATTGCTGCACAAACGGTGCCGATCAGTGCGGCGACGAACGCGATGGTGCCCAGCCCGGCGACCGGGACGTCCCGGCGCCTGCGCGCAACGGAGTACAGGAGCACAGCGGTCCCGTAGCCCGCGACCAAACCGATCACCGCCATGTTGACGATGTTGGTGCCCAGCGCCGTCACACCCCCGTCGGCGAACAGCAGCGCCTGCACGACCAGCACGATCGCGATACACAGCGCCCCGGTGAACGGGCCGACGAGGATCGCGGCGAGCGCGCCGCCGAGCAGGTGGCCGCTGACACCGGGGAGAATCGGGAAGTTGATCATCTGCACAGCGAAGATGAACGCCGCAACGAGCCCTGCCAGCGGCACCGTGCGCTCATCGAGTTCGTTTCGGGCTTTGGCCGCGCAGAACGCGACGGCGGCGACGGCGATGACGCCGAAGACGACGGAGGTCGGGGCGTTGACGATGCCGTCGCTCATGTGCATCGCGACGTACGAATGGGTCACCCCGCGAGCCTAGAGCTCCCACCGAACACCTGTCTAGCTGAACAGGTGTTCAGACGGTTCGTGGTGACCGGTCGCGTGATGCCACGGCCGTTTTGACGTCTATACCTTGATGGCGGTCACCACGAGGTACTCGGCTTCCCAGAACGCCCGTCCGGCACTGCCCCGGGCGCTGCGCTCGAGATATACCAGGAAGTCGCGGTCGAGGGCTTCGACGCGGCTGGGGTCGTCCTCGCTGAACCGGTACGCCGCGATCGTCGGTCCGTAGTTGCGTTTCCAGTACTCGCGGAACTCGAGGGGGGTGGCGCAGTGGTCCATTCGCACGGTCTGACGCCTCAGCGTGAGGTCGGTGACGCGAGCACCCAACAACTCGCGAACGTGCTCCTCGTCGCCCCACAGCGGAGGGGGCGTCGCCGCGGGTGGTGGCGGCGGCGCGTACGGCTTCAGGGTCGCGAAGAGCTTTCCGATGAAGCCTCCGGGTGTCCAGTTCAGCATCCCCATCGTCCCGCCCGCACGGGTGACGCGGAGTAACTCGTCGGCGGTCGCCTGATGGTCCGGCGCGAACATCGCACCGACACACGACATCACGATGTCGAAGCTGTTGTCGGCGAACGGCAAAGCCTCCGCGTCGCCCTCAACCCACTCCAGGTTCAAGCCACGCTCGCCGGCGATTCGGCGTCCGGCGTCGAACAGTTCCGGGGTGATATCGCTCGCAGTCACGACGGCACCGAGCTCGGCGGCCGGGATGGCCGCGTTTCCCGATCCCGCCGCGACGTCGAGGACCCGATCGCCGGGTCGCACGTTGCAGGCCCGAACCAGCTCAGGCCCCAGGGCGGGAATCAGTTCGGCGGCGACGGCCGGGTAGTCACCCGACGCCCACAGCACGCGGTGTTTTGACTTGAGGGCTCGGTTGGCCTCGGACCCGGCAACTCGATCAGAAGCGGATTTCTCGTGAGCGTGGCGCTGACGGCCTGTCCAACCAAGGGTCGCGTGGTCCTTCATGTTCGTCTCCGTGGGTTCAGGTTGCGGTACTTCCAGCGATGACCGAACCGTGCCCTTCGGGCGTGCGGCGAAGATGAAACAACTGTTGAATCGGCAGTTCAGCGCATGATTTCGGTCGTTCAGAGAGCACAGCGTTTTGCCCGCGACCATTGCCTACAGACCGCAGAGCTGGCGATTTCATGAATGCGTCAGAGGTGCCGAAGCGCCGAAACGCAGTGTCTGTCGCCAAGGGGACCACGGACAGGCCGGGCCCCGGAGTGAAGGAGAACATCATGCACCTCAATCAGAAGCCGCAAACCTCGGCGGGCGCGACCATCGCGTCCAGGTGGTACAGGCATGCATCAGCCACCATCTTCGGAGCGGCGCTGATCGCCATGTCCTTCGGCGCCATCGCAGCGCCCGCAGTTTCGCAAGCAGCCTTCAACAAGGGGGAGTACGACCGATGCGCAACCGCGGCGGACAAGAGATTCATGCAAAGTGCCGGAACGGCGGCCGATGTTGCGACCCATGTGGACGACTACAAGTTTTGCTGCATCAGGTCGGGCGGTGTGTGGGTGGGCGGCAACAGCGGGTGCGTGGAGCAAGCGGGTTCAGCGCAGACCGCGCCGACCCCGCTGCCCGGCCAGGTGGCCACCGGACCGGGCGACGCCACGTTACCGGGGACGCGGAAGGACTAGTAGCAAGTCAGTCAGGGTAAGGCCGGATTCGCGTACGACCGCTCACGCGAATCCGGCCAGCGCACGGCGTGCCCTCGCCACCGCCTCATCGCCGTTCAGAGGATGCGCCTCGGACGCGCGGGCACGCAGGCCGAGGGCGGCCACCGTGTTGTCACTGAGCGGCGAAGATTTCCCGGCGCTGACCAGCGCGTGGTGTAGTGCCAGGGCGTCATCGTCCGCGCCAAGACGGGCCAGCAGCCTGGTGACGTAGCGGAGGTTGAGCCATTGCTGGCTCCAGTCCCCCACCCGATTCCAATGGTCGAGGACGTCGATGGAATGCCTTGCCGCAGTTGATGGATCGTGGTGCACTCCGCGCGTCGCCGTCGCCTCCATCAAGGCGATTCCGTACCACCAGAAATTGTGCACGGCCGCGGCGAGGTCAGCTGCCTCATCGAAGAGCACCAGTGCGCGGTCCGGTTCCGACTTCTTCAAGACCAGTCCCAACGCGTAACGGGCCATCGATCGTGCGGTTGGGTTGCCGCTTGCATCGGCGACCTCCACGGCCTCCTGGGCTGCGCCGTGGCCCGCCTCAGGAGTGCGCAACGCGGCCTGGCAGATGGCTACGTAAAACAACGACCACACCAAGCGGATCGGGTCGCCGTCGCGACGGGCCCGTTCCATCTCGGTCTCGTAATGGGTCAGCGCTGTCGCCGGATCGCCTCGGTAGAGGGCGGCGTCGGCGAGCACGTCGCTCGGATAGGCCACGCGGCCACTACCCCTGCCGGGACTGCGTCCGTCGGCCAGCGCGGCCAAGGAGGCCACGCGGTGATCCTCGCCTCGGTTCCACGCACCCCGGGAAGCGAATCCGACGGCCGCTGCGAACAGCGGATGACCGGGATCGGCAAGCGTGAGCGCACGTTCGGCCCATTCCGAAGACTCGTAACCGATGCGCAGGTGCACGAGTTCCGACAGCGAAGTGACCAGACGTAATGCGAGATCGACGTTCCCGCCGGACATGGCGCACTCGAACGCCACGCGGAGATTGTCATAGTCGGGCAGCATCCGCTCGACCCAAGCGCCCTCCTGGGGGCCATGCATGCCGACCGCGGCTCGCTCGGCGAGCTCGGTGAAGTACCTCGCATGACGGGCGGCAACTTCATTCTCGATATCCTTGTCACGCAAGCAGTTCCGCCCGTATGCCCGCAGTGTCTCCAAGACGACGTACCGGGTCCTGATGGAACCGCTGCGAACCTCGACCATCGACTTGTCCACCAGGCCGGTCAGTAGATCGAGGGTGTCCTCTTCGGTGGCACCGTCCTCACCGCACACTCCATGGGCCGCGTCCAGTTCGAATCCACCGGCGAACACCGACAAGCGCACGAACAGCCTCTGCTCGGGTGGCGCGAGCAGACGATACGACCAGTCGATCGTCGCGGCGAGGCTCTGCTGTCGGGGCAGCGAGCCCCGCACACCGCCGCGCAGCAGCCGCAGACTGTCCAGCCGCCGGGCGAGGTCGAGGCTGTTCATCACCCGAATCCTGGCCGCGGCCAATTCGATTGCCAACGGCAGACCGTCGAGCTGCCTGCAGATCTCGGCGATGGCTCCGACGGGCTCCGCATCGGGGTCGAAGTCGGGCCGGCCTGCGCGGGCGCGGTCGGCGAACAGCACAGCGGCATCCTCGGCGCCCAACGGCGGCACCACCACCAGGCGTTCCCCGTCGACTCCCAGCGCCTCCCGGCTGGTGGCCAACACGGTAACGCGCCGGCATCGAGTGACGATCCGCTCGATCAGTGCGGCGGCCGCGTCGAGGAGATGTTCACAGTTGTCGACGATCAGCAACAGCTCGCGCGTGCTCAGGTATTCGATCACGGTCGCGTCGATATCGAGCCCTTGGCGTTGCTGCAGATGCAGCGCAGCGGCGACCGCGTGGCCGATCGCGCTACCGGCGTTGACGGGTGCGAGCTCGCAGAGGACTACCCCATCGCCGAAGCTCTCGCCGATGTGCGCGGCGACCTCGAGCGCCAGCCGGGTCTTGCCAACACCACCCACACCTGTCAGCGTCACGAGCGGGCCGCCCGATAGCGCCTCCCTGATGCCCTCGACTTCCGCCTGACGTCCGACGAATGTGGTCATTCGGCGCGGTAGAGCAGCCGCGGGCGGTTGCGCCGCGGGCGCTTCGGCCGTACGCGCGACGGCGGGCGGGGCGTTTCGGTCACCGTCGAGGATGCGCTGGTAGGCGGCGCTCAGCGGTGGGCTGGGGTCCACGCCCAGTTCCTCGACTAGTCGGTCGCGCATCTGCCGGAAGGTGTCCAACGCTTCGGCTTGGCGACCGCTGCGGTACTGCGCCAGCATCAGCTGCGCGGCGAGGCGTTCGTCGAGTGGGTGGACCCGCAGCGCAGTAGTGAGCTCACCGACGATCTGCGCGTGGTGCCCGGCAGCCAGTGCCGCGTCATTGCGGTCGAGGACAACCGAAAAGCGTTCGACTTCAAGAGAAGTGCGGACGTTGGTAAACCAGGGTGTGTCGAGCGAGGCGAACGGTTCGCCGCGCCAAAGGTTCAGGGCCTCGTCGAACAGCGCCGCGGACTCGGCCGGATCCACCGTTGTACGGGCAATCGAGACCAGCCGGTGGAAGCGGTGCAGATCGACGGTCGATGCCTCTGCCGACAGCAGATACCCACCGGGCTGGCGCAGGATCTGGACCTGGTCGATCCCGGCGAACAGATTGCGCAGCCGAGACATGTAGGCGGCAAGCGCATTACGTGCGTTGTGTGGGGGTTCATGCGCCCACACCCGATCGATCACCTGGTCCGTCGTGACCGTGTGATTGACATCGACCAGCAACGCGACCAGTACACAGCGCTGGCGGACATGGCCGATCTCGAGGCGCCGCCCGTCAACGTACGCCTCGACATCCCCGAGTACGCGGAACTCCACCGCCACGCGCTACAGCTTGCTCCACGTGCCGGCACGGCGTCCGCCGAACGGCACAGCGGGCCTGGCCTGCGCATTGACGCGTCTGCGT
Source organism: Mycolicibacterium novocastrense (assembly GCF_001570485.1). Taxonomy (GTDB): domain Bacteria; phylum Actinomycetota; class Actinomycetes; order Mycobacteriales; family Mycobacteriaceae; genus Mycobacterium; species Mycobacterium novocastrense. Next base: position 470,073 of record NZ_BCTA01000036.1, read on the forward strand.
GCCACGGACGCCCGCGGGCGCCGCACGGTCGTCGAGAACCAGGCAGCCCTTGCGGGTCCATGCCGGAAAGGTTCTCTTACTGCGACAGAGGAAATCCGGCCCGAACGACGGGGCGCTACCCGTGCCGGGCGCCGATCCAGTGCAGCAGGTCGTGGACGATCTCGTCGTCGAGGCGGTAACTGACGGCCCGTCCCACCCGCGTGGCGCTGACCCAGCCCTGCTGGCGCAACACGCGGAGCGCTTGCGAGACGGCGTTTTCCGACCGGCCCAATGCCGATGCAAGGTCTCCGACGCGGATCCCCGGTACCCGATGCAACGTGAGCAGGATCTCGAGGCGATGCGGGTCAGACAACAGATCGAACCGCTGCGTCCAGCTGGCGGTATCGACGTCGGCCAGCGCGGACGATGCGCGTTCGACGTCCACCTGGCCGACGGGCTCGTTCACGAGACTCAATGTAGCGCCGTTGTGCGCGCTCGCGGGCGCATGACCGTGCGCGAATGCCGAAAAATGACCGGCGTGTCGGCTACCGACGCGCGCGCTCGCGAGGAATGTCGGCGCGGTGCTAGTCGAGGAAGCCGTGTAGTAGCGCGGCCGACCCTTCGACGTGGGCACGCATCGCCGATGCCGCGCCGTCGGCATCACCGGCGAGGATCGCGAGGACGATCGCCTCGTGCTGCTCGTCGGAATGGGCGATGTTGCGCGGCAGTAGGGGGATCTGGTCCAGCAGGGCGTTGAGCCGCATCCTGTTCTCGGCCAGTAGCGGGACCAGCGACGGCGACCCGGCTGCTTCGGCGATGGCCAGGTGCAGGCGCGAGTCGAGACGGCGGTAGTCGTCGGGGGCGGCGGCGCGGACATCGGTCATCCGGGCCCACAGCACCTCGCGTTCGGCAGCGGCGAGGGTCCGGGTGGCCGCCATCCGCGCGGCGCCGACCTCCAGGATCTCGCGCAGCCGCAACGCGTCGTCGATCTCGGCGCATGTGACCGCATCGGCCTCACCCGTGGATCGCGGCAGCTCGTCGGCGAGGAACGTCCCGCCGTACCGTCCACGCCGCGACACCAGGTAGCCCGCGTCGGACAACGACTTGATCGCCTCGCGCACGGTGTCACGGCTGACCCCGAGCCGTGAGGCGAGTTCACGCTCGGGCGGTAGGCACTCACCGGGCGCCAGCACGCCGAGCCGGATGGTCTGCAGGAGCCGGGCGACGGTGTCTTCAAAGGCGTTACCCCCACGCACCGGGCGCAGCAGCGCTTCGGCCGCCGCCTCCGCGGTGAAGCCGACGTGCGCCACCGGCACCTCCGAGTCAGCCGACATGACTACAGCGGGGTGACGTAGTGACCGTTGATGCCGCCGTCGACGAGGAACGACGAGGCGGTGACGAACGACGCGTCGTCGCTGGCCAGAAACGCAACCGCCGCACCGATTTCCTCGGGTTCGGCGAACCGCCCGACCGGGACGTGCACCAGCCGTCGCGCGGCGCGTTCGGGATCCTTGGCGAACAGCTCGCGCAGCAGCGGGGTGTTCACCGGTCCCGGGCACAGCGCGTTGACCCTGATCCCCTGGCGCGCGTACTGCACGCCCAGTTCACGCGACATTGTGAGCACACCGCCCTTGGAGGCGGTGTAGGAGATCTGCGATGTCGCCGAACCCACTACCGCCACAAAGGAAGCCGTGTTGATGATCGAGCCCTTCTGCTGCGGCACCATGTGGCGCAGCGCCGCCTTGCAGCACAAGAACACCGACTTGAGGTTGACGTCCTGCACCCGCTGCCACGCGTCGATGCCGGTGTTCTCGATCAGTTCGTCCTCGGGCGGGCTGATGCCCGCGTTGTTGAATGCGATGTCGACGGATCCGTGCGTTTCGGCGGCCGTGTCGAACAGCTCGTCCACGGCCACCGGGTCGGAGACGTCGACCTGGACGAAGGTGCCGTTCAGATCGTCGGCGACAGTTTTTCCCGCCGTCGGGTCGATGTCGCCGATGACGACGGTCGCGCCCTCGGCCGTCATCCGCTTGGCGCTGGCCAGGCCGATGCCGCTGGCGCCGCCGGTGATGACGGCGACCTTGCCCGCCAAGCGTTGCGTCAGATCCATCTAGGGTGCCTCCTGCACGGCAATGAAGACGTTTTTGGTTTCGGTGAACGACAGCGGTGCATCCGGGCCCAGTTCGCGTCCGAGGCCGGATTGTTTGAAGCCGCCGAACGGCGTGTTGTACCGCACCGAGGAATGCGAATTGACCGACAGGTTGCCCGCTTCCACCGCCCGCGACACCCGCACCGCCCGCGACAGGTTCTCGGTCCAGATCGATCCGGACAACCCGTAGGGGGTGTCGTTGGCGAGCGCGATCGCGTCGGCCTCGTCGTCGAACGGCAGCACGGTGACCACCGGGCCGAAGATCTCCTCGCGCACCGTTCGGTCGGTGCGCTGCGGCGTCAACACTGTCGGCGGAAACCAGTACCCGGGCCCCGAGGGAGCCGACCCGCGGAACGCGACGGGCGCGTCGTCGGGCACGAACGAGGCCACGGTGTTCCAGTGCCCCTGTGACACCAGCGGGCCCATCTCGGTGTCCTTGGCGCGCGGGTCGCCGACCACGACACCCTTGACCGCGGGCTCGAACAGCTCCATGAAGCGGTCGTAGACGGTGCGCTGCACCAGGATTCGGCTACGCGCGCAACAGTCCTGACCGGCGTTGTCGAACACCCCGTAGGGCGCGGTGGCCGCTGCCTGTTCCAGGTCGCAGTCCTCGAAGACGATGTTGGCGCTCTTACCGCCGAGTTCGAGGGTGACCCGTTTGACCTGTTTGGCCGCACCCGCCATGACCCGGGTGCCGACCTCGGTTGAGCCGGTGAACACGACCTTGCGCACGTCGGGGTGCGAGACAAAGCGTTCCCCGACCACCGAGCCCTTGCCGGGCAGCACACGGAACAGGTCGGCGGGGATCCCCGCCTCGACGGCCAACTCCCCCAGCCGGATCGTGGTGAGCGGCGTCCACTCGGCGGGTTTGATCAGCACCGCGTTGCCCGCGGCGAGCGCGGGCGCGAAACCCCAGGAGGCGATGGTCATCGGGAAATTCCACGGCGTGATGACGCCGACCACTCCGAGCGGCTCGTTGAAGGTCACGTCGATGCCGCCCGCGACGGGAATCTGCTTGCCCGACAGGCGCTCCGGTGCGGCGGCGTAGAACTGCAGCACATCGCGGGCATGGCCGGCCTCCCACTCGGCGTTACCGATGGGGTGCCCGGAGTTGGCGACCTCGAGCGCCGCCAACTCGTCGATGTGCGCGTCGACCGTCGCCGCGAACGCACGCAGTGCGGCCGCCCGCTCGGCCGGCGCCTGTCGCGCCCAATCCCGTTGTGCGGCTTTCGCCCTGGCCACCGCATCGTCGACCGCGGCCTCGTCGGTCTGCTCGACGGAAACCAGCAGCTCCTCGGTCGCCGGGTTGATCACATCGGATGTGCTCAAGCATTCGCCCTTTCTCTCGCGTATGCGTCCGCCGCTTCGACGACGGCGGCGAACAGCCGCAGGTCGTCGAGGCGCTCTTCGGGATGCCACTGCACGGCCAGCACGAAATGCTCACCCGGTAGTTCGACCGCCTCGATGACCCCGTCGTCGTCCTGCGCGCTGATCACCAGCCCGTCGCCGAGTCGGTCGATGGCCTGGTGGTGGTAGCACTGCGCGTCCGACGACTCCCCGATGAGCTCGGCCAGCCGCGTGCCCGGCAGGGTGCGGACCGTCGACGTGGTGAACACCGCGTTGCCCTGCTGGTGGCGGGTGTGGCCGATGACGTCGGGCAGGTGCTGGTGCAGTGTGCCGCCCAGCGCGACGTTGAGGACCTGGGCGCCGCGGCAGATGCCCAGCACCGGCATGCCGCGCCGCATCGCGCCGCGCACCAGCGCGAACTCGAACTGGTCACGGCGTCGGTTGTCCTCGGTGTCGGCGTCGGTGGCCGGGTGCGGGTTCTGGCCGTAGTGAGCGGGAACGACGTCGCGCCCACCGGTGATGACGACGCCGTCGAGCCCGTCGAGCAACCGGTCGGCGATGTGGTCGTCAACGCGTTGCGGCGGAAGCAGAACCGAGATGCCGCCGGCCAGTTCGACGCCCTCGAAGTAGATCGCGGGCAAGAAGCTGGCCCGCACGTCCCACACCCCGGTCTGTGCCTGCTGCAGGTAGGTGGTCAATCCGAGCACCGGTCTCGCCGGGATGTCAGAGCCGCTCAAAGCCGCGAACCCTCTCCCAGTCCGTGACGGCGGCGTTGAACGCGGCCAACTCGACGCGGGCGTTGTTGAGATAGTGCTCGACGACCTCGTCGCCGAATGCGGCCCGTGCGACCTCGGACTTCTCGAACAGCGCCGCGGCCTCGGCGAGGGTGGTCGGAAGCCGTTCGACGCCACTGGTGTACGCATTGCCCTCAATGGGATCGGACAACTCGAGTTCGCGTTCGATGCCGTACAGGCCGCCGGCAATCAACGCCGATACGGCCAGGTACTGGTTGACGTCACCGCCCGGGGCCCGGTTCTCCATCCGCATGCCGTGGCCGTGGCCGACGACGCGCAGCGCACAGGTCCGGTTGTCCAGACCCCACGCGATCGCGGTCGGGGCGAAACTGGCGTCGACGAACCGCTTGTAGGAGTTGATGTTCGGCGCGTAGAACAGCGTCAGCTCCCGCAGGGTGGCCAGCTGTCCGGCCACGAAGCTGCGGAACATCGGCGACATGCCGAGCGGATCGGACTCGTCGGCGAACACCGCTGAACCGTCTGGACTGCCGTCGTCGCCCCGCAGCGAGATGTGCACATGACAGCTGTTGCCTTCGCGCTCATCGAATTTCGCCATGAACGTCAGGCTTTTGCCGTGCTGGTCGGCGATCTCCTTGGCGCCGTTCTTGTAGATCGTGTGGTTATCACAGGTCACACGGGCATGGTCGAAGCGGAACGCGATCTCCTGCTGGCCGAGATTGCACTCCCCCTTGACGCCCTCGCAGTACATGCCCGCACCGGTCATGCCGACCCGGATGTCGCGCAGCAACGGCTCCATCCGGGTCGAGCCCAGCATCGCGTAGTCGACGTTGTAGTCCGAGGCCGCCGTCAACCCCCGGTACCCCTTGGCCCACGCCTCGCGGAAGCCGTCGTCGAACACCATGAACTCGAGTTCGGTCCCGACATAGGGCACCAGGCCAAGGTCGGCGAGCCGGTCGATCTGGCGGTTGAGGATGCTTCGCGGGGCCTGCTCCACCGGTTTGCCGTCGTGCCAATTCAGGTCGGCCATCACCATCGCGGTGCCCGGCAGCCACGGGATGCGCCGCAGCGTCGAGAAGTCCGGCGTCATCACCATGTCGCCGTAGCCGGTCTCCCAACTCGACATCGAGTACCCGTCAACGGTGTTCATGTCGACGTCGACGGCCATCAGATAGTTGCAGCATTCTGCGCCGTGCTCGGCGACCTCCTCGAGGAACAGCCGGGACGACACCCGCTTGCCAGTGAGCCTGCCCTGCATATCGCAGAACGCGACGATCACCGTGTCGATCTCGCCGTCTGCGACCATGCGCTCGAGATCGGCCTGCGACAACATGCCCGATGTGACGCTCATCCGTGGTGGGGCCTTTCCTTCGACAGCGCGAGATTGCGGGTAGTCAACCATTGGCTGTGACTCGGTCCGGCGTGCGCGCAAGTCTTTTACCGAGATGTCACTTCCAAAGGTAGGACACCAGACCTTTGCAAGTTTATTCTCCCTATGCCTCGTCACCGCGAGAAGGAGACCAAATCCGTGGCCGACAAGATGAAGAGCTCGGGTGGAGTCACGTACAGCCAAGCGGGCGACGGCTACTTCGAGAAGCGGCAACTCAAACGCACCGCCGGCTTCTGGGGCCTGTGGGGAATCGGCGTCGCCGCGGTCATCTCCGGTGACTTCTCCGGCTGGAACTTCGGCATCGGCGCGGCCGGATGGGGCGGCTTGGCGATCGCCTCCGTCGTCATCGTGATCATGTATTTCGGCATGCTCTTCTCGATCGGGGAGATGTCGGCGGCCATGCCCCATACCGGTGGGGCCTACTCATTCGCCCGCGCCGCGATGGGACCGTGGGGCGGCTTCGTCACCGGGTTCGCCGAAACCATCGAGTACGTGTTCACCACCGCAGTGATCGTCTACTTCTCGGCCTCCTACGCCAACGCCGTCACGACCGACCTGTTCAACCTCTCCCTGCCGATGTGGGTGTGGTGGATCATCCTGTATGCGATCTTCGTCGGGCTGAACTCATGGGGCGCGGAGATCTCGTTCAAGTTCGCCCTCATCGTCGCGATCATCTCGATCGGCATCCTGGTGTTGTTCGGCATCCTGGCCATCGCCAACGGCGCGGTGGACTTTTCCAAACTGTTCGACATCGCGCCGGATCCGGCCGCCGCGGGTTCCTCGACGTTCCTGCCGTTCGGCTGGGTCGCGATCCTCTACGCGATGCCGTTCGCGATGTGGTTCTTCCTGGGCATCGAGGAACTCCCGCTGGCCGCCGAGGAGGCCCACGACCCGGCCCGCGACATTCCCCGCGCCGGCATCTGGGGACTGGTCTCGCTCATCGGCTGCGGTGCGATCGTGTTCTTCCTCAATCCGGCGGTGACCGGGTCGGAGGCACTGGGCAGCTCGGACGAACCTCTGCTCGACGGCTTCCGTGCGTTCCTGCCCGCCAACCTCGCCGCGGTGCTGTCGGCGTTCGCGTTGATCGGGCTGCTGGCCAGCCTGCAGGGCATCATGTACGCCTACGGCCGCAACATGTACTCGCTGAGCCGGGCCGGCTACTACCCGAAGACGTTGTCTCTGACCGGTTCTCGGCAGACGCCGTATGTCGCGCTGCTGGCGGGGGCGGTCATCGGTTTCGTGGCGCTGCTCATCGTCGACTACAACGAGGGTGCCGGAGCAGTGGTCCTCAACATCGCGGTGTGGGGTGCGGTGCTGGCGTACGGGTTGCAGATGATCTCGTTCATCCTGCTGCGCCGCAAGTTCCCCAACGCCCGACGACCGTGGGTGAGCCCGACCGGCAACGGGGGTGCGGTCGTCGCGCTGGTCATCGCGGCGGTGACATTCGTCGGCGTGCTCGTCAACCCGGACTACCGGCCCGCGGTCATCGCGATCGTCATCTTCTACGTCCTGGGACTGCTGGTGTTCGGCTTCTACGGCAGGCACCGCCTGGTGCTGTCGCCCGAGGAGGAGTACGCCGTCACCGGGGGCCTGCACGGTTACGACCCCGGCGCCGAAGGCCTCGGCGGCACCATCGAGGACGAGATTCTCAAGGGCCACACAGACTGAGCCACCGGGGCCCCGCATATTGCCCGGACGGCGAACGGCGATGGCATTTTTGCCGTCCGACCAGCGCTAACTAGACCCACGTCACACCCGTAACAGGTTTCGCTGCCGTCAACAAGGGTAATGTCGAGGGCGTGTGTGGAGCCACCGGCGAGGTGCGTCTCGACGGCCGGGTACCTGATGTAGCAGCTGTCTCGGCGATGGCCGAGGCGATGACACCCAGGGGTCCCGACTCGGCGGGCGCGTGGTCACAGGGCAGGGTCGCGCTAGGTCACCGTCGCCTGAAAATCATCGATCTGTCCGAAGCGGGCGGCCAACCCATGCTCGACTCCGAGCTGGGGTTGGCGATCGCGTGGAACGGCTGCATCTACAATTACAAGCAGCTGCGCCGCGAACTCAGCGAACACGGCTACCGGTTCTTCTCGCACAGCGACACCGAGGTGCTGCTCAAGGCGTATCACCACTGGGGCGACCGGTTCGTCGACCACCTCTTCGGCATGTTCGCGTTCGCGATCGTCGAGCGCGACAGCGGCCGGGTGCTGCTCGGCCGCGACCGGCTCGGCATCAAACCGCTGTACATCAGCGAGAATTCCAACCGCATCCGGTTCGCCTCGTCGCTGCCCGCCCTGCTCGCCGGCGGCGACATCGACACCCGCATCGATCCGATCGCGCTGCACCACTACATGACGTTCCACTCGGTGGTGCCCGCCCCGCGCACGATTCTGCGTGGTGTCACCAAAGTGCCGCCGGCGTCGCTGATCGCGATCGAGCCGGACGGCCGCCGCACGACGAGGACGTACTGGGAGCCCGACTTCACCCGCAACCCCGACCGGGCCGACTGGTCCGAAAAGGACTGGGAGGACGCCGTTCTCGACGCGTTGCGCGTCGCCGTCGACCGACGCCTGGTCGCCGACGTTCCGGTGGGGTGCCTGCTCTCCGGCGGCGTCGACTCCAGCCTGATCGTCGGCCTGCTCGCCGAGGCGGGTCAGCACGGGCTGGCGACGTTCTCGATCGGCTTCGAATCGGTCGGCGGTGTGGCCGGCGACGAATTCAAATACTCCGACATCATCGCCGAGCGGTTCGGCACCGACCACCACCAGATCCGCATCGGCACCGACCGCATGCTGCCCGCACTCGACGGGGCGATCGGCGCCATGAGCGAACCGATGGTCAGCCACGACTGCGTCGCGTTCTATCTGCTCAGCCAGGAGGTGGCCAAGCACGTCAAGGTCGTGCAATCGGGTCAGGGCGCCGACGAGGTGTTCGCCGGATACCACTGGTATCCCCCGCTGGGCGGCCCGGACGCGGCCACGGTCGAGGGAGCGGTGGCCAGCTACCGCAAGGCGTTCTTCGACCGCGACCGCGCGGGCTACGACGCGCTGGTGACACCGGCGTTCGCCGTCGACGGCGACCCGAGCCTGGACTTCGTCACCGAGCACTTCGCGCGGGCGGGCGCCGAGACCGGCATCGACCGCGGTCTGCGCCTGGACACCACCGTCATGCTCGTCGACGATCCGGTCAAGCGCGTCGACAACATGACCATGGCGTGGGGTCTCGAGGGTCGCGTGCCGTTCCTCGACCACGAACTCGTCGAGCTCGCCGCCACGTGTCCACCCGAGCTGAAGATCGCGCACGAAGGCAAGGGTGTGTTGAAGCAGGCCGCGCGCCAGGTGATTCCGTCCGACGTCATCGACCGACCGAAGGGCTACTTCCCGGTGCCTGCGCTCACCCATCTCGAGGGCCCGTACCTGGACATGGTGCGTGACGCGCTGTACGCGCCCGCCGCAAAGGAACGCGCCCTGTTCCGACCCGCCGCGATCGACCGGTTGCTCGCCGACCCGAACGGACGCCTGACGCCGCTGCGCGGAAACGAACTGTGGCAACTGGCGCTGCTCGAACTGTGGTTGCAGCGACACGGCATCACGGGGCCCGCGGCATGACGGCGCTCGGACCCGACGCAGAGCAGACCGAAGCGATCACCCTCGGCTTGCACGACGCGTCACCGCAGCATCTCGTCGACGCGATGGCCGACGACGTCGTCATCGAAATGGGTTGGGGGCGGCTCATTTTCGGCCAGACGTTCACCGACCCCGGCAAGCTGGCCGAGGTGCTCAGGCATGAGGGACACGGCAGACGCGACATCTGCATCTACGCCCGCGAACCCCACGTCCTGGTGTCGATGGCGCCCGCCGAACTGTTCATCGACCCCAGCCACACCTACCGGCTCCGGTTCACCGAGGACCCCGACCCCGGCAAGTCGCCGACCGGGTTCTCGGTGCGCTCCCTGCAGAGCGCCGACGACGCCGACGAGATGAACCGCGTGTACGTGCGCTGCGGCATGGTGCCCGCGCCCGTCGACGTGCTGTGGAACAACCACCAGACCCAGGACGCCCTCGACTACCTGGTCGCGGTGCGTGACGACGACGGCTCCGTGCTGGGCACCGTGACCGGTGTCGACCACAAACGGCTGTTCTCCGATCCGGAGAACGGTTCGAGCCTGTGGACGCTGGCCGTCGACCCGACGACGAGCCTGCCCGGTGTCGGCGCCGCGCTCACCCGGGCGCTGGCCGCGATCTACCGCGAACGTGGCCGCGCCTACATGGACCTGTCGGTCAGCCATGACAACGCCGCGGCGATCTCGCTTTACGAGAAGCTCGGTTTCGAGCGGGTGCCGGTGATGGCGGTCAAGCGGAAGAACGCGATCAACGAACCGCTGTTCACCCATCCACCCGAAACCGTGGAAGACCTCAATCCGTACGCGCGGATCATCGCCGACGAGGCGATGCGCCGCGGCATCTGGGTCGAGGTGCTCGACGCCGAAGCCGGCGAGATGCGCCTGTCGCACGGCGGCCGCACCGTCATCACCCGGGAATCCTTGTCGGAGTTCACCTCCGCGGTGGCGATGGCGCGCTGCGACGACAAGCGACTCACCAGGCGACTGGTGGCCGAGGCCGGCATCGCGGTGCCCAAGGGCAGGTTGGCGACCTTCGACAAGCGGGATCACGAGTTCCTCGAGGAGGTCGGTGACGTCGTGGTCAAACCGACCCGGGGTGAGCAGGGCAAGGGCATCACCGTCGGTATCAGCAGCGCCGAGGACTTGGATGCAGCGCTGGCTCGCGCCCGCCAGGAACACCCGCACGTGCTGATCGAGCAGCGGGCACCGGGCGACGACCTGCGGCTGGTGGTCATCGACGGCAAGGTGGTGGCCGCAGCACTACGCAGGCCCGCCGAGGTCGTCGGGACCGGACACCACACGGTGCGCGAGCTGATCGAGGCGCAGAGCCGGCGCCGGGCGGCGGCCACGGGCGGTGAATCCCGCATCCCGATCGACGCGGTCACCGAGTCAACGGTCACCGAAGCGGGTTGGTCGTTCGACGACGTACTTCCCGAAGGTGAGCGGTTGCGAGTGCGGCGCACCGCGAACCTGCACCAGGGCGGCACCATTCACGACGTCACCGCGAAGGTGCACCCTCACCTGTGTGACGTCGCGGTGCGGGCCGCGCACGCGATCGGCATACCCGTCACCGGGATCGATCTGCTGGTCCCCGACGTCACCGAGCCGGAGTACGTCTTCATCGAGGCCAACGAGCGCCCCGGGTTGGCCAATCACGAACCACAGCCCACCGCAAAGGCTTTCGTCGACTTCCTGTTCCCGGGGAGCCCCGCGTTGCCGCAGGCGTGGACGCCCGAGGAGTCGCCCGCCTGACTCACCAGGTGCTGGTGCGCATCACGATCTCGGCGGCCAGCTGCGCCGTGGACTCCGCGGCGTTGCGCCTGCCCAGCAGGTCGACCATCCGGTAGTCGCCGTACACGTAGCGCTGACTGGCCTTGGCGACCGCGCGCGCGGCGGGGGTGCTGACCAGAGCCGTGGTGTTCATCTCCACCGGCGGGCAGTGCTCGTCGCGGATCACGCCCGCGGCGTCGGCGACGCGCGGATGGCCGCGGTCGATGACGACCAACCCGATGAACCGGTCGAGCCGGGTGGCGGCCAGTTCCCACGCCAGCTCGCCTCCGACGCGGTCCCCCACCAACAGCGCCCATTTCACGCCGAGAGCGTCGAGGATGGCAACGACCGACTTGGCGGTCAGCCGAGGATCGGGCGGGACGACGACGGTCCGCAACGACGCGGTGTGCAGCCGCTGACACACGGCGTCATAGGCCGCGGCCGGTTGATGACCCGCCCCGAGCACCACCACCACCGATCCCTTGTCGGGACCGGAGACGTCGACGGGCACGCTGAAACCCTCGACGGCGACCGTGGTGGATGGCATTGGGCCACGCTACAGCGGTCCACGGGCCGACGCGGTCGTTTCGCCGGGAGTGAACGGGCGATTCAGAGCGCAGCGACGCGCTCGGCCTGCTCGGTCGCGATGTCCAGAAAGGTCTGGGGCAGCGTGGCTTTGACCGGAATCGTCGGATTCGGAGTCGGGAACGCGACGCCGTACACCGCCATGGTCCCGATGTTCTCGAAGGTGAAGTAGACGCTGCTGTCGACCCCGCCGAGTTGCATGGTCTGCTCGTAGACGAGCGCGTCGGCGCGAGGTGGATCCATCCTGGTCGTCGTCATCGGGATGCCCGGCGAGGACTCGTCGAAGAACGTCTCGAAGCGCGAGCACCGCTCGGCCGTCGCCGCCAGTTTGTCCAGATCCAGACGCCATGTCAGCACGGTCATCACAATGCGGGCGCCGTCGTAGCCGACGACGTACTCTTTCGCGCTGCCCGGACCGCGCTCCCCGGACTGGGCGATCACCCGGGTGAGTCCCTCAGAGCACCCCGCCGGTCGGGACAGCATGGCCGGAGGGGCGCCCGCCCCGTCACCACCCCGGCCGGGTTCGCGGACGACATGGTCGAACTGCACCCCCTGCGGGAAGTCGGCCGCGGTGAGCAGCGCTCTGTCCAGGCGGGCGCCGGGCCAGGTCGGCGAGCCCTCGATCGCGTGCGCGCAACCGGTCGATGTCAGCGCGGTGAGCACCACCGCCACGGCGAGTCGCCGGTTCATCGCCGCAGTCCCGTCACGATGTCGGGCCGGGCCGGGGCGCCGTCCTCGAGCAGGGTCAGCACCGCGTCCACGTCGAGGTGGCTGGTCAGCAGGTCGGCCATCAGATCCAGTTGCGCATCGCGGCGAGCACCGACGTCGACATCGTCGGTCACGACGAACCCACTGCGGCCGGCGGCCGCTGCGACCTCGACCAGCCAGGAGCGCCGCACGTCGTCGTTGTCGAGCACACCGTGCCAGTGGGTGCCGTACACCGCCTCGCGCCGCAGGCCGACCCCGAGCCACTGTTCCTCCGTCGAGCGGACGATCTGACCGTGGTGAATCTCATAGCCGGACAACGCTTCTTCGTGACGGCGCACGGTCTTTTCGGCTGCGAAGACGACGTCGGCGTCGAGCAGGTCCAGGCCCGCCACGACGCCAGCACCGGACTCCACCGAATCGTCGATGTGCGCGCACAGCATCTGGAAGCCGCCGCACACCCCCAGCACCGGCAGGCCGCGCGTGGCGTGTGCGCTCACCGCGTCGGCAAGCCCGCTGCGGCGCAGCCAATCCAGGTCGGCGACGGTGGCCTTGCTGCCGGGGATCACGACCACGTCCACGTCGACGAGATCGGCGGGTTCACTGACCCAGCGGACCAGCACACCCGGTTCGCACGCGAGGGCTTCGACATCGGTCGAGTTCGAGATGCGGGGCAACCGGATCGCGGCAACCCGCAACCACTGCTCACCCCGCGGGGGTTGCGGTTCACCGACCACGCGACGGGCCACCACCGAGACAGAGTCCTCGGTGTCCAGCCACAAGCCCTCGGCATACGGGATGACGCCGTAGGTCGGCCGCCCCGACAACTCCTGCAGTTGCGCCAGGCCGGGCGCAAGCAGCGACGGGTCACCGCGAAACTTGTTGACCACGAAACCGGCGATCAACCGCTGGTCTTCGGGTTCCAACACCGCGACGGTGCCGTAGAGGTGTGCGAGCACACCGCCGCGGTCGATGTCGCCGACCACGATCACCGGAAGCCCCGCGGCGCGCGCCAACCCCATGTTCGCCAGATCGGTTGCCCGCAAGTTGATTTCGGCGGGCGAGCCGGCACCCTCGCAGATGACGGCGTCGAATTCGGCGCGCAGCTGCTCCAGTTCGCCTGCGACGACCGTGCCCAGGCGGTCGCGGTGGTCGATGTAGTCGCGCGCGCTGACGGTGTCGACCACCCGACCGCGCACCACCAGCTGTGAGGTGCGGTCGCTGCCGGGTTTGAGCAGGATCGGGTTGAACCGGGTGTGCGGCGCCAGACCGGCGGCGCGGGCCTGCATCGCCTGGGCCCGGCCGATCTCGCCGCCGTCGACGGTGACCGCGGAGTTGTTCGACATGTTCTGCGCCTTGAACGGTGCGACGCGAATACCCTTGCGCGCCAACAGCCGACACAGGCCGGCCACCACCATCGACTTGCCGGCGTCCGAGGTGGTGCCTGCCACCAGCAGGGCGCCGCCCGCCGGTTGTGAATCAGGCGACGCGACTGCGTGTCTGGGCGTCGTCGGATTCACAGTCGAGCGTTCTAGTCGGCGACTGTCAGGATCTCGGCGCCGTCGTCGGTGACCACCAGCGTGTGCTCGAACTGCGCGGTCCACCTCTTGTCGGTGGTGGCGACGGTCCAACCGTCGTCCCAGATCTCGTAGTCCAGGCCGCCGAGGTTGATCATCGGCTCGATGGTGAACGTCATACCCGGCTCCAGGACTGTGTCCACCGCGGGCTGGTCGTAGTGCAGGACGACCAGGCCGTTGTGGAACGTGGTGCCGATGCCGTGGCCGGTGAAGTCGCGAACCACGTTGTAGCCGAATCGGTTCGCGTAGGACTCGATGACCCGCCCGACGACCGACAGCTGCCGTCCGGGTTTGACGGCCTTGATCGCGCGCATGGTCGCCTCGTGCGTGCGCTCCACGAGCAGGCGGTGTTCCTCGGAGACGTCGCCCGCCAGGAAGGTCGCGTTGGTGTCTCCGTGCACACCGTCGATGTAGGCGGTCACGTCGATGTTGACGATGTCGCCGTCCTCGATGACCGTCGAGTCCGGGATGCCGTGGCAGATGATCTCGTTGAGCGAGGTGCAGCAGGACTTCGGGAAACCCTTGTAGCCGAGGGTCGACGGGTAGGCGCCGTGATCGATCATGTACTCGTGGGCGATGCGGTCCAGCTCGTCGGTCGTGACGCCGGGTGCGACGGCTTTACCCGCCTCGGCCAGCGCACGCGCCGCGATGCGGCCCGCGACGCGCATCTTCTCGATCACCTCGGGCGTCTGCACCCACGGCTCGCTGCCCTCGTCGACGGTCTGCTTCCAGGCGTACTCCGGCCGTGGAATCGACGCGGGCACCGGCAGCGTCGGCGAGACCACGCCGGGGCGGAGTGCGGTACGAACGGGCATGTCAACAGGGTAGACGAGGTCAGCGCCGGTCGAACGGGGTGAGCCGCCAGGACCGGCGCGGCCCGCGGACGTCCACCGAGCCGCAGACCACCTTGCCGGTCAGGATGACGTGCGGGTTGCCTTCGGCCGGCGCGTCCCTGCGGTGATCGCGGGCGCTGCCCACGTTGACCTCGACGTCGTCGATGGAGGCGCTGGCCCCGTCGGGCAGCCGCAGTTCAAGCCCCCCGAACTTGAGGTCGAGCTCGATGACGACCATCGGCCCGGCAAAGCGCGCCCGGGTCAGGTCCAAGTCCACCGAACCCATCCGCCGGTGCAGGGCCAGCCGGCTCGGCACCGTCCATTCGCCGTGCCGCTTGAGGGAGCCGAGCACACCACGCAGCTCGACGCGATCGGCGGCCGAGGTGACGATGGCACCCGGGCCGGGCAGGTCGCCCACCAGCGCGTCCAGGTCCGAGTGCAGGCGCGCCCGCGCCACCGCCGCCGAGCGCTCCTCGAACTCCTCGATGTCGATCAGGCCCAGCGCGACGGCGTTGTGCAGTCGTCGCAGCGTGCCGTTGCGGTCGGCGTCGGAGACGCGCATGGCGTCGTGGTTGATCTCGGTCATCGCACGTTCCACGGTACGGCGACGACGCCCGATCAGGCCAGGTAGTCCGGCGGCAGCCCGTCGAGCATGCCCTTGAGCATCCGCACCGCGTACTCCGAGGACCCGCCCCCGACGATCATCGCGGCGAAGGCCATGTCGCCGCGGTATCCGGCGAACCACGAGTGCGATCCGCCCGCGAACTCGGCCTCACCGGTCTTGCCGCGCACGTCGCCCGCACCCTGTAGATCCTCGGCGGTGCCGTTGGTCACCACCAGCCGCATCATCGGCCGCAGCCCTTCGACGATCTTCGGGTCCATCGGCGCCGGGCCCTCGGCGATCTCCGTTTCTTTACCCTGAATCAGTTGCGGGACAGGGGTTTTCCCGGCCGCGACGGTCGCCGCGGCCAGCGCCATACCGAACGGGCTGGCCAGCACCTTGCCCTGACCGAAGCCGTCCTCGGTGCGCTCGGCGAGGTCGACGGTGGGGGGCACGGAACCGGTCACGGTCCTCAGGCCGGGGATGTCGTAATCGGCGCCAAGGCCGTACTTGGCCGCGGCCATCGTCAACCCGCGCGGCGGCATCCGGCTGGCCAGCTCGGCGAAGGTGGTGTTGCAGGAACTGGCGAACGCCCGCGACATCGGCACGGTGCCGAGGTCGAAGCCGCCGTAGTTGGGCACCGTGCGGTGGCCGATGTCCATCGTGCCGGGGCACGGAAGCATCGTGTTGGGAGTGGCCATATCGCGCTCGATGGCCGCCCCGGCGGTCACCATCTTGAACGTCGAACCGGGTGGATACAGGCCGGTGGTGGCGATGAGGCCTTCGGTGTCGGCGGCCGCGTTCTGCGCGACGGCCAGGATCTCACCGGTCGACGGTTTGATCACGACGATCATCGCCTTCTTGCCGGTGAAGTTGACCGCGTTCTGCGCGGCGTTCTGCACCGAACGGTCGAGGCTGATCCGGATCGAGGGCGCGGGATCACCCGCCACCTCGTTGAGCACGTCGACGTCGACGCCGTTCTGGTTGACGGTGACCACCCGCCACCCCGCGTTTCCGCCGAGTTCACCCGCGACCGCCCGCTTGACCTCGCCGACGATCGCCGGCGCGAATTTCTCGTCGGTGGGCAGCATTTCGGCAAGCGGCGTGATGACCACACCGGGTTGCGCACCGATCGCGGCGGCCACCGGGTCGTGGTCGGACTTACGTAGCGTGATCAGGTTCAGCGGCTGCTTGGATGAGCTGGCCTGCTCGGCGAGCCGCTGCGGGTCGAGCGTGTTGTCGAATGGCCGCAAGGCATCCACGACGGCCCGGGCGGTCTGCATCAGCGACCCGCCCGCCGCCCGGGCGTCCAGCGAGTAGCTGTACAGGTATCCGGGCACCAGCACCTCGGTACCGCCGCGTTCGATCACCGACGCCCGCGGTGGCGCGTCGGCGCGCAGCGCGAAGGTCTGGTTCTCGCCGAGGCGCGGGTGCAGGCCGGTGGCGCTCCACCGCACGATCCAGCGGCCTTCGTCGCGGACCATGTTCAGCTGTCCGTCGTAGGTCCAGGTCCGGTCCTTGGGCAGATGCCATGTGTAGCGGTAGGTGACGCTGCCGGTGTCCATCGCGTACTTGGAGCCCAGGATCTGCGTGTCCACGTGGGTGGCTTGCAGCCCGGCCCACGCCTCGTTGAGGTCTTCGCGCGCATCGGCGGGCCGATCGCTGAGTTCGGCCGCGCCCGCGGTGTCCCCGGTCGCGAGCGCCGCGAAGAACTTCTCGGCGGCGGTCTCGGGCCCGGCGGGCTTGGGCGTACAGGCGCTGTTGAGGCCGGCGGCCACGATTCCGACCGCGGCCAAGCTCATGATGCGTGTTACTGAAGATGCCATTGGGGCAGATGTTACGAAGTCGAGACCTGCAATCCCGGTAGGCGCACCGATTTTTGCGAGTCGGTTCTCCGATTGGGCGGCTTAACGGGTTGATTGCACGCACCTGGCGCGTGAGATCAACCCCTTAAGGGCGAATCGGCGCCTGGGGCCGTCTGCCGGTCGGCGCGCCCGCGGCCGTCTGCCGGTCGGCGCGCCTGGCGCCTCAGCCCGCGGTCGGCCCGGCGCCGAATGTCAGCCCGCGGCCGGTGCCCGCACCACCAGCGGCACTCCCGGGAAGTAGGCGGCCATCTCCGAGCGCGACTTGCGCAGCGCCGCGGTGCCGTAACCCTGCTTGCGATGGTCGGGGTGGATCCAGATCCGCACGTTGACCTCACCGGAGACCAGGTCGCCGAACACCATCCCGATCTTCTCGGAGCCGTGCACCGCGACCAGCCAAGCCGCCTCTTCCGCGTCGACGCGTCGCAGGCCGGCGCGGATCTCGTCGTCGAGGTCGCCCGCGGGGGCGCGCGACCCGTCGCCCGCCTCGCGCACGTCCTGGGTGCGTGCGGCGAAGATGTCGCGATCGGCGTCGGCGAGGAACGGGCGCAGCGCCATGCTGTCCGCGCTGCGTGCCGGCTCACCCATGGTGAAGCTGAGCTGGTTGTTGAGGTCCTCGAGTTCGGCGGCGATCCGGCGCCGCGACACCTTGGTCAGCCGATCGAACGACAGCCGCAGCACCGCCTCGGCGGCCGTGTGCGATGCGCCGAGCATGCTCGCGATCGCCTCGATCGCGGCGTCATAGTCCTCGGAATCGACGATGACGTCGAGCAGTTCGTGCCGCCGTTCCAGCGCGCGAACCATCGTGTCGGCGATCTCCCTGCGCGCGATTGTCCGGTCGTCGTCAGCCATGCCGTGAGCGTAAATGAGTCGGGCGCCCGGAACGGTCAGTCGAGCAGAACGGTCGCGAACGTTCCCACCTGTTGGAAGCCGACGCGCTCATAGGTGGCCCGCGCGACGGTGTTGAAGTCGTTGACGTACAGGCTCGCCGTGCGCCCGGACCGGACCACCGCGTCGGCCAGCGTGGCGGTGCCCGTGGCGCCCAGACCATGCCCGCGCCAGTCGGGGTGCACCCACACGCCCTGGATCTGTCCGACCGTCGGCGACTGCGAACCGACCTCGGCCTTGAACACCACCTCGCCGCGCTCGAAGCGGGCCCACGCCCGGCCCGCAGCGATCAGACCGGCGACCCGCCTGCGGTATCCCCTGCCTCCGTCGCCGAGCCGCGGGTCGATGCCGACCTCACCGATGAACATGTCGATCGAGGCGACGAGGTAGGCGTCGAGTTCGTCGGCACGCACCTGGCGTACGGCGGGATCGGTCGCACACGACGGCGGTGTGCTCAACGCCAGAAGCGGCTGATGCTCACGCACATCGCGGGCGGCACCCCAGGCGTTCTCGAGGCGACGCCACATCGGCAGCACCAACTCGGCCCGCCCGACCAGCGAGGAGCAGCGACGCGCGGTGCTCATCGCCTTCTCGGCGAACGCATGAAGGTCAATCATGTCCCCGCGCAACGGAATCAGGTTCGCACCGGCGTAGCACAGCGATTCGGTGGGTCTGCGCCGCGTCCACAGCTCCCCGCCGATCGCCGAAGGTTCCACACCGTATTCGGCCACCCGGCAGGCGACCATGCATGAGCCGATCGGATCCTCGTCGAGCACCCGCATCACGGCGCCGACGTCACGCACCACCGAGACCCGTCGTTCGTCAACGTGACGAAACAGCGGCGGTGCCGACATGGGATCTCTTTCTCGCCGACACCGGGCGGTCTACCCGGTGTTTGGGATCACATTCAGCTTACGGTCACGACCGGCGAACCGCTGGCATCTGTTCCCCGCTCTGTGTTGATTTCTGAGGCCAACCTCATTGCCTCTTCGATCAGCGTCTCGACGATCTGGGCCTCGGGGACGGTCTTGATGACCTCGCCCTTGACGAAGATCTGACCCTTGCCGTTGCCGGACGCCACCCCGAGGTCGGCCTCGCGCGCCTCGCCGGGACCGTTGACGACACAACCCATCACGGCGACGCGCAGCGGAACGTCCATCCCCTCCAGTCCGGCGGTGACCTCGTTGGCCAACGAGTAGACGTCGACCTGGGCGCGCCCACACGACGGGCACGACACGATCTCCAGCGACCGCGGACGCAGGTTCAGCGATTCGAGGATCTGGTTGCCCACCTTGACCTCTTCGGCGGGCGGCGCCGACAGCGAGACGCGGATGGTGTCGCCGATGCCCTTGGACAGCAGTGCGCCGAACGCGACCGCCGACTTGATCGTGCCCTGGAACGCCGGGCCCGCCTCGGTGACGCCCAGATGCAGCGGGTAGTCGCACTGCGCGGCCAGCTGTTCGTAGGCGGCCACCATCACGACGGGGTCGTTGTGCTTGACGCTGATCTTGATGTCGCCGAAGCCGTGCTCCTCGAACAGCGACGCCTCCCACAGCGCGGACTCGACCAGCGCCTCGGGTGTGGCCTTGCCGTACTTCTCCATGAAGCGCTTGTCCAGCGATCCGGCGTTGACGCCGATGCGGATCGGGATGCCCGCCGCGCCCGCGGCCTTGGCGACCTCGCCGACCCGGCCGTCGAACTCCTTGATGTTGCCGGGGTTGACGCGCACGGCCGCGCAGCCGGCGTCGATGGCGGCGAAGATGTACTTCGGTTGGAAATGGATGTCGGCGATCACCGGAATCTGGCTGTGCCGGGCGATCTCGGCGAGCGCGTCGGCGTCCTCCTGACGCGGGCACGCCACCCGCACGATGTCGCAACCCGACGCGGTCAGTTCGGCGATCTGCTGCAACGTGGAGTTGACGTCGTGGGTCTTGGTGGTGCACATGGACTGCACCGCGATCGGGTGGTCGCTGCCGATGCCGACATCGCCGACCATCAATTGACGGGTATTTCGTCGGGGCGCCAGAACCGGCGCCGGGGGCGCCGGCATGCCCAGTCCGATTTGTTGGCCGGAGGCCATTTACTCTCCTACTGCTTACTGGAAGATTCTGATGGGGTTGACGAAGTCGGCGGTCACGGTCAACAGCATGTAGCCGGCCACCACGACGAGGATCACGTACGTGGCGGGCATCAGCCGCAGATAGTTGACCGGAGCCGCGGCCACTTTGCCGCGTGCCGACCGGATCGTGTTGCGGATCTTCTCGTAGAACGCGATCGCGATGTGGCCACCGTCGAACGGCAGCAGCGGTACCAGGTTGATCGCGCCGAGCACGAAGTTCAACTGCGCCAAGAAGAACCAGAACGCCACCCACAGCCCCTGGTCCACGGCGTCGCCGCCGATGATGCTGGCGCCGACGACGCTGATCGGTGTTTCGGGGTCACGCTCCTCACCGCCGATGGAGCGCACCAGCGCGCCCATCTTGGTCGGCAGCTTGGCCAGCGACTTACCGATCTCCACGGCCAGGTCGCCGGTGAACGCGATCGTCGCGGGTGCCGCCGACAGCGCGTTGTACTGCGTGGGCCCGAACTGCGCCGCGGTGATACCGACCGTGCCCACCGGAACCGGTTCGGCCACCTCGCCCTTGGCGACCCAGCGCTGGGCGGGGACGACGTCGACGAGGGTGGTGAACTCATCGCCGTCGCGCTGCACGGTGAACTCGGTCGGACCGTCGAGCGCGCGGACGGCGGTGACCAACTCGTCGAAGTTCGCCACGGGCGTATCGCCGATCTTGACCACCGTGTCCCCGGCTTGGATGCCCGCGGCCGCGGCCGGCGAGGGCGCCAGGCAGTCACCGAGCTGACCCCTGCTGACTTCGGCCTTCACGCACGACGTCTCACCGACGATCGCCGTGGTCGGCGCGTGCAGGTTGGGCAGGCCCCACACCACGGCGATGCCGTAGATCAGCACCAGGCCGATGACGAAGTTCATCCCCGGCCCGGCGGCCAACACCGCGACGCGCTTCCACGTCTTCTGCTTGTACATCGCGCGGTCCTGCTCGTCGGGCGCGAGTTCCTCCACCGAGGTCATGCCCGCGATGTCGCAGAATCCGCCCAGCGGGACCGCCTTGACGCCGTACTCGGTGCGGTCCCCGAGTTTGTTCGCCCGCCACGTCGCCCACAGCGTCGGACCGAAGCCCACGAAGTAGCGGCGCACCTTCATTCCGGTGGCGCGCGCCACCCACATGTGGCCGCATTCATGCAGCGCCACCGAAACCAAGATGGCCAGTGCGAACAGCACGACACCGGTGAGCCACATCATCTGGTGCTGATTACCTTCCGCTCGACCGCGCGCGCGGCACGGTCACGCGCCCACTGCTGGGCGTCAAGTACGTCATCCACGGTAGCTGGTTCGGCGGCCCACTGGTCGGCAGCGCGCAGCACGTCGTCGATGGTGCGCACGATCTCCGGGAAGCGGATACGCCCGTCGAGGAACGCCGCGGCCGCCTCCTCGTTGGCGGCGTTGTAGACCGCCGTCAGGCAGCCACCCCCTTCCCCGGCGTGACGGGCCAGCGCCACGGCGGGGAAGACCTCATCGTCGAGCGGCTCGAAATCCCAGGTCGAGGCGGTGCTGAAGTCGCAGGCCAACGCCGCCGCGGGAACCCTCTGCGGCCACCCGAGGGCCAGCGCGATCGGCAGCTTCATATCCGGCGGGCTGGCCTGCGCCACCGTCGAACCGTCGGTGAACGTGACCATCGAGTGCACGATCGACTGCGGGTGCACCACCACCTCGATGCGGTCGTAGGGCACGCCGAACAGCAGGTGCGTCTCGATCAGCTCCAGCCCCTTGTTGACCAGCGACGCCGAGTTGAGCGTGTTCATCGGCCCCATCGACCAGGTCGGGTGGGCGCCGGCCTGCTCGGGGGTCACTGACTCCAGCCGCTCGGCGTCCCAACCGCGGAAGGGACCGCCCGATGCGGTCAGCACGATCTTGGCCACTTCGTCGGGGCCACCTGCGCGCAGGCACTGCGCCATCGCCGAGTGTTCGGAGTCCACGGGCACGATCTGACCTGGTCGGGCGGCCTTGAGCACCAAGGGGCCACCGGCGACGAGCGACTCCTTGTTCGCCAGCGCCAGGCGTGCACCGGTCCCGAGCGCGGCCAGCGTCGGCTGCAGCCCCAGCGCGCCGACGAGCGCGTTGAGCACGACGTCGGCATCGGTGTTCTCGACGAGCGCGGTGACGGCGCCGGGTCCTGCGTACGTGACGTCTCCGACGCGGGCGGCGGCCACCTGGTCGGCGACCGCGATATTGGTCACACCGGTCGTTGCACGCTGCCGCGCCAGCAGGTCCGGGTTGGCGCCGCCGGCGGCCAGGCCGACCACCTCGAAGCGGTCGGGGTTGGCGGCGATGACGTCGAGCGCCTGCGTCCCGATCGATCCGGTGCTGCCGAGGATCAGAACGCGTCGCCGGCCTGACGCCCCGTCGCCGCGCTCGGCTCCGCCGGAAATACTCACCGAACCATTGTGCCGCCTGCCGGCGCCCACTCGTCAGCCCTGCCGAGGGAGGGCGTCATCCGCCGTCGAATTGTGACGCGAATCTGACGGGACCCATCCGCTCACCGCCGCGGTCCGAATTCCCGGTGTCACAGCAGAGGACGGCACCAACCCGTCCACGACAAGGGAGCAGCGCATGAAGATCAACTTCGGCAAGTCCGTATCCGCGGCGGGGGTGGCCGCGGCCGCGATCCTGACCCTCTCGGCGTGTTCGAACGACGCCACCTCCGCGGCGCCCTCAGCCGCGGTGGAGTCGACGCCGACCAGCGTCGCGCCCGCACCGATGGAGCAGTCCATGGACCCGGCCGCCGATTTGGTGGGCGCCGGTTGTGCGACGTACGCCGAGCAAGTGCCCTCGGGTCCGGGCTCGGTGGCCGGAATGGCGCAGGACCCGGTGACTGTCGCCGCGTCGAACAACCCGATGCTCACGACGCTGACGCAGGCGCTGTCCGGACAGCTCAACCCGAACGTCAACCTCGTCGACACGCTCAACGGCGGGGAGTTCACCGTCTTCGCCCCGACCGATGAGGCGTTCGGAAAGATCGATCCGGCCACCATCGAGACCCTCAAGACCGACAGTGAGCTGCTGACCAGCATCCTCACCTACCACGTGGTGCCCGGGCAGGCCAGCCCGGCGCAGGTCCCCGGCGACCACAAGACCGTCCAGGGCGCCAACGTCTCGGTCACCGGCGAGGGCGCCGGTCTCAAGGTCAACGACGCAGGCCTGGTGTGTGGCGGGGTGTCGACCGCCAACGCGACGGTGTACATGATCGACACCGTCCTGATGCCCCCGGCCGCCTCATAGGCCAACCGACCGCGAGCGGGCGCGGAATCGCTTGAACTCCACATGCGCGATTCCGCGTCCGCTCGCCTCTTGAAGGACCGCGAATGTTCACCCTCGTTCTCATCGGCTTCCTCGGCGGGCTGATCACCGGCATCTCGCCGTGCATCCTGCCCGTGCTGCCGGTGATCTTCTTCTCCGGCACGCAGACCGCTCGCCTCGAGGCGGGTGCAACCGCGGCCCCCGGGGCAGCCACCGCCACCGCAACACGGCCTTCCCTCGTCGAGCGGCTGCGGCCCTACCTGGTGATCGCCGGGCTGGTGGTCAGCTTCTCGACCGTGACGCTGCTCGGTTCGACGGTGCTGTCGCTGCTTTCCCTGCCGCAGGACGCGATCCGCTGGGTCGCGCTGGTCGCGCTCACCGCCATCGGCGCCGGCCTGATCTTCCCCAAGTTCGAGGCGCTGCTGGAAAAGCCGTTCACGCGACTACCGCAGAAGCAGTTCGGTTCCGGCCGAGGCGGGTTCGGTCTCGGTTTGGCGCTCGGCGTCCTGTACGTGCCGTGCGCGGGACCGGTGCTGGCCGCCATCATCATCGCGGGGGCCACCGGCAGCATCGGCATCGCCACCGTGGCGTTGACCCTGTCCTTCGCCGTCGGTGCCGCGCTGCCTCTGCTGTTCTTCGCACTCGCGGGCCGTCGCGTCGCGGAACGGGTCGCGGCCTTCCGAAACCGCCAGCGCCAGATCCGCATCGCCGCCGGGGTGGTCACGATTCTGCTGGCACTCGCGTTGGCGCTCAACCTGCCGGCCGCGCTTCAGCGTGCCATCCCGGACTACACGAGCACCCTGCAGGAGCGGGTCGGCGGTGACGAAAAGATCCGGCAACAACTCAACCTCGGCGGGCTGGTCAACGACCAGAACAGGCTGCTGTCCAACTGCAGCAACGGCGCTCCCGAACTCGAGAGTTGTGGGCCGGCGCCGGACCTGACGGGCATCACCGCCTGGCAGAACACGCCCGGGGCCGGCCCGGTCGATCTGAAAGCGTTGCGCGGCAAGGTGGTTCTGGTCGACTTCTGGGCGTACTCGTGCATCAACTGTCAGCGGGCGATCCCGCACGTCGTCGACTGGTATACCGCGTACCGGGAGGCCGGGCTGGAGGTGATCGGTGTGCACACCCCGGAGTACGCCTTCGAACGGGTACCGGACAACGTCGCAAGCGGTGCCCGAGACCTGGGCATCACCTATCCCATCGCGCTCGACACCAACTACTCGACCTGGACGAACTACCGCAACCGCTACTGGCCGGCCAAGTACCTGATCGACGCCGAGGGCACGGTGCGCCACATCAAATTCGGCGAAGGTGACTACGCCAGGACGGAACAGTTGATCCGCCAACTGCTTTCGCAGGCCAATCCGGAGGCCGCCTTGCCACCCCCGACCGAACAAATCGACGCCACACCCCCGCGCGGGCTCACTCCCGAGACCTATCTCGGTGTCGGCAAGATGGTCAACTACGGCGGGAGCGGTACCTACGACCAGGGCACCTTCACCTTCGCCGATTCAAAACTCCTGTCGGAGGACACATTCGGGCTTCGAGGGCGCTGGAAGCTCGACTACCAGGGCGCCACCGCCGAGGGCCCGGACTCGACGATCCGGCTGGACTACCACGCCCGCAACGTGTATCTCGTGGTCGGCGGGACCGGCACGGTGACGGTGACGCGCGACGGTGAATCGCGCCGGATCCCGATCGACGGCCCGCCGAGGTTGCGACAACTCGTCGGTGACGACGCCGTCCGCGGCGGGACGTTGGAGGTTCAGCTGAGCCGAGGCCTGCAGGCGTACTCCTTCACCTACGGCTGAAATCCGACCCATCTGGAAACCGGCCGGCTCCGAATAGCCATTGCAAGCAAGTTCCGGCGGCACCTGCCGTCCCGTCCAGAAGTGGAGTGCGAGTGATGAATACCAGGAAGAAGATCGTCAGCGCGGGCGTGGCCGCACTGTCGGCCACCGGCCTGATGCTGGGCACAGCGGCCACCGGGCATGCCGAGATGGTGGGCCCGGGTTGCACCGCGTACGCGCAGCAGGTGCCGGCGGGCCCGGGCTCGGTGATGGGCATGGCCCAGGACCCGGTCGCGGTCGCCGCCTCGAACAACCCGCTGCTGACCACGTTGACGAAAGCCGTTTCGGGGCAACTCAATCCGCAGGTCAACCTCGTCGACACGCTCAACGGAGGCCAGTTCACGGTGTTCGCGCCGACCGATGACGCGTTCGCCAAGCTGGACCCGGCCACCATCGAGACGCTCAAGACCGATGCCCCGCTGTTGACGAGCATCCTGACCTATCACGTGGTGCCCGGTCAGGCCGGCCCGGCCCAGGTGGTCGGCACGCACAAGACCGTTCAGGGCGCCGACGTCACCGTGACCGGACACGGCAACGATCTGAAGGTCAACGACGCCTCGGTGGTCTGCGGCGGTGTACAGACGGCCAACGCGACCGTCTACCTCATCGACTCGGTGCTGCTGCCGCCCAACTGACCAGTCCCGCCACCGGAATCGGAGGGCAGCCCGTGCCACCCCCAGCCGGGCTGCCCTCCCCGGCTAGAGGCTGCCGAGTTGTTGCAGCAGCCCGTGCAGGTCGAGCTGGCCGCGGTGCGCGACCAGCGTGTCGCCCTGAAACCGGTCGATGTGGATTCCGGCGACCGCGACCTTGGTGCCCGTCGCCGGGATGCCGCGGAACTCACCGTCATGGGTGCCGGTGAACGTGAATCGCGTGATGCCGTGCGAACCGTCGACCAGAATCTCTTCGATCGCATGCCGGCCGTCGGAGAACCCCCGGGTGAACTCTTCGAGGTGCGCCTGCCACTCCTGCCACCCCAGGACGGGTGGGCCGGCGACCTCGACGACCAGCCGGGGTGAGACCAGGGTCTGCACCGTCGCCCAGTCCCGGCGGTCGATCGACGTGTAGAGGCACTCGACCAGATCGCGAATCTCGTCCTCGCTGAACGTCATGGCCGCACCTTGGCGATGATGGTCTCGGCGAACCGCTCGATCGGCTCCCGGTACCGCTCCACCCCGCCGGGTTCGAGGTCCATCCCCATCCAGGGACTGCACATCACCGCGGTGATGCCGGCGTCTTCGGCCCGCTTGTACAGATCCGGCGTCGGAGGCTCGAGCAGCGCCAGCATGATGTCGAAGCGTTCGTTCTCGCGGCCGTACTCGCGCAGCAGCGCGCGCAACTTCTGGCAGTAGCCCACGGCGTCGTCCCACCGGTAGGCGTAGCCGACCCAGCCGTCACACAGTCGTGCCGCGCGGCGCAGCGCGGCGTCGGACTCCCCTCCGCACAGGATCGGCACCGGGGCCACCGGATGGGGTTCGATCATCATCTCCGGCACCTGGTAGTACTGGCCGCTCCACGACACCCAACCGCCGCGCCACAGTTCGCGCAGGGCGGGGATCATCTCGTCGAGCCGCTTGCCGCGGGTTGCGAAATCCTGCCCCATCAACTCGTATTCCTCGCGCATCCAGCCCACGCCCGCGGCCAGCGACACCCGGCCGTCGGACAGCACCGACGCGGTCGCGACCTGCTTGGCCACCTCCAACAGCGGGCGTGCCGGCGCGATGTAGACGGCGTTGGAGAACCGCAGCCGGGTCGTCACCGCGGCCATCGCACCGATCTGCACCCAGCAGTCCGGCCAGGCGGTCTCCGGTGCCCACATCGGCTTTCCGGTCGGCGAATCCGGATACGGCGAACTGAGTTCGCGAGGATAGATCATGTGGTCCGAGCACACCATCCCGTCGTAGCCGGCCTCGTCGAAGGCGCGTGCGAGCCCGAGGATCTCTGACGTTTTCATGAACGCGGTGCCCGACCAGAACTCCATCCTGTTTCTCTATCGCGAATTCCGGGCAGCATCAATGCCATGCCCACATTGTTGTGGTTTCGTCGCGATCTGCGGCTGAGCGATCTGCCCTCCCTGCTGGCCGCGGCCGCCGGTGACGGTGAGGTGCTCGCCTGTTACGTCCTCGACCCCCGGCTGGAAGCCTCGGCCGGTGCCCGTCGGCTGCAGTACCTCTACGACGCGCTGCGCGATCTGCGCGACGGCCTCGGCGGCAGGCTGTACGTCACGCGAGGCCGGCCCGAAAAGCGAATACCCGCTGTCGCCAAGGCGATTGGCGCGTCGGCGGTGCACATCTCGGCGGACCACTCGCCATTCGGCCGGCGGCGCGACGACGCCGTGGAGGCCGCACTGGGTGATATCCCCCTCGAGGCATCGGGCTCGCCGTACCTCGTCTCCCCCGGCCAGGTGACCAAACCCGACGGAAGCCCGTACAAGGTGTTCACCCCGTTTTATCGGGCCTGGCGTGAACGCGGCTGGCGTGCGCCCGCGAAGTCGGGCCCGAATTCGGCGCGCTGGCTCGAGCCGGCGCATGTCGGGGGCACGGTGGACATCCCCGATGCGGGGGTCGACCTCGACCGGCCCGCCGGTGAGACCGCCGCCCGCAAGCAATGGAAGTCGTTCGTGGCCGACGGCCTCGACACGTATGCCGATGACCGCAATCGCCCCGATCTGGACGGCACCAGCCGCATGTCGGCGCATCTGAAGTTCGGCACGATCCATCCGCGCACCATGGCCGCCGACCTCGGTCGAGGTGAGGGCGCGCAGGCGTACCTGCGGGAGTTGGCGTTTCGCGACTTCTACGCCGCGGTGCTCAACGAATGGCCACGCAGCGTCTGGTGGAACTTCAATCGGTCGTTCGACGGGATGAGCCTCGATGAGGGCCCCGAGGCGCAGAAGCGGTTCGAGGCCTGGAAAGAGGGCAGGACGGGTTATCCGATCGTCGACGCCGGTATGCGCCAACTCGCCGAGACCGGCTGGATGCACAACCGGGTCCGGATGATCGTCGCCTCCTTCCTGGTCAAAGACCTGCACCTGCCGTGGCAGTGGGGTGCGCGCTGGTTCCTCGAGCAGCTGGTCGACGGCGACATGGCCAACAACCAGCACGGCTGGCAGTGGGCCGCGGGCACGGGCACGGACGCCGCGCCGTTTTTCCGCGTCTTCAACCCGACCACGCAGGGTGAGAAGTTCGATCCGGACGGCAGTTACGTGCGGCGCTGGGTGCCCGAGGTCGATGACGACAGCTATCCGGAACCCATCGTCGACCACGCCGCCGAACGCAAGGAGGCGCTGCGGCGGTACGCCGAGATCACTTGATGATCTGGCCCCCGTCGACCGGCAGCGCCACCCCGGTGACGTAGCGCCCGGATTCGCCACACAGGTACACCATCGCGTCGCTGATCGCCTCCGGCTCGACCGGCGGGACGTTGAGCAGCGGTTGCTGGCTGACGCTGAACGCCGGATGCTCTCCCGACCATTCGGCCAGCGCTTCGTTGTAGATCATCGGCGTGGCCACCCCGCCGGGGTGAACCGAGTTGACGCGAATGTTCTTCTCCGCCAACGCCCGCGCGAAGTGGCGCATCACGCCGATGACACCGTGCTTGGCGACGGTGTATCCGGCCGCGCCGTGGTTCATGGTGCCGAAGTCGACGGTGACGGGCTTGAACGCGGCCGCCGAACTGGTGATCACGATCGCGCCGCCGTCGCCGTGGGCGAGCAGGGCGGGCAGCGCCGCGGTGATCGTGTAGTAGACGCCGTTGAGCATGACGTTGACCGCGTCGACGAACGCGGAGATCTCGCGGCCCTGCTCCCCCGCGGCGGGCAGGATCCCCGCATTGGCGAGCACGAAGTCGATGCGGCCGAGCTCTTGGGCTCCCTTGGCCGCGATCTCCTGCATCCGCTCCAGATCGCGGACGTCCCCGCGTTCGGCGATGATCCTGCGGCCGGTCTTCTCCACGAGGTTGACGGTCTCGTCGAGGTCCTCCTGCGTCGCCATGGGGTAGGCGACGCTGTCGATCTGCTCACACAGGTCGACGGCGATGATGTCGGCGCCCTCCTCGGCGAACCGGACGGCGTGCGCCCGGCCCTGGCCTCGCGCGGCGCCGGTGATGAATGCGACCTTGCCTTCGAACTGCATGTGCCGTTCTGCTCCTCGCCTCGGCGGTGTCCTGCCGCATCACCCTACGGCCGGCGTAGTAGGCGCCCTGTTTTGGGCATATGCCAGAATGTCGGGCAGTACCGAGCCCGACCATGAGGAGCAGCCGTGGCCAACACCGAGGTGCAGCGACACAGCGGGGTCGACGTCGAAGACGTGCCGTCCGCCGAGTGGGGCTGGTCCAAGGAGAACCCCAAGTTCTTCCACATCGGCGGCATCATCGCGGCGCTCTTCTTGCTTTCTCTCATCCATGGCAACCACACCGGGCGCGTCGAGGACCTGTTCCTGGTCGGATTCGCGGTGCTGATTCTCGCCGCGGTCGCGCGCGACTGGTGGCTGCGCAAACGCGGCTGGATCCGCTAGACCGGATTCAACGGCCGGAAAGAATCGATCCCGAGGTCGAACAGCGTCTCGGTGGCGCCGACGGAATGTGTCAATCCGGCCGCGGCCACGGCGTGGGTCTTGAACGCGCGGGCCGCGACGCTGAGCTGGTGCTCGACCATGTGGACGGGATCACCGAGCGCACCCGGCCGGTCGTCGCCCCAGGCCATCACCTCGGCGCCGCGCTTGGCCAGCTCGAAGACGCGGGCACGAACCCCCGGATCGTCGCGCAGCAGCGCCGCACTGACCGCCAGCACGCCGTTGCGTGGCACGGCGCGCAGCACGGCCTCTGAGGTGTCGCCGACGGTGTTGGCGCCCAGGATCGTCAGCGGCCGCTCGTCGGCGCAGTGCGCGACCCAGACGTCGACATCCCACCCGGCCCGGGCCCGGTCGAACAGCCAGCCGCCCGCAGCCCCGATGACGTCGGCCAGGTCCGTCGCCAGGACCGTCAGACGATGGTGGTTGGCCGGGCCGTCGGCAGCCGAAGCACCGTCGACCGACACGACGTCGTCGGGAAAGGGTCGAGTTGCCATAGTTCCTATCCGATCGGGTCAGCGACGCCGGTCGAGGGGGGTGTCACGGCGCCCCTAGAGCGTGACACTCTTGGCGCGATCTGTAAAGGTCCGCGTCTGTGTCGATCAGTGGGCGGCCAGCGGCAGGGTTGCCGCCACAGTGGCCAACTCACCGGGCAGTCCGGCCGCGCGGCGGATCTCGGCGAAGGATTCGAGCAGAGCGTCGGTGGCCTCATGCGGGTCGTCGAGCGTGCGGTCGTCGGTCAGCACCGAGATGGCGAGTTGGTCGACGTAGCTCCACACGGTGATGTTCATCCCGCTGCCGGTGACGACCGGCCCCACCGAGTAGATCTCGCTGAGCACACCGCCCGCGATGTGTCCGCGGTCGCGGGGTCCCGCCACGTTGGAGATCGTCAGGTTCATCACCGCGCCGGACTCCATGCGGCGTGCCTGCAACCGAAAGAACCTGGGCGCCAACGCCGGCGGAAGGTATGACATCCACGCCGGAAGCACCGTCGGCCCGAGCAGCTGGTGGCTCTCCTTGGCGATCTTCGTCGCCACGGCGGTGAGCCGGACCCGTTCGAGCGGATCGGCGACGTGCACCGGAAGCGACGGCATCATGTAGGTGAACTCGTTGCCCGTCAACCGATCTGGCGAGGGGTTGGTGCTGACCGGGACGCCGGCGATCAGCGGTGCGTCGGCGCGCCCGTCGTAGCGCAGCAGCAGCGTGCGCAATGCCCCGGCCGCGGTGGCCAGCACGATGTCGTTGAGCGTCACACCCAGATGCCTGCCGGTCTCCTTGACCTCCGCCAACGACAGCGGCGCCGTCGCAAAGCGCCGCCCGGGGGACACGACGTGGTTGATGAAGGTCTTCGGCGGCGCGAAGTTGCGGGCCAGGTCGGGATGGCGGCCGCGCTCCTTGGCGCGCTTGCGCACCCGCGCGACACCGGACGCCGTCTCGTTGACGAGCCTGGGCAGCCGGCGGATGAGATGGCCGTGATCGCGGCCGGCGGCCTTGAGCAACTGCGCGGTGGACCGCATCGCCGGATCGGCGACGGCGCGAACCGGGGACGGCGTCTCATCTTCCAGGGCCTTGGCCAATTGGTTGGCCGAGGCGACGCCGTCGGCCAGGACGTGATGGACCTTGTGGATGATCGCGACGCGGCGGTCGGCCAGGCCCTCGGCGACGTACATCTCCCACAACGGCCGGCTGCGGTCCAGCGGCGTACTGGCGATCTGGCCGATCAGGTCGTCGAGCTCGCGCCGTCCACCCGGCGGCGCGACGTGCGTGCGGCGCAGGTGGTAGTCGAGATCGATGTCGTGGTTCTCCCACCACATCGGATGGTGGAGTCGCAGCGGGATGTCGACGAGTTGGTAGCGCAGCGCCGACAGCGCCAGCAGGCGCGGATAGGCGACCTCCCGGAACATGTCGAAGCTGTAGTTCTCGACCCCCGACACGTCGAGGATGCCGATCTTGAGGGTGTGCATGTGGACCTCGGGCGTCTCGCTGTACAGCATCAACGCGTCCACGCCGTTGAGTCGCTTCATTCCCTCCCCGCATCCCTCACCCGGCCGACGCGTACCGGTTTCCCAATCGTGCTCTTTCTCAAGCACGTTCGCTCAAGAGGTGACGATGTGCGCGAAATTTGTAAGGCTGACGGCATGAGTCTCGTCGCCGCCCGCGGACCGCTGAGCAACGATCCGGCCGGCTGGTTCACGCCGCCACTGCCCGCCGACGTGGTGTTCATCGAGCCGCATCCGCGCCGCGTGCAGGCCTTGCGCGGCGGGCACACGGTGCTCGACACCGAGCGCGCGCTGATGGTGCACCGACGCGACCATCCGCTCAGCTACGCCTTTCCCGTCGACGAGGTCGACGAGCTTCCGTGGGAGCCGGTGGTCGAGGCGCCCGGATACGTCCGCGTGCCGTGGGATGCCGTCGACACCTGGCTGGAGGAAGGCCGCACGCTCGTGCACTATCCGCCCAACCCGTACCACCGCGTGGACTGCCGCCCGACGCGTCGCGCGCTGCGGGTGACGGTGGGGGGCGAAGCACTGGTCGACACGACCGAGACGGTGATCGTCTTCGAGACGTCGCTTCAGGCTCGCCTCTACGTCGACCCGTCGCACGTGCGAACCGACCTGCTGCGGCCCTCACCGACCACCAGCTACTGCAACTACAAGGGCTACGCGTCGTACTGGTCGGCCGCCGTCGGTGACACGGTGGTCGAGGACGTCGCCTGGAGCTATCCGGACCCGCCGCCCGAGACGTCGCCGATCGCGGGCTTCTTCAGCTTCGACCCCGCACGCGCCGATGTGCTGGCCGAGTTGCCGTCGCCCGACCCCCGCAGCTGAGCGTGCGCGAAATCCCGCCGAGATCTCGCGCACAGGCTCGGTCCGGCGTCAGGCTTCGGCGATCACCGACTCCCCGAACTCCTCGATGGTCTCGAGCACATGTGCCAGGCTGTCGCCCGGAAGGCCGACCTGAACCCACGTCACCCCGATCTTGGCCAGCTTTTCCAGGCCGGACAGGTACGCGTCGGCGTTGAAGTCGTCGCCGCCGGGGCTGCCGCCCTCGGGGTTGGTGAACGTGATGTCGATGCGCGACCAGTCGCGTCCTGCCTCATCGAAGCGGCGGCGAAGATCCTCGACACCGGATGCGAGTGCGTCGACGTCCATCGGCGCCGTGCGCGCGGTCTGGGCCAGTACGGCCGGTGCCGGGAACGGGCACCACCCGTCGCCGTGGGTGACGACGCGCTTGCGCGCGGCGGCGGTGTTGCCGCCGATCCAGATGGGGGGATGGGGGTCACTGACGGGTCGGGGGTGTGCGGTGATCCCGCTGGCGGTGAAATGGCGCCCCTCATACGAGTAGTCGTCGGTGGTCCAGATGCCGCGAATGACCTCCAACGCCTCCTCGAACAAGGCGGCTCGCTCCTCGAAATCGACTCCCAGCGCCGCGAATTCGCGTTTCAGGTAGCCGACACCCACGCCGAGCGTGAACCGTCCCTGCGACAACAGGTCCAACGTGGCACCCGCTTTGGCGACGACGAACGGATTGCGGTACGGCAGCACGACGATATTGGGAATGAGTCGCAGGCTCGTTGTCACCGCGGCCGCGTAACCCATCGCGACGAACGGGTCCACCGCGTCGTGCCCCCCGGCATTCAACCAGCGCTCGGTCGGCGCCGGGTGGTCGGTGAAGCCGAAGCCGTGAAACCCCGCGGCCTCGGCGGCGGCCGCGACGGACGTGATCCCCGTGCCGGTGACCAGCTCCGGGTTGTAGGGGTGGGTGTGCATCGGGTGGGTAAAGGTGAACCGCATGTCCTGGTGTCCCGTCTAGAACATTCTTCTCGTTTTCCGAGAATGTCGTTACCATGCGAACCGCGGAAAGTACAGCTTCGACAGGGATGGAACTGCGATATGGGGAAGCCCGAGATCGGCGTCTACCTGCCTCAGATGGGCTTCACCTACGAGCAGATGCTGGATCGCACCCGGCGCTGCGAGGAACTCGGCATCGACTCGCTGTGGCTCTACGACCATCTCTACGGCCCGGGCGTGCCGGATTATCCGTCGCTGGAGGCGTGGACTCTGGCCACCGCGCTGCTGAGCAACACCGAACGCATCCGCGTCGGACACATGGTGCTGTGCAACCAGTTTCGCCACCCCGCCGTCCTGGCCAAGATGGCCACCACGCTCGACCAGATCTGCCCGGGCCGGCTGCAACTCGGGCTCGGCAGCGGCTCGATCGAGGACGAGCACAACAGGGTGGGGCTGCCCTGGGGGTCGTTTCGCGAACGTTCCGAACGCCTCGGCGAGACGCTGGAGATCCTGACCCAGGCCTTCGCCGACGAGCGGATCGACTTCAGCGGCAAGCATTTCACCGTCACCGACTTCCCGGTCAAACCCGGCGCGGTGCACAGGCCGCCCATCGTGGTCGGCGGTGTCGGCGAGAAGTACACGCTGCCGCTGGTGGCGCGGTACGCCGATGTGTGGAATGTGCCGACGTACGCACTGGGGGAACTGCACCACAAGGTGTCGGTGCTGCGCGCAATCTGTGAGGACGTCGGCCGGGATCCGTCGAGCATCGTACTGTCGGTCGAGGCGGTGATGGCGCTGGCACCCGACGACGCAACGCTGCCCGACGTCCGGCGGCTCGCCGAGAAGCGTTTCGGCGCACCGGCATTCGGGCTGCGCGAGGGCGGCCTCATTGGGACGCCTTCGGCCGTCGTCGACCGGCTGCACGAATTGCAGGAGCTTGGTTTCGGCCAGATCGTGCTGTTCACCCACGATCGCGGATCCGACCAGACGTTGGACCTGTTGGCCTCCGAGGTGATCGCGCGACTCTAGGCGGGACGCTTCGCCGGCGGTGAGTAGTTCGGCCGCCCGAGTCCGAGCGCGTGCTGGGCGATCATGTTGCGGAACACCTCCAGCGTGCCGCCGTAGATACCGGCGGGCCCGGCCAGGCGGAAGGCGTACTCGACTCCCCCGTCCCCCGCCGCGCCTTCGGCGCCGGTCGGCAGGCCGCCTGCGGCGCCCAAGAGGTCCATCAGGTCCGGTGCGACGTCCCGCATCGTCTGTGCGTTCGCCACCCGGCCGTACATCTCCGGCGTGCTCATCGCCGCCTCCATCCTGGCGATCGCGCGACCGAGCCGATACCGGGCCGAATCCTCCTCGCTGACAACGGCGGCGACGTGGTCGACCGCCTCGGCAAGCAGCAACAGGTGCTCGGTCATCGTCGCCAGCTTCTGCAGACCCTGATCGTCGCGTTCGATGGTGCCGTGCTCGGCGTTGAGCGCCTCCCGCAACACCGACCAGCCGCCGTTGACGGCGCCGACGCGGTACCTGTCGTCGACGCGGACGTCGCTGTAGTAGGTGATGTTGGTGCGGTCGCCGTCGACGGTGCGGATCGGCTGGATCTCGATGCCCGGCGAAGACAGCGGCACCAGAAACATCGTCAGGCTCTGGTGTTTCGGCGCATGGGGGTCGGTGTTGGTGATCAGGAAGACGTAGTGCGCGTTGTGCGCGTTGGACGTGAACATCTTGGAGCCGTTGATCACCCAGGCGTCGCCGTCGCGCACCGCCCGGGTTTTGCAGGTCGCGACGTCCGAGCCGCCCTCGGGCTCGGTGTAGCCCAGGCACAGTCGGTAATGCCCCGAGAGAACCTTGGGGAGTATCTCCTGCTGCAGTTCCGCCGAGCCGAACTGCTGCAGGCTGCGCGCCACCATCATCGTCGTGGGCCAGTGGAACCACGGTGCGTGGGAACGGCCGATCTCCAGCTCCCAGATCCGTCGGCGAACAGCGTTGAACCCGCCCTCGGCCTCGGACTTGAAGTCCGCGGCGAGGTATCCCCGTGCGGCGAGCGCCAGATGGACGCCCTCGTCGAAGTTCTCGCCTGTTTCGCGGTCCCGCTGGATGACCTCGTCGGTGACCACGGAACGCAGGAACGCCCGGAGCTGGTCCTGGAACGCCCGGTCGTCCTCGCTCAGCGCTACACGGGAGAAGTCCACCCGGACACCGTGACACTATTGCGGTCGGTTGTAAAGTCTCAAGCGGTTCATCCACGGAAGGCAGCACATTGGGCATCGTCACCACCAGTTCGGAGACCGCGTTTCGACAACCGGCCGAGGCGATCTACGACTTCGTGACCAACCCGGCGAACTGGCCCAAGACGTACCCCACCAGCGCCCACATCGGCGGATTACCCGACCACCTGCCGTTGCGCGTCGGCGACACCTGGACCGAGACCGGTCCCGACGGTGATCGCATCTTCACGTGGCATCTCGCCGTCGCCGCGCGTCCGACGATCTGGGTCTTCACCTCGATCGGCCGGCTCGGTCACGACCGCGACGGCAACGGCGGCATGGAGGGCCGCATCACCGTCGAATACCACTTCACCCGCCCCGGCGAGGACATCACGCTGTTCACCCGGACGATGACGGTCGAGGCACCCAAGCACGCTCCGATGTCCGACGGTTTCTTCCGGGCGGTCAACCCGGCGCACATCGACGCCTACCACTCCGCGATCGCCCGAGAACTCGACAACTCCTAACCCCTCAACCCCGCGAGCGACCGTGTCTGCACTCGACACGCCGCGACGTCACGACAATTTGCGGTCACTCGCCGGCATCGAGCGCACCCCCGGGACGCGCTATCAGCCTCCGTGCAACGCACGCCGCAGGGCCGCGCCCTGGAGTTCGAACAGCCGGATACTGGTGTCCCACTCCGGAAGCAGCGAGTCGAAGCCGTGGCAGGTGCCCGGAAACACGTGTAGTTCGGTCGCGACACCGGCGCGCATCAGCCTCTGCGCATACTCCATCGCTTCGTCACGCAACGGGTCGAGCTCCGAGCAGCTGATGAATGCGTCTGCCACACCGGACAAGTCGGCGCCGCGACCCGGAACCGCGGACGCGTCGGCGGCGGTATCGCCAAGGTAGTGCCGCCACATCATCTCGGTGGCTGGCCCGTCGAAACCCGGCGTCGTGGTGAACTCCGCCTTCGATTCGGTGGGCCGGTCGTCGAGCACCGGTTGGTGCAGCAGCTGAAACACCACCGGCGGCGCCGACGAGTCCGCCGAACGCTGCGCGAGTCCCGCCGCCAGCGCGCCGCCAGCGCTGCTTCCCGCAACCGCCAGCCTGGCGGCGTCGAGCCCGAGTTCGGCCGCACACTCGTTCGCCCAGTTCAACACGGTCAGCGCATCATCGAGCGCCGCCGGGAACGGATGTTCGGGCGCAAGCCGGTAGTCGACCGAGAGCACGGTACAACCACCGCGCCTGGCCAGCTCGACGCACTGCAGGTGGTCGGTGTCGAGGTTGCCCAACACGAACGCCCCCGCGTGGCAATAGATCACCGCCGGTGATGGTGCGGCCGCTCCGCGATAGATCCGCACCGGAACCGAGTGCGCCACCTGCTCCTCGATCTCGACGACGATGTCGTTGACCGCCCTGGCCGTTTCGGCGCGGCGCTGGTTGAGCGAATCACGCACGACGCCAAGCAATCCCGGCGACAGGTCGGTGCGGGCCTCCGCCAGGTGGCGCAGCGCGGGGTCGAGCCGCTCGACGATGGTCACGACGTCAGCGCCTCGCAGCGGTCGGGGTCTCTGTGGTGGCCGCCGAGTCCCGCCGTGACGGGTCGAAGGTGTAGTCGGAGGCCTTGAATCGACGCGTCATCCCCCAGAACGCGCGGGCACTGCGCGGCCACTGCGTGACGACCCGGCCGTTGGCGGCGCGGAAGTAGTTGCTGCAGCGCGTCAGCCAGACGGTGCCTTCCATCCAGCGGTCGATCTTGGCCAAGAACGCCGCCATGGTTTGCGGTTTGACCTCGATGTACGACTTGCCCCGGCGCCGAAGGTGTTTCAGCGCCCGTACGATGTAATGCGCCTGTGCCTCGAGCATGAAGATCACACTGTTGGATCCGACGTTGGTGTTGGGGCCGTAGAGCATGAAGAAGTTGGGAAAGCGCGGGACGGCCATGCCCAGGTAGGCGTAGGCCCCGTCGCTCCAGGTCTCGCGCAGCGTGACCCCGCCCTCGCCGACGACGTCGATCTGGCCCAGGTAGTCGGCGGCGGCATAGCCCGTCGCGCAGAGCACCACGTCGACGTCGAGTTCGGTGCCGTCCTCGGTCACCAACGATCGCGCCCGCAACGCTCGCGCCGGGCTCGCGACGACCTCGACATGCGGCTGTGTCAGCGCCTGCAGATAACCGGTGGCGAACACCAACCGCTTACAGCCCAGCGGATGGTCGGGGGTCAGCTTGTCGCG
The DNA here is from genome assembly GCF_001570485.1 of Mycolicibacterium novocastrense. Lineage (GTDB taxonomy): Bacteria > Actinomycetota > Actinomycetes > Mycobacteriales > Mycobacteriaceae > Mycobacterium > Mycobacterium novocastrense. The sequence continues at coordinate 508,152 of NZ_BCTA01000036.1, forward strand.
TAACTCCTCGTCGGGAATCGTCGCCTCGAGCATCTTGAGCGCGATGCCCTTGAACTCCTGCGTCTTGTCACTGCCGTTCTCGATGACCGAGATGTTCGACTCGCTGCGCAACCACAACCGGGTCCGGTAGATCTTCTTGGCCAACGGGATGTGGCGGAACATCCACTTCTCCCGCTCGGTGTAGGCACGATCGGGTTTCGGCAGAACCCACGTCGGGGAGCGTTGTACCGAATAGACCCGCTCGGCCACCTTGGCGACCTCCGGAACCAATTGCGCGGCAGTCGATCCCGTGCCGAGCACCGCCACTCGCTTACCGGAGAGGTCTACGCTGTGGTCCCACCGCGCGGTGTGCATCACCGTGCCGGTGAACGGTTCCTCCTCCACCAGGTCGGGCATGACGGGCCGGGTGAACAGGCCGACCGCGGAGACCACCACGTCGAAGTGGAACCGTTCGCCGCTCGCCGACGTCAGCTCCCACCCGTCACCCGACCACCGCGCCGAGGTGATCTCGGTGCTGAGCCGCAGATGCGGGGCGAGTTCGTGACGTCGCGCGCAGCGTTCGAAGTACTCGAGGATCTCTTCCTGTCCGGACCACAGCCGCGACCAGTCCGGGTTCAGATCGAACGAGTAGGAGTACAGGTGCGACTTCACATCGCAGGCCAGGCCGGGGTAGGTGTTGATCCGCCACGTGCCGCCGACGCCGTCCTCCCGGTCGAAGATCGTGAAGTCGCGAAACCCGGACTTCCGCAGGAAGATACCCAGCGCCAGGCCGCCGGGGCCGGCACCGATGATCCCGACCGAGAGGCCGGCCTTCGGGCCCTTCACATTCGCACGCATTGGCCACCGTCCACGACGAGTTCGGCGCCGGTGATGAACGACGCGTGATTCGATACCAGGTAGGCGACCGCATCGGCCACCTCCATCGGCCGGCCGAGACGGCCGAACCGCGCGCTCAACCGGTCCTGCGTCGCGTCGTCGAGCATCGGCGTGGCGATCGGCCCCGGGAACACCGCGTTGACGCGGATTCCCTCGGGCGCGAGTTCGGCGGCACAGACCTGGGTGAGTCCGCGTAGCCCCCATTTCGAGGACCCGTAGGCGGCATGCGCGGGAAATGCCCGCACGGCGCTGGTGCTGCAGGTGTTGACGATCGCTGCCCCGGCTGCCTGCCGCAGGTGCTCCAGCGTGGCCTGGATACCCAGGAAGGGTCCCAGACAGTTGACGCGCCAACTGGATTCGAACCCTTCGGGGGTCTCGTCGGCCAGCGCCGCACGGTGCAGCACCCCGGCGTTGTTCACCAGCGCCGTCACCGGACCGAGCTTGTCGCCGACGGCCTGCACCGCGGCGGCCCACTGCGCGGGCGACGTCACGTCGAGTCGGATAGCGATCACGCCGTCGTCGCCGAGCTCGCCCACCGATTGCTTCAACTCATCGAACAGCAGATCGCATGCGGCGACGCGGAAGCCGTCTCCGCGCAGCCGCGCCACGATGGCCGCGCCCTGCCCCCGGGCGGCGCCCGTCACCAGCGCGACACGATCCGTCACTGGGCCTCCCGCAGGATTTCCGATGCACCGAAACGCAGCGCCTGCGATTCCGATGCGAGCGTCAGCATGCGAAACCCCAACTCGGCCATCTTCTTTCCATTTTTGGCCCCACCTGCATGGATGCCCGCGACGAGCCCGGCGGACGTGGCGGTGACCGCGACGCGGGCGATCGCGTCCTGCACGACCGAGGCGCTCCACGCCTCTGCGGGCGTGTGCCCGAGGGAGATCGCCAGATCCGCCGGGCCGACGTAGACGCCGGTCAGGCCCGCTACGGCGCAGATCTCGTCGGCGGCGGCCAATCCGGGCGCACTTTCAATCATCACAAAGACACTCACCCGCGCTTCGTGTTCGGCAGGGTCACGGCCGAGACCGGCGCGCAGGGGACCGTAGCTGCGCACACCTGCGGGCGCGTAGCGGGTGGCCGCGACCGCTGCCGCCGCCTGTTCGGGCGATTCGACCATCGCCACGATCACGGCGTCGGCGCCCGCATCGAGCACCCTGCCGATGGGCGCGGGGTCGGTCGACGGAAGGCGCACCGCGGTCGCGATCGGCACGTGCTCCAACCTGCGCAGCAGCAGCGCGACGTCGGCGTCGTCGAGGTAGCCGTGCTGGATGTCGAATCCGACATAGTCGTAGCCGGCCTGGGCGAATTCCTCTGGACCGATGATGGTGGGGCCGACGACCCAGCCGCCCCACACCCTTTCTTTCGCGGCGAGCGCGTCCTGCAGCCTGCCGGTGCTCATTCGACGATCGCGATCTTGATACGGTCGGGCGCCGGGCGGCACGCCAGTTCGAAGGCCGCCTGGCTGTCGTCGACGCCGAATGTGTGTGTCACGTAGGCCGGTAGCAGGTCGGGATGGTGCCGGACGAACTCGTTGGCCGCGGCCAGCATCCGTCGCCGGTCAAGGGTCACACCGGACTTGAGCGTCAGGTTGTTGCGCAGCATGGTGCGCATGCTGATCGGATAGCTGTCGTCATCCGGCACACCGAAATAGAACACGGTCCCACCGGGGGCGGCCGCCTCGACCGCGTGGCCGAGCGTGGCGACCTGGTGTCCGACGGCTTCGATCACCACATCGGGCCGGTCGCCGGGCTCCAGGTGGCTCACCCACCGGTCGCTGGTGGCGCGCACGATCGTGTCGACACCGAACTCCTTGGCCACCGCGTCACGGTCGACGGGGTCGACGCCGGTGACGCGGCGCGCGCCGAAAGCCTTTGCCGCGTAGGAGAACAGCAGGCCGATCGAACCCTGTCCGATCACCGCGACATGCAAACCCTTGAGTTTGGGCAGCTGTTCGATCGCATACAGCACGCATGCCAGAGGCTGCAGGGCGACGGCGTGTTGTGGGCTCAGATTGTGGTCGTAGTAGGCCAACCCGTCGCCGTCGGCGACGACATGTTGCATCAGCCCGTCGAAGCCGGATGCCCAGCCGACCACCCAGTCCCCGACACCGTGGCTGCGGTGCCTGCTGGCGATCACCTCGCCGACGACCTCGTGAATCGGGAAGCCCGGCATCTCGGCCGCGCTCAGGCCGCGATCGCCGGGAATCTTGCCGCGAACGCCCCGGAACGGCGGCAGGTCGCTACCGCAGACGCCCGCCGCACGGAAGCGCAAAAGCACCTGCCGATCCGTCAGTGACTCGGGCGTCTTCTCCGGAATGTCTTGGCGCTCGAAGGTGTACGGCGCGATCAGTCGATAGGACCACATCTCACACGCCCTCCACGTGGACCTCGACAGGAACACTGCTCCAGCCCCATTGGAAACTCGATGGCGGCCGGTAGGCGGCCTCGCCGTCAATACGCCACTCACCGACCCGGTTGAGCCATTCGGTCACCATGATGCCGATCTCCAACCGTGCCAGGTGTACCCCGAGGCAGAAGTGTTGTCCCCGACCGAAGGCCAGAAGGCGCTCGATCGGACGGTCCCAGATGAACGCCTCGGGTTCGGGGTACTCGCGTTCGTCGCGGTTGGCCGACGCCAGAAGCGTGATGATCCGTTGACCGGGCCGCAGCGTCGTGTCGTGGAGGGTGAACGGCTTGCGGACCGTGCGCGCGAACCACTGCGCCGGCGCGCAGTAGCGGATCATCTCCTCACGCGCGACGGGCACGTGGGCGTCGAGGTCGCTTCGGACGGCCGACAGCTGGTCGGGTCGCCGGCCCAGTTCCCACAGGCCGTGTGCGACGATCTTCGGCACCGTTTCGGTTCCGCCGATGAAGATACCGAGCAACTGGGTGGCGGCCTCGACGTCGTTGAACGCCGAGCCGTCGGGCAGTCGGTACTCGATCAGGCTGTCGGCGATCGGGTTCTCGCCTGGCACGGTCCTGCTGCGCTGGATGATCGGAATCAGGTACTCCAGGTAGCCCGGCCGCGCGTTGGCCACCTCGACCCCGCTGCCCGGCTGCGCGACGCTGCCTGCGTTGACCGTCGCCAGCACATCGGCAGCGAGATCAATGGGCAGGCCGAGTAATTCGCACACCATGGATGCGGCGACGATGCCGCCGTAATCCTGCGTGAGGTCGAAGGTACCGCGGGGCAACAGTTCGTCGAGGCGCTCGTTGGCCAGGCCGCGGATGCGGTCGGCCAACTTCCCGACCGATCTCGGCCGGAACGGGGCCGACGTGCAGCGCCGAACGGTGTCGTAGATCGGGGCGTCGAAGTTCGCGTGAAAAGGCATCGGATGCAGTGCCGGATCGGGTACGGGACCGTCGTTGCGGGTCGCGAGAACCGTTGCCGCGGGCAGTGTTCCCTCGGAGGCAACGAAAGTGCCGTCGTTGACCTCCAGCACCCGCCAGATGTCCTCGAAGCGGGAAACCGCATAGGTGTCCCACTTCTCGACGTAATAGACCGGATACTGGTCGCGCAGCGTCCGGTAGAACGGCAGCGGGTCGGCCATCACCGCCGGATCGAACGGATCGTAGGAGAAGTCCTGCAACACTTCCGACTTCTGGGCGTTCATTGCAGCGGTGAGGGCGGTAGGGCCTGCAGGATGGAGTCCTCCCAGCCGTCGCGAAGCGCGGGAGCGACGCTCATCCACGTGACGATCTCGGCGGGCGGACTGTCCTTCCAGGACGGGTAATGGTTGGCGAAACAGTCCCAGTCACCGTCGAGCGCCCAGTAGTGGATGACCTCGTTGAAGCGGAAGGTCGTGATGAACGAACCGAGCCAACGCTTTCCGGTGCGCTCCGACCACGGCACATAGAGCCGTTCGAGTTCGCGGATGTAGTCGTCCTGGCGGCCGGGTTTGGTCTGCATGATCTCCTGGATAACCAGCCCTGCACCGAAGTTCGCCTCCTGCAGCTGTGCAAGTGTCCGATTGTACTTGCCCGCATACATGATCCGGCCCTCCCCCGAGGCGCCGATCTCGCCGAGGAACGTCGACCACTTCGCCGCCGCTTCCTCATGGGTGCCGCCCTTGGCCTGGGCCCTGCCGATGCGCGCATAGTCGGCGAATTTGTCGATCTCCCAGATGATGGTGACCTGCGGCCAGTGACCGTTGTACGGCGTCGTCGCCCACATCGCGAACAGCCGCGCGCCGAGGCCGGTCATCATCGGCTGATAGACGTCATCGAACATCTCCGTGAACCGGTCGGTACGACCGGAGCCGAGCGCGATCGTCTCGTGGAGATAGAGCAGCGTGTGACCGTAGTACTTCTTCATCGGAGTGTTGCGACACGATCACCCTTGCCTTTGGCTGGGTGGAGCGTCGCGTCTCCTTCCGGTGTCTTGTCGGTGTCGATGGCTACATTGCCGGCATGGCGCGATACCGGTTGCTTCCGACCCCCGATCAGGCGGTGGCGTTGGCCGGACATTGTCGTCACGCTCGGCTTGTGTGGAACCTGGCCGTCGAGCAGCAACGGCACTGGCAGCCGGGACGCCATGCGCCGGGTTATAGCGAGCAATGCGCCCAGTTGACCACCGCCCGTGCCGAGTACGAATGGCTGGCAGCGGGTTCGCAAACTGTGCAGCAGCAGGCGCTGCGCGACTTTGCCCATGCCATGCGGAACTTCTTCTCCGGAACGCACCGCCGCCCGACGTGGCGCAAAGCCGGTGTGCACGAGGGATTTCGACAAGTCGGCGTGAGAACGCACCATGTCAAGCGTGTGAGCCGTCGGTTCGGTCGGGTATGGGTACCCAAAGTCGGCTGGGTACGCTTTCTCCTGTCGCGACCGGTCCCTGAAGGCGTGAAGTCTTATCGCGTCGCCCGCGATCGGGCTGGCCGTTGGCATATCGCCTTCGCGCACATACCCGACCCAATCGCGGGTCCCGGCGACGGCAGCGTGGTGGGTATCGACCGAGGTGTGGCGGTATCGGCGGCCTTGTCGACCGGTGAACTGCTGCACGCGCCCACCCTCACCCCGGGCGAATCGAAACGGCTGAAAGTGCTGCAGCGGCGCCTGGCCCGCGCCCAACGGGGTTCGCGCCGGCGAGCCCACGCCAAGCTGGCCATTGCGAAGCTCGTTGCGCGCGAGGCCGATCGGCGCAAGGACTGGGTCGAAAAGACCACCACCGACATCGCACGGCGCTTCGATGTGATTCGCGTGGAAGCTCTCGACGTGCGGGCGATGACCCGCAGTGCGCGCGGAACCCTTGACCGGCCCGGGACACGGGTGGCGCAGAAACGCGGCCTGAATCGAGGCATCCGCCGTAGTGGTTGGGGTCTGCTGGCGGTGCGGCTGCAGCACAAAGCTTATGGCCGGGCGGAGCGAGTCCCGGCCGCGTACACGTCGCAACGATGCTCGGCCTGTGGGCACGTAGCGCCCGGAAACCGCAAGAGCCAAGCGGTCTTCGAGTGCCAAGCCTGCGACGCGGGGCCGTGTAATGCCGACGTGAACGCCGCACGCAATATCGCCGCCGGGCGGGCGGTGACAGCACGGGGAGACCTCGGCTCTAGCCGGTCTGCGAACCGTGAACCTCAACTCTGCACTCCTGCCGTATAGGTACTGGGGTTGGATCTCTCGGCTTCAGCCTGGAGAGGACGTCAAGACCTGCGCCTGGTTGACAGTGACACCCTGTGAGCGTGACACTTGTCGCGTGTTTTGTAAAGGTGCGTCGCGGTGAGCCTGACGCCGCTGGCGAAGGGGTTCTGCTTCGGCGAGGGCCCACGCTGGTTCGAAGGTCTGCTCTGGTTCTCCGACATGCTCGGCGAAGCGGTGCACACCGTCGACCTCAACGGTGACCTGACGACGCTGCCGCTGCCGGGCCACGCGCCGGCCGGCCTCGGGTTCCGTCCCGACGGGTCCCTGCTGATCTCCTCCACCGAGTCGCGCCAGGTGTTGCGCTACGACGGCGAGAACGTCACGGCGATCGCCGATCTGTCCGCGATCGTCCCGGCCGCCCTCGGTGACATGGTCGTCGACGGCGACGGCCGCGCCTACGTCGGCTCGCAGGCCCGCGAAGACGGAGTGATCGTGCGGCTCGACCCCGACGACACCTTCACCGTCGTCGCCGACGGCCTCGACTTCCCCAACGGGATGGTCATCACGCCCGACGACGCGACGCTGATCGTCGCGGAGTCGACCGGACGGCGGCTGACCGCGTACTCCATCGGCGACGACGGTGCGCTGTCCGATCGGCGGACCTTCGCCGACGGGCTCGACGGACCACCGGACGGTATCTGTCTCGACGCCCAGAATGGCGTGTGGACCGCGATGACGCTGGCCGGTCAATTCGAGCGGATCACCGAAGGCGGCGGTGTCACGAATCGCATCGACATCGGTGAGCGCATCGCGATCGCCTGCGCGCTCGGCGGTCCCGAGCGTCGCACCCTGTTTCTGTTGTCCAGCACCGACGCCTACCCGCAGCGACTCAAGGGCACCAAGCTGTCGCGCGTCGATGCGATCACCGTCGAGATACCGGGAGCCGGGATACCGTGAGCGATTCCTACTACGAGCTCATCGACGACGCCGATCCACTCGGCGAGAAATTCCGCGCAACCGATCTGGTCCGCAGTACCTGGTCGGCCGCGATCCAGCACGGAGCGCCGGTGTCCGCCATCCTGGTTCGCGCACTCGAACGCTGCCAGGCCCGCGCCGACACCCGCTTGAGCCGGGTACTGATCGACCTGCTCGGCGGTGTTCCCGCCGAGGGTGATCTGTGGGTTCGGTCGCGAATCGAACGCTCGGGCAAGCAGATCGAGCTCGTCGGTGCCGAGCTGCTGGCTGCGCGCCCGGACGGGGAACCGCGGCCCGTCGCACGCGCCAGCGGGTGGCGGTTGAAGACCGTCGACACCCACGCCGTGCAACACGCGCCGGCACCGCCCCTGCGGCCGCTGTCCGAGGCGAAAAGCCGTGACATGAAAAAGGACTGGGACCGCAACTACGTGCACAGCCTCGACTGGCGGTGGCTGACCGAGCCGCTGTGCGAGGGGCCCGGCGAGTCGTGGATCCGCCCGGAGGTCGACCTCGTCAAGGGCGAGACCATGACGCCGCTTCAGCGGTTGTTCGCAGTGGCCGACGATGCCAACGGCATCGGCACCAAGCTCGACATCCGCCGCTGGACGTTCATGAACACCGATCTCGTCGTGCACGTGCACCGGATCCCGCAGGGCGAATGGATCGGTATCCGCGCGGAGACCAACTACGGGCCCGACGGCATCGGCACGACGCTCGGCACGTTGTTCGACGAGGCCGGTGCGGTCGGCGCGATACAGCAGTCGGTGCTCGTACGGCCGATGCCCCAGCGCTGATCAGGGCGTGCAGGCGCCGGTCGCGACGGGCCTGTGGGCGCGCACCCCGTCCGTCACCGTCGCCGATACCTGCTTGGCGGTGAGCACGAATCCGGTCTCCGGGTCGTCGATGGCCGCCCCGAAGCTGATGCCCAGCACGTGGCCGTTCAGGTCGATCAGTGGCCCACCGGAACCGCCGTGCCGGATCGGGCCCCTGATGACGTAGACCTCGCGATTCACCGTCGTGGTGCGGTAGATGTCGGGCACGAGAAGCTCCATGACCCTGCGGATTCGCGCGGGGGTGGCCACGAACGGCCCTCCGCCCGGATAGCCGAGCACCAGGGCATCGGTGCCGGTGACGGCGGTGTGCTGGTCCATCGACAGCGTGGGGGCCTGCAGGTCGGGCACGTCGAGCACGGCGACATCCATCGCGGGGTCGAAAACCACGACGGTGGCCCGGATTTCCCGGTCACCCGCCCAGACGTTGACGATGTCGGCGCCCGCGACGGTGTGCGCGGCCGACATCACCCTGTTCGGTGCGACGACGACCCCGCTGCCGTCCACCGTTCTCGCGCACTGTAGGGCCTCCGTGTGGATCTTCACGACGCTGCGGGCCGCCTCGGCGACGACGGCGCTGTCGGCAAGCGTGGCATCGGGTGCGGCGACCGTGGTGATCGCGATCGGAGTCGGTTCCGGCCGGATGAGGTCGAACGATCCGTTGATCGCGCAGCCGGTCACGCCGATCCCGACCAGGCACACCGCAAGCAACCTCGACCTCATTGCGGAAACCATAACTCCGCCGAGCAGGATTGGCGGCCAAGCCGCGTGATGCTAGTCGACCAAGCGCAGCGCCGCGGCCGGGCACTGCGTCACGGCCTGCTGCATCCGGTCCCTGTCGGACTCGGGCCGCTCGGGCTCATGGATTTCCACGATGCCGTCGTCGCGCACCTCGAACACCTCCTCGGCGATCGACTCGCAGATCCCGTGTCCGGTGCACTTGTCCAGGTCGACTTCGACGCGCATGCTCACTCCTAGCGAACGACGGCGGGCAGCCGTTTGACGCCGTGCACGAAGCTGCTGTACAGCAGGTCGGGTTCGCCGACCTCGATCGTCGTCAACCGGGTCAGCAACTCTCGGAACAGGTTTCGCAACTCCGCCTTGGCCAGCTGGCTTCCCAGGCAGAAGTGCGGGCCTCCGCCGCCGAACCCGAGGTGCGGATTGGGCGACCGGGACAGGTCGAACGTGCCGGGGTCGGTGAACGCGGTCTCGTCCCGGTTCGCCGAGCAGTAGAACAGCGCGACCTTGTCGCCCTCGTTGACCGGCTGACCGTTGATCTCGGTGTCCTCGGTGACAAAGCGCGCGAACTGCAGGACCGGCGAGGACCAGCGCACGAATTCTTCGATGGCCGAACCGATCCGGCCGTCGAAGTCCTCCATCAGCCAGTCACGCTGTTCGGGGTTGTCGACGAGCGCCATCATCGCGTGCGTCGTCGCCTGCTTGGTGGTGTCGTTACCGGCCGAGGCGAGCAGGATCAGACATGCCCCGATCTCCTCGTCGGTCAGTCGGTGGCCGTCGACCTCGGCGTTGACGATGCTGGTCATCAGATCGTCGCCGGGGTGGGTGCGCCGAAACTTGGCCAGCTCGACGCCGGTGTTCGACAGCAGCGCGATCTGCGCGACGGGGTCGGCGACGCGCTCATCCTCGGTGGCGTACTCGTCGTCGGTCATGCCGAACAGTTTCTCCGCGGCGTAGGCGACGGCGGGCTGATCAGCGCTGGGAACGCCGAGCATGTCCATGATCGTCAGCATCGGCAACTGGGCCGAGCACGCCTTCACGAAGTCGATTTCGCCTGCGCCTACCAGGTTTTCGACGATGGTGACCGCGTTCTTGTGGATTTGCTCCTCGATCAGCCGCACGTTGCGAGGGGTGAACGCCGAGCTGATCAACCGGCGATACACGGTGTGCTGTGGCGGGTCCATGGTCAGGAAGAACGAGGCGAACCGCTGGATTTCGGCGGGCATCGGATTCAGCGCCACACCCTGGGCCGAGGTGAACAGTTCGGGATGCTGGCTGACATAGGCGATGTCCGCGCGCCGCGTCAATGCCCAGAAACCGGGCTCCTCCAGCCCGAACATCGAGGGCAGCGGCGGGTGCCAGGTCAACCCGTCACCGGCCCGCAGCCGGGCGAACGTCTCGTCGCGCGCGGCGAACGGCCGGCTCCAAAACTCTTCCGAGGTGATGTCGACGGCACTGTATTCGCGGGCTGATGTCACCGATTCAGCGTGACACTTCGTCAAATGTTTGTAAAGCTAGGACGGTGCCGGTAACCGATGCGGATTCCTCGACGCGCGAACGCATCCTCGCCGCGACCGCGGAGGTGCTCGGCCGCCACGGCATGACCAAGCTCAGCCTCTCCGAGGTCGCACTGCAGGCGCAGGTCTCCCGACCCACTCTCTACCGCTGGTTCGCCTCCAAGCGTGACCTGCTCGACGCGTTCGTGGTGTGGGAGCGCCAGTACTACGAACGTGCGGTGGCCGAGGCGACGGCGGGTCTGCCCGCCGACCAACGACTCGATGCGGCGCTGCGGGTGATCGTCGACTATCAGCAGTCCTACCCGGGTCTGCGCATGATCGACATCGAACCGGAGCAGGTCATCAAGCGGCTCTCCCGGGTGATCCCATTGATGCGCCAGCGCCTGGAACGGCTGGCGACCGGACCGGATCCCGGTCTTGCCGTGGCGACGGCGGTACGGGTCGCGGTGTCGCACTACCTGGTGCGCAGCGACGACGACGCCGACTTCCTCGCCCAGCTTCGCCACGCCGTGCGGGTCAAGCACCTCGCCCCCGAGGACGAGCGGTGAGCATCCCCGGCTCCGTCGAGGCGCTGACCGCGGGCTGGTTCAGCGAGGTGTTCGACGCGCCGATCCGCGCCGTCGAGGTGCTCGACGCCCACTCGGGAACCACCGGCCGCGCCCGTGTCGCGTTGTCGACGACAGCCGATGTGCCCGCCACCGTCTTCGTCAAGCTCCAGCCGTTCGCGCCCGAGCAGCGGGAGTTCCTCAAGCAGATCGGGCTCGGGGTCGCAGAGGCCCGGCTGTACGCACACGCCGGCGCCGACTTGCCGGTGCGTGCGCCCCACGTGTGGCACGCCGACTACGACGAGGCCGACGGTTCTTTCATCATGGTCCTCGAGGATCTGCAGGTCAGCGGGTGCCGCTTCCCCACTCCCTCGGACGACGACATCGTCGACGTGGCCGCCTCGCTGGTCGACGAGCTGGCCGCGCTGCACGCCTGTTTCCGATCGCGTGACCTCGGCTGGTTGCGCACCCCGACGGGGATGCAGAACAAACCGCAGAACGCCGAGATCGCCGCGAAACGGGCGCGATTCATCGTCTCGGCGCTCGACCAGTTCGCCGACGACATGCCTCCGGCGTTCGGTCGCATCGGCGAGTTGTACGCGGCACGCTCGCTGGACATCGTCGCGTTGTTCACCGAGGGCGACCGCACCCTCATCCACGGCGACACTCACAGCGGCAACCTCTTCGTCGACCGTACGCGCACCGGCTTCTTCGACTGGGCGGTCGCGGGCCGGGCGCCCGGGGTACGCGACGTCGCGTATTTCATGTGCAACTCGCTGCCGGTAGAGGCCCGTCGCGCCGAGGAACGCAGGCTGCTGGACCGGTATCGGGCCTGCCTGGCCCGACATGGCGTCGCACTCGAGGAGAGCATCGCCCACGAGCAGTACCGGCTGTTCTCGGTGTACTCCTGGATCGCGGCCGCTTCCACCGCCGCGATGGGTTCGCAGTGGCAACCCATCGACGTGAGCCGGGCCGCGATGGTAAGCACCACCCAGGCCATAGAGGACCTCGACGTCGTCGGCCTGCTGGAGAGCCGGCTGGGCTGACCGCGCGCGACGGCCTCAAGCGCTCCTCGTCGGCATCACCGGGCCGTCGTCGAGCTTGTCGGTGACGCCGAGGTCGGCCAGTCCCATCTGGGTGAACAGCGGTATTCCGTAGGCGTTCAACCGGAATCGTTGATCGTCGGTGACCCCGCTGTCGAAGAGGTGCGCGCCGACGAGGTTGATCACCGCGAGTTTGAACGCGTTGAGCGCGCGGTACCACTCGCGGTGCCGGACCTCGATCCCGCTCGAGGCTTCGTAGCGGGAGATGATCTCGTCGATGGACGGCGCGGCCTCGTGCGCCGGGATGCCGACGGGCATGCGCCAGAGCAACTCGAGATAGCCGATGTCGGTCAACGGGTCGCCGACCGTGGTCAGTTCCCAGTCGAACACCGCGCTCACCTCGCCGCCGGCGAAAGCGAAGTTGCCCGGTTTGGCGTCGCCGTGCACCAGCGTCACCTTCGGATACTGTTGCGGCCGAGACGCTTTGAGCTCCTTCAAGAGCCGCTCCAGCGCGGGCAGCGGGCCCCGTTTCAAGCGTTCCATCTCACTAGCCCAGTGGTCGATCTCGCGGTCGAGGTGACCGTCGCCCGCGTCGAGCGTCGCCAACCCCAGCGCGTCGATGTCGGCGGTGTGGATCGCGGCGAGCTGATCGGCCATGCTCTCGCACATCCGTTGTATCCCAGTATGATCCGCGTCGGGCTCTTCCATTTCGTAGACCGTCCCCGTGACCCGCTCCATGACGAAGAAGGGACGACCGAGCACATCACCGCTGCCCTCCAGCCACAGCACCCGAGGCACCCGCACCGCGGATCCTTCCAGGGCCCTCAGGACGGTGAACTGCTTGGCCAGATCGTACGGTTCGAGCAGTGCGGGCGGCCGGGGCTGCAACCGCACCACCACGTCCCGCCGGGCCTCACCGGCGACGAGCGTCAGCACCATCATCTCCGCCGAGTGGCCGAACTCGACGCGGTCGAGGCCCTCCACTCCGACGGTCTCGGCGTTCGGGAGTTGCGCCGCCAACCACTCGGTGAGGCGGTCGCCGACGTCGGCGCCGTAGGTCACGCCCGCGCCTCCGACGCGGGCGGACGGTCGACCGCTTTGCGGTCCTGTTTGAACTTCGACATGTCCAGCGGACGCCAGTTCGGGTAACGACGGTAAGCCTCACCACCCATGAGGATTTCGAAGATGCCCCATCCGGTCTGGCCGCCGAAGTCGAAGCGCATCAACTGGTCGAGCGCCATCGCCTTCTCCTCGTTCTCGGCCAGCTCGTCGCGATCGTTGCTGTCCCAGCGGAAGTGGATGAAGTACGCCCCGTCGCCGAGGTCCTCGTACTTGCACTTCGACATCGGCAGTCCGTAGTAGGCGTTGACGTGTTGATGCGGCGAGTCCGCGGTGACGCGGTACTGGGCACCGTCCTCGTCGGTGAAGACCAGCACGGCTCGGGCTGGTCGCTTCCGGTCCGCGTCGAACTCGACGTCGTGCTCGATCTTGACGAAACGTTTCGACAGTGTGCCGTCGTTGTGGGTGATACCCCCGTCCACGTATGTCACTGTCCCGTCAGTTGTTTCGAAGATCCAGGCCTCGATCGCCTGGTCCTCGAAACCCGCGTCGAGCCACAGCCAGAAGTCGATCTCGTCGGCGACCCGCACGCCGAAGGTCCGGTCGCGACCGCCGTGGAAGCCGTCGACCGAGATGCGCTCACCCTCGATCTCGACCCAGCCGGACCACCGTCCCGGCTCCTTCATGTGGTACATGTCCGCGATGACCCTGCCGTCCTTGCCCGTGACGTGCAGCGGAAGCATCTCCCACATGGGCGCGGTGGGTTCGTAGTACAGCTCCCAGGCGATCCCGGAATCGTTGGGCTCGACGTCAAGCCGCCACTTCTTCAGCGGCTCAACGCATGTCCACCGCAGGGGCCCGGCGCCGACCTCGGCCCGTGCCGCGCCGTCGACCGGTCGCGAGGCCAACAGGTCGTAATGCCGGCCGTCGGCGAGCGTCACCTTGACGTACCCCATGCCCGTCTTGGTGTTGGGGTTGTTGCCGTAACCCGACGCCAACAACAGGTCGCCGGTGGGCGACGCGGCGAAGAAGTAGCACCGGTCCGACCACGTCGCGTCGGGGTGGTGCACCTCGTCGAACGGCCGGGGCAACTGGTGGGTGAACGATTCGTCGGCGGCGCTGTATCCCATAGACAGCAGAGCGTGACACTTTTATCGGATTATGTAAAGGTTCGGCTGTCGCGTAGTTCGGCCACGATCTCGTCGGTGTGCTCCCCCAGTCGCGGCGCGACCGAACGCGGCTCCCACGGCGTGCCCGCGAAGTCGGCCGGCGAGGCGACCATCGGCGCGGTGCCCTCACCGTCGGGCACATAGACGATGCCGCCCGCGGCGTGGAACTGCTCGTCGGCGACGATGTCCTCCAGCGAGTTGATCGGCGACCAAAAGAAGTCCGGTTCTGCCGCGAAGACCTCCGCCCATTCGGCCAGGGTTTTCGAGGCGAAGATCTCGTCGAGTTCGGCGACGAGTTCGGCCGCGTTGACGGCGCGCGCCCGCGGCGTATCGAAGCGGGGATCCGTGAGCCACTGCGGACGCCCGATGGCGCGACACAACGGCGGCCAGTGCCGGCCGGCTTCCAGGCCGACGATCCAGAAGCGGCGCCCGTCGCCCGCCGCGTAGTTGTTCATGCAGGGATTGCCCATCGTCTCTCGCTGCCCGATCGCGATCGAATTCCCGGTCAGCAGGAACGTATTGAGGTCGAAACTCACCGTGTAGGCCCCCTGCCGGTACAGCGACGTGCTGACCAACTGGCCCTTACCGGTGCGCCCCCGCGCCACCAACGCCGCGCAGATCGCGGCGGCCAGTGTCATACCCGCCGCGTGGTCGCCCATTCCGCCACGCTGGAACGGCGGGGTCTGGCCGGGACGGGTCAGCAGGTGCGCCAGACCCGCCCGCGCCCAGAACGCGGCGACGTCGTAGGCCGCCCGGTCGGCGTCCGGCCCGCTCTCGCCGTAGCCGGTGATCAACCCGTACACCAGCCGCGGGTTGCGCACGGTGACCTCGGCGAAGTCCAGTCCCATGCGCGCCAATGCGCCCGGGCGGACGTTGGTGACGAAAACGTCTGCGCCCCCGATCAATTCACGGGCCGTCGCGCGGCCATCGCCCGTCGTCATGTCGAGCACGATGCTGCGCTTACCGCGGTTGTCCATCTCGAACGGCGGGCTCACATCGCCGTCGACCCCGAGCATCTTGCCGAACAATCGGCCCGGATCGCCGGTCGGTGGTTCGATCTTGACGACGTCGGCACCCCAGTCGGCCAATATCCCTGCCGCGGCCGGCCCGGCCACCCACACACCGAGTTCGACCACGCGCACACCCTCGAGCGGACCCGCCATCGACACCTTCTTTACATTAATTCGCGAATTTGTAAACTGGCGTGGTGAAGCACGCTACGCCGGTGGTCGGCCTGGCCGCACATCTGGGCCGCGGTGTACAACGTATCGCCACCGACGCCGCGATCGGCCGACTCCGGTCACTTCCCCGATCCGTGTCCGACCTGGACGCGCGGGCCCTGTCGCGGATCATCGGCCGCCGCGTGACCGCGGTGTCGGTGCTGGGCGGCGACTCGGGCACCTCGGCGCGCGCCCGGCTTGCTCTCACCGGCGACGAGGTCCCGCCGACGGTGTTCGTCAAGCTGGCCGCCGAGACCGTCGCCACCCGCCTGATGGGCGAGATGGGGCGGCTCGGCGCCACCGAAACCCGCTTCTACCGCGAACTCTCCCCGCGACTGACCGGTGTCCCGGCCTGTCACGGCTCGGCGTTCGACCCGGTGACGGGTCGCTACGTTCTGGTTCTGGAGGATCTACCCGCCGACGAATGCGAGTTTCCCGACACCTTGCACCCGATCAGCGCCGACCGGGCCGCCAAGATCGTCGAGCTGCTGGCGAGGCTGCACGCGACTTTCTGGGACCGGGTGCCCGATTGGCTCTACACCGCATCGGGCGACACCGCGTCGTTGCTCACCGGGCCATTGTTGAAGACGTCGGCACGCCGCATCGCCGAGCGCACCGATATCGCGGTCGACGCCGGACGCTTCATCGACCAGCACTACCGCGCGGTGGCCCGGCTCATCGACGAGCCGCCGCACACCGTGATGCACGGCGACGCGCATCCAGGCAACGTGTACTTCCGCAACGGCGACGCGGGCCTGCTGGACTGGCAAGCCGTGCGGCGCGGTCATCCCAACCGCGAGCTGGCCTACACGCTGGTCACCAGCATGACGCCCGCCGATCGTCAGGCGCACCAACGCGACCTGCTCGACGTCTACCGCCGGGAGCTCGCGGCATGCGGCGGCCCCGAGCTGGACAGCGGCCAGTTGTGGGACCGGTACCGCCAGGGCGCCCTCTACGCCTACGTCGCCGCGCTGATCACCGCGGGAATGGGCGGTATGCAGGACGAGGGCATCGCGCTCGAGGGCCTGCGCCGAGCGGTCGCGGCGCTGCAAGATCTCGACACTGTCGCGGTACTCCAGAAGTCGATGTGACTAAGGATCTACGCTTGCCCCGTGAACGAAGCGCTGCGCGACGCACTCGGACCCGAGGACACCTCGACGCGGCACCGGATTCTCGTGGCGACCTCGGAGGTACTGGCCCGAAGCGGGCAGACCAAGCTCAGTCTGTCGGAGGTCGCGCTGCAGGCCGGCGTGTCCCGCCCGACGCTCTACCGCTGGTTCGCCTCCAAAGGTGAACTGCTCGACGCGTTCGGCGTCTACGAGCGCGACCTCTTCGACAACGGCATCAGCAAGGCGACGGCCGGTTTGCGGGGCACCGAGAAGCTGGACGCCGCGCTGCGGTTCATCGTCGAATACCAGCACTCGTACTCGGGTGTGCGGCTGGTCGACATCGAACCCGAGGTCGTCATCTCCCAGCTCACGAAAATCATCCCGATCATGCGCGCGCGGCTGCAGAAACTGCTGAGCGGGCCGAACGCAGCGGTCAAGGCGGCCACCGCAATTCGGGTGGCCATCTCGCACTACATCGTCCGCAGCGACGACGACGACCAGTTCCTGGCCCAGCTGCGGCACGCCACGGGGATCAAGCCGCAGGGCTAGCGGTTGGGCACCGCCCCGGTCGGTCATTCAGCTCCGCCGAACGGCTGACACTTGCGCAAAAATTTGTAAAGTAGTGGGCATGACCCAGGTTGAGACCGACACCGGCGTGCTCGCCGGCGACGAGCGGATGTTGATAAACGGCGAGTTGCAGACGACGGCCAGTGGTGCGACGTTCGATGTCATCCATCCGGCCAGTGAGCAGGTGGCCGGGGTGGCCACCGACGGCACCGTCGAGGACATGGCACGTGCGGTGGGTGCTGCGCGGCGGGCGTTCGATGAAACCGACTGGTCGCGCGATCTGGAGTTTCGTTATCACTGCCTGACCCAGCTGCACGAGGCGTTCGAACGCAACAAGGAGCGGTTGCGCCGGATCCTGATCACCGAAGTCGGCTGCCCCGTCTCGGTGTCGGGCAGTCAGATCGAGAGCCCCATCGAGGAGGTCAAGCACTGGGCCGAACACGGTAAGGCGTTCGACTACCTGGTCGACAACGGTGTGCACGAGACACCGCTGGGCCCGGCGCGGCGCAAGATCCACTACGAGCCGGTGGGCGTGGTCGGGGCGATCACCCCGTGGAACGTGCCGTTCTATCTCAATGTCGCCGAGACGGTGCCCGCGCTGATGGCCGGTAACACCGTGGTGCTCAAACCGGCTCAGCTCACGCCGTGGTCGGGTAGCGAGTACGGCCGCATCGTGGCCGAGGAGACCGACATCCCGGCCGGGGTGTTCAACGTGGTGGTGTCGAATGCTAACGAGGTGGGTGCGGCGCTGTCGGCCGATCCGCGGGTGGACATGATCACGTTCACCGGGTCGACGGCCACCGGGCGGGCGATCCTGGCCGCGGGTGCGGCGACGGTGAAGAAGACGTTGTTGGAGTTGGGCGGCAAGTCCGCCCACATTGTGCTCGACGACGCCGATTTCAACTCGGCGTTGTCGATGGCGGCGATGATGGCGTGTGTGATGAGCGGGCAGTCCTGCATTCTGCCCAGCCGGATCTTGTTGCCGCGCAGCCGCTATGACGAGGGCATCGAGATCCTCAAGACGATGATGGAGGGCTTCCCGGTCGGTGATCCGTGGACGCCGGGCAACATGCAGGGCCCGCAGATCAGCGAAACCCAGCGCCAGAAGGTGCTGGGCCTGATCAAGAGCGGCATCGACTCGGGAGCGCGGTTGGTCACCGGCGGCGGCATCCCCGAGAACCTGCCGATCGGCTACTACACCCAGCCGACCCTGCTGGCCGATGTGGATCCGAATTCGCAAGTGGCTCAGGAGGAAATCTTTGGCCCGGTGCTCACGGTCACGCCGTACGACACCGACGACGAGGCGATCGCGATCGCCAACAACACGATTTACGGCCTGTCCGGTGAGGTGTCCAGCGGTGACGTGGACCGCGCGTTCGCGGTGGCCTGCCGCATGCGCACCGGCAACGTGACGATCAACGGCAATAGCCACTTCGGCATCAACAGCCCGTTCGGCGGCACCAAGCAGAGCGGACTGGGCTACCGCAACGGCGAAGAGGGATACAAGGAATACCTCGAGGCCAAGACGATCGGCATGCCCGACTAATGGATGATCGGCGGGTCCGCGACGACGCCGAGATCGCCGCGCTGCTGTACCGCTACGCCCGCGCCGTCGACACCAAGGACTGGGAACTGTACCGCTCGGTGTTCACCCACGACGCGCATATCGACTACTCGTCGGCCGGCGCCGTCGTCGGAAGCCGCGACGAGGTCGTCGATTGGTTCGCCGCGAACTTCGGCGTGATCGCGTGGAGTTTGCACCACATCACCAACATCGAGACCGAAATCGAAGGCGACACCGCGCGGGTCCGGGCGATGTTCTACAACCCGATGCAGCTGCCGGGCATGACCGAGCCCAGCTTCTGCGGCGGGTATTACCACCACGAACTCGCCCGCACACCCGACGGGTGGCGCAGCCGTCGGCTGGTCGAAGAGAACGTCTGGTTCACCAATCCCCCGAGTCAGTGACGCCGAGACCGACGCTTTGGCGGAAACGCGCGCACGAAACCCGCCAAAACGTCGGCCTGGACGCCGCCAGCTCAGGTCTGAGCCGCCAATTGCCCACAGGCGGCGGCGATTTCGCGACCCCGCGTATCGCGGACGGTGCAGGACACACCGCGCTCGCGCACGCGTCGGACGAATTCGCGTTCGGCCGGCTTGGGGCTGGCGTCCCACTCGCTGCCGGGCGTCGGGTTCAGCGGGATGACGTTGACGTGCGCGAGCGGACCGAGCGCACCGTGCAGTCGCTTACCCAGAAGGTCTGCCCGCCAGGGCTGGTCGTTGACGTCGCGGATCAACGCATACTCGATCGAGACTCGCCTGCCCGTCACGTCGGCGTAGTAGCGCGCGGCGTCGAGCGCCTCGGACACCTTCCACCGGTTGTTCACCGGAACCAGCGTGTCGCGCAGTTCGTCATCCGGGGCGTGCAGTGACAACGCCAGCGTGACCCCGAGCCGTTCGTCGGCGAGCTTGCGGATCGCGGGCGCCAGCCCGACCGTCGACACCGTGACCGACCGGGCGGAGATTCCGAAACCGTTGGGAGCGGGGGCGATAATCCGTCGCACCGCGGCAAGCACGCGGTTGTAGTTGGCGAGCGGCTCGCCCATACCCATGAACACGATGTTGGACAGCCGCCCGCCTCGTGCCGCGGGCGCGATGCCGTCGCCGTCGCGGTCCCGCAACTCCACCGCTGCCGCACGTACCTGTTCGAGGATCTCGGCCGTCGACAGGTTGCGCTTGAGCCCGCCCTGACCCGTCGCGCAGAACGGGCAGGCCATCCCGCACCCGGCCTGCGACGAGATGCAGACCGTGTTGCGTTGCGGATAGCGCATCAGCACCGACTCGAACGTGGTGCCGTCGACCGCGCGCCACAGCATTTTGCGGGTCTCACCCCCGTCGGTCTCGATCTCGCGAACCGCATCGAGCAGCGCGGGGAACAGCGCGCCGGCCACCTGGTCGCGTACGCCGGCGGGCAGGTCGGTCATCTGGTGGGGATCGGCGATCAGCCTGCCGTAGTACTGGTTGGCCAGCTGTTTGGCCCGGAACGCCGGCAGCCCGAGTTCACCGACTGCCGCGGCACGGCCCGCGTCGTCGAGGTCGGCGAAGTGCCGCGGCGGCATGGCGCGGCGTGGGGCGTCGAAGACGAGCGGCAACGAGGTGGGCATGAGCTCAGGCCAGTATCTCAGCTCGGCGGGACGTCACGCCAACAGCGTCAAGACGATCCAACCCGCCACGGCCGACGGGAGCATCGCGTCGATGCGGTCCATGATGCCGCCGTGGCCGGGCAGCAACGTACCCATGTCCTTGATTTTGAGGTCGCGTTTGACCTGCGATTCGACCAGATCACCGAGCACCCCGGTGATCACCAGCATGAGCCCGAGGGGCAGGCCGACCCAGGCGGGCTTGTCCATCAGGAACGTCACCGACACCAGGGCCGCGGCGGTGCCGAACACCAGCGAGCCGCCAAGGCCCTCCCACGACTTCTTCGGGCTGATCGCCGGCGCCATCAGATGCTTGCCGAACAGCACACCCGCCACATAGCCGCCGATGTCGGCGAACACGACGGTCGCGATCACCGTGAACACCCTGCCGCCGCCGTGGTCCTGGAAGATCAGCAGCGCGCTGAAGCTGGCGAACAACGGCACCCACGTCGACAGCAGCACCGCGGCGGCGATGTCGCGCAAGTAGTTGACCGGCTGGTGGCGCAAGCCGCGCCCGACCAGCCGCCACACCATGCAGACGACGATCGTCCCGCCGTATGCCCCGAGCACCCCGGCCGGCCCGTACGGCCAGCTCAACCAGATCATCGCCTGGCCACCGAGCAGCAACGGAATCGCCGGGAGGTCGTATCCGGCCTCGCGCAGCCGGCGGATCACCTCGTGGGTGGCGATCGGGATGAACACCGCCAGCACGGGCAGCCATCCGATCGGCCAGAAGAGCAGTATGCCGATCGCCATGGCGCCGAGCAGGACGCCGACCCCGATCGCGGCGGGCAGGTCGCGACCCGCCCGCGACTTCTTCTTGGGCGGTTCGTCGACCGGCGTCTCTGCCACGGGTCCCTCGTGCTGATCGGTCACTAGACCTCCAGCAGCTCGCCTTCTTTGTGCTTGACCAGCTCGTCAATCTGGTGGGTGTAGGTGGCGGTGGACTTGTCGAGGTCCTTCTCCGCGCGCGACACCTCGTCCTCGCCCGCTTCGCCGTCCTTCTTGATGCGGTGCAGTTCCTCCATCGCCTTGCGGCGGATGTTGCGCACCGCCACCTTGGCGTCCTCGCCCTTGGCCTTGGCCTGCTTGACCAGGTCGCGGCGGCGCTCCTCGGTCAGCTGCGGGATCGCCACGCGGATGACGTTGCCGTCGTTGGTGGGGTTCACGCCGAGATCGGAGTTGCGGATCGCATCCTCGATGTTGCGCAGTTGGCCCGCCTCATAGGGCTTGATCACCACCAGCCGTGCCTCGGGCACGTTGATGCTCGACAGCTGGGTGATGGGTGTCGGCGATCCGTAATAGTCGACGTTGACGCGGGAGAACATGCCGGGGTTCGCGCGGCCGGTGCGGATCGACGACAGGTCATCGCGCGCGACCGACACCGCCTTCTCCATCTTCTCCTCGGCATCGAAGAGGGTTTCGTCGATCACGGTCCTTCTCCTTCGTCTGTGCGCGTCATCACCGGTCTCGCGTGCGCACCTTCGCTCCCCGGCGCACGGGAGTGTCAGGTGGTGACCAGTGTTCCGATCTTCTCACCCGCGACCGCCCGGGCGATATTGCCGTCCGTGAGCAGGTTGAACACCAGGATCGGCATGCCGTTGTCCATACACAGGCTGAACGCGGTGGCGTCGGCCACCTTCAGACCGCGGTCGATGACTTCCCGGTGGCTGATCGCGGTGAGCAGTTCGGCGTCGGGGTTGTGGCGCGGGTCGGCGGTGAAGACGCCGTCGACGGCCTTGGCCATCAGCACCACCTCGGCGCCGATCTCCAGCGCGCGCTGGGCGGCGGTGGTGTCGGTGGAGAAGTACGGCAGACCCATGCCTGCCCCGAAGATGACGACGCGGCCCTTCTCGAGGTGCCGCACGGCCCGCAGCGGGATGTACGGTTCGGCGACCTGACCCATCGTGATGGCGGTCTGCACCCGGGTCGCGATGCCTTCCTTCTCCAGGAAGTCCTGCAGCGCCAGGCTGTTCATGACGGTGCCGAGCATCCCCATGTAGTCGCTGCGGGTGCGCTCCATGCCGCGCTGCTGCAGTTGTGCACCGCGGAAGAAATTGCCGCCGCCGATGACCACGGCCACCTGCACGCCGCTGCGGACCACTTCGGCGATCTGACGGGCCACCAGGTGCACGACGTCGGGATCGAGGCCCACTTCCCCACCGCCGAACATCTCGCCGCCCAGCTTGAGCAGTACGCGGCTGTACATGGGACGGATGGAACCTGCGGCGGCTCCGTTGGGTTTGCTCGTGTCCGGAGCCGCCCCGGTGGCGACTTCGGAGTTCGGAGCCGCCTGACCGGCGACGTTGGGATCCGCCATCCGACTCCTTACGGGTCCTCGCTGAGATCTCCCTCATCCTGCCTCATGGCGGGTGTCAGGGCGGCGAGTGGGTCGCGACTCGCCGAGTCAGTCAGGCAGGTGCGCGCTCAGGAGCCAGGCAGGCACGGATTTGCGGCCTTTGGGCTCGTCGCGGATGTCGAGCGCCGGGAAGAACTCCTCGAATCCGTCCGGGAAGACACCGTGAATGCGCGCCGGCCTGATCTCGTCGATCGTCCAGTACGTCGAGACGACATCGCGCAGTTCGTCTTCGGTGACGGGGTTGGCCGGACCGTTGGGCATCCCCGCCCGGTCGAACACCAACACGAAGTACGACGCGCCGGGGGCGGCGGCCCGCACGATCGAACGCTGGTAGCCGTCGCGCAGGTCCACGGGCATCGAGTGGAACAGCGTCGAGTCGACGATCGTGCCGAACCGGCCGTCGTAGCCCGAGAAGTCGCTGATGTCGGCGACGTCGAAGGTGGCGTTCGTCAGCCCGCGCTTGGCGGCCTCCTGCCTGGCCAGCTCGATCGCGGTGGGCGACTGGTCCAGACCGACCGTGGTGTAGCCCCGTTCGGCGAGGTGGATGGCCAGCGCGGCCTCACCGCATCCCGCGTCGAGCACATCGCCGTGGAATCTGCCCTGTTCTATGAGGGGTGCGAGCTCCGGCTGCGGCTCTCCGATGCTCCACGGCGGCTTTCCGCCGCTCATTTCCGGCATCTCGCCCTTGTACGCGTTGTCGAACATTTCGCCCGTCGGTTCGGTCATGAATCGTTGATATCAATGTGGTTGATATATGTCAATATGGTTGACATGACTGGAGCGCTGGAGGATCAACCGCTGGGTTTCCTCTTGTCCCGGGTGGCCAAGGCGCTGCGCAGCGAGGTGACGGCGACGGTCCTCGAGCCCCTGGGCGTGGCATTCCCCCAGTACCTGTGCATGCGCATGCTGTCCCAATACGAAGGCCGGTCCAACGCCGAATTGGCCCGCGACTTCAACGTCTCACCGCAGGCGATGAACATGGTGCTGCGCGGCCTGGAGGACCGCGGGCTCGTGTCGCGACCCGCGAGCGTGTCGTCGGGACGGTCGCTGCCCGCTCAGCTCACACGCGAGGGCCGGGAGTTGTTGAAGCGCACCGACTCCGGCGTTCGCGAAGCTGAGCGCAAGTTGATGGCGAATCTGACGCAGCGACAACAGCGGGAATTCAAGCAGATCCTGGCGACGCTCGGAACTGACTAGCCGCCGTTAATATCGCATACGTCAATTTTTGCGAGATCCCATGTCGGCCGTACCCGCCAGGGCTAAGCTTGCACGGCCCGCGAGGAGAGGATCGCGCACATGAGCTTTGCTCCCAGCGCTGAAGAGGCAGTGCATCTGCTCGAAGGATATTTCTATTGGAGCGGATTCCCGAAGTTGCTGGGGTGTGAGATCGAAACCGATTTCACCAAGGCCGACATCGCGCTGGTGGGGCTACCTCTGGCGGTCAATCCCGTCGAGCGGACCCAATACCTTGGCCCCCGCGCCGTCCGCCACCGATCGCAGGCCTACCACCGCGGTCACCG
The DNA here is from genome assembly GCF_001570485.1 of Mycolicibacterium novocastrense. Taxonomy (GTDB): domain Bacteria; phylum Actinomycetota; class Actinomycetes; order Mycobacteriales; family Mycobacteriaceae; genus Mycobacterium; species Mycobacterium novocastrense. The sequence continues at coordinate 532,461 of NZ_BCTA01000036.1, forward strand.
CGAGTTCGGCATCAATCCCTTCGAACTGGCCCGAATTCGCGATTTCGGGGATGTGCCGATTCCCACACCCACGTTGGCCGACCAAGCGGTCCTCGACATCGAGATGTTCTACGCGCGAATGGATGCAGCCGGAGTTCTTCCGTTCACGATCGGCGGGGACCACGCTTGCACGCTGCCGGTATTGCGAGCGATCGCCGGCCCGAACTCTCGGCGCAAGGGGCCGATCGGCATCATCCATTTCGACTCGCACACCGACACATACGGTGATTCGGCGGGTGTGCATTGCCACGCCGGTAACGGCTTCCGGATCGGCAACGAAGAGGGCTTGATCGATGCGTCCCGTTATGTGCACGTCGGCCTCAACGGCCCGATGGTGCATCCGAACATGGACGACTATTCCAAGGAAGCCGGTTACCGGTTGCTGTCCCTCGACGAAATCGAGGAGATCGGCATACCCGCTGCGACGCAGGAGATTCGCAAGGTAGTCGGAGACGGGCCGGTCTACGTGACAGTGGATCTGGACGTGCTGACGCTTTCCGATGCGCCCGCGGTGGCCGACCCGGAGGCCGGCGGGTTGACGATTCGGGAAATGCTGAGGATTCTGCGCAGTTTTCGCGGCATGGACATCGTCGGCGGCGACGTGGTGTGCTTCGTACCCCACCTCGACCCGTCGCAGATCACCGCGCTACACATCAGCGCGATCATGCATGAGATCGTCACGATGATGGCCGAGGGCGTCGCCAAGAAGCGATAGCGCCGTCCCGCGGTGGCAGCAGAACGGACAGTGTGGTCAACTGTGGCCAGCGATGAAGATTGTCCTGGCGCCTGACTCATTCAAGGAGTCGATGACGGCGTCCGAAGCGGTGGCCGCGATGACGGCCGGCGTCGCAGCCGTGCTTCCGGAAGCCGAAGTCATCGGCGTGCCGATGGCCGACGGTGGCGAAGGCACCGTCGACGCCGTGGTTGACGCGTTGCACGGTGAGCGCGTCCAGGTACCGGTGTCGGATGCGCTGGGCCGCACCGTCATCGCACGGTTCGGCTACGTGCCGCTGCGCCAGTTGGCGGTGATCGAGATGGCGGCCGCGGCGGGGCTCGAGCTCATTGCCCCCGAGGAACGAAACATCCTGTCCGCGAGCACATTCGGAGTGGGCCAATTGATCCGTGCGGCCCTCGACCGCGGCGCCGAGGACTTCCTGATCGGCCTGGGCGGATCGGCCACCAACGACGGCGGTACGGGCATGCTCACCGCGCTGGGCGCGGCGTTCCTCGACGCCGACGGCAAACCGTTGTCGCCCGGCGGCGCCGATCTGGAACGCCTCGACCGCATCGATATGAGCGGTCTGGATCGGCGCCTGCGCGACACCCGGATCCGCGTGGCCTCCGACGTCACCGCGCCCCTGCTGGGCCCGAGCGGCGCCACCGCGGTGTTCGGTCCGCAGAAGGGCGCCGGCCCAGACGACGTGGTGCGACTCGAGGCCGGGCTGTCCCGGCTGGCCGCCGTCGCGTCGGCGACACTCGGCGGCACCCAACCGCAACGTCCGGGCGCGGGCGCGGCCGGCGGGGTGGGTTTCGCGCTCGTCGAATTCCTCAGTGCGATAAGCAGATCCGGCGTCGAAGAGGTGGCCGAGACCGTCGGCCTCGAACGGGCGCTGCGGGGCGCGGACTGGGTGTTCACCGGCGAGGGCAGCGTCGACGCGCAGACCGTCATGGGTAAGACGCCGTTCGGCGTGGCCCAAGCGGCCGTGCGCGCCGGGGCCCGGGTGGTGATCTTCGCCGGCCGGGTCGCCCCCGATGCGGCCGTGCTGCTCGACCACGGCGTCGAGCGACTCGTCGCGATCACCGCCGAGGGCACGCCGATCGAGCGGGCGCTCCGCGAGGGACCCCAGTCGCTCACTCACGCCACCGTCGAGGTGTGTCGCTCCCTGTAGCGCGACTCATCCCTGAATGCGTTTGAAGGGACGCGCTTCCTCGAGTTCGTACGCCAGCCCGAGCAGCCGGGCCTCCTGACCCACCGGCGCGGCGAACATCATGCCGACCGGCAGACCCGACGCGGACTCGGCGAGAGGCAGCGAGATCGCCGGCTCCCCCGTGGCGTTCTGCAGAGGTGTGAACGCCACCCACTCGACGAGCCGGTCGATGATCGTCTGGTAGTCCAGGGTCGGGTCGAGATGACCGATCCGCGGCGCGACGTCGGCAAGTGTCGGGGTGAGAATGACGTCGTGGTCCCGGGTGACGCGCTCGGTGACCTGGCGCATCCGCGACAACCGCGCGAGCGCCCCGGGCACCCGGTGCAGGTTCCGAGAAGCGTGGCGGTCGAGCCCGCGCGTCAGGTTGTCGAGGCGCTCACGGTCGAAGTTCGGGCCCAACGTGCGCCCGCTGCGCACGATCGCGAACGCCAGAAACGACCAGTAGAGCAGGAAGTCGTTCATGAAGTGCGACGGCACGGGATTCTCGATGAGAGTGACCCGGTGCCCGAGTTCCTCGAGTAAAGCGGCGTTCTTCAACGTGAGCTCACGAACCTCCGGGCTCGCCTCGCGCGCTATCGACTGTGTGCACACCGCGATGCGCAGCCGCTGGGCTCCAGGCCCTGTGATGTTGCCGATCGCGGGCAGCGCCGGGTTGCGGTACACCCGCTCGATCTCGCGGTAGAACGCCGCGGAGTCGCGCACGGAGCGGGTGACGACACCGTTGGCGACGATGCGAAGCGGCATCTGCCGCAACTTCTTGTCCAGGGGCAGCCGACCCCGCGACGGCTTGAGTCCCACTAAACCATTGCAGGAGGCGGGAATTCGGATCGATCCGCCGCCGTCGTTGGCGTGCGCGATCGGCACCACCCCCGCGGCCACGAACGCCGCCGAACCCGACGACGACGCGCCAGCGGTGTGCTCGAGGTTCCACGGATTACGCACCGGGCCCAGCCGCGGATGCTCGGCCGACGCGCTGAAACCGAATTCCGACATCTGCGTCTTGCCGAGCGGAGCCAGGCCCGTCGCCAGGAACGAACGCGCGAAGTCGCCGTGTGACCGCTCCGGGCGCGGATCCCAGGCGTCGGTGCCGTTCATCGTCGGCATCGCGGCGACCGCGACGTTGTCCTTGAGGAAGGACGGAACGCCGTTGAAGTACCCACCGTAGGGCCGTGCGGCAGCCCGGGTGCGGGCCTGCTCGAATGCCTCGTGCGCCAGCCCGTTGAGCGCCGGATCGACGGCCTCGGTGCGGGCAATCGCGGCATCGACCAGTTCGGCTCGCGACACCGCGCCCGACTGCAGCGCCTCCACCAGACCGACCGCATCGAGATCGCCGAGGGCGTCGTCGCCGTAGGCGCTTATCCGAGTCATGCCGACGACGGTACCAAGTCGTACCGCCGCGGCCCCAGAAATGGCCAAGCGCTCACCCTTGTACGTGTCCCGGGCGTCGGGCCGGACAAGGGTGAGCGCTCAGCGCAGAGGCTTTAGGCCTGGCCGACCTCGAAGCGGACAAAGCGGGTCACGGTCACACCCGCCTCGTCGAGCAGGGCCTTGACGGTCTTCTTGTTGTCGGACACCGACGGCTGGTCGAGCAGCACGACGTCCTTGTAGAAGCCGGTCACCCGGCCCTCGACGATCTTGGGCAGGGCCTGCTCGGGCTTGCCCTCGTTGCGAGCGGTCTCCTCGGCGATGCGCCGCTCGTTGGCGACGACGTCCTCGGGCACGTCCTCGCGGGTGAGGTACTTGGCCTTGAGCGCGGCGATCTGCAGGGCAACCGCGTGGGCGGCCTCTTTGTTATCGCCTTGGTACTCGACCAGCACACCGACGGCCGGCGGCAGGTCCGCGGCACGCTTGTGCAGGTAGGTCTCGACGGTGCCGTCGAAGTAGGCGACGCGACGCAGCTCGAGCTTCTCGCCGATCTTGGCCGACAGGTCCGCGATGACCTGCTCGACCGTAGGGGCCGCCGAATCGGCGGAAATGCGAGCGGCCTTGAGCGCATCGACGTCGGTCGCCTTGGCGGCCGCCGCGGCGCCGACGATCTGGTCGGCCACCGACTGGAATTCGGCGTTCTTGGCGACGAAGTCGGTCTCGGAGTTCAGCTCGATCAGCGCGCCGTCCTTGGCGGCGACCAGGCCCTCGGCGGTAGCGCGCTCAGCGCGCTTGCCGACGTCCTTGGCGCCCTTGATGCGCAGCAACTCGACGGCCTTGTCGAAATCGCCGCCGGCCTCGACGAGCGCGTTCTTGCTGTCGAGCATGCCGGCACCGGTCAGCTCCCGAAGTCGCTTGACGTCGGCAGCGGTGTAGTTAGCCATATCAGCCTTCTCTTACGGGTTCTGTGCGGGTTTGGGTTCGGTCTGGACGTCGGCCTCGGGGGTGCCGGGCTCGGCACCCGCGGCGGTCGGGGATGCGGTGGCGGTCGCGCTCGCGAGCAGCTCCTGCTCCCACTCGGCGAGCGGCTCGGCGGCATCGGCGTCCGGCTTGTCGCCGTCACGACCCGCGCCCGCGCGGGCCTGCAGGCCCTCGGCCACCGCCGCGGCGATCACCTTGGTCAGCAGCGCGGCCGAACGGATCGCGTCGTCATTGCCCGGGATCGGGTAATCGACGAGATCGGGGTCGCAGTTGGTGTCGAGGATCGCGATGACCGGGATACCCAGCTTGCGCGCCTCACCGACAGCGATGTGCTCCTTGTTGGTGTCGACGACCCACACGGCCGAGGGCACCTTGGACATGTCGCGGATACCGCCCAGCGACCGCTCGAGCTTGTTCTTCTCGCGGGTCAGCATCAGGATTTCCTTCTTGGTGCGACCCTCGAAGCCACCGGTCTGCTCCATCGTCTCGAGTTCCTTGAGACGCTGCAGCCGCTTGTGCACAGTCTGGAAGTTGGTGAGCATGCCGCCCAGCCAGCGCTGGTTCACATACGGCATGCCGACGCGGGTGGCTTCTTCGGCGATCGACTCCTGCGCTTGCTTCTTGGTGCCGACGAACATGATCGTGCCACCATGCGCGACCGTCTCCTTGACGAACTCGTACGCCTTGTCGATGTAGGTCAGCGTCTGCTGCAGGTCGATGATGTAGATGCCGTTGCGGTCGGTGAAGATGAACCGCTTCATCTTGGGGTTCCAGCGACGGGTCTGATGCCCGAAGTGAGTGCCGCTGTCGAGCAGCTGCTTCATGGTTACAACAGCCATGAGTCCATGGTCCTTTTCGTCGGTTGATGCCGGCGTCGGGTGACGCCGAGCCCTGGTGACTGCTCGGAGTGCCGAACCCTTTCCGAGTACTCGGGCCGGGACCGACGGCATCCGGGGAACGACCTAGTGGAACGGGTCGTGGTGCAGACACGCGAAGTCAGCCCGCGCAAGCGAGCTGCGGTTAGCAAGTTTACACCCTGCACAGGGGTGCTTTTTCCACGCCGATTCCACGCCGGGCCGGCTGTCCACAGATTCGCGTCGCCCCCTGGCGCGAGCCGGGCATTTGCTGCTGAGCTGGGGTGATGCGAAGTGTTGCACTCGCGGGTGCCGCGCTGATGTCCGGGCTGGTCTGGGCCGCGCCGGTCGCGGCCGACGACGGCCGGTTGGCCTGGCCGCTGCGGCCACGCCCCGCGGTGACCAGGGCTTTCGACGCCGCCGAGCCGAACTGGACGCCGGGACATCGCGGCGTCGACCTCGCGGGCACACCCGGTGCGCGTGTGCTGGCGGCGGCCGAGGGCACCGTGGTTTTCGCGGGTGAGCTGGCAGGGCGGCCGGTCGTGTCACTCGCCCACCCCGGCGGCCTGCGGACCAGCTACGAACCGGTCCGGGCGACGGTGGCGCGGGGACAGCGCGTCGGCGCCGAGGCGGTGATCGGGGTGTTGGAGGCCGGACATCCGGGCTGCCCGCGCTCGGCGTGCCTGCACTGGGGCGCGATGTGGGGCCCGGCGTCACGCGCCGACTACGTCGACCCGCTCGGCCTGGTGGCCACCACCCCGATCCGCCTCAAACCCGTCACGGGTTGACTCCCCTTCTGCGAGCGCGCGCAGGTCTGCTCTTCGTTGGGCCGAGCGTGCGCGTCTGCACACGACACGCCGCCACTTTTCCGCCATCGGCGCACGCTCGCCCCGAGGTGTGCGTGCGCCTAACGTCGAACCGTGGCCACCGACGCTCATCGCTGCCGGCCCATGCGTTTCGGGCTCACTGCCGGCCTGCCGCGCACCGGCGAGCAGATGCGGACGTTCGCCCGCGCGGTCGAAAGTTCGGGCTTCGACGTGTTGTCGTTCGCCGACCACCTCGTTCCCATGGCGCCGCCGTTCACCAGCGCCGCCGCGGCCGCGATGGCCACCGAGCGGTTGCACGTCGGAACGCTGGTGCTCAACAACGACTTCCGTCATCCCGTCGAAACGGCCCGCGAGGCGGCGGGCCTCGCGCTCGTCTCCGCCGGCCGGTTCGAACTGGGCATCGGCGCCGGGCACATGAAGTCCGAGTACGACGCCGCCGGTATTCCGTTCGACGACGGCGGAATCCGCGTGTCGCGGTTGGCCGAGGCGGCCGAGGTGATCCGCGCGCTCCTCGACGGCCGGCCCGTCGATGCCGACCTCCAGCACTACCGGATCCGCTCCGAAGCAGGCCGGCTGCTTCCGGTTCCGCCTTACCGCGTGCCACTGTTGATCGGCGGCAACGGAACTCGCGTCCTGAGACTCGCGGGACGGATCGCCGACATCGTCGGGCTCGCGGGCATCACCCACAACCGCGACGCCACCGCGGTCCGGCTGACACATTTCGACGCCGAAGGACTCGCGAACCGCATCGCCGTCGTGCGCGAGGCCGCAGGTAACCGGTTCGACCGCATCGAACTCAACGTGCTGATCCAGGCCGTGGTCGTGACCGATGAGCCGCACCGAGCCGCCGAACAGCTGGCCGCCTCGCTCGGTGGCGTCTCCCCCGAACGCCTGCTGACGTCGCCGTTCGTGCTGATCGGCACACACGAGCAGATGGCCGAACAACTCAGCGAGCGCCGGCAGCGGTTCGGGGTCAGTTACTGGACCGTCTTCGACGAATTGCCGGGGCGACCGTCGGCGATGCCGGATATCGCCGAGGTGATCAAGCTGTTGCGCTGAGCGCGTCGAGAAACTCCAGCATCGCGGATACCACGACGTCGGGCCGATCCCGCTGAACCCAATGTGCCGCGCCCGCAACCACTTCGAGGCGAGCCTGCGGAATCAGTTCGGCCGCGGCCCGCGCCGCCGCCAGCGGCACGCTGGTGTCGTTGTCTCCGTGAACGATCAGCGCCGGACACGGAAACGTCGCGAGCCGGTCGCGGTAGTCGGTGGTGAGGCGATTCCACCGGACCTGGTCGCGCTGCCACTGTCCGAACGCGTCGAATGCGTGATCCGCCCTCGCGGCGGACAGAATCTCGGCGACCAGCTCGGGCGTTCGCGCGGCGGGGTCGCCGATCAACGCCGGCATCACCCACCCCATGGCACGCCTGCTTCGCCCCGACCACCGGCTCACCGCGCTCAGCAGTCCGGTGCGCACCATGGCCCAGGTCAGCACCTGCCGGATGCCCGAGAGCGGTCCTTCAGACAGTCGGGACATGAACCCGTAGCTGGCCAACAGCATTGCCCCCGTGACCTTTTGCGGACGGTCCAGCACATGCCCGATCGTCATCCCACCACCGAGCGACAAACCGCCGATCGCGTAGCGGTCCAACCCAAGCGCGTCGACGAACTCGCCGACGTAACCGACCAACCGATCCTGGGTCGACGGCCAGGGCGCCGGCGGGCTCTCGCCGTACCCCGGATGATCCGGAGCGAGCACGCGGTAACCGCCGGCCGCAAGCCGCGGCCCGACACCACCCCAGGACAGCGACGCGCTGTCCACTCCGGCGCCATGCAGCAACACCACCGTCGGCGCGCCGTCGACGCGCTCGGGTATCCATTCGAGGTAACTGACCGGCCCCCACGACAGCCGAACTGTTGCCCTTCCCACAAGTCCTCCTTCGGTGTTTTCGGTGCGCGCGCAGTCGCTGAGCGATCGCTAGAGCACCGAAATCACCGTAGTCACGCTCGGGGGTGGGCCTGGTCGTGGACGGCGCGCAGCCGTGCGACCGTGACGTGCGTGTAGAGCTGCGTGGTGGCCAGGGTGGAATGGCCGAGCAACTCCTGCACAATGCGCAAGTCGGCGCCGCCTTCGAGCAGATGTGTTGCGGCGCTGTGCCGCAACCCGTGTGGTCCGATGTCGGGTGCGCCGTCGACCGCCGCGACGGTCTGGTGCACGACGGTGCGCGCCTGGCGAGGGTCGAGCCGACGGCCACGCGCCCCCAGCAGCAGCGCCGGGCCCGAATCCGCGGTAGCCAACGCCGGCCTGCCGCGATCGAGCCACGCCGTCATCGCATCCTGCGCGGGCACACCGAACGGCACCGTCCGTTGTTTGTTGCCCTTGCCGAGGACCCGCAGCAGCCGCCGCGGCATGTCGACGTCGTCGATGTCGAGCCCGCACAGCTCGCTGACACGAATACCGGTGGCGTACAACAACTCAACAATCAGCCGGTCGCGCAGTGCCATCGGATCACCCTGTTCGGCACCGGATTTCGCGGCCGCCATGGCGTCGAGTGCCTGGTCCTCGCGCAACACCGCGGGCAGCTCACGCCGCGCCTTCGGCACCTGCAGCCGGGCCGCGGGATCACCGGCGATCAACCCGCGTCGCACCGCCCACGCGGTGAACATCTTGACCGCGGACGTGCGTCGGGCCAGCGTCGTGCGCGCGGCACCGGCGGCGGCCTGGGCAGCCAGCCACGCCCGCAGCACCGGCAGGCTCAGCGCGTCGAAACCGACGTCGTGTCCGCGCTCGGCCATGAACCCGAACAACGACCGCAGGTCACCGAGGTAGGCGCGGCGGGTGTGCTCGGAGCGGCCCCGCTCCAGCGCGAGGTACTCGTCGAACTCCTCGAGAACGCCTTCCACGACACCAACCGTCGCAGAGTCTCACCGCAACGCTCAGGTGACGCGCCGCAGCGTGTCCGGAGTGAGATCGGCCAGGGTGGGATAACCGTCGACGGCCATCGTCAGATCGGCCTCGGCAAGCAGTGAACGCAGCACGTGAACGATGCCGTCCAGGCCGCCCAGTGCCAGTCCGTAGGCATAGGGCCGTCCGATTCCGACGGCGGTGGCGCCCAGCGCGAGCGCTTTGACGATGTCGGACCCGCTGCGGATGCCCGAGTCGAACAGCACCGGCAACCCGTCGGCCGCCTCCACGACGCCGGGCAGGCAATCGATGGCCGCCAGCCCGCCGTTGGCCTGGCGTCCGCCGTGGTTGGAGCAGTAGATGGCGTCGACGCCGCCGTCCTTGGCGCGTCGCGCGTCGTCGGGATGGCAGATGCCCTTGACGATGAGCGGCAGATCGGTCAGCGAACGCAGCCACGGCAGGTCGTCCCACGTCAGCGGGTTGCCGAAGAGCCCCACCCAGTGCATGACGGTGGCCTGCGGGTTCTCCTCGGGCGGCTGCGGAAGCGCGGCGCGGAACACCGGGTCGCTGGTGTAGTTGGCCAGGCAGCGGCCGCGCAACTGCGGGAAGTTCGACGTCGACAGGTCACGCGGCCGCCAACCGGGCACCCAGGTGTCCAGCGTGACGATGATGCCCTTGTAACCGGCGGCCTCGGCACGGTGAACGAGGCTGGCGGCCAACTCCCGGTCGGTCGGCGTGTACAGCTGGAAAAAGCCTGGCGTATCACCGAATTCGGCGGCGACGTCCTCGAGCGGGTCCTCGGTGAGGGTCGACACCACCATCGGCACACCGGTACGTGCCGCGGCGCGGGCCGTGACGAGGTCCCCGTGCCCGTCCTGCGCGCAGATTCCGATCACCCCGATCGGCGCCATGAACACCGGCGAGGGCAACGTCATTCCGAACAGGTTGACCGAGAGGTCACGTTCGCGAGTGGCGCGGAACATCCGCGGCATCAGACCCCAGTTGTCGAACGCGGTGCGATTGAGCCGCTGGGTTCGTTCGTCCCCGGCTCCTCCCGCGACGTAGGAGTACACCGACGGCGGCATGGCCGCTTCCGCCTTGGCCTCCCACTCCGCGAACGTCATCGGCAGCTTCGGCACGATGCCGGAGAGGCCCTGCAGGTAGATCTCGAACTGGTAGTTACCGAACGTCATGCGGCCAGCGTGCCAGGCGGCCGGTCAGGCGCTGGCTTCGGCCTTGGCGAGCTCGGCCTTCCACTGGCGGAAGGTCTCCTCGGTGCGTCCGCGTCGCCAGTAGCCGGAGATCGACGACGCCCATTTGGCCGCGATGCCGCGCTCCTTGCGGATGTAGGGCCGCAGGTTGTGCATGACGGCCTGAGCCTCGCCGTGGATGAACACCTGCACCTGCCCGGGCAGCCACGGGGTTTCCTTGACCGCGGCGATCAGCGGGGCGTGGTCACCGGCCTGATCCTCGGGCACCAGGTCGGCACGGCCACCGCGGTAGATCCAGCGCACCTCGACACCGTCGGGCTTCTTCAGCGGAATCTCGTCGTCGGGGCCGGCGACCTCGATGAATACTCGTCCGATCGCGTTGGCCGGCAACGCTTCCAGCGCGGCACTGATCGCGGGAACCGCGGCTTCGTCGCCGGCCATCAAATGCCAGTCCGCCGCTGGATCGGGCGCATAGGCGCCGCTCGGACCCATCAGGTAGGCGGGCTGGCCGGGGGTCGCGGCGGCCGCCCATGGCCCGGCGACGCCGTGGTCACCGTGCACGACGAAGTCGATGCAGATCTCGCGGCGTTCGGGGTCGACGCTGCGCACGGTGTAGGTGCGCACGGTGGGCCGCCGCTCCGGCGGCAGTGACGAGAACGAGTCGAGTGTCAGCGGCCGCGGCAATTGCGCGACATCGATGCCGCGATCGACGATCACGAGCTTCACGTAGGCGTCGGTGAATTCGTTCGGGGTGAACGTGTCGAACCCCGGTCCGCCGAGAACCAGTCGAATCATGTGCGGTGTCAATTGCTCGGTACGCACCACTTCGAAGGTGTGTATCGGTCGCGCTGCCACGAAAAATCCCTCCAAAACCTCGGCTAACCTGGTCATTCGCCAGCGTTATCGACTATACGAGCGGGCCACGCCGGCCGGGGCCCCACGTCGCCGGGCCGGACGGACGCCTCACGCAGGCGCACGTGCTCGACCGCTGGTATGCCGCGGCTCAGTCGCGGATATCGGATGGGTGCTTCGCGAGCGGGGTCACCTCGATGACCATGTACGGGAACAGCGGCAGACCCGAGAGGATCTGATGCAGTTCGTCGTTGGATTCCACATCGAATATCGAATAGTTCGCATACTCACCGACGATGCGCCAGATGTGCGGCCATTTGCCGGCGCGTTGCAGTTCCTGGCTGTAGCGCTTCTCCCGGGCCACCATCTCGTCGCGCTGCTGCGGGTCGAGATCGGTCGGGAGGTCGACGTCCATGCGTACGTGGAAGATCACGAGACATCAGCCCCCACGGGGTCGAGAACGAAGTCGTAGACGACCTTCTGGGTGCCGTCGGGCTGGTCCTGCGGGTCCAGGACGAGCTCGGGCTTGACGGCGTCGGCGATGTCGTCGCCGTTGTGCGGGTCGCCGGGGAAATACAGTTGCGCGGTGAGCAGTTCGTAGCCGGGCGCGGAAACCTTGACGTGCAGATGCGCAGGCCGCCACGCGTGCCATCCCGCCGCTGCGATCAACTTGCCGCACGAGCCGTCGGTCGGTATCTGGTAGGGGGCCGGCCGGATGGTGGTGATCTCGAACGCCCCGTCGGCGCCGGTCGTGAAGGTGCCGCGCAGATTCCACTCGGGCAGGTTCGGTGCGAATTGCGAGTAGAAGCCGTCGGCGTCTGCGTGCCACAGTTCGACCTTGCCCGGCAGCGGCGTGCCGTCGGTCGCGGTGATCCGCCCCTCCCACACCAGCGGGGTGCCCTGCTCGCCGTCGCGCATCGGGATCGCCCCGCGCGCACCACATTCGGGTGAGCCGGGCACGTAGTACGGGCCCTCGATGGTGCCCTTGTTGCCCTTGCGGTGGTCGGTGGCGACCTCTTCGACGACGTGCTCCACCCAGACGTCGAGGAACAGCGGCCACTCACCGTCGTTGCCCACGTCGATCAGCCATGCCTTGAGCGCGTTGTACTCGTCGTAGGTGACGCGGTGGCGGCGGATGGTGTCGTGTACGGCCGACAGCACCTCGCGGGCCAGCAGGCTGACCCGCTCCTTGGGGGTGTCCCGGACCGCCTGGTACGGAGACTTGTCGGCGTGGAACCGCTCGGTCGCACATGCGCCCGATGCCGCCGCCGTGGCGGTGCCGACCGGAACCTCGATGATGCTTTCCATGGTGGTCATGTCGTGCTCTCTTCTCTCCATTGATCTTTCACACCCGGGGCTGACCGCGGGAAGCCTTACTTGTCGGTGCGGTAACGACCGAGCTTGTCGGTGTCGATGTCGATTCCGAGGCCCGGTCCGGCAGGCACGTGCAGCTGACCGTCGTGGATGCGCAGCGGGCTGATGAGCAGGTCGTCGGCCATGTCCAAGAAGTTGGACAGTTCGCCCGCACGGCGGGATGTCAGCTCGAATGCCGACCCGAACGCGACGGCGCAGGCGGTGCCGAGTTGGCCGTCGATCTGGTTTCCCATCACCACCTCCAATCCGAGTCCCTCGGCGAGGTGATGCACTCGCCGCGAACCGGTGAAACCGGTGCGCGCGGTCTTGATGCTGACCGCGGTCGCCGACCCGCCCATGATCTCGCGCGTCACGTCGGCCGGGGTCGGCACGGATTCGTCGGCGATGAACGGGATGTCGAGGTGCGACACCAGCCAGCGGCGGCCCAGCACATCATCGGCCGGACACAGCTCTTCGGCGAAGAGCAGGTCCAGATCGGCCATCTCGTTCATCGCTCGCAGCGACTCCGCGGCCGTCCAGCCCCGGTTCCCGTCGATGTAGAGCTCGATGGAGTTGCCGAAGCGCTCGCGGAGCGCGCGCACGACCGCGGTGTCCAGGGAGACCGGCCGGCGACCGACCTTCACTTTGAACGTCGTGATTCCGTAGAGGTCGTTGATGCGTTCGGCCTCGGCCACCATCGTCTCCGGCGTGTCGAAACCCAACATGTGGCTGACCCGCATGTGGTCGGTGTAGCCGCCGAGCAACGCGGTGACCGGCAACCCGAGGGTCCGGCCGAGCGCGTCCCAGATCGCCATGTCGACAGCGGCTTTCGCGGTGGGGTTGCCCACCGTACGGGCCAGCCGAGCGTGGATCGTTTCGCGCTCGGTGAGCGTCAGACCCACGATCTGCGGGGCGAAGATCTGGCGGATCACCGCGAGGATGCCGTCCTGGGTCTCGCCGTAGGTGAATGGCCGCGGCGGCGCCTCGGCCACGCCGATCACGCCTTCGTCGGTGTGCACCCGCACCAGGACGTGCTCGGCGGCGCGCACCTCGCCCGAGGCGAACTTGAGCGGCTTGACGTAGGGAATCGCGAACGGAATGGCCTCGACGGCAACTATTTTCATGAGTCTTCCTCGCTGAGAGTGGCTACCGCCGGCGCGTACGCCGCCGACAAGACGGTCACGACGGCGTCGACGACGGGGTTGTCGACTCCCCGACGCCACGCGAGTGCCAGTTCGATCGACGCGCCGTCGAGAATGTCGCGGAATACCACGCCGTGCAGTGGCAACGCCCGTACCGACGCGGGCACCATCGCGACCCCCAGCCCCGCAGCGACCAACGCCAGTAGCACCGCGGTGCCGGGGGCGGCGTGTTCGCGGTGCGGCACGAACCCCGCCCGGCGGCAGGCCCGTACCACGGTGTCGTTGACCGCGGAGTCCTGGCCGGAGTAGCCGATGAACGGCTCGCTGCGCAGATCGGCCAGCGAGATGACGGGCTCGGCGACCAGTCGATGATCGGCGGAGACGGCCAGGATCAGAGGCTCGTCGTCGATGGTCTGCAGCTCGATCTCGTCGCCGATTGCGGGCGGGCGCAGCACGCCGACGTCGAGCGCGCCGGTCCCCAGCCTTTCGCACTGGGTGGGCGTGAGCATGTCGGCGTGGATGTCGAGCGCCAGGGCGGGCAGCTCCTGGCGCAGGATGCGGGCCATCCGCGGCAGATGGGAGAACGCAGCGGTGCCCGTCAGGCCCAGTCGCAACAGTCCGGAGTGGCCGGCGGCGATGCGGCGCACCCCTCGTTGCGCCTCATCGACCCCGTCCAGGATCCGGGCGGCTTCGTCACGCAGGAACTCACCTGCCGCGGTCAGCGACACGTGGCGGGTGGTCCGGTTGAACAGGGTGACGTCCAGCTCGTGCTCGAGTTGGCGGATGGCATAGGACAGCGCCGGCTGCGCAACGTGCAGGAGCTCGGCGGCCTGCCCGAAATGGCAGGTCTCGGCCACCGCTGCGAAGTAGCGCAGGTGCCGCAGCTCCATCGCGTCGCTCCCTTCCGGCTGTGTCCGGGCCCCTCTCGGAGCCTCCCTGTGACCGCCGACACCATTGACGGTAACGGCGCGATCCATAGATCACAAAGACCTATTAGCGGTTGATTGAGGGGATTTGTTTATCAATAGCCACCTGGGCCACGACTAGGCATAACCCTAGTGTGACCGGCACCACTCGCTGCCAGAGTGCAGATAAGCGTCACATCCACCCCCGTTGGAGGTCCCCATGACCGCATCGCTATCCACCCCGAAGAGCCGCGTCGCCGCCGTGTTGTCCGACGCGGTGATCGACGACCCCGAGGCCGGCATCTACCGCGCCAACCGCCGGATCTTCACCGACGAGGAGATCTTCGAACTCGAGATGAAGCACATTTTCGAGGGCAACTGGGTCTACCTCGCCCACGAGAGCCAGGTCGCGAACCCCGGTGATTACTTCACCACCTACATCGGCAGGCAGCCCGTCGTCATCACCCGCGACAAGAGCGGCCAGATGCACTGTCTGATCAATGCATGCGCACACCGTGGCGCGATGCTCTGCCGCCGCAAGACCGACAACCGGATGACGCTGACGTGCCCCTTCCACGGGTGGACGTTCCGCAATGACGGCGCTCTGCTGAAGGTCAAGGACCCCGAGGGCGCCGGCTATCCGGAGACGTTCAACGCCAACGGCTCTCACAACCTGACCCGGGTCGCCCGATTCGAGAGTTATCGC
Source organism: Mycolicibacterium novocastrense (assembly GCF_001570485.1). Taxonomy (GTDB): domain Bacteria; phylum Actinomycetota; class Actinomycetes; order Mycobacteriales; family Mycobacteriaceae; genus Mycobacterium; species Mycobacterium novocastrense. Next base: position 547,529 of record NZ_BCTA01000036.1, read on the forward strand.
GGGTTCCTGTTCGGCAGCATCAACGAGGATGTGTTGCCGCTGTCAGAACATCTGGGCGATGCCACCAAGGTCATCGACATGCTCGTCGATCAGTCCCCCGACGGCCTGGAGGTGCTGCGGGGATCGTCGACGTACACCTATGACGGTAACTGGAAAGTGCAGGCAGAGAACGGCGCCGACGGCTACCACGTGACCGCGACGCACTGGAACTATGCGGCCACGACCAGTCGACGCGGCACCGGCGAATCCTCGAACGACACCAAGGCTCTCGACGCGGGCAACTGGGGTAAGTCGGGCGGCGGGTACTGGTCGTTCCCCCACGGGCACCTGTGCCTGTGGACCTGGGCGGCCAACCCGCAGGATCGACCGCTGTGGGACAAGCTCGACGAGCTCAAGGCCACGCACGGTGATGCCAAGGGCGAGTTCATGGTTCGCGGTTCGCGCAACCTGTGCGTCTACCCGAATCTGTATCTTATGGACCAGTTCTCGACGCAGATCCGGCACTTCCGGCCGATCGCGCCAGACCAGACTGAGGTGACGATCTACTGCATCGCACCGAAAGGTGAAAGCGCTGCTGCCCGCACGCAGCGGATCCGCCAGTACGAGGACTTCTTCAACGCATCCGGGATGGCCACCCCCGACGATCTCGAAGAGTTCCGCTCGTGCCAGTTGACGTTCCGCGCCGAGGCCGCACCGTGGAACGACATGAGCCGCGGCGCCCAGCACTGGTTGACCGGGCCCGACGAGGTCGCCACCTCTTTGGGAATGGACGGCGTCGTATCGGCCGGAGTCAAGAACGAAGACGAAGGTCTCTACCCCGTCCAGCACGGCTACTGGCTGCACACCATGCAGAGTGCGCTGCAGAAGGAATCGGAGAAGTGACGATGACGACCACCGCTGGAACGAGCCCCGCGACACCCGATACGGCCGACAAACTGATCACCCAGAACGCCATCGAGCAGTTCCTCTACCGTGAGGCGCGCTATCTCGATGACCGCGAGTTCGAGAAGTGGTTGGACTGCTACGCCGACGACGTGGAGTACTGGATGCCGGCGTGGACGGACGACGACCGGCTCGTCGAGGACCCCACACGTGACATCTCGCTGATCTACTACGCCAACAAGGGCGGCCTCGAGGACCGGGTGTTTCGCATCCGCACCGAGCGTTCGTCGGCGACGTCCCTGCCCGAACCGCGCACCAGCCACAACATCTCCAACGTCGAGGTCATCGAACGTCGCGGAAACCTGGTCGACGTCCGGTTCAACTGGCACACCATGTATTTCCGGTACAAGACCATCGACCCGTATTACGGCACGTCCTTCTACACCATCGACTTCACCGGCGACCAGCCCTTGATCCGCCGCAAGACGGTCGTGCTCAAGAACGACTACATCCACCATGTGGTGGACGTCTACCACGTGTGAGGGGCCGACCATGACCCAACTGCAGGACACCGCGACATACTCTGTCGCACTGTCTTTCGAGGACGGCGTCACGCGCTTCGTCAGGTGTCGCCCCGACCAGACCGTCGCCGATGCCTCCTACCGTCAACGCATCAACATCCCGCTGGACTGCCGCGACGGCGCGTGCGGCACCTGCAAGGCCCTGTGCGAATCCGGCCGCTATGACGGCGGAACCTATATCGACGACGCACTTTCCGCCGACGAGGCCGCCGCCGGTTTCGTCCTGCCCTGCAGCATGCGCCCGCGCTCCGACCTGGTCCTGCAGATCGCGGGCACCTCGGATTCGGCCAAAACCCAAGCCGCTTCCTACACGGGCACACTTACTGTGCTGGAGCGTCTTTCGACCACCACGGTCAAGATCGGCATCGAGATCCCCAACCGTGCCGAGTTGGCGTTCCTGCCGGGTCAGTACGTCAACATCGCGGTACCCGGCACCGACCAGACGCGCTCATACTCGTTCTCCAACGCACCCGACGACGACTTGCTCACCTTCTTGATCAAGCTCACGCCGGGTGGGACGATGTCGGACTATCTGGCCGACCGCGCGGCTGTCGGTGACCGCATCACATTCGCCGGACCCAACGGGTCGTTCTTTCTGCGCGAAGCCGATCGTCCCGTGCTGCTGCTCGCCGGCGGAACCGGTGTGGCGCCGATCCTGTCCATGCTGCGCACCATGCGCGCGGCGGGCAGCGTCCGGCCGGTGCACCTCATCTACGGTGTCAGCACCGACGAAGACCTCACCGCGCTCGACGAGATCACTGAAACCGGTTCGACGCTGGCCAATTTCACGTGGGACTACTGTGTCGCCGATCCCGCCAGCACCGCACCCAACAAGGGCCCCGACCGTGCCTACGTCACCAGCCTGATCGAACCCGACCACCTCAACGGCGGCGATCTGGCCATCTATCTGTGTGGTCCACCGCCGATGGTCGAAGCGGTGCGCAGCCATCTGGCCGGGTCCGGCATCGAGCCCACCGGGTTCTACTACGAGAAGTTCGGGTTGGCCAAAGCCGCGGCCGCCGTCACCGCGACGGCACAGCCGGCCCGCGACACGGCCCCTGACTCGGTGGTGGACGAGATCCTGCCCGTACCCGACGCCCGCGCGGTGACCGGTCAGACGATGTTGCCTGCCACCACGTTCGCCGCCGCGGCCGGCACCGCCGCTCACGACGACTCCGTCGTGATCCGCAGTCTCACAGGACAATTGATGGCGCCCGGCGGCGGCGGTGGTGAGACGCGACCGATCGACACGGACGACGGACGCCTGCTGCCGTGTGGCGCACGCAGCGTCGTCGGACAGACCGTTCTGCCGCGCGTCGAAGCCTGCACGAGGCCCGACACCCCCACCGGGGCCACTGCCCCGATCGTCGCCGACGATGGTTACCAGATCGGCGAGGAGCATCCCGAGGTGCGCGAGTCCGACGCCTTGTTCGAGGCGCGTTCGGCGCTCGAGCTGGGCGCACTGGAGCTGACGATCGGACGTCTGTCGAGCCGGCAGTTGGCCGGCTACCGCCTTCTCGCGGAGGCGACGCTGCCGTACGTCGACGGTGAGAGCTTCGTCGACGCCGCGCAGTACACCGAGACCAACGCGGCCTTCCACGATTATCTCTTCGCCCTGACCGGCAATGCGTACCTGCTCCAGGCCTATCAGGCGCTCGATGTCAAGGGCCGGATGAGCGATGTGCTGCGCAACGCGACGTGGTGTGACCCCCGCTGCGCCACCGACCACGTCGACATCGTCGCGGCGTTCGAATCCGGTGACCGCGAGGCGGCGCGCACCTTGATCACGGCTCACGCGGCGCGGTCCAAGCAGACGATGCGCCGCGCCATGGCCGAGGCCGCCCAAGCATCCACGCCGGCGTTAATCACCCCCGGCCGCTTCACAGGCAAGGTGGTGGTGATCACCGGAGCCGCGCAGGGCATCGGTGAGCGCACGGCCCGCCGCATCCACGCCGAAGGCGGCACCGTGGTCCTGGCGGACCGCTGCGAGCTGGTCAAGGAGCTCGCCGATGAGCTTGCGCCACAGGGCTCCCCGGCCATCGCGGTCACCGCCGACCTCGAACACAGCGAGGGCGCCGACACCATGATCGAACAAGCGATCGCCTCGTTCGGCCGCGTCGACGTGTTGATCAACAACGTCGGAGGCGCGATCAACTTCAAGCCGTTCACCGAGTTCAGCGCGGCCGAGATCCGCGCGGAGATCGACCGGTCACTGATGACGACGCTGTACTCCTGCCGTGCCGCGCTGCCCGCGATGGTCAGACAAGGCCGCGGCGTCATCGTCAACATCTCCTCCGCCGCAACCCGCGGTGTGCACCGCATCCCGTACTCGGCGGCCAAGGGCGGCATCAACGCGATCACCGCGTCACTGGCGATGGAATACGCCGAGCGCGGCATCCGGGTCGTGGCCACCGCGCCGGGCGGCACCGCGGCGCCACCGCGGCGGATCTCGCGCGGTACGCCCGATCCGGAAACCGCGGCGCAGCAAGCGTGGTTCGACGCGCACATCGAGCAGACGGTCGAATCCTCGTTGCTCAAGCGCTACGGCACACTCGACGAACAGGCCGCAGCCATCTGCTTCCTGGCATCCGACGAGGCGTCCTACATCACCGGCACCGTCCTGCCCGTCGCCGGTGGTGATCAGGGCTAGATGCCCGGCGCCGGTCGAGCCAAAGCACCGAAGTCGACGACGCGCGCCTCTACGATGGCGGACGTGCCCATGGCGCCAGCCCCTTTCGTCGGTCGCGTCGGCGACCTCGACGAGTTGGTCTCGCGTGTCGCGGCCACCGCTACCGGCGGGCTCGAGATCCTCGCTGTCACCGGTGAGTCCGGGATAGGCAAGACCGCATTGCTACGCCGACTCGCCGATCAGCTGCCCGGCTCGCGCTGGGCGACCGCGCTGGCATGGGAAAACAGCCGCGACGGAGCCGTCATCACACAGCTGCTGCAGCAACCCGCTTCGCGCCAGCCGGCCGACGCCGCACGACAGATGGCCGAAGCCGTCGGCACAGAACAGCCGACATTGTTGGTCATCGACGACGCACAACACATGGATTCGGTTTCCTGGCAGGCCATCTCGACAATGGCCCTCCATCATCGCGCACTGCCGGCTCTCGTCGCGGTGGTCTTCGATCGCGTCCCGCAAGCGATCGACGACATGATCACGGGCGAATTCAACGTGACCGGTCTGCCCCGTCACGACGTCGCCGCGCTGGCTACCGCGCACGGCCGAATCCTGCATCCCTCGATGGTCGATCGGCTCGTGCATCACACGGGCGGCAACCCGCGCCACCTCCGCGCACTGCTCGACGAAGTTCCCCCGCAGACATGGACGCGGTTCGACGCCCGGCTGCCCGCGCCGCGGGCCGTCGCGCGGGACGTCGCCGCCAGGCTGTCGGACGCCGGGCCCGACGGCGCCGCGCTCGCCGTCGCCCTCACCATCCTCGGCGAGCACGCGAACCTGACCGACGCCGCCCGACTGGCCGGTTCGGCCGAGCCGCTGGCAGCGGTGGAGGCCGCCACCCGAGCCGGACTGCTGTGCGACGACGACCCCTTCGAGCCACGGATACGCGATGCGATGACCGCCGCCGCGATCATCGACAGTTACGGTCCGCAGGCCACCGCCGCAGCGCACCGACGTGCCGCCGACATCGTGGAGGACCCGGTCGCGCGGCTGCGGCATCGCGTGGCCGCCACCCCCGTACGTGATCCGGCACTGGCCGACGAGGTCGACCGCCTGGCGCGTGCCCGCGGCGCGGACGGCGCCTGGAGCCAGGCCGCCGGCCTGTTCCGCGACGCCAGCCGACTGACCGACGATCCCCTGCTGCGCGACGATCGGCTGACCCGTTCGGTCGACGCGCTGGTGGCCGCCGGCGACTGTGTGGGTGCCGCCTCGCTGGTACCCGCTGTGGAGAACCTGCGCGAAACGCCCTTGCGCAACGCGACTTTGGCATATCTTGCCATCCTGCGCGGGCGCGCCACGGAGGCCGAGATCCGGTTGAGCCGCGCGTGGGACATCGTCAACATCGATCGTGAGCCGGACACCGCGGCGTTCATCGCGCAACGGCACGTACTGCACGCCCTCGTGCTCGGCCACGGCGACCAGCTCGTGCAGTGGGCCGACCGCGCCTTCGAACTGGCCGACCCCGATTCGCCGGCGGCCATCGAGGCCGCGGCGATTCGCGGATTGGGGCTGCTGGCCGCCGGTCACCCGAAGCGCGCCGCGGCAGCCTACGACGACCTGCACACGCGTGTCCGCCACGGCCCGCAGGCCCAGCGCGTCATCATGGGCCGAGGGTGGGTGCAGCTGATGCGCGACGATGTCGAGGCCGCCCGCACCAGCCTGGAAAGCGCTTGTGCCGCAGCCGAACTCGGGGGTTCTACCCGAATCACGTTGTGGTCCTATGCCTGGCTGGCCCGTACCCAGTTCGTGATGGGCGAGTGGGACAACGCCCTGCGCAGCGTCGAGCACGGTCGCCGCCTGGCCGCATCGAGCGGGATCGTGTTGATCACACCGCTGCTGGAGTGGACTGCGGGACAGATCGCCGCTCTTCGGGGCGATTGGGACGCCGCCGATGAGGCAGCCAACAGCGCCTCCGACGGTCCCGACGAGTACGCGATGATGCGGATTCCCGGTGCGTTGCTTCGGGCTCATATCGCCGAGGCCCGCGCCGACTACGCCGCGGTACGGCGGGCGCTGGAACCGTTGCGGCGTATCGCCGCCGGCACCTCACTGCAGGAGCCGGGGTACTGGCCATGGGTGGACAGCCTGGCCAACGCGATGGTCCTCGACGGTGACCTGGAGGCTGCCGACGCGTTCCTGCGGCCCCACGAGCAGCGCGCCGGATCCCGGGGGCATCGCAGCGCCCAGGCCCGGCTGGGCGCGGTCCGGGGCCGCCTGTTGGGCGCGTCGGGGGATATCGCGGAGGCACACCGGGTTTTCGAGCAATCCCTGGCGCTGCTGGACGGCCTGCCGCTGCGTTACGACACGGCGCGCATAGGCTTCGCCCATGGCCAGACCTTGCGGCGGGCGGGCAAGCGGCGCGAGGCGGATGCGGCGATCGGCGCCGCCCGCACGCTGTTCGCCGGGCTCGGCGCCCAGACGTATGTGGCGCGCTGTGAGCGCGAGCTCAAGGCAGGCGGATTCAACCAGACCCGGGACGGCCGCGAGGCGGTCGACCTGACCCCGCAGGAAGAAGCGGTGACGACGCTTGTCGCCAAGGGACTTTCGAATCGCGAGGTAGCCGCCGAACTGTATGTGTCACCGAAGACGGTGCAATATCACCTGACCCGCATCTATACCAAGCTCGGCGTGCGGTCCCGCTCGGAGCTGGCGGCGCTGCGGCGCTGACGGCGGTCGACGACCGGCGCGGCGGTGCTTGCGACGACGCGTTCGAAGTCGACGCCGGGCGCCAGTTCCACGACGTCGAAACCGCTTCCGGTGACATCGAAGGCCCCCAGATCGGTGATCACGCGGCTCACGACGGCCTTGCCGGTCAGCGGCAGATCGCACACCGGCACCAGCTTGGGCGCTCCGGATTTGGCGACATGGTCCATGAGGACGATGACGCGCCCCGCGCCGTTGACGAGATCCATTGCGCCGCCGATGCCCTTCACCATCGAGCCGGGCACCATCCAGTTCGCGAGGTCGCCGTTGGCCGCGACCTGCATGCCACCGAGAACGGCGACGTCGACGTGGCCGCCGCGGATCATCGCGAAGCTGGTGGACGAGTCGAAGAACGACGCTCCCGCGACGATGGACACGGTCTGCTTCCCGGCGTTCACCAGGTCGGGATCCACCTCGTCCTCGTAGGGGAACGGTCCGACGCCGAGAATGCCGTTCTCGGCGTGCAGGGTGACGTCGGAACCCTCGGGCAGATGGTCGGGTATCAGCGTGGGCAGCCCGATGCCGAGGTTGACGTAATCTCCGTCGCGGAGTTCGCGTGCGGCCCGGGCGGCCATCTCGGTGCGGGTCCAGCTCATGCGAATGCCTCCTGCGGTCTGCGGGGTCGGGTCGTGCGCTTCTCGATTCCCTTGCGGGCGGCCTGATCCGGGGTGAGCTCGACGACGCGTTGTACGAAGATTCCGGGCAGGTGGATGGCGTCGGGACCCAGGTCGCCGACCTCGACGACACGTTCAGCCTCGACCACCGTGGTGCGCCCGGCCATGGCCGCAGCCGGATTGAAATTGCGTGCGGCGGCGTGGAACACACAGTTGCCCGCCCGGTCGGCGACGGACGCGCGCACCAGCGCGTAGTCGGTCACGATCGACTCTTCGAGCAGCATCTGCCGGCCGTTGAAGGTGCGGACCTCCTTGGGCGGCGAGGCCAGTGCCACGCTGCCGTCGGGGTGGTACCGCCACGGCAGGCCGCCCTCGGCGACCAACGTGCCCACCCCGGTGGGGGTGAAGAACGCGCCGATGCCACTTCCTCCCGCGCGCAGGCGTTCGGCGAGGGTGCCCTGGGGGGTCAGTTCGACGGTCACCTCCCCCGCCAGGTACTGGCGGGCGAACTCCTTGTTCTCGCCGACGTAGGAGGCGATCACCCGGTTGATCCGCCGGGCCTCCAACAGCAGGCCCAGCCCGCCGCCGTCGACACCGCAGTTGTTGCTCACGATGGTCAGATCGTCGGCACCCTGCTCCAGCAGGGCCTCGATGAGGAACCACGGGATGCCGGCCAGGCCGAACCCGCCGACGGCGAGGCTGGCGCCGGACGCGATGTCGGCGACGGCCTCGGCCGGTGAGCCGACCACTTTGTCGAGTGTCATTGTCGCTCCAGGTGTTCGATGAGGGCGGGGGTGATGGCGTGGGGCTTCTCCGCGTTGGCGAGATGGGCGGCGCCCTCGATCACCAGTAGCTTCGAATCCGCGATACCGGCGGCGATCTCTTCGAGCTTGGCCGGCGGGGTCGCGGGGTCGTCGGCCCCGGCGATCACCAGGGTGGGTGCGCTGATGGACGAAAGGGCTTGTCGCAGATCGAGTTCGGCGATGGCTTCACAGCAGGCCGCGTAACCCTCGGCCGGGGTCGCGGCAACCATGTCTTCGTGCACGGTGCGCACCTCGGGGTGCGCGTCGAGGTAGGAAGGGGTGAACCACCGCGCGACGACGGCGGATGCGACCGAGGCGGAGCCCTGCGCGCGCACGGCCGCTGCCCGCTCCGTCCAGGCACTCGGCGGCGGAAGTTGGGCGCCGGTGCACAGCAGCGCCATCCGGTTCACGCGTTCGGGGTGGCGCTGCGCCAGGCGCATGGCTGTCATTCCGCCGAGCGACAACCCGACCAGGTGGGCGCGCGCGACGTCGAGGCGGTCGAGCAGGGCAACGACGTCGTCGACCAGATCGTCGAGCGTGTAGGGGCCCGCGGGAACCGGTGACGCCCCGTGCCCTCGGGTGTCGTAGCGCACCACGCGGAAGTGCTCGTTCAGCGCCTCTATCTGGGCGTCCCACATCCGGTGCGTCGACCCCAGCGAGTTGGACAAGACGACCACCGGCCCGTCCCGGCGGCCGGTGACGGTCGCGTGAACGGTGACGGCGCTCATCGGCTCGCCCCGCCCAGGTCGGCCGGCGTCACCGGCGTCTCGCAGTTCACGTCCATGTAGACGAGCGTATTGACCGTTCTCGATATTGTGAAATACCTATTAAGCACTGATTGAGAGGTCTAAACTCTTAATCATGGAGTTGCGTCACCTGCGGTACTTCCGCGCCGTCGCGGAGGAACTGCACTTCGGCCGTGCCGCGGAGCGGTTGCACATCGCCCAGCCCCCGCTGTCGCAACAGATCCGACAGCTCGAGCACGAGATCGGCACCCCGTTGTTGACGCGCACCACGCGCAGCGTGCAGTTGACCCCTGCCGGCGAGGCTTATCTGCGTCGGGTCGTCAGGATTCTCGATGCCGTCGACAGCGCCGCGAGACAGGCCCGCCGCATCGGCGAGGGAATCGAAGGGCATCTCGCGATCGGCTGCGTGGGGTCGGCCACCTATTCGTTGCTGCCGCGGTTGGTGCGCACCCTCGGGGAGGTGTTGCCCGACGTCGACGTCAGCGTGCGCGGTGAGATGTTGGCCCCCGCGCAGTTGTCGGCGTTGAAGACAGGAGAGATCGACCTCGGGCTGCTGCGCCCGCCGGTCGAGGATCCCGAGATCACCGCCGAGACGATCCGGCGCGATCGGTTGTTGATCGCGCTGCCCGCCGGCCATGAGTTCGCCGCCCGCGACGAGATCGCGATCGCAGACCTGCGCGACGCCGACTTCATCGGCCACGCCGGTGCGGGTCGCTCCCGCATGAGCGCCCTGGTTTCGACGCTGTGTCTGCGCGCGGGGTTCAGCCCGCGGATCCGCCACGAGGTCGAGGAGACGTCGACACTGATCACCCTGGTGGCCGCCGGGCTGGGTGTCGCGGTGGTCCCGGAACCCACTGCGGCCTTGGGTGTCAGCGGTGTCGTGTACCGACCGGCATCCGGTCGGGACGCCTCCATCGAGTTGCTCGCCGCCTATCGCACCGCTGATGCCTCGCCGCTGATCGCCAACGTGGTCGACGTCATGCGCACCGGTGCAGCGTCGACGATCGACTGAAGCAGTTCGGGATCGGTCGCACATCGGGCACTCTCAGCCGGCCGCCAGCTTCCACCTTCCGTCCCGCCCGACCACCAGGCCACAGAGCTCGAGATTCACCAGAGGACCCAGCACCTGACGCGCGGGCAGACCCGAGGCGACCGCGATCTCCTCGGCGGTCCGCCCGCCCCGGCGCGGAAGCGCGTCGTAGACCCGCTTTTCGATGTCACCGAGATCGTCCAACGGCGAGACCGGGCGTTCCTCGTCGGGTGCCAGTTCACCCATCCGGCCGACCAGTTCGACGACGTCCGCCGCGCGCGTGACGAGGTGTGCTCGGCCCCGCAGCAGCGCATGGCACCCCACCGACGCCGACGACGTCACCGGCCCGGGCACCGCGCACACCGGGCGACCGAGTGCCCGTGCCCACGCCGCGGTGTTGGCCGCACCGCTTCGCGCGCCGGCCTCCACCACGACGGTCGCCCCGCTCAGCGCCGCCACCAACCGGTTACGGGTCAAGAACCGGTGGCGTGCGGGTCGCACGCCGGGCGGATACTCGCTGAGAAGCAGACCGTGTTCGGCGATGCGCCGCAGCAGCGCCGAATGCCCTGCCGGATAGGGGACATCGACGCCGCCGGCGAGCACCGCGACGGTGACCCCCTCCACGGCCAGCGTCGCACGGTGCGCGGCGCCGTCGATGCCGTACGCGCCACCGGACACCACCGCGACGTCGCGCTCCGCCAGCCCGGTGGCCATGTCGCCGGCGACGAATTCGCCGTACGCCGTCGCGGCCCGGGTCCCGACGACCGCGGCGGACCGGAAGGCGATCTCGTCGAGAGCCGCGGGCCCGATCGCCCACAGCACCATCGGCGCATAAGCTCGCGGCCGCAACCGGTCCGGAGCGCCCCCGAACCCGGCGAACGACAGCAGGGGCCACTCGTCGTCCTCGCTGGTGATCAGGCGGCCGCCGTACCGCGCCAGCACCGCCAGATCACCGGCAGCGCAGTCGATGTCACGACGGGCCTCGGCGTGCCGGTTGAGTTCTTCACCTGCTTCCCCGCGCTGCACCCGCTCCGCGGCTTCCACCGCGCCCACCCGCTGCACGAGCGCCGCGAGTGCGGGGCACGGGGGTTCGACGACCCTCGAGAGATACGCCCAGGCGTGCGCGGTTCTGTCGGTCACGGCACACCTCCGGCCGGTCGGAAACTCAACGCGGTGGTGACGTCGTCCAGAGTCGGCGATGTCCGGCCCGCAAGATCACTCAGCGTCCACGCGACCCGCAACGTGCGATCCATACCCCGGACGCTGAGTGTTCCCCGATTCAGCGCCGCCTCGAACGGTTTCATCACCGCCGTGGGCAGCCGAAACTTGCGCCGCAGCAACGACCCGCTGACCTCGACGTTGGTGCGGATGCCGTGTGGCCGCCATCGCTCGGCGGCCGCGGCACGTGCCGCGGCCACCCGCTCACGCACCACATCGGTGGACTCGCCGTCCTTGGCGACGATCGCGCCGGCCCGTAGCGAGTGCATCCGCACGTGAAGATCGACCCGGTCGAGCAGCGGACCGGAAAGCTTGCCGAGATAGCGGCGCTTCTCGTGGCCGGTGCACACACAGTCCCGGGGGTCGGGGCGGGCGCACGGACACGGGTTCGCGGCCAGGACCAACTGGAACCGTGCCGGATACCGGGCGATGCCGTCACGGCGGGCGAGACGGATTGCGCCGTCCTCCAACGGAGTACGCAATGCCTCGAGCACACTGCTGCCGATCTCCGCGCACTCGTCGAGGAAGAGCACGCCGCGGTGCGCCCGGCTGACCGCGCCAGGGCGCGCCATCCCCGACCCGCCGCCGACCATCGCCGCCACGCTCGACGTGTGATGCGGCGCGACGAATGGTGGTCGCGTGATCAGCGGGGCGTCCTCCGAGAGCAGACCTGCCACCGAGTAGATCGCCGTGACTTCCAGCGCCTCGCTCTCCGACAGCGACGGCAGCAAGCCCGGAAGACGTTGAGCCAGCATTGTTTTACCGACACCCGGCGGGCCGGTCAGCATGACGTGATGACCGCCCGCCGCCGCCACTTCGACGGCATACCGCGCCTCGGTTTGGCCGACCACGTCGGCGAGGTCGGCCATCGGCTCGGGTCTCGACGAAGGCGAGGCGATGCGGCCTTCGAGTCGCGCCCTGCCCTGCAGCCACGACTTCAACTGACTCAGCGTGCGCGCGCCCCACACCTCGATACCCTCGACCAGACTCGCTTCGGCGAGGTTGCCGGCGGGGACGACGGCCGCCGGCCAGCCCTCGCGCTTGGCGGCCAGCACAGCGGGGAGGATGCCCCTGACGGAGCGGACCCGTCCGTCGAGGGCCAATTCGCCGAGCAGGACGGTCTTTTCGAGACGCGGCCATCGTTCTTTCGCGCCGGCCGACAACACCGACAACGCCAACGCGAGGTCGTAAACCGACCCGACCTTGGGAAGAGTCGCGGGTGAGAGCGCCATCGTCAGCCTGGTCATCGGCCAGTCACACTTGGAGTTCGTGATGGCGGCCCGGATCCGAGCGCGCGACTCCTGCAGCGCCGCATCCGGCAGGCCGACCAGATCGACGCTCGGTAGACCAGACCCGACAAAGGCCTCGACCTCGACGATCTGGCCCTCGAGCGCGGTCACCGCGACCGAGTACGCCCGCCCCAACGCCATCTACCCCACCCCCTGTAGATGCGTGATCTCCGGTGCGCGGCTTCGGCCGAACCGCACCCGGACCACGTCGATGCGCACCTGCGACCATCCGGTGTCCTGGGCGGCCAGCCACAGCCCGGCGAGCCGCCGCAGCCGACGCACCTTCTGCGGGGTCACGGCCTCCTCGACTCCGCCGAACCGGTCGCTCGTTCGGGCCTTCACCTCCACGAACACCGCGGTGTGGGCCGAGTCGTCGACCGCGATCACGTCCAGCTCGCCGTACCGGCACCGCCAGTTGCGCTCGAGCACCCGAAGCCCCAGCGCCCGCAGGTGCTCGACCGCGAGTTGCTCTCCCAGCGCGCCGATCTCGGCGCGAGTCCATGAGTTCATGGCTCCACGGTCGAGCAGGTGACCGACACGCAGGCGGCATCCGGGAGCCCTCAGGCCCCGTCATCCCCAACCCCGATTTCATCCACAGCTCGAGCCCACGCTGTTTCGTCGACGTCAAAAAGCGGGTACACGCCGGCATGACCGACAACTCGTTACACGGAGTCGCCGACCGGGCGACCGACAGCGATGCGTTCGAGTACACCGCGCGCGCCGGTTTCGCGATCAGCGGCGTACTGCATCTGCTCGTCGGCTATCTGATCCTGCGCATCGCGTTGGGCTCCGGCGGCAACGCCGACCAGTCGGGGGCACTGGCCACCTTGGCGCAACAGACGGGCGGCGCAGTGCTCCTGTGGGTTGTCGCCGCCGGACTGCTGGCACTCGGGCTGTGGCGCGTCGCCGAGGCGATCGTCGGCCCGCGGCCGGGTGAGGGCTCGGGCCGCTTCCGCGACGACACACCGGCGTGGAAGCGCGCGAAATCGCTCGGCCTGGCCGCCGTCAACTTCGCGATCGCGTTCTCGGCGGCCCGCTTCGCCATGGGCAGCGGACAGCAGAGCTCTCAACAGAACGCCGGCCTGTCCGCGCAGATGATGCAATCCGGTTGGGGCAAGGCTGTGTTGATCGCGGTCGGGCTGGGCCTGCTCGTCGTCGGCGGCTACCACGTGTACAAGGGCGTGACGAAGAAGTTCTTCAAAGACCTGCGCGCGTCCGGCGGCAACGGCGTCACCGCCGTGGGCATCGCGGGCTACACCGCCAAAGGACTGGTCCTCGGCGGCGCGGGTGTGCTGGTCATGGTGGCCACGCTGCAGGCCGACCCCGCCAAGGCGAGCGGACTCGACGCGGCCGTCAAGACGCTCGGGCAGGCGCCGTTCGGGAAATTCCTTCTCATCCTCGCCGCCCTCGGCATCGCCGCGTTCGGCGTCTACAACTTCGTTCGCGCCCGCTCCGGGCGGATGTGACTATTCGCCCATCGCCTCGAACAGCGTCGCCAGCTGTCCGGGGCTGACGGCAATACCGCACTGCGCGCGCATATCGGTCAGCGGTGCCGCGATCCCCCGCAGGTCGAGGTATTCGTTGGGATGCGCGGTGAAGTACGCCCGCACGTCGGCACGGGCAGCGTCCGGCGGCTGCGTCGCCGCGGCCGTCAGCACCTCGTTGGCACCGGGGTGCGACTCCAGGTAGCCGCCCGCCTGGCTGAGCACGCCGCTCGCCGTCGTCGCCAACCCGCTGGCCGTGCACGGCGCGGCACTCGCCACCGGGACGGCGCCCAAGACGCCGGTCGCCACCAGCGCCGCTCCGCAAACCAGTCCCGAACGCTTGGCTCTGTTCATTCGTCCGTCCTCGGTGTCGGTACGCGGGGCCGGCACCCCGATCGAGGCAAACGTACCCCGCGTGCGGCAACGCGGTACCGCTGTACCGAAAAGGAGGTGAGAGGCCAGCCCCCCAAATCCCTCCGGTCAGGTGCCACCAAAGCCCGAACGTGCAGCACCCGCCGAGCCGGACACCGACAGGGTATGTTCGTTAGGTAAACCTCAGCTAAAGATTGCGTCCTGACCTGCACGTACCGCGAAAGGATCCCCTGTATGCGATCACGGTGGAGGCGGATCGCCGCCGTCTTGTCAACCCTCGCCCTGGCAGCCGGTGTCACCGCCTGCTCGGATTCCGGCGAGAGCGATGAATTGCTGATCTACAACGCCCAGCACGAGTCGCTGACCAAGGAATGGATCGACGCCTTCACCGAGGAAACCGGGATCAAGGTGACCTACCGTCAAGGCGGTGACACCGAACTCGGCAACCAGCTCGTGGCCGAAGGGAAAGCATCGCCGGCCGATGTCTTCCTGACGGAGAACTCACCGGCGATGGCCGCGGTCGAGCGCGCCGGCCTGTTCGCCGAACTCGCGCCCGAGACCCTCGATCAGGTGCCGCCGCAGTACCGTCCGCCGACCGGCAATTGGACCGGGGTGGCCGCGCGCAGCACGGTGTTCGTCTACAACACCTCGAGGCTGCAGCCCGACCAGTTGCCGAAGTCACTGCTCGACCTGCAGCAGCCGGAATGGAAGGGCCGCTGGGGAGCGCCGCCGACCAAGGCCGACTTCCAGGCGATCGTCTCGGCGCTGCTCGAACTGAAGGGTGAGCCCGCGACCGCACAGTGGCTGGCGGCCATGAAAGCCAACGCCAAGCTCTACAGCGACAACATCGCCACCCTCAAGGCCGTCAACGCCGGTGAAGTCGACGGCGGAGTGATCTACCACTACTACTGGTTCCGCGATCAGGCGAAAACCAAAGAGATGAGCGGCAATACCGCGCTGCACTACTTCAAGAACGAGGATCCCGGCGCTTTCGTCAGCCTCTCCGGCGGTGGGGTACTCGCCTCGACCGACCGGATGGATCAGGCCCAGCAGTTCGTCCGGTTCATCACCGGCAAGGCCGGTCAGGAGGTGCTCGAGAAGGGCACCTCGTTCGAATACCCGGTCGCCAGTGGCGTGCCCGCGAATCCCGCCCTGCCCCCGCTGGACACTCTGCAGGCGCCCAACGTCGACCCGTCGAACCTCGACGCGCAGAAGGTCACCGATCTGATGACGAAAGCCGGCTTGCTGTAGGTGGTCGCCGCCGCTCCCCCCGTTCCCCCGCCCGCGGCACCGGTGTCGCGGGCGGACAGGGCGTCCCGGCCCGGCCCGCTGGTCTCGATCACGGTCGCGATCCTCGTGGCGGCCACCTGCATTCCGCTGGGATATGTGGCGTGGGCGACGGTCTCGGTGGGGTGGACGCGGGCCTATGAACTCGTGGTGCGCCCACGCGTCGGTGAACTGCTCGTCAACACCGTCGCCCTGGTACTCATCACGGTTCCGCTGTGCGTGGTGATCGGTGTCGGCGCGGCATGGCTGGTGGAGCGGACCGACCTTCCCGGCCGGACGCTCTGGCGGCCGCTTTTCGTTGCGCCGCTGGCGGTTCCGGCGTTCGTCAACAGCTACGCCTGGGTCGGGGTGATCCCGTCGCTGCACGGCCTGCCGGCGGGTGTGCTGGTCACCAGCCTGTCCTACTTCCCGTTCATGTACCTGCCGGTCGCCGCGACGCTGCGACGGCTCGATCCCGCCGTCGAGGAATCGGCCCGGGCACTGGGATCCGGCTCGGCGGGGGTATTTCTGCGCGTCACGCTTCCCCAGCTGCGACTTGCCATTCTGGGGGGTTCGCTGTTGGTCGCATTGCATCTTCTCGCGGAGTTCGGTGCGTTCGCGATGTTGCGGTTCGACACCTTCACCGTCGCGATCTTCCAGCAGTTCCAGGCGACCTTCGACGGAGCGGCAGGCAGCATGCTGGCCGGTGTGCTCGTGCTGCTGTGCCTGGCACTGCTGGTCGGTGAGGCCGCCGCGCGGGGCAACGCCCGGTTCGCCAGGATCGGCTCGGGCGCGCCACGTGCGAGCGCACCGATCCATCTGCGCCACAGCGTGATCCCGGCGACGCTCGGGCTGACCGCATTGGCGGTGCTGGCCATCGGAGTGCCGGTCGGCACGATCGTGCGGTGGCTGTGGCTGGGGGGCGCCGACGTCTGGGTCGTCGACGACATCCTTTCGGCGCTGGGCCAAACCATCGGATTGGCCTCGGCCGCAGCGATTGCGACGACCGTACTCGCATTCCCCGTCGCCTGGGTGGCCGTGCGCTCGACCGGCGTACTGGCTCGCGTCGTCGAAGGTGCGAATTACGTGACCAGTTCACTACCCGGCATCGTCACGGCACTGGCGCTGGTGACCTTCACGATTCAGTTCGTGCGCCCCCTCTACCAGAGCCTGACATTGATCGTGTTCGCCTACGTCCTGCTGTTCATGCCCCGCGCGTTGGTCAACGTCCGGGCCGGCCTGGCTCAGGTTCCGCCGAGCCTGGAGGAGGCGGCCCGGTCGCTGGGCAGTTCGCCGACGGCGACGTTCTTGCGGGTGACGCTGCGGCTGACCGCTCCCGCCGCCGCGGCAGGGGCCTCGCTGGTGTTCGTGGCGGTGGCAACCGAGCTGACCGCGACGCTGCTGCTCGCGCCCACCGGGACCCGGACGCTGGCGATGATGTTCTGGTCGTTCTCCAGCGAGCTCGACTACGCGGCGGCAGCGCCCTACGCATTGGTGCTCGTGGTCCTCGCCATACCGGTGACATTGCTGCTGTATCGGCAGTCGACGAAGGCGGCGGCACTGTGAACGTTGTCGAAACACACGGCCTGGCCAAGGCTTTCAACGGTCACATGGTGCTCGATCACATCGATTTGGAAATGCAGGCGGGCACCATCACCGCTGTCGTCGGGGCGTCGGGCTGCGGCAAGACCACGCTGCTCCGACTGATCGCCGGGTTCGAGACACCCGACGACGGGACCATCGTCATCGGCGGTCGCCAGGTCGCCGGCCCGGACAGTGCCGTCGCACCGCACCGACGCGCAGTCGGTTACGTCGCCCAGGACGGCGCACTGTTCCCACATCTGAGCGTGGGCCAGAACATCGCATACGGCCTGAACGGATCCCTCCGCCGCGCCGAAATCCGGGCCCGGGTCGACGAACTGCTCGAGACGGTCTCGCTGGATCCCGCTTTCGCATCACGGCGCCCACACGAACTGTCGGGCGGCCAGCAGCAGCGGGTGGCCCTAGCGCGAGCGCTCGCCCGCAAACCGGTCGTGATGCTGCTCGACGAACCGTTCAGCGCCCTCGACACCGGCCTACGCGCGTCAACACGAAAAGCCGTCGCGCGCCTGCTGGTCGACGCCGGCGTCACCACGCTGCTGGTCACTCACGACCAGGAGGAGGCGCTGTCGGTCGCCGACCAGATCGCGGTCATGCGTGCCGGCCGGTTCACTCAGGTGGGACCACCGCAGCAGGTGTACCGGCATCCGGCCGACCATTTCACCGCCGCATTCCTCGGTGATTGCGTATCACTTCCCTGCACGGTCACCGACGGTGTCGCCGAGTGCGCGTTCGGACGAATCCCCCTGCACAGCACGGAATCCCGGGCGGCCGGGCCTGCGACGCTGCTACTGCGACCCGAACAGCTCGTCGCCACCGTGGTGTCTGATACCGAGCGGCTCGAAGGTGTCGGTACCGTGCTGGCCGTCGAATTTCTCGGCCACGACGTGCTGTTGACGGTCGACCCCGCCGGCGACGCGGACCCGGTCATCGTCCGCCAGCACAGCCTCGATCCGCCGCAGGTCGACGCGAAGGTGCACATCCAGGTGCTGGGCAGCGGAGTCGCGCTGTGACGAACCCCTTGATCGAGCACCTGCGCGGCTACGGGGACAACGTCGCGGTGCACACCGATACCCAGCACGTGACCTATGCCGCGCTGGCCGACCGGGTCGCGGGCGTCATGCCCGACCTCGGCGGGAGCAGACGGCTCGTGCTGCTCGAAACACGCAACGACATCGACACGCTCGTGCACTACCTCGCCGCGCTCGCGGCGGATCATGTGGTGCTCCCTGTTCCAGCCGGACGGGAACACTCGACGATCCTGCGCACCTACGAACCCGACACGGTGGTCGGCGACGGTGTGATTCGCCATCGCCGCAGCGCCGGCGCGCGCCGCCTGCACGACGACCTGGCGATGCTGATGTCCACCTCCGGTACCACCGGGTCACCGAAGCTGGTCCGGCTCTCCCGCGACAACCTGCTGTCCAATGCCTGCGCGATCTCCGGCTACCTCGACATCCGTGACACCGACCGCGCGGCCACCACACTGCCGATGTCGTACTGCTATGGGCTCTCGGTCGTCAACAGTCACCTGCTCCGCGGCGCCGGCCTCATCCTCACGGATCTCTCGGTGACCGATGAGCGGTTCTGGGACCTGTTCCGTCGCCACCGCGGCACCTCGTTCGCCGGTGTTCCGTACACGTTCGAACTGCTCGAGCAGATGAGGTTCGACGCGACGGACCTGCCGGACCTGCGGTACGTGACGCAGGCGGGCGGGCGCATGCCTGCCGAGCGCGTCCGACGGTTCGCAGAACAGGCCCGAAACGAGGGTTGGCAACTGTTCGTCATGTACGGGGCGACCGAGGCGACCGCCCGAATGGCCTATCTGCCACCGGAATTGGCGCTCTCACGGCCCGAGAGCATCGGCCGGCCGATTCCGGGCGGTTCGTTCACCATCGAATCCACCGACGAATGGCCGGACGAAGCGGTCGGCGAACTCGTCTACCGCGGACCCAACGTGATGATGGGCTACGCCCACGGCCCCGACGACCTCGCCCTCGACAAGACCGTCGAATCGCTGCACACCGGCGACCTGGCCCGCCGCACTCTCGACGGACTTCACGAAATCGTCGGTCGTACCAGCCGATTCGTCAAAATGTACGGTTTGCGCGTCGATCTGCAACGCATCGAGTCCGCCTTGAGCGCCGGCGGGATCACCGCCTTCTGCACCAACGACGACGATCGCCTCGTCGTGGCGGCGGCCGGCGCGCACAGCGAACGCGATGTGCAGCGCATCGCGGCCGAGACCGCCGGTGTTCCGTCGTCGGCGGTGCGCGCGGTCGTTGTGGACGAACTGCCGCTGCTGGAGTCCGGGAAACCCGACTACCGAACCGTCCGCGACCTCGCACCGCGCCGCGACGCGGCGCCGACCACCGACCTGCGCGAAGTGTTCGCCGACGTGCTGCAGCTGGACCCGGCGGCCATCGACCCGGACGCGAGCTTCGTCGACCTCGGCGGGAACTCGCTTTCCTACGTGGCGATGTCGGTGCGGCTGGAACGAGCGCTCGGGCAGTTGCCCGCCGGATGGCAACAGCTGCCACTTCGAGAGCTCGAGAGGCTGGTGAAGCGGCCGCGGACCCGCCGGCGGCTGTGGGACGCCACGCTGGAGACCAGCGTGGCGATGCGGGCCGTCGCGATCATCCTGATCGTCGGTTCGCATGCCGAGTTGTTCGAGTTGTGGGGTGGCGCCCATCTGCTGCTCGGCATCGCCGGGTACAACTTCGGCCGGTTCTGTCTGACACCGGTGTCGCGCGTCAAGCGGGTGCGCCACCTGCGAAACACCATCGGCTGGATCGCGGTGCCGTCGGTGCTGTGGGTGGCCCTCGTAATGCCGTGGACGTCGGATTACACGTGGACGAACCTGTTGCTGGCCAACAAGATTCTCGGTCCGCACGACAGCATGACCGCAGGCCGCCTGTGGTTCGTCGAGATTCTGGTGTGGACGCTCGTCGCCCTGGCGCTGCTGTTGTGCATACCGGCGATGGACCGGGCCGAGCGTCGGCGTCCGTTCGCGGTCGCCGTGGCGTTCCTGGTCGCCGGGTTGGCGTTGCGCTACGACGTGTTCGGGTGGGACCTGGGCCGGGATGCCTGGTTCACGATGCTCGCGTTCTGGTTCTTCGCGATCGGCTGGGCGGCTTCCAAGGCCGGCACGACCCTGCAGCGTGCGCTGCTGACTCTGGTTCTGGCGGTGGCGCTGTACGGCTACTTCGACAACACCCTGCGAGAGCTTCTCGTGTTCGGCGGACTCGCGCTGGTGATCTGGCTGCCGACCATCCGCTGTCCGGCGGCGCTGACCGTGGCGGCAGGCGTTCTGGCCGAGGCGTCGCTGTACACCTACCTCGTCCACTACCAGGTGTATGCGATGTTCCCCGGCCACCCCGCCCTCGGCGTGATCGCCTCGCTCGCCGTCGGCATCCTGCTCACCTATTTGGTGACCATGGCGCGTCGACGGCTGCGGGCACGCCGCGGGCGCAGCGTCTCGGCAACGCTCAGTCCCGCTCGGCGATAAGGCCTTCCTGCGCGAGCGTGGCGACCACGGCGCCGTCGGCGCGGATCAGGTTGGCGGTGACGACGCCCCTGCCCCGTGCGGCGGCCGGTGACGTCGACTCCAGCAGGTTCCACTGGTCGGCGAACACCGGTTGGTGAAACCAGATCGATGAATCCGTGGTGCCGCTGCGGTGTGTCCGTGCCCGCATCGAGTGGCCGTGCACCTGTAGCGCGGGATCGATCATGTACACGTCGCACACATACACCGCGACCAGGGTGTGCAGGATCGGATCGTCCGGGACGGGCACCGTCGCGCGCCACCAGAGACGGCGGACGAACTCGCCTGACGAGCGGTCGTCGAGGATCCTGATATCGAGTTCCTCGAGCGGCATCGACGGCGCGGGCCCGGCAGGACCGGTGCGGGGCAACGACTCCGGATCGTAGAGCGCGGGCAGCCGGTGCCCGTGCTCGGGACCACGCATCGGCACCGCGAACGACACCGTCGCCGTCGTCAAAAGCCGTTCGCCTTGCCGGGATTCGACGCGCCGAGCCGAAGACGTTCGGCCGTCGAAGACGCGCGCGACGGTGTAGCCGACATCGTCGCCCGCCTCTCCGCCGCGCAGGAACTGCAGGTGCAGGTTCGTCGGCAGCCGGTCCCCCTCCACGGTGCGGCAGGCAGCGGCCAGGCTCTGCGCGACGAACTGTCCACCGTAGGCCCGCTTGCCCGCCGGGCCGCTCGCCGGTCCGATCCAGCTGTCCGTTTCGGTTCCGGAGCGCAACTCGAGCAGGTCGAGCAGTCGGCTCATTCAGCGCGTCCTGTCGCCACAGCGCCCGAGGCGACCAGGCCGTCGACCTGCTCGCCGGTCAACCCCAGCCACTCGCCCAACACGGCGACGGTGTCGTCCCCCAGCGCCGGCGACGTGACCGCGGGCGGGTACTGCCCACCGATCGAAATCGGAAGTCCCGGCGCCAGATAGGTGCCGATCCGCGGTTGCTCGAGCGAGGTGAACAACGGGTTGTCAGTGACTTTGTTTTCGGTGACCGCTTCGGCGAAGGTGCGGTAGCGCTCCCACAGCACCGAGGTGCCCGACAGCGCTGTGCTGACCTCATCGGCGGTGTGCGCGGTGAACCATTCGGCGAACAATCCGCTCAACGCGTCGCGGTGCACGAACCGCTGGCCCTCGTCGGAGAAGTCGGCACCGAGCGTGTCCGCCAGCGCGGCAACCGCTTTCGTCGTGCCGGTGAGCTCGGTGAGGTCGCGGAAGTGCCGACCGGTCAACGCCACAACCATGAACGACACACCGTCGCTGCTGACGAAGTCCTGGCCGTACTGGCCGTACACCGAGTTGCCGATGCGTTCGCGTGCGGTGCCGTTGACCATGACCTCAGTGAAGAAGCCGAGGTTGCCCGCCGTCGCCAGCGCGACGTTCTCCAGCGGGATGCCGATTCGCTGGCCTTCTCCGGTCGCGTCACGGTGCCGCAGCGCGGTCACGACGGCCAACGCGGTGTAGAGGCCGCACGCGACATCCCACGCCGGCAGTACGTGGTTCACCGGGGTGGCGAGTTCCGATGGACCGGTGACCAAGGGGAAACCGATACCCGCGTTGACCGTGTAGTCGACGCCGGTGCCCCCGTCGGCGCGTCCGGACACCTCGACGTGGATCAGGTCGGGGCGGAGCGCTTTGAGCGTCTCGTATGAATGCCATTGGCGCCCAGCCACATTGGTGATCAGAATCCCGCTGCTGGCGATGAGCCGTTGGATCACGTTCTGGCCCTCGTCGGAGCGCACGTCGGCGGCGACCGATCG
Organism: Mycolicibacterium novocastrense; assembly: GCF_001570485.1. Taxonomy (GTDB): domain Bacteria; phylum Actinomycetota; class Actinomycetes; order Mycobacteriales; family Mycobacteriaceae; genus Mycobacterium; species Mycobacterium novocastrense. Next base: position 570,092 of record NZ_BCTA01000036.1, read on the forward strand.
CTTGCCCTTGTTCAGGCCGGCCCAGTAGATGCTCTCACCGTCGTCGGTGACGGGCCATCGGCGGTAGTCGGCGGCGCCGCCGATCGGATCGACCCGCGTCACCTCCGCCCCGAGTTGGGACAGCGTCATTCCGGCGAGCGGGACGGCGACGAAGCTGGAGATCTCGACAATGCGCACGCCGGCCAGTGGCCGCGTCGCCTCCGATGTGCTGGTCATCGGGGTCAGTGTAGGCAGCGGTCGCGCCGCGGCTCACACCAGTTCGATGGCCTCGGCGATGGACGGCAACACGCGGCTGGGCCGGAACGGGTACCGCTCGACCTCGTCGACCGTCGTCGACCCGGTCAGCACCAGGATGGTCTCCAGGCCCGCTTCGATGCCCGCGACGACGTCGGTGTCCATCCGGTCCCCCACCATGACCGTGCTCTCCGAATGCGCCTCGATGCGGTTCAGCGCGCTGCGGAACATCATCGGGTTGGGCTTGCCGACGAAGTACGGTTCGCGGCCGGTGGCCTTGGTGATCATCGCGGCGACGGACCCGGTGGCCGGTAGCGGCCCTTCCGCGGACGGCCCGGTCACGTCGGGGTTGGTGGCGATGAACCGAGCCCCGCCGAGGATCAACCGAATGGCCTTGGTGATGGCTTCGAACGAGTAGGTCCGGGTCTCGCCGAGGACCACGAAATCCGGTTCGATGTCGGTGAGCGTGTAGCCCGCCTCGTGCAGTGCGGTGGTCAGCCCTGCCTCGCCGATGACGTAGGCCGATCCGCCCGGCAGCTGGTCAGTAAGAAACGATGCGGTCGCCAGCGCGGAGGTCCAGATGGACTCCTCGGGTACGACGAGACCGGACCGCTTGAGCCGGGCGGACAGATCGCGCGGCGTGAAGATCGAATTGTTGGTCAGGACCAGGAAGGGCCGCTGCAGGTCAACGAGCCGCTGCAGAAACTCGGCGGCACCCGGCAGCGCGTGTTCCTCGCGGACGAGCACACCGTCCATATCGGTGAGCCAGCACTTCGGTGTGTCGCGCACACCCCCAGTGTGTCAGTTCCGCACCCGACCGTTAGCCCATCGGCAGGTCTGGCATCGCGACATCGCAGCGTGCACGGAAGTCGGCCGCAGGCTGCCGGACCGCCCGCAGTTCGTCGCGGACCCGCGGATTGGCGTCCAGATATGCCTTGATCTCGTCGGTCATCTGGTCCCTGGGCTTGCCTTTGAGCCCCGTGAAGAAGGCGTTCACATCCGGATGCGTGAACAGATAGGACGACGTACCCGCCGAGACCCCGGCCATGACGCCGGCCAGATCGGCGGCGGTGCAGTTGGGCGGATCGGCGGCGGCGGGTGCGGCACCGAGCAGCAGCCCAACGGAGATCAGCCCGGCACCAAAAGCGTTGCGTGAGAACATTCCAAGCTCCTTGCTTGAATCAACGGAGGACGTCTGCACAAGAATCAGCGCGGTCCGACACCCGGCCGTCCCGGGCGATCGATTATGGGCGGCCTCGGCGGCCTCGGAGGATCGGGATCGACGACGATGTCGAGTCCCCAATCGTCATTGCAATACCAGGGGTCAGCGCAGTAGCCGGGATATACGGGCCCTGCCTGCGGAGCGTCGGGTCCACCTCCGCGGACGGTGCCCTGGGCGCACACTGTGGCGGCGCCGGCATTCGTGCAGTCCGCCACGGCCGGCGCGGCGGAGATGAGTCCGACCGGGACCAGGCCCAGCGCCATCACCACAACGAAACACCGCATACTCGTCACCACGGCTCCCCCTTTTCCGACGGCGGTGGGAAGGGTCCCGTATGCCCGCAGGATATGCCAAACACAATTCGTTTTTTGGCCTTTTCGACCGTCGCAGGTATCGACGCCTCAAACACTGCGGTCGATTTGCCCGGTTGCTCCGGTCCTGTGTCTGAAATCCTGTGTCGATCCTGCCGGTGGTTTGCCCATACCCGACGGTATGTGACGCCCGAAGAGGCAAAGCACCGCCGGAAGACGAATAGGTTGTTAGTGTCCGAACTCAGCGGCCGAGAGCGAAACGAGGCGGCCATGTCGGCAGAAGATCAGGACTGGACCAAACCGGCCGCGATGGCGATTCCCGAAGAGGGATACTTCGAAGTCGAGCGCGGGCGATACGGACCGGTCTTTCCCCGAACACCGGCCTGTTACGGCTTTTCGATAATCGCCAAGGTCAAAGAAGGCCGGGAAGCGGCCGTCCGTGCCTATGGCAAACAGATCGAGGAAGCGATCGCGGCCAGTCCCGATGTGCTCGCGCCCCTGAGGTTGCACTATCTGCGGTGGGTGCTGTTCGACGTCGGCTCGGGCCTGCACTTTCAGTACCAGGGCATCTTCGACACCGATTTCGACAAGTACACCGAGGACGCGGTGCAACTGTTCAGTCAGACCGGTATCACCACGGTGTTCACCAACCTCGAGGGCTTTCCCGAGGACTGGCGCGAAAACCCTGAGGAATTCATCAAATTCGTACGGGAGCACCAGGTCCCGAGCTTCCTCGAATACGGCGAGTATCCCTTCGTCACCGCCGACGAGATCAAGAAGGCGTTGCGGTTGAAGGCGGCGTTCTCGACCATGCTTGACCAGATGCAGTAGCCCTCGGGGCACCCACGATGCTCGAACTCGACGACATCCAACACATCCTCTTGACCCGCACTCCCGCGATCACGGGACGGTACGAATTCCTGACCTTCGACACCGCCGAGGGCGGTCGCACCTGGCTCACCGCACTGCTCGACAAGGTCCAGTCCGCAGCCGATGTCCGCGCCACGATGGACACCTCGGACCGTTGGGTCACCCTGGCCTTCACGTGGCAGGGCCTGCGCGCGCTTGGTGTGCCCGAAGAACCACTGGCAAGCTTTCCGGGCGCCTTCCGCGAGGGGATGGCAGCTCGCGCGAGCATCCTCGGCGATACGGGCGCCTGCGCACCGGAGCACTGGATCGGCGGGATGGCCGGTGGCGATCTGCACGCCATCGCGATCCTGTTCGCGAGAACCGACGAACAGTACCGACGATCCGTCGCGGAACACGACAACTTGCTCGCGCGCACGGAGGGGGTACGCAGCCTGTCGCACCTCGACCTCAATGCCACTCCCCCGTTCGATTACGCCCATGACCATTTCGGCTTCCGCGACCGGTTGTCGCAACCGGTGATGAAGGGGTCCGGCGAGCAACCCACGCCGGGTTCCGGCGATCCGCTGGAACCCGGCGAATTCATCCTCGGTTATCCCGATGAGAACGGTCCGGTGCGCGAACTGCCGGAGCCGGAGGCATTGTCGCGCAACGGAAGTTATATGGCCTACCGCCGGCTGGAAGAGCACGTCGCGCTGTTTCGAGACTATCTGCGAGAGAACTCCGAGGACCCCGCCGGGCAGGAACTGCTCGCCGCGAAGTTCATGGGCCGGTGGCGAAGTGGTGCCCCGCTGGTTCTCGCGCCCGACAAGGACGATCCCGAGTTGGGCGCCGACGCGATGCGCAACAACGACTTCAACTACCAGGAGATGGATCCGTTCGGCTACGCGTGCCCGTTGGGTTCACACGCCCGACGGCTCAACCCCCGTGACACCGCGCACTACATCAATCGGCGGCGGATGATCCGACGCGGCGCCACTTATGGTCCCGCACTACCGGAAGGAGCGCCCGACGACGGCGTCGAGCGGGGCATCGCCGCATTCATCATCTGCGCCGACCTCGTACGCCAATTCGAGTTCGCGCAGAACGTCTGGATCAACGACAAAACTTTCCACGAGCTCGGAAACGAGCACGACCCGATCTGCGGTACTCAGGACGGCACTCTGGACTTCACGGTGCCCAAGCGGCCCATTCGCAAGGTGCACAAGGGTATTCCAGCGTTCACCACGCTCAAAGGTGGCGCGTACTTCTTCCTGCCCGGCCTGGGTGGCCTCCGTTACCTCGCTGGATTGGGGGAACACCGATGACGGTTCCGTCCGCGGCACGCACGTACAACCAGAACCACATCCCTCGTTCCCGCGACGGGCGCAGACGCATCAGCATCTACTGGACGTGGAGCTATCCCTGGGAGGCACAGCGCGATCCGGGCGAGATGTACAACCGATTCTCGACGATGACGGAAGTGCGAAACGCTCTGTGGCCCAACTACGAGACGCCAGAGTACGACGCCGCCCACTTCCTCCAGGGCATCGCGGGAACGCTAGAACTCTTCCATCGCTCGACGCTGGCCTTCCAGGACCTGGCCGCAGAGGCGACCGGACATCCGGTCGCCGTTTTCCAACGAATCGACCAAGCCGGCTACCGGCTGCCGATCGACGAGCGGATCCTCGCCGACACCGACACCCTGATGGTCTTCGGGCTCGACCACATTCTGTCCGAGCAAGAGGCCGCAGCCGAGGAGATCGCCGCTATCGAGCAATGGCTCCAAGGCGAGGGCACATGCCTGCTGCTTGCCCCGCATCACGATGTCGGGTACACCGATGACTTCGCGCAGCGGCAGATGGAATTCGAACACCACGGCGATCCGTTGGTCCCGCGCCAGCAGCGGTTCGGGCAGTACACCCGGTCGCTGATGGCCGCGCTCGATGTCCCCGTCCTCAACAAGTGGGGTCTGCGACCCGCGGTCGTGCCGGGCACACGCGAAATCGCGCCCCTGACCGGGAATCACGATCTCGATTCGGTTGACCTACTCGCCAACGTCACGACATTCAACTTCCACCCGCACCTGCCCCACTACGAGTTGACCGCACCCGAGAGCGACGGCGTTCGGGTACTCGGCCGTCAGCGTGTGGACCCCGACCGACCGCACCCGTTCACCGCCGACGGCACCAGCGAGTTCAACGCGCTGATCTGGATGCCACCGGCGGGTCAACGCGCCGGCGACATCGTGCTGATCGACTCCACACACTTCACGACGCTGTTCGGAGGAACCGACAGCCTGCGCAACCTGTGGCACAACGTGGCGACCATGCGGTGACGGCAGGACCGGGCGAAGGGTTCAGCGGGGCTGGTTCGGCACCCCGGGGAACAGCTGCTCGGTGGGACCGGAAGTCACGTAGCCGCTGAGCTTCGTCACCAGGTGCGGCGCGAAGACCGCGCCGTACATGAGGTGGCCCACCACGACGGCGGCGGCGATCGACAGCAGTGAGGAACCGACACGGCTCGACGATCGTTTGTCTGCCCACACCTCGATCACGTTGCGCCCCTTGGCGTCAACACGCCCGAGGAGATAGGTGAAGACCATCATCTGCAAGCCCATCGCGATCGCATCGTAGATCGGATACTGGAACTTGCTCCCCTCGAAGATCGCCAGTCCCGGGATCACGTAGCCGTAGTAGAAGACCCCGAGGCGGGGGCCGAAGAATCCGTTGAACAGCAGTGCCCAGCAGAACCCGACGAGCAGACCCACGATCATCAGGGTTTGTGGTCTGCGCCAACCGAATCGCCGAATCAGCCTCCGCCCGAGCGCGGCGCCGATCACTGCGGGCAGCACGAAGTAGGGGATGTATCCGATCGGCACCGATGACGGAAGTCCGCCGCCCCACGTCATGTTCATCGGCCACCACGACGGCATGCGCGGAAGTGCGGGAGGGAACTGGGCGTACACCGCCCAGTCGTAAGGTGCCTCGATCCACGAGAAGGAGATCGCCGAAATCGAGACCAGCAGCAGCGGATGAAGGCGGCCGCGCCGGATGCTCAGATACACACCGTAGGCCAAAAACAGCACTCCGCCGACGTAGGCGAAAGACAAGCCGACGATCAACGCCGGCGTCAGCTCGGTGCTCATCGCTCGTCCTCCGCAACCGGTCTCTCACCGCGCGCTTCGGGATCGAAGTACAGCACCAGGCCGACGATCAAGACGAGCAGCCCGAACAGCGTTCCGAGCATGATGAGTTGGCCCACGACCACGTTCCTTCCGCACCCACGTCAGCTGTAATAGTGCACACTATTACACGCGTCGGGGTCAAGGGCCGACTATCGTCATTTGCCGTGCCCCAGCGACGTTCGGCGAAGAAGGGATCGGCCGGCGTGACGCAGGCCTCACGCCGGGCCCCCGGCGAGGCCCGGCGGCTCCTGCTCGACGCCGCCCGCGACCTGTTCGCGCGCCGCGACTACCGCAGCACCACGACGCGGGAGATCGCCGAGGCGGCCGGCGTGTCCGAGTACCTGCTGTTTCGTCACTTCGGCTCGAAGGCCGGCCTGTTCCGGGAGGCCCTCGTCCTGCCGTTCACCGATTTCGTCGACGACTTCGGTCAGACTTGGCAGGCCGTCATACCCGACAAAGTCACCGAGGAGGAACTGACTCGGCAGTTCGTGGGGCGTCTCTACGACGTTCTCATCGAGCATCGAGGCCTGCTGCTCACCCTCGTGGCCTCGGACGGACTCACCGACGAGGAGATCGACGGCGCGGGCATCGCCGACATCCGGCGCGCGCTCACGTTGCTGGGTCAGATCAGCGCCGAAGGTATCCGATTGCGCGGGCTGCGTTCAGATCAGCCCGATCTTCCCGCGCACTCGACGGTCGCCATGATCGTCGGGATGGTGGCGCTGCGGTCCACCTTCTTCGGCAGCAGACCGCCGTCGCGTGAGGCGATCGTCGACGAACTCGTGCAGGCGATCCTGCACGGATTTCTGCACCGGCCTTAACCCCCGGGCCCGGTGGGCCATTTGAGCAGTGAACCGGCGTCGACGCGGATGTGCTGGCCGGTGATGTAGCGGCTGTCGTCGCTGGCCAGAAATACGCCGAGGTTGGCCATGTCCTCCGGCTCGATGTACGGGATCGGCATGGCCTGAAAGAGTGAGAACAGCGGTTCGGCGTCTTCGCGGGTCGGCGTCTTACCTTCGGCTTTCAGGTCGGGCCGGAACACGCCGTACATCCCCTCGTTCTGCAACAGGTGGGTGTTGCAGTTCGTCGGATGGATGGCGTTGATGCGAATCATCCTCGGTGCCAGGTGAAGACACATCTCGTCGACGTACTCGATCACGACGCGTTTGCTCCAGCCGTATCCGGCACCGCCCGGCCCCATGTCCGGGCTCGTCGTGGTGCCGCGGATCATGCCGGCGGTCGAGCCGGTCACGATGACCGACGCACCGTCGGGCAGATGCGGAAGCGCCACCGCGACGGTGTTCATCACCCCGACCAGGTCGACGTCCGACGCGTCCACGAAGCCCATCGGATCGGGGTTTCCCATCGCCATCGGCAGAATGCCGGCGTTGGCGACCACGATGTCGATCTTGCCGAGGTCGGCGACACCGGCCTCCACCGCCTCCCGCAGTTCGTGGCGCTCGCGGACGTCGGCGACCCGGGCAACGACGCGCCGCCCGATCTCCTTGACCGCGCGCTCGGTCTCGGCGAGGTCTTCGGGTGTGGCGAGCGGATAGGGGTTGGACGGGATGTCGCGGCAGATGTCGACAGCGATGATGTCGGCACCCTCCCTGGCCATCGCGATGGCATGCGCGCGGCCCTGACCTCGGGCGGCCCCCGTGATGAAAGCGACCTTGCCGTCGAGCTTTCCGGTCATGTCATTACTCCTCTGCTCGCAGGGCTAGGTGATCGGATTGAAGGTGATGTGCAGTTCGGACAGCCCGCGCATGATGAATGTCGGCTCGTAGGTGAAACGTCGCTCCTCGGGCGGGCCGTGATGTTCGGTGGAGATCGTGATGTCGGCCATCCGGTCCAGGATGCGGTTCAGCGAAATTCGTCCTTCTGCACGGGCCAGCGGCGCACCCGGGCAAGAATGGACCCCGCGGATGAACGCGATCTGTTCGCGCACATTCGGCCGGTCCGCGCGGAAGGTGTTGGGGTCGGTGAACTTACGATCGTCGCGGTTGCAGGCTCCGGGGAGCAGCATGACGGTCGTGCCCGCCGGTACCTCGACTTCACCGATCTTCGTTGTGGTTCGCGCCATCCGGAAGTGGGATTTGACGGGGCTCTCCATCCGCAGGGTTTCTTCGAGGAACGCGGGAATCTTGCTGCGGTCGTGGCGGAGTTCCTTCTCGTAATCCGCGCTGTCGGCGATGAATCGGACCGCCGAGCTGACAAGTTTGGTGGTCGTCTCGGTGCCGGCGGCGAACAGGAACGTCGACAGGTTCATCACGTCTTCGATGTCGGGAGTTGACCCGTCCTCGTGTTTGGCCTGCGCCAGCTCGGTCAGCACATCCTGGCGCGGGGCGCGTCGGCGGTCCTCGATGTAGGAGTAGAACTTTTCGTTGAGCCACTCCAGCGGGTTGTGCGAGGTCGGCGCCTCCTTGCCGAGCTCGCCGACGGTTTCGAGCGCGAAGACCTCCTTGAACTCCTCGTGGTCTTCGGCGGGCACACCGAGCAGGTCGGCGATGACCAGCAGCGAGAACGGTTTGGCGTAGGCAGACAGGAACTCGCAGCTGCCCTTGTCGAGGAAGGTGTCGAGTTGCCGATCGGCCAACCGCCACATGAAGTCCTCGTTCTCCTTGAGGCGCTTGGGTGTGATCAGTTTGTTCAGCAGCCCCCGTGTGCGGGTGTGCAGCGGCGGGTCCTGCGATGTGATGTGTTCGGCCATCGGGACAGCGGCGCGGTGCTGTTCGATCAGCTCGCTGACATCATCGGATTCACCGGGACCGAAGGGCATACCGGAGAACGGACCGGCCACCGATACGCAGGACGAGAACGCGGGGTCCTTATAGACGGCGAGCGCCTCGTCGTAGCCGGTGACTGCGAACACGTTGAACGGGGTCGCCTGCACCACCGGACATTTGGACCGAAGGAAGTCGAAATACGGGTACGGATCGGGCACGAGCTTCTCGTCGGTGAAGAAGTCGACGGTCTCGAAATCGGTCACAGAACACTCCTGGTTGCTTCGGTCACATAGGCATCGTCGACGTTCATGATCTGGTCGAGGTTCTCCGCGATGTCTTCGACGGTCAGGGGCTGCTTCCAGACGCCTTGGCTGCGAACCACAGCGAGGCGGGAGACACCACCCATCCCGGTCAGCAGGACCTCACCGTTGAGCGGGCACGATCGGTGCGCAAGGAAAGCCGCTGCGGGAGCGCATAGTTCGGGAGGCATGCTGGCGTTGATCTCGTCCATCGTCTCCTCTGACATGCCGTACAGCTGCGCGAGTTGCGGTCCCTGCGATGCGGACATGCGTGTGTAGGCGCGCGGCGCGATCGCATTGACTGCGATGCCGTGGGGCGCACCTTCGGTGGCGAGGTTTCGAGTCAGCCCCCAGACCGCCCCCTTGGCGGCTCCGTAGCTGGTGAGTTCCGGGATGCCGCCGAGCATGGCCTCGGACACGGTGTTGACGATGCGGCCGCCTCCGGCGCGGATCAGATGTGGCCACGCAGCCCGCGAGACGAAAAGCGTTCCGAAATAGTGCACGTCGAGCATTCGCCGGATCCGGTCCGTCGACAGTTCCTCGAAGAGACCCGGGTCGTGCACTCCGGCATTGTTGATCACCGCGTCGATGTGTCCGAACGCATCAACCGCGGCGTCGATGATCGACTGTGCCCCCGCCTCGTCGGCAACCGAGGCGCTGCACGCCACCGCCCGGCCACCGGCTTGCACGATTTCCTCGACGACTGCGTCCGCCGGTCGCGATGCGCATGCGCGGCCGTCGATCTCGGCTCCGTTGTCGGCGACGACGACTCGTGCACCCTTCGCGGCAAGCAGCGTCGCATGGCCGCGGCCGATTCCCCGCCCACCGCCGGTGATGACCACCACCTGCCCGTCGAAGCGAAGATCGGTCATGGGCTCGCTGGTGTGTCGAAGACGATGGGCAGCGCCGTCGGGGACCGGAATACCTGCCCGCGGATGTAGGCCTCCTCGGCGCCCGGATCGAGCCGCAAACTGGGCAGGCGGTCCAGCAGGAGGTTGAGCGCCACCCGCATCTCCAGCCGCGCCAGGTGCATGCCCAGGCAGACGTGCACACCGTGGCCCCACCCGATGTTGGCCTTGGATTCGCGGAAGATGTCGAACTGATCGGGATCGGGGAACCGTTCGTCCTGCCGGTTGGCCGCGCCCAACACCGGCATCACCGAGGAACCCTCCGGGATGTGAACGCCGCCGAGTTCGGTGTCGCAGGTGGCCACCCGGGTGATCATGCTCAGCGGCGGCTCCCAGCGCACCGCTTCCTCGATCGCCTGCGGTATCAGCGACCGGTCAGCCCGAAGTGCCTCCAGCTGTTCGGGATTGGACAACAGCCCGAACAACAGGTTGCCCAGCGACCTATAGGTGGTCTCCACCCCGGCGGGAAGAAGCAACCTCAGGAACGAGAAGATCTCCTCATCCGAGAGCTTCTCGCCATCGATCTCGGCCCCGGCCAGCCGGCTGATCAGATCGTCGCGGGGCTCCTCTCGGCGGGCGGCCAGGATCGGCCTGAAGTAGTCCGCCAGCGCCAGTGACGCTTCTCGGCCGCGTTCGGGGTTGACGGTGAACGACAGCAGCGAGATGGACCACTTCTGAAACTGCGCGTAATCGTCCTGCGGCAGCCCCAACAGCCCGGCGATGATCAACGTGGGGTACGGGAAGTTGAATTCCTTGACCAGGTCGGCGCTCCCCCGGTCGGCGAAGCGGTCGATCAGCGCGTTGCCGATAGGGGTGACCAGCGTGTCTTCCCAACGGGCCAAGGCTTTTTGCGAGAACGCCTTGGCCACCAGGCTCCGGTGCCTGCCGTGTTCGGGTTCGTCCATGCCCAGCATCACATGCTTGCCGAACACATCGCCGAACGCCTGGATGATGATCGACGAGGAGAACGTCTCGTTGTCCCGCAGCATCTGCTGCGCTTCGTCATAGCGGTAGACCATGACGATCGGCTTGCCCTCTTGCCCTGGGATGCCGGGGATCTCGATCTTCTGGACCGGCTCCTCGCGACGCAGCCTCGCCAGTTCGGTGTGGGGGTCACGCACATCGCCCGACACGAAGTCGTCGAATTCGCCGAAGTCCTCGAGGTCGTCAAACAACAGTTGCATGTCTTCTTCCTAGGAACCGGCCGGATAGGCGACGGACTTGATCTCGGTGTACTGGTCGAATCCCGCGACACCGTTCTGGCGCCCGATGCCGCTGGCCTTGTATCCGCCGAACGGCGTGTCGGCGCCATACCCGGCGGTGCCGTTCAACCCGATGAATCCGGCGCGCAGTCGCCTGGCCACCGAGAGGGCGCGCTCCAGCGTTCCGGCCATCACGTTGCCCGCCAGTCCGTACGGGCTGTCGTTGGCGATGCGCACCGCGTCGTCCTCGTCGTCGAACGGGATCACCGAGAGCACCGGGCCGAAGATCTCCTCCTGGGCGATGGTCATCGAGTTGTCGACGTTGACGAAAAGCGTGGGCTTGACGAAGAACCCCTTGTCCATGCCGTCGGGTGCCTCGGCTCCGCCGACGAGCAGGGTCGCCCCCTCCTCCACACCCTTGTCGATGTATCCGCGGATCCGGCTGCGCTGTTTGTCGGAGATGACCGGGCCGCACAGGGTGCCGGGATCCTGCGGATCGCCCGGTGCGACACCCTCGTAGATTCCTTTGAGGATCTCGACGCCTTCGTCGTAACGGGACCGCGGCAGCAGCAGCCGGGTGGGGTTGGCGCACCCCTGACCCGCGTGCATGCAGGGCGCGATGCCCATCATGCATCCCACCGCGAAGTCCGCGTCCTCCAGCACGATGGTCGCCGACTTGCCGCCCAGTTCCAGGAACAGCCGCTTCATCGTCGCGGCGCCCTTCTCCATGATGCGGCGGCCCACGACGGTGGACCCGGTGAACGAGATCAGGTCCACCTTCGGCGACAGGGTGAGTTCCTCGCCGACGAAGTGATCCGATGCGGTGACGACGTTCACGACACCCGGTGGGATGTCGGTGTTCTCGGCGATCAGCCGGCCCAGCCGGGTGGCGTTGTAGGGGGTGTTGGGCGCCGGTTTGAGCACGACGGTGTTACCGGTGCCCAGGGCCTGGCCGAGCTTCTGGATGGTGACCTCGAATGGAAAGTTCCACGGCACGATCGCCCCGACCACGCCGACGGGTTCGCGCCAGACTTTGCGGGTGGTGTTGACCCCGGTGACCGACACGAGCGCGTCGCCCAGCGATGTCTCCCAGGGATATTCGTCGATCAGCCGCGCCGGAAATCTCAGGGCGTCGGACAGCGGCGCATCCAGCTGCGGGCCGTGCGTGATCGCGCGCGGACAGCCCACCTCGAGGATGAGTTCCTCACGCAGCTCTTCCTGCTCGGACTCGATCGCCTCCTGCAACTGCAGCAGACACTTCTGGCGGAACGCGTGATTCGTCGACCAGTCCGTCTCGTCGAAGGCCCGCCGTGCCGCGTCGATCGCGCGGTGCATATCGGCCTTCGAGGCATCGGCGACCTCGCCGAGCACCTCCTCGGTCGCGGGGTTGATGTTGGTGAAGGCGCCGGCCTCACCGTCGACGAGCTTGCCGTCGATCATCATCTTCGATTCGAAGCGAATGTCAGCCATGGTCTCTGCTTCCTCGTAGCGCGCCGAATCGCGGGATGCCCATCATCAGCCGGATCATCTGATGCAGTCCGGCAGAGGGGAACACCCGGTTGGCGATCAACAACATTCGAGCGTCGGGCCCTACCGACCGCTTGACGAACGGCTTGGAGCTGTCCAACGCCTTGGCCAGCCCGGCCGCGAACTTCTCGGGCGATCGCGCGGCCATCCGCATGGCGGCCCGGCCACGCTTGTCCATCGTGCTGTGATGCGGCGCGTAGGGACCGTCCAGATCGCGGCAGTCGGTGGTCCCCGCATCGGTGATGATCTCGGTGTCGTAAGTGCCGGTGACCAGGATCGTGACACCGATGCCGAACGGCGCGACCTCTGCGGCCATCGACTCGCCCCAGCGCTCCAACGCCCCCTTGACTGCCGAATACGGTGCAGTGGCGGGCATTCCGCGTACCCCGCCCTGACTCGACACCAGCACGATGCGGCCGCGCCCCGCCTCACGCATGGACGGCAGCAGCGCCTTGGTCAACGCGACGGGGCCGAAGATGTTGGTTGCGAACATCTGCTCCCACAGGCTCACCGGAGTCTCCTCGACCATGCCGGCCGCAGAGATCCCCGCGTTGTGCACCACGGCGTAAGGCGCACCAACGGCCTCCTCGATGGACTTCGCGGCCGCCTCGATCGACGCGGTGTCGGTCAGGTCGAGCGGAACGCCGATCAGGTTGGGGTCCTCCGGCGCGGCGCCGGTCGTCTCACGCAGGCGTTGTAGGCCGGCGTCGACGGACCGCATCGCCGCAATGACGCGCCAGCCCTGCCGGTACAGGTGAGACGCCGAGGCCAGCCCCAGCCCTCGGGAGGCGCCGGTGATGACGACGCTGCGCTCGTTCCTCATCGTCTGCTCTGCGCGCAAGCGCCCATCACCCATTGGCGTTTTCCGGCGCGCACCGGTCGCTCTTCTCACCCAGTTGCACCTGCGGACGCCCGTCGGGCTGTCCACTCATCCAGGTGGACATGATCCCGACCGAGTACGGACCGGGTTGGCCGTTCGCTTCGTAAAAGCCTTGCGGGTCATAGACCTTCACTTCCGGATACGGCCACGGGCAGGCCACCGAGGTGGAGATCTTGGTCGCCTTCACGATCGCGAACAGCCCGCCGTAGCAGAAATAGGCGATGTTGATGATCACGAACATCACAATGAACGTGCCCAGCCTGGGCCTCGAGGCGAAGATGCGGGCCCGCTGAGCGAGCTTCTCGGCAACGGACTTACCGGTGTCGTCGCGGTAGAGCAGCACACCTGCGGGAATCATCACGAACGTCACCGCCACCACTTCCCAGATCAACGGGAACTGATAGGTATCTCCGGTGAACACCGATGCCCACGGCGGCACCTGCGAATAGATGTACATGCCGGTGCGCACCAGGGTGATCTCCAGCGCCGCGTCCACGACCACGCCGATCGGGAAGATGATGGCCGCCAGGCTGATCAGCGGGTGACGCCAGACGAACGAGTCAACGGGCCTGCGGGCCTGCAGTTTCCGCAGGATCCAGATGGCCGGAAAGTACGGCCCGAGGTAGAACATCACGTAGCCGAGAACCACGAACGGTTCGACGGTCGGTGACAGTGACACCAGCGGCCAGTCCTCGGGCAGGTGCGCCAGTTCCGGGTTGTAGACCGCGAACGGCGACCAGTTCATGATCGGGTCTTGCCACACGATCAACGAGGTGACCAACGCCATCAGCAGCGTGGGGTTGTGTGGGTTGCGCCGCCAGTGCACCACCCACAGCGTGACGATGACGGCCATCGTGATCACGGTGAAGGTCTCCAGGATCACCACCCAGGTGGAGGTGCTCCACCCGAACAGCACCTCCACGGGCCGCGGTGTCCCCTCGACATCGGGATTGGCGATCCGCGGTGAGCCCGGCCCCTTGCGGGTGTTGACGGCGAAGAACACCGCGATGGCGAGGAGCGCGGCCACCGAGATCGTCGGCCCGAGCCAATTGCGCTTCGGTGCTTCAGCGGGCGCAGCCGTGGGGTCGACCTTCGGTGTTTCGGTGGTCACGGGGCTACTCCTCACCAAAGCGGTCGACGAGATGCGAGTTGACGCCGTCGGCATCGAGCCTTCGGGCCACGAGGTATCCGGCGCCCATCCAGGCTCGCCGCGTCCAGTTGCCGAACGACACGCGGGTACCCGGCGCGCCCGCGGCGGCGGGCATCATCTTGACGCGTTCCAGCGCCTCCTTGACCCCCCGCGGGCTCAGCGGATGAGCATCGGCGCACGCACGTAGCAGGGCCGAGGCGACATCGCAATTCACGACGGGCACACAATATTCCGGTCGGCGACCGAACTTCTCCTGGTACTTGTCGAGGAACCGCTGACCGACGGGGTTGCCCTCGTCGTACTGGTCGACGCCCGTCCACCCCATGAACGCGTTCCACATGATGGGGTTGATCCACGCGTTCTGGAACGCCGTACTGGTGAACCGCGGTGGATCCCAACCGAGTTCTTCCAGGGCCGGGTTGACGAACACGATGCCGAACCCGAAACCGGCGTGTACCACGGCCTGTGCCTTGGCCTCATACAGTGTGCGCACCGCTTCCGAGACATCCTGGGCCGTCTGCGCGATCGCGGCTTCGGCGACGATCCGGATCCCCTTGCGCCGGCACGCCGTCCGGAAGTTCTTCACGTACGTCTCGCCGACCAGTGACTGCTCCATGAGGACACCGACCTCGTGGTGCCCGCCCTTGGCCAGAAGATCTGCCCAGAAGATCGGCTCGTCGGTCAAGGACCCCTGCGGAAACGCGAACGTCCACTCCCCCAACCAGGCATCGCTGCCGGTGACGCTGAGCGCGGGCACCCGGAACTTCTCCTCGATGGCCTCGCGGGTCGGTACGCAGTTATCGGTGATGTGCGGACCGAACACCGCGAGGCACCCCTCGTCGACGAGTTCGCCGTAGGCGTCGATCACCGCTTTGACCGAACCTTTCGGCAGCCCCTCGACCTCTTTGTAGATGATCTCGATGGGCCGATCGATCACTCCGTTCTCAACGGCCTCGGCGAAGATCAGCTCGAAGGGATTGGACAGATCTTCCTTCATCTCCTGCGGGTAGAGGTCGGGCAGCTTGAAGTCCATGAGGTACCCGAACTTGATTGGTTCCGCGGTGCTCTCGTAGGACATGCCACCTCCGTTGATGAAACCTAATATTTGTTCAGACAGTAGCGAGGGTCATGATCGCGGTCAATGGTCCGGAGCCTGGTCGACCAGGTACGCGTCGATCATCTCGACCAAACCGCGGGTCACGGTGGCGTCATCGGTGAGCGGACCGGCGATCGCGGCGCGCGCCGCATCCCGTGAGGTCAGGCCTTCGGCGATCAGCCGGCCCGCGGCGATCAGGACCCGCGTCGAAGCGACTTCGCGGAGGCCCCCCGTCTCCAACCTCCGGATCGCATGGCCCAGCCGGACCAGTTCTGCGGCACGGTCGTGGGCGATACCCGCTTCGCTGGCGACGATCTTCTCCTCGACGTCGGCTGTCGGAAAACCGAATTCGATCGCCACCATCCGCTGCCTGGTGGAGTCCTTGAGGTCTTTCAGCACGCTCTGGTAGCCCGGGTTGTAGGAGACCACCAGGCAGAACCCCGGTGCCGCGTCCAGCGTTATCCCCAGCCGTTCGATCGGCAGTTGTCTACGGTGGTCGGCCAGCGGATGCAGCACGACGGTGGTGTCCTGGCGGGCTTCCACGACCTCGTCGAGATAGCAGATGGCGCCGTCGCGGACCGCACGCGTCAGGGGCCCGTCGACCCACTCGGTCTCACCGCCGCGCAGGAGGAACCGGCCGACGAGATCGGCAGTGGTCAGGTCGTCGTGGCAGGCGACGGTGATCAGCGGACGATCCAGGTCGTATGCCATCGCCTCGACGAACCGCGTCTTGCCGCAGCCCGTGGGACCTTTGAGCGCGATCGAGAGCCCCTGCTGGTATGCGGCCTTGAAGACCTGCTCCTCGTTCGCGACGGGCACGTAGTAGGGCCGCGGGGGCTTCACCTGCATGGCTTCCCTTCGATTCGGGCTCGCTTAGGACCCTAGCGCGGAACAGATGTTTGGTTCAAGGTGTAGTCGCAGTCGATACGCGCCGACGCAGGTCGGCGGTGCGCAGCGCCGAGCGGAACAACGGACCGATCACGCCGGCCAACTGCGCGGGCTTGGGAATCGACGCATGCGCGGCGCTGCCGAACACCCTGCCCAGCTCGCCTGAGTCGGTGGCCGCCCCAATGGTCAGGCACAAGCAGCCGATACCCTCGCGGCGAGTCTCACCCAGTGCCTTTCGGACGTCGGCCGCACCGTACAGCCGTTCGTAGCCGTGGTCGTAGGCCAAACCGTCGGACAGCACGACCAGCAGTCGACGCGACGTGCCGGCCTTCTCCCTCATCACCGCGCTACCGTGGCGGATCGCCGCCCCCAACCGTGAGTAGGCGCCGGCGGTGAGGCTGCCCAGGCGCCGCATGACCATGGCATCGAGGTGATCGTCGAAGCGCTTGACCGGCATCAGATTGACCGATGAGCGGCCTTGCGACTGAAATGCGTACAGCGCCACGCGGTCTCCGAGTTCGTGCAGCGCGATCGTCAGCGCCGCCGCGGCCGCCCGCTGCTGTTCGTGCACGGTCTGCCCGAAAGTGCCCGCCTCCCTGGCCGATCCGGAGATGTCGAGCAGGATGAGCACCGCCAGGTCGCGTCGTCTACGCAGGTTGTCGAGGTAGACGGCCTCGTCCGGGGTCGAACCCGCCAGGGTTTCCACGCGCGCCTCGACCGCGGCATCGACATCGATGTCGTCACCCTGCGTCTGCCGGTGGCATCGGTCCAGCCCGATACCCAGACGGGTCAGCGGCCGCCGCAACGCGTGAACATCCGGACGTGCCAGCGTTTGTCCCTCCTTGATGGGAGCCTCGATCTCGAGCACCGTGCACCAGTCCGCTCGGTAGCGGCGCCGTTGGAAGTCCCACTCGGGATATGTGCGCCCCTCGGTGTCGGAAGCATCCCAGCCGTCGGTGTCCACCGCCCCGGCCGCACCCGACGTCACTGCGCCCGCACCGCGAAGTCCCTTGCGGGACCTATGGGTTGGCGTGTCAGCGCCAGGTGTGCCGCCACCGGCGAGTTTCCGCACGCTCTTGGTCATACGTTTCAGGAGCTTGCCGAGCGCGCCGCCTCCGCCGACTGGGCTCGAGAAGGGGTCGATCACGTCCTCACCATCGGCGACTTCGTCATCGTCGCCGAGCTCGGCCAACTCTCTGTTCGATTCGCGGCGCGGCGCATGCCCGCCGGCCGGTTCCACATGCGCGGCGACGGCGCGCGCCGCCAACAGCTTCTGCGCTTTGATCACGCCGAAGCCCGCGGGCGGATCGGCGATGTCACGGTGCTCCCCCGCCAGCTTCAGCGAGCCGACCGCCGAATCCGCGCGCGCCGCCAGTTCGCAGTCGAGGAGCGAACGGACGCGCGACGGCAGCAGGTCGTCGTTCACCGACAGCGCCCGCTGGCCCTCGACCGCGAGATACCGCCGCGCCAGCGCTGGACGCCGAACGAGTTTTCGCACCACGTCCGGGTCCAACCCGCCACTGGCCAGAAGCGACGCCTGCACCGTGACCGACTCGAGTTGGCGGTGCGCGCCGGCTGATGCGTCGACGAACACCGTGACGCCGTCGGTCCACGCCGGTTCACCAGCAGCGGCCGGGGCAACCGCTACCGTGCGGCCGGCCAGCGCCGAGGCCAGCAGCGCCAAGCGCTTGGGATCATCGGCGTCCTCGCTCGGCATCGAGCGCGCCCTTTCTCGTTGACCAAATATCTGTTCCAACGTAGAGTCCGGCCGGACCGCCGTCAATCGCCGGAGGGACGATGATCGATTTCACCGACCAGGTCGCCGTGGTCACCGGCGCGGGTCGCGGGCTCGGCCGTGTCTATGCGCTCGAGTTGGCAAGGCGCGGTGCGTCGGTCGTCGTCAACGATCTCGGCGGAACCATGCACGGTGCCGGGAAGGACACGGCGGTCGCCGATCAGGTGGTCGACGAGATCACCGCGTCCGGCGGGACGGCCATCGCGTCCTATGACTCGGTGGACAGCCCGGCGGGCGGTGCGGCGATCGTACGGACCGCCGTCGACGCGTTCGGCCGGCTCGACGCGGTGATCAGCAATGCGGGCATCTTCAACTCCATCGCATTCGACGAACTGACACCCGACGACTGGCGACGCATGCTGTCCGTCCACCTCGACGGCGCGTTCTACCTGTCCCAGCCCGCTTACCGAGCGATGAAGGCGCAGGGTTACGGACGGTTCGTGTTCGTCGCGTCATCTGCGGGCATGTTCGGCCAGCACCTGGAGGCGCATTACGCCGCGGCCAAGGCCGGCATCGTCGGCCTTGCCAACGTCATCGCGCTCGAAGGTGAACCGCACGGAATCCGCGCCAACACCGTGTTGCCCTTCGGGATCTCCCGGATGGTCACCGAAACGCTCGCCGACCCGAAAGCCCTCGAGGACAACGGGTTCTTCGCCGCCATCCGTCCCGAGCTCGTCGCTCCGCTCGTGGTGTACCTCGCCAGTCGGGCCTGCGATGTCAGCCATCAGAACTTCTCCGCCTGTGCGGGCCGGTTCGCCAGGGTGTTCATCGGGCTGAGCGAGGGCTGGCTGGCACCACGGGACGGTGATCCGACGGCCGAGGACATCGCCGAGCATCTCACGGACGTAGCAGCGACGGAGCCGTTCACCATTCCGGGATCGATCTACGACGAGGTATTCGCGGTGACCCGGCGCCTCGGCGTCACCGGCTGACGTCACTGCCCGAACGGGCCACGGCAGCATTGACCAAAGATCTGTTCCGCATTATCTTCGGCAACAAGCCCCACCACAAGGAGCCCCCCAATCGATACCGATCAGCTCCTCACGACGACCAGGTCGGCTCGAAAGTCGCTCGACCTCGACGCCCCGGTGGATCGCGACGTGGTCGCAGAGTGTCTTCGGATCGCGATGCACGCCCCGAATGGCTCGAATCAACAGAGTTGGCGATGGGTGGCCGTACTCGACGAAAGGCTCCGGGCGCGGCTGGCCGAACTCTATCGGGATGCCTATCTGCAGAAAGTCGGCGGCCAGTTGATCGCCGACCTGCTGCCACCGGATACACCCGGCAAGAAGATCATGTCCTCGACCGAGTGGCTGGTCGAGAACATGGCGAAGGTCCCGCTTCTCGTAATCCCCTGCTACGAACCGTATCTGCCGCGCGTCGACGGCGACGAGTCCTTCTACCAGGCGACGCTGTACGGTTCGATCTTCCCAGCAGTATGGAACTTCGCGCTCGCGCTTCACATGCGCGGCTACGGAACGTGCGTGACGACGCTGCACCTGACTCACGAGGCAGCGGTGCGCGATCTGCTCGACATCCCGGAAAGTTACGTACAAGGCTGCCTGCTGCCGGTCGCCCGGCTTCGACCCGGTGTCCGGTTCCGCCCGGCGGAACGACGACCGATCTCCGAGGTGGTCGCCGTGGACACCTGGGAGGGGACAGCGCTGTGAACGAGAGACTGCAGGAGCTGTGCGACCGCGCGGACATCTTCGACTGTATGCAGCGGTACGCGCGCGGGATGGACCGACGCGACCGCGAATTGGTGCGTTCGGCCTACCACGACGGCGCCGTCGACGAGCACATCGGGTTCGTCGGCCCCGTCGACCAATTCATCGACTGGGCATTCGCGTACCACGAGACGCAGACCCGCTACCAGCACTACCTGGTGAACCACACCGCGGACATCGCCGGCGATCAGGCCCACGCCGAAACCTACTATCTGTTCGTCGGCACCGACCGCGCCCCGGCGAACCACTTGACCGTCAACGGAGGCCGCTATATCGACCGGCTCGAGCGCCGCGACGGCCGGTGGGCCATCGCCGCGCGGGTGTGCGTCGTGGAATGGCACACCGAGGGGACGACGCTGATCACCGACGAGACCATGGGATTTCTCGCCGATATCCTCACCGTCGCACACGACCGCACCGACATCTCCTACGAGCGCCCGCTGCACCCCGTTCGCTCCCCGGCCAGCTCGTGACCAAGCGGTGCCGCAATCCCCGCTTTCACCTCGAGCGACACTGTGCACCGGCTCGGCTCTGGTAGCGTTAACCAAACTTTGGGTCGGTTCGACCAAACAGGTGGACGGGAGCCTGGTGTTGGAGGTGCTGTGGGGCGTCGTGTGACGCCGAAGGCCGACCTCGCGAAGCATGCAGGCAATTCCTACGACGACGGCACCCGGCGGACCGAGATCTTGCAGACAGCGGCGTCGTTGATCGCCACGTCCGGGCTGCGAACCTCACTCCAGGAGATCGCCGACGCCGCAGGGATCCTGCCGGGCAGCCTGTATCACCATTTCGAGTCCAAGGAAGCGATCCTCGTCGAGTTGCTTCGGCGCTACCACGACGATCTCGATCGCATCGCCGATCACGCCCTCGATCGGCTCGACGACCCCGCCCCGCTGTCGGCGTTCGATCGGATCGTGGAGCTGGGCGCCGCGATCGCCCAGTGCGCGGTCACCCACAGCGCCGCGCTACAGATGACGTTCTACGAAACACCGACCTCGAACCCCGAACTGGCCGCACTGGCCCAACAGCGCCCGGCGAAGATTCTCGAGGCGATGGTGCAGACGCTGCGTGCCGCGCGGTGGAGTGGTTATCTGCGGCCCGATGTCGACCTGCCCGTCCTGGCCGACCGGGTCGTCCAGTCGATGCGCCAGGTCGGACTCGATGTCATTCGGCACAGTGCGGGCGCCGACAAGGTCGCGGCCACGTTGTGCCGGATCCTGCTCGAAGGCCTGGCCACCGTCCCGCCGACCGACGCCGAACTCGATCGATCCGCCGCATTCATCGCCGCCGACGACGCGGTCAAATCGTGGATCGAGGATGAGCAGAACGCCCGTGACGACAAGGCCGCGCATGTACGTGCGGTGGCCCGTGCCGAGTTCGGGCGAAAAGGGTACGAGGTCACCACGATCCGCGACATCGCATCGGCTGCGGGCCTCGGCACCGGAACGGTGTACCGCCTGATCGGGTCGAAAGAGGAACTACTGGCCTCGATCATGCAGTCGTTCGGCGAGAAGGTCGCCGAGGTGGGGTGGACCAGCGTGCTGCGGTCCGACTCGTCGGCCGTCGAGAAGCTCGATGCGCTGAGCTGGATCCACACCAATGCCCTCGCCCACTTCGGCGACGAGTTCCGGATCCAGCTGGCATGGATGCGGCAGTCCCCTCCGGACACTCCGAACATCGCATGGCTGTTCACCAAACGCGTCCGCCAGATGAGATCCCTACTCACCGCCGGGATTCGGTCGGGTGAGATCGCGGTCGACGCGCCGTCGAACGAGACGCTGGCACGCGTCGTCATCGGGGTGTCGTGGATCCCGGAGAACCTCCTCCACGATCTGGGCCCCCGGGCGTCGCAAATCCATGTGCGCGACACCCTGCTGCGCGGAGTCACCACGCGCTCGGCTTGAGGGCGCCAAACTCTGCGCGAGCGCCCACCCCTTGAAACAAGGGGTCCCAACCGTACAACGATGCGCGCTCGCGAACCCAGTGACCGCGTCAGCCGACGGTGATCGGCAGCTTGCCCCACCCTCGCACGCTCGAGGTGTGAGCCATGGCGGCATCGGCGTAGTCGACCTCCCACTCGGGCCACCGGCGCAGCATCTCCTCGAGCGCGACCCTGGCCTGCATCCTGGCCAGCGACGAGCCGAGGCAGAAGTGCAACCCCTGTCCGAACGACAGGTGTGATCCACCGCGATGGATGTCGAAACTCTCGCCATCGGGATAGCGCCGCTCGTCGCGGTTGGCAGAACCGTTGAGCAACAACATCACCGAACCCTCGGCAATCGTCTGCCCGTAAGCCTCGGTCTCCCGAGCGACGTAGCGGGCCTGTACCGGCGACGGCGCCTGGTAGCGCAACACCTCTTCGATCGCCTTCGGGATCAACGAGAAGTCGTCGACGAGTTCGCGTCGCTGATCGGGATGCTCGGCGAGCATCTGGGCGATGAAACCGATCAGCCTGGTCGTTGTCTCGTTACCGGCGCCGGCGATCATGGATGTGTAGGTCAGCACCTCGATGCGCGACAACGGCCGCAGCCGACCATCGTCCTCGACCTCGGCGTTGAGCAATTGCGTCATCAGATCGTCCGACGGATGCTCGGCCCGCCATTCGATGTAGTCGGCGAACAGCTGGTAGGCGTTCTCGAACGTCGCGGCCGAAACCGCCTGAAAACTACCCTCTTTCAGCCCGATCGAGGCGTCGGTGTTGTCGCGGATCTGCTGCTGGCCTTCTTCGGGGATGCCCAGCAGGTAACCGATCGTCCGCATCGGGATCAGCGCCCCGAAATCGCCGATCACGTCGAAGCGGGCGGCACCGGCCAAAGAGTCGAGCGCGCGCACGCAGAACTGGCGTACCAGGTCTTCGATGGCCTCCATCCGGCGCGGCGTGAAGACCTTCGACAGCACCCGTCGGTGAATGTCGTGAAGCGGCGGATCCTCGAACAGAATCACCCCGGGCGGCACATCGACACCGCTCATGATGACGTCCATCGTGGTGCCCTTGCCCGACCGGTAGGTTTCCCAGTCGTGCAGGCCCTTGGCGACGTCGTCGTAGCGGCTCAGCGCGAAGAAGTTGTACTTCTCGTTGTAATACAGCGGCGCCTCGTCGCGCATCCGCTTCCAGATCGGGTACGGATCGTCGTCGATGTCGAAATCGAACGGGTCGTAATACAGGTCGACGGTGTTCGTGTCGGTCATGGGTTGCTCCCTCTCGTCGTGGTCAGGTTCGCGAGCACATCACCGACCCGCCTCAAATACGGCCAAGCGATCTCGGGTGGAATACCGCCGCACAGCGGTGAAAGGTTCAGAAACCCACCGCCCGACACGATTTCAATCGCCTCGGTGGTGTCGATGATCCGGTGCGAGGTGTAGGCGTTACGCAGCTCTTCCACATCGCGCGCCGCCGAAATCCCGGCGGACGCGCTGTTGCCGGGGTTCCACTGCGCATACATCCGGGCGTCGTGCAGCAAGTATGTCCCGAGCTCCTCCCACGCGGCGTCGACATCGTCGGCGAGGAAGGTGACCGTGGGCGTGTCGGGTGGCGGCAACAGCATCGCGCCGGGCTCGTGCCCGTGCTCCCGCGACGCTGCTTCGTACGCCTCCCGCATGCCGGACACGCTGCCGTTGGCGAGAAGTCCGAGACCATATCGGCCGGCCCGGCGCGCCGCCGCAAGGCTCGCACCACCCCACATCAGCATCGGCCCGCCGTCGGTGCACGGCGGTGGTGACACCGTGATACGACGGCCGTCGTGGACGGCGGGTCGGCCGCTCAGCAGCGATCTCAGCAGCGCGAGGTTCTCGTCAGCCAACGCACCCCGGCGCGACCGCTCGAGTCCGAAGTGATCGAACTCCTCGGGCCGATAACCCAGCCCGAACACATACGACGCCCGGCCGTTGCACAGAATGTCGAGCACCGCAATGTCTTCGGCCAACCGGACAGGATCGTAGAAGGGCACGATGACCACCACATTCAGCAGCAACCGCTCGGTGCGGGCCGCGATCGCCGATGCCAACATCAGCGGTGCGGGCAGATACCCGTCCTCGGAGCCGTGGTGCTCGCACAGGATCGCCGCCACACAACCGTGTTGCTCGGCCCACGCCGACATGTCGATCGCCGCCGCGTACAGGTCCGTCGTAGCCGCGCCGAAGCTCGGCGCGCGCATGTCGAAGCGAATGGTGAACACTTCCGATCACCCGAAAGCATGCCGGGGCAACGTGTTCGGCAGGTCAAGCGAACTCAACAGACCGGCGGGTGCCGCCACGACATAGGGAATCGCGTTGACCACACGCATCGCCGTGGCGGCCATCGCGGCGTGCCCCGCGCCGTGGCCCTCGGCGGCGCCGACGTTCATCGCGCAGTGAATGTCGGGATCACCGTCGATGTCGACGCGGTAGGTGGCGTCGAACTCCGAGGACAGCCAGTCCGGCGCCACATCACGCGCCATCCGGATGATGTGCTGAACGACGATGGCTTCCCTGCCGTTGACCACGCCCGCCGCACGAGTACTCACCGCACCACACGTCCCGGCCTTGATCGTGCCGAACGCCACCTCGATGTCGCGTTCCGTCACGCGACGGTCGAGGGTCCCGCGGACTTCCTCGACCTCCACGCCGAGCCCGGCCGCGATCAGGTGAATCGGTGCCCGCCAGGCCATTTCGATGAACCCCGGAGTCTCCAGAAGGGGTTCGAAATCGAGCGGATGGCCGAAGCCCATGCCGTTCATCATCACGTCGGCCACCGGGTAGTGGTCGTTGAGCGCGACCTCGGTGACGGTCAGGCACCGAATCCGCTTCGACTGCGTGGCAAGGACCAGTGCGAGTTGATCAGAACCGAAGCCCGGAAAGATCCCCGAGGCGTAGAACGATGCGCCGCCCTTCTTCGCCGCCTGTTCCATCTGGTCGCGCCACTCCGGCGAGTAGTAGGCGGGCGGATAGATCAGCGTCGTCGACGACGTCGACACCACGTTGATCCCGGCTTCGAGGAGTTTCAAGTAGTCGGGCACCGCACCCGCATCGCGTTCGGGACCGCTCGCGGCGTACACGACGCAGTCTGGCTGGAGCGCGACCAACGCGTCGGCGTCATTGGTCGCCGTCACCCCGATCGGCTCACCACCGGCCAGCTCCCCGGCGTCCTTGCCGATCTTGTCCTCGGAGTGCACCCACACCCCCACCAGCTCGAGGTCCGGTCGGCTGCCGATCGCGTCGATGGCGATCGACCCGACGCCGCCCGTCGCCCAGACCACGGTCCTCAGCGGTGTTGTCACGAATCCTCCTGTCTCAGGTTGACGCGCTCACCCGTGCGGCGCGCTCGAGGTAGGGCCAAGCCAGATCTGGCGGTAGGCCGCCGCACAGGGGAAGCAGCGGTAGCGGTCTGCCGCCCTGGACGTACTCGGCGGCCTCCTCGGATGTGAAGATGCGGTAGGGCCCACCGGCCTCCCGCAGCTCGGACACGGTCTGCGCCGTCGAGATACTCGCCACCGCATCGTCACCGTGCCGGTAGGAGGCGGCCATCACCGCGTCGTGCAGCAGATGCGGCCCCAGCTCCCGCCACGCCGCATCCACATCATCGGCGACGAAGACGGTCGTCGGTGCCCCCTCTGTGGGGAACTGCATGAGGCCGGGTTCGAATCCGTTGTTGCGACACTCGGTTTCGTAGAACTGTTTCAACTCGTCCGAGGCGATCTGGGAGATGAAGCCCAGCCCGTGCCGGGCGGCGCGCCGGGCCGCGGCCTTGCTGCCCCCGGCGATCAGCATGTACGGCCCGCCAGGGGATACCGGCGGTGGTGTCACCACAACGCGGCGCCCGTCGACCTCGACCGTCTCTCCGGTCAACAACCGCCGCAGCAGCGCCAACGATTCATCGGCCAGCGCACCTCGCCGGCGCATGTCCACGCCGAAATGCTCGTACTCCTCGGCACGGTGGCCGATCCCGAACGCATAGGAGACGCGGCCGCGACTGACGATGTCGAGCACCGCGATGTTCTCGGCCAGGCGCACAGGGTCCCAGAAGGTGATGGGCACGGCGGCCAACAAGATGGCCAGGCGGGTGGTTCGCGCGGCGATCGCCGACGCCAGCAGGTGCGGCGCGGGCAGGTGGCCGTCCTCGGTGCCGTGATGTTCGGACAGCACGGCGATCACCGCCCCGCGCGTCTCGGCCCACTCGCACATCTGCACAGCGGCCGCGTAGAGCTCGGTCGCCGGCGCTCCGAAGGCGGGCGCGCGCATGTCGAAACGCAGCGTGAACATCAGCGCCGCAACAAGCTCGAGGCATTCACGACGACCGACTCTAACCTAATTTTTGTTCTGGTTTCCATTAATAGTGGATGCTATTCTCAGCGCTGGCTCTGTCGCCATCTCGCGATCTCCGAGGAGGATCGATGTCCGGAGACAAGCACCGCGTCGTGGTCTGGTCGACCGGCGGAATCGGGTCCATCGCGATCCGCGCGATCTCCCAGCGGCCCGACCTGGATCTCGTCGGGGTGTGGGTGCACTCCCCCGACAAGGACGGCAAGGACGCCGGTGAACTCGCCAACGGACACCCGATCGGGTTGACCACCACCACCGATGCCGACGCGCTGATCGCGCTCGAACCCGACTGCGTCGTCTACGCCGCCAGCGGGCCCGAACGCGATGCGCTCGCCATCCCGGACTACGTGAGGCTGCTCAGCTCAGGCATCAACGTGGTGACCACCAGCACCACGCACCTGGTCAACCCGCACGCCTACGAACCGGCCGAGTGGCGCGACCAACTGGCCGCAGCGGCCAAGGAGGGCCAGGTCTCCTTGTACGCCTCGGGTATCGAACCGGGATTCGTCGCCGACTACCTACCGCTGGTGTTGAGCACGCAGTCCTCGCAGATCGAGAAGATCCACGCCTACGAGATCGGTCTCTACGATGACTACGGCGTTCCCGACATCATGAGCGACGCTTTGGGATTCGGGCGGCCGCTCGACTACCAGCCGTGGATTTCGTTTCCCGGTGCCATCTCCGGCGAATGGCAGGGGCAGATCCGCATGGTCGCCGAGGCTCTCGGTGTCGAGGTGCAAGAGGTCCGCGAGACGTTCGACCGCGCGGTGACCGAGCGGACGCTCGAGGTGGCGATGGGCACCGTCGAAGCGGGCACCTGCGGCGCCCTGCGTATGCAGGCCATCGGCATCGTCGACGGCCGAGAAGCGATCGTGATCGAACACGTCACCCGCTTGGCGCCCGACGTGGCCCCCGAGTGGCCGACGATGCCGGACGCGCTCGGCTACCGCATTGTCATCACCGGCCAGCCCGACATCGAATGCACGATGGCGGCGACCGTCCGCGACCGCAAGGATGCGGCCATCGAGAGCATGACCTCGGGCGCCGGAGCGATGGTCGCGACGGCGATGCGTGTCATCAACGCGATCCCGTACGTCGTTGCCGCACAACCGGGTCTGCTCAGCTCGATCGACCTGCCGCTGACGATCCCTCGGCACGCATTCAACCCACGCGGGTCAGCGTGAACGGCATCTCGATGTCGAGCACCTTGTTGAATCCGCAGGCGCCGCTGGGCCCCTCGGTCTTGTCCCACCCGACGTACTTGTTGGGGTCCGGCGGATAACCTAGCCAGAACACCCACGCCTGCTTACCCGGGTAGGCCGTACCGTCGATGCAGGGCTCCCAGTCCGGGACCGTCCTGGTGACCTTCCACCGGCCGCTCATGTACACCGCCTCCGCACTCCAGCCCTGGTCGCTGTCGACCCGCCCGGTGCAGTCCTGATACGTCGTACACGTCGAGGTGATGGTCCAGGTCTGTGTGACGCTTGCCTCGTCGTGCCGCGAGTCGTTGGTCGTCGCCCATCGGCCGTCGGAGAACGCGGTGAAGACGCCATTGATCGCGACCTCGTTCTGCGCCTGCGCCGGAGGCGCAAACTGAACCGCCGCGATGATGCTCGCCACGATCGTCAACGCCCGTATCACCGCGCCCCTCCTTCGTAGATCAGCTCCTGCCAGGACTTCGGGGTTTGCACGAGATCGGTTTGGTGGCCGACGTTTCCGTCCGGCGTCGCATACTGACCCGTCTGGGGGTCGTAGTGCGCGATGGCGACGGATGGTCCCTCCATAGGAGCGGTGGTGACTGAACTCGGCGTCGCGGGCACCGCCCCCGACGGCGGCGGTCCTTGCGGCGGCGGGCCCTGCGGCGGTGACCCGTGTGGGGTCGCCGCCTGGGGGGCAGGCGCGGCGGCACCCTGCTGATCCACCTGATGCGACACCAGGGGCGGTATCGCGTTCGGCGGCAACGACGGCATCTGTGCGCCTGGCGCCGGCGGCGGAGGCGGGATCGGCGGGAGCGGACCCCGCGGTACCGCGCCGGGCGGAAGTGGCGTGCCATCGAGCGGAGCGAAAAGGTTCTTGTCAGCCGTGACTCGGTCGTCGGGCGGCACACCCTGTGCGATGAGGTTCGGGTCGATCGGATACGCCCCCACTGAGTGCTGACGCATCGCCAGCGGTTCGTAGGGTTTGTCGCTGTAGCACTGCTCGACGGTGGGCGCCCGCTTGCCGGGTACCCCCATGCACGGCGCGTTGCGTGCGCCCCGCACGACGATCGGCGAGTCCTGCGGCAGCTTGCAATAGATGCCGTCCGGCGTGTCGATCGTGGTCTGATCGTCCGGGCTCCGCCATTGCGAGGGCGGCAGGAAGCCAACGGTGCACGGGTTGGGGTCCGCCATCTGAATACGGAAGTCACCCAGGGCGATACCGGTCGGATTGTTCTGGGGAGCCGACGATTGCACGTTGGCCACGAACGGCGGCAACAGCACCAGCACCTGTTCCAACGACGGCCGATAGGTCACTGCCACCTGACCGATGGTGGTCATGTTGGCCAACAGCACCGGCAGGGTCGGCTTGATCTGCTCGAGCAGCCCGGAGACCTCGTTCGCCGCTGCGGGGGCCTCCTCCAACAGTGTGCGGATCTGCGGGTCGTCGGCGACGACCTGTCCGGTGATACCGGCGAGGCTTCGTGCCCACACGCGCAGCGCGTCGGTCGAGCGGGCCTGCGAATCCAGAAGCGGCACCGAATCTTCGGCCAACCTCGCGGAGCGGGACGCGTCCTCGTTCAGGGCTTCCGAGAGCGTGGCTGATGAATCCACCAGCGAACCCATGTCGAAGCCGGCCCCACTGAACGCCTTGTACGATTCGTCGATCAACTCGGTCAGCCGGCCTGTGGGGATGCTCGCGATCAGGGTGTTCACCTGCTCCAGCATCGGGCTCACCGGTTGCGGGATCGTGGTGTCGGCCATCGGGATCACCGATCCGTCTTCCAGGTACGGTGCGGAGTCGGTGCGCGGGAGTAGTTCGACGTACTGTTCGCCCACGGCGGAGACGCTGCGCACTTCGGCCTGCAGATCGGCCGGAATCTTCGGTGCCGTGTCGAGGCGAAGCGTCGCGATGGCCCGCGTGCGCGACACGTTCATCTCGGTCACCTTGCCGACCTGCACGCCGCGATAGGTGACGTTGGCGAACCGGTAGAGCCCGCCGGACGAGGGCAACTCCAGTGTGACGGTGATCTTCCCGATGCCCAGCAGGGTGGGCACCTGCATGTAGGCGAACACCATCGCGACCACACCGATGATCGACGCGATCGAGAAGATCACGAGCTGGATGCGCACCATCCGCGGCAACATCAGCCACCACCCCCCGGCTCCCATGGGGCGGGCGCAGTATTCGGGATCGGGCCGAAGGGCGGCGAGGTGCCGACGCCCATAGGGAATTTGGTGTAGTACGAGTCGTACCCGGGATCACCCGGCGCGGGAATCAACGACGCGCGGTTCTGCCCGAGCGCGGTACCGAGCAGCAATCCACGCTTGAGCCGCGCGTTCGTCCAGTCCACCGTGACGAACAGATTCACGTAATCACCGCGCACCCCGCGGTCGATCAAGTTCTGGCTCAACGGGAACGTCGGCAGGGAGGCCAGCGCCGTGCCGATCTCTGCGCCGACATCGGCGAGTGCGCGCAGCGTCGGCTCCAGGTTCTGCAGATTTGTGACGAGGTCGGCTTGAGTGTCGTTGATCAGACCGGAGACCGTATCGCTGAACTGCCCCAACCGGTTCAGTGCGGTGGTGAAGTTGGGCCGTTCGCGGATCAGCACGTCGAGCGCGGGCGGGATCTTGTCGAGCGCGCGGGTGAGTACCCGCTGTTCATCACCCAGCCGTTGCGAGAACCTGTTCAGCTCCTCGATGGTGGCGATGATGTTGTCACGCTGCCGGTACAGGGTCCCGACGAAGGTGTCCAGACGGGCGATCAGGTCGCGCACCGTTGCCTGGCGTCCCGACAGCGCGGTGTTGAAATTGGCGATGATGTCACCGATCTGGCCGAGTCCCCCGCCGTTGACCACCGCAGCCAGTGACGACAGCGTCTGTTCTGTCGACGGGTAGGTCGACGTCTTGTCGAGACCGATGGTGGCGCCCGGACTGAGCCTGCCGCTCGGCTTCTCACCCGGCGGCGGGTCCAGCGCCACGTGCATGGAGCCCAGGAGGCTGGTCTGACCGACCGTGGCGACGGCGTTGGCAGGCACCGCGACATCGGGCTTGACGGAGATCTCGAGGTCGATGTGCCAGCCGTGCAACGTCATCCTGCCCACGCTGCCGACCACCACGTCGTCGATCATCACCGGCGAATTCGATTCCAGCGTCCCGACGTTGGCGAGTTCGACGTGGTAGACGCTGGCGTCCGGCCCTCGGCCCACCGCCCCCGGCAGCGGCAACGAATTCACCCCCTGAAACGAGCACCCGGTGAGCGTCAGCAGCAGGGTCAGCCCGGTGGCCACGGTACGACGGCCGATCATGACGGTTCTCCGACGTGCGGAGCCGGGGGCGCCCCCGCCGGCGGCGCCGGTGAATTCGGTAATGCCGGCGGCGCCGGTGAATTCGGTAATGCCGGCGGTGCCGGCGAATTCGGCCGCTCGGCGGGCAGCAGCATGTTCTGCAGGGTCGGCGGACCGGGTGGTGCGGGTGCAGCCAGTGGTGCGGGTGGGATACCCGGCGGTGGCGGTGGCGCTCCCCAACCCGGAGGCGGCGGTATGTCGCCGATACCCGTGTAGGCCGACACCGCGGGCGGGGGCTCAGGCTGATCGTCGGGGGGCCCACCCGCGCCGGGCATCAACTCTGGTTCCGAATACCGCAGCATGTACGGCGGCGGGTTCGACGTCAGGAACAGGCTGAACGGGAACGGCACATTGTTGATGCTCGCTGTGCGCAGGCCGGGCCCGAGGTACTGCGAGCACAGCTTGCCGGTGGTCGGCGAGGTGACGTTCTGCAGCGCTCCGATCATGCCGCAGAACGCCCACACCGGATTCGACAGGTTGTTGAGCACGAACACGCCGCTGGCGGCCCCGGTGCGCGGGTCGAACATGTTGACCGCGTTGGCGATCGAGTGCGGCGCGATGTGCAGGACATTTTCCAGCGCCATGCGATTGTCGACGAGGTTCTGCGTGACGTTTGCCAGTCGCTGGATCTGTTCGGCGGTCTGGTCGCGCGTGCCCCGGATGAACCTGGTCGTCTCGCCGACGACGTCGGACAGATTCCTCAATGCGGCGTCCAGATCGGATCGGCTGTCGCCGACCACGCTTGTCAACGTCGCGAACCTGTCCTGGAACTGCACGATCTGCTCGTTACTGTCGCGCAACGCAGAGACGAACGCTTGCAGGTGGTTGATGGTGTCGACGATGTTGCCGCTTCCGTCGGCGAGTATGCGACCGACTCCGGAGAGCTGCGCAAGCGTTTGACGCAGTTTGTCGCCGTTGCCGTCGAGCGCGTTGGCCGCGCTGTCGATGAACCGGCCGACTGAACCGGTCGACATGCCCTCGGCGGGGCCGAGGTCCGTCGCCAGGCGCATCAGCTGTTCTTTGACCTCGTTCCATTCGACCGGAACCGCCGTGCGGTCCAACGGGATCACGGCGCCGTCGGCCATCGCGGGTCCGGATTCGTAGGCGGGCGTCAGCTGAACGTATCGCGCCGAGACCAGGTTCTGGGCGACGATCACCGCCTTCGCGTCAGCGGGCACCTTGATGCCGTGGTCGAGGGCCAGCCTCATCTCCGCCTGGGTGCCGAGCGGTTTGATCGACTCGATCGAACCCACCTTGACCCCGGCGATTCTCACCTCGTCACCGGGGTAGATGGCGGTGGCCGTGGTGAACTGGGCGCTGATGGTCGTGGGCCGGAACACGGTCTGCCGGACCAGGATCACGACCCCGCCGACGAGCACCACCGCCAGTGCGACCGCGAGTGCACGCTTCACCCAGGCGTTGTTCATCGGCCCGGCCCCCACTGCTCGTGGGGCATCGGAATTCCGTTGTACGGGAACGGAAGCTCGGCGCGCGGTCCGGCGTTGTCGGGCGGTTGGCCGGCGTTGACCCCGCGCCGGAACCCGAACGCGTAATCGAAGAACGGCTGGAAGATCTCGGCGAAGAAGATGTTGGGGATGTAGGCCTGGTAGTACGGGCCGTTACCGATCGTCTCGCCCAACGTGATCTGGAACTTCGCCAGCCCGGGAAGCGCCTTGGCGATGTTGTCGCGGTTGCGCTCCAGGATCTCGGTGACGCCGTTGAGCTTCTCCAACGTGGGGGCGAGCTCCTTCTCGTTGTCGGCGATGAGGCCGGACAGCTTCTGGGACAGCGCCGAGGTGTGCGCGAGCAGTTCGACGATGGCGTAGCGCCGCGCCGACAGCACCGACACCAGGTCGTTGGCGTTGAGGATCAGCGTGTTCACCTGCTGGCTGCGGTCCGACAGGATCTCGGTGACGTCGGCGCCGTTCTCGAGCAGGTCCCCCAGCGTTTCGTCACGGTCGTTGATCGCCTTGGACACCCGGGTTAACCCGTCGAATGCCGGGCCCAGCTGCGGTGCAACCTGGTCCAGGGTCGCTGACAAGGTGTCCAACGACTGGTTCAACGACGCGGTGTCGGTGCCCGCGGTATTGCTCGTCAGCTCGCTGACCGCCTCGGTCAACGAATATGGGGATGCGGTGCGCGACACGGGGATCACATCCATCGGGTGCAGCGACCCCTCGCCTTTGGATTCCAGGGTGACGACCCGCTCACCGAGCAGGGTTCCGGTCCGGATGTGTGCGGTGGTGTCCGATCCCAGCGCTACCGAGCCGTCGACCACCATCGTGACCAATGCGTTGCGTCCTTGGAGCGCAACGCTGGAGACGGTACCCACCTTGATGCCCGAGATCGTCACGTCGTTGCCCGCTGCCAGCCCCCCGGCGTCGGTGAACTGCGCCTGATACCGCACCGCGGTCGCCCATGACACCAGTCGTTCCGGAGCGAGCCCGACGGCGATGACGAGGACGATCAGCACCACGCCGAGGATCCCGGCGCGGATGAGTTGCCTGCCACGGTATTTCAGCATCAGGGTTCGGTGCACCTCCCGTTTTCCTGCTTGATCCATGGGAAGACGGCGGTGCGGCCCTGCAGGTCGGTCACCCGCCACTTCAGCTCGCAGATGTAGTAATTGAAGAAGCTGCCGTACGACCCGGTCCGGATCAGTTTGCGATAGTTCTCCGGCGCCTTCTGCAGGCTCGTGTCGAGCCGGTCCTTCTGGAAGTCGAGATTGGTGGCCAGCCGGGCGAGTTCGTCGACGGTGCCCGCCAGCGGTGCGCGCGCATCGCTGAGGAGATCGGCCACCGACGCCGATCCATTGTTCAGCGACTCGATCGCGGTGCCGATCGGGTCACGTTCCGCTGCCAGCTCCGTGACGAGCTTCTCCAAGCGGTCGATCGTGCCCGAAAACTTGTCGCCCTCCCGATTCAGGGTGACAAGCAGCGTGCGGAGATTGTCGATCAGCGCCTGAATCGTCTGGTTGTGCTCGGCAAGCGCCGTGGTGAACCCGGAGGTGTTGTTCAGCAGAGACTGCAAGGTGCCGCCCTGCCCCTGGAAGATCTGGATGAGGGACGCCGACAGCGCGTTCACATCTTCTGGATTCAGCCCCCGGATAACGGGTTTGAGCCCGCCGAGCAGGAGGTCGAGGTCGAGTGCGCCCTGCGTCCGCTCCGAGGGGATCTCAGAACCGGGCGCAAGCGGCGTTCCGTCCGGTCCCTCGATCAGTTCCAGGTATCGGTCGCCGACCAGGTTCAGGTACCGGACCGCCGCCCGCGTACCGGTGGTCATGCGCACATTCGGGTCGGCGTCGAAGCTGACCAGCACCGTCTTGTCCGGACGGAGTTTGACGCCGTTGACCGTTCCGACCCGCATCCCGGCGACCCGCACGGACTGTCCGGTCTTCAGCCGGGAGGCGTCGGCGAACACGGCCGTGTAATCCTTGGTGCTGCCGGTCTGGTACTGGCCGAAGATGAAGAACAGCGACGCGGTCAGCAACGTCATCACGAGCGCGAAGAGCCCGAACTTGATCAGGGTCGGCCGCAGCGAACGCCTCATCCGGGCATCCCGATCTGTGCTGTATTGCGGGGCGGCCCAGCGGTTTCGGTGTCGGGAAACATGATCTGCTTGATGATGTCGGCGTTGAGGATGATGCCCGGGTAGGTGCGTCGCCACGGATTGGTTCCGGTATCGGCCACGACATACGGCGCGACGGTCTCAAACGGCAGCTTCGGCAGTCCGGTGCACTGCGGACCGCCCTCGGCACCGGCCTTGGGCAGATCCAGGGGGTAGCGGTACCGCTCCTGGGCCCACAGGAAGCCGGCCAGCACCTCGACGCCCGGCGCTTTCAACGGTGGGAGGTGCGACGCCTCGACAATGCCGGCCAGCGCACACCACAGCGCCTGGTTGTACTCGTTGGTCAATGCCGTGGTCGGGACCAATAGCCGCGCGACGTCGGTCAGCGATTGACGGTTGTGACCGATCACCTCGTTGCCGACGTCGGCCAGCCCGATCACGCTGACGAGCGCCGCGTCGAGGTCGTCCTGTTTGTCGACGATGGATTCGCTGATGCTTGCCGCGTTGTCGGCGATCGACACGAAATCCCCTGTCGCGTCGGCATATGCGCGCAGCACCCCGGGCGCCAGTTCCAGGTCGCGGTTCAGCGCGGGCAGGCTGGGTTCCAGCGTCGCGAGGTACGAATCGAGGTCCGAGAGCATCTGGCCGAACTTCTGCCCCCGGCCGGAAACGGCCTGCGCGATCGCACCGAGGGTGGCATTCAGCTTCGCCGGCTCGATCGTGGACAGCACCGAGGTCAGCTGCTCGAACACGGTGTTCACCTCGACCATGACATGCTGAGCCTCGATCACCTGACCCGCGCGCAGCGATTGCGGTGACGGATCGTCGGGGAAGACGAATAGCACTTGCTTGGCGCCGAAGACCGTCGGTGACGCGATGTCGACCAGTGCGTTGGCCGGAACGGCGTCGAGGCGTGAGGGATCCATAGCCAGATGCAGCGCCGCCTCACCGCTGGGAAGTGATTCGATCGATGCGACGCGGCCCACCTGGACGCCGCGGACCTGGACCTTGGCATCCGGATTCATCACCAGCCCGGCTCGCTGCGAAATGACGGTCACCGGAACGGTATCGGCGAAGTCACCCCGAAACAGGCTCGCCGCCAACGCGAAAACCGCCACGACTCCAACGATCGAGGCCAATCCGACGAGTGGGCGCAGCAGATAGCGCATCACCGATCGCTCCCGCGCTCATACCCGAGGTGTCCCGCACCGCACCCCGTCGGTCGGTATGACAAGCCCGCATTCCCCCCGCTGTGCGATTCAGGACGGTGCAGGACTTTACGCCGGAACATATCTTTGGGTCAATCGCTCCCGTTGTGGTACGGAAATTCTTGGTCGCGGATCCCCTTTCAGCCGGCCAGAAGGATAATGTTTGTTTGCTGCACAAGAATGTCACACAGTTCGGCCCAGTTCAACCGGTAGAAACGGGACACTTAGGTGTTATCTGTCTCGCGGCCGCGACGTATACGACCGTCTTGTCATCCACGTCGACAACGAGGATTTACGGAACAAGGATTAGGCCCGACACAGGCGTTGTTCAGCGCACCCGTGAGTCGGCGGATGCAACGGCATCGCCGTCGGTGCCACCCAATCGTGCCGTGCGAAGGTCGCCAGCGAAGCCAATTGGCAATTTTTGTGAGAATAGAGACGGTCGGTCTTGGAAAGGTCGGAGGCACACCGACAAGGCCAATGGTGTTGGCATTTCGGATGATTACTACTGGTGCAAACGTTCGTGGCTCTACGCGCGTTGCACGGTCGGAAACTCTCGACTACTCCGGCAGCCGCAACTCGGGCTTCTCGACCTCTTCGATATTGACGTCTTTGAAAGTGATCACCCGCACCTGCTTGACGAAGCGGGCGGGCCGGTACATGTCCCACACCCAGGCGTCGGACAGCCGAAGCTCGAAGTAGACCTCTCCGTCGGAGTTGCGCGGTACCAGTTCGACGCTGTTGGCGAGGTAGAACCTCCGCTCGGTTTCCACCACGTAACTGAACTGGCCGACGATGTCCTTGTACTCGCGGTAGAGCGAGAGTTCCATCTCGGTTTCATATTTCTCGAGATCTTCGGCACTCATCGGCTCAGCTGTCCTTCATCTTGGTCGCTGCCCCCCTTGTTGGCTCCCATTGTCCCCTACCCTGCTTCGTCGCATTGATCCGGTGGACCCACTTGGCAGGAGTCAACCAGTTCGGTCACCACCCTGATCCCTCCGGCGGTGGCCACCCGACGGACGTTGATGAACGAGTGCCGGTGTTGGCTACAGGGCCCCAGCTCGGCCAGCGCAGCGCTGTGCGCGGGTGTGCTGTAGCCCTTGTGGAGGGCAAAACCGTAGCCCGGGTGTTCGGCCTCCATCTTCACCATCAAGCGGTCACGACTGACCTTGGCCAGCACGCTGGCCGCCGCAATACACGCCGCGGCCGCATCACCGCCGACCACCGGAAGTGAGGGCGCCGGCAACCCAGGCACGCGGAATCCGTCGGACAGCACGTAGCCGGGTCGCACGGACAGGCCCGCAACCGCACGGCGCATACCTTCGATGTTGGCCACGTGCACGCCACGGCGGTCGACCTCATGCGACGGGATGAACACCACGTGGTAGGCAAGGGCGTAGCGCCGAATCAAAGGGAAAAGGCGCTCGCGCTCCTTTTCATTCAGCTTCTTTGAATCGTCGAGGGCCGAGAGGCTCTCCAACCGATTGGGACCCAGGACGCAGGCGGCGACGACAAGGGGACCCGCACACGCACCGCGGCCGACCTCATCGACGCCGGCCACCGGTCCGAGACCACTGCGGTAGAGCGCAGATTCCAATGTGCGCAGCCCCGAGGACTTCCGGATCACAGTGCGCGGAGGCCATGTCGCCGGCAAGAACAGCTCTCCTAGTTGCGTCTGGCGTTACGTCTGCGGGTTCACGCTGCCCACGCCACCCCACCGGGAAGGGGGCCACGCGATGAACCGCGCCTTTCCGATCACATTGTCCACCGGGACGGTGCCCGCCATCGGATCGCCCGTGCACAGCAGACCCTTCTGGGCGTCGGCCGGGGTGTTGGTGCAGTGCGCGCGCGAATCAGCCGAGTGGGTGCGGTTGTCCCCCATCACCCACAACCGGCCTTCGGGCACCTCGACGGGTCCGAACTCATTACCCAGGCACGGGTAGATGGCGGGGTCGGCCCGCATGGTGTCGGGGTCCAGGTACGGCTCGTCGAGCCGCTTACCGTCGACGGTCAATCCGGTCGAAGCTCGACATTCCACGGTCTGGCCGCCCACCGCGATGATCCGCTTGACGAGGTCGTTTTCGTCGGGCGGAACGAATCCGACGACCGACAGCGCGTTCTGCACCCATCGGATCGCGGTGTTGTCCGAGCGGATCGACCGGTAGTTGATGTTCCAGTTCGGCGGGCCCTTGAACACGACGACGTCGCCGGGCTCAGGGGACGAGAAACGGTAGGTCAGCTTGTCGACCATGATCCGGTCGCCGGTGCAGCCCGGGCAGCCGTGCAGGGTCGGTTCCATCGACTCCGACGGAATCAGATACGGCCGGGCGACGAACGTCAGCATGACGTAGTAGATGACGAGCGCGATCGAGATGAGGATCGCGAATTCCCGGAGTGCGCCGCCCTTTTTCTTGGGCTTTTCCGTCTCGCCGTCCGGCGCGGCGGTCTCGGGTTGGTGCTCGGCTGATGATTCGTCGGGCTCTGGGGAACCGGTCACCGCATCAGGGTAGCCAGCGCCGTGCTCAGCCCCGCGCTGCTCGCGCTCCAAGGATCAGGCTCCGGCGCCGGCGGCCGACCCGGAGGTCAGCGCTTTTCCTTGATCTTGGCTTTCTTGCCGCGCAGCTCGCGCAGGTAGTACAGCTTGGCACGACGTACGTCACCGCGGGTCACGACGTCGATGTGGTCGATGTTGGGCGAGTGCACCGGGAAGGTTCGTTCGACGCCGACGCCGTAGCTCTCCTTGCGCACAGTGAACGTCTCGCGGACGCCGCCGCCCTGGCGCCGCAAGACCACACCCTTGAAGACCTGGATGCGCTCCTTGGAGCCCTCGATGACCTTGACGTGCACGTTGACGGTGTCGCCGGGACCGAAGTCCGGGATGTCGTCGCGCAGTGATGTCTGATCGACGAAGTCCAGCGTGTTCATCGGTGACACTTCCTTGCGGTTGGCGGCTGCGGGCGCTGCTGTCACGAGGATGCCGTGACATGGCCTGCCGAGCCGATCTGATCGGGCGAATCGGGGTGTATCTCGCAGCGGGCGGAACTGGCCGTTCCCGGGTCCTGCACAGACAACTGCTCAATTGTGCCAGATGAGACCTGCTCGGACGAAATCGCACTGAGTCATCTGGTCCGCGGTTGCCGAGGTTACCTAAGCAGGCGCCCGGGGTAGCCAGTGATTACGCTTGACACCAGGGCCGAAGCAACGCGGCGGGGCCCGGAAAACTCTATCTGGGCCAATCGAGGAGGGTCATGCAACGGCGGCCGTCTCCGCTGGTCAAGACGATCGCATTCGTCGCCGCTGCGATCGTGGTCGCTGCTGGCTGCGAGGCGAAGGTCCACGGCACGCCACCGCATCCGGCCGGCCCGCATCTGACCGTCATCGCGCCCCAGGGCGGCTTGGCGCCGCTGCCCGAAACCGCGCCCGACGAACCCGCCGCCTCCTTCGGCGGCATCGACGCTCGCACACGCCAGGCCACCGAACAGGCCGCCGAGGCCGGCGCCGACCTCGCGATCGCCGTGCTCGACCGCAATACCGGGACTTTCGTGTCCAACGGCAACAACGAGGCGATGCCGATCGCCTCGGTGGTCAAGCTGTTCATCGCCGACGACCTGCTGCTGCAGGAATCGCAGGGACGGACCGAGCTCACGCCGCAGGACCGCAAGGCGTTGGAGGCGATGCTGCGGTCATCCGATGACAGCGCGGCCGAGATCTTCTGGAATCGCGGCGGCGGCAGCGAGATCGTTTCGCGGGTCACCGCGCGATACGGCCTGGGCGCGACCAGCACGCCGTACAACGGCCGCTGGTTCAACACCTTGAGCACCACGGCAGACCTGGTGCGGTACTACTCAGAGCTGCTGTCGGGCGGCGGCGGCCTACCCCCCGACAAGGCCGACGTCATCGTGTCGAACCTGGCGAGGTCGACTCCGACGGCGCCCGACGGCACGGTGCCCGGCGGTGTGTATCCCCAGCGGTTCGGCATCCCCGACGGGCTCTACGAGGAGCGGGTGGCGGTCAAGCAGGGCTGGTTCTGCTGCTGGAACGGCGGCAACTGGGTGCACTGGTCCACCGGAGCGATCGGCGCGGACCGTCGATTCGTCATGGCGATCGCATCGATGCAGGCCGCGGACGACGTCACCGCACGCAACACGATCACGCAGGCGGTCAAGACGATGTTCCCCGGGGGCCGCATCTAGCTTCGGCGTAGCACGTCCTCGAAAGTCGGCGGAGAACCGCGAAAAAGCACCTCGCGCCGCGAGAATCCGGCACGCTGCGTTGATGACTCCAGCCGAACACCTGCCGCACATCTCGCGCCGGGCCGCACTCGGTGCGCTCGGCCTCGGTGCCGCGGCCGTCGCCACCGCTCCGCATGCCGCGGCTCAGCTCGACCAGGGCTATGAGGCGATGTTGATGAAATGCATCGACCCCCGGTTCACCACCAACACGTGGAAGTACATGTCCGGCCGCGGCTGGCAGAACAACTACAGCCAGTTCGCCTTCGCCGGCGGACCCGTCGGCGCGGTCGCCCCCGCGTTCGCCGGCTGGCACGAGACATTCTGGGACAACCTCGCTATTTCGGTGGACCTGCACTGGCTGACGCGGTTGATCGGTATGGCGCACCGCGACTGCGGCGCGGCCGCGGCGGCCTACGGCGACCGGGTGCTGACCGACAAGGCGTACGAGACCGAGATGCTGTCGGGAGCGTTGCGGGCATTCCGCGACGAAGCCGGCCGGCGTCAACCCGCGCTCGTCGTCGAACTCGGCATCATGGATCTGAACGGAGTCGTCGAAGTCGTCACCTGACGCGCTCAGTCGAGCAGGTCGGGTCGACGCTCGCGGGTGCGCTTCAAAGCTTGCTCGCGACGCCAGGCGGCGACCTTGGCATGATCACCGGAGAGCAGGATCTCGGGCACGTCGAGACCTCGCCAGCTGGGTGGCCGCGTGTAGCTTGGCCCCTCGAGAAGCCCTTCGGAATGCGAATCCTGTTGATGGGACGCTGGATTGCCGAGAACATCGGGCAGCAACCGCACAAGGGCCTCGATCATCACCAGTGCCGCCGACTCGCCGCCGGGCAGCACGTAGTCACCGATCGACACCTCCTCGACGCGCATGCGGCGGGCCGCGTCGTCAACGACGCGCTGATCGATTCCCTCGTAGCGTCCACACGCGAACACCAGGTGCTGCTCGGCCGCCCAGCGCTCCGCGTCGGCCTGTCGGAACAGCCTTCCCGCGGGCGTCGGCACCACCAGAAGCGTTTCGGTCGAACAGATCTCGTCGAGCGCCTCACCCCACACCGGCGCCTTCATCAACATGCCCGGTCCCCCGCCGTAGGGTGCGTCGTCGACCGACCGGTGCACATCGTGCGTCCAGCGCCGCAGGTCGTGCACCTCGAGCTGCACGAGGCCGGACTCGATCGCCTTGCCGGGCAACGACTGTCGCAGTGGTTCGAGGTAGGCGGGAAAGATCGTGACGACGTCTATTCGCATGTCAGATCTCCAGCAGGCCTTCCGGCGGATCGATTTCGATGAGCTCATCGGCCAACGACACCGACGTCACGATCGCGCTGACGAACGGCACCAGAACTTCGCGTTCGTCACCGTGGACCGCGAGCAGCTCACCGGCGGCCGTATGCAACACCTCGGTGACGGTGCCCACGTCGACGCCGCCCGTCGTCCGCACCCGCAGGCCCTCGAGCTGGTGGTCGTAGTACTCGTCGGGGTCGTCGATCGGCGGCAGTTCCCGCGAATCGACGAGGAACACGATGCCGCGCAGCGCGTCGGCGGCGTTGCGGTCGTCCACGCCGTCGAACCGGACCAGCAGACGGCCACCGTGTTGACGGACCGACTCGATCGTGTATTGGCGCTCCGTGCCGCCCTTGGCGGGGCGCCCGCGCAGCGACGTCCCTGCTGCGAACCGCGCGTCGGGATCGTCGGTGCGGACGTCCACCACCACTTCACCGGTGATGCCGTGCGCTTTGACGACGCGCCCGACCACGAGGTCCATGCTGACCGGCTACTGGTCGGTGTCCACCACGTCGACGCGGATACCGCGGCCGCCGATTCCGGCGACCAGCGTGCGCAGCGCGGTCGCGGTGCGCCCACCGCGTCCGATCACCTTGCCCAGGTCATCCGGGTGCACGTGAACCTCGACGGTGCGTCCGCGCCGG
The DNA here is from genome assembly GCF_001570485.1 of Mycolicibacterium novocastrense. Classification (GTDB taxonomy): domain Bacteria; phylum Actinomycetota; class Actinomycetes; order Mycobacteriales; family Mycobacteriaceae; genus Mycobacterium; species Mycobacterium novocastrense. The sequence goes on from NZ_BCTA01000036.1 coordinate 611,868, forward strand.
CTGGTCACCATGTCGACGCGGACGTCGTCCGGGTTGTCGACGATTCCGCGCACCAGGTGTTCGACCGCGTCGACGACGACAGAACTCACGGCCCAACTCAGCTTTCAGTGGCGCCGGCGACGGTGGCGTCCTCGCCCTCAGCCGGGGGCTCGGACTGGTCCTTGGCGGGCGCCGGATCGGCCTGGGCCTCGGCCTCGACGGCCTTCTGATCCGACTCGTCAGACGCCTTGCCGGAGTCCTTATCGGAGGCCTGCGCGGCCTTCTTGGCTGCGGGTGCCTTCTTCTTCTTGGGCTGGGTCGCCTCGGTGCTCGGACCGCCCTCGGCCTCCGCGAGCGCCGCGTTGAACAGGTCCAGCTTGCTGGGCTTGGGCTCCTTGACCTTCAGCGTGCCTTCCGCACCGGGCAGACCCTTGAACTTCTGCCAGTCACCGGTGATCTTCAGCAGTGCGAGAACCGGTTCGGTCGGCTGGGCGCCGACGCTGAGCCAGTACTGGGCCCGCTCCGAGTCGATCTCGATGAGGCTGGGGTCTTCCTTCGGGTGGTAGCGGCCGATCACCTCGATGGCGCGGCCCTGACGGCGGGTGCGCGCGTCGGCGACGGCGATGCGGTACTGGGGATTGCGGATCTTGCCAAGCCGCGCGAGCTTGATCTTTACAGCCATGTGCTACGTCTTCTCCTGTGATTGCCACGCTGGCAATTCAGCGATCGAAGCGGGTTGCCTCGGCCCGGTTTTGCCCTGCGCGTGTGACCGCCGCAGAAGCGCCCGGCGAAAGATCGCTCAGAACGGGTCCTGCGGTAGACAGCCGCCTATTGTGCCAGAACAGCCCCGACCGGGAGAAATCCGCTGCGGGCACCCCTCCAGGCGGGCTTGATGGGTTGATCGCGGCCGTCGTCGATGTAACCGAGGGATCTTCGGACGCGACGTCGCCGACATCGGGTTCGGCGGGGGCACGCTCAAACGAGTTTGTCGAAGCACTTCTCCTCGACCCGCTTGCTCATGCGCCAGCCCTCGGCGGTGCGTACGAATTCGTCGACGTACCAGATCCCGACGAAGTAGATCTGGCCCTCACCGCCCATCACCATCGGGTTGAAGCAGATCGCGCGGGACGAGCCGGTGTCACCGGTGATGCGGATATCGACGTTGCCCAGCATGTGGTAGTAGGCCGGGAAGTTGGGCAGCACGTCCTTGAGCCACGCCTTGACCTCCGGGAAGCGGCCGTCGATGCCGCCGGTCACGCGGTAGTCGATGTAGGCGTCCGGCGTGAAAACCCGGTCGAGGTCGTCGAATCGCTTCTGGTCGATGGCGCTCGAGTAGTCGATCAACAGCTGCTGTATTTCGAAGCGGTCGGAAATCTCCTCGAGGCTCAACATGCGTCGATTGAACACGACTAGGCTGCCTGCCCATGCGGAAGCTCTTGATCTGCTTGACCACTGTGTTGTGCCTGGTGGCCTTCGGTACATCCGGCGCCACCGCCGCGCCAGTCGGCATCAGCCAACCGTCGGGTTCGGTACCGATCCCCGAGGGCCCGGCCCGGGCATGGGTGCTCGCCGACATGGACACCGGTGCGGTGCTGGCCGCGCGCGACGAGTACGGCCAGTACGCGCCGGCCAGCACGATCAAAGTGCTGCTGGCGCTGACGGTCCTCGACGAACTGCCGCTCGACGCCACCGTGGTCGCCAACGAAGCCGACACCCGGGTGGAGTGCAACTGTGCGGGCGTCACACCCGGCATGGTCTACACGACGCGGCAACTGCTCGAGGCGATTCTTCTGGTGTCGGGCAACGACGCCGCCAACACGTTGGCCACCATGCTCGGTGGTTACGACGTCGCCGTGACGAAGATGAACGCCAAGGCCGCCCTGCTCGGCGCCCACGGCACCAACGCGGCGTCACCGTCGGGCCTCGACGGCCCCGGCATCGACATGTGGTCGTCCCCGCATGACCTGGCGGTCATCTTCCGCGCCGCGATGGCGAACCCGGTGTTCGCCTCGATCACCGCTGCGCCGACGGCCGTCTTCCCCACCAAGAGCGGCGACAAAGTCCTGGTCAACCAGGACGAGCTACTCAAGCGCTACCCGGGCATGCTCGGCGGGAAGACCGGGTTCACCGACCGCGCCCAGAAGACGTTCGTCGGCGCCGCCCAGCGCGACGGGCGCCGGTTGGTCGTCGCGCTGATGTACGGCATGGATAAGCCCGGTCAGCCGACCTACTGGGATCAGGCGTCCAGCTTGTTCGACTGGGGTTTCGCGCTGAGTCCCGGCGCCAGCATCGGCGCGCTGTGATCACCGGTTAAGTTGCTCGATCGCAACGCATCCGAGACCGGAACACCGAACCCCGCCGATACGCTCGGCGGTCATGCGAAGCATGTCGGCTGCGTTGGCCATCGCGCTGACTTGCGCAACGACCCTGGCCATCGGCCTAGCCGCACCCGCCCCGGCCCAGCCGCGAGGCGAACCGTCGGGCGCTGTCGCGCTGCCCGACGGGCCTGCTCAAGCCTGGGTGCTCGCTGACGTCGATTCGGGTCGAATCCTGGCTTCGCGCAATCCCTATGAGCCCCATGCACCCGCGAGCACTATCAAGGCGCTACTCGCGATGGTGGTACTGGACCACCTGCCGCTGAACGCGGTGATCGCAGCAAGGCCGGCGGCCGCTGACGTCGAATGCTCTTGTGCCGGAGTGAAAGCCGGGCGCGCCTACACCGTGCGCCAACTGCTCGACGGGCTGATGTTGGTCTCGGGTAACGACGCCGCCAACGTTCTGGCCGACGGTCTCGGTGGTTACCGCGTCGCGGTGGCGAAGATGAACGCCAAGGCGCAGTCCCTGGGCGCACGCAGCACACGTGCCTCATCGCCGTCGGGGCTCGACGGCCCCGGCATGGAGTCGTTCACCACCGCCAGCGACCTCGCGCAGATCTATCGCCATGCGCTGCGGTATCCCGTGTTCGCCGCGATCGTGCGCCAGCCGTCGTCGTTGATCCCGACCGACAACGGCCCGAAGACGATCACCAACCAGAACCAGTTGCTCGAGCGGTATCCGGGCACGCTCGTCGGCAAGACCGGCTACACCAACCTGGCTCGCGACACGTTCGCCGCCGCCGCCCAACGCGGCAACCGCCGATTGGTGGTCGCGCAGCTGTACGGCAACGGAGACCTTTACGGTCAGGCGATCAAACTGTTCGACTGGGGCTTCGCCCAGCCCTAAATTCCGCGAGCGACCGCGTTTGCGCACGACACGCCGCAGGTTCACGGCATTTTGCGGTCGCTCGCGAGCTCAGGAAAAGATGCGGCCGCGCAGGATGACCAGATCCGGGCGGGTGAGGACGGCGGCGCCGTTGCGCGGATCCTCGGCGTAACACACCAGGTCGGCGGGTGCGCCGTGTTCCATGCCCGGCCGGCCCAGCCACTCGCGGGCGCTCCAACACGCCGCGCCCAGGGCTTGCGTCGGCGTCATCCCGATACCGGTGAGCGCCTCGATCTCGTCGGCGATGCGGCCGTGCGCGACCATGCTGCCCGCATCGGTGCCCGCATAGATCGGCACCCCGGCCTCCCTGGCCGCGGCGATGCGCGGATAGCACTTCTCGTGCAGGTCCCGCATGTGCTTGGCGTATTTCGGGTACTTCGCGGCGCCGTCGGCGATGCCCGGAAAGTTGGCGATGTTGATCAGCGTCGGCACCAGCGCAGTGCCGTACTCGACCATCAGGTCGATGGTGTCGTCGGTCAGGCCGGTTCCGTGCTCGATGCAGTCGATCCCCGCCTTGATCAGCCCCGGCAGCGCGTCCTCGCTGAACACGTGCGCGGTCACGCGGGCGCCGTTGTCGTGCGCGGCGTCGATCGCGGCCTTGAGCACGTCGTCGGACCACAACGGCGCCAGGTCGCCGACCTCGCGGTCGATCCAGTCGCCGACGAGCTTGACCCACCCGTCGCCGAACCGCGCCTGCTCGGCCACCGCCTCGGGTAGCGCGGATTCGTCGTCCAATTCGATCGCGAACCCGCGCTGATAGCGCTTGGGTCTGGCGAGGTGGCGGCCCGCGCGGATGATCTCCGGAAGATCGTCGTGGTCGGCGAGACTGCGGGTGTCGATCGGGGAACCGGCATCACGCAGCAGCAGCGCACCGACATCGCGTTCGATCGCGGCCTGCTCGATGCAGTCGTCGAGGTTGTCGAGCGGGCCGTGATCGCCGAGACCCACGTGGCAGTGCGCGTCGACGAGCCCCGGCAGGATCCAGCCGCCATACCCATCAGCACCGAAGACCGTCTCTGCGCCGCTGACCGGTTCGGCGCTGAGCACACCACCGTCGATCCACCACTCCACCGGTTGCTCGTCGGGCAGTCCGATGCCGCGGACATGAAGAACGGGCAGCGTCACGCTACTTCTGGCCCGGGAACTTCAGCTTGGACAGATCGATGTCGGCGAGCCCGGGCGGGAGCTCGTCGAGACCCTTGGGCATATCGGACAGGTCGGGGAAACCCGCGGGCATACCCGGCATTGCGGCGCCGAGGGGATTCCGCACCTTCGGCGGAGTCGGGCCCCGGCCCGACTTCTTGTTCTTTCCGCTCTTCTTCTTGTTCTTGCTGGTCTTGCGAGAGTTCTTGCGGCCGAATGGCATTCCCATCTGGCCGGCCATCTGCGACATCATCTTGCGGGCCTCGAAGAACCGCTCGACGAGCTGGTTGACCTCGCCGACGGTCACCCCCGACCCGTTGGCGATGCGCAGCCGGCGCGACCCGTTGATGATCTTGGGGTCGGCGCGCTCCTCGGGCGTCATACCGCGGATGATCGCTTGCAGCCGGTCGAGCTGTTTGTCGTCGACGGCGGCCAGCGCATCCTTCATCTGGCCCGCGCCGGGCAGCATGCCCAGCAGGTTGCCGATCGGGCCCATCTTGCGGATCGCCAGCATCTGCTCGAGGAAGTCCTCCAGCGTCAGTTCGCCACTGCCGATCTTGGCTGCGGCCTCTTCGGCTTTCTGGGCGTCGAAGACCTGCTCGGCCTGCTCGATCAACGACAGCACATCGCCCATGCCGAGGATGCGGCTGGCCATCCGGTCGGGGTGGAAGACGTCGAAGTCCTCGAGCTTCTCACCGCTGGAGGCGAACAGGATCGGCACGCCGGTGATCTCGCGGACCGAGAGCGCTGCACCGCCGCGGGCGTCGCCGTCGAGCTTGGTCAACACCACCCCGGTGAACCCGACGCCCTCGCGGAACGCCTCGGCGGTGGTCACGGCGTCCTGGCCGATCATCGCGTCCAGGACGAAGATCACTTCGTCCGGATCGACGGCCTGCCTGATGGCGGCGGCCTGGCTCATCAGCTCGTCGTCGATGCCGAGGCGGCCCGCGGTGTCGACGATGACCACGTCGAAGTGCTTGGCCTTGGCCTCGGCCAGGCCGGCGGCCGCGACCGCGACCGGATCACCGGGAGCCGCGTCCGGTGCGCCGTCGGCCGACACCCCGGGGTGGGGCGCGAACACCGCGACGTCGGCGCGCTGGCCGACGATCTGCAGCTGATTCACCGCACCGGGCCGCTGCAGGTCGCAGGCCACCAACAGCGGCGTATGCCCTTGTACACGAAGCCATCTCGCGAGCTTGCCGGCCAGGGTGGTCTTACCCGAACCCTGAAGACCGGCCAGCATGATCACCGTCGGCGGTGTCTTCGCGAAGGCCAGCGGGCGGGTCTCACCGCCGAGGATGCCGATCAGTTCCTCGTTGACGATCTTGACGACCTGCTGGGCCGGGTTGAGCGCACCGGACACCTCGGCGCCGCGGGCACGCTCCTTGATCCGGTTCACGAAGGCGCGTACGACGGGCAGCGACACGTCGGCTTCCAACAGCGCCAACCGGATCTCGCGGGTGGTCGCGTCGATATCGGCGTCGGTCAGCCGCCCTTTGCCGCGCAGGCCCTGCAGGGCCCCGGTCAACCGGTCGGACAGGGATTCAAACACGACGTCCAGCCTAATGGGAGCCGGCAGCGGGGCGCCCGAGCAGGGCGTGCGCCGCGGAAACGGGCGTGATCAGCTCGCCTCGGACACCGGTTTCGGGGGCGGCGGCGCGGGCAGCACCGCATACAGGTCGCGTTCGATCTCGTCGCGCACGCCCTCATCGGCGGTGATGCCGAACAGGTCGACCACCGAGGAGCCCATGGTGGTGACCTTCGCCCACGCGATGTCGATGCCGTCGCGCTCGAACACGGCGGTCAACCTGGCCAGCAGGCCCGCGCGGTCGGTGCTGCGGATCTGCACGACCAGTTCCCCTGATCGGGCACCCTGTGACCACAGGACACGTGGTGGCGCGGTCACGTGGTTGATGGGGACTGCGGCAGGTACCTCGCCGGCGCGCGACGTGCCGTGTTGCGCTGCCTCGCGTTCACGGCGATCCAGCGCCTCCTGAACGTCGAGTTCACCCTCGAGCGCGAGGATGAACTGCTGGCGCAGGACCTCAGGCGCGGGTGGGGACCCGAAATGCGGAGAGACGACGAATGTGTTGATCGCCGAGCCCTCGTGACCGTTCACCGAGGCGGAGTGGACACGCAACGAGTTCAGCGCGAGCACGCCCGCCGCCTTGGACAGCAGGCCCCGGCGGTCGGGGGCGATGACCGTCACGTTGTAGATCTGCGGGCTGTCCCCCGGCGACAGCTCGAGATGAACACCCACCTGCTTGGCGAGCGAAAGATACCGCGGCTCAATAGGATCCGGTTGCGGTAGGGGCTCCCCCGCCATCACCATCCGGCAGCGGTGCGCGAGATCGCCGATGAGCGAGGCCTTCCAGTCCCCCCAGACGCCGGGTCCGGTCGCCAACGAGTCCGCTTCGGCCAGCACGTGAAGCAACTCCAGCAGGACGAGGTCACCGTCGAGGGTCTCGACCACCGCCGAGATCGTGTTGGGGTCCTGAAGGTCGCGGCGGGTCGCGGTGTGCGGCAGCAGCAGGTGGTGGCGGACGATCTTCGACAGAATCTCGACATCCGACGGCCACATCCCCAGCCGGGTCCCGATCTGAGTGGCCAGCTCCGCACCGATGACGCTGTGATCGCCACCGCGTCCCTTGCCGATGTCGTGGCACAGCGCGCCCAGCATCAGAAGGTCCGGGCGAGCCACCCGTGTGGTGAAAGCGCTTGCCCGCGAGACCGTTTCGACGAGGTGCCGGTCGACGGTCCAGATGTGCACCACATCGCGCGGAGGGAGGTCGCGAACCGCACCCCATTCGGGGAACAGACGCCCCCACAGACCGGTGCGGTCCAGCGCCTCGATCGTGGCGACCGCCGACGGTCCGGCGGCCAGCATCACCAGCAGATCCTTGAGCGCCTGGCGCGGCCAGGGCGTGCGGAGTTCGGGGGCGGCCTCGGCGAGCCGCGACAGTGTCGAGGCCGCCATGGGCAACCCGGTGGTCGCCGACGCGGCGGCCACCCGCAGGATCAGGCCGGGATCGCGTTCGGGACGGGCGTCGCGCGCGAGGATGACCTCGCCGGCGAACTCGATGACCCCCTCGTCGAGGGGGCGGCGAGGCGGACGGCGCAATGCCGCAAAACCACGACGGGGAAGCGCGTTGGCTGCCGTGCGGATCCCCGCGTCGACGTAGAAGCTGATGGTGCGCGCGGCGTCGGACAGCATCCGGGCCAGATCGAAGCGGTCGCCGATGTGCAGAGCCGCACCGATCTCGTCGGCGTGTTGGGCGAGCAGCAGGTCGCGCCCGCGGCCGGCCACCCTGTGCAGTTCGGTGCGTACGTTGAGCAACGCCAGGTGGGCCTGCCCCAGCGACCCGAGCGGGGACGCCAACGTGTGGTTGGGATACACGTCGGCCAGTTGCGCGATCGCCAGTGCGTTGAGCAGTTGCACGTCACGCAGACCGCCGCGACCACACTTGAGGTCGGGTTCGGCCCGGTGCGCGATCTCCCCGCTGCGCTGCCATCGCGCCCGGGTGTGATCGACGAGTTCATCGAAGCGCGAGGCGATTCCGGTGCGCCACTGCCGACGGGCTCCCCCGATCAGCAGCGTGGACAGGTCCGCGTCACCGGCGATGTGACGCGCTTCCAGCATCGCCAACCCCGCCGAGATGTCCTCACCGGCCACCTTCAACGCCTCGGGTACCGTCCGCACACTGTGGTCGATGCGAATGTTGGCGTCCCACAACGGATACCACAACAGCTCTGCCACCTGACCGACCACGTCGTGCGGCATGTTGTCGTGCAACAGCATCAGGTCGAGATCGGAATGCGGCACGAACTCGCCCCGGCCGAGGCCGCCGGTCGCGACGATGGCGAAGCCGCTGGTCGGCGTGATGCCGATCTCGGTGGCCTTGGTGGTCAGCCAGAATTCGTGCAGATCTTGCAGTGCGTGGCGCAGGGCGGCCGAATCCAGTTGGCGGGCACCGCCTGTCAACAGTTGCTTGATCGCGGCGCAGAGGTCCGTCGCCGGACGAGACGAACCCGCCGCCGGCGCCACCCATTGAGGGGCGCCGGCGGCGGCCTGGGGTCTGGGCTCACTCATCTCGTCCTCTCCCCCTGTAAAACTGCTCACGGTGTGCGATCGGACGGAGACGAACTCTCAGCTCTGCAAGAGGCTCAAAGGGCGTCGGCTCCACGCTCTCCGGTGCGTACCCGGACCACGGTGTCAACGGGGCTCACCCACACCTTGCCGTCACCGATCTTCCCGGTTCGTGCGGCCTGGACGATGACATCGACAACCTTGTCGACGGCGGAGTCCTCGACCACGACCTCGACACGCACCTTCGGCACGAAATCCACGGAGTACTCAGCACCCCGGTAGACCTCGGTGTGTCCCTTCTGGCGGCCGTAGCCCTGAACCTCGCTGACGGTCATCCCGAGGATACCCGTCTGCTCGAGCCCGGTTTTGACGTCTTCGAGCGTGAACGGCTTGACAATCGCAGTAATCAGCTTCATGTAGTCGATCCCTTCCGAGGAAATTGTTGCCGATCAGACGAGCTCGTAAGCAGTTTCGGCATGTTCGGTTTCATCGATGCCGGTGTCTTCATCCTCCGGGGTGACGCGCCAACCCAATGGCTTGACGATAAAGGCAATGATCGCCGTCATGATGCCAGTGAAGATAACCGCGACCAAGGCGATCACCACCTGAACGACCAACTGCTGGAAGCCACCGCCGTAGAACAGCCCGGTCTCCATCGCCAGCAAGCCGATGCCCACGGTGCCCCACAAGCCCGCTACCAGGTGAACACCGACGACGTCGAGCGAATCGTCGTAGCCGAACTTGTACTTCAACCCGACCGCGAGCGCGGACAGCGCGCCGGCGATGACACCCAGGATCAACGACCCGATCGGCGAGAGCGAACCGCAGGCCGGTGTGATCGCGACGAGGCCGGCCACGACGCCCGACGCGGCGCCGACGCTGGTCGCATGCCCGTCCCGGATGCGCTCCACCAGCAACCAGCCCAGCATCGCGGCGGCGGTGGCGGCGGTGGTGTTGACCCAGACCTGGCCGGCGAGCATGTCGGCCGCGCCCTCGGATCCGACGTTGAAGCCGAACCAGCCGAACCACAGGATGGCCGCGCCCAGCATCACGAACGGAATGTTGTGCGGACGGTAGGCGACCTTGCCGAAGCCGGTCCGCTTACCCAGCAGAATCGCGAGCACCAGTGCGGCCATGCCGGCGTTGATGTGAACGACGGTGCCACCGGCGAAGTCGATCGGCGAGACGTTCGCGGTGCCTTCTTCGTCGACGCCGAACATCTTGGCCGCGATGCCGTTCTCAGCACCGGACAGCAGGCCGCCACCCCAAACCATGTGAGCGAGTGGGAAATACACCACCGTCACCCAGATCGCGCCGAACACCAGCCAGGTGCCGAACTTCATCCGCTCGGCCACCGCGCCGCTGATCAGCGCGACGGTGATGACCGCGAAGGTCAACTGGAAGCCCGCCCAGACGATTGCGGGCACGGAGCCGAATCCGCCCAGGACGTAGAGGGTGGTGCCGTCCACCTCCAGGGTCTCCAGAAGTGGGCTCAGCCCGAACAACGCGAATGGATTGTCGAAGATGCCCGCGATGTCGCTGTTGCCGGTGTGCGCCGACGCGAACGACATCGAGTAGCCCCACAGCACGTAGACGACGCTGACGACGCCGAGGGTTCCGAACGACATCATCATCATGTTCAGAACCGACTTCTGGCGCGACAACCCACCGTAGAAGAACGCGAGACCGGGCGTCATGAACAGAACCAGCGCCGCGGCGGTGAGCACCCATGCGGTGTCGCCGGAACTCAACCCGTCGGGGCCGAACGGCGCGAACGCATCATCGGGTAGGGCAAGGGGTAAGGCTGAAACCACTTTGTGTGAACCTCCTTGGGAAGTGCGCCGATCGGATCGGCCTCCCGAAGAGACTCTTCGGCTCGCGTTTCACCGGTGATTCTGTTCCGTTTCCACTAAGTGAACGGACACGCCCGAAGCGTTACGCTCGTGTTTCCACGCGGATCCAGCCGCCGCGCACAGCCTGTGCCGACGCGTCGGATCAGCCGAGCAGCGCGTCGACGAACGCCGCGGGCTCGAACGGAGCGAGATCGTCTGCGCCTTCGCCGAGTCCGACGAGTTTGACCGGAACGCCCAGTTCCTGCTGCACGCGGAAAACGATTCCGCCCTTGGCCGTACCGTCGAGCTTCGTCAGCACCACGCCGGTGATGTCGACGACCTCGGCGAACACCCTGGCCTGTGGCAGGCCGTTCTGGCCGATCGTGGCGTCGAGCACCAGCAGCACCTCGTCGACTTCGGCACGGCGGCTGACGACGCGCTTGACCTTGCCGAGCTCGTCCATCAGCCCGGTCTTGGTGTGCAGGCGTCCGGCGGTGTCGATGACGATGACGTCGGCGCCGTCCTTGATGCCCTCGTCGACGGCGTCGAAGGCCACCGAGGCGGGGTCGGCGCCCTCGGCGCCGCGCACCACGTGGGCGCCCACCCGCGACGCCCACGACTGCAACTGGTCGGCCGCGGCCGCGCGGAAAGTGTCGGCCGCCCCCAGGACGACGCGGCGGCCGTCGGCGACCAGGACGCGGGCCAGCTTGCCGACCGTGGTCGTCTTACCGGTTCCGTTCACCCCGACGACCAGCAGCACCGAGGGTTTGTCCGCGTGCGGCAGAGCCCTGATCGAGCGGTCGAGGTCGGGCTGCAGTGCATCGATGAGGACCTCGCGCAGTACCCCGCGGGCGTCGGCCTCGTTCCGCACCCGGCTGCTGGCCATCCGGGAGCGCAGCGCGGCGACCACCGACTCCGTCACCACGGGCCCCAGGTCGGCGATCAGCAGCGTGTCTTCGACTTCCTCCCACGACTCGTCGTCCAGGTCGCCGCCGCCGAGCAGCCCCAACATGCTGCGCCCGAGAGTGTTCTGCGACTTGGCGAGCCTGCCGCGCAGCCGCTCGAGCCGTCCTTCGGTCGGTGCGATCTCGTCGAGGACGGGCGCGGGTTCATCGACGACGGTCGCCGATTCATCGACGACGGGCGCCGGCTCCTCCACGACGGGGGCAGGCTCCTCGACGACGGGCGCCGGTTCGGGAGGCGCGGGAGCGGGGCGCTCCTCGACCGGCGGCTCGGGTAGTTGCACATCGGCGATCGGGCGCTTCGGTGCATCACGCGGAATCGTGGCGTCGTCGCCGACGGCGGGCAGGCCGGTGGTGTCGATCCGCTCGGCAGGCGCGGTCGGCGCAGATTGCGAGAACGTGATCCCTGATGAGGCGGTGTAGCCACCCGAACGGTCGATCTGCGTCGCCGTCTCGGTCTTCGACAGCCGGATGCGCCGGCGTCGATACCGCACCAGCCCGACGACGAGCGCGACGACCAATAAAACGGCGATGACCGCGATCGCGATCCACAAACCCATCGAGCCCACATCAGTCACGGCGCCATTGTCTCAGGATGGGTTGGGGGCTGGGGTTCACCCCGGCTCAACCGAATACACGTTGCTCAACGAGATCCGCTCCGCGTGCGACTCCGCCGGCGGCTTCGAACCCATCGGCCACCCGGCGTGCTCCGTCGGTCATCTTCATCGCTTGACGCACCTTTTCGCGCAGTCGCGGAGGCGATAGTCGCCTCGCAGGGAGGCGAGTGCCGCACCCCGCGACCTCCACCCGACGGGCAACTTCGAATTGATCACGCCCGTATGGGACCGCACACACCGGAACACCGCGAGCCAGCGCCTTTTGGGTCACACCCATTCCGCCGTGGGTTACCGCGCATACGGCACGGTCGAGGATCACTCCGTGCGGCAGAACCTCAGACAGCGTCGCGTTATGCGGTACTGCAACCCCATCACGTTGACCGGCCGGCATCGTCGCAATGACATGGACGGGCTCGTCTGCCAACGCACTCAATGCGGTGGGAACAAGATCGAAATCCGCTTGCTTCTCGCTCGATGAGGTGACGAGCACGATCGGCCGCTCTATGGCGGCCAGCCAATCCGGCTCCGTATCCTCGACGGGATCGAGGTCGCAAGGTCCGATCATCTGCACACCACCTCCCCAGACTGTCTGGGGGTATTGAAAGGGCTTGGCGGTCGTGATCATCATCAGTGGTGACCGCCTAAGAAACTCGTCGACCGACGCGATCGGAGCCACGCCGACATTCGTCCGGACCGCATTGATGCGCGGCAGCATGACGTTCTCGACTCCACTGAACACGAGAGCACGCACCGCGGCATCGCGGATTGCGCCGAGCGGACCCGCGAGCGGTCGGAGTCCGAGACCGAACGGAGGAACTCCTTGTGATCGCAGCGGCGGGATATAGGGCGACACACACGCCCACCGAACGTCGCCCGCTTCGGCTGCCGAGAATGCTCCCCAACTGTTCACGTCGACGATCAAACCGTCGGGCTTGACCAGCGCCACGGCCTCGGTCAGATCGTCGACTTCGAGCGCGGCACGCCGCGCGAAAGCCGCGGCCGAGAGCTTGAGCGCGGCAATCGGATTACGGCCTTTCCAATCGTCCATCTCGATCGCTTCGATCCGCGGGTCGATCGCGTCGGCGGTGAATCCCAGGCGTTTGGCGATGGCCACGCCTCCGGACAGCGTGCGCATGTGCACCGTGTGCCCACGGCTGCACAGTTCCGCCATCAAAGCGCCGATCGGCAGCAGGTGCCCAAGGGCGGGTGAGGTGTAGGCCAGCACCGTCGCCACGATCAACCCGCAGACCGCTCGACCGACTCGTTCACCATTCGCCGCGCATCCGCGATTCTCCCTTGAGCACTCAGTGTCTCGCACAACGCCAGGTATTCGGACGCGAACCCGGCGTAGCCGGCCGGGTCGCGGTGTGCCCTGGCCAACAGCGCGCGCGACCGGAGGCCCCAAAGATCCGCCGCGGGAAAGCCCGGATGCCAAGACCGCGAATCGGCCAGGAATCGACGTACCTCGTTGAGATCGTCAGCCGAACCCCGATCAATGAGCAATTCGACGAGAGCTTCCGCCGTCCGACAAGCGATGAGCCGGGATCCGTCGTTGATGTGAGCGGCGACCAGGGCGCGCAGATCGTCGATGGCTTCGTCTCGCTGCCCATTGCGGTAAGCGCCCACCGCCAGGTCCGCCCCGATCGTGCCGTCAACAATCGTGAACACCGAATACCTTCGCATGTTGGTTCGGGCTTGTCGGAGCAATGTCATCGCCTCATCACGCATCTCTTTGCCGGTGCGCAACAGCACAGTGCCGCAGGCGCTTTCCGCACAGATGATGCCGCAGATGCCACCGAACGATTCCGCACGCCGCAGGGCGTCAGACACCTCGTCGACAAGTTCGTCTGCGCGTAGCATGCCGACGGCGACCAGAATGCCGAGATAATTCAAGATGATCGCGTAGTTGGCAGGGTGAAGCGAGCGTGCCGTGTCGAGACCCTCTTGGAGAAGTGATCTTCCTCGCCGGTGTTCACCACGACAGATCGCGATGTACGCCGAGATCGACTTTGACACAGCTAGTTCCATTGTTGGCTCTTCTCGAGTCAGCGACACCATCTCCTCGATGACCCGCAGAGCGGCGTCGAAATCACAGTCTGTGAACCGCGCGAAGGCCACCGCTACGAGGATGATGCTCCGAGTGGCGGGGTCACAGTCCACCAGCGCCACCATCGCCTCTAGCTCGTCCGCCAATACCGCGGCGTCCCTGACGCATTTGTTGTTCAGAATCAGTGACATCACTCGACCGGCCGTTGCAAGCGCCAGCGACGTCACATCTCCGATGCGCGTCGTCAGGTCCCTTAGCTCTTGATACCGCTCGCCAGCGTCGTCGTCGCCCACGTAGAGCGCCGTCGAGATCAGCATGGTTCGCGGCGTGATCCGCATGGCGACGATGTCATCATCGTCCCCGGCCAACCGGTCGGCGATCCGTTGCGCGCTGTCCCACTCCGCCCGTGCGGCGGGAAGATCGCGGTATCGAAGCCATTCGGCGGCGCGCAGATGCCAGCGGTAAGCCCGGGTGAGCTCGCCGGCCGCCTCGAGGTGGGTAGCGATGAGCGTCGCGTTCTCACTGACACCTGGGTCGCGCTCCTCGATCGCGGTAGCCAGCCTGGCGTGCGCCAGCGCGCGTGTCGAGCCCAGCTGCGACTCGTATGCGACCGTCCTCACAAGTGGGTGTCGGAAGCAAAAGCGTTGACGGGGAACGAATTCCGTTTGATCAATCAACTCCGCGGAGACCAGATCGGCCAACTGGCGGGAATCCATCTCCGGAATCAGGATGTTCAGCGTCTCCGGATCGAAACGGGTGCCGATCACGGCCGCCGCGTTGAGGATCGCTTTGGACTCGGCGGACAATCGGTCGATACGAGCCGCCAGCACTGCCTGGGCTGTGGCCGGGACGGCGATCTCCTCGGCCGTGCTCGCGAGTCGGTAATCGCCGCGACTTCCCGACAACACACCGCGTCCGGCGAGATCGCGCACGATCTCCTCAGCGAAGAACGGATTACCTGCGGCTGCAACAGCGATCCTCTGCGCCATGCCCTCCACGGAAGGATCTCGACCGAGCAGTTGCCTGACCAGGCGAGCGGTGGTCTTGTCCGTGAGCGGTTGCAATGCGATGGTTCGGTGCGAATGGTGTCGCAGCGCGCCAGCATATTCCGGGCGGTACGTGATGACCATCGTCGTTGTCGTTGTTCCGAGCCTGGCCGCCACGTCCGCGAGAACGGCGTCGCTCGGCGCGTCGATCCAGTGCACATCGTCGACGAACAGAACGGTGCGCCATTTGAAGGCCCGTAGTGCGCCACAAATCGACGCGGCAAGCCTGCGCCGCCTGCCGTCGACACTGACGTGGATCACGTCCGCGGTCGGTTCAGCGATACCCATTGCTTCGAACAGGATGTTCGCGTCGGCGGAGTCCGGGGCGAGTTGGCCGTTGTACTGAGCGATCGTCTTCTGCCGCGCCTCGGAGTCACTCGCCTCCTGCACATCGAACAACGCGCGCAAAAGTCGGGCGAGCACGCGGAATGCGACGGCCGTGATGTGGGCCTCGCACCGAGCAGTGACAACCCGTACCGCCGGGCCCGCGACGACGGCACCGAACTCGCTGATCAGGCGACTCTTGCCGACACCCGGGGCGCCCACAATTCCAACCAGGGCGCCGCGGCTGGAATCGACGACGTCTCGAAGAAGGCGCAAATCATCATCGCGGCCGAGCATGAGGCCCTCGTTGCGGCCGACCACCCGGCGATCGGACTCGATAGCGAGAAGCCGGCGCGCCGGAACGCCCTCGCCGGCATTCTTCACGGCGATCGTTTCGACGGCCCCGAACCGGGCGGCGCCTTCGACCATCCGTGCCGTTGTCAGTGAGCACATCACACCCCCCGGTGGGGCCCCGGCCTCCATCCGCTGTGCCAGCCCGACGGGATGGCCGACCGCCGTATATCGACCTGGCCCCAAACCGATTTCGCCGACGATGGCGGCGCCCGAATTCAGCCCGATACGGAGTTTCAGGTCCACACCGTCCCGGCGATGGACCTCGTCCGCGAGACGTTCGGCGACCACTTGGATCTCCAGCGCCGCGATACACGCACGCAACGCATGGTCCTCCAGCGCCAGTGGGGCACCGAAAAGCGCCATCAGCCCGTCGCCGGTGAACTTGTCGACGGTGCCCTGATAGCGCTGGACCACCGCCGATGCTCCATTGAACAGCGAGTTCATGACTTCCTGTAGTCGCTCGGCGGTGAGGGTCGCCGCAAGGTTCATCGAGCCGACCACGTCGGCGAACAGTACGGTTATCTGTTTGTGCTCGCGCTTCGCGGCTGAGGGTGCGACCGGCGCGCCACACGCGTCGCAGAAGCGCGCAGTGGTCCGAAGGTCGTTGTCACACGCCCCGCATCGCTCACTTGCCGCAGTGGCCCGATCCGCCATCCCCCGAACCTTCAAGACCGTCAATTAACCATATGATGGTGCATCCGGCCGCTGTGCGGTTCGTAACGTCGAAACCTAGTTGGCCGCGCCGACCAGTTCCTGCCCCCGCATGCGCTGGCTGATGACCGCGGTGATGCCGTCGTCGCGCATGGTGACCCCGTACAGCGCGTCGGCGACCTCCATCGTCGGCTTCTGGTGGGTGATCACGATCAGCTGGGAACGCTCACGCAGCTGCTCGAACAAACTGATCAGCCGGCGCAGGTTCACATCGTCGAGCGCCGCCTCGACCTCGTCCATCACATAGAACGGCGACGGCCTCGCGCGGAAGATCGCGACGAGCATGGCCACGGCCGTCAACGACTTCTCACCGCCGGACAGCAGCGACAACCGCTTGATCTTCTTGCCCGGCGGACGCGCCTCGACCTCGATGCCGGTGGTCAGCATGTCGTTGGGGTCGGTGAGCAGCAGCCGGCCTTCTCCGCCGGGGAACAGCGTCGAAAACACCTGGGTGAACTCACGTTCCACGTCGGCGTAGGCCTCGGTGAATACCTGCAGGATGCGGGCGTCCACGTCCTCGATCACGTCGAGGAGGTCCTTGCGCGCCCCCTTGACGTCCTCGAGCTGGGTGGATAGGAAGTTGTAGCGCTCCTCGAGCGCGGCGAACTCCTCGAGCGCCAGCGGATTGACCCGGCCCAGCTCGTTGAGCTCTCGCTCGGCCTTCTTGGCGCGCCGTTCCTGCGTCGCCCGGTCGAACGGCATCGGGGCGGGCGCGGTGACCTGTTCGCCGCGCTCGCGCGCCTGCTCATACTCGGCCATCTCCAATTCCGTTGGCGGAAGCGGCACGTCGGGTCCGTACTCGGCAATGAGGTCGGCGGTCGCCATGCCGAACTGCTCGAGAATCTGCTCCTCGAGCTGCTCGATCCGCAGAGCGGCCTGCGCCTTGGCGACCTCATCCTTGTGCAGCGCCTCGGTGAGGCCGTTGACCTTGGCCGCGAGCTCGTTGACCTCGTCACGTGTCTTGGCCAGCGCGGCGGCCCGGTGCTGCCGTTCGGCGGCCACCTCGTCGCGGGCGCGCGAGGCCACCGCCACAACGGCGCTGAGCCGTTGCGCCACAACGCGACCCGATTCGGCCACCGCGGCGGCCACGGCCGCTGCATGCCGACGAGCCTCGCGGGCACGCGTGGCGCGCAGTCTGGCCTCACGTTCGGCGGCAGCGGCTCGGCGCAGCGAATCCGCCTTCCCGCGAACGGCATTCGCGCGCTCTTCGGCGGTGCGCACCGCCAGCCGGGCCTCCACCTCAGCGCCGCGGGCCGCCTCTGCCGCTGCCGTCGTCTCCTGCCGGTTGACGGGCTCGGCTTCGAACGTCGGCTCCTGCTGTGCGTTGTGCAGCCTCTGCTCGAGTTCGGTGAGTTCATCGACGGTGCGGGAACGATTGGCTTCCAGCTCATTTCGCTGCTGGATCAGCCGCTGCCATTCGTCGTCGGCCGAACGGGCGTCCTGACCGAGTCGACCCAACTGCTCGTAGATCGCCGAGATCGCCGCGTCGGATTCGTTGAGCGCGGCGAGCGCCTGCTCCGCGGCATCCTGACGGCTGGCCTGTTCGGCCAGCGCACCGGACAGCGCCGCCGACAGCTCGTTGACCTGCTTCTCGGCCTCGGCGAGCTCGGCGCGAGCCTTTTCGACCTCCGATGCGATCTCGAGCGTGCTGGGTTTGCGGTCGGACCCGCCGCTGACCCAGCCCGGGCCCACGAGATCGCCGTCGGTGGTGACCGCCCGCAGCGTCGGATGCGCTGCGACCGCGTCCAGCGCAGCCGCCAGGTCCGAGACCACCACGACGTCGGAGAGCATGGCCCTGACCGCGCCCTGCAACCGTGGCGGCGCCTCGACCAGGTCGACCGCGCGCACCGCGCCGTCGGGCAGCGACTGTGCCTGCGGTACTTCGCGGTTCGGCCAGTCACTGAGGACGATCGCCGCGCGGCCGCCGTCGAACTCCTTGAGCGCCGCGACCGCTGCGCGGGCGGCCCCCGGACTCTCGGCGGCCACCGCGTCGGCCGCGGCACCGAGCACCGCCGCAACGGCCACCTCGTAGCCGTTGCGCACCTTCAGCAGGTTGGCGACCGAACCGAGAAGCCCTGCGCCGCCGCGGTTCTTCTGCAGCCAGGCGGCACCGTCCTTGCGGTCGAGGCCGACCGACAGGGCTTCGATACGCGCGCGCAGCGAGGCCACCTGACGTTCGGCGCCGCGCTCGGCTGCTTGCAGTTCGGCGACCCGTTCGTCGGCGAGCCGCAGCGCGGCGACCGTCCGGTCGTGGTGTTCGTCGAGACCGACCTCGCCGGCGTCGAGTTCACCGACGCGGCTCTGCACGGTTTCGAACTCGGCCTGGGTCTGCTGCGCGCGGGTGGCGGCCTCGTCGATGCTGCCGGTGAGGCGGGCGACGGTTTCGTCGATCGATTCCACGCGGGTGCGCATCGTGTCGACCTGGCCGGAGAGCCGCGCCAGACCCTCGCGGCGATCGGCTTCGGCCCGCGCCGCGGCCAGGTGCGCGCGTTCGGCCTCGGCGGCGACGCGCTCGCGTTCAGCGAGTTCGGCGCGGGCCGCCTCGAGCTTGCCGCGCGACTCGGTCAACTCGCCGAGCAGCCGGCGCTCCTGTTCGGCGACCTCGTCGGCCTGGGCGTCCAGGGCGTCGGGATCCGGGCCCGTCGACGCCTCGGGCTCGGTGTCGAGATGCTGTGCGCGCTCGCTGGCGATGCGCACGGTCGCGCTGACGCGTTCGGCCAGGGCGGACAGCGCAAACCAGGTCTGCTGCGCCGCGTCCGCGCGTTCGCTGAGGCTGCTCACCGCCGCCTCGTGCGCGGCCAGCTCGGCGGTCTTGGCCTCCAGCCGCGTGGCGATCTCATCGTGTTCGCGCCGCAGCGTGGTCTCGGCCTGGTTGGTGTTCTCGAACTCAGCGCGGCGGGTGACGAGGTCGTCGGCGGCCAGCCGCAGCCGTGCGTCGCGCAGATCGGCCTGGATGGTCTGTGCGCGCCGGGCCATCTCGGCCTGCCGCCCGAGGGGTTTGAGCTGACGACGCAGTTCGGTGGTCAGGTCGGTCAACCGGTTGAGGTTGGCCGACATCGCGTCGAGCTTGCGGACCGCCTTTTCCTTGCGCTTGCGGTGTTTGAGGACGCCGGCGGCCTCCTCGATGAACGCGCGCCGGTCTTCGGGTCGCGACTCGAGGATCTCGGAGAGCTTCCCCTGTCCGACGATGACGTGCATCTCGCGGCCGATACCGGAGTCGGACAGCAGTTCCTGGACGTCCATCAGCCGGCAACTGCTGCCGTTGATCTCGTACTCGCTGCCACCGTCGCGGAACATCCGCCGGGTGATCGAGACCTCGGAGTACTCGATCGGCAGCGAGTTGTCGGAGTTGTCGATCGTCACCGTCACCTCGGCGCGGCCAAGGGGCGGGCGCGAGGACGTGCCCGCGAAGATGACGTCTTCCATCTTGCCGCCGCGCAACGTCTTGGCGCCCTGCTCCCCCATCACCCAGGTGAGCGCGTCGACGACATTGGACTTGCCCGACCCGTTGGGCCCCACCACGCACGTGATGCCTGGCTCGAAGCGCAGAGTCGTCGGCGAAGCAAACGACTTGAAGCCCTTCAGGGTCAGACTCTTGAGGTGCACGACGTGCCACACTACCGCCGCGGCGGCTATCGCTCGGTGAACCCTTGTAGCGAGTCGCGAGGTTCTGTGAAGTCGGCGACGACGTTGTCGACCCGACCCGGCGTTTCTCCGCTTTGCAGCAGGTCAAGCAGCTTCTGGCAGGATTCGCGTGGGCCCTGGGCGACCACCTGAACGCGGCCGTCGGGCTTGTTCGCCGCGAATCCCGTCAGCCCCAGTTCCAGTGCACGGGCGCGCGTCCACCACCGGAACCCGACACCTTGCACATGCCCGTGCACCCATGCCGTCAGGCGTACCTCAGCTAACTCCTGCATCATCTACCTCAAATGTCACTTCCGTCCCAGACTTGAGAGTGCGGCCGACGGTGCAGACCTGGTCGATGGCGCGCTCGACCACGGTCAGCACCCGCGCCCGCTCCTGCTCGGACAGCCTGGACAGGTCGAGTTGCATCCGCTCTTCGAGCAGCGGGTAGCGCTCCTGCTCGCGGTCGGCGTCCCCGGAGACGCGGATCGTGGTGCGGTACTGCTCGCCGAGGCGCCGCTGCAAGGGCACGTCGCTGGCCATCCCGCTGCAGGCCGCGAGCGCGATCTTCAGCAGTTCGCCCGGCGTGAAGACGCCGTCGACGTCCTCGCCGCCGACGAGCACCTCCGCGCCGCGCGAGCTGCGGCCGGTGTAGCGCCGCGCCCCCGTCCGCTCAACCCACAGTTCGGTCATGACTCCTCTTCTCCGCGAGCGACCGCAAAATGCCAAATTTCTGCGGCGTGTCGCGTGCAAACACGGTCCCTCGCGCAGCTTATTCCCGTCGAACTCGCGGCCGCGGCTGGCAGCGCGGGCAGTAGAACGACGAGCGGTTCATGAACTTCTCGCGCCGCATGATCGCCCCGCAGCGTCGACACGGTTCGCCTTCGCGCCCATAGGCATCAAGCGACCGGTCGAAGTAGCCCGACTCGCCGTTGACGTTGACATACAGCGAGTCGAACGACGTCCCACCCTGATCGAGCGCCTCGCGCATCACCGCGGCGGCCGCGTCGAGCAGTTCGGCCAGCTTCGGCCGGCTCAGAGACGACGCCAGCCGGGCGCCGTTGACCTTGGCGCGCCACAGCGCCTCGTCGGCATAGATGTTGCCGATTCCCGACACCACAGTCTGGTCGAGCAGTTGGCGTTTGATCTCGGAGTGCTTGGCGCGCAACACCTTCACGACGCCGTCGCGGTTGAACTGCGGATCGAGTGGGTCACGCGCGAGGTGCGCGACGGGAACCGGAACCTCGGTCCCGTCGACGGTGACCATATCGGTGAGCATCCATCCGCCGAACGTGCGCTGGTCGACGAAGCTCAGCGTGGTCCCGTCGTCCAGCAGGGCGGCGATGCGCAGATGGTTCGCGTTGGGTACCTCACCCAAGAGCATCTGCCCGCTCATGCCGAGGTGCACCACGAGAGCGGAGCCGTCGTCCAGCGTCAGCCACAGATACTTACCCCGTCGCCCGGTGCCGACGACGCGCGAATCCAGCAGCCGCGCAGTCAGATCCGCGGGGCCCGCCTCGTGCCGGCGCACCGCGCGCGGATGATGCACGCGCACAGCGGTGATGGTCTTGTCGACGACGTGTGCGCCCAATCCGCGGCGGACGACTTCGACCTCGGGAAGCTCAGGCATCTACCTCGGCGGTCAGCGCGTTCCACGCCGCCGCGGCCGCCTTGAGTTCGGCCTCCTTCTTGGTGCGCCCGACGCCCCTGCCGTATTCGGTGTCGGTCACCACGACGGTCGCGGTGAACTCCTTGTCGTGGTCCGGGCCCGTCGAGGTGACGAGATAGGTGGGCGCGCCAAGGCCGCGCGAGGCGGTCAACTCCTGCAGGCTGCTCTTCCAGTCCAGCCCGGCGCCCAGCGTGGGCGCGGTGTCCAGCAGCTTGCCGAACAGCCGCAGGATCACCTCGCGGACGATCGCGTTGCCATGCTCCAAATAGATTGCGCCCAGCAGGGATTCGACGCCGTCGGCCAGGATGCTGGCCTTGTCCGCACCTCCCGAGTTCAGCTCGCCCTTGCCGAGCAACAGATGCGCACCGAGCCCGTCGTCGGACAACTGACGACCGACGTCGGCGAGCGCCTGGGTGTTGACGATGCTGGCGCGCAGCTTGGCCAGATCGCCCTCGGAGCGGTCGGGGTGCCGGTGGTAGAGCTCCTCGGTGATGGTCAGTCCGAGCACGGCGTCGCCGAGGAACTCCAACCGCTCATTGGTCGGCAGGCCTCCGTTCTCGTACGAGTAGCTGCGATGGGTGAGCGCCATGGTGAGCAGTTCGTCGGGCAGATCGACACCCAGCGCCGCCAGCAGCGCAGCGCGGTCACTCACGCGTGTCCTCAGTGGGATCGTCGGCTCCGCCGACAGTGTCGAACATGCCGGCCAGCTTCGCCCAGCGCGGATCGATCTGTTCGTGGCGGTGACCGGGTTCGGCGGTGGCCAACGCCACACCGCAGTCCGGGCACAGGCCCGCGCAGTCCGGACCGCACAGCGGCGCGAACGGCAGCACCAGCCCGACCGCGTCGATGATCGGCTGCTCCAGGTCGACGGTGTCGTCCACCACGCGACCGACCTCGTCGGCTTCGGTCGTCTCGTCGGTGGCGCTGTCGGGATAGGCGAACAGTTCGGTGAGGTGGATCTCGACGTCCCCCGTGACCGGCGTCAGGCATCGCGCGCAGTCGCCCGTCGTCGGCGCGGACACCGTCCCGGAGACCAGGACGCCTTCCGACACCGACTCGACGCGCAGGTCGAGGGTCACCGGTGCTCCTTGGTCGATCCCGATCAGGTCCAGTCCGATGCGTGACGGGCTGGACACCGTCTCGGAGACGGCCATCATCGACCCGGGCCGCCTACCGAGCCGGGAAATGTTGATCACGAGCGGCGATTGTGACGCGCGATGCGCCGCCGCTTTGGCATGCGTCGCCATAAGTATCGAGTTTACGGCGACGGGTTATTGGCGGCCCTCCGCGCTCAGCGGGCCGCGTAGTCGTGCGTGCCCGCGGCCGTGCGAAGTTGGTGCCGACCTCGACCGACGGAGCGCAACGTGCCGTTGAGGAAGTCCTCGAACTCGGCGAGCTTGCTGTCGACGTAGATGTCGCACTCGCCGCGCAGTCGATCGGCCTCGGCGTGGGCCGAGTCGATCAACCGGGTCGCCTCGGCGGTCGCGGTCTGCACGATTTCGGTCTGCGACACCAGGCGCTGCTGTTCCTTGATGCCCTCCTGCACAGCCTTCTCGTAGGCGAGGTTGCCGCTCTCGATGAGCCGGTCGGCTTCGGTCTTGGCCCGTCCGGTGCTGGCCTCGTACTCGCGCTTGGCGGTGGCGGCGACGCGGTTGGCCTCCTCGCGGGCCTCGCCGACCATCCGCTCGCTGTGCTGGCGAGCCTCGGCCACCATGCGATCGGCCTGCGCCTTCGCGTCGGCAAGCAGCCGGTCCGCCTCCGCGCGGGCGTGGTTCAGAACGGAGTCCGCCTCGGCGGTGGCCGTGGACACCATCGAGTCCGAGTGGTCCTTGGCCTCGCGCAGCATCCCGTCGCGGGCATCGAGGACGTCCTGCGCATCGTCGAGCTCACCGGGAATCGCGTCCTTGATGTCGTCGATCAGCTCGAGGACATCACCGCGGGGCACGACGCAGCCTGCCGTCATCGGCACGCCGCGGGCTTCTTCCACAATCGCGCTCAGTTCGTCGAGCGCCTCAAAAACTCGGTACACGGCAACACCCTCCAGGCGTAGTTGACAGTTACTAGTGTGCCTGGTGTTACCCCTGTGACTCAGCTTCCGGCCCGGTGTGTCGCCCGGGACCTCGGAAATTCGTGGATTGCTGAGTCCCTCCACTCCCCAGGCCGCAACTCCCGGCTGAATTGCTGCTCGCATTATGTCAACCCGCATCAGAGGGGTCGAATTCAGCGGAAAAACCCGCCCCCGGTCGCCGTCACGCCGATGGCGTCCGGCCGGCCGGGGGCGGGCGAGTTCTCGTCGAAACTGAACGTGTGCGCGAGAAAATCTACGATTCGTCGAACACAGGTTCAGAATCGGCGGCGGATGAGGGCGGCTATTTCACCGCCGCGCCGATGAGGTCACGAGCCCGGTCGAGCATCGAGGCGAACGGCCCGAGCGCGAAATTGGCCTTGGCCGACTCGACGCCGGCGTGCGGGTGGGTCGGCGCGATCGCCTCGGCGGCCTGCACTGCGCCCGCCATCCGTTTGAGGTCGTCACCGTCGAGGTTCTTCTGCAGGTGGCTGAACTCCTCGCGCTCCTCGAGCTCGGCGTGCTCGATCACGTCCTCGCGGAACTTCTTGAGCTCGTCGATGAACTCCTTGGACCCGATGTCCATCTTCTCCAGCCGCGAGAGGAACTCCTTGGCCTCGTGCTCTTCCTTGAGACGGGCGTCGACGATCGCCTCGCCGTCGGCGACCTCCTTGCGGGCGCGCGGGTGGACCACCATCTCCTCGGCGGTCTCGTGGACGGCCAGCAGCTGCCGCAGGTCGGCGAACGCCTTCTCACGCGCTTCGGTTTCCGACGCGTTCAGCACTTCTTCGAACAGGTCCTTGATCAGGTTGTGTTGATCGGTCAGAAACTTCACGACGTCATCGGTGTTCTGGACGAACGTTTCAGCCATGGCAGAAACCTCCTGCATTCTCGGTAGTGGTGTGGGCGCGAATGGGCTGTGCGCCTGAACCTGACTACCCCGGCTGGGGCGGATTAACCCTGGCTGAGCTTGGCCTGCAGACGCTTGTTGACCGCGGCGGGAAGTAGTTCGGAGACATCGCCACCCATCGACGCGACCTCTTTGGCCAACGACGACGACACGAACGAGTACTGCGGTGTCGCGGCCACAAAGAAGGTGTCGACGCCGGCGATGTGCTTGTTCATCTGCGCCATCTGCAGTTCGTATTCGAAGTCGGTACCAGAGCGCAGTCCCTTGACGATCGCCGTCACGCCACGCTGCCGGGCGAAGTCGACCACCAGGCCCTGACCCGATTCGGCGCGCAGGTTCGGCAGGTGCTCGGTGGTCTCCTCGATCATCGCGATGCGCTCGTCGAGGGTGAACATGCCCTTCTTGTTCGGGTTGATCAGGACCGCCACGATCACCTCGTCGAACTGCGCGGCCGCGCGTTCGAAGACGTCGACGTGCCCGAGGGTGACCGGGTCGAAGGATCCGGGGCATACCGCGCCGCTCATGAGCGATGACGCTAGCAGGGCCGTTCCGGCGCCTCGGCAAGCTCCAGGCGGGTGTCGCCGTAGGCGCGCGGCGGCCATGCCCGCCAGCCCGGCGGCCACGTCAGCGGGGGTCCGCTTGCCGCACGCTCCACCACGACGACGGTTCCCGCACCGGCCCAACCCCGTTCGGCGAGCAGCATCAGGACCGACTCGACCTGCTCGGCGGTGACGTCGTACGGCGGATCGGCGAGGACCAGGTCGACCGGTCGCGAGCTGCCCGCGGCCAGCACCTCGGTGACGCCGCCGCGCCGCACGCTGGCCCCGGTGACACCGAGCGCCGCGATGTTGTCGGCGATGACGCCCGCGGCACGCCGGTCGGACTCGACGAACGTCGCTTCGGCCGCACCGCGCGAGAGCGCCTCGAGCCCAAGCGCGCCCGAGCCGGCGTACAGATCGAGCACCGCGATCCCCCCGAAGTCGATGCGCGCAGCCAGCACGTTGAACAACGCTTCTCGCACCCGGTCGGTGGTGGGACGGGTCACTCCCCCAGACCTGCTCTGGGGCACGGTGATTCGTCGACCGCCCAACGCGCCGGCGATGATGCGGGTCAGCTGACCACCACCAGCAGATCGCCGCCTTCGACCTGCGCCGTCTCCGAGACCGCGACCCGGTTCACCTTGCCCGCTTTGGGTGCGGTGATGGCGGCCTCCATCTTCATGGCCTCGATCGTGGCGACCGTCTGACCGGCCTGCACCTCGTCGTCGACGGAGACGGCGACGGCGACCACACCGGCGAAGGGTGCTGCGATGTGGTCCGGATTGGACTTGTCGGCCTTCTCCGCGGTCGGGATATCGCTGGCGACGTTGCGGTCCCGCACCAGTACCGGCCGCAGTTGGCCGTTGAGGATGCACATCACGGTCCGCATGCCGCGCTCGTCGGGATCGGAGATCGCCTCGAGCCCGATCAGCAGTTCGACGCCCCGCTCCAGCCGGACCCGGTGCTCCTCGTCGCTGCGCAGCCCGTAGAAGAACTGGTTCGCCGACAGGCTCGACGTGTCGCCGTACTGCTCGCGGTGGGCCTCGAGTTCCTTTGTGGGACCGGGAAACAGCAACCGGTTCAGCGCGGCCTGCCGCTTCGGGCCCGCCTGGGCGAGCACCGCTTCGTCCTCCTCGCTGAGTTCCTCCTGCGACTTGGCCGGCGCACGACCGGCCAGTGCCTTGGTGCGCAGCGGTTCGGGCCATCCGCCGGGCGGATCCCCGAGTTCGCCGCGCAGGAATCCGACCACCGAATCGGGAATGTCCAACCGCGCTGGGTCCGAGGCGAATTCATCGGCGCTGATACCCGCCCCGAGCAACGCCAGCGCGAGGTCGCCCACCACCTTCGACGACGGGGTCACCTTCACAAGCCGGCCGAGCACCCGATCGGCAGCAGCGTAGTTGGCTTCGATCTCCTCGAAGCGGTCGCCGAACCCGAGCGCGATCGCCTGCTGGCGCAGGTTCGACAGCTGACCGCCGGGAATCTCGTGGTGATACACCCGCCCCGTCGGAGAAGGAGGCCCAGACGCCACAACATCGAACGGCGCGTACACCTTTCGCAGCGCCTCCCAATACGGTTCGAGGTCGCACACCGCTTGCAGCGACAACCCGGTGTCGAACTCGGTGTGCGCGGTCGCGGCGACGATCGAACTCAGCGCGGGCTGGCTGGTGGTGCCGGCCAGCGGTGCGGATGCTCCGTCGACGGCGCTCGCGCCCGCCTGCCACGCGGCCAGATACGTCGCCAACTGGCCGCCCGGGGTGTCGTGGGTGTGCACATGCACGGGCAGATCGAAGCGGCTGCGCAGAGCGCTGATCAACGTGTGCGCGGCGTGCGGGCGCAACAGCCCGGCCATGTCCTTGATCGCCAGCACGTGGGCGCCCGCGTCGACGATCTGTTCGGCGAGCTTCAGGTAGTAGTCCAGGGTGTAGAGGTTCTCGCCGGGGTCGGACAGGTCCCCGGTGTAGCTCATCGCGACTTCGGCGATGGCCGTGCCGGTTTCGCGGACCGCGTCGATGGCCGGGCGCATGGATTCGACGTTGTTGAGCGCGTCGAAGATGCGGTAGATGTCGATGCCCGTCGCCGTCGCTTCGGCGACGAAGGCGTGGGTGACGGTTTCCGGGTACGGGGTGTAACCGACGGTGTTGCGGCCACGCAGCAGCATCTGCAGGCAGATGTTCGGGACGGCCTCCCGCAGCACGGCCAGCCGCTCCCACGGGTCTTCCTTCAAGAACCGAAGCGCCACATCGTAAGTCGCCCCGCCCCAGCATTCGAGAGAGAGCAACTGCGGGGTCATGCGCGCGACGTAGGGCGCCACCATCGACAGTCCGGTGGTGCGCACCCGGGTGGCCAGCAGCGACTGGTGGGCATCGCGGAATGTCGTGTCGGTGAGGCCCAACGGTTTGGAGTCGCGCAGCCAGCGGGCGAACCCCTCGGGGCCCAGTTCGGTCAGCAGTTGCTTGCTGCCGGCGGGCGGCGGCGCCTCCAGATCGATGTCGGGCAGCTTGTCCTGCGGGTACACCGACGCGGTTCGCGGGCCATGTGGCTGGTTGACCGTCACGTCGGCCAGGTAGTTGAGGATCTTGGTGCCGCGATCGGCGGGTGTTCTGGCGGTCAGCAGATACGGGCGTTCGTCGATGAACGACGTGGTGATGCGTCCGGCCCGGAAATCCGGATCGTTGACCACCGCCTGCAGGAACGGGATGTTCGTCGACACCCCGCGAATGCGGAACTCGGCCAGCGCGCGGCGCGCCCGCGCCACCGCGGTGCCGAAGTCGCGTCCGCGACACGTCAGCTTCACCAGCATCGAGTCGAAATGCGCGCTGATCTCCGCGCCCAGGTGGGTACCGCCGTCCAACCGGATGCCCGCGCCGCCGGGGGTGCGGTATCCGGTGATGCGGCCGGTGTCGGGCCGGAATCCGTTGGCGGGGTCCTCGGTGGTGATCCGGCACTGCAGCGCGAAACCACGCGGCGACGGCAGCGCCTCCTGGCTCAAGCCGAGGCCCTCCAACGTCTCCCCATCGGCGATGCGCAACTGGCTGGACACCAGGTCGACATCGGTGATCTCTTCGGTGACCGTGTGCTCGACCTGGATGCGCGGATTGCACTCGATGAACACGTAATGGCCGCGCTCGTCGAGCAGGAATTCCACGGTGCCGGCGAACGTGTAGCCGATCTGCCGGGCGAACGCGACCGCGTCCTGGCAAATCCGTTGCCGCAGTTCGTCTGAGAGGTTCGGGGCGGGCGCGAGCTCGATGACCTTCTGGTGCCTGCGCTGCACGCTGCAGTCCCGTTCGAACAGGTGCATCACGTTGCCGTGGGTGTCGGCCAGGATCTGCACCTCGATGTGGCGGGGGTTGAGCACGGCCTGTTCGAGATACAGCGTCGGGTCGCCGAACGCCGACTCGGCTTCGCGCGCCGCGGCATCGATCGCGTCGGCAAGCGAGTCGATGTCGGCGACCCGCCGCATCCCCCGGCCGCCGCCCCCTGACACGGCTTTGACGAACAACGGGAACTCCAGGCCGTCGGCGGCGGCCATCAGCTCCTCTGCCGACGCCGACGGTGCCGACGAGTTGAGCACCGGCAGCCCGGCCGAGCGGGCCGCGTCGATCGCCCGCGACTTGTTGCCCGTCAGCTCGAGCACATGAGCGCTCGGCCCGACGAACGTGATCCCGGCCTGCGCGCACGCCGCCGCCAAGGCCGGATTCTCCGACAGGAAGCCGTATCCCGGATAGACCGCGTCGGCTCCCGCGTGCTTTGCGACCCGGATGATCTCCTCGACCGACAGGTAGGCGCGCACGGGATGGCCGGTCTCGCCGATCTGGTAGGACTCGTCGGCCTTCAGCCGGTGCACGCTGTTGCGGTCCTCGTACGGGTAGACCGCGACGGTGTCGATCCCCATCTCGTAGGCGGCCCGGAAAGCGCGGATCGCGATCTCGCCACGATTGGCGACCAGGACTTTAGAGATCATGGGCCATCACGCACGTACTTTAACCTCCGGGCGGATCAGATCAGCGTGGACCAGTAGCTCCAGAAGCGCACGAGGATCAGCAGGAGCAGGCCGGTGAACCACAACGTGACCAAAGACCACCGCCACGTGTGCAGCACTCGCGCAACGGTGTTTCCGCGTTGGGGCGCGAGCGCGATGACCGCGACGACCACCAACAGCGGGATCGTCACCGCCCACACCACCATGCAGTACGGGCACAGCGCGCCGATGCGGTAGAGGCTCTGGAAGATGAGCCAGTGAACGAAGGCGGCACCCAACAGCGTGCCGACGGCCAGTCCGGCCCAATACCAGCGCGGCAACTCGACCTTGGCGAGCGCGAGCACACCGGTCACCACCACGATCGTGAACGAGATGATGCCGATCAACGAGTTGGGGAATCCGAACGCGGACGCCTGCGGCGTGATCATCACCGAGCCGCAGGACAGCACCGGATTGAAGCTGCATGACGGGACGTACTCCGGATCGATCAGCAGCTCGATCTTCTCGACCGTCAGCGCGAGCGCGGCGGCAAGCCCCAGCACACCCGCGATGAGGATCCACACC
Source organism: Mycolicibacterium novocastrense (assembly GCF_001570485.1). Lineage (GTDB taxonomy): Bacteria > Actinomycetota > Actinomycetes > Mycobacteriales > Mycobacteriaceae > Mycobacterium > Mycobacterium novocastrense. Next base: position 641,587 of record NZ_BCTA01000036.1, read on the forward strand.
GCGCTCGGACGTCCCACCGACGGGCCCGCCGGCTCATGCGCCGTGGGTTCGGACGGCTGGACGGCCCCGGGCGCGGCGAGCGTCACGGCCTCGCCGGCTGGGTCGGATCGGGGTTGGGCGGCGGCGCGCCGGCGTCCAGTGCAGGCACCTCGCCGACGATCTTCTCGATCTCGGCGATCAGCGCGTCGGGTGTCGACGGCGAGTAGTCCTCACCGTTGATCCGGATGGTCGGCGTCGAGTTGACCCCGCTCGCCTTGGCCAGGCCCTTGACCATGTCGTTGAAGCGTCCCCCGTTGATGCAGGCCGGCACCTCACCGGTCACCCCCGCCTGACGGGCGACCTCGATCAGCCGGGCGTTGTCTGGGAAGGGGCCCACACCCTCGGGAGGCTGTTGCGCGAAGAGCGCGCCGTGGAACCGCCGGAAGGCTTCCGTGTCCGCTTCGGCGACGCAGTAGCCGGCGTTGGCCGCGCGGGTCGAGTAGCCCTGCCCCGCCCGGTCGAGGATGGACACCATGTTGTAGTCGACGGCCACCGCACCGCTGTCGATCAGCCGGTTGATCGTCGGGCCGAACTGCCTCTCGAAGTTCCCGCACGCCGGGCACAGGAAATCCTCGTAGAGCGCCAGCACCGCTTTGGGCTCGGATGTGCCCTCTTGGGTGATCACGTTGCTCGACGCGACGCGGACCGCCCTGGTCTCGCCCTCACCGGGTTTGTCCTCTTTGGTCATCACGATGTAGAGCACCAGCGCGACCGCGAAGATCACGACAACGGAGGTCAGGCCGATCTGCACAGCCCGGTTCCGCTTGCGGTCGGCCGCCTTCAGGTCGTAGCGCGGGGTCTTCTTGGGTTTCGAGGCCACGCAGGTAAGAGTACCGGCGCGATTCCGCCGCCCCGTCAGCCGCGGGCCAGATGCGCGCGCAGTGCCGAGATGACCTCGGCAATCGCGGTGGCGCTGTCACCGCCGAACGGGAAGAAGTTCGCGAAGCCGTGGATCAGCGATCCGAACTCCCGGTGGTCGACGCGGACGCCGGCGGCCCGCATGGCCTCGGCGTACTGCCTGCCTTCGTCGCGCAGCGGGTCGAAACCGGCGGTGACGATCAGCGTCGGCGCCAAGCCCGACAGGTCGTCGGCGAGCAACGGTGACACCCGTGGGTCGCCGGCATCGATCCCGCCGCTGAGGTATTTGTCGCGGAACCAGTCGATGTCGTCGCGCGTGAGGAAGTAGCCCTCGGAGAACAGCACCTGCGACCTGGTCGTGTCGCGGTAGTTGACGACCGGATACAGCAGGAACTGAAGGGCGGGTTGCGGTCCCTCGCTGCGGGCGCGGTGCGCGACGAGCGTGGCCTGGTTGCCGCCCGCGCTGTCACCGCCCACGGCGACGCGTTCGGGGTCGGCACCCAGTTCGGTGGCGTGTTCGCACGCCCAGCGGAAGGCGGCGTAGGCGTCGTCGGTGCCCGCGGGGGCGGGATGTTCGGGCGCCAGGCGGTAGTCGACGGACAGCACGTGCATCTGGCCGCGGTGGCAGATCTCACGGCACAGGTCGTCGTGCGATTCGATGCTGCCGATGACCTGCCCGCCGCCGTGGAAGAAGACCAGCAGGGCCCCGTCATCGTCGATGGGCCGGTAATGACGCGCGCGGATGGCCCCGACGGGTCCGGGAATCGAGAGATCTTTCACCGACGCGACCGGGATGTTCTGTTTGAAACCCACGGCCAGCGTTTCGAGTTGGCCGCGGGCGGCGGCGACGTCGTCGGCGTTGACCAAACCGTCGATCCCGGTGAGTTTCTGTCCGGCGAGCATCAACTGCAGCGTCGTGTCCAGCGTGTTGCCGTCGATGCTGACCGTGCGGCGCCCGAGCAGGAGACGCTTGACCCCCTCGGGGATTCGGGGCAACGCGCGGAGGGTAACGCCCGCTGCGGTGTTGACCAGGGTCTCCTTGCGGGTCGGCCGCCACTGGTCATGGGCTGGCAGACTTTGGGTCATGGCTTCTCCCTCGATCACGTTGAACGACGGTAATTCGATACCTCAGGTTGGGCTCGGAGTTTGGCAGACCCCGCCCGAGGACACCGAACGCGCGGTCGCGACCGCGCTGGAGGCCGGCTACCGCCACATCGACACCGCCGCCGCGTACCGGAACGAACGTGAGGTCGGCGAGGCACTGAAAAAGTCGGGTCTCCCGCGCGATCAGGTGTTCATCACCACCAAGCTGTGGAACTCCGACCAGGGCTACGGCAGCACGCTGCGCGCCTTCGACAAGAGCATGGACCGGCTGGGGCTCGACTCCCTCGATCTGTACCTCATCCACTGGCCGATGCCGGCCAACGGCGCGTTCGTCGAGACGTTCAAGGCCTTCGCCGACCTGCGTGAGCAGGGGCGCATCCGGTCGATCGGGGTGAGCAACTTCGAACCCGAACACCTGCGCGAACTCGTCGACGCCACCGGGATCGTGCCGGCGGTCAACCAGATCGAACTGCATCCGCTGCTGCAGCAGGAGGAGCTGCGCGAGATGCACGCCCAGATGGGCATCGCCACCGAGGCGTGGAGTCCGCTCGGCCAGGGTTCACTGCTGTCGAACGACACCGTGGTCTCGGTCGCCGAGGCGCACGGGAAGACACCGGCCCAGGTGTTGATTAGGTGGCATATGCAGCTCGGCAATATAGTCATCCCGAAGTCGGTGACCCCCGAGAGAATCGTGAGCAACTTCGACGTGTTCGATTTCGAGTTGAGCGAGCAGGACATGGCGTCCGTCTCGACGCTCGGCGACGGCACTCGGTTGGGCCCCGATCCGCGAACATTCGAATTCACGGGGTAGGTGAAATGACCGAATCGCCGGGCAACGCTGCTGCGGTTCCGACCGTCACGCTCAACGACGACCACACGATGCCGGTGTTCGGACTCGGTGTCGGCGAGCTGTCGGACTCCGAGGCCGAGCAGGCGGTGCTGGCGGCGTTGTCCGCCGGCTACCGGCTGATCGACACGGCCGCTTCATACGGCAACGAGGAAGCGGTCGGGCGGGCCATCAAGGCCTCCGGGGTGCCTCGCGACGAGATCTTCGTCACCACCAAGCTCGCCACTCCCGATCTGGGTTTCCAGTCGTCGCAGGACGCGCTCAAGGCAAGCCTGGACAGGCTCGGGCTCGACTACGTCGACCTGTACCTGATCCACTGGCCCGCCGGCGAACAGGGCAAGTACGTCGACAGCTGGGGCGGGTTGATGAAGCGCAAGGAGGTCGGCGACACCAAGTCGATCGGGGTCGCCAACTTCCACGCCGAGCACCTGTCGGACGTGATCGACCTGTCGTTCTTCACCCCGGCGGTCAACCAGATCGAGCTGCACCCGCTGCTCAGCCAGGCGGAGCTGCGTGAGGTAAACGCCGGGTACGGCATCGTCACCCAGGCGTATGGCCCCCTGGGCGTCGGGCGCCTGCTGGAAAACGAGACGGTGACGTCGATCGCGCAGGCGCACGGCAAGACCGCCGCGCAGGTGTTGATCCGGTGGAGCGTTCAGCTCGGCAACGCGGTCATCGCCCGCTCGTCGAAACCGGAGCGGATCGCCGCCAACCTCGAGGTGTTCGACTTCGAGCTCACCGACGACGAGATGGCCTCACTCAACGGCCTCGACGAGGGCACCCGGTTTCGCCCGGACCCCGAAACCTACACCGGCACATAGCTCTTAGAGGAGCTCAGCCCGTCGGGCAGGTGGCGGCTGCGTCGCGCAGCACGGTGGCCGAGGGCGCGTCGATCGGCAGTCGGTATCCGCGGAGCACCGCGATGAACTGCATCGCGTACTGGCAGTGAAACGCCGCATTGGGTGGCATCCAGGTCGCGGGCTCCTGGTCCCCTTTGTCCTGGTTGGCGTTTCCGGCCACCGCGAGGAGATTCGCCGGATCGTTGGCGAACCGGACGCGCAGGTCGTCGGGCCAGTTGCGCGCCCCGAGATCCCAGGCAAGCGCCAACGGCACGATGTGGTCGATCTGCACTGCGGCGCCCGTCTTCTCGCCGCGGGTGAAGGCGACGACGGCGTTGGTGTACGGGTCGTGCAGCGTGCCGGTCGCAACGGCGTCAGGGCAACGCTTGATCGACACGAACGTCTTGTCGTCGAGGTCGCGGTTGAGGATGTCGTTGCGGGTGTCGCAGCCGTTGTGCCCGCCCGGGGCCGAGTTGTCGTCGGTCCAGCTGTCCCCGAAAGCGGCTCTGCGATAGTCGTATCCGCGAATTCGCAGCGGTATGACGGGGACGCCGGCGAGAACGTCGACGCCTGGAGCCACGGTCGGGATGTCGGCGCGTGCGATGAACTGTGCCCGGTCGCCTGCCGAGTTGACCGCCTGCACGGCGACGATCACGGCGAGGGCGACGATCGCCGTCAGCCACAGCAGATGCCCACGCTTCATGCCTTGTCCAGGAATTCGACGCGGTCATCGCTGACGAACGGGGCCGCCAACGCCGCCATACCCGCATTGTCGGGATCGTTCTCGTACAGCCGTGCGCAGAAGTCGCGGGCCGTCACGATGATGTCGAGGTGCTCCTGCAGCGACAGGAACCGCAGCGTGATTGCGCGGCCCGATTGGTTGAATCCCAACACATCTCCCTCTTGCCGTTCGTAGAGGTCGAGGTCGGCGAGCTTGAACCCGTCCAATGTGGATGCGACGGCGGTCAGCCGGGCGCCGGCCTTGGAGCCCTGCGGGAGTTTGGTGACGAGCAGGCACAGGCTCGGATGCTGTCCGCGGCCGATCCGCCCGCGCAACTGGTGCAGTTGGCTGATGCCGAACCGGTCGGCGTCCATCACGACCATCACCGTCGCATTCGGCACATCGACGCCCACTTCGATGACCGTCGTGCACACCAGCACGTCGATCTCACCCGCGCGGTAAGCCGCCATCACGGCGTCCTTCTCGTCGGCGGGCAGCCTGCCGTGCATGAGCCCGAGCCGCAGATCGGCCAGCGGACCGCGGCTCAGTCGGGCGAACAACTCGACGACCGTGATCGGCGGCGGACCGCCCTCCTTCTCGTGGGCCTCCTTGTCGTTGGCCGACTTGTCGTTTTCGTCGATCCGCGAGGCCACCACGTACGCCTGCCTGCCCTGGCTCACCTCTTCGGCGATGCGCTGCCAGACCCGGTCCAGCCAGCGCGGGTGTTCGTTGAGGAAGACGGTGTTGGTGGTGATCGGTTGCCTGCCCCGCGGCAGCTCACGCAGCGTCGAGGTCTCCAGGTCACCGTAATAGGTCAGGGCGACGGTGCGCGGTATCGGGGTGGCCGTCATCACCAAAAGATGTGGTGTGATGCCCGCAGGTGCCTTGCCGCGCAACCGATCCCGTTGCTCGACGCCGAACCGGTGCTGCTCGTCGACGACCACCATGCCGAGGCGGTGGAACTCGACTGCGTCCTGAAGCAAGGCGTGCGTGCCGATGACGATGCCCGCCTCACTGCCGGCGACCTCGTCGCGTACCGCGCGTTTCTGTTGCGCCGTCATCGATCCGGTCAGCAGCGCGATGCGGGTGGCGCCGTCCACACCACCGAGTTGACCCGCCATCGCCAATGGACCGAGAACGGCGCGAATGGAGCGGGCATGCTGTGCGGCAAGAACTTCGGTGGGTGCGAGCAAGGCGCACTGATAGCCGGCGTCGACCATCTGCAGCATCGCCAGCACCGAGACGATCGTCTTGCCCGAACCGACCTCGCCCTGCAGCATGCGGTTCATCGGTCGGGTGCTTGTCAGTTCGCCCGAGATGACGTCGAGCACTTCCTTCTGGCCGTCGGTCAATTCGAACGGCAGCTGTTCACTCATGGCGGCGACGAGCCCATCGTCACGGCGCTCGGCGACCGGACCGGACTCGCTGCGCTCACCGTGGCGTCGGTCGACCAGCGCCCACTGCAGACCGATGGCCTCGTCGTATGTCAGCCGCTGCTGCGCGCGCTCGCGTTCGAGTTTGTTCTCCGCGATATGGACGGCACGCAACGCCTCGTCCTCGGTGATCAAACCATGTTGTCGCAGAAAGGATTCCGGTAGTGTTTCGGGGATGGGATCCAACACGTCGAGCACCTGACGGACACAGGCGTAGATCTCCCACGTCTGAACCTTGGCGCTCGCCGGGTAGATCGGAAAGAACTCACGCTCGAACGCCACGAGCAGATCGTCGCCGGTCGCTCCGGATGTCGACGCTATCGTCTTGAGCGACTTCGTCCCGAACGTCTTTCCGTGCGGTGACTCCAACACGAGAAACGCCGGGTGCGTCAACTGCAACGACCCCCGGAAGTATTTGACCTCTCCCGACAGCATCAGCCGAGTTCCTTCCGTGAGGCCGTCGATCATCCAGTCCGCGTTGAAGAACGTCGCACTGACCGTGCGCCCTCGGCGACCGAGCGTGACGCGCAACCATTTGCGCTTCCTCATCTTCTTGGTCTTCTTGTCGAACTGCGGCTTCATATCACCGGTTCGGGTGCCGGTGATGGTGTCGATGAACGTGACGTGCTCGCCCTCTTCGAGCTCCTCGCCTTCGTCGAGCACGGTCATCCCGTCGCTGTACTTGCGGGGATAGTGACGCAGCAGATCGTTGACCGTGTGGATGCCGAAGTGCTCGGCGAGCGGGTCCGCGGCCTTCTTGCCGAGCACGAAGTCGAGACGGTCGGACAACGTCGCCACGGCTATTCGACCCCGATCAGCAGCGCATCGCCGCGGTGGCCGGTGTGGTAGGTCACCAGTTCGATGCCGAGGTGCCGGTCGTGCACGTGCTCGGAGAGTGCGGCGGCGACACCCTCGTCGACCCCGGCGCCGGTGAGGACCGTAACGAGTTCACCACCGGCGGCCAGCAGCAGGTCGATCAGCCCCGCTCCCGCCGCGCTCAGATCGTCACCGACGATCAGCACCTCGTCGCCGGAAATGCCCAGGCCGTCGCCCGGCTTGCACATCCCCGCCCAGGTGAGCGCTTCCTCGGTGGCGATCCGCACCGATCCGTGCCGGGCCCCGGCGGCCGCCCTGGCCATGGTGTACCCGTCGTCGACGGCCTGGCGCGAGTCGTCATGGACCGCCAGGGCCGCCAAGCCTTGAACCATGGACGCCGTGGGCACGGGTACCACGTCCACGCCCCAACCCATCGCGGCGGTACACCCGGCGACCAGTTCTTCGGCCGCGACGTATCCGTTCGGCAAGATCATCGCCTGACCCGCGTCGGCGTTGACCAGCGCGTGAAGGAGCTGCTTGGCGCGCACCGGCGCGTCGTCCTCGAGTCGCAACACGTGGGCGCCCTCGGCCGCGAACAACTCCTCGGCGCCCTGCCCGTCCACGACAGCGAGCACCGCCCGTCCACGCGACCACGACCCGACCGGGCGCGCGCCGCCGCCGGTGAGAGCGGTGATCTGGATGCGGCTGGTCGCGCCCACCGCGAGACCGGCCTCGACGGCGGCGCCGGCGTCATCGGCATGCACGTGCACCGAGTAATGGCCCCCGCCGTCCGACGAGGCGGCGATGGCCACCGAGTCGCCCAGCGCGTCGAGGTCGCTGCGCAGTTTCTCCACCCCCGCCCGATCGCATCCACTGAGCAGGTACATCACCTCGAACTGTGGAGCCGCGACGACCCGGGCCGCACCGGAGTCGCTGGGCGGCGGCGCAGAGACGTACTCCGGCCTCCGCGGCGCGCTGTCGGTCAGCGTCGTGCTCATCGCGTCCAGCAGTACCAGCAGGCCGCGCCCTCCTGCGTCCACCACGCCCGCGCGGGCCAATACGTCGAGTTGGCCGGTGGTCCTCTCCAGCGACTGCGCCGCGGCATCCGCCGCCTTGCCCACGACGTCGGGCAGTTCGGCACCGTCGGTCGAAGCCTGCTCGGCGGCCTCGGCCGCGTCCTGGAGGACGGTGACGATGGTCCCCGGCACGGCCTCGCCCATCGCCCGAATCACCAGCACCACGGCGTGGCGAAGTGCGGCGGCGAACAGCGGGCCGTCCACCCGGTCGAGACCACCGCGCAGGTCGGCCGCGGCTTCCGCGGTGACCTCGGCCAGCGCGCGCAGTATCTGGGACAGGATCACACCGGAGTTTCCGCGCGCCCCGTGGATGGCGCCGCGCGCCAGCGCCGCAGCGACCTCGGCGACGTCGCGGGCGCCGGCCAGGGCATCGGCTTGCGCCCACGCCGAACGCATGGTGAACAGCATGTTCGTGCCGGTGTCGGCGTCGGCGACCGGGAACACGTTGAGCCGGTTGATCTCGTCGGTGTGGGTGATGAGGTCACCGACCGCAGTGTGCGACCACTTCTGCAGGGTGAAGGCATCGAGCAGTCGAGCCGACATGCTTAACCTCCGCAGAAATGTGACGCTTGACGCACCCCGCCGTGCCGGTCAGCCTAGCGATCGGACCTGACAGCCTCGGCACAACGTTCTCGCCGCTCGGTAGGCTGGTGCGGGCTCGCGCGCAGCGCGGGACGGCATTTTGGCGTTCGCTGCGGCTCCCGGTATCCTGGTCAGGTTGTCGGGTCGAGCCGCGCCGGTCGCGGTGCCGCGACCCGGACCCCACGTACTGATCTGAGGAGTTCTGCATATGGCTGCCGTGTGCGATATCTGCGGGAAGGGACCCGGCTTCGGCAAGTCGGTCTCGCACTCCCATCGCCGGACCAGCCGTCGCTGGGATCCCAACATCCAGACGGTGCGCGCTGTGACCCGCCCCGGGGGCAACAAGCAGCGCATGAACGTGTGCACCTCGTGCATCAAGGCGGGAAAGGTCTCGCGCGGCTGACCCGCGGGCGATTGCCGCGGTCAGCGACCGGGTAGCCGTGCTGCATGACTTCTCGTGCAGCAGCAAGATCCACCCTCATCGCGCTGGCGTCCGGATGTGCGCTGGCCCTTCTGACCGCGTGCGGCGGCGGTGACTCCGCCGGCGACGAGACCACCACCACGACCACCACGACGCCGACCACCACGACGGTGGAGGTGACGGTGGAGACCAGTGCGCCGGAGACCACCACACCGTCGCCGGAACTGCCGGCCACCACCACCGAGGGCGGGGGCGCTGACGGGGGCACCGTCGAGGTTCCGGTCCCCGACGTGCCGTCACCCCCGGCGATTCCGTCTCCTCCGCCGATTCCCTCGCCGCCTCCGATCCCGGGCGTCGGATAGCTCTAGGGAAGCCGCCAGTCGATCGGCTCGGCACCCATCTTCTCGAGCAGTTCGTTCGCGCGGCTGAACGGTCGCGAGCCGAAGAAACCGCGCGAGGCCGACAGCGGTGACGGGTGCGGCGACTCGATCGCCACGCAGTCGGCGCCGTCCAGCATCGGTTTGAGCGTCGAGGCGTCGCGACCCCACAGCACCGCGACCAACGGCTGCCCACGTGCGACCAGCGCGCGAATCGCACACTCGGTCACCGCTTCCCAGCCCTTACCGCGATGCGACGCCGGGTTTCCAGGTCGAACGGTGAGCACCCTGTTGAGCAGCATCACCCCGCGCTCGGCCCACGGCGTCAGGTCACCGGTGGCCGGTGCGGCGTATCCGAGGTCGCTTCCGTACTCCTTGAAGATGTTCTCCAGGCTGCGCGGCAGGGGCCGCACCTCGGGCGCCACGGAGAAACTGAGGCCCACGGCGTGACCGGGCGTCGGGTACGGATCCTGCCCGACGATCAGCACCCGCACCCTGTCCATCGGAAAAGTGAACGCGCGCAACACGTTCTGGCCCGCAGGCAGATACCCGTTTCCGGCGGCCAATTCGGCGCGCAGGAACTCGCCCATCTGCGCGACCTGACCCGCGACCGGCTCCAGAGCCGTGGCCCAGCCCTGCTCGACGAGTTCGCGCAGCGGCCGCGCCGTCATGCCAAACCCTCGATCAGCATCACCACTGAGTCGGTCCCGGCTCGACGGTCCTTCGAGATCTCCTGGTAGTCGGGCGAGTTGGCCCAGGCCCGAAACGAGGCCTCATCGGGAAACGACATCAACACGACCTTCTCGCGGTCAGACTGGCCCTCCAGGATCTGCGGAGAGTCGTCGGCCGCGAGCAACGTCCCCGAATACCGGTTGAAGACCTCTAGGAAACGGGCTTGGTAGCGGTCATAGGCGGCACGGTCCGTGAACTTCAGCTGGGCGATGACGTACACGGTCACGAGTCGACACCCTAACTAGTCGAACGACTGCCACCCGGGATTCCCCTGCCACGCCGCGCCGTCGACCAAGACCCTTCCGGGACCGTTCTGCACGCGGCCGATCTCCCGCCACCCGGACGGCGGCGGCCCCGGGAAGGTCGCGACCAGCGCATGGTCCTCCCCGCCACCGAGAACCCACGCCCACGCATCGGCACCCACCGCTTCGGCGGCGCCGGCGAGGACGTCGCGGTCACCGGTCAATGCCGCGGTCGACAGGTCGATGCCGACACCGGAGGCCTCGGCGATGTGGCCGAGGTCGGCCAGCAGACCGTCGGACACGTCGGTCATCGCGGTGGCACCGCTTTCGGCGGCGACGCGGCCCTGACCATAAGGCGGCTGCGGCGCGACATGACACTGACGAAGTTCGTCGAAACGCTGAATACCGTTGCGCCACAGGTTGAATCCAGCGGCCGAACGACCGATGCCGCCGACGACGGCCACCACGTCACCGGGTCGCGCCCCGCTGCGGCGCACCGGATCACGGCTGCCGAGGTCACCGAGCGCCGTCACCGAGATCACCCATTGCGGCGCGCTGACGAGGTCGCCGCCGACGATGCCCCCGCCCATCGCCTCGGCTTCGCGCCACATGCCGTCGGCGAGTTGCAGGGCCTGGGCGGCCGGCGTATCCGAGGGTGCTCCGAACGCGACCACGAAGGCGGTCGCGCGTGCGCCCATCGCCTCGATGTCGGCGGCGTTCTGCGCGATCGCCTTGCGCCCCACGTCGTGAGGCGTCGACCAGTCCAGCCGAAAGTGACGCTCGGCCACCAGCATGTCGGTGCTCACGACCGTCTTTCCGTCGGGCGCGAACAGCACCGCGGCGTCGTCACCGGGCCCCAGCGCGACGGCGCCCGGCTGGCGGCGCCCGGACACCAACCGCCGGATCACCGCGAACTCGCCCATTTGCGCCAGGGTTTCGGCATCGGACGCCATGTCACCTCCCGTCGCGGCCGCTTCGTGTCCGTTTCGTGCCGGCCTGAACACCGGCCGCACCTGCGGTACGTTAAGCGCCTGCGGCGTGGAGTCTATGCAGCGATGTGGAGGAACAGCGGGTGGTCGAGGCTTTCATGCTGATTCAGACCGAGGTGGGCCGCGCCGAGGTCGTCGCCAAACAACTCGCCGCGCTTCCCGGCGTGGTGTCCGCGGAGTCCGTGACGGGACCGTATGACGTGGTCGTGCGGGTGGGCGCCGACACCTTGGCCGATCTCAAAGCCACCGTCGTTCCCAATGTTCAACGGGTGACCGGTATCACTCGAACACTGACCTGTCCGATCGCCAACGGGGCTCCTCTCTAGAGTTGGGCCGTGGCTTCGCAGACCGGTGACGGGCCCCCGCGGGCGCTGCTGATCGCCGCTCTGGTGGTGGCGGTCGCGGCGATCGTGGCGATTCTGGTGATCGCCGCGCTGCGCCAGAATCCCGAGCAGGAGCAGCCGGTGCCGTTGGTGACGGTGCCCGCCCCGCAGGCCACGAGCTCCGAATGCGCCCATCTGGCCGCCGAACTGCCGGAGAAACTCGGCGAGCACAGCCGCGCGCCGCTCGCCGATCCCGCACCCCCCGGTGCGGCAGCCTGGCGGGCAGAGGACCGGGGTGAGCCGATCGTGCTGCGCTGCGGCGTGGAACGGCCCGCGGAGTTCGTCGTCGGTGCGCCGGTGCAGGTGGTGGACGACGTGCAGTGGTTCCGGGTGAGTGAGGTCGGTGACGACGCGGGCGCCGACCAGGCGCGTAGCACGTGGTACGCCGTCGACCGCGGCGTGTACGTCGCCCTGACATTGCCGCAGGGCTCGGGCCCGACGCCCATTCAGCTGCTGTCCACGGTCATCGCCGAAGCGCTTCCCGCCAAGCCCGTGGTTCCTGCGCCGGTGCGTTGATCCTGCGCGCAAGCGCGCCGTCGACGCAGTCTCGACGAAACAGCGCCCGTCAGCGCAGACCGGTACCGCGTTTGAGCGCGGTTTCCACCATCGTGGCCAGCAGGGCTGGGTAGTCGACACCGCTGGCCGCCCACATCTGCGGAAACATCGAGATGGTGGTGAAACCCGGCATCGTGTTGATCTCGTTGATCAGGGGCCCGTCATCGGTGAGGAAGAAGTCGACGCGGGCCAGCCCCTGACAGTCGATCGCATTGAACGCCTGAATCGAGAGCCGTCGCACCGCGTCGGCCACATCGTCGTCGACCTTGGCGGGCACATCGAGTTCGGCGGCGTCCTCGAGGTATTTCGTCGCGAAATCGTAGAAGCCGTCCTCGCGCCCGCGCACGCCGGCGACCCGGATCTCGCCGAGCGCACTGGCCTCGACCCGACCGTCGGGGAATTCGAGCACGCCGCATTCGAGTTCGCGGCCCGGCACCGCGGCTTCGATGATGACCTTCGGGTCGTGGCGGCGGGCCTGTTCGATGGCCGACGGCAGCTGATCCCACGCCGTGACCCGGCTGACGCCGATCGACGACCCTCCCCGCGTCGGTTTGACGAAGACGGGCAGGCCCAGCCGCTCCCGCGCCTCGAAACTCAAGGTGTCCTGGCGGGGTCGCAGCACCTCGTGATCACCGATCGGCAGTCCGGCGGCGCCCAGCAGCTTCTTGGTGAACTCCTTGTCCATGCCCACGGCGCTGGCCAGTACACCCGCTCCGACGTACGGCACCCCCGCCAGCTCGAGGAGCCCCTGGATCGTGCCGTCTTCGCCGTACGGACCGTGCAGCACGGGGAACACCACGTCGACCGTCGCCAACATCTCCCCTGCACCCTGGCCGAGCGACATCAGTTGCCCGCCTCGGCCGGGATCGGCGGCCAATGTCAGTTCGGTGCCCGACGAGGCGGTCACCTCCGGCAGGCGGCCATCGGTGATTGCGAGGCTGTCCGGCTGCGCGTCGGTCAGCATCCACGCGCCTTCTGGTGTGATGCCGACCGGGACGACGTCGAACCTCTGCGGATCGAGATTGCGCAGGATGCTGCCTGCGGATACGCAGGAAATCGCGTGTTCGGAGCTGCGACCGCCGTAGACGACGGCAACCCGGACGCGTCCGGTGCTCCGGCCCGATGTCGCCGGCCGGGCGGCTCCGGGATCATGGCGGGCAGTCACAACCTAGAGAGGCTACCGTCCGCGTCGCCGGCCGGTTGGTCCGGCGATGCCCGGCCCCGGTGTCAGCCCAGCGCGTGCTCGATGTCGGCGACCAGGTCGTCGGTGTCTTCGATCCCGAGGGAGATGCGCGCGAATCCGTCGCTGACGTCGTCGCCCCAGCGGGCGCGGCGGTCCACCGACGTGTGGATTCCGCCGAAGCTCGTCGACGCGATCAGCAGCGCACTCCGTTCGACCAGACGGTGTACCGCCGCAGCGTCGGCCAACTCGACGGCGATCAGTCCGCCGAACCGTTTCATCTGCGCGCACGCGATACGGTGCGCCGGATCATCGGGCAGGCCGGGATAGCGCACGGCACGCACGGCGTGGTGTGCACGCAGCGCCACGGCGAGCGCCGCCGCGTTGTGGCATTGTCGTTCGAACCGCAGGCCCGCGGTGCCCAGGCTTCGCGACAGCAGCCACGCCTCGAAGGCGCCGAGGATGGCACCGGAGTGCAGCCGTTCACGCTCCACTTTTGCCATCAGGTCGGTGTGCGCGCTCGCGACATAACCGGCGAGGAGATCGCTGTGGCCCGACAACGCCTTGGTGGCACTGGCGACGACCACGTCGGCGCCCAGCGAAAGCGGTTGCTGGCCGAAGGGGGTGGCGGTGGTGTTGTCGACGACGAGCGTGGCGCCCCGGCTGCGGCACTGCAGCGCGAGGTGGTGCAGGTCCACGACGTCCAGGCCCGGATTGGCCGGGCTTTCGGCGAGAACGACATCCGCGTCCGCCGATGCCGCGCACATCTCGCCGCTGGCGGCGGTAACTACGGTAACCCCTTGTCCAGCAAGGTATTCAGAGGCATACCGACGGACCTGATAGTAGCCGTCGGCGGGTACGACGAGCTTGTGCCCCGGCTTGGCCAGCACCCGCAGGACGGAGGTGATCGCGGCCATCCCCGACCCGAATGCCAGTGCGGACGGGGCACCCTCCAGCTGTGCGAGTGCCGACTCGAGGTGACGCCAGGTCGGATTCGAGCTGCGCCCATAGGAGTCCTGCAGGTCCGAGGGATCGGACGACAGGTGGAAGGTGGACGCCGGAACCGGTGACGGCGCCACCGCCTGTCCCGGAACGACTTCCGAAGCAACGGATTTGACGCTGCGAGTGGAATCGCCGTACTGACCGTCCACGGTCACTCCGGTTTGGTGCTGCGCCCGAGCAACAAGATGACGGCCTCGTCGACCGAGAGCCCCCTGTGGCACACCCGGAATACGGCATCGGTCAGCGGCATCTCGACGTCGTAGCTCTCGGCCAACGCCAGCACCGATTGGCACGAGGCGACGCCTTCGGCGACGTGGCCACCTGTGGCGAGCATGGCCGATTCCATCGTGCCGCCCTGGCCCAGACGCAGCCCGAAGGTGCGGTTACGTGATTGCCCGGATGTGCACGTCGCGACGAGGTCACCAACCCCGGCCAAGCCGGCGAGGGTCGCGGGCTTGGCGCCCAACGCGATTCCCAACCGCATGATCTCGGCAAGCCCGCGGGTGATGATCGCGGCCGCGGTGTTCTCCCCCAGTCCGACCCCGGCCGCCATACCGGATGCCAGCGCAATCACGTTCTTGCACGCACCACCGACTTCGGCGCCGATGACGTCGGCATTGGTGTACGGCCGAAAGTACGGCGTGGAAAGGGCCCGTTGCAATGCGACGGCCCGTCCGGAGTCGCTGCAGGCGACCACGGTGGCCGCCGGTTGCTCGTCGGCGATCTCGCTGGCGAGGTTCGGGCCGGAGACCACCGCGACGCGTGCCGGATCGGCGCCGGTCACCTGGACGATCACCTGGCTCATGCGCATGAGGGTGTCGAGTTCGATGCCCTTGGCCAGACTCACCAGCGTGACTTCGTCGTCGATGCGCCCCGACCACTGTTCGAGATTGGCCCGAAGCGTCTGTGCAGGCACCGCGAACAGCACCGTGCATGCGCCGTCCAGCGCCTCGGCCGCATCGGTGGTCGCCCTTATGGTCTTGGGCAATTCGGTGTCACCGAGGTACCCGGTGTTGCGATGGGTGTCGTTGATCTCGTCGGCGACTTCTTGATGACGCGCCCACAGCATGACCTCGTTGCCCGCGTCGGCAAGGACCTTCGCCAGTGCACTCCCCCACGCACCGGCCCCCATCACCGCCGCCTCGACCACGCCTTCAGCGTAACCCGCCCCCGGCTGCTGGCAGGATGACGCACATGAGCGGGTCACCGGATGGCGAGATCGCATTGGTGATCGCCGTGAAACGCCTCGCCGCGGCCAAGACCCGGTTGGCCCCCGTCTTTTCCGCACCCACCCGCGAGAAGGTCGTGCTGGCGATGCTGATCGACACGATCACCGCCGCGTCGGCGGTACCGGCGATCCGCTCGGTCACGGTGGTCACACCGGACGAAGCCGCCGCCGAGGCCGCGGGCCGCCTCGGCGCGCGCGTGCTCACCGACCCGACGCCCGAAAACCACCCGGACCCGCTGAACAACGCGATCGCCGCCGCCGAAGCCGAAGTCCGGCATGAGACATCGAACGTCGCTGTGTTGCAAGGCGATCTGCCCGCTTTGCAGACCCACGAGCTGACGGCGGCCGTCGCGGCGTCCCGCGAACACCCGCGCAGCTTCGTCGGTGACCGGCACGGCACCGGCACGTCGGCATTGTTCGCGTTCGGGGTCGCCTTGGACCCGCACTTCGGCGCCGACTCCGCTCAACGCCACCGGCGCTCCGGCGCGCTCGAGCTCACCGGCGCGTGGCCGGGGCTGCGGTGTGACATCGACACACCCGATGACCTGCTGGTGGCGCGTCGGCTCGGTGTCGGTGCGGCGACGGCGGCGGCCATCACCGTTTCGAGATGAACCGTTCAATTGCGCGCTGGCACGAAGACCGTTGGATAGGGGATCATCGCAGGCATGACGAAAGCCGGGATCCAGGTTCGTGACAGCGACGGCGAACCACCGTCGGCAAGCGTCCGAACGATGCGGTCGGACTCCGGTGACTCGGCGCCCGAAGCCCCACCGGCGGCAACCGCCCCCGCCGTCGAGAACGCGCTGCCCGAAGACCGCTACCTGAACCGCGAGTTGAGTTGGCTCGACTTCAACTCCCGCGTGCTGGCGTTGGCCGCCGATACGTCGCTCCCCTTGCTGGAGCGGGCGAAGTTCCTTGCGATCTTCGCGTCGAATCTCGATGAGTTCTACATGGTCCGGGTCGCCGGACTGAAGCGTCGCGATGAGATGGGTTTGTCCGTGCGCTCTGCCGACGGGCTCTCCCCCCGCGAACAGTTGCGTCGCATCAACGAGCGAACGCAGCACCTCGCCAACCGGCACGCCCATGTGTTCCTGGATTCGGTGCGTCCTGCGCTGGCCGACGAAGGCATTGTGATCGTCACGTGGGCCGAACTCGACGAGGCCGAACGCGCGCGGTTGTCCACTTATTTTCACGAGCAGGTGTTCCCGGTACTGACACCGCTCGCCGTGGACCCGGCCCACCCGTTCCCATTCGTGAGTGGCCTGAGCCTGAATTTGGCGATCACGGTCAAGCATCCCGACGACGGTGGGCAGCACTTCGCCCGAGTCAAAGTGCCCGACAACGTAGAACGGTTCGTCGAACTGGCCGCCCGCGAAAGCGATACGAGGATCGTTCGCTTCCTGCCGATGGAGGAACTGATCGCGGCGTTCCTTCATGTCCTGTTCCCCGGGCTCGAGATCGTCGAGCACCACGCGTTCCGCATCACGCGCAACGCCGATTTCGAGGTCGAAGAGGACCGCGACGAAGACCTGCTGCAAGCGCTCGAAAGGGAGCTGGCCCGACGTCGATTCGGTTCCCCGGTCCGGTTGGAAGTCTCCGACGACATGACCGAGAGCATGCTCGAATTGCTGCTGCGCGAACTCGATGTCGCGCCGGGCGATGTCATCGAGGTGCCCGGGTTGCTCGACCTGTCCTCGCTGTGGCAGATCTACGATCTCGATCGCCCCGCCCTCAAAGACCGGCCGTTCGTGCCGGCCACCCCGCCGGCGTTCGGCGAGCGGGAGACACCCAAGAGCATCTTCTCGACACTGCGCGACGGCGACGTGCTGGTGCACCACCCGTACGACTCCTTCTCCACCACCGTGCAGCGGTTCATCGAACAGGCCGCGGCGGATCCGAACGTATTGGCGATCAAGCAGACCCTGTACCGCACCTCGGGTGACTCACCAATCGTCAACGCGCTCATCGACGCTGCGGCCGCGGGTAAGCAGGTCGTCGCACTCGTCGAGATCAAGGCCCGGTTCGACGAGCAGGCCAACATCAAGTGGGCACGCGCATTGGAGCGTGCCGGCGTGCACGTCGTGTACGGGCTCATCGGACTCAAGACTCACTGCAAGACGTGTCTGGTGGTGCGTCGGGAGGGGTCGCTGATCCGGCGTTACTGCCACATCGGCACCGGCAACTACAACCCCAAAACTGCGCGGCTGTATGAGGACATCGGACTGCTGACGGCCGCGCCCGACATCGGCGCGGATCTCACCGACCTGTTCAACTCGCTGACGGGATACTCGCGCAAGGACTCCTACCGCAACCTTCTGGTGGCCCCCCAAGGTGTCCGGCGGGGCATCATCGAACGCATCGAACGCGAGATCGTCGCCACCCGCGACGGCGCCGAGGGGCGGATCAGGCTGAAAGCCAACGCGTTGGTGGACGAGCAGGTCATCGATGCGCTGTACCGCGCGTCGCAGGCCGGTGTGCGGGTCGAGGTGGTCGTCCGGGGTATCTGCGCGCTACGACCACATGCCCCTGGGTATTCGGACAACATCGCCGTCCGCTCGATCCTCGGCCGGTTCCTCGAACACTCGCGGATCATCCACTTCCGCGCGATCGACGAATTCTGGATCGGCAGCGCCGACATGATGCATCGCAATCTCGATCGGCGCGTCGAAGTGATGGCCGAAGTCAAAGATCCGCGGCTGAAGGCGCAACTGCACGAAATCTTCGAGTCGACGATGGACCCCTCCACCCGGTGTTGGGAGTTGGGCGTCGACGGTAAGTGGACGGCGTCGCCGCAGGCGGGTCACACGGTTCGCGACCATCAGGTCTCATTGATGGAGCGCCACCGGCAACCATGACGGACTTCCTCACCGCCAGGGACTTTCACAATCGTCGTCGTGGGCCGCGGGTGCCCAGAATGATCTGCAGGAGTTGAGGTGCCGAAGCGGATATCCGAGACCGCCTCCGATACGGAGACGATCCTGGCCGCCGGGGCGGTGTTGTGGCGGCCCAACGGCGCACCCGATGCGCCGGAAGTCGCGCTGATCCATCGCCCTCGTTACGACGACTGGTCGCTGCCCAAAGGCAAGGTGGACCCCGGGGAGACCGAGCCCGTGACCGCCGTGCGCGAGGTGCGCGAAGAGACCGGGTACGCGGCGCATCTCGGCCGACGCCTCAGTTCGGTGAGCTATCCCGTCGAGGACGGCAAGAAGAAGGTGCGCTACTGGGCGGCGCGTGTGGTCGGCGGCGAGTTCCACCCGAACGACGAAGTCGATGAGCTCAAGTGGTTACCCCTGCCGACGGCGATCAAACAACTAAATTATCCACACGACCGAAAGGTGCTGCGCCGCTTCGCGAAGCATCCGGCCGACACCAAGACGGTGCTGATCGTCCGCCACGCCACCGCCGGCAGTAAGTCCCGGTTCAAGGGCGATGACCGCAAACGGCCCTTGGACAAGAACGGCCGCGCGCAGGCGCAGTCACTGGTCGCGATGCTGCTCGCCTTCGGCGCCGACCAGTTGTTCGCGGCGGACAGAGTGCGCTGTGTGTCGACATTGGAGCCACTGGCAGAAGAACTCGGGAAGACGATCCGAAGCGACGAGCTGCTGACCGAGGAGGCGTACGCCGACAACCGCAAGGCGGCCCGGCAACGCTTCCTCGAGATCGCCGGCACCCCTGGCACGCCGGTGATCTGCACTCAGGGCAAGGTGATTCCGGACCTCATCGAATGGTGGTGCGAGCGCGACGGTGTGCGGCCCGACAAGTCGCGCAATCGCAAGGGCAGCACCTGGGTGATGTCGCTTCACAACGGCCGGTTGATCGCGGCGGACCACATGGGCAGCCCACTCGCCGTGAAATGACGTCCACACGTTGAATGCAAATTCCGGGCGGACACCCGCCCGGAAAGATTGAGCCGTAGATGTTTTGGTGGGCGCAAAACGCGAACACGCCGTGGGTCGCGCAGACCCACGGCGTGTCCGGTCGATACTACTTGCGGCCGCGCTTGGTCGCGGCCTTCTTGGCCGGCGACTTCTTGGCGGCGGTCTTCTTGGCTGCCGTCCGCTTGGTCGCGGCCTTCTTGGCCGGAGCCTTCTTCGCGGCCGACTTCTTGGCCGGCGACTTCTTGGCGGCGGTCTTCTTGGCTGCCGTCCGCTTGGTCGCGGCCTTCTTGGCGGGCGACTTCTTGGCAGCGGTCTTCTTGGCTGCCGTCCGCTTGGTCGCGGCCTTCTTGGCCGGAGCCTTCTTCGCGGCCGACTTCTTGGCCGCCGACTTCTTGGCCGCCTTGCGGGCACTTCCCGCCGTAACGCCTCTCTTCACTGCTGGTCCTTCCGCCGGGAGGCGCTGCGCCCCAGAGACAACGGCTTTGAACTGAGCGCCGGGCCGGAATGCCGGCACGGAGGTGGGCTTCACCCGGACGGTCTCGCCGGTGCGCGGATTACGCGCGACGCGTGCTGCGCGGCGGCGCTGTTCGAAAACGCCGAAGCCGGTAATAGTGACGCTGTCACCCTTGTGCACCGCACGCACGATGGTGTCAACGACATTCTCCACCGCGGCGGTGGCCGACCGACGATCCGAGCCCATTTTCTCCGTGAGTACGTCGATGAGCTCTGCTTTGTTCATGCATAACCTCCGGAAACCAGTGGTCCTCTTTGGACCGACTAGAGGACACGGTAAACCCATTCCCCATTGATTTCCAAGAGCCACGCGCAGTTTCAGGCGAAGCCAGCGAACTTTCTTGCCCCCCTTGACCTCCAGAGGGGCCCCGGAGAACCGGGTTCACAGACGGTGATTTCGGCTCACCGACCGCCCTTATCCGGTCGGCAGAGTCCGCGGTTTCCAGTCCGGCCTGCGCGCTTCATAAGCCGCGATATCATCGCATTTGCGCAGCGTAAGGCCTATATCGTCGAGTCCGGAGAGCAATCGCCAGGCCGTATAGTCGTCAATTCTGAACGGCACCATAACCGTTCCGGCGGCGATGGTTCGATCTTGAAGATTCACAGTGATTTCCAGGCCTGGCTGCTCCTCGATGAGCTTCCATAAAATTTCCACATCGTCTTGCGGAATTTCGGCCGCCAGAAGCCCGGCCTTGCCCGCATTGCCCCGAAAGATGTCGGCGAAGCGGGACGAGATGACGACCCGGAAGCCGTAATCCATAAGCGCCCACACGGCATGTTCGCGTGACGAGCCGGTGCCGAAATCGGGGCCGGCGACCAATACCGAACCTTTGTCGAACGGGGGCAGGTTCAAAATGAACGACGGGTCGTTGCGCCAGGCGGCGAACAGTCCGTCCTCGAAACCCGTTCGTGTAACTCGCTTCAGGTAGACCGCCGGGATGATCTGATCGGTGTCCACATTCGACCGACGCAGTGGGACGCCGATGCCGGTGTGGGTGTGGAAAGCCTGCATGCCCTGTGCTCCTATCAGTCGGTCAGGTCCGTGGGCGAGGACAACGTGCCGCGCACCGCGGTGGCCGCCGCGACGGCGGGAGACACCAGATGCGTACGACCGCCCTTGCCTTGCCTGCCCTCGAAATTCCGGTTGGACGTCGATGCACAACGTTGACCCGGGGACAGCTGGTCGGGGTTCATCCCCAGGCACATCGAACAACCCGCCTGTCGCCACTCCGCTCCAGCGGCGGTGAAGATCTCTCCGAGCCCTTCCGATTCGGCCTGCAGCCGCACGCGCATCGATCCGGGCACGATCAGCATGCGCACCCCGTCGGCGACCTTGCGACCGCGCAGCACGTCCGCGGTCACCCGCAGATCCTCGATGCGGCCATTGGTGCACGAGCCGACGAAGACGGTGTCGACCGCAATGTCACGCATTGCGGTGCCGGGTCGAAGGTCCATGTAGGCCAACGCCTTTTCGGCCGCTTGCCGTTCCCCCTCGTCGAACATCAACTCCGGGTCGGGTACCGAATCGGACAGCGGCACCCCTTGGCCCGGATTGGTACCCCACGTGACGAACGGGCTCAGGGTCGAGGCGTCGATGTAGACCTCGGTGTCGAATTCGGCACCCTCGTCAGTGCGAAGGCCGCGCCAAGCGGCGACCGCTTGGTCCCACTGTTCGCCCTGCGGGGCGTGCGGACGCCCGCGAAGAAACTCGAACGTGGTGTCGTCCGGTGCCACCATGCCGGCCCGCGCACCCGCCTCGATGCTCATGTTGCAGATCGTCATCCGGCCTTCCATCGACAGCGATTCGATGGCGCTGCCGCGGTATTCGATGACGTGGCCCTGCCCTCCGCCGGTACCGATCTTGGCGATCACGGCGAGAATGATGTCCTTGGCGCTCACTCCGTCGGGAAGCTCACCGTCGACGTTGACTGCCATGGTCTTGAACGGGCGCAACGGCAGGGTCTGCGTGGCGAGTACGTGCTCGACCTCCGATGTGCCGATCCCCATCGCCAGCGCGCCGAACGCTCCATGCGTCGAGGTATGGCTGTCGCCACACACAACCGTCATACCGGGCTGCGTCAATCCGAGTTGCGGTCCGATGATGTGCACGATGCCCTGTTCGGCATCGCCCATCGGATGCAACCGGATGCCGAATTCTTCGCAGTTGCGCCGGAGGGTCTCCACTTGTGTGCGCGACACCGGGTCCGCGATCGGCTTGTCGATGTCGACCGTCGGCACATTGTGGTCCTCGGTGGCGATGGTCAGATCCGGTCTGCGCACCGGACGCCCGGCCAACCGCAGCCCGTCGAACGCCTGGGGGCTGGTCACCTCGTGCACGAGATGCAGGTCGATGTAGATCAGATCGGGTTCGCGCGCAGCGCCTTCACCGCCGCCCTCGACGACGACGTGGTCGGCCCACACCTTTTCGGCCAACGTGCGCGGTGTGTCACCGCGCCCGCGGGCAGCACTGGAAACATCGGTCGACATCTTGACTATCTCACAATCTGGGACGTTAGTATCTCCTTGTGAGACAGGATAGCGGCATCGGCGTATTGGACAAAGCCGTGGGGGTGCTGCACGCGGTCGCCGATTCGCCCTGCGGGCTGGCCGAACTGTGCGAGCGCACGGGCTTGCCGCGCGCCACGGCGCACCGGCTTGCCGCGGGCCTGGAAACCCACCGCCTGCTGGCGCGCAACGGCGATGGCCGTTGGCGGCTCGGTCCCGGCCTGACCGAGTTGGCCGGACAGGTCAACGATCCGCTCGTGGCCGCGGGCGCGGTCGTCCTGCCCCGGTTGCGGGAGATCACCGGCGAGAGCGTGCAGCTCTACCGCCGCGAAGGCACCTCACGGATCTGCGTGGCGGCGCTGGAACCTCCTGCCGGGCTGCGGGATACCGTGCCGGTCGGCAGCACGCTGCCGATGACGGCGGGCTCCGGCGCCAAGGTTCTGCTGGCGTACGCCGACGCGGCCACCCAGCAGGCCGTACTCCCGAACGCGAAGTTCACCGATCGCGCGCTGGCCGAGGTGCGCAAGCGTGGATGGGCGCAGAGCGCCGCCGAACGCGAGCCGGGTGTGGCGAGTGTCTCGGCTCCGGTGCGTGACGGACGCGGCGTGGTCATCGCCGCGGTATCGGTGTCCGGGCCGATCGACCGGATGGGCCGGCGGCCGGGGGCGCGGTGGGCCGCCGATCTGTTGGCCGCTGCCGACGCCCTGGCGCGACGCCTGTGAGAGTGACGCAATTCGCAGAGAACGCGAAATCTGTACCCCCGATGGGATTCGAACCCACGCTACCGCCGTGAGAGGGCGGCGTCCTAGGCCGCTAGACGACGGGGGCTAGAACTGGTTTCCGGATGGCCAGCATATCTCAGCGAGATTTGTCGGCCTAATCACGGTCATTGGCTGGGGTACCAGGACTCGAACCTAGAACGGCTGAACCAGAATCAGCTGTGTTGCCAATTACACCATACCCCATTGGCTGTCCGTAACCGCAGGTCACGGGCCTATTTGGCCCCCCTTGCGCGGCCGGTGGAAGCCTTCGCGCGCGGTATCGGACCGACGTGCAGACTACCAAAGATTTTCAACGCGCTTTTCACGCCTCGGCTTCCGCAGCGGCGTGCTCGCGGCCGGCCCGCAGTCGGGCCAGGCTGCGTTCGCGCCCCAGCAGGTCGAGCGATTCGAACAGCGGCGGGCTGACCGATGAGCCCGTCGCGGCGACGCGGATCGGGCCGAACGCCTTACGCGGCTTGAGCCCGAGGCCGTCGAGCAACGCCTCCTTCAGCGCCGCCTCGATCACCGGGGTGCTCCAGTCGCCGACGTTCTCCAGGGCGCCCAGCGCGGCGTCGAGCACCGCCACCGCCTCGGCCTTCAACTCCTTGGCCGCCGACTTCTCGTCGAGCGTGAACTCCACGTCGTTGAGGAACCGCAACAGGTCCCACGCATCGCCGAGCACCACGATGCGGGTCTGCACGAGCGCGGCGGCTTCGGCGAAGCGGTCATCGTCGAGGCCGGTGTCGTGACCGTGCTCGGTGAAGTAGGCCCTCAGACGGGCGGTGAACTCCTGTTCGCTCAGCATCCGGATGTGTTCTGCGTTCAGCGCGTCGGCCTTCTTCTGGTCGAACCGGGCCGGATTCGAGTTGACGTCGGCGACGTCGAAGGCCGCCACCATCTCGTCGAGGCTGAAAACGTCGCGGTCCTCGGCGATTCCCCACCCCAGCAGGGCCAGATAGTTCAGCAGGCCTTCCGGGATGAAGCCCCGTTCGCGATGTAGGAACAGGTTGGACTGCGGATCGCGCTTGGACAGCTTCTTGTTGCCGTCTCCCAGAACGCTTGGCAGGTGCGCGAACTCGGGGATCCGGTCCGCTACGCCGATCCGCATCAGAGCCTCATACAGCGCGATCTGGCGGGGCGTCGATGACAGCAGGTCCTCACCGCGCAGCACGTGGCTGATCTTCATCAGCGCGTCGTCGACCGGATTCACCAAGGTGTACAACGGCTCCCCGTTACCGCGGGTCAGCGCGAAATCGGGTACCGATCCGGCCGGGAACGTCGTTTCCCCGCGCACGAGATCGCGCCAGCCGATGTCCTGGTCGGGCATTTTCAACCGCACCACGGCGCGCCTGCCTTGGGCGCGCAACTCCGTCCGCTGCTGTTCGGTCAGGTCGCGGTCGAAGTTGTCGTAGCCCAATTTGGGATTCCGCCCCGCGGCCAGATGACGCGCTTCGACTTCCTCAGGTGTGGAGAACGACTCGTATGCGTCGCCGGCTTCGAGAAGCCGGGCGATCACATCGCGGTAGAGATCGAGTCGCTCCGATTGCCGGTATGGCCCGTAGGGACCACCGACTTCGGGGCCCTCGTCCCAGTCGAGTCCGAGCCATCGCAGCGCATCGAGTATCGCGCGGTAGCTCTCCTCGGAATCGCGCGCCGAGTCGGTGTCCTCGATGCGGAACACGAAGGCGCCGCCGGTATGGCGGGCGTACGCCCAGTTGAACAGCGCGGTGCGGATCAGGCCGACGTGCGGCGTACCCGTGGGTGACGGACAGAACCGCACCCGGACATCACTTGTCATCACTTCCCTTTGCGCACAACCGGATTCGTCAACGTTCCGATGCCTTCGACGGTGATGCTCACGGTGTCGGAGTCCTCGATCGGGCCGACACCCTCCGGCGTCCCGGTCAGAATCAAATCGCCCGGCAACAATGTCATCACCCGGGATATCCATTCCACGATCGCACCGACGTCGTGGATCATCAGCGACGTCCTGCTGTTCTGCTTGACGACACCGTTGACTTCGGTGCGGATCTGCAGGTCCGAGGGATCGACGTCGGTGACGATCCACGGCCCGACCGGGCAGAACGTGTCATGCCCCTTCGCGCGGGTCCATTGGCCGTCCTTCTGCTGCTGATCGCGTGCCGAGACATCGTTGGCGATGGTGTAACCCAGGATGTTCTCCGCCGCGCGGGCGGCCGATACGTCCTTGCACGGCCTGCCGATGACCGCGGCGAGCTCGCCCTCGAAATGCACGGGATCCGCGTCGGCGGGCAGCTGGATCGGCACGTTCGGACCGATGATCGCGGTGTTGGGTTTCATGAAGATGATCGGGTCGTCGAAAGTGGCAGGCGCCGAACCGTCGCCGGCGCGTGCGGCCATTTCGGCGATGTGGGCGGCGTAGTTCTTACCCACGCACACCACCTTGGTCGCGAGGATCGGGGCGAGCAGGCGCACATCGGCCAGCGGCCACTGCCGACCCGTGAACTGGGGATTGCCGAACGGGTGCTCGGCGATTTCCCGCGCGATCGCCTGAGCGGGGTCGTCGGGTGGACCCTCGACGCTGACGAAGGCGACACCGTCGGGGCTGGCGATTCGGCCAAGGCGCATGGCGTTCAGCCTAGTAGCCGGCCTGGTAGCGGCCGCCGACCGCTCCCACGACAGCCTTGTCTCGGCATATGAGAACACGATTCAGCATGGTGAGATCGCTGTGCCACGATGGTCCGATGTCCGCCGAGCCGCTCACCACCGCCCGTCGATGGTCGTTGCTGTGTATCGCGCTGGCGGCGACGACGAGCGCCAACGTGTTCACCAATGGTGCGGCCTTCCTCATTCCGACGCTGCACAGCGAAAGGGGCCTGGACCTCGCGGCGGCCGGTCTGCTCTCTGCGATGCCGGGCTTCGGGCTGGTGACCACGTTGATCGCGTGGGGTTATGTCGTCGACCGCTACGGCGAGCGTATTGTGCTGACGGTCGGCTCGGTGCTGATATCCGCGGCCGCCTTCGCCGCTGCCTTCTCCGAATCCCTGGTCGGCGCGGGCGCTTTCCTGTTCCTCGGCGGTATGGCGGCTGCGAGCAGCAACTCGGCCAGCGGCCGGTTGGTGGTCGGCTGGTTCCCGGTCGAACAACGCGGCCTGGCCATGGGGATCCGGCAGACGGCCACCCCGTTGGGCGTCGGGTTGGGAGCACTGGTGATTCCGCGGCTGGCCGAAAGCCATGGTGTGACCGGTGCGTTGCTGTTTCCAGCGGGGGTGTGCGCGGTGTCGGCGCTGGTGTGCCTGGTCGCGGTGATCGATCCGCCACGGCCGCCGCGTTCCGAGGCGCCGATCGAACATCTCACGAACCCCTATCGAGGCTCTTCGGTGCTGTGGCGTATTCACGCCGTCTCGGTGTTGCTCGTCGTGCCCCAGGCGGTGGTGTGGACATTCACGCTCGTGTGGTTGATGTCCGAGCACGGCTGGTCGGCCGGCTCGGCCGGCCTACTCGTCATGGTGGCCCAATTGCTCGGTGCCGGAGGACGTATCGCGGCGGGGCATTGGTCCGACCGGTTGGGTCAACGGCTTCGCCCGATCCGTGCGATTGCCGCCGCCGCGGCGCTCAGCATGGCGGCACTCGCGTTGTCGGACTGGTTGAAGTCCCCCGTCGCGGTGGCGGCGATGGTGGTCGCCTCGGTGATCACGGTGTCCGACAACGGTTTGGCGTTCACCGCCATCGCCGAGATTGCCGGGCCGTTCTGGAGCGGTCGTGCCCTGGGCACCCAGAACACCAGCCAGCATCTCGCATCGGCCGTCGCGGCCCCCACGTTCGGTGCGTTGATCGGGGTTGCCGGTTATCCGGCGGCGTTCGCCATCTGCGCGTTGTTCCCGCTGGCGGCGATCCCGCTCGTGCCCCCTGACCCCTCGGGTTCGCCGGAGCCTGCGCGGGGGCTGTGATTCGGTGGCCGAGTTCGGGGCGGGGGCTGTTCACGCCGGCGTCCTCAGTCTCCCCCTCCCCGGGACCACTTCTGCCATTGCCCGCCTACGAGCGAATAATTCGCTGGCAGCGAATTATTCGCTGAGAGCTGGGCAGTACGGGGACGTAGTCGCCGGGGGTAGTGAGCGTCCGGAGTGCCCGGGCACCCGAGGTTCTGGGCGGCCAAAGCACCTGAGTGTCCGGAGTGCCCGGGCACCCGAGAGGTTCTGAGGCCGCCGTGGCACCTGAGCGCCCAGGGGTATATGGAGCGGTGTGCCCGCCGAAATCGATAACGTCCTGTTTATAGGCCTTGCCTATAGATAGCCCGCGATCCGGTCGCCGACAGCGGTGGTGGACAGCTTCTGGTCACCGCGCGTGGCCAGATGCTGCTCGACGGCTTTGTCGACGCGCGCGGCCGCATCCGTCTCGCCGACATGGGCCAGCAGCAGTGCGACCGACATGATCGCCGCAGTCGGGTCGGCGATCCCCCGGCCCGCGATGTCGGGCGCGCTGCCGTGCACGGGTTCGAACATCGACGGATTGGTGCGCGTGGCATCGATATTGCCGCTGGCCGCCAGCCCGATACCCCCGCACACCGCGGCCGCGAGGTCGGTGACGATATCGCCGAACAGGTTGTCGGTGACGATCACATCGAAACGGCCCGGGTCGGTGACGAGGTGGATGGTCGCGGCGTCGACGTGCTGGTAGGCGACCTCGACGTCTCCGAAGTCGGCGGCGACCTCCTGAACGGTGCGCCACCACAACGCGCCTGCGAAGGTCAGGACGTTGTTCTTGTGCACCAGCGTCAGATGTTTGCGACGTTTCTGGGCGCGGACGAACGCGTCCTCTACGACACGGCGCACACCGAAAGCGGTGTTGACGCTGACCTCGGTGGCGACCTCGTGCGGTGTCCCGACACGGATCGCGCCGCCGGTACCGGTGTAGGGACCCTCGGTGCCTTCCCGCACGACGACGAAGTCGATGTCGGGGTTGCCCGCCAGCGGGCTGTTCACGCCGGGATAGAGACGGCCGGGCCGCAGGTTGACGTGGTGGTCGAGTTCGAACCGGATGCGCAGCAGCAGACCGCGTTCGAGCACGCCGCTGGGTACCGACGGGTCACCGATCGCGCCCAGCAGGATCGCGTCATGCCCGCGGAGCTCGTCGAGCACGGAGTCGGGCAGCACCTCCCCGGAGGCGTGGTACCGGCGGGCGCCGAGGTCGTAGGGCGTCTTGTGCACGCCGGGAAGCACCGCGTCGAGAACCTTGACGGCCTCCCCGACGACCTCCGGGCCGATCCCATCGCCCGCGATGATCGCCAGCTTCATGGCCGAACTCACGACAGATCAACCACTTCCAGCATCTTCGCCCCGACTTCTTCGGCGATGGTGGACCGGACATCGGCGGGAACGTCGCGGTCGATACGCAGCAGGATGGTCGCGCCGGGACCTTCGGCGTCCTCGCTCAACTGGGCGGCGTGGATATTGATGCCCGCCGACCCGAGGACGGTGCCGATCTTGCCGAGCGTGCCCGGCTGGTCGACGTAGTTGACGATCAGGTAGATGCCCTCTGCACGCAGGTCGAAATTGCGCCCGTTGATCTGGACGATCTTTTCCACCAGGTCGGTGCCGGTCAGCGTGCCCGCGACATTTGCGGTGGAACCGTCGGCGTAGACGGCCCGCACGTCCACCACGCTGCGGTGGTTGGGACTCTCGCTCGCGGTGCTGATCTCGGCCTGCACGCCGCGCTCGGCGGCCAGCGCGGGCGCGTTGACGAATGTGACGGGATCTTCGATGATCGCCGAGAACAGTCCGCGCAACGCCGAAAGCCGAAGCACCTCAACGTCTTCGGCGGCGAGCTCACCCTTGACCTGTATCGCCAGCGACACCGGCAGCTCGTCGCACAACGCTCCGACCAGCAGGCCGAGCTTGCGGACGAGATCGAGCCACGGTGCGACTTCCTCACCGACCACTCCCCCGCCGACGTTGACCGCGTCGGGAACGAACTCCCCGGCCAGCGCGAGCTTCACGCTGGCCGCGACATCGGTGCCCGCCCGGTCCTGCGCCTCGGCGGTGGACGCGCCGAGATGCGGGGTCACCACGACCTGCGGCAGCTCGAACAGGGGGCTCTCGGTCGTGGGCTCGGTGGCGAACACGTCGATGCCGGCCGCGCGCACATGACCGGAGCGCACCGCTTCGGCCAGTGCGTCCTCGTCGATCAGGCCGCCGCGCGCGGCGTTGACGATGATCACGCCGGGCTTGGTCTTGGCCAGCGCCTCCTTGCCGATCAGTCCCGCGGTCTCCGGCGTCTTCGGCAGGTGCACCGAGATGAAGTCCGCGCGCTCCAACAACTCGTCGAGGCTCAGCAGCTCGATGCCGAGCTGTGCAGCGCGGGCCGCCGACACGTACGGGTCGTACGCGACGACATGGGTGCCGAACGCGGCCAGCCGCTGAGCCACCAACTGACCGATGCGGCCCAGACCGACCACGCCGACGGTCTTGCCGTAGATCTCGGTGCCCGAGAACGACGAGCGCTTCCAGGTGTGCGCGCGCAGCGACGCATCGGCGGCCGGGATCTCGCGCGCCGCGGACAGCAGCAGGGCCAGGGCGTGCTCGGCCGCGCTGTGAATATTCGAGGTCGGCGCGTTGACGACCAGCACACCGCGGGCGGTGGCGGCGTCCACGTCGACGTTGTCGAGCCCCACTCCGGCACGGGCGACGATCTTGAGCTTGGGCGCGGCGGCGAGTACCTCGGCGTCGACGGTCGTCGCGGAGCGCACCAGCAGCGCGTCAGCTTCGGCGACCGCCGCCAGCAGCTTGGGCCGGTCGGGACCGTCGACCCAGCGGACCTCCACCTGGTCACCGAGGGCGGCGACCGTCGATTCGGCCAATTTGTCGGCGATCAATACAACGGGCAGACTCACGCGGTCAGCCTAATGGGCTTGAATGTTCGGGTGGTGGGTGGGAGAACCGCAAGCGTGGTGAGTGGGAGAACCGCAAGCGTGGATGTCACCGTCGTCGGCAGTGGACCCAACGGTTTGGCGGCGGCCGTCATCTGCGCCAGGGCCGGGTTGTCGGTGCAGGTGCTCGAGGCGCAGCCGACCCTCGGAGGCGGCGCGCGCACACTTGCCGACCCGGAGTTTCCCGGCGTTTCCCACGACATCTGTTCGGCCGTGCACCCGCTCGCGCTGGCGTCGCCGTTCCTGGCCGACTTCGACCTGCCCGCCCGTGGCGTGGACTTGCAGGTGCCCGAGGTCTCATACGCCAATCCACTTCCCGGAGCACCCGCCGCGATCGGCTACCACGACCTCGACCGGACGGTCGCGGAGCTCGAGCACGGGCACTCGTGGCGCAGGTTCTTCGGGCCCATGGTCGAACGCGACGGCGCCGTTCTCGACCTGCTGCTCGGCGACAAACGCTCGGTGCCGAACAACCCGATCGCCGCTGTCCAGGTGGCCAGCCGGCTGCTCGAACAGGGCACACCCGCGTGGAGTGCGCTCAAGGGTGTCGATGCGCGCGCATTGTTCAGCGGCGTTGCCGCACATGTGATCTCGCCTATGCCGTCGTTGGTGTCGGCGGGTGGCGGCCTCATGTTGGCCACGCTCGCGCACACCGTCGGCTGGCCCATCCCCGTCGGGGGTAGTCAGGCCATCGTCGATGCGCTGATCTCCGATCTGCGCGCTCACGGCGGCGTGATCACGGCCGGTCACGAGGTCACCGAACCACCCGAGGGTGTTGCACTTTTCGACACGGCACCCACCGCACTGGCTCGCATCTACGGCGACAAGCTGCCCCGCCGTTACGCAAAAGCGTTGCAGCGGTATCGATTCGGCCCCGGCGTCGCCAAGGTCGACTTCGTGCTCTCCGAGGATGTGCCGTTCACCGACGAGCGTCTACGGCGGGCCCCCACGCTGCACATGGGCGGCACCCGTGAACAGATGGCCCACGCCGAACGCGAGATCGTCGCAGGGCGGCACCCGGAGTGGCCGATGGTGCTCGCCGCGCAGCCGCACCTGGAGGATCCGAGTCGCGTCGACGCCGCGGGCCGTCGACCGCTGTGGACCTACGCGCACGTCCCGAACGGGTCGACCGTCGACCAGGCCGGGCGGGTCACCGACATCTTCGAGCGCTTCGCGCCGGGCTTCCGCGACATCGTGGTGGCCGTCCGATCCGTTCCCGCCGCGCGCCTGGCAGAACACAACGCCAACCTGGTCGGCGGCGACATCGGCGTTGGCGGCAACACCCTCATGCATGCGCTGACGGGGCCGACTCCTCGCTTCAATCCATGGACCACACCCATCCCCAAGGCGTATCTGTGCTCGTCGGCCACGCCACCCGGCGGCGGAGTGCACGGCATGGCCGGTTATTTCGCCGCACGCACCGTGTTGCGACGCGAGTTCGGCATCAAGACGATGCCCGCATTGTCTCCCTGAGCCGAAGGCGGCTTACGTATCGATGCAAATTCGATGCATAGGTGCGGTGAGAAGGGGTACCCCGATTGAGTTCGGCCGATTCGGGTACTTGCATCGCATCGAGTGAAGGGGACGCTGCTTGCGCGGTATCAACGGAAACACGCAGACCCCGCTCCTGTCGGTGTCAGACCTCGCCGCTCCGCCAAGAGGGCTGATGACCAGAGCCTTCCCCGAATGGCGCGACGCCATACGCGATGAGGTGCTTCGGTCACTCAACGAATTCGTCAAAACGCGCTGCGCCGATGATCTCAAGGCGGCCGGCGTCGATATCGCCGCTGACGTCCTGCAGGATTTCGTCGACGGTGGAAAGTGCGTCCGCTCGACGTTCGCCTACCTGGGCTGGTTGTCCAACGCCGACGACGATCCCGGTGCGCTGCGGGCCGCGGCGAGCTTCGAATTACTGCACGCGTTCGCCCTGTTGCAGGACGACGTGATGGACGGCTCCGCACTGCGGCGCGGGCGCCCGTCGGCTCACGTCAGATTCGCGCAGTGGCACCGCGAGCGGGCAATGTCGGGCTCGCCCGAGCGTTTCGGCGAGGCCGCGGCCGTCCTGCTCGGTGATCTGTGCCTGGTGTGGGGCCAACAGATGCTGCGGGAAAGCGGCGTCGACGAGGCTGCCCTGGCGCGCGGCTGGCAGAGATACGACGCGATGCGCACCGAACTCGCCGTCGGCCAGTTCGCCGACCTGGTCAACGACGCCGCCGAATTCCCGGAATGGGAACGGGTTCTCGACGTGCTGCGGCGTAAGTCCGGCAACTACACCGTGCGCAGACCGCTCGAGATCGGCGCCGACATGGCCGGATGCCCGCCCGGGGTTTTGATGTTGCTCGGCGAGTACGGCGAAGCGGTCGGCGAGGCGTTCCAACTGCGCGACGACGTCCTCGGCATCTTCGGCTCTCCTGAGATCACCGGTAAGCCGGCGGGCAGCGACCTCTTCGAACACAAAGCGACCAGCGTCGTGGTGGCCGCCTACCGCCTCGCCGACGCGACTTGTCGCCGCGACCTCACCCGTCTGATGAGCGCCTCCGATCTCGACGACGAAGACATCCGCCGGTGGCGCGAACTGATCGTCGCGACCGGCGCACTGGAATGGGTTGAACAGCTGATCGATTCGCGGCTCACCCGCGCACTCGAGCTGATCGACACCCGGCAACTGAATCCGTTGATCCGCACCGCACTTGCCGACATGGCCGTCGCCTGCACCGAACGGGCCGCATGATGCGCACCGTCGCGGGCCGCACCGACCACGTCGTCGTGGTCGGCGCAGGGTTGTCCGGGCTGTCGGCGGCGCTACAGCTCGCCGGGCGAGGTCGACGCGTGACGGTCCTCGAACGCGGACATCACCCGGGAGGGCGCGTCGGCCGCGCCGATATCAACGGGTACCGCCTCGACACCGGCCCGACCGTGCTGACGATGCCCGACATCATCGACGACGCATTCGCCGCCGTCGGCGAGACCGCCGCGGACCGACTGGAGCTGATGAACGTCGACCCCGCCTACCGTGCCTCGTTCACCGACGGCAGCTCACTTCACGTCCGCGCCGAAGCGGGCGCGATGGCCGCCGAGATCGAGGGCTTCGCCGGTCCCGACCAAGCGGAGGGTTATCTGCGCCTTCGCGATTGGCTGACCAAGCTGTACCGCGTCGAGTTCGACGGGTTCATCGCCGCGAACTTCGACTCACCGCTGTCGCTTCTGACACCGCAGCTCGCCCGGCTGACCGCCATCGGCGGCTTCCGGCGGTGGGACAGGATGGTGCGCCGATTCATCAGCGATGAGCGACTGCAGCGGGTGTTCACCTTTCAGGCGTTGTACGCAGGTGTGCCGCCGCACCGGGCGTTGGCGGTGTATGCGGTGATCGCCTACATGGACACGATCTCCGGCGTGTACTTCCCCCGCGGTGGTGTGCGCGTGTTGCCCGATGCACTGGCCGCGGCCGCCTCCGACGCCGGTGTCGAATTCCGTTACGGCTCTGCGGTTTCGGCGTTGGAGCGCACCGGCGACCGGGTGGTCGCAGTGCACACCGAGGGCGGTGAGCGGGTCACCGCCGACGCGGTGGTGCTGACCACCGAACTGCCCGACACCTACCGGTTGCTCGGTCGCACGCCGCGACGTGCGCTGCCGCTGCGGCCCGCCCCGTCGGCGGTGGTGGCCCACGTCGGCTGCCGCGCAGTGGGTCCGGACGTCGGACACCACACCATCGTTTTCGGCGACGAGTGGGAGAAGACGTTCACCGACATCATTGACGACGGACGCGTGATGTCGAACCCGTCGCTGCTGGTGACGCGACCCACCGCCGGGGACCCGTCGCTGGCACCCACGGGCCGGGATCTGCTCTACGTCCTGGCTCCCGCCCCCAACCTCGCAGTCGGCCATATCGATTGGGCGTCGGCGCGCGAGGACTACGTGCGGCACATGATGGACGTGGTGAGCTCGCGGCTCCCGCAGGTGGGGCTCGACCCCGAGGTGCTGCACGTGGTGGATCCCGCGGACTGGGCACGCCAGGGGATGGCCGCGGGAACCCCGTTCGCGTTGGCCCACACGTTCGGCCAGACCGGCCCGTTCCGTCCCGCCAACACCGTTCGCGGCGTCGCCAACGTGGTGTTGGCGGGTTCGTCGACCGTTCCGGGAGTCGGCGTGCCGACCGCGCTGCTGTCCGGGCGGCTGGCGGCCGACCGAATCACCGGCCTGCCAGTCCGGCGGGCCCGAAGCCAGGTGGTGCAAGCATGATCGGTTCCGAACTCGACGCCGCGGGCGTACACGACCCGGCACTGCGCGAGGCCTATCGCCGTTGTCGCACGATCAACGCCGAACACGGCCGCACCTTCTTCTTGGCCACCCGGCTGCTCGCACCCGAACAGCGCCCCGCCGTGCACGCGCTGTACGGGTTCGCCCGCCGCGCCGACGACATCCTCGACGACTTCGATCCCGTCATCAGCATGGACGAACGCGCCGATCAGTTGCAGCGGCTGGCCACACAGCTGTTCAACCGGCTCGCGCAGGGCAGCACCGACGACGGTGATCCTTGTCTGGCCGCCGTGGTGCACTGCGCCCGTCGGTACGGCATCCCGTGGGAACTGTTCGACGACTTCCTCGGCTCCATGCGCATGGACCTGACCGTCACCGACTACCCCGACCGCGCCGCCCTCGATCGCTACATGTACGGCTCGGCGGAGGTCATCGGTCTACAACTGCTCCCCGTACTGGGCACCGTCGGCCCGCTCGAAGAGGCCGCGCCGTATGCGGCAGCACTCGGAAAAGCGTTCCAGCTCACGAATTTCCTGCGCGACATCGACGAAGACCTCGAGCGCGGCCGGGTCTATCTGCCCGCCGACGAACTCGCCGCCCACGGGGTCGACCGGGATGTGCTGACCTGGTGCCACGAGAACCGGCGCACCGACGCGAAGGTGCGCCGGGCGCTGGTCGAACAGCACGCCATCAACCGGCGCGTGTACGACTTCGCGCGGCGCGGCATCGCCCACCTGAGCCCGCGGTCGCGCCCCTGCGTGTCGGTCGCCCTCACCCTGTACTCCGAAATCCTGGACCGTATCGAGCAAATCGACTTCGCCGTGTTCAGCCAGCGCGCCACCGTCGGCACAACTCGCCGCATCCGCGTCGGGTGCGCCGGACTACTCAAGGCGTGGAGGGCACGGCGACAGGTACCGAAGGCGTGACGATGGACAACTGGCACTACCTGTTGGTTCTGGCCGCCTGCCTGCTGATCACCGCGCCGTTGGAGATCTTCGGCGACGGCGTGTACCGGCAGGCGCGCCGCGCCGCGGCCGCGATCATCCCCGTGGCAGCCGTATTCGTGCTCTGGGACGTGATCGCCATCTTCGCCGACGTGTGGACGTACAACTCGAAGTACGTCACCGGAATCGAGATCCCCGGCGTCATGCCGATCGAGGAACTGCTGTTCTTCATCGTGATCCCACTGTGCGGATTGTTGACCTACAACGCCGTCACCACGATCCTGACCTGGATGCAACGGGCGCGGGATCGTGTGGAGCAAGCCAAATGACCGGACTCGGATACACGGTGCCCGCCGTGCTCGCGGTGATCGCCGTGTGCGTTCTGGAATTGGGCGCACTACGCACCGGACTGTTCCGTAAGCCCGCGTACTGGATCTCGATGGCGATCGTCCTCGGATTCCAGATACCGGTCGACGGTTGGCTCACCAAGCTCAGCGCGCCCATCGTCATCTACGACGAACGGCACACCAGCGGTATCCGATTCCCGTTCGACATACCGGTCGAGGACTTCCTTTTCGGCTGGGCGATGGTCACCGCGGTGTTGTTGCTGTGGGAACGCCAGCGGTTGCGCACACAGAGGAGGAACGTGTCGTGAATGTCAATGCGGGTCGTGACGCCGGTGACCCCGTGGATGTTCCCGCCGCCTTCGACGAGGGGGCACCGGCCTACGACACGCTGGTCGACTCCAATCCCGGATACCATGAGCACCTGCGAATTTCGGCGCAGCGGATGCGGTTGCCCGATGAGGGTCGCGGGCTGCGCCTGCTGGATGCCGGATGCGGCACCGGCGCATCGACCGCGGCGCTGCTTTCGGTGGCTCCGCACGCGGAGATCGTCGGTGTCGACGGCTCGGACGGCATGCTGGCCGAGGCGCGGACCAAACAATGGCCGCCGTCGGTGCGGTTCGTCCACAGCCGGATCGAGGACCTCGCCGCCGCAGGCGTGAGCGGACCGTTCGACGGCATCTTCGCCGCCTACCTCATCCGCAACCTCCCCGACCCCGACGCCCAACTGCGTGAGTTCCGCGCACTGCTGCGCCCGGGAGCGACGCTGGCCGTTCACGAGTACTCGGTGCGCGACTCGCGGCTCGCGACCGCTGTGTGGAACGCCGTGTGCGCCACCATCATCATCCCCAGCGGACATCTCCGCAGCGGTGACGCCTCGCTGTACCGGTACCTGCGGCGCAGCGTGAACCGCTTCGATGGTGCCGCCGACTTTCGTGATCGCCTGCGCCGCAGCGGCTTCACCGCCGTGCACAGCGAGACGATGCCGGGCTGGCAGCGCAACATCGTGCACACCTTCCTCGCCGAGGCCCCGCGATGACCGATCCGCACCGCATCACGCACTCCGCACCGCCGCCCGACCAGGGAGTGCCGTTCGACAAACCGCACGTGGTCGTGGTCGGCGGGGGGATCGCGGGCTTGGCCGCGGCCACCGGTCTGGCCGAACGTGGTGTGAGCGTCGACATCCTCGAGCGCGAGACGTATCTCGGCGGTCGCGTCGGAGGATGGACCGATTCGCTCGACGACGGCTCCCCCGTCGCGATGAACCGCGGTTTTCACGCCTTCTTCCGGCAGTACTACAACCTGCGAAACCTGTTGCGGCGCATCGATCCGGCGTTGGGCATGCTCACCGCGGTCTCCGACTACCCCCTGGTCGACGCGCACGGCCGACGCGACACGTTCCGCGGTCTGCCGCAAACGCCACCGTGGAACGCGGTGGCCTTCGCGCTGCGCAGCCCCACGTTCCGGTTTCGTGACCTGATGCGGCTCAACGCACGCGCCGCGGCGCCCCTGGCCGCGGTGTCGGTCCCCGAGATCTATGACCGTCTCGACCACGTCGACGCCGATACCTTCCTGCGTGACATCAACTTTCCCGAACCCGCTCGCCACCTGGCCTTCGAGGTCTTCTCGAGGAGCTTCTTCGCCGAACCGACCAACCTCTCGGCCGCCGAACTGGCGACGATGTTCCACATCTACTTCCTGGGCTCCAGCGAGGGCCTGGTCTTCGACGTGGCGGTTTCGAACTTCGATACGGCGCTGTGGGATCCGCTGCGCGCCTATCTGCAATCGCTGGGAGTCGGTGTACACACCGGCGTCGCGGTGACCGAGATACGCGCCGGTGACCGCTTCGCGGTGCACTCCGACGGTGGCGATCGCATCGAGGCCGACGGGGTGGTGCTCGCCACCGATGTCTCGGGCCTGCAGCACATCGTCGGCAATTCGGCGTCGCTCGGCGATGACGAATGGCGGTCCCGGATCGCCGCGATGGGTACGGCCGCGCCGTTCGTCGTGCAGCGACTGTGGTTGGACCGGCCCGTCGATCCAGACCGTGCGGCCTTTCTCGGGACGGGCGGTCGACCGCCGCTGGACAATGTGAGTGTGCTGGACAGATACGAACGGGAGGCGGCGACGTGGTCGCGCCGAACCGGCGGCTCGGTGGTGGAGCTGCACTCGTATGCGGTCACCGGCAGTACGGACGATGTGCTCGAGCGGTTGCCGGTGCGGATGCGCGAGCTGTATCCAGAAACGGTCGGCGCCAAGGTCGTCGGTGAACGGGTGCTGTGCCGGCAGGACTGCCCGCGCTTCGCCCCCGGTGACTTCGCGCACCGCCCCACGGTCTCTACCCCGCAGGCCGGCCTGGTACTGGCCGGTGACGGTATCCGCATCGACCTGCCGGTCGCGCTGATGGAGCGGGCCGCCACCACCGGCTGGTCGGCGGCCAACCTGCTGCTGAAGCGCTTCGGCCTCACCGGTCACGACCTCCAGACGGTACCCACCCAGGGTCGCTTCGCGCCCCTGCGTCGGCTGGCCGAAAGGCAGTACGCATGACCATGCTCTCCGAACTCAAGGCGCGGTTGGCGAAAACCACGCCGTTCGAACTACTTCCACGCACCACGTGGTCCGGCCAACGGCCGACGTACGACGACGCCCAGCCGTCGTTGATACACAGCGCCCTGCGCCGCTCGCAGCGCAGGCCCAGCGGCAACTGGTACGCGTTCGCGGCCAGCGACACCATCGGCAAACGACCGGTCAGCGCCACGGTCGGCGGAATCGAACTGGTCGCCTGGCGCGGCAACGACGGCAGTCTCGCGGTCGGCCCGGCGTCCTGCCCGCACCTCGGCGCGGACCTGTCCACCGGGACCGTCGAGTGCGGCACCTTGATCTGCCCGTGGCACGGCCTGCGCTTCGACGGCGACCGGACCTGGACCTGGCGACCCTACCCCGCCCACGACGACGGTGTGCTCGCATGGGTGCGGCTCGACGCGCTCGGCGGCGAAACCCCCACGGAGGCACCGATACTGCCGAGGCGGCCCGACACACCGCGGCTGTCGGCAGTGACGCGGTTGGTCGGCACCTGTGAGCCCAGCGACGTGATCGCCAACCGGCTCGATCCGTGGCACGGGGCGTGGTTCCACCCGTACTCGTTCACGCGGCTGGACGTGCTGTCGGCCCCGGCCGCCGACGACAATCTCCCCGAAGACGCCGACCGCTTCCTCGTCGCGGTCACCTTCCGCATCGGGCGACTCGGCGTCCCGGTGATCGCGGAGTTCACCACACCGGAGCCGCGCACCATCACCATGCGCATCATCGACGGCGAAGGTGCGGGAAGCGTGGTCGAGACGCACGCGACACCCCTCGGTCCCGACCGGGACGGCGCTGCGCGCACCGCGGTCATCGAGGCGGTCATCGCACACTCCGACCGTCCCGGATTCGCGCACGCACTTCGGGGCGCGCCGTTGATCACACCGTTCATGCGATATGCGGCCACCCGCTTGTGGCGTGACGATCTGGCCTACGCCGAACGGCTCTACCGGCAACGCTCGCAGCTCTGAGCTGTTTTGCGTGGCGGCGCCCGGGTATACCGCCACAGATGAGCAAGGACATCCACAAAGGCGACAAGGTGCAGTGGAAGAGCCACGGCACCAACGTGACTGGCACCGTCGAGGAGAAGATCACCTCGGACACGCAGGCCGCGGGTCGCACGGTGCGCGCCGACGCCGACAACCCGCAGTATCGGGTGCGCAGTGACAAGAGCGGCCGCGACGCGGTGCACAGGCCGGAATCGCTGAAGAAGAAGTAGTCACTCCGCCCAGCGTCCGAGCCAACGGGTGGCGTTACGCGCTCATGAACCGGGACCCGGCCCCTGCGCGTAGGGCTCGTCGAGAAGCGGTATCTGCTCCATCGCCCACGGGCTGATCGACCAGGGCAACCCGACCGCCGAGCGCAGTTGTTCCCAGGAGACCCACATCCACTCCATGACCTCGGCTGGATCCGGCCGCAGCCGCCCGTCGCACCGGGCGAAGAACACCGGACAGATCTCGTTCTCGACCGTGCCGTCGGCCGCGACCGCGCGGTACCGGAAGTGCGGTAGCACGCACTGCGGCGATTGGATCGATACGCCCAACTCCTGGACGGCGCGGCGGCGCACCGCATCCTCCACCTGCTCCCCCGGCGCGGGGTGACCGCAGAAGGAGTTGGACCACACACCCGGCCACGTCGTCTTGTTCAGTGCGCGACGGGTCAGAAGCACGCGACCGTCCTCGTCGAACAGGTAGCAGGAAAACCCGAGGTGCAGCGGTGTCGCGGCGTGGTGCACGGTCGTTTTGGCTGCGCTGCCGATCTCGCGCCCCTCTTCATCGAGAAGGACGACACACTCGTTGGCCGTGGCCCTGCTCGTCGTGGTCACTGAAGACACCTCATGTGTGTACCCAAATCCGCCGGACTAACCGACGCACAGTCGATGCAACCCGGTCATCGGGTGCCGACACACCATTCGAGAGCCTCACGCAGGCTGTGCACGCGCGCGGCCCCGTCGACGCCGGCGGCCTCCCACCCGGTGCCGCCGAGTACGACGTCGGCCTCCGCGGTGGCCGCCGTGACCATCTCCATGTCGGCGGTCTCGGGGGTGTGTGACCACAGCACCACCCGCGCGGACGGCCGCACGCGGCCGATCGCCTCGGTCAGCGCCGATATCGGAACGTCGGCACCGAGCATCACCGCACCGCGTCCCCGCTCGGCGAGGGCGGCGCGAAGAGCCTCGAGCGGCAACACATGCGCTTCGCGCGCGGTGCACGCCAGGATGAGCGCGGTTGATGCGTCGCGGCGCATGAGCGGCGCCGCGTGCAGTGAGCGCGACACCGCCCACGACAGGGCGTGCTCGACGTCGACGCAGCCGCCGTCCTCGTCCTGTCTGCTCACGATCGCCGCGAACGCCGGCCGGACCAGCAGGTCCCATGTGTCGACCACTCCGAAGTGACGCAGGTGGGCCTCCAGGAGCCGACCCAGCGAGGCGAGGTCGAGTTCGAATGCGGCCGACAGCAATGCGTCCGCGTCTCCGCGGCGCGGCGCTACGGCCCCGGTCGCGACTCGGGCAGCGCTGCGGGGGCTGGTGCCCTGCCCGATGAGCTGGTGCATGTGCTGCACGGCGGCGACGTCGTTGTCGCTGTAGAGCCGGTGTCGACCCGGGTGGTGCTGCGACGTCCCGACGCCGTAGCGCTGGCTCCAGCTGCGCAGCGTC
Organism: Mycolicibacterium novocastrense; assembly: GCF_001570485.1. Taxonomy (GTDB): domain Bacteria; phylum Actinomycetota; class Actinomycetes; order Mycobacteriales; family Mycobacteriaceae; genus Mycobacterium; species Mycobacterium novocastrense. The sequence goes on from NZ_BCTA01000036.1 coordinate 682,353, forward strand.
GCGGTCGGTACGCCGACGCGTTCGGCCACCACGCGGACGGTGTACCGCGGTGTGTCAGCGTCATCCATGGGGCCTGCTAACTGGGGTTTCGGCCTAGCGAGGGTTCACCGATAGCACTACGAGCAAACCATCAATGCGGAAGCGATGCACAGTTCGTTATCTGGATATGGTTGCGGTCGGAACCGGGTACTTCTAGCCCCATGACCCAGAAGGACGAACAACACAGCCGACCCGAAGGAGTCGACGACGCGACCGTCGAGGCCGTCGGCGAAGTCTCGGAGGCATTGGAGTGGGTGGAACGCGCACGCGGTCATCTGTATTCGTTCCACCAGCTGATGGGTCGCGCCGACCTTCAGCTCGGCGAGGCGTGTGACAAGCTGCGCGACGCCGGCCACGACGGCGTCGCGCAACGTCTGGAGTCCGAACTCGTCGGCCGCAACGTGCTTTACGGTCGCTGGACCTTCCAGATCGTCGAGGACTTCGACGACAACTACTGGTCGGTGTTCCGCGACCATGAACGCCAGGTGCGCGACGAACTACAGCAGGGCCGCAGACACGTGTTCGAGTCCGAGATGAAGGAGCGGCGCCGCACCCAGGGTCGCCCCGGGCACGAGCACCGCCCCTGATCCGTGTGACTTGTGGAGCGGTAGCGGCGGTGAGCGCCGCCGCGACTCCACAAATCGCGGCTTAAGCCGTCTCGGTGATGGGCCGGTCCACCCAGCTCATCAGGTCGCGCAGCTTCTTGCCGGTCACCTCGATCGGATGCTCGGCGTTCTTCTTGCGCAGCGCCTCGAGCTCCTTGTTACCGCCCTCGACGTTGGCCACGAGTTTCTTGACGAAGGTGCCGTCCTGAATCTCGGAGAGAATGGCGCGCATCCGCTCCTTGGTGTCGGCGTCGATCACCCGCGGCCCGGAGAGGTAGCCGCCGAACTCCGCGGTGTCGGACACCGAGTAGTTCATCCGCGCGATGCCACCCTCGTACATCAGGTCCACGATCAGCTTGAGCTCGTGCAGCACCTCGAAGTACGCCAGCTCCGGCGCATACCCGGCCTCGACCATGACGTCGAAACCGGTCTTGACGAGTTCCTCTGTGCCGCCGCACAACACGGCCTGCTCACCGAACAGGTCGGTCTCGGTCTCGTCTTTGAACGTGGTCTTGATGACGCCTGCGCGGGTGCCGCCGATGCCTTTGGCGTACGACAGTGCGAGCGCCTGCCCCTCACCCTTGGGGTCCTGATCGATCGCGATCAGACACGGCACGCCCTTGCCGTCGACGAACTGCCTGCGCACCAGGTGGCCCGGACCCTTCGGGGCGACCATGCCGATCGTGACGTTGGCCGGCGGCTTGATCAGGTCGAAGTGGATGTTGAGGCCGTGCCCGAAGAACAGCGCGTTGCCGTCTTCGAGGTTGGGTTCGATGTCGCCTGCGAAGATCTCGGCCTGTGCGGTGTCGGGCGCGAGCAACATGATGACGTCGGCCCACTTGGCGACCTCGGCGGGCGTGTCGACCTCGAGGCCCTGCTCGGTGACCTTCTCGCGCGACTTCGACCCCTCCTTGAGGCCGACCTTCACCTGCACGCCGGAGTCGCGCAGGCTCAGCGAGTGCGCGTGACCCTGGCTGCCGTAGCCGATGACGCCGACCTTGCGTCCCTGGATGATCGACAGGTCCGCGTCGTCGTCATAGAACATCTCTACTGCCACTGAATTTCCTTATCTACTCACTTGATTGGGGACTGGTCGGGTTGAGTTGTGGGCTACTCGTCTCGATCCTGCGCTTACTTCGTGGTCCCGATACTTCGTGGACCGCGCGACAGGGACACCACACCGGACTGCACAATCTCGCGGATTCCGAAGGGCTCCAACACCCGCAGCAGCGCCTCGAGCTTCTCGGGTGTACCGGTCGCCTCGACGGTCAACGACTCGGTCGATACGTCGACGACCTTCGCGCGGAACAGGTTCACCGCCTCGATGACCTGCCCGCGGGTCGACGCGTCGGTGCGCACTTTGATCAGCGCGAGCTCGCGCGAGACCGAGTTCTCTTCCTCCTGCTCGACGATCTTGATCACGTTCACCAGCTTGTTGAGCTGTTTGGTGATCTGCTCGAGCGGCGCCTCGTCGACGCTGACGACGATCGTCATCCGCGACATGTTCTTCTGCTCGGTCGCACCGACGGCCAGGGACTGGATGTTGAAGCCGCGCCGGGAGAACAGCGACGCGACCCGCGCCAGGACACCCGGCTTGTCCTCAACCAGAACCGACAACGTCTGCGTAGCGGCGGTACTCATCAGGCGTGCCCTTCTTCTGGATCGTCGAACAGCGGGCGGATGCCGCGCGCGGCCTGGATCTCGTCGTTGCTCGTGCCCGCCGCGACCATGGGCCACACCTGAGCGTCTGCGCCGACGATGAAATCGATCACGACCGGGCGGTCGTTGATCTCGCGGGCCTGGCGGATCACGTCCTCGACGTCTTCGGCTCGCTCGCAACGCAATCCGACGCACCCGAGCGCCTCGGCGAGCTTGACGAAATCGGGGATGCGATGCGAGTGCGTGGCCAGATCCGTTTGGCTGTACCGCTCTTCGTAGAACAGCGTCTGCCACTGTCGCACCATGCCGAGGTTGCCGTTGTTGATCAGCGCCACCTTGATCGGCGCACCCTCCACGGCACAGGTGGCCAACTCCTGGTTGGTCATCTGGAAGCAGCCGTCGCCGTCGATGGCCCACACCTCGGCCTCCGGGCGGCCGAACTTGGCCCCCATCGCCGCGGGCACGGCGTAGCCCATGGTGCCCAGTCCGCCGGAGTTGAGCCATGTCTTGGGCTTCTCATAGGAGATGAACTGCGCGGCCCACATCTGGTGCTGACCGACGCCTGCGACGTACACCGCGTCGGGCCCGGCCATCTTGCCCAGCGTCTCGATGACGTACTCCGGAGAAAGGCTGCCGTCGCTCTGGGGGCCGTAGCTCAACGGGTAGGTCGCCTGCACACCGCTCAGGTACTCCAGCCAGTTGTCGATCTTGATCGCGTCGGCGGTGCCGTCGCGGCGTAGCGCCACGACCAGCTCGGCGATCACGGCCTTGACGTCACCCACGATCGGCACGTCGGCGTGGCGGTTCTTGCCGATCTCGGCCGGGTCGATGTCGGCGTGGATGACCTTGGCTTCGGGTGCGAAGGAGTCCAGCCGCCCGGTCACCCGGTCATCGAAACGGGTGCCCAGCGCGATCAGCAGGTCGCTGCGCTGCAGGGCGGCCACCGCGGACACCGTGCCGTGCATCCCCGGCATGCCCATGTTCTGCGGATGGCTGTCGGGGAACGCCCCGCGCGCCATCAGCGTGGTGACGACGGGAATTCCGGTCAGCTCGGCCAGATCCAGCAGTTCCTCGCTGGCCTCACCGCGGATCACCCCGCCGCCGACGTAGAGCACCGGCTTGCGAGCGGCGGCGATCAGCTTGGCGGCCTCGCGGATCTGGCGGTTGTGCGGTTTGGTGTTCGGCTTGTAGCCCGGCAGGTCGATGCGCGGCGGCCAGCTGAACGTGCACTGCCCCTGCAGAACGTCCTTGGGAATGTCGACGAGCACCGGCCCGGGGCGGCCCGAGGACGCGATGTGGAACGCCTCAGCGATGGCCTGCGGGATCTCGTCGCCGCTGCGCACCAGGAAGTTGTGCTTGGTGATCGGCATCGTGATGCCGGAGATGTCGGCCTCCTGGAACGCATCGGTGCCGATCAGGCCGCGTCCGACCTGGCCGGTGATCGCCACCACCGGAATGGAGTCCATGTGCGCGTCGGCCAGCGGCGTGACGAGGTTGGTGGCACCGGGTCCCGAGGTGGCCATCATCACGCCGACCTTGCCGGTCGCGTGAGCGTAACCGCTGGCCGCATGCCCGGCGCCCTGCTCGTGGCGGACCAGGACGTGGCGCAGCTTCTTGGAATCGAACAGCGGGTCGTAGACCGGCAGGACCGCGCCGCCGGGGATCCCGAAGATGGTGTCGACGTCGAGTTCCTCCAGCGACCGGATGACCGCCTGCGCACCCGTCATCTGTTGCGGCGCAGTGCGTTTGGCCGGTGCGGGCGCAGACTTGGCCGCCGGTCGCGTGGCATGTCCGTCGTCGGGCACGGTTGCCGCCACCTGCTCCAGCGGTCGGGTTGTTGGTGCGCTCACGGTGTTCGTTCTCCTAAATCCTTCTTCGGATCCGTCTCTAGGGTCTCAAATTCGGTGGTCGGGCAAGAAAAAACCCCCGTCAGCTGGGTCGCTGTACGAGGGTCGCGCGTTGATGCCGGAGTTATGCCCGAGTAAGGGCGAGCGCGGCATCAACGCGCTTCCCGATTACTACGAGCAACCCCAGGGCCTGCATAACCGTCGACGGTAGCCTCTGCACTGGTCACAGGTCAAATTGCGGCACGGTGCGAAGATGGCGGGGTGAGTTCGAAGGCCGCACCCGCTCCCGTCGTCATCCGCATCTCCCCCATGGCGCATTTCGCCGTCGCCTTTCTGGCGTTCAGCATGCTTTCGCTGGTCCTGGCGGGCCTCACCTGGGTGGCGGCCCTGCTGATCATCCCGATCGTGTTGTCCGTGTTCGTCGCGCGCTACCGCACCGTCGCCGACCGCGACCACGTGACGGCACGCACGCTCTGGGGTAGCGAGACCGTCGACTGGAGCGATATCGACGGCCTTCGGTTCGGCAAAGGGTCATCGGCCTACGCCCACCTGAAGGACGGCAGGGACGTGCGGTTGCCCACCGTGACGTTCGCGACGTTGCCGCTGCTGACCGAGGCCAGCGGCGGGCGGGTGCCGAATCCGTATTCGAGGGATTAGGCGAACGGATTGCCGCCGTTGAGCAGCACCCAGATCGCCACACCCGCGCCTGCGCCGAGGACCAGCGCGCCGAGCGATCCGAGGAAGGGCCGGCGCGCCCAACCGCGTCCGGCGTCGAATCCGTACCTGCCGGGCCCGGTCAACACCAGCGCCGCCACCGCGCAGGCCAGGAACACCTTGTACTCGTGTCCATCGGTGAGGAAGTCCGACAGCCGCGCCTCCTCGTGCGCGACCATCGCCTCGGCCAGCACGCCGGTCACCAGATACGCCAGCGCGCCGGCGGCGGCCACGGGCGTGAAGAGACCCAGGACGAGTAGCACCCCGGCGGCGATCTGTCCGAAGGCGCCGACGTAGGTCAGGATGTCGGCATAGCGGAAGCCCATATCGGACAGCTCCGCTTCCCAACCGTTGAGCCCGGGGCCACCCCACAGGCCGAACGCCTTCTGCAGGCCGTGGCCGATGAACAGGGCGCCCACCGCGAGCCGCAACAGCAGAAGGCCGAGGTCGATGGTGCCGCGCCGCTCGGGCGCGACGCGGAACGGATCGGGGCCGACCTCCGCCGGTTCCGCCGAGTAGTCGAGTGCATGCCGTCCGCCGGGCTGCACGTACGGCAGCGGCTCGGGATCGTTGAGCAGTCCGAAGCCGGTGGAGACCGGCGCTCCGGTGTTCGAGTCGTAGTGCGGGATCGCGGTGGTCTCGAAGTCGCCGGCGTAGTTGGCCGACGGGAGATCGTCTTCAGGGTCGACCAGGCTCGCCGACACGGGCCGCCCGGGCGCGTCGTCGGGCCGTTGCCAGGCGCGTGGGTCATTGGAATGACTGGTCACCATGCCAGCGTAAGTGCTTGTCACCCGGTAGCCGGGTATTGGCGCGGTGCTTTCGGGGCCTTAATTCGCCGACGGTTCGCGGTGCGCTCCAGCGGGTGCGCGTGGCGAACACCTCCGAATGATCCGTAACCTGGCTCGCATGAAACTGCGCCGGCCGATGCGGGGTGTGCTCGCCGTGGCGTGCGCGGCGTTGCTCGTCGGGTCGGGGTGCGCACGATTCGACGATCTGCAGTCGCAGCCGTTCACCACTGAGCCCCAGCTCGAGCCCGGCCCGACGTCGACACCTCCGCCACCGCCGCCGCTGCCCCCGACGCCGTTTCCGAAGGAGTGCCCGGCGCCCGGCGTCATGCAGGGCTGCCTGGAAAGCACCAGCGGCCTGATCATGCTGCCCGACAGCCAGTCGGCCCTGGTCGCCGAGCGCACGACCGGTGTGGTCAAGGAGGTCTCGGTACGGGCAGAGCCCAAGGTCAAGACGACGCTGCCGGTCGACGGCTCGGGCGACGGCGGGCTGATGGACATCGTGCTGTCGCCGACGTACCAACAGGACCGGCTGATGTACGCCTACGTCAGCACCCCGACCGACAACCGCGTCATCCGCATCGCCGACGGCGACATCCCCAAGCCGATCCTGACCGGTATACCGAAGGGCGCCACCGGCAACACCGGCGCGTTGATCTTCACCAGCCCGACGACGCTGCTCGTGCAAACCGGCGACGCGGGCAATCCCGCCGATGCCGCGAACCCGGGGTCGCTGGCCGGTAAGGCATTGCGGATCGAGCAGCCCACCACGGTCGACCAGGCCCCGACGACCACGGCGCTGTCGGGGTTGGGCGCCGCGGGCGGTATGTGCCTCGACCACTCGGACGGATCGCTGTACATCACTGACCGCGCCCCCTCCGGTGACCGGCTGCAGCGCATCACCAAGGATTCCAAGACGTCGACGGTGTGGACCTGGCCCGACCGGCCCGGTGTCGCGGGCTGCTCCGCGCTCGACGGGTCGGTCCTGGTCAACCTGGTCAACACCAAGCAAACCGTCGCCGTGCGGCTCGCACCCGAGACCGGCGCGGTGACCGGCGATCCCGAGGTGGTGCGCCAGGACCAGCACGGCCACGCCTGGGCGCTGGCGATGTCGCCCGACGGCAACATCTGGGGCGCCACGATCAACAAGACGGCCGGCGATGCCCAGAAGCTCGACGATGTCGTCTTCCCGCTGTTCCCGCAGGGCGGCGGGTTCCCGCGCAGTCCCGCGGACAACACGTAACCGCCTGCGCGGCAGACGGTTTCAGCTCTCGACGATACGCAGGCCGATGACGCCCATGACGATGGCGGCAAGACACGCCACGCGCGCCGCGCTGGCCGGCTCACCGAGCAGGAACACCCCCGCGACCGCGACGCCGACCGCGCCGATGCCCACCCAGACCGCATAGCCGGTGCCCGCGGGCAACTGACGGAGCGCGAGCGTCAGCAGGATGAAGCTGAGCAGCGCGACACCGACGCCGATCACGCTGGGGACCAGCCGGCTGAACCCCTCGGACTGTTTGAGCGCGATCGCCCAGACGACCTCGAGCAGCCCCGCGGCAACCAGGATCAGCCAGGCCATCGCGGGTCACGCATTCGTCCCACCGTCGACGGTGAGAACCGCCCCGGTGATATTCGATGCACCCGGACCCGCAAGGAACGCAACGGAATCCGCGATGTCGTCGGCGGTGGCATACCGGCCGAGGGCACTGAGCGCGCGCTGCTCGTCGGCTCCGGCGCCGTCGGCGGGATTCATATCGGTGTCGGTCGAGCCGGGCTGCACGAGGTTGACGGTGATGTCCCGTCCCCCGAGGTCGCGCGCGAGACCTTTGGTGAACCCGATGAGCGCGGCCTTGCTCATCGAGTAGAGCGTGACCCCGGCATGCGGCACCCGTTCGGCGAGATTGCTTCCGATGCTGATGATCCGGCCGCCACCGGGCATGTACCGCACCGCGGCCTGACTGGCCAGGTACACGGCACGGGCGTGGATGGCCAGCGTGCGGTCGATCTCCTCGACCGATACCGCCTCGATCGGCCCGTAGGGAAAGACGCCGGCATTGTTGACCAGGATGTCGAGCTTGCCGAAGTGGGTACTCGCCTGCTCGACCGCGGCGGGCACGTCGGCCGCGGAGGCGCTGTCCGCGCGGATCGCCAGGCCGCGCCGACCGCGGGCCTCGATTCCGTCGACGACCTCGTCGGCGCGCTCCTTGGACTGGGCGTAGGTGATGGCCACGTCCGCGCCCCGTTCGGCAAGGCGAGCGGCGATGGCAGCCCCGATCCCGCGACTGGCGCCCGTGACCAACGCCGCCTTCCCCGTCAGGTCCGTCATCCCGGCCTTCTTTTATGTATCGTTCGATACATAATTAACTTTCCTGCGTATACTTGTCAACAATTTCTTTGACGTTCGATACAGAAGGGGTGCGAGTACATGGCGTCACGCGGCCGGCCGCGCACCTTCGATCGCACCGAAGCCCTGGAACGCGCCATGGAGGTGTTCTGGCAGCACGGCTACGAGGGCACGTCGATGAGCGACCTGACCGCGGCGATGGGCATCAATTCGCCGAGCCTGTATGCGGCGTTCGGTTCCAAGGAGGAGTTGTTCCGCGAAGCCGTCGCCCGCTACGACCAGACCCTGGGGGCCACCGCGGCAGCCGAGTTGCGCGATCGGCCCACCGCACGGGAGGCCATCGCCGCGGTGCTGCGACACCACGCGGACGTGTTCTGCGATCCAGACAAACCTCGCGGCTGCATGATCGTCCTCGCCGCCACCACCTGTACCGAACGCACCCGCTCAGTGCACGAACACCTCGCCGAGTGGCGGGTCGCCACCGAGGATGCGTTCCGCGCTCGGGTCGAACGCGGGATCGCCGACGGCGACGTCCCGGCCGGAGCCGACGCCGCGACCATCGCCGCGTTCTACAACACCGTGAACCACGGGATGGCGATACAAGCCCGCGACGGCGCGGACCGAACGAAGTTGTCGTCGATAGCCGAAGCTGCCATCGCGGCCTGGAACGGCGTCGTCTCGGGATAACCGTCTCCGCGCTCGAAACTGCAACTACTGCTGTGAATAAGCGTCGAGCACGACCCTGTGTGCAGTTTCGGCGCTAGCTGCAGGCCGCCAAGACCAACTCGCGCACCCGCGCCGCGTCGGCCTGACCCTTGGTGGCCTTCATGACCGCGCCGACGATCGCCCCCGCGGCCTGCACCTTGCCGCCCCGAATCTTCTCGACGATGCCGGGATTGGCCGCCAGCGCCTCGTCGACGGCGGCCTGCAGCGCCGAATCGTCGCGCACGACCTCGAGCCCGCGGTCCTTCATCACCTGCTCGGGTTCTCCCTCGCCGGCCAACACACCCTCGACCACCTGCCGAGCGAGCTTGTTGGACAGCTTGCCGTCGTCGACGAACTTCACGACCGCGGCCACCTGCGCGGGCGTGATCGGCAGCGCATCGAGTTCCACCCGGGCTTCGTTGGCCTTCTGCACCAGGAAGTTTCCCCACCATGCCCGGGCCGCGTCGCTGGATGCGCCCTGTTCGACGGTGGCGGCGATCAGGTCGAGGGCGCCGATGTTGACGAGGTCGCGCATCACCTCGTCGGAAATCCCCCATTCTTCCTGAATCCGCTTGCGGGACAGCCACGGAAGCTCGGGGATCGTCGCGCGCAACCGCTCGATCCACTCCGCGTCCGGTGCCACCGGCTCGAGGTCCGGCTCGGGAAAATACCGGTAATCCTCGGCGGTTTCCTTGCTGCGACCCGGTGAGGTGTAGCCGTCCTCGTGAAAATGCCTCGTTTCCTGGGTGATTCGCCCACCAGAGTCGAGAACCGCTGCCTGGCGGCGCATCTCGTAGCGGACGGCGACCTCGACGCTCTTGAGCGAGTTGACATTCTTGGTTTCGGTTCGGGTGCCGAACTCCTTCTGCCCCACCGGTTTCAGAGATACGTTGGAGTCACAGCGCATCGATCCCTGATCCATGCGGACATCGGAGACGCCCAGACCACGCAGCAGATCGCGCAGCGCCGTCACGTAGGCACGGGCGATCTCGGGCGCACGCTCACCGGCACCCTCGATGGGCTTGGTGACGATCTCGATCAGCGGTACACCCGACCGGTTGTAGTCGATCAGCGAGGTCGTGGCGCCCTCGATGCGACCGGTCTCGCTACCGAGGTGGGTCAGCTTGCCGGTGTCCTCCTCCATGTGGGCCCGCTCGATCTCGACCCGCCAGGTCGAACCGTCGTCGAGCGGCACGTCGAGGTGACCGTTGATCGCGATCGGCTCGTCGTACTGCGAGATCTGGTAGTTCTTCGGCATGTCCGGATAGAAGTAGTTCTTGCGGGCGAACCGGCACCACGGGACGATCTCACAGTTCAGCGCCAACCCGATCCGGATCGCCGACTCGACGGCCTTCTCGTTGAGCACCGGCAGCGATCCGGGCAGCCCCAGGCAGACGGGGCACACCTGGGTGTTGGGTTCGGCGCCGAACCTGTTGGCGCAACCGCAGAACATCTTGGTCGCGGTGGACAGTTCGACGTGGACTTCCAGCCCGAGCACGGGCTCGTAGCGCGCGACGACGTCGTCGTAGTCCAGCAGGTCGGCGGTCGCAGCAGTCATGACCCCGATCCTAGTAAGCGGGCTCAGCCGAAGAACTCCGCGGCGTCGTCGTACCGGCTCTGCGGGACGAGCTTCAACTGACGGGTGGCATCGGCGAGCGACACACGGCCGATCTCCTGGCCGCGCAGCGACACCATCATCCCGTACTCGCCCGCGTGTGCGGCGTCGGCGGCGTTGACGCCGAAGCGGGTGGCCAGCACGCGGTCGAAGGGCGTCGGCGTTCCGCCGCGCTGCACGTGCCCGAGCACGGTGACCCGGACCTCCTTATTGATCCGCTTCTCCACCTCGAGGGCGAGCTGCTGGGCGACGCCGGTGAAGCGCTCATGGCCGAACTCGTCAACCCCACCCTGGCGCAGTTGCATCGACCCCTCGGCCGGCTTCGCCCCTTCTGCCACCACGCAGATGAAGTGCGAATCGCCGCGCACGAAGCGCTGTTTGATCAGGCGGCAGACCTCTTCGACGTCGAAGGGCTGTTCGGGGATGAGGGTCATGTGCGCCCCCGACGCCAACCCCGCATTCAGTGCGATCCAGCCCGCGTGGCGGCCCATCACCTCGACGAGCATCACGCGCTGGTGCGATTCCGCGGTGCTGTGCAACCGGTCGATGGCCTCGCTCGCCACCCCCAGCGCGGTGTCGTGGCCGAACGTGACATCGGTGCAGTCGATGTCGTTGTCGATGGTCTTCGGCACGCCGACGACGGGAACGTTCTCCTCGGAGAGCCAGTGCGCGGCCGTGAGCGTGCCCTCGCCGCCGATCGGGATCAGCACGTCGATGCCGTTGTCGTCGAGCGTCTGCTTGATCTGATCCAGCCCGGCGCGCAACTTCTCCGGATGCACGCGGGCGGTACCCAGGATCGTGCCGCCCTTCGCCAGCAGCCGGTCGTTACGGTCGTCGTTGGCCAGCTGTATGCGGCGGTTCTCCAGCAGACCGCGCCAGCCGTCCTGAAAGCCGACGACCGACGATCCGTAGCGCACATCGCACGTGCGCACCACGGCCCGGATGACCGCGTTCAGTCCCGGACAGTCACCGCCACCGGTCAGCACTCCGATCCGCATGGCTACATCCTCCCCGAGCGCGCACATGTTTGCGCCCTCACTCGGCGTTTGCGTCCGATTAGCGTGCGCTCGCGGCGACTAAACCGCCGTCGACAGCGGTCCGCGCGCCGCCTCGTAGGCCGCACCGACGCGGTACAGCCGGTCGTCGGCCAGCGCGGGCGCCATGATCTGCAGTCCGACGGGCAGGTTGTCGTCCGGTGACAGCGCCGCAGGCACCGACATTCCGCAGTGTCCGGCCAGGTTCAGCGGCAGCGTGCACAGGTCGAACAGGTACATCGCCAACGGGTCGTCGACCTTCTCCCCCAACGGGAATGCCGTGGTCGGCGTCGTCGGCGAGATCAGCACGTCGACCTTCCGGTACGCCTCGTCGAGATCGCGCGCGATCAGCGTGCGCACCTTCTGCGCCTGGTTGTAGTACGCGTCGTAGTAACCCGCCGACAACGCATAGGTGCCAATCATGATGCGGCGTTTGACTTCCGGGCCGAATCCGGCGGCGCGGGTCAATGCCATGACTTCCTCGGCGCTGTGTGTGCCGTCATCACCGACGCGCATCCCGAAGCGCATCCCGTCGAACCGCGCGAGATTGCTGGAGACCTCCGAGGGAAGGATCAGGTAGTAGGCCGGCAGCGAGTAGTCGAAGTGCGGGCAGTCCACCTCGCTGACCTCGGCGCCCAGCGCGGTCAACTGTTCGACGGCGGCGTTGAACGACTCCAGCACACCGGACTGGTAACCGTCGCCGCGCAACTGCTTCACCACCCCGATCCGCACACCCGCCAGGTCGCCGGCCGCCCCTGCCCGCGCGGCGGCGACAACGTCGGGCACCGCGGCGTGCACCGACGTGGAGTCCTTCGCGTCGTGCCCGGCGATCACCTGGTGCAGCAGTGCGGTGTCCAGGACGGTGCGCGCGCACGGGCCACCCTGGTCGAGCGAGGACGCGCAGGCGACCAGCCCGTAGCGCGACACGGTTCCGTAGGTCGGTTTGACGCCGACCGTGGCGGTCAGCGCGGCCGGCTGGCGGATCGAGCCGCCGGTGTCGGTGCCGATCGCCAATGGCGCCTGGAACGCCGCCAGCGCTGCGGCGCTGCCTCCGCCCGAGCCGCCGGGGACGCGCTCGACGTCCCACGGGTTGCGCGTCGGCCCGTACGCGGAGTTCTCCGTGGACGATCCCATCGCGAACTCGTCCATGTTGGTCTTGCCCAGTATCGGCAGGCCCGCGGCGCGTAGCCGCATGGTGACGGTCGCGTCGTAGGGGGACGTCCAGCCCTCGAGGATCTTCGATCCGCAGGTGGTCGGCATGTCGGTGGTGGTGAACACGTCCTTGAGGGCCACCGGCACCCCGGCCAGTGGCGAGGGCAGGTCTTCTCCGGCCGCGACGGCCGCATCGACGCGTGCCGCGGCCGCCAGCGCGCGTTCCGCTGCGACGTGCAGGAACGCGTGGTAGCGGTCGTCGGTCGCCGCGATCTGCTCCAGATGCGCCTGGGTGACCTCCGTCGACGACACTTCGTTGGCGGCGATCTTTTCTCCGAGCGTCGCCGCGTCCATCCGGGTGAGATCGCTCACTGCGCCTCCCCGAGGATCCGGGGCACCGCGAACCGGCCCTCGGCCGCCTTGGGCGCCTGGTCCAGCGCCTCCTCCTGCGTCAGACACGGCTCGACCGTGTCGGGCCGGAACACGTTGACGTCGGTGAGCGGGTTCCCGGTCGGCGTGACCCCTTCGACGTCGACGGACTGGATTTGGCTGACGTGACCGAGGATGGCGTCCAACTGGCCGGCATAGCTGTCCAGCTCGTCTTCGGTCAGGGCGAGGCGGGCCAGACGCGCCAGATGGGCTACCTCGTCTCGGGAGATCTGCGACACGACAAGCAAGCCTAGTCATCGCCGTCGCGGCCGCCGAGGCCGGAATGCCTGCCCCCATTCTCTGTGCGACAGTGTTGCGCGTGCCTACGTACCTGCTGCGGGTCCAGCTTGAGGACCGGCCCGGCAGCCTCGGCTCACTGGCCGTGGCGCTCGGGTCGGTGGGCGCCGACATTCTGTCGCTTGACGTGGTGGAACGCTCGGCCGGTTACGCCGTCGACGATCTGGTGGTCGAGCTGCCCGGGGGCGCGATGCCCGACATGCTGATCACCGCCGCCGAGCAGATCAAAGGCGTCTACGTCGACTCCATCCGTCCGCACACCGGGCTGCTCGAGGCGCATCGCGAACTCGAACTCATCGACCACATCGCCGCGGCGGACCGCAAGAAGAGGCTGCAGGTGCTCGCCGACGAGGCGCCCAGGGTGCTGCGCGTGGGCTGGACGTCGGTGGTGCGGCTGACCGACAACGGCCCGGAACGCCTCGTCGGTAGCTCCGGGGCCCCCGAGACCCAGGTGGAAGAGGCGCCGTGGCTGCCGCTCGACCACGCCGAGGCGCTCGACGGTGACGCCGCGTGGGTGCCGCAGGTGTGGCGCGACATGGCGACCACCCTGGCCGCCGCCCCACTCGGTGACCCCCGCACCGCGGTGGTGCTGGGCCGCCCCGGCGGGCCACAGTTTCGGCCGTCCGAGGTAGCCAGGCTGGGCTACCTAGCGGGAATCGTCGCGACGATTCTGCGCTGACGGTCGCAGAGCCGTTGCGCCGGAACGGAACTCGTCAGCCGCCGGCGGGTACCGGCCAACGGTCGTTGACGTCGGCGTTGGTGTCCTTGCGGGCACAGTGCGCGCAACAGAAGATCGCCTCTTCGGTCTCGATGCCGTGCCCGAGGATTCGGCACCCGCAGTGCGCGCACTCCGGGGCCAGCTGGCCCGCCGCGCACTCGACACTGTCGAACGTCGCGCTGCGGCCGTCGGGCCACGTCACGGTGAACGCCTTGTCGTAGTCGTTGCCACAGGTATCGCAGATCGCCATCACAACTCCTTGTCGATTCGCCCAGTCGGGTGCCCGGTGAGCGGGGCGAACAAACGCGGCAGCAGTCAGAGAACCGCGACTCAGACTCCGTCGGGCCCGTTCTGCAGCAACCGGGCGAACCCGTCCTCGTCGAGAATCGGCACCCCCAGTTCGACGGCCTTGTCGTACTTCGAACCCGGCGAATCACCGGCGACCACGTATGCCGTCTTCTTCGACACGGAGCCGGCAGCCTTGCCGCCGCGAGCGACGATCGCCTCCTTGGCCTCGTCGCGCGAGTAGCCGGTCAGCGACCCGGTGACGACAATCGACAACCCCTCCAAGGTCCGTTCGATGCTGGCGTCGCGTTCGTCGGCCATCCGCACGCCCGCGGCACGCCATTTGTCGATGATCGCGCGGTGCCAGTCGACGGTGAACCACTCGGTCACCGCGGCGGCGATCGTCGGGCCCACACCTTCGACGACCGACAGCTCTTCTTCCGACGCCGCCATGACCGCGTCGAGGCTGCCGTACTCGGTGGCCAGGGCGCGCGCCGCCGTCGGCCCGACATGCCGGATCGACAACGCGACCAGCACCCGCCACAGCGGTTGGGATTTCGCCTTGTCCAGGTTGGCCAGCAGACGTTTCCCGTTCGCCGAGAGCTGCCCGGTCTTGGTGGTGAACAGGTCGGTGCGCAGCAGGTCCTCTTCGGTCAGCGTGAACAGGTCGCCCTCGTCGGTGATGACGCCGGCCTGCAGCAGAGCCGTACCCGCCTCGTAGCCCAGTCCCTCGATGTCGAACGCGCCGCGGCCGGCGACATGAAACACGCGCTCGCGCAACTGCGCCGGACACGACCGGGTGTTGGGGCAGCGGATGTCGGCGTCGCCCTCCTTTGCGGGGGCGAGCTTGGTTCCGCACTCGGGACAGTGGGTCGGCATCACGAACTCGCGTTCGGAGCCGTCGCGCAGATCGACGACCGGACCGAGAACCTCGGGGATCACGTCACCCGCCTTGCGGATGACCACCGTGTCACCGATGAGCACGCCTTTGCGCTTGACCTCCGAGGCGTTGTGCAGCGTCGCCTGGCTGACCGTCGAGCCGGCCACCTTGACCGGTTCCATCCACGCGAACGGCGTGACGCGGCCGGTGCGCCCGACGTTGACCCTGATGTCGAGCAGTTTGGTCTGCGCCTCCTCGGGCGGGAACTTGTAGGCGATGGCCCAGCGCGGCGCCCGCGAGGTGGAGCCGAGCCTGCGCTGCAACGCGACATCGTCGACTTTGACCACCACACCGTCGATTTCGTGTTCGACGTCGTGGCGGTGCTCGCCCCAGTAGGCGATGCGTTCGGTGACCGCGTCGATTCCCGTCACCTGGGCGGTGTGCTCGGAGACCGGCAGCCCCCAGGCCGCCAGCGCGCGATAGGCGTCGTGCAGCGTCTTGGGCCGGAACCCCTCGGCCCGCCCTATGCCGTGGCAGATCATCCGCAGCTTGCGACGCGCGGTGACGGCGGGGTTCTTCTGCCGCAGCGAACCCGCGGCGCTGTTACGTGGATTGGCGAACGGCGGCTTGCCTTCGGCGACCAGCCCGGCGTTGAGTTCCTCGAAGTCGGCGACCCGGAAGAACACCTCGCCGCGTACTTCGAGAACCTTCGGTAGCGGGAATTCCTTGCTGTCGGTGAGCTTTTGGGGCACATCGCCGATAGTGCGGGCGTTCAACGTGACGTCTTCACCGGTGCGGCCGTCACCGCGGGTGGCCGCGCGCTCCAACCGGCCGTCGCGGTACACCAGTGAAAGCGCCACCCCGTCGATCTTGAGTTCGCACAGGAATTGCGCCTCCTGCAGCACGTTCGGTCCGATCTCGCCCTTGAGTCGCCCCGCCCACGCGGCCAGTTCATCGGGGGTGAACGCGTTGTCCAGGCTCAACATCCGCTCGAGGTGCTCGGCGGGGGTGAAATCGGTGGCGAAGCCCGCCCCACCGACCAGCTGCGTCGGCGAATCCGGGGTCCGCAGTTCCGGGTGCTCGTCTTCGAGCGCTTCTAGTTCGCGCAGCAGCGTGTCGAATTCGGCGTCGGTGATGATCGGCGAGTCACGCACGTAATAGCGGAACTGATGCTCACGCACCTCATCAGCGAGCTCTTGCCAGCGGCGACGCGTGTCGGCGTCGGGGGCGTCGTCAGCCTGTGCGGCCAGCGCGTCTTCCGCACCCTTGGAGGTCACCTTCGCAGGCTAACCGAGCGGCCCGACAGCACCGCACCGTTACCCTGACCCCATGCCGCACCCGATCATGTTCCGCGACGACGACCCGGTGCTGGCCCGGGTACGGACGGTGGCGTTGGCGTTCCCCGAGGCTCACGAGAAGGTCTCGCACGGACGGCCCGCGTTCTTCGTCGCCAAGATGTTCGCCATGTACGGCGGCAGCGTCAAACCACCGACCAAGGGCGACTACATTCAGTACCCGCAGTCGATCCTGGTCAAAGTCGACGAGAGCGAACGGCAGGCACTGCAGCAGGACCCCCGATTCTTCGCTCCCGCCTACCTCGCACCCTCGGGATGGCTCGGGCTCGACCTGTCGGCTCGCAAGAAGGTCAACTGGGATGAGGTGCGCGAGCTGATCGATGCGTCGTTTCGGTTGACCGCGCCCAGGAAACTCGTCAAGCAACTCGACGAGGTCTGAACAGGTACCGGCAGGCCATGATTCGATCGGAGACGCCATGAGTTTCGCGAGCCCCTTCCCCGAGGTCGACATCCCGTCCACCAGCGTCTACGACTACCTGTTCGGCGATATCGCCGAGGCCGACCTCGACCGCGTCGCACTCGTCGATGCGAAATCGGGGCGGCAGACCACCTACCGCGAGACGATCACGCGCATCGACGCGTTCGCGGGCGCGCTCGCCGGGCGCGGGATCGGCGTCGGCGATGTGGTCGGTCTGCTCTCGCCGAACAGCTCGGGGTTCGCCGTCGCATTTCACGGCATTCTGCGCGCGGGCGCGACGGCCACGACCATCAACGCGCTGTTCACCGCCAAGGACATCGCCAAGCAGTTGACCGACTCGAAAGCCAGGATGCTCGTGACGGTGTCGCCGCTGCTGGCGCAGGCCGAGGAAGCCGCCGCGGCGGTCGGCATTGCCGACGACGGGCTCGTCGTGCTCGACGGACCCGGCCTGGCCGTCGACGGGCATCCCAATGCCGACGACCTCATGGGTCCGGGCCATCCGGCACCGGAGGTGAGCTTCGCGCCCTCGTCGCACTTGGCAGTGCTGCCCTACAGCTCGGGGACGACCGGAAATCCGAAGGGCGTCATGCTCACCCACCGCAACCTGGTGGCCAACGTCGCCCAGATCAGACCGCTGCACGGCATGGTCGCCGACGACACGGTGCTGGCCGTTCTGCCGTTCTTCCACATCTACGGGATGACCGTGCTGCTGAACGCAGCGCTGCACGCCCGGGCCCGTCTGGTCATCATGCCGAGCTTCGATCTCGGCGACTTCCTGGGCAACATCGCGAACCACGCCTGCACCATCGCCTTCATCGCGCCGCCCGTCGCCGTTGCGCTGGCCAAGCATCCGCTGGTCGACGAGTACGACCTGTCGTCGTTGAATGTCGTGATGTCGGGAGCGGCCCCCCTGGACGCCGACCTGGGCCACGCCGTCGCCGAGCGCCTGGGGTGCCGCGTGCTTCAGGGTTACGGCATGAGCGAGCTCAGCCCCGTCAGCCACATCACGCCGTTCGACGGCGGCCGACACGAGATGAACATGGAGGCCCCGCTCAGCTCGGTCGGCTGGACGGTATCGAACGCCGCGTCCAAAATCGTCGACCCCGAGACCGGCGACGAGATCGACCCGCCCACAGAGGGTTTGAGCAAAACCGGCGAACTGTTGTTCAAGGGACCCAACGTGATGGCGGGGTACCTCGGCAACGAGAAGGCCACCAAGGAGACCATCGACGACCAGGGCTGGTTACACACCGGTGACCTCGCGCAGGTCGACGCCAATGGCTGCGTCTACATCGTCGACCGGCTCAAGGAGCTGATCAAGTACAAGGGTTATCAGGTGCCGCCCGCCGAACTGGAGGCCGTGCTGCTGACCCACCCCGACATCGCCGACGCAGCGGTGGTCGGAGTCGTCGACGCCGAAGCTGAAGAGGTGCCGAAGGCGTTCGTGGTCAAGCGATCCGGCGCTGAGTTGACCGAGCAGCAGGTGATCGAGTTCGTCGCGGGCGAGGTGGCTCCCTACAAGAAGGTCCGCCAGGTGGCTTTCATCGATGCGGTGCCGAAGTCGGCATCCGGCAAGATTCTCCGCAAGGATCTGAAGTAGCGGTCAGGGCCGGCCGATCCGTTCGGCGGCCTGCGCCGCCCGCGCCTGCCGGTAGCCCAGCGCGGCTCCCGCCACCGGGATGAGCAGCAATCCGGCCAGACCCCACAGCGGGTCGTTCGTTCCTGCGCCGGGTGCGACGACGAACTGGCCCACCACCGCGGGCGGAGTGCCCACCCGGTCCAACGGGGCTGGCGCCGGCGGGGCCGGTACGAGCGGCGGCGGGAGGACCGGTTGCGCGGGCACCGGCCCTGCAGGCGCCAGTGCGGTTGACGGCCAACGGTTTTCGGATTGTGGGCCACGGCTCTCCGGGGCGCGGCCGTTGCCGATCGTCACCTGGGGCGGTTCGAACGCGGCGGCCGGTGCGCTCGCGACACCGGAGCCGCCAGAGGCAACCGGGCCACCCGTCACCGCGATGGTCGCGGGCGCTTCGACGGGAGGCGCCGCGACGGCCGACCGGTTCGCCGATGCGTCAGGCGTCGCCGCGCGGCTGGCCGATGCTGTGCGGTTGGCCGATGGCCCGGGCGACGCGGTGCGGCCAGCCGATTCCGGATCGACAGCTGCCGACCGGTTCCCCGGCGACGGATTCGGGAGGTCTTCGCGGCCCGATCCGACCCGCGACGACGGGGCCGCGCCTGGCCCTTTGGCGTCCCCGCCCCGTTTGCTGTCGGCGGGGCGCTTGCTGTCGCGACGGTCGTTGCCGTGCTTGCCGTTGCCGGATCCGCCTCCGTGGTCGCCGCCACGATCGGCGCTGTGTCCCCGGTCCGAGCCGCGCG
Organism: Mycolicibacterium novocastrense; assembly: GCF_001570485.1. Classification (GTDB taxonomy): domain Bacteria; phylum Actinomycetota; class Actinomycetes; order Mycobacteriales; family Mycobacteriaceae; genus Mycobacterium; species Mycobacterium novocastrense. The sequence goes on from NZ_BCTA01000036.1 coordinate 701,610, forward strand.
AATCACCGGGATGGGCGTATGCGACTGCCGCACCTGATCCGCTCACCAGGAGAAATACGGACACCACGCCGGCACCTGCGGCGAGGCGCGGGTTCATCCGGACACCGTTCCCTTCTCGGCAAAGGCGATCGACGCCGCCTGCGAAGAATTCTCGCACGCGGACGCCCTCAAAACGAGGTGTCCAGCAGGAATGCCCGCAAATTGTTCAGCGAATCGCGTCCTCAGTGATCCTCGACGTGCGCCCGCAGCCGGTCGAGGGCGCGGTCCCACCGCTGGGAGAGCTTCGAAAGGTACTCGCTGGCGTCGGCGAGGGGCGCGGGACGCATCCGCCAGATGCGTTCACGGCCACTGCGCTGGCTGCTCACCAGGCCCGCCGATTCCAACAGCAGGAGGTGTTTGGTGGTTGCCTGCCGACTGACCGGGATCACCTCGGCGACTTCGCTGGTCGAACACGGCCCGCCGTCGCACAGTCTCGTGACGATGCGCAGGCGGTTCGGATCGCCCAGGGCGTTGAACAACGACGACACCGGCGCGTCCGCCGTCGATGTGCTCACACTGCCTCGCTGACGGCGAGGTACTTGCGCACCAGTTCGGTCTGCGTGGCCCAGCCCTCGCTGTTGCCCTCGAATGCCGACGTCCGACGGTGTGGGGGCAGCGCGTCGAATCCGGACTCGACGATGCGCAGCAGCACACCCTCGGCCACCTCTTCGAGCGTGAACTCGACCAACGTCGTCGGTTCCTCGGAAACGTCAACGCCCTCCTCGACCCCGTAGGGGTGCCAGCGGAACGCCAGTCGTCGTGGCGGTTCGACCGCCTCGATGTGCCATGGGTCGGCGGTGCCGGCGTACGGTTCCTGCTGCTTGGCGACGTCGGCGTCGACCGCCGTCGGCGTCATGACGCCGGTGATCGAGGTGCCGGCCACGAAGGGCCCGTCGAAACGCACTCCGAACCATTGGCCGAACTCGTCGGCGTCGCTGATCGCCCGCCAGACGCGGTCGAGCGGTGCCTTCAGCAGAACTTGCTTCTCGATCCGATCCGTACTCATATGCAACCTCCTGGTTGCTCCTCAATGTAGTGAGGACGACCCGCTAACGCAACCTTTTGGTTGCTCTTTCTGTCGGTTGCGCCGAATTCTGCCGAGGGGGAGCGGTTTTCGACTGGGGGGCGAGCGAGCCTGGCGCAGAGTTGGTAACGCGACCTAGATCGCGTCGGGGTCCTCCGCGAGGGCGTCCGCCGCTTTCTGCGCCAATCCGATCGCGGTGCGCGCCCATTCGGTGGTGGCGCCCGCCAGACCGCACGCGGGCGAAATGCCGGTCCTCTCCCTGAGCACGGACCGGGCGAAGCCGAGTCGGTCGGTCAGCGACACCGCGGCCTTGGCGATCTCCTCGGCCGAAGGACGGCTTTCCGGTGCCGTCGTGGGCACCACGCCGAACACCACGGTGCGACCGGAGTCGACGAACTCCCCCGCACCGTCGAGATCATCGGCCACCAGTGTGGACACATCGATGGAAACCGCATCGATGCGACTGCGCTGCAACACCTTCCATGGCACATCCGACGCGCAGCTGTGCACGGCCACCGGGACGCCCACTGCCGCGACACATTCGTCGAGCAAGCCGACGGCCACCGCCTCGTCGACGGCGTGCACCGGCGTCAGGCCGGTCACCCCGCTCAGCCGGCCCTCGAGCGCGGCGGACAACAGTGGTTCGTCGAATTGGACGACGACCGCGGCGTCCAGACGTCGACCGACATCCGCGCGGTGCGCTGCAACACCTTCGGCCAGCGAGGCGGTGAGGTCACGCACCGCGCCTCGATCGGTCAGCGCGCGATGGCCGTTGGCGAGCTCGAGCTGCGCCGCCAACGTGACCGGTCCCGGCGACTGAACCTTGACGGTGCGGCCACCGCCGCGCAAACCTGCCTTCTCCCAGGCCTCTTCGAGCGCATCGAGGTCCTCATCGAGCAGGCTCTTGGCGCGCTTCAGCACCGCTGTGCGGCCCGCCGCGATCCGATATCCGCGGGGCACGGTGTCCATCCCGATGTCGACCAGAATCGCCCCGGCCCGGCCGATCATGTCGGCGCCCACGCCGCGGCCGGGCAGCTCCGCCAGATGCGGCAAGGTGTGCAGTTCGCCGACGACGACCTCGGCGGCCTCGCGCGCCGACGTTCCGGGCCATGACCCGATGCCGGTGGCTGTGGCGAAAGCACTCACTCGTTTGACAGTATTCGATCGGGCTAGTCTCATCTCAAAAGGGTTGGGGAAGGACAGGCCATGCCCGCAGCGCTTCGGTCGCTCGCGCCGTGGTGCGTGGCGGTCGCGATCACGTCGGGATGCACTCAGGTCATCGACGGGCACGCGCTGCGGGCGACACCCGGCATCGACGACGGATCGCTGTCGCCGGTCGATGTGGAGACCATCATGCTCGACCAGTCGCAGATGCGCGCAATCACCGGCGCCGGCGAGGATCTCACGATCATCCCGACCATGGACGGCAAGATCCCTGTCGACATCGAGCCGCTCGCCGAGACCACTCCCCTGCAGTGCCAATGGATCTTCGCCGAGACCCAGGTCTTCGGGCCCGACGTCGAGGAATTCCACAAGACCACGTTCCAACACCCGCCCGAAGGCGGATTGATCTCCGAGGGCGCGGCGGCCTATCGCGACACCGCCGCCGCCCGGCGGGCGTTCGACTCGCTCGTCACCCTCGTCGACGGTTGTGGTGCAACGCCTTTGGGTCCGATGTTCGTCGGCGAGTGGACGGTGGGCACCGACACGCTGCAGACCCGGCCATCGAATGACTGCGGTCGCGACTACCGCGTGAAGTCGGTCGTGCTGGTGGAAGTGACCGCGTGCCGGTTCCCGGAGTCGGTGCCCGAGATCGTCATGTCCAACATCTTGGCCAACGTTCCCGGATAGTCACCGGGTGATCGTCGCGCTGCCCAGCACCTCGTCGCCGGCCGGGTCGGGGCGGTACAGCACCATCGTCTGCCCGGGAGCCACCCCGCGCAGGGGCGCGCGCAGCTCGACGACGATCCGGCCGTCGCGCAGTTCGGCCACGCCGTCTCCGAGACCGCCGTGCGCGCGGACCTGCACCTGGCATTCGATCGGGCCCGAAGGCGCGACACCGGAGGTGAAGACCGGCCGCTCGCCGGTCAAGGTCCACACGTCGAGGTCCTCGGCGCCACCGACCCGCACGGTCGCGGTCTGCGGGTCGATCCCCGTCACATAGCGCGGCTGTCCGTCAGCCCCCGGTCCGGCGATGCCCAGACCCTTGCGCTGCCCCACCGTGAACCCGTGCACGCCGTCATGCTCGGCGAGGACCGTGCCTGCGGCGTCGACGACCGAACCGCGTCGCACGCCGATCTTGGCCCCGAGGAACGCGCGAGTGTCCCCCGACGGGATGAAGCAGATGTCGTGGCTGTCCGGCTTTTCGGCGACCGCCAGCCCGCGACGCGCTGCCTCCTCACGAATCTGCGGCTTCGGGGTATCGCCCACCGGGAACACCGCGTGCCGCAACTGCTCGGCGGTCAGCACCGCGAGCACATACGACTGGTCTTTTGCGGCATCGACCGCACGTCGCAGTCGACCACCCGACAGCCGGGCATAGTGCCCGGTTGCCACGGCGTCGAAACCCAGCGCCAGCGCGCGGGCGGCCAACGCGGAGAACTTGATCCGCTCGTTGCACCGCACGCACGGGTTCGGGGTCTCCCCACGGGCGTATGACGACACGAAGTCGTCGATGACCTCCTCTTTGAACCGGTCGGCGAAATCCCAGACGTAGAAAGGGATGTCCAGAATGTCGGCGACCCGGCGCGCGTCACCGGCGTCCTCTTTCGAACAGCAGCCACGCGAACCGGTGCGCAGTGTGCCCGGAGACGGCGACAACGCCAGGTGGACACCGACGACGTCGTGGCCGGCGTCGACCATCCTGGCGGCCGCGACCGAGGAGTCCACGCCGCCGCTCATGGCCACGAGTACCCGCACTACTCGATCACTCCCGAACTTGCCAGCGCCGCCTGCCGGGCGCGTTCGACCGCGGCGGGCAGCACCGCGAGCGCGGCATCGACGTCCGCCTCACTGCTGGTGTGCCCCAACGAAAGCCGCAGCGAACCCCGCGCACTGGCCGGATCGGCACCCATCGCGATCAGCACATGCGAGGGCTGCGCGACGCCGGCCGTGCAGGCCGAACCCGTCGAGCACTCGATTCCCTTGGCGTCCAACAACATCAGCAACGAGTCACCCTCGCAGCCGCGGAAGGTGAAGTGGCAGTTACCGGGCAGCCTCGCGGCCCCCGTCGCCCCGTTCACCTCGACGTCGCCGATGGCGGGCAACACACCCTCGATCAGGCGGTCACGAAGCGCCGACACCCGCGCGCCGTTCGCGTCGAGCCCTTCGACCGCGACCCGCGCCGCCGCGGCCATCGCGACGGCACCTGCCACATACGGTGTGCCCGAGCGGACGTCGCGCTCCTGGCCGCCGCCGTGCAACAGCGGGACGCAGGCCGTGTCGCGGCGCAGCAGCAGAGCACCGATTCCGGTGGGGCCACCGAACTTGTGGGCGGCGATGCTCATCGCCGAGAGCCCACTCGAGGCGAAGTCGACCGGGATGTGGCCGACGGCCTGAACGGCATCACTGTGCATCGGCACGTCGAATTCCGCTGCCACGGCGGCGAGCTCGGCGATCGGCATGATCGTCCCGACCTCGTTGTTGGCCCACATCACCGACACCAGAGCGACGTCGTCGTGGTCCTGCAATGCCTGTCGCAGCGCTGCCGGCGAGACCGAACCGTCCCTCTCGACAGGCAGCCAGGTCACCTCGGCGCCCTCATGCTCGACGCACCACTCGACCGAATCGAGCACCGCATGGTGCTCGACGGGGGTGGTCACGATCCGCCTCCGGCGCGGATCGGCGTCGCGACGGGCCCAGAAGATGCCCTTGACCGCGAGGTTGTCGCTCTCGGTGCCGCCCGCGGTGAAGATCACCTCCGACGGGCGGGCGCCCAGCAGATGGGCCAGCGTCTCGCGTGACTCCTCCATCCGTCGCCGCGCTGTGCGGCCCGTGCCGTGCAGCGACGAGGCGTTGCCGACCGTCGCCATCGCGGCCGTCATCGCCTCGATGGCAGCGGGGTGCATCGGGGTGGTGGCGGCGTGATCGAGGTAGACCGGCTGATCCGAGGTCATAACCAGTCCAGAATAGCCGCCGGGCCGGGGCTCCCCCGATTCGCTCAGGCCACGAGCGCGTGACCCGAGGGGCGACTCGTCGTATCGCCCCGCACCGCGGTCTCGCAGCGATACGCCAGGTCGCGGCGGTCGGTTCCCGGTAGCTGCAGCGACCCTACGTGCACCCGTGCGACCGTGCGCTTCGTGGTGACCAGTCGCCGGATCGAGGCCGACAGTGTGTCGTCGCCCACATAGGCGGCCACGGTCGAGGCGGCGCCGTCGGGGTGTTGGTACGCCAACCGCAACGGCTGGACCGGCCGGCCTGCGTCGATGGCGGCCTGGAACATGGCGGGACGGAAGCGGCCGTACGCCAGTCCGCAGTAGGTGGTGCCTTCCGGAAAGGCGACCACGGTATGGCCGGCACTCAGGTTGCGGGTCACGGCACCGACCACCTCGGGCAGGCGCCGCAGATTCGACCGCTCGATCGGGATCACTTTCAGCAGTCGGGCCAGCAAGCCGAGGCCCGGCCAGCTGACGAGTTCGGATTTGGCGACGAACCGGCCGGGCAGCACCGAGCCGATCACGAAGACGTCCACCCAGGAGACATGGCCGCTGACCACCAGAACGCCGCTCAGGTTGCGGATCGGGCCCCCCGACAGTCTGATCCGCACGCCCAGGCAGTACAGCAGCAGCCGACAGTAGCCGCGCTGAAGATGGGAGCGGCCGGGAGCGGGGACCGCCAGCATGGGCGCCAGCAGCAGAAGCAGCACGGCCGCGGTGACGCGTACGGCGACCCGGCAGGCGATGACCGCCCGACGCCCGGAGAGTCCGGCGCCTGCGCCGACGCAGCTCGCATCGCAGGACGCCTGCGGCACCCAGCGTGTGCTCACGACGCCATTCCGCCGGTCACCGCGGCGGCCGCCTCCACGGATCTCAGCCTGCGCAGGTAGCGCGTGTCGGCCCGGCGTTTGTCGAGCAACGCCGGAAAGTCGCCCACACCGAAGTCGGGGTCGTGCGCAGGCTCACCGCACACTTGGGCGCCGAGCCGCAGATAACCACGCATCAGCGCAGGCACGGCGAGCCGCTGCGGCGGGTCGATGTCGTCGAGCACCTTGCCGTCGACGGTCACCGGCCGGTACGGGTGCACGGTGTAAAGCGCCGGCGCGGCGTGGCGACGACGGACGAAATCGCGGACTCCGCGGATCTGTGCGCCCGGCGGGTGACCGTCGGGTCCGCGGACGGGCACCGACACGCAGCCGGTGACGTAGTCGTACCCGCAGCGATCGAGGTAGGCCAGAATCCCGGCCCACATCAGGAGTACGACGGCTCCGTTACGGTGATCGGCCCGCACCACAGCCCGGCCCATCTCGACCAGTCCCGGCCGCAGTGGATCGAATGCGCGTACATCGAATTCGGTTGCGCTGTAGAGGCTTCCGGCGGCAACGGCACCCGCGGGCGGCAGCATCCGGTAGCAGCCGACGAGTTCGCCGGTGACATCCTCGCGTACCAGCAGGTGGTCGCAGTGCTCGTCGAAGCGGTCGGCGTCCAGACCGCCGGCCGAACCGGCCAGCGCAAATCCGGGCTCAGCGGTGAACACCTCGTGGCGCAGCCGCTGCGCCGCCTCGATGAGCGTGGCGTCCGTCGTGAGCAGCAGGGTGTAGCGCGGGGCGGGCCCTGCAGAACCGGTCCGGCCGCGGTCGATCTCCTCGGGGGCGATGAGTACAGAAGCAGTGCTCATGGCTGCACGGTCGCCCAGCCGCCTCTCCGGGCGGCATCGGATGCATGACGTGTCGATGAGCGCCAGGTGACGAATTGCCCCGCCTGGCCGAGCGCTCAGTCGCGCAACACCACGACGTTGTCTGCGACCGCGTTGCGGGGTGTGCGCACGTGGTTGGCCGGGAAGTCCGGGTCGGCGTACCCGATCGCGAGTCCGCACAGCACCCGCAGGTCTGCGGGGATGTCCAGCTGTTCGCGCAGTACCTCCGGGAAGTGCGCGACCGAAACCTGCACACAGGTGTCGAGACCGCGCTCGGTCAGTGCGAGCACCAGCGTCTGGAGGAACATCCCGACCGCGAGGCTGTCGGCGTGTCCGAGATCACGGTGCATACAGACCACTCCTGCCACCGGGGCGCCGAAGAACTCGAAGTTGCGCAGCTGTGCGAGACGCCGTCCTTCGGCGTCATGGCGGGCCACCCCCATCGAGCCGTAGACCAACGCGCCCAGTTCGTGCCGTAGCGGAGCGAAACTCTCCGGGATGCCCATGGTCGCGGGAAAACCGGCGGAAGCGCGGCCCAGCAGGGCCTCGACGAGTTGGTCGCGACGCGCGCCGGTGGCCAGGAAGAGGCGCCACGGCTGAATGTTGGAGTTCGACGGCGCACGCATCGCCAGCTCGAGTGCCTCGTCGAGTAGTTCACGCGGTACGGGCTTGTCGGGCAGGAACTTTCGCGTGCAGTGCCGCTCCCGGATGACCCGGTCCAGGCTGTTCTCGGGCACTGCGGGGGTCATCGTCGCGCCAGCCAATCCGCGAAGTGCGTTCCGGCGATGACGGCGGCCTCGCCGGTCACCAGGCTCTGCTGGTCCAGCGGGGTGCCGAAATAGGTTGCTTCGGTGCTGATCACGACGGGCCGCTCGTCACCGCGTTTGGCCAGCACCGCACCGGCGAGCTCGGCGAACGGGATCTTGTCGGGGCCGCCGACGTCGATGTGACCCTTGCTCGGGGCCGCGACGGCTGCGCGGGCCACCTCGGCGGCGACCTCGTCGGCCGCGATCGGCTGGATCAGCGCATCGGGTGCCCGCACTTCGTCGTTGTCACTCAGCGAATCGGTGATGGCCTCGGCGAATTCGTGGAACTGCGTGGCGCGCACGATGCTGTACGGCAACCCGGAGTCTCTGATGATCCGCTCCTGCGCGACTTTGGCCCGCAGATAACCGCTTTCGGGGAGGCCGTCGACGCCGACGATGGACAGCGCCACGTAGTGACCCACCCGAGCGGCCGCCGCGGCGCGTACCAGGTTCGTCGTCGACCGCGTGAAGAAGTCCATGACCGCGTCGTCCTCGAACGATGGCGAATTGGTCACGTCGATCAACACATCCGCGCCCGCGACCGCGTCGGCCACCCCGGCGCCGGTCAGCACGTCCAAGCCGGTGGAGCGGGCCGCGGCGACCACCTCGTGGCCTCCCGCGGTGAGCAGCGAAACCACCTTCGACCCGATGAGTCCGGTCGCGCCGATCACGGTGATCTTCATGTCGGAACCTTTCCTCGTGCCTGTTATCACCACACTGGCACTCCGGTGGCGGTGACTGAACCCTTGAAAGTCCGTAGTCCTGAACGCCGAGCGCTCACCCTTGTACGCCCATCGGCCCGCGGCTGGACATGGCTGAGCGCTCGCGGCACGCAAAAGGCCCCCGGACAGCGTCCGGGGGCCTCGTGCACGAAAAAACTAGCCCTTGCGAGCCTTGACCGCCTCGGTCAGCTGCGGCGTGACCTTGAACAGGTCGCCGACGATGCCGAGGTCGGCGATCTCGAAGATCGGCGCCTCTTCGTCCTTGTTCACCGCGATGATCGTCTTGGACGTCTGCATACCTGCGCGGTGCTGGATCGCGCCGGAGATGCCCAGGGCGATGTAGAGCTGCGGCGACACCGTCTTACCGGTCTGGCCCACCTGGAACTGGCCCGGGTAGTAGCCGGAGTCGACGGCGGCACGGGACGCGCCGACGGCGCCACCGAGCGAGTCAGCCAGTTCCTCGACCACGCTGAAGTTCTCGGCGCTACCCACACCGCGGCCACCCGAGACGACAACCGTTGCCTCGGTCAGCTCCGGGCGGTCGCCGGCGACGGCGGGCTCGCGCTTGGTGATCTTCGTCGCGTTCTCGGCCTGAGCGGGCACCTCGACGGTGACGACCTCGCCCGCACCGTCGGCGGGTTCGGCGTCGATGGCTCCGGCGCGCAGCGTGATGACCGGAACCTCACCGGTGGACTCGGCCTCGACGGTGAACGCACCACCGAAGATCGAGTGCACGGCCTTGCCACCCTCCTGGACGTCGACGACGTCGGTGAGTACACCGGAGCCGGTGCGCGCCGCCAACCGGCCGGCAATCTCCTTGCCGTCGGCGTTGGCCGACAGCAGAACACCGGCGGGCGAAGCCGACTCCACCAGCGATGCCAGCACGTCGACCTGCGGGGTGATCAGGTAGTTCTCCGCGTCGTCGGACTCGGCGACGTAGATTTTGGCCGCGCCGGCGGCCTTCAGGCCGTCGGTGAGCGGTTCTGCGGTTCCCGGCGCGCCGACGACGACGGCCGAGGGCTCGCCAAGCTTGCGAGCCGCGGTGATCAACTCCGAGGTGACCTTCTTCAGTGCACCTTCGGCGTGCTCAACGAGCACGAGTACTTCAGCCATGAGTTCTTCTCTCGTCTCTATGTTCTTCGCAGTATCGGTCTTGGGACCTAGATGATCTTTTGAGCGACCAGGTACTCGGCGATCTTGGTTCCGCCGTCGCCTTCATCGGTGACCTTCTCGCCGGCGGTCTTGGGCGGCTTCGGCGTCGACGACAGCACCTTGGAGCCGGCGTTTCCAAGACCGACCTCATCGGCCTCGACACCGATCTCGGCGAGCGTGAGCTTGGTGACTTCCTTCTTCTTGGCGGCCATGATGCCCTTGAAGGACGGGAAGCGGGGCTCGTTGATCTTCTCGTTGACGCTGACCACGGCGGGCAGCGCCGCCTCGACGAAGAACACGCCGTCGTCGGTCTCCCGCTCGCCGCTGACCTTGCCGTCCTCGACGGTCACCTTGCGCAGATGCGTCAGCTGCGGCAGGCCCAGGTACTCGGCGATGATCGCGGGGACCGCGCCGCCGGTGCCGTCGGTGGCCTCGTTGCCGGCGATGACCAGCTCGGTGCCCTCGATGGTGCCCAGCGCACGCGCCAGAGCCCAACCGGTCTGGACCATGTCCGAGCCGTGCATGCCCTCGTCGACGAGGTGCACGGCCTTGTCGGCACCCATCGACAGAGCCTTGCGGATGGCCTCGGTCGCGCGCTCGGGACCGGCCGTCAGCACGGTCACAGTGCTGTCGCCGCCTTCCCTCTCCTTGATGAGCAGCGCTTCCTCGACGGCACGCTCGTTGATCTCGTCGAGCACCGCGTCGGCGGCCTCGCGGTCGAGAGTGAAGTCGCCGTCGGTGAGCTTGCGCTCCGACCAGGTGTCAGGGACCTGTTTGATCAGGACCACGATGTTCGTCATGAGTCTGGTTCGTCCTCCTCGAAGGGACCGATGGTCGGCCCGCAATAACACGCTTTGAGCAACAACCACCATGTTACTCGCGGGTAACTTATGGCGGTTCGCAGGAACACTGTAGCGGGTCGAAGTTCGTGTTCTAGCAGCACGTAGGGGGTGAACCATTCGTCTGTGGGCCGTTTCACGTTAGCCTGCCTTCCAATGAGCGCTTTTGTTACTGATGGACCGGACCTCCCCCTGACCGGGGAGCGCACGGTTCCGGGACTCGCGGAGGAGAACTACTGGTTCCGCCGCCACGAGGTCGTCTACGAGCAGATGGCCGACCGCTGCGCGGATCGCGACGTGCTCGAGGCGGGCTGCGGCGAGGGCTACGGGGCCAACCTGATCGCCGACGTGGCCCGCCGCGTGATCGGCCTGGACTACGACGAGTCGACGGTCGCTCACGTCCGTGCGCGGTATCCGCGGGTGGACATGCGCCACGGCAACCTGGCCGAGTTGCCGCTCGCCGACGGCTCGGTCGATGTGGTCGTCAACTTTCAAGTCATCGAACACCTCTGGGATCAGGGGCAATTCGTGCGCGAATGCCTGCGGGTACTGCGACCGGGTGGGTGTCTGCTGATGTCGACGCCGAACCGGATCACGTTCTCCCCCGGCCGGGACACGCCGATCAACCCGTTCCACACCCGCGAACTCAACGCCGCCGAGCTGACCGAACTGCTCGCCACGGAAGGTTTCGCGGTGGAAAGCGTGTACGGGGTCTTTCACGGGCCCCGGCTCGTCGAACTCGACGCTCGGCACGGCGGGTCGATCATCGACGCCCAGGTCGCGCGGGCGCTGGCCGACGCCCCGTGGCCCGAGGACCTGCTCGCCGACGTGGCGTCCGTGCGCAGCGACGACTTCGATCTGGTCGACGCGCGCGAGCGAAACATCGACGACAGCCTCGATCTGGTCGCGATCGCGGTGCGGCCGTGACTTCCCCGGAGCCCGCCGACCCCGTACCGGGCCTCTTCACCCTCGTTCTTCATACCCACCTGCCCTGGCTGGCCCATCACGGCCGCTGGCCCGTCGGCGAGGAATGGCTCTATCAGTCGTGGTCGGCGTGCTATCTGCCGCTCATGCGGGTGCTGCGCACGCTGGCCACCGAAGGCCGTCGCCACCAGCTGACGCTGGGCATGACGCCGGTTGTCACCGCACAACTCGACGACCCGTACTGCCTGACGGGCATGCACCACTGGCTGGCGAACTGGCAGCTGCGCGCACTGGAAGCAACAACTCTTGGGGATCCGTTGCGGCAGTTCGGTGTTCGCGAGCACGCCGAGGCCGAGCAGGCCCTCGAGGACTTCGCCACGCTGTGGGCGCACGGAGGCAGCCCGTTGCTGCGCGAGGTGATCGACGCCGAAACCATCGAACTGCTCGGCGGCCCGCTCGCGCACCCGTTCCAGCCGCTGCTGAACCCGAGGCTGCGGGAATTCGCGCTGCGCGAAGGGCTGGCCGATGCCCGCTTGCGGTTCGCGCATGCGCCCGTCGGTATCTGGGCCCCGGAATGCGCATATGCGCCCGGCATGGAGAACGACTACGCCGCAGCGGGTGTCGGCCACTTCATGGTCGACGGGCCGTCCCTGCACGGCGACACCGCGCTCGGCCGTCCGGTCGCATCCTCGGACGTGGTGGCCTTCGGCAGGGACCTTCACGTCAGCTATCGGGTGTGGTCGCCGAAATCGGGCTACCCCGGTCACGCCGCCTACCGCGACTTCCACACCTACGACCACACGACCGGACTCAAGCCTGCCAGGGTCACGGGTCGCAACGTGCCGTCCGAAGCCAAGGCGCCATATGACCCCGAGCGCGCCGACCGCGCGATCGACGCGCACGTCGCCGACTTCGTCGCGGTCGTCCGGCAGCGACTGTGCGACGAGAGCGAACGCATCGGGCGCCCCGCACACGTCATTGCTGCCTTCGACACCGAGTTGTTCGGCCATTGGTGGTACGAGGGCCCCGTGTGGCTCGAACGGGTGCTGCGCGCGCTGCCGCAGGCCGGTGTGCGCGTCGGCACGCTGAGCGACGCCAAGGCCGACGGCTTTGTCGGCTCCCCCGTCGAACTACCGCCCAGCTCTTGGGGTTCCGGTAAGGACTGGCAGGTATGGGCCGGTGAGCAGGTCGCTGACCTGGTGCAGCTGAACACCGAAGTCGTCGACACTGCGCTGACGACCGTCGACAAGGCGCTCGGCGAGACCGACGTTCCGCCGGCACGCAACTTCGTCGCCGACCAGATCCTGCGCGAGACGTTGCTGACCGTCTCCAGCGACTGGCCGTTCATGGTCAGCAAGGACTCAGCGGCGGACTATGCCCGCTACCGTGCGCATCTGCACGCCCACGCCACCCGCGAGATCGCCGACGCCGCGGCATCCGGTCGCCACGAGCATGCGCAGCGTCTCGCCGAAGGCTGGAACCGCGCCGACGGTCTGTTCGGCGCGCTGGACGCGCGGCGGTTACCGCGATGACCCCGAGCCGTTCTGTGTCAGCTGCGAGCGACCGTGTTTGCACACCGACACGCCGCGAAACCACACCACTGTGCGGTCGCTCGCGCCGAGGTGAGCGACCGTGAAAATCCTCATGGTGTCGTGGGAGTACCCGCCGGTGGTCGTCGGCGGGCTCGGTCGGCACGTGCATCACCTCGCGACCGCGCTCGCCGAAGCGGGCCACGAGATCGTCGTGTTGAGCCGGCGACCGTCGAACACCGACCCGAGCACGCATCCGACCACCGACGAGATCGCCGAAGGCGTGCGCGTAGTCGCCGCGGCGCACGATCCTCACGAATTCGACTTCGGTTCCGACATGATGGCTTGGACGTTGGCGATGGGCCACGCGATGGTCCGCGCCGGTTTGACGCTCAAGTCGCAACGCGGCCGTCCCTGGCGCCCCGACGTCGTGCACGCACACGACTGGCTGGTCGCACATCCCGCGGTCGCTCTGGCCGAATACTTCGATGTGCCACTGGTATCCACGATCCACGCCACCGAAGCCGGTAGACATTCCGGATGGGTGTCGGGGCGCATCAGCCGGCAGGTTCACGCGGTGGAATCGTGGTTGGTGCGCGAATCCGACTCGTTGATCACCTGTTCGGCATCGATGCGTGATGAGGTTTCGGAGCTCTTCGGGCCGGGACTCGCCGAGTCGTACGTTATCCGTAACGGAATCGACTGCGGCCGCTGGCCGTTCGCCCGACGCAAGGTACGTACCGGTCCGGCGCAATTGCTGTACCTGGGGCGGCTCGAGTACGAGAAGGGCATCCACGACGCGATCGCCGCGCTGCCCCGAATCAGGCGCACCCACCCCGGTACCACGCTGACTGTCGCCGGCGAGGGCACCCAGCTGGACTGGCTCGTCGAGCAGGCGCGAAAGTACAAGGTGCTCAAGGCGACCGCGTTCGTCGGACATCTCGACCACGAGGCGTTGGTGGACCTGTTGCACACCGCCGACGCCGCCGTGTTGCCCAGCCATTACGAGCCGTTCGGCATCGTCGCCCTGGAGGCTGCGGCGACCGGAATCCCCTTGGTGACCTCGAACGTCGGGGGGTTGGGCGAAGCGGTCATCGACGGTGAAACCGGAATGTCCTTCCCGCCGCGTGATACCGCGCGCCTGGCGGCGGCCGTCCGCTCGGTTCTCGACGATCCGCATGCCGCCCAACAACGGGCGATCGCCGCCCGCGAGCGGCTCACCTCCGAGTTCGAATGGCACGCGATCGCGGAGGAAACCGCTCAGGTGTACTTCGCCGCCAAACGCCGTGAGCGCGAACCACATCGGCGCCGCCCCATCATCGAACACGCCCTACCCGGCCGCTGACACGCGGTAGACGTGCCGACTGGCGGGGATCGTGGATTGATCCCCGCCAGTGGCGTTGTGTGGTTGGGCTGGCGTTGTGTGGTTGGACTCAGAACAGGCCGGTGTCGACGGTGGTGCTCACATCGACGTCGGTGTTGACCTGACCGGAGTTGTCAGTCGAGTTGTCCTGCCCGGAGTTGTCCACCGAATTGTCCACCGAGTTGTCCACCGAGTTGTCCTCGATGCTCGTCCCGCCCGAGATACCCCCAGACACGCTGCCGTCGATATCGCCGACGGTGGTCTGGTTGCCCTCCACGGTGGTGGTGGTCGTGTCGTTGTCGTTGATCACGATGCCCCCACCAGAACCGCCGGCCCCACCGGTGGCGTTGCCGCCGTCGTTGCCCACACCGATCAGACCGCCGCCGCCGTCACCGCCGACCGCGCCTCCACCGTTGCCTCCACTCATGTCGACATCGTTGATGACCGGGCCCTCGTTGTCGGAGATGATGTCCCCACCGGCG
>NZ_BCTA01000037.1 GCF_001570485.1 Mycolicibacterium novocastrense
CTCGAGTGGCGAACGGGTGAGTAACACGTGGGTGATCTGCCCTGCACTTTGGGATAAGCCTGGGAAACTGGGTCTAATACCGAATATTTCCTTTTGGTCGCATGGCTGGGAGGGGAAAGCTTTTGCGGTGTGGGATGGGCCCGCGGCCTATCAGCTTGTTGGTGAGGTTATGGCTTACCAAGGCGACGACGGGTAGCCGGCCTGAGAGGGTGACCGGCCACACTGGGACTGAGATACGGCCCAGACTCCTACGGGAGGCAGCAGTGGGGAATATTGCACAATGGGCGCAAGCCTGATGCAGTGACGCCGCGTGGGGGATGACGGCCTTCGGGTTGTAAACCTCTTTCAATAGGGACGAAGCGCAAGTGACGGTACCTATAGAAGAAGGACCGGCCAACTACGTGCCAGCAGCCGCGGTAATACGTAGGGTCCGAGCGTTGTCCGGAATTACTGGGCGTAAAGAGCTCGTAGGTGGTGTGTCGCGTCGTCCGTGAAAACTCACAGCTTAACTGTGGGCGTGCGGGCGATACGGGCAGACTTGAGTACTGCAGGGGAGACTGGAATTCCTGGTGTAGCGGTGGAATGCGCAGATATCAGGAGGAACACCGGTGGCGAAGGCGGGTCTCTGGGCAGTAACTGACGCTGAGGAGCGAAAGCGTGGGGAGCGAACAGGATTAGATACCCTGGTAGTCCACGCCGTAAACGGTGGGTACTAGGTGTGGGTTTCCTTCCTTGGGATCCGTGCCGTAGCTAACGCATTAAGTACCCCGCCTGGGGAGTACGGCCGCAAGGCTAAAACTCAAAGAAATTGACGGGGGCCCGCACAAGCGGCGGAGCATGTGGATTAATTCGATGCAACGCGAAGAACCTTACCTGGGTTTGACATGCACAGGACGACTGCAGAGATGTGGTTTCCCTTGTGGCCTGTGTGCAGGTGGTGCATGGCTGTCGTCAGCTCGTGTCGTGAGATGTTGGGTTAAGTCCCGCAACGAGCGCAACCCTTGTCTCATGTTGCCAGCGCGTTATGGCGGGGACTCGTGAGAGACTGCCGGGGTCAACTCGGAGGAAGGTGGGGATGACGTCAAGTCATCATGCCCCTTATGTCCAGGGCTTCACACATGCTACAATGGCCGGTACAAAGGGCTGCGATGCCGTGAGGTGGAGCGAATCCTTTCAAAGCCGGTCTCAGTTCGGATCGGGGTCTGCAACTCGACCCCGTGAAGTCGGAGTCGCTAGTAATCGCAGATCAGCAACGCTGCGGTGAATACGTTCCCGGGCCTTGTACACACCGCCCGTCACGTCATGAAAGTCGGTAACACCCGAAGCCGGTGGCCTAACCCCTTGTGGGAGGGAGCCGTCGAAGGTGGGATCGGCGATTGGGACGAAGTCGTAACAAGGTAGCCGTACCGGAAGGTGCGGCTGGATCACCTCCTTTCTAAGGAGCACCGTTTTTTGTTCCCCCGCCCCCACACCCTTGTGGGATCAGTTGCGGTTGGGAGATCAGTGCCAGCACCTGTAGTGGGCCGCTGGTGGGTGCACGACAAACGTTTGAAGTGGTGTGGGAAACGCCGCTTTGAGGAACCGCCAACACACTATTGGGCTTTGAGACAACAAGCCCGCTATCTCTTCGTCCCTGTGTGGGAAACCGGAGATAGGACTGTGTTGTCGCCCTGCTTTGGTGGTGGGGTGTGGTGTTTGATTTGTGGATAGTGGTTGCGAGCATCTGCAGCGGGATCCTTTGGGTCCTGTTGTTGATAATGCAATTTTCTATTCTTCCGAGAATATTTTTTGATCTGTTTTGTGTGTAAGTGTTTAAGGGCGCATGGTGGATGCCTTGGCACTGGGAGCCGATGAAGGACGT
>NZ_BCTA01000038.1 GCF_001570485.1 Mycolicibacterium novocastrense
CCCCCCGGCTTCGCCGGGTGGAAGGAGCCCGCCTGCGGCGGGCATCGAGGCCGGCGCCTGGCGGCGCCTATGTGCCGGGTTGGGTGTCGTTGTTAGGCAACGGTTTTCGAGTTGACGGGTTGGGTTGGATGGCCTGCGGCCATCGCCGGCGGTCGCTTTGCCGTTGTGCTGCAACGGTTTTGGTATCCGTTGGTGGTGATGGCTTCGCCATTGGTCATTCTTCAATCATACTGTATTGCAGTGGTTTTCGGCTACTCCGTCTCGGCTTCGCCTCGACCGTGGTGGGTGGGCTATGGGTGCCGGCCGGCGGATCTGACTCGAGGTCGTTGCCCGACTTGGCATCTCGACTTAGCGCCCGGGCTGCGCCCTAACCCATCATATGCGTTGCGGGGCAGCAGTATTCGATTGCATGCAGCGGCGCCTACGGCGCTCCCCGGCTGCAGTTCCTCGCATCGAGGAGTCGCTGCTACCGCGAGCCCGCCCACTCCCGCACGGACGTTGCCCCGCACTAGTGCGACTGCAATACCTGAGGGTCAATGTTCCTACTGGCCCCTCCCCCACAACCTCGACCCCCTGGGCCCCGCCGGCGACTCACCACTGCTGCCCATCCACTGCCGGCGCCCGGCTCCGCCGGCCACCAAAGCCCGGACAACAGGCCGGCACCCCAGCGCGCGCACACGACTCCACCCCAGAAACCGCCACCTCAACCCGGCCGTCAGCTGAGATGCTCAGCAACCACCGCCGCACAGAAGGGGCCGCCCACCGTTGACCGAGCCGCCACACATCAAGCTCTCCGAAGTCGCCCACACCAACCGCTAGCAGTTTTGGGCCGACGCGCCTACACGGTCGGGAACCGCGGTCGCCTCGGCGAGTGCATATGAGCCCATCCGTGGCTTCAGCCTGCCTCCGATGGGCGCCGGGGACTTGACACCGCTAAGTCCCGTATGCGTTTTGCGCCAATGCAATTCACGCATTTCACATTAAGCTCGCCATCCATGGACCACATCGAGGGAGAGGGAGAGGGAGAGATGACGCCATGGCAAAGACCACAGCTTCACAAACTGACACGGGTGCGGGTTGAGGTGCGACTGCACCCAGAAACGGCTGAGGCCCTGTACGCCGAAGCAGACCGGCGCCAGCAATCTCTCAGTGCGACTGGCGAAGCACTTATCCAAGAGGCGCTGCAGAACGCTGCTAAGCCGACGTCGACGGACTTTCACCAGCCCGGGTAGCTCACCAATAAATCAGCGAGAATCTGCCGGCGCTCTTTGTTCAAGCTGGCAGCTATGTCGCTCAGCCCCGATGCCCCCAGCCCGCGCAAGAGTTTGCCGCCGGCGTCGCCATTGAAGAAGCTCACCATTGCGGCGATAAATACTGCGTCACTCGACGACAGTTCATCTATGTGCTTCTTGATCGAGACGACATCGGGCGGCCAGGCGCGGTAGCTTTCTGGTGTCGGTTTGCCAGAATGGTCGAAGATGCCGGCGTAATCGTGGAAAAGTGCAACGCCACGAAGCCACGCCTCCGAGAACGGGCGTTCGGCCAACGGGTGCAGCCTCAGGTTCCTTTCGTTCGACTGGTGCTCGCGCTTCGCTTCGAACTCGGCTGCATACTTAGCCTCGTCCTCAGTCCAGTTATCGCGATTTGTGTAATCGGGCCAGGCCGCGTGTTCGACCATGAAGTCATCGTCATCGATGCCGGAGTCACCATCACCCATTTGGCAATCATCCGCTCCCCTCCCATCGCACGCAGCGAAACCAGTAGGAGGGGCGGGCCAGGTTCAGCCTCAGTGATCGACTACTCGTGGGCGATCTTGTCGACGATGAGTTGCGCCAGCTCGACGCCGCGGTCGTTGACGTCCATGGCACATGCCGCCAGGTCAACCACCACATTGTTCGTTACCGTCATCGCCCGCTGGCATGACCAACCTGGGTTGTCCTCTTGGGAGCGGGTGATGGTGAGCACGCCTTGCTGCTCGGTAGCGGTGTTCAGCGACCAATAGTGCGCATCGGGGTCGCCTGGGTCCCGGAGGTCGACCCGCCGATCATCGCACCGCGACCACGCCGCCTCCTGGCCGGCGAAGAGTTCCTGCGCGCTGGCCGCATCGGGGAACGCCACTGCTGCCTGATAGACGATGTGGTCGGCATCATCGGGGCGATCGCGCAGCTCTTCGACCCGCACCGCGGTCCACCCACTGCCCTCATAGGTGTGGCGCTGCGCCTGGCCCCATACCAAGCACCCATCGTCCAGTGGCCGGTTCTCGTACAGCCCCTGCCTGGAGCTGGCGACGCTGAGTGAGGCGCCCATGACCGAGCTTGCCTCGCGGGGACTGAGCAGGACACTGGACAGCGCTGCGGTCGGGACCGGTCGCGGAGCCTGGCCCAGCGTGGGGGCCGCGACGACCGTGCCATTGGTGCTGACCGTGCATCCTGCTGTCAGCACACACGCCACCACCGCGCAGTACGCCGGACCGAACCGAAATTTACTGAGCCACCTCCGCTTTGAGTGACTGTCAGCGCGCACTGCACGACCTTCCAGGGCCCCTACCTGACTCGTCATCAACTGCCGTCCTCCCAGCGTCGTGAGACATTCCTATGTTGAAGTACCAGCTCAGCCGCTCGTTTCCGTCATCTCCAAGAGGAGCGGATCCGCCGGGGTCATCCGAGTCATAGGCTCTTCCAGGTGACCTTTGAGTTCGTCGACCTCCGTCGCGGCACCGCGAACCGCTACTCGTGGGTCCCCCCATTCGATGAGTCGCAGCGCTACGACCATGACCGTTGGTGGGATGAGGTGCGTGAGCTAGACGACGACCCCTGGTACGTCCAAGTGCTCGATGCGCGTACCGAGGTGGCTCGGATCAAGCTCGGCGACCGCATCGAGATTGATCACTACGCCGGGGTGCCCGATCTGGGTGCTGAAGGCTTGGAGATCGATTTCTTCGAGGTCGCTACCGAGGCGCGGGGCAAGCGGGTCGGCACGCTAGTCATTGAACAGTTCGCGCGCCGCCACCCTGACCGCCGCCTCCTGGCCTACAGCGAACGCGCCGACGAGTTCTGGGCATCGCTGGGTTGGTCCAGTTTCATGCCGCCGGACTACGACCCCGACCACGAGGACCCCAGCACCCTCTTCATCGCTCCGCCGTGCTGGCAGACCGGCCCCGATTACCTTTCCTGACCCCGGCGCTTTTGGTGCATCAGGGCCCCTCTGGAGCGCCGTAGGCTCTTGGTCGAGAGCAAACGGACCAACAGGGGAGGTACCGAGATGAGGCGAGCAGGAATCAAGGCGCTGGTGGCCGTGGTGGCGGCTGGGGCGCTCCTCGGGGCCGCGACGGGGCCGGCCGCTGCGTGGCCCATCCCGTTGAGCGCCGATGAGACCAATTTCCTCAATGGTGTCCGCGGTAACTTCCCCGGCAACGATGACCAGCTGCTGCTCGCCGGCAAGCAGGCGTGCCGACTGCTCTACACCGGGCAGCCCGCTCAGGCGGTCATCGACGCCACTGCAGGCCAGTATGGGGCGAGCCCTGCCCAGGCTGCGAGCTTGGTGGGTGCGGCCCGCGGCACCATGTGCACTCAAGCGCCCGGCTGATCGCTACCGCACGGCCACGGTGGGCCGCCTTCGCAGCTGAGCGTGTCGCAGCAGCAGTGCAGGATGAACGCCGTGGGGAAGCGCGCTCGGTTAGACCGCCGCAGTAAGCGGCACATCAAGGTCGATGATGCCGCCGACGTCGTGGCGGCGCTGCGACTGTGGGCAGGCGGCGGCGGCACACGTGGCCCCGATGGCCAATGGATGCGCGCTGCAACAACCGCGATGTTGAACCGTTGGGACGCCAGTCCCGTGGTCCTGCGCGTCGACGGCGACTTCGCCTCCGCCCTCATCGACTCGCACACGGATGTCGAGCTGGTGCCCGACTGGCTCGACCGGTTTCCCTTCGACGCCATCGCCTACAGCCTCGCCGAACCGCTCTCGCTGCACGACGGCATTCGTCTGTGCCACTACACCGGCATGATCGCCACCGGCATCCGCTCGGTCGACGCCGCCGGCACCCCCGGGCTCCATCGCGGATCGGAGGCGGCGACGAGCGAGGACCGCTGGCGACTCGACGGCGCACAGTTCACGCGCTATGTCGACGTTGCGGGGTCAGACGGGGTGCGCTGCCTCTGGGTCTTCAAAGAGGACGGCGACCCGCGCCCTCGGCTTCAGACGGTCACGTTCCAATTGCGCGGTGAGCTGGCCGACCACGCAACCACCCTCACCGAGCTGATCGACGCCTCGGTCTCAATGGCCACTGACTTTGAACAATCCCAGGGCCGGGAGCTGCCCACCCTGATCACCCTGTCGCTGTCGTTGCTGCTCTATACCGCTGCCACTGATCCTGACCTTGATTGGCCCCCACCCGAGCAGATCGCACGGCCCCACCAGATCAAGGCCACTGACATCGGAAACCTCGGCTGGCGTACTGGGGCGGCTCTACGTCAGCACCGGACGCCACCAACCGGCCAGCCAACTGCCACGGCCGGCGCACCGGGTTCCCACGGCCGGCGCCTACCCGCCCACATCCGCAAGGCACACTGGCACCGCGTCCGGATCGCCGAACGAAACGCCACCGGCCGAGTTGTCGGCAGCTTGCAGGGCGCCCAGGGAGTCGACTGGCACTACGAATTGCGGTGGTACCCACCCACTCCGGTCAACGCTGAGCACGGACTGAACCCTACGGTCCGCGATCCATAGCAACGGGCGCGAAATCTGCCGCCCCTCGCGACGGGCCGAAGCGCCCGCGCGAGCCGAAGCGCCGCGCGGGCCTCCTCGACCCCCCTTTTCGCACCTAGGCGTCGGCGAGTACCTCCGCCAGAACCTCGATCGCGGTTCTTTGCCCATCAAGCTGGCCGTGGGGACCCGACGAGTACAGCTCTTCGAAACTTAGTGCGCCAACGTCTGATTCACGATCACCCTCATCGAAAATTCCGACAAAGCACATGTACGTTTGGGCGATTCGGTTCCGCCCTGTCGGGTAGAACTCCGTGTACATCTCTGGCTCCAGCCCCTCGACAATCTCGTCCTCGTCCTCGTCCTCGTTAAGTGCCTCCAGCAGCACCGAGACGGTGTTTCCATCGGGTCCCGCGGTATCGGCGCGCAGGGAACCGTCGGGTAAACGACGCCACGTCAGGCCCCGCACCTCTGTGGAATCGCTCGCTTGCAGGTACGCGTCGCCCACCCTGGCGAAGGCCTCCAATACATTCTGCCGCAGCACTGTTCGGTCATAGTCATCCCACGCCTTGCCGCTCTTATCACGTAGATGTTCCCGTACCCCAGCAGCGACTTGGGTCGCCTGGGCGCGCACCTCTGCGGAAGCGCCAGGCCGCTGACTGATGATCGCCCCCGCCATTCGCGCCTTACCGTCCTCTCCAGCGCCGATCTCGTAGCCGATTCGAGCGAGAGTGCTCACACCGCCCTCAGTGATGCCGAGTCCTGTTGCCGCAGCGACTAATGCATCATCATTGAGTTCGTCCACGAGCGTCCGAATGAAGTCGGCCAGTTCGTGAGCGTGCCTGGAGTCCACCTGGCCGACGGTTCCCCACCCGCCGGCCATCACTACATTCCAAAGCTGCCCTGTGTCAGCGTCCTTCTGCAGAGGCACTGCGTTTGCCTTATCCAACATCTTGTCGATGAGACCTCGAACGAACGGGTCACCCATCGGGATGGTGAGGATTCGCAGTAGTTCTGTGTACACATCGGGGCGGGGAACGGCCAGCATTACTGCGGCCCTTCTGCGGCGATCGCTTCCTGGGGACCGTTCGGTGGCGCGGCGGCCTTCGGTATAGCCGCTATCGTGCTCGGCTTGGTACGCGCGAGCCGCCTTCTTGCGGCGATTGTCTCTAGTCATGGCGTTCACTCCTCGCAGTTCGTAAGGCCGAAATCCCGCGCAATCCCGACCTCACTCGATTGCGAGTGGTGTCTTCGCCCTAGGTGCGATTCTGAGAACCTTGCGTCAGTGCAGTCGCTGCGCGGCGCATCTACATAGACGTTTTATCGGCAAACACCCTTTGCCACTGGGGCAAGGCTAGCACCGTGCGGTGTGGTACGGAAAGAGTTTGAACATTGCATTCCGGCTGCAATGCGTCTCAGCTTCTTGCGTGTCGCGGTCAGCCTTTAACCCAGTTGTCCTGGAGTGCACGCGTCCCCGCGATCGCGTCCTTGAGTGACGGTGCGGTCTGCAGTTGATCGAGCAGGACCCAGAGTCGTGACGACGGGTAGATGCCGGCGCCGTTGGGGACGGGTTCGAGCGGCGGAAGTCTTGGACCGAGGTCGTACACGGCGTGCGGTCGGTCGCTGGCGTCGTTCGCGGGTAGGTACGGGTATCGGTCGCGGATGGTGGGGACGACATCGGCGTGCATGATCCGGTGGATGCGTTGCACGGCGCCGGCCCACCGGAACGCCATGAAGTTCGGCGGGTCGGTGGGCCATCCCCCGACGCCGTAGGGGTGGAAGTAGCAGAGGTGATCGGTGACGAACTCGCGGTATGTCGGGGTGCCCTCGCCGCCCGGGCGGGTCTTCGCTGAGCACCACGCTGTAGACCAGGCTGTCGGCCACTGTGCGCATGCGTATCACTTCCAGTAGGTAGGTGTGCAGCTCTTCAAGCCAGATACGTTCTCGCCCACGGCATATCGATCGGGTGGCGGCGATGTCGGCGAGGACGTCGCGCCACGGTAGGTGCACCACGGGGACACCTTGGATCTCGGTGGGCAGTTGCGTCTCGGCAAGCGCAGTGGAGGCCTGGGATAGGGATACCAGTGCGCCCGACCCGGATCGGTGGATGCGCGAGACGTATTGCGCCAGTTGCATCTTCGTGGGAAGCAGCCAGTCCCGTTTGGCCTCGAAGATGACCAGCGCTGAGGGCAGTCGCACCTCAAGGTCTGTGCGGCCGATCTCGGCACGGACTTCCAGCGCGAAGCTGATGTCTTCGCCTTCTCCGAGCGTCGGCCAGACGCGGCGGAGTATTGCATCGCTGAGTGCGGTGCAGCGCGCCATGGTGAAGCCGAGTGCTGCGGTCAGGTCGTTTTCGTTCTGGCCGAGCAGGCTGAATGCCGATCCCACTTCGGTGCCGTATCGCGTCAGCGAGGCCACTCAGTCACTCCTCCCCGGTTTCGACCCAGTTCGTGCTGCCGCGGCGGACGGCCCGTGGGTCGTCTGACCGGGGACCTGTCATTGTGCCCGGTCGCGGGCTCAGGCCGGGTCGGGACAGAAGTCGATGTCCTTGCCGTCGACGTTGACCGTGGCTGACCACCACCACACCGGGCCCAGGGCGTCGAGGCCGGCCTGGGGTAGCACCATGCCGATCTCGCCGGGGGTATCGGTGTCGGCGAAGCCGTCCATGTTGTGCTGGGTGCCTTCGGCGAAGGGGAAGTAGAAGTAGCCGATCTTCTGCCCGTCGAGTGTCTTGTAGCCGAGCTGCACGCTCGCGCCATCTGGGTTGGTGGCCAGCAGGGACCAGAGCACGGTCCCGGTCGTCGGCACGTCCCCGGTATAGGTCATGGTCACCTGAGCGCTGGTGCCGGCGCGGCCGGCCATCTCTCCGACCTTGACGTCGACGGCGGTGAGGTCGATCGGTGTGGCGGAGACAGTCGACGTGCACGAGGACTGCGGGCCAGCCAGTACCTTGCCTGGTGGCACTGCGGGAGGTGCTGCACGAGCAGGAGGGGCCGCGGCGGGTGAATCGGTCGTGGAGATCGGCAGGCTCACCGACGTGGTGACGGTGGCAGCGGGTGCGTCGGAGGTTGAGGCCTCTGGTGTCTCGGATGCGTTTCCGCATCCCGCGACGATGGCGACTACGCCGACCGCGCCACACACGATTCGGGCATGCCGTCCCCGACTGCGCTTCATGCTCAACCCCCTGGTCGTTAGTGTTCCTTGGCAAGCTACGCCACCGGCTCTGGCGCGGGCCGGTTCACTCCCCGGCGAGCGCTCGCAGGTGGGCGAGGGTGATGTACGGGTTGTATGACCCGGGCCAGGGTGAGTCGTCGTTGAGGAACGCCTCTGCGGGCAGCCATCCGATGGCGTAGTCCAGCTCTTCGTCATCCAGCTCTTGGCCGCCCCACGCGGCGCCGAGATGCCGCGCGTAGGACGGAAGCCTGTTCTCGTCATCGACGTAGACCGCTGCGTTGGGGTCAATTCCCAGCGCCGCCATGCGCGCGGCAGCGTTGGCGATCGCCTCCCGTTCCTGGCCACTCGTGCGACCGGGGGCGGTGGGGCCGGTCTCGTGGGCGGCGGTGTGTGCGGGCTGCGTCGTGGCGGTTAAGTTCAGCATCTGTTGCGTCCCTTCGCGGGTTCGGTAACCGAACGCTCGCGTTCGGCCGGTTCGCTGTATGTCGTTGTCCGACAGCATTAATGATACGTATGGCCACCGACATCGGCCCGCCCGAACGGGATAGTCGATCCGATCGCGCGGAGCAGGTTTTCTTCCCCGCCGCGGCGCCGGCGATCCGTCACTTCAGGGTGAACAGTGTCAGCTCCAGCTCGTCGGGTTCGGCGTCGAGCGCGCGGGCTGTCTGGTGCATCCACTTCAGGTACACCGCGTATCGGTACGGGCTCCACGCCACTGATCGGCCGCGGCCGACGACGAGGTGCGGGATGCCTGCGAAATCGCGCACTCTGCGGGCGAGCACGTTGTCCAGGATCAGTGCGCCGGGGGTGGTGAAGTAGAGGAACTTGGTGAAGAACGCCGGGCCGAAGTTGTCGATCCGCGACCACCCGTCGGCGTTGGCGGACGCGCGCTGCTTTGGGTCGTACCCCCCGTAGAACTGCGCGTACCCCGCGATGACGTCGTGCTGTGCGGCTTCTGCAGCGGCCGTGAGCATTTCACCGAGTCGCCCATGGGTCCCCTCGACAATTTCGCGGTAGCGGTGTGGCCCGTAGCCGATACGTCCGGTGCCCCAGATGAAGCTGGCAGCGAACACCGCCGGCCAGTCACCTGTGGCGGCCAAGTCGAACACATCGCCGCGGGAGACGCTGGTGGTGTCGCGCAGCGCCGGGGGCAGGGCTTCGCCCCAGTTGGTGCCAATGTCGATGCGGTGCCCGCGCACTCCGCCCTCCCCGAGCGCGCGGCGCTTTGCAGCCAGTCGGTCTCGCAGGGTGTCGAGCTGCTCCGCGGCGAGGGCATGGCGTGCGGCCTCTTCCGCGGCCTGGTCGTCGTGTTGGTAGCTCATCTCGTCCTCCCCTTGGCGGCCGCGTTCACAACCTCTGGCCGGGTTCGACCTAACCATGACGGTGCGGCCACGCGGCGGCCGGCGCGGTGCTGCGACCTGCGAATTCTGTTCCGTGTCTCGATCATGAGCGAGGATCGCGCCATGACCACCTCTACACCCCAACCCGACATCAGAAAACTCGACGCGGCGCTTGAAGAAGCGCGGAAAATAGCCCGAGACGACGCCCACGAGGCGCACTCACGGGCTCTGGGCCACCCGCCCGAATCCACCCCCGATCCTCCGGCGAGCGAGATGATCGGGCTGGCTGCCGTTGCGGCCGTCATCGAGCTGACGGCGCAAGTCCACCATCTGACCGTGGCGGTTCGTGAACACACCACCGAACTCGAACAGGCGCGGTGGCGTACTCAGCAGGTCTAAGTCCGCGCGCCCCGATTACCGATCGGAGAGCAGCCGAAGGTGACCAGCGTCTGGGTCTTGGCGTGCTCGCGCAACGCGCTCTAGCGCGGAATCGGCTGCGGGACTGCCTTTTTGAAGTAGGCGCAGTACGGTGTCTCGCGCTTGAGGGTTGAACGGCTCAGCGTGAAGGTCATCGCACGCGATCTTGAGATCGCGGATGAAGTCGCGCACTACAGTCCAGTCCGGGTCGTTGGTTCCCGACGTTCCCGTCGCAGCGTCCATGGCCTGACCGTCCTCTCGCCTCGTCGCGACCAGCCACCACGTCGAACGTGGGACCTTTTGGTCGCTACGTAGATCCTCACACGCCGCCAGGAGGGTCACGTGCACCAATTTTCGACGCCCGGATACCGCCTGTGAGCTGGCCTTTCACATGACGCGGCCGCGACAGTCACTCGAGGAGGCGCGGTCAGCCTGACCGTCGTGCTTCGAGATCAGAGGCGCCGGCATTGTCGCCAAGCACGTATTCCGAGGTGTCCGGCAGCCCGGCCTGGCGCGCGGCCCGGTCGGCGACGGATAGCAGCCGCCGCAGACGACCGGCAAGTGCGTCCTTGCTCAGCGGCTGCTCGGCCATGCGGCCCAGTTCCTCCAACGATGCGCCGGGGTGCGCGATCCGCAGGTGCCCCGCCTCCGCGAGATGTGCCGGTGCGGTGGCGCCGAGGAGGTCGAGCGCTCGGGACACCCTGGCTGCGGTGGCTGCGCCGGCTGCTTCTGAGCGTCTGCGGTTGGCGTCGTCGAAGTTGGACGGCCGATCGAGCGGGACGCGTTCGACGCTGCGCTGACGGCGTTGCATCCAGGTCTGGTGTGTCTGGACCGCCCCTATGCGCCGCAGCATCTCGCCGGCGCCTTCGGGGTCGCGCACAACGACGCGATCGACGCCCCGGATCTCGTTCATCTTCGCTTGCACACCCAGTCGGCGCGCGGCGCCGACGAGAGCCAGCGCCGCCTCGGGGCCTGGGCAGCTGACCTCCATGCCGCGCGTGCGACCGTTCTCCACCAGCGACCCCCGCGCGACGAACGCTCCACGCCACGCCGCCTCCAGGTCAGGAAGCTGACCGGTTACCACGTGGGCGGGCATGCCACGCACCGGCTGACCGCGAGGGTTCAGCAGCCCGGTCTGGCGGGCGAGGGCCTCGGCGTTGTCGGTGACCCGCACCAGATACTTCTCACCGCGGCCGCCGGCCGGAGCGACCGGCCGAATCGTGGGGGTCTGTCCGAAGAGGTCGTGGACGTCTCGGCATAACCGCCGGGCGGTACCCAGCAAGTCGACCTCGGCCACGACGGCCAGCCGCCCGTGGGCGACCTGCAGACCGCCGGCGAATCGGAGCAGGGCCGAGACTTCGGCTTTGCGCGCCGAGGGTGAGCGCACCACCAGCTGGCTCAGTTCTGCTTTCGCATCGCCTGTTGCCGTCATCGTGGGTTCTCCTTGAGTGTGCTCGCCGCGGCGGAGCCCGACGCGTGTGCATGACCGGTCCGCGAGAGACCGTGTTCGCCTCATGATGCCCCAGGTTGTGGACTCAACCCGGCCCCGACAGCTGACGATTTTCGATAACTGGGCCTCGGTGAGAGTGGCGAATCGAACCACACCCGCGAGAAGACGTGACGTGCGACAACCACGACATGATCCCCAGTCGTGGGAATATTGATCTCGACACGGGAGGGAGCACCGCGTGGCTGACACAGCTGATCGAGCGCGCCAGGCGCTCATCCTCTGCGCCATCGAGGTCACTCTGCGATGAGCACCGGCGATGAGGTAACCCAGATCCTCGACCAGTTGCGGGGGCTGTTGGGCGAGGGCACGCCGGTCACGGCCCCACTGCCGTCGCAGGTACCCGCCCAGATCCAGCAGCGTCTCAATGCCCTTCCGGGCGGGTTGGGCACCTTCATCGACAAGTTGATCGACGAGCGCAAGAGCCAGGCTGAGATCAGCGCCGCCCTGGCCGAGGTCGACCCTTCGCTGGTGCCTGTCGTCGACGAATCGGCGGCCAATGTGACCGCAGCCCGCGATGAGCTCAACGGCACCCAGGACACCTACGCCGACCGGCGCGGCCAGTTGGCTCCAGTGGAGGGCACGCCCATGGGGCAGATGGGCGTGCTGCAAGCCAAGGTCGATGCCGTCGGCAATGGCGCCAACACCGTGCGGGCACAAATGCCGCCGGCTGATCTGCGCCGGGTGCTCGTCGACCGTCTCGCCCAGCGCTATTACGAGCAGGCCAAGGCGGCGATGCAGGGCGCCGGGGGCGGCATGCCCGGCGGCGGCATGCCTGGCGGTGGCGGCATGCCCGGCGGTGGCGGCGGGATGCCCGGTGGCGGGGGCGGTTCACCGTTG
Source organism: Mycolicibacterium novocastrense (assembly GCF_001570485.1). GTDB lineage: Bacteria > Actinomycetota > Actinomycetes > Mycobacteriales > Mycobacteriaceae > Mycobacterium > Mycobacterium novocastrense. Next base: position 11,983 of record NZ_BCTA01000038.1, read on the forward strand.
AGTGCGCTGTCTTCCCCGGCGGCGAGCTTGGCGTCAGCGTTCTCGCCGGCGTCCTCGACGAAGGACAGCTCCTCCGGTGAGCAGCGATCGGCCTCGGCGCTGCCGTCCGGCCGCGGAGGCAGCGAGGCCGGCCGGCGGATGGCGGAGAAAGCGCTGACCGCGCAGGGGTTGCCGTATGTGTGGGGCGGCGGCAACGCCAGCGGCCCCACCGGCGGCGGGTTCGACTGCTCGGGGCTGTCGCAGTGGGCCACCGCGCAGGCAACCGGAGAGAACATCCCCCGCACGACCTACGACCAGATCAAGCTGGGCACGCGGATCAACCCAGCCGATGCTCAGCCGGGCGACCTCGTGTTCTCCCGGTTCAGCAGCCGCGGCCCCGAGCACGTGCAGATCGCCCTGGGCGGCGGTCAGGTGGTGCACGCCCCGCAACGCGGTGATGTGGTGCGCATCGCGGCGATGCCCACCGATGTCGTGGTCAAGCGCATCTTTTAACCGGACGCTTCGCCACATAGATTGTGCGCGAGCGCCTTACGAAACCTTCTGCTCTAGGTCCAGCAACCGCTGACTGCCCGCCTTGAGTTCGGCTGCCAGCCATTTGGCCGCTTTGCCGTCGAGTTCGAGGAAGCTCGTCGAGCCGCGGTACTCGTGGGTCTCCCGCGTGTCGATGACGATGAACGATGCACCGTTCTTGATCTTGGAACTGGCGCCGAGACTGATCTCTTTACTGCAGTGCGGCAGACGAATTCGCTGCAATCGGTCGTCCTGTTTCCAGAGTCCACGCTGAAGAGCTACTGCCAGCGCGTGAGCGATCGCAGGCTCCAGGTCGGCCGCCTCCTTCCACGAGCCCCACGGCAGTGGACCCTCCCAACGCAGATTCACGCTCGGCGTGTGCTCGCCCACGGTGAAGCTGGTGGTGACTTCGTGGCCGAGGGTATTGGTGATGGTGACGGGTCGGTGTCCGGTGAGCTGCTCGAACAGCACGGCCCCCTGCTCGTCGATGTCCCCCACCACGGACTCGCGTTGCGCGGTGAGCGCATCGAGCTGGGCGGTCAGGCGGTCGTACTCACGCTCCAGCTCGGCAACGCGCTGCGCCGACCGTTGGTAGTGCGTGCGCGCTTCTGCAGCGCACCGCCGCGGCCCGCCGGGTTCGTCAGCTGCCTTGCACATGCGCCCTCGACGTGGCCGACATGATGGGTCGCACTGGCGACCATGGTCTGCCCCGGGCGTCCACTGCGGCGGACCCGAGCCGGTGTCTCGATAGCCGGGGGCATGCCCTGTTTGGCGCCATGCGCGTGCTCCTCCTCGCGGTGAGCGTCAGGCTGGGTCACCTCACGGGAGCATCGGAAAGCCCCGCGGCCTGCGCTACTGGAGAAGTACCTCGCCGCACGCTTGTTTCCGTCGCCGGCTGACCGATTGCGAAGGAGCGCCGGTCACACCCGGCTATCCGCCGCGCGGTCGCCCCAGTCGGCGGACAGCGCCGACATCAGGGTCCACCACCTCTGATGAAGCAGCGTTCGGGAGCGTTCGTCACCGTCGCCGCGGTAGGACGGCGCACGCCGAACCCAGGTCCTGGCCAGTGACTGGGCGACGTCGGAGACAATCCAGTAGAGCAGCTCATCCTCGTTGTGCGTGCTCACCGCCGGCTGGTCGGTCGGCCGGTAGATCAGCTTGTCCTGATCGAGGCAATAGCCTGGCTGAGCGAGCGCGCTGGGGATCTCCAGTGGGGCGCCGCGGGGCCGCTCTCCGGCGACGACGGTCAGACGGGCGATCCAGATGCTCAGTTGGGCACGGATATTGGCGTTGCGCTCACGTAGCCTTCCGGGCAGGTCTTGGTCACCTCGTGCGTCTTGGTGGCGGGGCGGTTGCCCGACCATATCGACGGTGGCAGTGCCGATCTCGGTCACGGTCGGGCCACCTGGGCCGAGGTCGTCACCGGTGACCACGGCGATGCGTACGGTGCGATTCCGGTCGCCGGTGATCCAGGTAGCGGCATCGGTGTCGGCGGTGATCACCACATCGGAGATGGTTTTGGCGCGTTGCGCCCCGGTGTGTTCCTGCGCGACGTAGCGCGCGGGGCGGCCGAGTGTCACGAGCCAGCGTTGCGCGGTGTCATCGGCGGGGTCGAGGGGGCGCACCAAGGTGGCGTCGACCGGCAAATCGATGCTCAGTTGGCCGTTGGTCCTCAGGCTGTGCAGGATGAGACCGCCGGCGGATGCCGTCGAATTGGGTTGCGCAGTCATGACTGTCGACCTCTGGGCCTCCTCGCTGCCTGCGGTCACGTGCGATCGCTGCCCGGTGTCGGTGTGCGTGACCACGTGGGTGTCGCCTGATGCGGCGGCGGGGTCCGCGGTCAGCTCGTCGGGGAGATCGTCGATGAGGATGACGGCGAGGGGATGCTCGTTGGGCGTTTCGGCGGCCTGGGTGGCATCCAGGACGTAAGTGAGGTTCATGGCAAAGTCGGTCATGCCGGGATGCGGTTGGTCCCCTTGCCGGTGCGGCCACACGGTCACCTCGGTAACCCACGCGAACGCTCCAGCGTCGTCGCGGCCTAGTCGCTGGGCGGGGAGGCCGGCCGCGGCAGCAGTGTCGTGGAGATAGATTTTCCACGGTTCGTCGAGGGCGGCGTGGAACACCGGGTCGCCCGTGGTCTCGTCGAGGCGCAGATGCACTGTTGATGCGGTAGCTGGCACCTGTGAAGCCAGTTCCGGCGGACCGGTCTGTACGTGCTTGATCACGAATCGCGACACCTTGGTTAATTTACCGTCGGCTCACTCGGTTTCTGCCCGCGAGCACTGGTTTTCTTCCTCGGCGGTGGACAGTCTGCGGTCGACGGCGACGCTGCAGTGAACCGGCCAGGCGCCCCGCGTGCGCTGGGGTTGCTGCGCTGCTACCTGGTGTCCGAACCGGCGGGCGAGGCCTGGCCGCGGCGTTCGGCAGCGATGTCGATCGCCAGTTGCATCTGGTCGGCGGTGAACATCCACCCCTGGTCAGTCCATGTGCGACCGACGAGCTGGCCGATGGCGGGCTGCGGTAGTCCGCTGGCGTCGGCGACGTCTTTGACGGTGAAGAGATGCCCGGAGACCGGGGCGCGGCGCCCGCGGCCAGCACGGTGCATCGGCAGCACGTTGTCGGCCATGGTCTCCACCATAAGACGTGGCGCCGGGCTATTTCTGCACATCTTTTTTGGCACCTGACCAGCGCAGGTGTCACGTCCCCGCAGCGTGGGGCACCAGACTGGCGGCGCCGGGCGCGCTACGCCGGCCGCCTGGTCACTGCACCACAGCTCAGGGCCGGGCTTGCGATCGCCACTGGCGGGACGTGTCATAGTCGCTGGTCAGGGGGCTCCGCACGCTCGGCGGCAAGGCCGATGGGCTCGCCCCGGTCAGCCGGCAGGCTACATTTGCTCACCATGGCGGCGCCGGCACTGAGCCCCGACTGTCTGGGCTGGGCGCGCGCCGCCGGCTACGCCTGGAGCACTGACGACTCCACTGACACCCTCGTGCTGCGATCGCAGATGGGTCCACCGACGACGCGGTATCTCATCCGCCAGGTGCGAGACCGGCTGCGGCTGACCCAGGCCGACGACGACGCCGAGGAACGCACCCTGTTGTACGCCGCGGACCGGGAAGTGCTCGAACGGTTCCTCTACGGCGTGTTCGGCGATGACATCCGCGATGACCTTGGCCTGCCCTACCTCGAACTGCCCTGGGCTGCTGATGATCTCGCTGCCGGGTTCACCCTTGGAGAGTTCGACCGTGGCTACCGAACACTGCGCCGCGGCGGCGTCCCTGTCGCTGCAGCCCCGGATCCGACCCTCAGCCTCCTGGCGCTCGTTCCGCTGTCTCACTTCCTCGGTTTCACCGCCGCGGCGCTGAAGACAGCGTTCTTCGCTGAGGATGGTGCACCGTTGCTGACCGGTGGCACCTACTCCGCCGGCAACCGCGCCGGCTCGGGCGGTGCCCCGAGGGGTGCCTGACACACCCTTTCGGGGCACCGCCGCCGTGCTCAGCTGGCCTTGAACTTGAGTTGAGCCACTACGCACTCGGTGGGTTCGACGTCATCGCGCACACCGAGCAGGACGGGCTGATAGAGCGCGCCGCCGACCTGGGCGGCGTAGAGGTAGCGCACCTCGACGACATCGCCGAGCTGAGGAACGTTCTGATTCGCGGGCACCGTCACGTTCCCGACGCTGCGCCAGTCACCGTTATCGAGCAGGCTCACGCCCACGCTGCGCTGTTGGTTGATGGTGGTGACCACCGCGGATGCCGTGGCCACGAACTTCAGCTTGAGCTGCGTGCCGCCGCTGCTTGGGCGTCCTTGCCGATAGGGGCCGTCCCATCGCTTGAACACCGCCCCCTCAGCGTTGCGCGTCCGAAGTGTTGCGAGCTGGTCGGCCTTATCGGCGGCGTCGGTCCAGCAGTCGACGTACCCGAGGTGCGCTGACGGGCCTGCGGTGTCGAGCAGGGCAGTCAGAGCGCCGTAGCGGGCACTGTAGGGCTGCTCACGCAGCTCGGTACCGTCGTGGGAGAGCATGTCGAACACATGGAAGCGGTCTCCGATCGCCTCTCCGTCGAGCACGAAGTCACCCGGAATCGCCTGTGCCGCAGCGGCGATAGGTGCTGCGACGTTGATGACTAGACCGAGCTTGTTGATGCCCTCGACGGTGCCGCCGACCTTGCGCAGCATGAGCCGCCGTCCGTCGAACTTCTCCTGCATGACCCACAGCGGGTCAGCCACGACGCGGCCGACTTCGGCCTCGTCGATGACGTTGAGCAGCTGCGGCACCAGCCCGCTGACGCGGCCCGCATTCTCGCTGTGCAGGTAGGGGGTTCCCGCCTCCCCGTCGGTGTATCCCTTGGATCGCTTCTCTGACAGCACCTTGTCGAAGATCCGCAGCGCCGCGGCGTGATCGACCGGCGATTTGGTCTTGGTTCCGGTGGCTAAGGTTCCACCTCGACGACCGTAGGCAACGTTCACAACGTAGCCTCCGCCGTCGGCGGCGTCGATCTGCGCGCGGTACACCTTGTCGCTGGAGCCGGACTTGAAGTAGAGGGTCGCCGATTCTGCGCAGTTATCCATGCTGAAGTTCCCTTCGTAGGTGAGCAGACGCGCACGCCTGCCCGTTTGGACGAACACCGTAATTCTACGACGGGGCACCGACATTCACGGTGTGGTTCCGCGGCCCCCATCTCGCCGGTGACCGCGCGGGCCTGTCCACACGCAGCCACCCAAGCCCGACACGCTGTGATCGACGAACCGGCAGGGCAGCACGACCCCGGGGGTGGGTGGTGGCCGATGTTGAGGCCTGTCGCCCGATCGGGCATATACTGGACGCTAGAGCCGCGTCGCATGGCTGACCCCGCGTCGTTCAGGTGCCCGCATCACCGACGACAGTAAGGGCTAGGTCCTTTGGATCTGCGACACACACCGATCACTATTGGTAGGCGTGGGGTGCGGGGCTGCGCCGATCGAGTACGTGATTGGAAGTCACTGTCATGACGAAGAATTCGTTTCACAAGAAGAATGCCCGCGCCCTCCAGGCCGCGAATCCAGGCCTGAATTTCCACGATGCTATGGCTGCGCTCGACCGCTCCGCGCCGCCCCCTCCCGGTCACGCGTGGGCTCACGGCCAGCAACTGTGGGTGCGCACCCTGGCCGAGGAGACCCCCGTCCGCTGCTACCTGTGCGGGCGAACCTCCAGCATCGTCTCGTTCGGCGACCTTGCAGTCGACCACGGCCGCGTGCAGATGTACTGCCAGCACCATCAGTGCGACGCCCGCGAGGTCGAGGTCATCGTCGTCGACGACGGCACCGAGGCGACCAGGAAGCGCTCCGATGTGCGCATCCTGGCTCACTACCCTCCGGTCACTGACCGGCCGCGGTGGTGGGACCCAGACCCGCGCCGCACGTGGGCTGCGGGGACGCCCCCGCATGTGCGTGCCTCCGGTCAGCGGATGCCGTGTCTGTTCTGCGGAGCCCTGAGCTGCACAGTGGCCCCCGGAGACGTCGCCGGGGATTCCGGGCGCATCCGCATGCGCTGCCATCACGCCGCCTGCGCCGTCGTCGAGTTCGAGGTGCTGCCGATGCGGGACGGCGGCGGCTCCAGCGAGCGCCCAGACGTGGCGGCGATCTATGCCCTCCACCCGCCCCGCACGACCCGCGGCGAGATGCACGGCCCCATCGAGATCATCCCGCTGGTGGATCCGGATCCGCCGTCGGACGAGACGGTGCTGCAGTATCGCCGGTCAGGGCCGGTGCCATGGGAGTGAGGCAGCGGTGACTGGCAGGGGGAGGCAACCCGCTCACCTTTCGAGGTGAGCGCCCCTCCCCCCGGCCGGCGCCGTCACCGCTGGCGGGCCGCAGCAGCGTTGACCCGCTGTCGGAATGCTTCGATCCACTCCGGCCTCCCCGCGATCAGCTCCGCTCGGGCGCGAAGATCCGCGAGCTGCGCGGCATCGAGTCCGGCGGTGTGTTCGCCGCTGCGGCCGGTGAACAGGGCCGCACCGAAGTAAGGCTGATGAATGGAGCGATACTCCGCCAGCAACAGGGTCGCCAGCGGGTTGAGAGTCGCTGCGATCAGCTCGGCATCATCGAAATCGGGGAAGCTCTCGTCGTCGGTCCACATGTCGATGTGTTCGGTGGCGTCGGTGACGGTGTAGAGCCGGCAGCCGATTGCCTGGCGGATGGTCGCCCCGAAAGTGCCGCTGTCGCAGGGGGTGAGGTCGATGGTCTCGATGCTGGCGTCGATGCCGATGAGCAGTGCCTGCCCGACGCCGACGGCCGCGCCGGGCCGGTGGTCGTTGGTGATGTCATCGGAGCGCAGGACGGCTGCGGGGTGCGTGTTGGTGAGCATGTCGGGTGGGCCTCCTGGCCTGTGGGGACCGGGCGTGCACGCTCGGCCGGGTGGGTGGTTCGTCTTCGACTGTATCGGGAGCCACCGACAAGCCGCTGTGTCGGTGGCCTCCGATGCGGATGCCAATCAGTACATAGCCCAGTCGATTTCGTTGACGTCGACACCGAACTCCTCGGCGGCGCGCTGATAGATGTCGTCGAGGTCGAGGCGCACTTGCTGGCCGTTGGCGTGGACGGCGATGCTGTAGGCGCTGAGGTAGCGCAGCTTCTCCGATCCGGCGTGGACGAACACCGCGACCTGCCCGTCCTGGAGGTGCTCGGCGATCATGTCGGGGACGAACAGTTCGGTGGGCTCGGCGTCGTCGTCCTCGGTATAGACGAGCTGGCCCCAACTGCCGGCGGCGTCGTTGTCGGAGACGCAGATGACCACTGCGTCCGCTCCGCGGTCGGGCCGGGCTTCGACGATGAACTCCGCGCCCGCCAGGGCGGTCTTGAGCGCGTCGATGTCTTTGACCTTGAAGATGTTGGTGCGGCCTTTGCCGTAATAATCCGCCATGCGTTTCTCCCTGCCGTTGTGCGGTTTGGTGACCGAGTGCTCGCACCCGGCCGTATCCGTCATCCCTGGTGACTGACTACCGCAATTCTATTGCAGGGCACCGACACTGCTGTGTCATTGCTCGGCGTTCCAGTCACGCATTCCGTCGCGGATGGCGGCCATGGCCGCGGTGTCGTCGGCGTTGTAGCTCAGCAGCCACTGCCGGGCGCGGGCAGCGCGGGGGTGCCCGTCCCGCGCCTCGTCGCGGTGGGTCTGCGACTGGACACCTCCGGCGTCGGTGGCCTGCCAGCCGAAGCCGAAGAGCGGTGCGACGACTTTGATGCTGGTGCCGTGCACGGTGAGGAACTGTTCCTTGAAGACGCGCTCCAGGTCGGTGAACACTCCGTCGTCGGGGTGGAGTAGGTCGGCGATGTCGCCGCCGAGGATGCGTCGTAGCCGCGACGGTTCGGCGGCTGACCAGTGGAAGACGCGCACCGTGTGTCCGTCCGCGAGGGCTTGGCCGTGCAGCTCGCGCAGCCAGCGCACGAAACACTGCGCCAGTGCCCGCTCCTGGGCGGCGTCGTCGACACTCCAGTCGGCGAAGGCGTGGAACTGGGCGGTGGTCTCGTCCCGGCCGCGCCGCACACGTGCGCCCCAGAGATAGACCCGGCCCTCGGTGTCCCATTCGATGTCGAGGTCGACTTCGACATCGGCTCCAGGCACCGCGACGGTTTCGCCGGCGATGAGGGTCAGCGCAGTCCCGGCGGTGATCATCGCTGCGCGCTGCACGGCACCGCGCAGCCGGGACCGCGCGTGGTCGCGGCCGCGGTGTGAGGTCTCGGCGTAGTAGCTGTCGAAGAACCGGTCGTCGTCGGGGTCGACGTCGGCCAGCGCGGCGGTGGTGGTGATGCCCCGGCGGCGCAGTGTCAGCCATTCGCGGGTGTCGAGGCTGCCCACGGTCAGTGCTCGGGAGGCGTCGTCATCGCCCATCTGCTCTGCGCAGACCTGCTCGTAGGGGCAGGTGCGGCACTCGGGTTGCCCGACGGGTTCCACGAGCAGGGTGTCCCCGGTGACCGCGGCCGCGGCGACGTCCACCCGGAACTGGTGCTCGTGGTCGTATCGCTGCAGCAGTGTGCGGGAGGCCTTGCCGCGGCTTCGGGAGTACGTGTGGCCCAGCGGTTCGGTCAGGTCATGCCAGACCAGGACCCGCTCCTCCCCTGCCTCGCCGGGCAGGGTGCTGGTGCCGATGATGGCGGCCCACAGATGGTCGGGCCCGGGATGGCGTCCGCAGGCCTGCAGCATCCGGGTGTAGTGCGCCAGTTGAATTCCGTCGTGAAGACGGTGAGTCGTCGCCGACGTCCAGCCCGCTGCGGGCCGGCGCAGTCCCGGTGTGCCGAAGCCGGACACCTGCGCGGTCTTGGTCTTCTTGGCTTCCAGCGTGCGGTGGTGCTTGACGTCGCCGGGCAGGTAGCCGCTGGCGACTCGGATCAGCAGATCGGGCTTGCCGGTGCGGGCGCCGTCGTTGTCGTCGGGTAGCCAACCGCCCAGGATGAGTGGCGCTGCGGCGTCCATGGCGGCCAGCGTCGCCGCGATCGCGTCGTCGCGTCGCAGCCGGGTGCCGATCACGACAGCGCCGGGGTGGACTCGAGTCAGGGCGGTGAACATCTCGGCTTCATAGGCGATACCGGCGTCCAGCCGCGCCTGGTCCTCGGTGTCGGGCACCCATGCCTGCGGATGTGGGCCGAAGTCATGTTGAGTGCGTACCGGGCACTGCTTGGCCGCGTAGCCACCGAGCAGTACCTGTCGTGCAGTGTTGGTGGTCATGTCGGCTGACCGCCATGCAGCGGTTGCGCCGCTCCGAGATCCCATCCCTGCCAGGGCATCCGGCCGCGCGCATCGGGCCAGACGATCTGCTGGGCGGCCAGCACGACGCCGTAGAGGCCCCGCACGGTGGTGAGGTCGTCGGTGTCGTCCATGGCGACGGCGACGACTGACAGCCCGCCGGCCAGCAGGCCGGAGATCGGTTGTCCGCAGGGCAGTTCCCCGTTGTCGACGGCGTAGCGGGCGGCTGCGTTGAGGACACCGCCGGCGGTGTGCGGCGCCAGACCGTAGATCGCCAGTTCGGGCAGTCCTCGATCGGTGAGACCGGTGGTGTAGCTGAACGGGGGCCCGTCCTCGGCGCAGGTGGGGAAGACACCGATCACGGCCCAGCCGTGGGTGTCGATCAACCGGCGGGTGTCGCGGTATCTGTCGGCGGTGTTCATGCGCAGACCTCGCGTCGCCAGGCGTGGCGGTGGCCCTTGCCGGGGCGCTTGTGCATCCGCGCCTTGTTGCGGCTGCGTGGCGTCCGCTGCGCTGGGGAGCGTCGCTGCTCGGCGCGGGCGCGTCGGCGCATCTTCTCCTGGTGATCCACGTGTGTGGCGAGATCGTCTGCGTTGCAGTGCATCGCCGTCTCCTTGTCGTCGGTGACAGGGCCCTCAGGCCGTGCCGGTGTGGGGGCCGCGATCGTGCTGCGGCGTCGGAAGTAAGTGTATCGGCCGGGTGTGACAACGGGCGCGGGTCACGTAACGCGGGCCCGCGCCCTGCCTGTGTCACTCGATGCCGCGGCGCAGCGCGGTACTCATCAATCCGTCGATGTAGCAGTCTGCCTCGGCGAGTTCACCGAGTGTGGGGCCGCATTCTCGGTGCCGCCGGATGGGGGCACGGTGCACCGCGGCGAAGTCGGTGCCGACGTGCACCAGGACCAGGGTCTCCCGCCGCCGGGGGTCGCGAGCGGGCCTGATGTCTGACAGGGCGGTGTCGGTCACCTCGGGCACGACCTCCCATGCCGAGGACAGCCACAGGGCTTCCACGGCGTGGCTGCGCTTGAGCAGTGCGGTGATGGCGTCGGCGGTCGCCTGCTTCTGGTTGTCGGTGTGGGGGGCGGCGATGATGTGCTGGCGCCCCTCAGCGGTGGTGAATAGCAGGATGGGCTGCCAGTCGTCGGTGGGGGCGCGGAAGCCGGTTTGAACCGCTTTGGCGCCGCGGTAGGCCAGCGCCACCAGGTCGGTGATCGGTGCATGCGGCTTGGGGGTGTTCACTGCACCTCCCAGGGGTCGGTCGAGGCGATCGGGTTGGCGTTGCGATCGTTGTACACGCGGCCGAGGTGGGTGTTGAGGTCGGCGAGGATGACGGTGTAGCCGCTGGGGGCTGTCTTGTCCCAGCGGATCAGTTCGCGCGGGAGGTTGCCGATCGCGTCGTTGAGGCCGTCGAAGCTGAACCCGTGGTTGTGGGCTTCGTCGCGCTCGTCGAGCAGACCGGAGCGGTCGTCAGTGAGGGCCAGGCTGCGGTTCTCCTCGTCAACGCACAGGTGCGCGCGACTGGTCTTGATCATCCATGCGCGCACGATTTCGGTGGCGCGCAGGCTGATGGCCTGGTCGAGTTCGTCGCGGTGGCGCACCAGCGCCGAAAGCAGTGGGTCTGAAGCACTCATAGGGGTGTCTCTTTCGGTTGGGGACCGGGCTCGCGAGCCGGGCCGTTGTGGTGCCGATTTCTGTTGTGCCGCTGAACTAATGATAGCGCCAGGGTGTGACACGCAGCGCCGCGCAGGTCGGTCCGGCGCGGCGCTGCACGGGTCACCTAGTCGGTTACCCAGACACGGCCGATCGCGTGACCGTCCTGGTTGGTTACCGCGGTGAAGGGCAGCTCGCGCAGCTCTCCGCGGGCGAGCTGCTCCTCGACGCGCGAGATCACCTTCTTCAGGGCTGAGGCGGTTTCTCGCCAGCCGCGTTCGGCGCTGGCGTCGATCTCGACGTGCAGAGTGCCACGCAATCTCCACTGGCGCTCGGCGGCAGCCTTGAACCCGGCGATGAACTCCTCGATCGACGCCTGCGGGTGTTCGTCGAGTTCGCCGTCCCAGCCCAGTCGGTCGGTCTGCTCGATGGTCATCTCGGTCAGGTTCATGTCGAACCATTCGTCGTCGACGCGGTTCATCTCCAGGCCGACCAGCTCCAAGATGGCGGGCCGGTACTCGGTGCCCCGAACGAGGTAGCCGTCGAGTTCGGCGCGCTGAGCCTCGCTCATGGTGCCGTTGAGCACGATGGTGCCGTAGGTCTTGTCGGAATACTCGTCGCGGAACATGACCGGGATGTGGGTGTAGCTGGCCGATTCGGTGGGGTGCGTGCTCATCAGGGCTCCTCGTAGTTGACCGGGCCCGCGGGACCGGCCGGATGGGATGCAGCGCATTGCTGCTGTCTCTAATTGTATTGGCGCCCACCGACACCCGACAGCTACACCGCAGGTGCTGCGGCGGGGCGGTGTTGCGGGTCTTCGCGGCAGATCCAGCCGTCGCGGACTCTGCGGGCAGGTTCGCCGCAGCACCACGGCAGGGGCGGGAATCCGGCCCCGGTCTCGATGACCGGTGCCGGGAGGTGCCAGTGCTGCCAGGGCAGCAGGCCGGCGCCGAGGGTGACCTGCGCGAGGAATGCGGAGTAGCCGCGCATGTCGTGGGCGCGCAGCCAGTCCAGGTAGTCCTCGATGGAGTCGATTCCGGGGGGCCCGCCTTGGCCGGCCTGGCGGCTGCCGGCCTCGTCGAGCCAGGTGAAGTCCATGCCGTCGGAGGTCCAGTGCCGGATGAGGCGGGCGCTGCATTCGGTGCAGGTGGTGAGGTCGCGTGGATCCTGTGCCGCAGCGTCGGCGGCCGGCGTCTGCGCGGGGGCGCAGTCGCGGCGGGCATCGGCGATCGCGGCGCGCACGGGGGCAAACGCGCACCGTCCTCCGTTGATCTGCGCATGGATCTGTTTCGGCGTGGCCAGGTGCGCTCGGCCGGTGCTCAGGTAGAGCACGGCGAGGTCGTAGGCGTCCCATCGCACGCGGTAGGCGCCGCGGGTGTGGGCCTTGCGGTAGCGCACCGACAGGCCGCGTCGTCGGTGTTCGTCGGCGGTCTCGCCGGGGGCGGGGGTGTGCTGGTGAGGTGTCATGGTGGGAGTCCTTTCGGATCGTGGCTGGAGGTGGAGATCGCCGGGGCTCAGCTGCCGGGGTGGGTGGTCGCCCACTCGGCCATGAACCAGTCCCAGTGGGGACGAATCCTGCTCCCGGACTGTGCTTTCCAGAGGCGTAGGTTCTCCACGCGCACGGTGTCGATGTGGGCTCCGCTTCGCAGAGTGACCGGGGTGGCTAGGGCGATCCACTGCCCTCGGGCTGCCAGCGCTGCGCTGCGCTGCTGTTGGTAGTGGGCGGCTTCGCGGCGCCACTGGCGGGCGTACTCGCCCTCGGGCGGGTCGGTCAGTGCCGCGAGGACGGTGGCGCCGACGCCGACAGCGGTGGGCCCCATCGTTTCGTCCATCATTTTGATTACGACGTCGCCGCGGTGTTGGGCGAACAGGGTGATGGAGGCCCACACCTGCCCGGATTCTTCGCGGTGTGCGGCGAAGTACGTTCCGCCCCAATCGCACCCGTCGCCGGGGGCACTGTTGGAGGCGATGACTTCGGCGCGGGTTCCGCGGACGTACTGGGCGACTTCGGCGCGAGCTGAGCTGCCGTGAGGAATGGCGTAGCTGATTGATCCCATGGTGGTGGTCCCCCTCGTGGGTGTCGGTGACCAGGTGCGCACACGTGGCCGTATGGGTTGTAAAGCGTTGCGCTCTACTGTGTTTACGAGTCTACGGGGTGGGTCTGACATCCTCGGCGCATCGGAATGTCATGGCGGATTCCAGTCTTCGGCGGTGTCGTCGGTGCCGACGAATTGGAACTGGCACTCGTAGCACCGCGCGGTGCGCAGCGCGCGGTTGATCCAGTAGCCGAAGTGGCGGTGCGCGCTGGTTGAGGTGGTCTCGGTGGCGATGCCGATGGTGCGCAGGACGCTGTTGGCGACGTTGCAGATCTCGTCGAGGTGTTCGTGAGCGCTCTGGCGGGCGTCGGTGCCGTCGTCGACGCGCAGGACTTCGGTCCATCCGCTGGTGAGTCCGATGAGGCGTTGGTCTCCGGCGGCGTTCTTGAGCACGGCGTAGAAGCCGCTGACTTCGGCGTCGTCGTCGCCGTTGACTTGCAGGTCGAAGCTGGGGTCACCGATGATGACGCCGGCGTGGAGGGCGTCGTGGATGAGGTCTGACAGGGCTGACCCGGCGCCCCGGTCTGTCCACTTGGGTACGTCGCATTCCAGCTCGTCGGCCTTGGCTGCGCACCAGCGGTCGAAGGCTTCCTCGTTGATGCTGAACAGGGTGACTTGTGTGGCGGTGAGGGTCACGGTGAAAGCGGGTGCGGTGGCGGTGGGCATGCGGGGTCTCCTGCTGTGTGGGACCGGGCACTCGTGTCCGGCCGAAGGCGTGTCGGCGTGCTGCTCGACTGGTGCCAGTCTAGTGGAGCCGACCGACAGAATCGGGTGCGCGCAGATGCTCTGGCCGGCCGTTACTCGGAAGCAGCTGTATAACCATCGCCCCGGATCGAGCGCGTTGAGCTGGCTAGATGCTGCTACTCGAAAGCTGCTCAAGAGGTTGTCGGGCTCTTCGAGGCTGCGCGCTCGCCTTGTCCGGGCGTTGCGTCGGTGTAGCCAGGCTGGCCACTGCAGTCGCCGGCCAGGTTGTAGAAATGGCCGTAGGCGTCCTCGCGACGGTAGTCGGGGTTGTGCGCGCGCTGCGCGGTGTACCACTGGTCGAAGTCTGGCGCGTTCGGCGGGGTGAACGGGGGCGGGCCGATGTGGGGCCCCCAGGCCGTGACGACCGGCGGGGAGGACTCCGCGAGGCGTGCCTGCAGTGCGCGCTCGTGGGTCTCCAGCGCGGCGACGTCGTTTACCGACCGGGCGGCTTTGGCGCGGCAGTCACCGCTGCACCGTTGCGGGCCACCGGGCTCGTGACTTGCTTTGCACATGGTTCCTCCGACGGATCGCTGCGGGCGTGTTCGTAGCGGTAGTACCGGCGCCGGGCCCCGTTTCCGTCGCGACCGGGGGCAATTTGTGCGCTGGTGCACTGACGGAAATGTCGGCGGCGCCCGGTACTACCGAGCTGGAGACGTCGGCCGCCGGGCCGCGTCGTGGTGTGACGACGAAGCGGAGTGAAGACACGTGTGCAAGGCCAGCCACGCCCCCGGTGGCCCGCAACGGTGCAGCGGGGACGCACGGCATGCGCTCGCGGGGTCGCTGCGCGCGGTGGCGCAGCTGGAACGCGATCGGGACGCGTTGATCACCGCGCCGTTCGCCGGGGACGCTCTCCCTGGGTGGGGTCGGGCTGTCGAGCTGCGCCGGCAGTACCTAGCCGATGCTGAGGCGATGTCTCCTCGGGTGGCGGCCACCCGGTTCGCTCGGTCTGTCCTTCGGGAGGGGGTCGCTGTCATCGTGGACACTGAAACGGTCTCGATGGGCGGCGCGATTTGCGAGATCGCCGTGGTGGATGCCCACACCGGCCGGCCGCTGTTGAACACGTTGGTCAATCCGCGATGCCCGATGACGCCGGCGGCGCAGGCCGTGCACGGCATCTCCGAGCGCGAGGTCACCGCCGCGCACGTGCCGTCGTGGGCCGCCGTTCATGACCGGTTCGCGCAGATCGTGAGCGGCAAGGTGGTCCTGGCCTACAACGCCGATTACGACCGGCAGGTAGTCGCCGATGACTGCCGCCGCTACGGCGTGGACGCATCTGGGTCGATGTCGCACGCGCACTGGTGGGCCGATGTGATGGCTCCGCGCAGCGACTTTGAGGGCGCGTCACGCTGGCTGCGCAACGGCGGCGGCCACCGGGCGCTCGGCGACGTCGAGCTGACGCGCCGCCACCTGCTGACCATGGCCGCGGGCTCCTAGCTTTGGGCACCCGACGATCAGATCTCGGCCACGACCATGTTGGTCACATCAGTTGGGTGGACCACGATTTCGTCTTCACCTCGCCCACCCAGGTAGGCGATGACCGCGGCAGTGCTGACGGCTCCCGAGGCCACCTGGGGGCGTCCGTGACCTCCGAAGCGCAACGCGAAGTTGCGGGCGGTGTCGGCGTTGAGCGTCCAGCTCATTCCCGACTGTCGTCCATCGACGTTGAATCCCCGGTAGATCGTGAGCGTTTCGGGGTGAGCGGCGAGGACTTGGCGCTCCGCCTCGGTCATCATCAGGTGCCGTCGCGGGAATCGGTCGTCGTCCTGCAGCAGGGATTCCCACAGTTGCTGGTCTTCGTAGATGTTCTCGGCGTCGACCCATAGGTCGGCAAGCAACGTCCAGTAGTCCACGTCGCTGAGCTGGGCTGCGATGCGGGTGAACGCGTACACCCGGAATGGTCGCTCATGCAGGAACAAGTACTGCGTCCACTGCTTGTTCTCGGCGGCGTGCCGGCATCCATCTTGTTTGGCGCGCAGCCGCGCATTGGCCATGGCGTTGAGCTGAGGGCTGTGCGGGATCGAGAACACAAGGGGGTGTTTGATGACGGGGCCGAGGAGGGAGTCGACGAGATAGCCCTGAAGTTCGGAGTCGAGTGGTTCCCGTCGTCGCATCAGGGTGTCGAGGTCGGTCATATCAGTTGTCCTTGCCGGAGAGGTTGAGGGCCGGGCTCGCGGGCCGGGCCGGATTGCAGGTCGGGTGTGTCGAGAAGCGTTACGGTGCAGCGCGGTTGGTCTCTGGTTGCCAGGTCGCTCTGCTGTGCACCGTGATGCGCCGGCGGCCAATGCACGTGGTGCAGGCGGCGGGGATGCCACGCTTGGTGCTGAACAGACGGCCTCGACATTCCGGGCAGGTCACCGTCAGCGCGATGGCGCCAGGCTGGTGCGGCGATGCGCGGGTCCAGCGGTTCCAGGCGTGCTGCCAGGACGCGAACTGTTCGGGCTGACCCACTGCCCATCTGGCGAACTCGGTTCGCAGGTCATGCCATACGTCCGTCCCTCGTAGCTCGGGTAGCGCAGCGACCAGGACATGGTGCGGCAGTCGGTGGATGTCGTGTGCAACGTCGCGGTTGGGCATGGCGCGCCTTTCGAGCCGGTGACCGGGCACGCATGCCGGGCCGAATTGTGCTGCGGTGATGCAGAGTTGGATTGTATCTGCCGGCTACGACACGTCGGCCGATCCGCGCAAGACCGGAGGTACGGCCGGGGGTCCCCGCGCTGCTAGGGCGTCAGGAGTGGGTTCCCCACCAGGTGTAGAGCTGGTCCATGGAGGGCCCTTGGGCGCCGGCTTCGGCGACATTGAGCAGCGACTCGGCGTCGCTGGTCCACGCCACCACGGCCTGGCCCGACTGTGTGCCGCAGAACAGTGTCCCTGCCACGACGTCGGGGGCGGCGTTGCGACGCCACGGCCCAGGTGACTGGATATTGCCGGGGCAGGTCACGCGGGTGTAGGTGGCGATGGTGTCAGTGAAGGCCTGGGCGAGTGCCTGCTGGTCGGGATAGAGCGTGTAGGTGGCTGTCGTCGGCCCGCCGGGATCGGTGTTGGGCCCACAGGTAACCGAGGCGTTGGCCGAGGTCTCGTCGGTAGTGCAGCTGGTCTCCGAATACCCCTTGGGCAGAGCGTCATTGAGGCGCTGCACGTCCTCTGCGGTCGGCCTCGCTTGAGTAGTCGTGGGAGCCTGGTCGGTGCCGGAGTCAGATCCTGCAACGTTCCAGACCGCGACACCGACGAGGACCACCCCGGTGAGCACGACCGCGCCGATCGTCAGTGCCTTCGCCGAGGGTGCGCGTCGGCTGGGCGTCGTGGGGATGATCGGCGGCGGTAGCGCGCCGTTCCACGGCGGTGTCTGCCGCGCGGTGCCTGGGTGCGGCGAGCGTGCGCCTTCAGGCCAGGTCGACGTGAGCACAGGCGGGCCACCGTTGTGAGGGGGCCGCGTAGGCGGGGCCGTCAGCGTGGCGCCGAACGGTGCCCTGGGCGCCGGCGGGGCCGGTGGTGCGTCGAACGGCCGCCGCGGCGCCTTGGCGGCGGTGTCTGCGCCGGCGGTGGGCGATGCCGGGGGACGTGCTGTTGTGGCTGTTCGCACAGGCCCAGTGTCCTCACCGTTGCGAGGAGCAGCTGCGCCTGATTGCTCGTCGTGGACTGCTCCAGCCGCGCCGGGTTCTGGATCAGGCAGTACGTCGGTGTGACGGTGGGTGTCGTCGGCGGCGGGCTCGTCCAGCACCGGTGCGGGCTCAGTCTGCGTCGCGAGCGGGCTTGGCTCTGCGGCCGCGGCCGGGATAACCGGTGCGGTGTCGGGCGGAGTCGCGCCGTCATCGCTGGGACGACTGGCGCCGGGTACGCGGTCGGGATCGGCCGCTGGGGCTGAGTGGTCGTCGGTGATTTCGTGGTTGTCGGTGATCTCGTGGTCGTCGGCGACGGTGGGCGCTGCCGGGTCGGCGGGGAGATCGTCAGCGGCGAGTTCAACGGGCGTGCCGTCGGTCGTGGGGCTGTCGTCGTCGGCCGGGTCCTCGGTCAGGTTGGTGGGAGCCGGGGGCGGCGGGACGCTCAGCTGGTCGTCTTGGTGGATGGGCTCGGCATCCTCAGGGAGGTCGTCGATGTCGATGGCGGCGACGGGATGCAGTTTCGTGAAGTCCACGGTTTGGTCGTCCAGGTAGCTGAGGTCCAGGACGTAGGCCACGTCGACGGGGAATCGTTGCATCCCGTAGTGCGGGGAATCACCTGGTCGGCTGGGGCGCATCACGATGTCGCTTACCCACAGGAAGGGGCCGAAGTCGTCAGCGCCGACGCGTTCGGCCGGCAAGGCAGCAGTGTCGGCGCTCGGGTCGAGGCGGTGCATGATCTGCTCGTCGAGACGGGCCGAGAAGTAGGTCTGGCCGTCGGGGCCCAGCCGGATCTCGATGGTCTCCCCGCTGATGGGGAGCTGCCGGCGAAACTCTTCGGGCCCTTCCCGAAGATTGCTGATCAAGAACCGTGACACAGCGCAGAACCTACCGTCGCCCTGACGGGGTTGACTCGACCATCGCAGGGATGGCGGCGATGTCGTCGTGACCGTCGAGGGTGAGTTGACGCTGGTCGGAGAGTTGCAGATCGACCCACTCGATGCCGAGGCGTTCGGTGCGAACGTCGACGGCTCTGACTGTGCTGCCGTAGTCGGGGAGGTAGTCCCCTTCTTGCAGGTCATGCACGATGACCACC
Organism: Mycolicibacterium novocastrense; assembly: GCF_001570485.1. Classification (GTDB taxonomy): domain Bacteria; phylum Actinomycetota; class Actinomycetes; order Mycobacteriales; family Mycobacteriaceae; genus Mycobacterium; species Mycobacterium novocastrense. The sequence goes on from NZ_BCTA01000038.1 coordinate 30,393, forward strand.
TGGGTGGGTCTGGCGTGCGGAGGGCGCGGTGCCGGCGGACGCTCATTCCCGCGAACGGTCATCGGCGTTGGTCTCCCCTCTGTCCTCTCGTGCGCGTCGGCGGGCCGCTCCCGGGTCCGGGCGTCTTCGGCGGTCGGCGCGTGGTGTCTAGGTTAGCTGCGGGTTTGCCCACTTCAGCGTCTCGACAACACTTGATTTCAGTGTTGCTGAGCTGGGCCGGGTGGGCCGCTCATCCGGCCAGCGCGGTCGATGCAGTAGCGGGCTGGTCGTAGAGGTCGGCAAGGTACTGCCGGGTGGCGGCGCTCCACGGCCGGTTGGCGGCGGTACCCAGGACCGCGGCGGCGACGGGTGGGACGACGACATCGGCAAGTTGATGGAAGCGGGCGGTGCGACTGCCGTGCCAGGGATAGTCTCGCGGGAAGCCTTGCAGGTAGCCGGCGTCAGCTTCGGTCAGCCGCTCACCGGTACTTTCCCGGGTCCAGGACCGCGCTTTTTCAGTCAGGCACCACCCAATTCTGTTCGCAGGGAATAGGTTTCCTCCTGTGGCGCGGCGGTTTCCGCGGGTGCGAATCATTTCGTCCTCCGGCCATCCCAGCACCTGGGCCATAGTGCGTTCGGGCCAGCGCACAGTGGCCGGGTAGTGGTCGCGGCGTCCGGTGGGTTCGAATCGGTTGGCCACTAAGAACACTCGTTTGCGTCGCATCGGCATACCGAGGTGGGCGGCGTCGATGGTGAAGACGTTGACTCCCTGAAAGTCGGCCATCAGCTCCGCAGCGATGTCCTCGAACATGTACTGGGTAGCGTCGGTGGCGACCTGTTCCAAGGCGAGCCATTCGAGGTTGGGCAGCCCGAGCGCAAAGCGAATGCTTTGTGCTGCCAGTGCTGTTCGTGGGTCGCTAGCTTCGATCAGTTCCTCGGCGATGTCTTCCCAGGGGCATTCACAGTCCACGCTGCCGGCATGGGTGATGGCGTCGAGGATGATCTGGAGGTCGGCCGTTCCACTGCGAAGTCCTGCTGAGGAGAATGTCGGGCAGGGACTTGAGCAGATGAATCCGGTGGTGTGCGGATAGTCGGCCGGGTTGATGTCGAGGATGTCGGCCAGGACTCGCTGGTGTCCTGCCGCCGTGGCCGCGGCCGCGGCGGCGGCGTTGATCTCCACGCCCAGAATCTCGGAGCGGGGGATACCGATGATGGCGGCGCCGACGTCCCAGCCGCCGGGGCCGGCGAAGGCGTCGAGGATCGTCGGGGGCGACGGGTGCTGTTGGAACGCGGGTGCGTCCATCGGGCCCTCCTGGGCGTGAGGACCGGGCTCGCGAGCACCGGCCGGGTGATCGTTGTTCGGGTGTGATCCTATCGGGGCGCTACGACAACCGTTCTGGTCAGCGACGTTGGCGACGAACCACTTTCGTGTCCCAGATGCCGGTACCGGGCAGCCGCAGTGTGCGGCGCACCGTGCCGTCGGCGGCGCGACTGAACCGCAGGGGGCCTGCGCCGGCGCTCACCGACAGGCCTCGCTGGGTCAAGGTGAAGCGCAACGGGCCCAGTGTCTTGGTCTTGCGGAACTGCATGGTGATCCTCCGGGTGTCGTGAGCGATGGTGTTGTGGTGGTAGTACCGGCCGCCGCGCCGATTTCCGTCGCCGTTCTGCGCAGATCGGGCGTGAGCCTGTGCCGTCGCACGCTCTAGCTGCGCGGATGACAGGTCCCCCGGTCACCGCTGTCGTCGACGGTCGCTGTCGCCGGCGGCGAGCAAGTCGGGGTTGATGCGCAGCTCGCCGCGGCCGGTGGCGAGGTCGAGGGAGCGCAGCCGGGAGATGGCGTTGCGGAACCCGCCACCGGCGGAGCTGTACTCGGTGGCTTCGGCGATCTCGGCGATGGGGACATCGCGGTGCGGGGTGCTCGCCAGGTGCTGCAGGATCAACCGGGGCGCTTTGTCGAGTTGCTGGGCCCACCAGTCGATGAGTCCAGGCCCCGGCGGCGGTAGCGGCTCCCAACTGCCCAACGCGGCGCGGCCGGCGTCGGTGATGCGGATGTCGCCGCGGCCCTCGATCAGGCCGCCGCTGCGCAGTGTCGACAGGGCGTTGCGGTATCCCCCGCCTTTGTGGCTACGTCCGGTCAGCAAGGCGACCTGGTTGGTGGTCCGCTGCCCGTGTTGTGCCAAGACGGTGAGGATCTGACGTTGTGCTAGCCCGAGCCGGCCGTCACTGGCCCCCTCCCCTGCCGGCGGAGCGGGCACGGGTTCCGGGGGCTTTGGTTCGGTGGGTTGCTGCGCGGGGGACGTGTCAGATGCCCTGGTCACGGCGGGTTCGGTGCTGAGGGCTCGTTCGACGGTGGACGCCGCGGCGCTGATCTGCTCGCCGACGCTGCGCAGGTGCGCTACGGCCTCGGTCAGCGCCTGCAGGTCCTGGGCCGACAGCATCGGGACTTCGACGCGCTGCACCTGGGCGACGCGCGCCTGTTCGGCAGCGAGCTGTCGCCGCAGCCTCTCGATTTCGACCAACGCGTCGTTCTGGTTGGCGGCGGTCGCCCGCTCGTCCTGATCGCCGGCGCTGTCGAGCTGTCGCCGGAGACCTTCCACGTCGACCGGCGCCCAAGTGATCGCGGCGTGCCGACGCGCCCCTGCCTTCGGTGTGGCACTGGAGTCGAAGGTGCGGCGGCGGCGGACGCTGATGCGCTGGGTGACGCCGAGCCACTCCGGTGACCACACCCAGGCCTGCCCCACCGGTAGCGCGGGCAGGGACTGGCGCACTTCGCGCGCTTGACCTTCCTCGGCGTGCTGAGCGACCCAATCGCTGATGGTGTTGACGTCTTGGGGTGCCGTAACTCCCAGTGCGATAAGCGAATCCACCTGGCTGAGAACTGTCTTGTGCAGCGCGGCAGCGCGTTGAGTGCACAGGGTTACTCCCAGACCTTTGACGCGGCCGCGGCGAACGATGTCTTCGGTAGCCCCGAGCAGCCGCTCGATTCCTGCGCGGGCGCGTTGAGGTGCGAATTCGTCGGCTTCGTCGATGATCAGGTGTAGCGGTTCGCGGTTGCGCCAGTACAGCGTTTCGAGGAAGTCAGCGGCGAAGGCACGTCGCTCCGTTGTACGCATCAGGGAGAGGTCCAGTACAGCCGCGAAGCGCTGGTGAGCAATCAGTTCGGCGATGGCTGCACCCTGATCGGGGCGCAGCGCGACATCGGCGTGGTCGCCGCCCAAGATGACCACCGGGAATCCTGGCTCGCGTCCGTCGGCGGAGGAGCGCAGGCCGTGCCAGACGCCGGTGGGGTCGATGACGCAAATCAGGCAGCCGGCGTCCATCAATTCTTCGGCGAGCACCGAGGCGGTATGGGTCTTACCGCGCCCTTTTTTGCCAAGGATGGCGATCGTGCTCGTCACGCTGTCCACGGGCATGGTGAAGTCTGCGGACAACGCGATTCGCGGCGCTTGCGTGTCGCCGTGTTCGGTGTCGCGCATGTTCCCTGTCACCCCTGTTGACCTGCTCTGATGTGCTTCGCTTCTGAGTATGCACCTGGCGGGCGTGGTTCTGTGGGTGCGCGGCCCGCCCAGTTCGGCCTTCATGTCGCCGCTGGCACGGTGTGCGGCCGGCGGCCTGGTGCCCGGTGCTCGTCGTGCCCGCCCCGCACGGGGGTGCTGAGCAGGCACGACGGCATGTCCTTGGCGAGGCTGCGGCTCAGCCGGTCAGGGCCGCAGCCTGGCGCGCCGGGACGTCGCTTCGTCGGGCGGTACGAGGACTTCGGCGTCGGGATCGTGCTCGACGGTGACGACGGATTGGATCTCGCGTTCCAGTCCTTGGAAGCCGTCGTTGTCGAGTTCGGCGAGGCGGTTCTCCAGGTCCAGCTCGTCGGTGTCGGCGTCGACGGGCACCTGCACGCGTGCTGTGTGCTGAGAAATCTCGGTCCATGTGACGAGCACGGTGCGCATGGTCACGCTGGGCGCGGCGTCTTGGTTAGTAGAGGTCATGGCATCCCTTCGGGGTTGGTGACCGGGCCAGCAGGCCAGGCCGGTGATGCACCCATGTCCTGGGTGCTCTTCAATTCTACTGTCTGGCAGTGACATTCTGATCCTGCGGTGTTGCACTGCCGATTCGTCCTGCGGTGCGCAGCAGTGATGCGGCGACGCCGCGTTGATAGCCGATACCGGGTGCGGATTCGAAGGCGTTGAGTACGGTGATGTCGGCCAGGCCCGCCTCGTTGAGTGTTGTGACGGCTTCGGTGAGGACCCGCAGATAGGCGGACGGCAGCATGGCGACGATCTCGTCCGGTGGTGTGCTGGCGAGTTGGGCGGCGAGCTGCGTGGCGGTGACCGACCCGGGTTGGCCCATCTTGAGGTTGTAGGGCTTCAGGACGGTCATGGGGTCGACGAGCCCGTGTAGCGCTGAGAGGATGGCGACGCTGGCGGTGCCGCCGCAGACGCGCATCGTGTCGGCTGCTTCGCTGCGGGCAGCGGCCAGCATGAGCGCGAAGTGGCTGCTGCAGTAGAGGGATTCGGCGGGCGCAGGATGATCGAGTTTGGTTGCGCCGCAGGCCAGAAGGATCAGCACGTGCTCGGTCAACGGAAGTCCTTGGATTCGATGATCGCCATGGTGACTGCGCGGCACCGAATGGGGATGGCGACGACGGCGAGGTCCCAGCAGCGGATCTTGACTTTGCGGCCGGAGGTGGCCAGGAGCACCCGGACCCACCCGCCGGGTACACCGACGACCATGCCGGTGCGCTCGCCGGCGTTGTGCCATTGCGACTCGGGTCGCAGAGCCACTCGGTCAGCCAACTGGAACTCTCCCAGCGACGTCGCCCATGTCATCTCGGTGCTGTCGGGGTCTTGCACTGGGGTGTAGAAGCGGTCGTCGATCGGCATAGCGGGCTCCCGGGTCGGGCTTGGTGACCGGCCCCTCAGGACCGGCCGTGTGGCATGTGAGGGTTTGAAGCGCCTCTGTCGGTGTGCTTTTGGGTGGGTTCCTTAGGCGGCGAGCGAGGCCAGCAGGGCGTAGCTGATGGCGTGGTACTGCTGATCGGTCATCGGGGTCGGGGTCCCGGTGGCGGGGTGGACTCCGACGACGATGGCCTCTCCGTAGATCATCGGCAGGGTGTGGGGTTCGAGTTCGGTGACGCCGGTGAGCAGGGTCATGGCGGCCATGTTGGGTTCGGCGCCGGCGGTGTCGTCGGCGCTGTACCAGAGGGCGATGTTGTGTCGCAGATCGAGGGTGTCGGTCTGGGTTTGGTTCGCCGGCGCGGGGTCGATGTCGATGGTCTGCCACCATCCGTCGGCGCTGATGCGGAGTGCGCGCATGTTGTCTTCTCCTTCTTTGAGCGGGTCGTTGTCGGGCCGGGTGCGGGGACCTGTCGTCCGTGCTGGTCAGCGAGGCGGCGCGGGGGTCTGTTCGGTGAGTCGTCCTTCGGGTGTGTAGCTCCAGGTGCGGGTGCGTTTGAAGGGCCGCGGCAGGAACAGCACGTGCGCTTGCGGGGTGCGCGCGGCCATGATCGTGGCGTCGTAGTCGCGGCAGATTCCCAGCACCCAGCGCTGGGGCTTGGTGTCGGTCATGGTGTCGGGGGTGATGACGTCGGCGGCGAGCCGGTGTTCGGGGGCGCGGCGGTGTTGCCGGCGCGCGATGTGAGGGCAGAGGCTCAGCGCCGAAATTGCGCAGTCAGGGTGCATCCCGGGGTCGAGATACGCTCGCTGGCTGGCTGATTCGGGTCCTCCTAGGAACGCGACCCACCACCCCAGGGGCTGTCCACAGGAGCCGCACAGCCGCTCGCGAGCGCACTGCAACACTCGGCTCGCTTGGATGGCCGCGAAATCGACACCTCCATCGTCGGTTTCGTTGACGAACGGGATGGGGATGCCGCGGCGCGGGTCGTGTGGCCGTGCGGCCAGGGCGGCCGGCATCTCGTGGAGGGCGACGGTCATCGCGTGCTCTCCCCACTGGCCGGCGGGACGTTGGTGTCGTCCTCGTCGAGCCACCACTGGCCTTCCTCCTCGGCGTATTGGCGGTCGGCGCAGTTTCCGCATGCTCCGTTCCATCCCTCGCCGTCTGTCAGCGATGCGGTGCAGCCCTCTTCGTAGGGGTCGCAGCAGATGTCGTCGGTGTCGGTGTCGGCGCTCTCGGTGGCTGGCGCGGTGGTCATCAGTAGATCCCGGCGAGCTGGTCGGTGTAGAGGTCGGCGGCGTGATCGGCGGCGGCCTCGACTGCAAGGTTGGCGGCTTCTTCGGCGGCGAGGGTGTCCAGCCACGCGGTCACTTCGTCGATCTGGGCGGTCAGGGCGCGGTCCTGGGGGGTGTTCGCGGCGGCCTGTGCGTGCAGGTCCTGCAGAACGGTGCGGGCTTCGTCCGCGGAGAGCATTTCGAGGGGAAAGGCCTCGCCGTCAACGTAATACATCGGTGGTGTCACCCTTCGGGGGCTCTGTGACCGGGCCCGCGGGCCTGGCCGGTTGGTGTGCGTTCTCTGTGTGAGTCGCTGCGTTCAGTGTATCGCGGGGCACTGACAATTTCGGGTGGCGGGCTGGGCGGTCGGTCTTGGTAGGGGTCTTTGGCGTCCATACCGCGGAAGTACCGCCGCCGGGGCGCGATTCCGTCGCCGCGCGGTCAGATTTCTTCGGTCGCGACCAGCCGGTCGAGGACGGTGGCTGCGGCGGCGGCGGCCTCGGAGTCGGCTTGGTGCAGCACGGTGTGGGTCTGCTCGTCCACCAGAAGCGACAGGTGGCTGCGATGGCGAGACAGCATCACGCACAGCCGCCCCGTTGTCAGGGAGAACTCGTCGGCGACGCGTTTACCGGCCATCGGGTGGACGGCGACGACCGCGGGTCGTTCGAGGCCCTGCAGAGCGTCTGCGGTACCGCAGAGCAGTCCCGGGTAGTCGGCCAGCATGGCGCGCACCGCCGCGGCCTGCGGCACGTGAGGCACCACGATGGCCAGGTCGTCCTCGGTGAGCGGGCGTGTCCCTTCGGCGGTGCAGACTTGCGCGCCGTCGAGCAGCGTCCGGACCCGCGTCACCGCCGCCGCGATCAGCGCGGTGTCGGTGCTGCCGTTGGCGACGGTGATGGCCCGGTGCGTCAGTTCTGGCAGCGGCTGGCCGTTGACGGTGATGTGTTCGGGGGGTCGTCGTGAGGTGAACGGCAGGTCGGGGTAGAACGCCGTCTGCACGAGCGCGGTGGTGTCCGGCCCCAGCCGCCATGTGTAGGGCAGCGCGACGGTGTTGACGACCTTTGGGTGGGCGGCGGCGAGTGCGTGCGGGGCTGGCACATGCGGGCCGGTGGGCGAGTCGGCCCACCGCGCGGTGTCACCGGTGACCACGGGGTCGATTTGGCCGGGGTCTCCGACGCAAACCACCTGTGCGGCCATGGATCCGAGCGCACCGAGATCGGCGTAGGTGCACTGGTATGCCTCGTCGACGATCAAGACGTCGGCCTTGGTTTTGGACGGCTCGGAGAACAGCCACCGCGCCTTGGTGGCGACCCGGACCGCCCCTCCGCTGTTGGGCCACATCTTGGTAGCCCCGTCGAGGACGGGGCATCCGTGGGCGTCAGGTTTGATATTGCCTCGGCCCCAAAGTAATCCGATCTTGGGGTGCTCGCAGACCGCAGACAGTCGCCGTGCGATGTCGATGGCCTGGGCGCGGGTCTGGGCGGCGATACCGACCCGCAAGCCGGCACGGTGTGACAGCGCCGCAGCCAGCAGCACGGTCAGTCGGGTCTTGCCCGCCCCTGGTGGGCTGGGAACGTTGACCACGAGATCTGCGCTCCAGACCGACATGAGCACCTGGGCGCTGATCGGGTCGTTGAGCAGTTCCATCCCCGGCCAGGCGACTGGCTTGGGAAGGGGCTTCGGTTTCGGTGCGGCGGCGGGCGCGGTGGCCGCGTTGTCGCCACCATCCTGCGCGGTGTTGGTGTTGCGTGGCTTGAGGATTCGCATGGTCTTACTCCGTTTCTGCTGCGGCACAGAGGACGTCGAGGGGAACATCGCGGCGGCGTAGACCGGGGGTTTTGCCCGAAGCGATCCACGAGTCGGCGCGGAACTGCAACCGCCGGTACTTGGATCGGCCCATGCTGACGGTGCGGGGGTTGGGGGGTGCGGGCATCAGCGAGACCCATTGCCCGGTCGATGGGCGCTGTTCTGCGGCTACCCGTGCGACGGTGAGCAGCAGGGCACCCTTGTGTGCCGTCGCCTCGTGGACGTCGCCGTAGAAGTGGGTGGAGCGGTCGTAGGAGTCCAGCCCGCCGGACCATCCGAGGACGTCTGATCCGCTGCGTAGCCGGGCGTCCAGGCGGCGACAGCGGACGGTGAAGGTGGCCTTGGTTGTCGCAACGACCTCCCCGCCGGTCACGTGTCCGGTATGCACGGCCCGGTGTCGCCAGAGCCGATCCGACAACAGCGCCGCCTCCCATAGGTCGGCGGTGTCGCAGCGGGCGCGCAGCCCCATGGCCGCGACCGGCGGTGGCTCGGGCGCGGTCCAGCTGTAGCCCTTGTCGAATCGCTTGCACGCCGCGGTGAAGGTGTAGGCGTCGTCCTCCCGGATCGGGGTCAGCGCGTCGAGTGGGACCCCAGCGCCCACGCGCTGAGCCCACTGCCGCAGGCCGGTCACCGCCAGTGCGGATCGCCAGTGCGCGGCGTGGCGTTCGGCTTCCGGCGGCGCGCCGGTGATGAACCGCTGGCGGCTGTGCGCCAGCAGGTTGATGACGGCGTTGGTGCCCGGATAGCCCGCCCTGTCGACCCACCATCCGATGACTGCGGACGCCGCGCGAACGCTCGGGTCGGCGTCTTTGTGGTGGGTGCGTGCCACGGATGCCAGCACGGCCAGGGTGGCCCCGTCCGCCATGACGAGCTGGGCGGGCGGCTGCGTGGGGTCCATCTGTGCGCCTGCTCGGGCCAGGGCAGGCAAGACGGCACTGCCGGTGACGGTGGTAGGCGCACCGACCGGAGGCGTGAGAGTGGCTCGGATAGCGCCTTTTTCGGTGGTGTGTGCTTCGACGAACACTGCGGCGGGGGTCAGCGTGAAGAGTGCTTGAGCGACCCGCAGGACGGGCTTTCCGGCCTTCTCGGCTGCGAGGCGTTGCGCGAGGTCGTAGAACTCGACGGTCATTGAGCGGCCACCTTGGCAGCGCGTCGCGCCAGCTCCCATCCGTGCTGCAATGCGTGTGCTGCTGATCCCTCGTCGTCGGTGGGGGTGGCGTAGACGTCGGTTTCGGTCAGGCCGGTGCCGGCCAGCACCTGGTGGGCGTAGGCGTGCAGTGCGCCGCTGGGATGATCGCTGTTCTCAGCCATGGTGGGTACCGCCTATCGGGGCTCGGTGACCGGGCTCGCAAGCCTGGCCGTCTCTGGGCGGCCCGGGGGGCCGCGCTACACCAGAACTGTAGCGCGACCCACCGACAAGTCCGACGCGACCGCTAGGAGCCAGCTCCACTGGGCACTGTGGCCGTCAGCGCGAAACCTGGTGTGCGCGTGGCGGCGTGCTCGTTTCCCACGATGACGCAGACCAGCTTCGAGCGGGGTGGGCGGTCGGGCCACGGGGTATCCCCGTCGGAGACGACGATGGTCACGTGCGGCGGTGGGCGCAGGGCGTCGGCGGCAGCGATACCTACCCGCATGTCGGTCCCTCCCCCGCCGGTGAGCACCGCGTTTTCCACGCGGCTGATCCGTTGCGGCGTTCCGTTGGCGGCATCGCACGTGAGCAGCGTGAGCCGATCGCCGCTGATGCCCGTCGACTTGAGCACGCCGCGGATCTCCGACATACCTGCGAGCAGGTCCGCGTTCGTCATGGACGCCGAGGTGTCGAGCACGATGGCGACGCGCACCTTGGGGCCGCGCATGGACGGCAGGATCAGGCCGGGGCTCTGCCGGCGGGACGGACGGGTGTAGGTGAACTGCACCCGGCCGGCGGCTTCGACGACGGCTTGTCTCGTCACTGACCGCAGTACCCGGTGCCAGGGCACCTTGGGTGGGGTGAGCACCCCGTCGGCCCACCGTTGCAGCCCGGCGGGCACGGTTCCCCGGCCTGTCCCGGCAGATTCGCGGACCGCCTCGGCGATCTGCCGGCGGATCAACCCGCCGGTCGCCTCGTCGACCCCGTTCTGCCCGTCGACGGCGTGGCTCGGGGGCAGCTCCCCGGGCACCGGGGCGAGGCCCGCTCCGGACCCGCAGCCCGGTTCTCCGTCCTCGGCGGAGGCGGTGTCGTCCGGGTCGTCGGGGTTGTCCTGGTCGTTGATCAGGTGCTCGTAGTAGTCCTCGGCCAAGCCGTGGTCCGCGCAGCCGAGCGCTGCGGGTGTGACCACCCCTTCTGGCAGCTCCACACCAGCGTCGAGCAGGTCGTCGTTGATCTCGGCGTCAGCGGCGAGATTCCACACATCGTGCCGGTAGGGCTGCGGCAGCCCCGACGCCCTCTCAGCGTGCACGCGCAGCAGATGGTTGAGTTCGTGGCACAGCACACCTCCGGCTTCACGCACCGTCCACGCGCTCTCCCCCACTAGCAGTTCGGGGTCGAGATACAGCCGCCACCAACGGTCCACCGCCCACGTGCCGTAGCCGGGGACGGCCACCGGGATGAGGCTGAACAATCCGGCGGCGTAGTAGGGCATCTGTTGGAACGCCACCAGGCGCACCACCCGGAACGCCTCGCGTTCCTCAGTGGTGAGCGGGCGGGCCTGGGTGCTCACGGCCGCGTTGCTCATGCTGCGTCCTCACTGAGCAACCCGGCGCTCTTGAGTAGCGCTTCGAACTTGCGCATCTCGGCAGGGATGCGCGCGTTGGCCGGCCGGAACGTCGCCAGGGTGCGCGCCGCGGCGGCGGCGAAGTCCTTCACACCCGCGTCCGAGGCCGCACCGAGGGGCTTCCACGCCTTGCGGAACGCCTCGACCGTGCCGCGCTCAGCGGCCAGGGTTACCACGCCGTTGAGAACCGCCCATACCCGGTCGGGGCGCTCGTGAGCCCAGTCGACCAGCGACGGGTCTGCGGTGACGGCCTCGGGGTCGGGCAGGTCGGCGTGCTGCAACCACTGCACGAACTCCATGCCAGCCCCTTCCCCGACCAAACCCATTGCGAGCGTTTGGATCGCGGGCTGGTCGTCGGCGCGCACGTAGGCCAGCGCTCGGGCGAGCATGTCCCAGCTGCGCTCCGAGGGGTAGGCGCGGCCCCGTTCCTCCGGGGACTGCGGGAACTTGTCGAGCAGATCGGGGCGATGGTGGATGAAGCCCATGACCGCTGAGACTGTCGCCGAAATCCGTTCGGTGCTGGCGACGACTGCGCGCGACAGCGGCAGGGTCCGCCACCGGGTGCTCATGCCGTGCAGCCAGTCGTCCACGGTCGGCTCATAGCTGATGTGGCAGAACCGGTTCGCCATCGGCGGGGCGAGGTCGTAGCCTCCTGCGGCCTGGTCGGGAGGGTTCGCGCCGGCGACCACGCGGACGTCATCGGGCAGCTGGAGGTCACCGACGACGCGATCGAGGACGACAGTCAGCATCGGCCCCTGGACGCTCTCGGGCACCGTGGTCAGCTCGTCGAGGAAGACGATGCCCGCACCGGCTTCGACGAGCCGTTTGGCCCACGCCGGGGCTTCCCGCTGGACGCCGCTGCCGTTGGGGTCCAGGTAGGGCAGCCCGCCAATTTCGGCGGGTTCGTACTGGGAACCCAGGACGACCTCGCAGGGGATCGTCTGTGCGGCAGCGAGGCCGCGGATCAGGCTGGATTTGCCCTTGCCGGGTCGGCTCAGCAGCAGCGCCGGGACTTTCGCCATGCCGCACGCGTCGATCACGGTCACGGTGGTGTTCATGTCAGCCATTGCAGTGGCCCTTTCAGTTGGTGACCGCCCCCGCGGGGATGGCCGTTTGGTGGTGCAGGACAGGTGGTTTGCCCTACGGGAGGAACTCTATTGGGGGGTACTGACAGGTCGCGCCGAGGTTGCCCTCAGGCCAGTGTGTAGCCCGCCTCTGCCAGGGCGTCGGCCAAGGTGTTGCCCCAACCGCTGCCGGGCAGTTCGTCGGCGTCGAACCCGCGCTGGAGGTCCTCTCCGGTGACGCCCCACAGGAACGTCTCGACACCGTATTCGGCACCGCCGGAGGCGGCGATGCGCGGCGCACGCTCCAGCGTGGACGCGACGACGGTGCGGTAGCCGCGCAGCGGCGGGTCCAGGACGTACAGCCCGGCGTCACCGAACCATTCGACGACCTGCTGGCCGTCGTGGACGACCCCGGCGGCCGGGCCGACGAAGCGTGCAGATCCCAAGGTGTCGTTCATTGTCATCGCCCCTTCGGGGTTCGGTGGCTCCACCCTCAGGTGGGGCCGATTGGGTTATCGCGCTGCGCGATTCGCGTTACATCTGATTCTACCGGTGGGCACCGACAAGCTGGTCGGGCGTCACGGCCACGGGTCGTCCTCCGACCACCTTTCACCTGCCGCGAGGGGGTCGAAGTCCGGCGGCGCCGTCTCGGGGTAACGAGCGCGGATCGCGTCCATCTTCGGTGCGGTGCGCTCGTAGTAGACCTCCCAGTGGTGGTCGCACCGGGTGTAGTGCTCACCGCTGCCCGACAGCGCAGGCCGCGGGAACACGTCCCCGCTGCACTGTTCGGGGCCGTCCAGGCAGTCGTCGGTGTCGTAGTGGGTGCTCGTGTCAGCCATTAAGGTGGCCCTTTCGTTGGTGACCGACCCCACGGGGTTGGCCGTTTGCGTTGTCGGACGGTGCATCCGGCGTTACACGACAACGCTATCAACGACCACTGACACGTCCGGTGGGCGCAGCCGGCCGCGATGAGGGTGGGGAGCCGTCAGGAGCGGCGGTAGGTGGACTCCAGTTCGAGGGCTTCGCCGGTCTGGGCCGCGGTGCGGATCTTGGCCAGGGCCGCCTTCGTGATGCCGGTGTCGCGGTCGGCGGGGTCGACGTCGAGGCTGCCCAGGATGCTGTACAGCTCGTCGTCGGACAGGTCGCCGGCGCGATGCAGGGTGATGGCCCCTATGAGCGCTTCGAGCATGACGCGTTCTTCGGGTGCGTACTTGGAGAACTCCGCACCCGCCCACGCCATGGGTTCGTCGTCAGCGCGCCGAAGCCGGTTGAGAGCACCGTCGACGTCCCCGCGGAAGCGGCGCAGGACGCCGGCGTCGTCGTCGCTGAGCCCGGTTCCGGCCAGTTCGGCATCGGCGTCGGCCAGCCACCGTTCCAGCATCGCGTAGACACCTCTGCGGTCGGCGAATGCCAGTGCGCGCCAAAACGTTCGGAAGGCGCCCATGTAGCGCTTGTCCTGGGGGTGCCGAGGCACGAGGTGGGAGCGGATCACGATGTCGCCGTGCTTGGATTTGGCAACCTTGCCCACCCAGGCTGGGGTGAGGCGGCCCTCGGGGAACTCCACGGGCGTCGCCGGCGGGTACCAGGGCTGGGCCGGCGTGTACACGCGGCTGTCGGTCATGATCGAGGCTCCTTCGGTATGGGTGGGTCGTCCCGGCAAGGCCGGGTTGCGCTTCGGGGGTGGGGACTAGCTGCGTCGATGGCATGTCCCCGCGTGCGGGCAGGGTGTCCGTTGATGGTCATAGCAATCCTTGCGGGCTCAGGTGCAGGCCGAGGATGATGCCGGTCAGCAGCGCCAGGACCATCAGTGCGGTCGCCAGCGCGGTGGCGGCGAACGGCCAGTGCCGGGGATTCATGGGGGTGGGCGCGACGCGGGTCCAATAGTCCAGCGCGGCGTGCAGGGCGTCGGGATGGGTCGGTGACTCGCGCATGGCGGTCTGGACCCATTGCCAGCGCACTCCGTAGGCCAGCATGAGCGCGGCGACCTGGGCGCGCAGAACGTCGCTGTCGGCGAAGCAGCGTGTGGATGCGGTGCTGTTGGCGGGCTGGAGGAGTTCGGCGATGACGGGCCCGGGCAGGCCGACGCGGATCGCGATCTCGTCCTCTGTGAGCTGCATGTGGTGGTTCCCATCGGGGTTGTGGGACTGGGTACGCATACCCGGCCGGTTGCTGTTGTGGGGCGCCTTGGCGGCGGATTCTTCGTGGCTCACTGTACTGGGCGTCGAGACTGTACGGTCGGGCGTCCTCAGGTCAGGGTGTCGGGCTTCTTGACGGTCTCCAGGTGTGCGCACACCTGGTCGATGGTCGCCATGCTTAGCCCCGCCCAGCGTGCCGATCCGCCGTCTCCGAAGTCGACCCAGATCGTGCCGTTCGGTTCCGGTTGGATCGGCGTCGACCCCAGGGCGAGGGCATCGCCGGCGACGGCGGTCTGGGTGGGTTCTGTACGTGTTGTGCTCATGGGAGACATCCTTTTTCGATAGGTGACCTGACACGCGTGTCTGGCCGAATGGTGGAACTGGTGATGGCGTCGACTCTAGTCGGGGGCACCGACAGGACCGCGGCCGATCAGTCGCCGATGCTCAGGGTGATGATGGTGCGCACGGTGTAGATGCGGGTGATCTCGCCGTTCCAGTCGGTCAGGATCTGCTGGGCGATTTGTTCGCCGAGGATCTCTTTCTGGGTGTCGATGTCGTCGGCGGCGTAGGCCTCGATGAAGTCGTCAGCGGCGGATCCGTCGAGGGTCAGTTTGTCGACGAGCTGCTTGTCGACGTCGAGGGTCTCCGGTTCGTTCTCGCTGCGCTGCCCGTGCTGCAGATCCCCGGTGACGTTGAAGTCGACGACGACGGTCTCCGAGGTGTGGATGGGCCCTCCGGAGTCGCGCCACCGGCGCGCCTGGTGGGAGCTGATCTTGGCCTTGGACGCGAACTGCTTGAGGCCGCCGGCACGGTCGATCGCGGCCTGGCGGTCGAGGCGCTGTTGGTCTGCCCCCTGCGGGGTCTTGCCCTTCGACGCGTTACGGGTCACTGTGCTCGACGCTGGTCGCTTCCCAGTTTCGCGTTCAAGGCGCTTGCGCATCTCCTCGGTACCGCGTCGGCGCGCTTCGGCTCGGCGTTTGGCTTCTGAGACACCCTGCCAGCGTTGCGTTTTGCTCAGCTCGCGGAACTTTCGTTCGACGAGCGCGCGCACTGCAGCGCCGAATCCCTTGCCGGCCGACTGTTGGGGCCCTGGGCCGCCGCTCGGCGGCGGGGTGGTTGGACCGGCCGGGGACGACGGCGTGGGTGGCGGCGTCGGTGACGAGCTGGCGAAGCGGCCTTTCTTCACTGGTCCGCGCCTTCGGCTGCGGTGTCCGCTGCTCTGTCGGCGCTGGTCCATTTGATGCGGTATTTGCCGTTGGCAGTGGACTTCTCGTCGAGCACCATCGGATCGGTCCCGGCGGGCACCCGGTAGATCCATGCGTCGAGTTCGGCGGCGATCGGATAGAGGCCATGCTGGGTGGCGATGCCGGCGGCGTAGCGCAGTGCCCGGAACCGGGTGTCGGCGCGGATCGCGGCGTACCAGGCGGGTTGCTGATGCTCGCGCTGATAGGGGGGCCACTTGTCGCTGGCCATGCGTCCCAGGTAGGTGGTGTAGATGGCTTTGATCATCTGCTGGTAGTCCAGGCGTTCGGCCTCGCGGGCCTCCTGGAGCTTGCTGCGTAGGGCATCAGCCCATCCACGGAGCAGTCGGGACTGCTCCGGCCACACCCAGGCGGTGTCGATGTCGAGTTCTTCGACGGCCAGGCCGGCGCCGCCGGATTCCACTGGTGCGGTGAGGTGCTGGATGCTGCGGGTGGTGACCCACAAGGTGGTGGGCTCTTTCCAGTGCATGCTCGGGTGCGGCAGCGGCAATTTCGTGGTGAGTCCGTCCATCTGCTCGGCCGGGGGGAGATTGAGCCGCCACAGGCCGAACGGGGGGCGCTGTTCGTGGAACACGTCGACCTTGATCTGGTGCAGTTCCTTGGGCTTGCCGAAGCCGAGTTCGACCTGGCCTGCGGAGGCGAGGTAGGCCGCGCGTTGGTCCACCTGGACGTCTACGGCGTCTTCGCGGCCGCGGTGCGGGCGGTTGTCCCACTTCACCGGGAGCGTGGGTTCCAGGTCTGCGCCGGCTTCGACGGTCACTTCGGTGGGCAGCGGGCAGGCGTCGATCGCTTTGGTGCGTCCTGATTGCCGTTTGCGGTCGAGCAGCTGCGCTCCGACGGTGGCCCACCGCGAGGCGGGTACGAGCCCGGCATCGCCGATGCCGGCGAGCCATGCGATGCGGTCGGCGAGGATCTTGACGGCCTCGGTCTCCTCCTCGGGCAGTTCGGTGGGTGTCCCCTCGATCCCGGCTACTCCCATGTCACCGGGACGTTGCGGGGGCGGGTCCAGGTACAGCAGCGGCGCGAGCACGATCTGCGCTTTGCGCTTCGTACCGTCGTGGTCCTCGAAACGGCATGTGAACCAACCCGATTGGTTCCACGTGACTTCACACTGGAATGTCTTGGCGACTAGGCCGGCGAGATCGTCGGGCAGGTTGTCCATGGGAACGCCGAGCCCGATGAGCGCTTCGTAGGTGAACCACACCTGCGGCTGTTCTTTTGGCTTGGGGCCCCAGTTCCACACGAGGAACTTGTGCAGCGCGTCACCGCCAGGCATGGGGCCGGCCACGACCACGCCTGAGGGCTTGACGATGCCTCTGCTGGTGACGATGGCAACGCGGCCGTCGGCGACGATTGGGGTGTCGGTCCACTGCCGGGTCTTGGGTGTCCAGGGGGACGTGCCGTCGTCGCTGGTGGCGGCCTGCTCCTGGCCGGCGCTCTCGGCCTCGACGGCGGTGTCGAGGACTTGCTCTTCATAGTCGCGGACGGTGGATTCGAACCATCCTCTCCAGAAACCGTTTTCGCGGCTCTTGTCTCCGATCGTCATGTCGGAGGCAGGGAAGTCGGTCGGAAGGGCGCTGCGACCCAGCCGGGCCACCACCTGCTGCCGAGACAGGCCTGCGAGGTCCTCGGGCGTGCCCTTGGTTTCGATGTACCACTGCAGAATGTCGCTAGTCTCGTCGTCGGCGTCGATGCGGTACGTGCGGCCGCCAACGGTCAGTCGGTAGATCATGAGGTTCCCCGTTCTGTTCAGCGCTGGTCTTTGCGCGGCGGAGGGATGTGCATGGCCAAGACGTCCGGCAGGCGGCCCTGACGCCACCGCAGCCGCAGCGATTCCACTGCGCTGGCGGTACGGCCGACCTTCAACGCTGCTTCCGGCACGGTCAGGTTCAGGTTGAGGGCGGTCTTGGCCTCGTCGACGCTCCACGGCTTCTTGACGTTCTTGGCGCGACCCGGAACCGCTGTGCGTGCCGCGCGGCGCTCTATGTAGCGGCGACGCTCCTCGCGACGCCCCTCGGCGAAACCGCCGTCGTAGTCCATGGCGCTCACGCTGCCACCGCCGCACCCGCCAGACGGCCGCTCAGCTCCTGTGGCGCGGTGCTCATCAGCGGTTCCCCCTGGGTTGTTCGACGGTGCGTCTGTATTCGCCTCGCAGCCTATCACCCCTCAGGTATTACAGTCGCGATACCTGAGTGATAGGTTGGGTGTCGCGCGGCACCGAGCGCGGCCGACCCAAGTTGTCAGAGCCCGCCGCTACAGTGCCCAACGAACGCCGGAACATGTTCTGGCGCTGAGAAACGGCCGGCCTTGAGGGGCTGGTCACCGAACCGAAAGGTGCCCCGATGGCTCCCACTCTTTCCGCCGCCCGCGCCGCAGTCCAGGCCGTGCAGGTCTTGAAGACTCTGCGCCACGGCGCCACCCCCGCCGCTGAACAACGCGCCCACCTGGAGCAGTTCCCCGGCTGGGGCGCAGCAGCCCCGCTGTTCGATCCCCAGCCCGCCAACTCGTGGGCGGCGTTGGCCGACGAACTCGACGATGCGGATCCGGCGGCGATGAAAGCTGCCGCACGTGTGGTGGACACGTCGTTCTACACCCCACCGGCGCTGATCGGCCACATCTACGCGCTGCTGCAGCACGCAGGCTTCCGAGGCGGAGACGTCCTGGACCTCGGGTGCGGCAACGGCCGCTTCCTGAGCCACGCCCCTACTGCACTGCCCATCCCCTACACCGGCGTCGAGGTGGATCCGGTCGCCGCTCGCATCGCAGCCGTGTTGCACCCTGAGGCGACGATCCTCAACCAGCGGCTACAGCAGGTGTCTCTGTCCGCCAACCGCTTTGACGCCGCAGTGGGCAATGTCCCGTTCTCGGCGGCCAACGTCTCCGATTCGGCGATCGCGTTCTACGGTCCCCTGCACGAGTACTTCCTGGTGCGCGCCGTGCGCGCAGTACGACCGGGCGGTTACGTGGTCATGGTGACCTCGCGGCACACCTTGGATGCGGCCAGCGGTCTGTCCTACTCGGTGCGCTCGCACGCCGATCTGCTGGCGGCTATCCGCTTGCCCGCCGGCTATTTCGCCGCCGAGGGCACCGATGTGGTCGCCGACGTCCTGGTGCTGCGGGTCCGCGGCGCCGACGAGCCGCGGCAGGGTTGGGACACCCGAACGCCCCACCTTCACCTGAGCAGCCCCGACCGGCATGGCCGCACGGACTCCGCTCGAGTAGGCGGGTTCTGGTCAGACCATCCTGAACTCGTCGCCGGCACGATGCGACTGACCGGGTTTCATCAGAACCCGGTCACCGTCGACGCCGACGACCCGCACACCGCAGTCGCCGCCGCCTTCGCCGCTGCGCGCCGCCTCCTGCTGCCCTATCCGACCAGCGCCGCGGCCGGCCACCACTTCACCGACGTCACGCTCACCGACGCCGACGGACGCAAGGAAGGCTCGTTTCATCTCGTCGACGGCACGATGGCTCGCGTCGTGGACGGCCAGCTGCAGCCCGTCACGCGGCCGAGCAAGGAACTGCACGCGCTGGTCGCGCTGCGCGACGCCACGGTCGACCTTGTTACCGCAGAAGCCAACTGGGACACGCCCGACTCGGCGCTGGACCCGCTGCGCGCCCTCTGCCGTGAGTCCTACCTGTCCTACGTCGAGCGCTTCGGCGCGCTCAACCGCGGCACGCTGGTCGAGGGCAAGACCGACCCCGACACCGGCCTGCCCAAGCTGAGCTGGCGCGTGCCGCCCATGTCGGGGTTCCGGGGCGACCCGGACTCCGCTTTGGTGTTCGCGCTGGAGCGATTCGATCAGGAGACCGGGGACGCCGCGCCGGCAGCCATCCTGCAGCGGCGAGTCAACCGGCGCCCCATTCCGGCGACTAAGGCCGACAGCGCCGGGGAGGCCATGGCCGTCTCCCTCGGTGAGGGCCGCGGCTTGGACCTGACCCGGATTGCCGACCTCCTGGGGCTGCCCACGGCCGAGGCCGCGTTCGCCGCCCTCGGCGACCTGGCCTACCGCGATCCGGCCACTGGCCGGGTGCACACCGCCCGCGACTACCTGTGCGGCGACGTCCGGACCAAGTTGCAAGACGCCCTTGCGGCCGCAGCAACCGACGCGTCCTACGAACGCAATGTGTCGGCGCTGCAACAGGTTCAGCCGCGCTGGCTGGGCCGCGATGAGGTGCGCATCGAGCTGGGCTCCCCGTGGGTGGCCGCAGGTGACATCGAGGACTTCTGCCGCGAGGTGTTCGGCGCATCCTGGGTCAGGGTCCACCACATCGCTCCGCTGGCAGCCTGGGAGGTCGAGGGCAACGCCCACAACATCTCCCCCGACGCCAAGATCACCTACACCACGACCCGCAAGTCTGCCTTCGACCTACTGCAGGCAGGCTTGAACAGCACCTCCCCCACTGTCTATGACGAGGTGTACGACCCTGCGGCCCGCACGACCCGTCGGGTGCGCAACGCCGACGAGACCGAGGCCGCCCAGGCGGCACTGACGGCCATCGGGCAGCGTTTCTCACTGTGGGTGTGGGAGTCGCCGCAACGGGAACAGCGCCTTCTCGATCGCTACAACCAGGCGATGAACTCCCATGTACTGCGCCGCGATGACGGCTCGTACCTGACCTTCCCCGCCCTGGCCGATGATCTGCAGTTGTGGTCCTGGCAGCGCGATTTCGTCGACCGCGCCCTGTCCATCCCCGCCGCGTTCGCTGCCCATTCCGTGGGTTTGGGCAAGACACGTACCGCGATCGCGTTGTGCATGACGTTGCGGCAGTTCGGGATTGCCAACCGTCCGCTCTACATCGTGCCCAACCACCTCATCGAACAAGCCCAGAGAGAGGCCCTGCAGACCGCCCCGGCGGGCAAGATTCTGGTGGTCACTCGCGAGGACCTGACCCGATACGGCCGGCGGTTGTTCGCCGCCCGCTGCGCCACCGGCGACTGGGACATGGTGATCATGACCCACGAGACGTTCGCGTCCATGCCGGTCCCGGCCGAGGTGGAACGTGAATGGCTCGACGACCAGCTCGCCGAGCTGGAGGACTACAAGCGCAGCCAGGGCAACAACGGTAAGCGCATCGCCGCGGCCGTGCGCTCGCTGGAGGGCCGCATCGAGCGACTGCGCGATGTCGCCACTGACGACGACGCGATCACCTTCGACATGCTCGGCATCGACTACCTGGCTGTCGACGAGGCAGACCGGTTTCGCCGGCTCCCGATCACCACGCGCGCGGAAGGGTTCAGCATGGGCGCCTCCAAACGCGCCACCGACCTGCTTCTGAAGCTGTCGATGCTGCGCCGCGCCAATCCTTCTCGCCCGCATGCGAGCCTGTTCACCGGCACCCCCTACACCAACACGCTCGCCGAAGCGTATGTGTGGCAACGGTTCTGTGACCCTGACCGCCTTACAGACTCGGGACTGGGCCACTTCGACGCCTGGGCGGCGCAGTTCGTCCGCTACGAAACCCTCGTGGAGGTCAGCCCGGACGGCTCAGGCTTCCGCAGCCGCCGCCGCCCGGTCGTGATCCAGAACGTGCCAGAACTCCGCACCCAAATCGGAGCGTTCATGTCGATGGTGCGCAGCTCGATGACCGACCTCAAGCTGCCGACACCGCACCAGCACACCATCGTCGTGCAGCCCACGGACAACACTCGCGCCTTCATGACCACCCTGGTCAAGCGTGCCGACGATCTGCGGGCCCGCCGCGTCCAGCCGGATGCGGACAACATGCTGGCGATCTGCGGGGACGGCCGCAAGGTGGCGCTGGATCCCAACCTGGTCGGGTTCGCCGAGGCGGCCCCGAAACTAGAGGCCGTCGCCGAGAACGTCGCGGCGATCTATCACCGCACCCGAGATGCGGTGTACCCGAATTCATCTGAGCCGGGCGCGTTTCAGCTCGTCCTATGCGACCTGGGCACACCGCATCCTGGCGATGCGCAGAGCTACGGCAGGATCCGCGACGGCCTGATTGCCCGAGGTGTCCCGGCCGACCGGATCCGGTTCATCCATGAGGCGACCAGCTCGAAAGCGCGCGAAGCGCTGTTCGCCGCATGCCGCGACGGCCGTGTCTCAGTGCTGTTCGGATCGACGCCGAAAGTCGGTGTGGGCACAAACATTCAGAACCGCATGGTCGCCCTTCACCACGTGGACCCCACGTGGACAGCTCGGGACTGGGATCAGCGCAACGGCCGCGGTGTGCGCACCGGCAACCTGCACGGCGACATCGACATCTACTGCTACGCGGTGCAGGGCTCTTTCGACGCCTACATGTTCCAGCTCGCCGAGCGTAAGAGCCGCGGCTTCGAACAGCTCTACCGCGCCGATAGCGAGGTGCGCGAGATCGAGGACCTGGGCGGGGACGGCACCTTGAGCTTCGGGGAGCTGAAAGCCGCGGCCGCCGGCAACTCGCTGCTGCTGCGCCAGCACGAGCTGCAGGTCACCGTCCGCAAGCTGCGCCTCACGCACATGACCGCACGACAGAACGTCAACGCCGCACTGCACGCCGCCACCGAAGCCGAGCGCCGCGCGGACGCTCTGCAGTCGCGTGCAGAACGCCTCGACGAGCTGATCGAGTACCGCCCGCAGCTGGCCACCCTGGACCTGTCGCGCTGCGCCGAGGCCGCGGTGAGCGGCAACGGTCACCGCGCCCGCTGGTACAGCGGCCCGCTGCTGGTGGAGATCGTCTCCGAGCACGGCGACCAGCACCTGCAGGTGAGCTTCGGCTACCGGACGCTGTGGACGCTGATGCTGCCCGCCAAGGTGCGCCGCCGCGGAGCCGATGCCGTCGCCGCGTGGTCTCACCAGGTGATCACCGGGTGGCTCGACGGCGCGGCCGACGAGGCCGCCACCACCGCGGCCCGGGCGCAGGATGCACGCGATCGTGCCGCGCAGTCCCGCGCGGCGGCCGCCGGCACAGACTTGTCTGCCCCGGCCGAACTGGTCGCCGCCGAGGTCGAGCTGGCCGAGGTCAGCACCACCATCAAGGCCGAGATCCTCGACGCCGAGACCGGCCCGCGCGGCGAACAGGCCGCCTGACCCCGTGGTGTGGGGCTGCGACCGCGCAGCCCCACACCACCCTCGCCACAGCTATGGACCTGCACCGATGCCACGTCCCCGAGCCTGAGCGCGCTCAATACCGGTTACGCTCCCTGCTGTGAGGCGGCCGGTGTGGGCGCATGGAGACACGCCATGGTGAAGCGCAAGAGTCTTCCGTGGGCGCCGAACTGCGTGCCCGATATGCGCCGCCAGTGGTGCAACGCCCTGGACACCCTCGTCGAACGCCAGTCCGCAGCGCTGGCCGAGCCTTCCGACGCCTCCGGCGAGGGCGCCCGGCGGCTGCAGCGGCTGCAGGCCAAGCTGGCCGAGTCGCTGAGCCAGATGAGCACAGAGGCCGACGCGATCCGCGGCGCGGAGCTGTACTGGGTTTCCCGCGACATGGTGGACGTCGCGCTCGACGCCGCCGACTCCCTTCCCGAGTGGACGCCCGCGATCGCCGCCCCCGCTCCCACAGGAGTGCTGTGCTGGGCCAAGCCGGCCGGCAGCGTCCCGTGGAATGCGCTGAGCTCAACGGACCCCACCGAGGTTCCCTGGGACGGCCTGTGGTGGTGGTCTCGACCTGACGGAGTACTTCAGCTCCAGCCGCTGTCGCGCCTGGCCAAGAACCCCGCGCTGATCGCCCCCTACGAGGTGTCCTCGCCACTGTGGGCGACCAACCCAACCCTGATGGTGCAGCCGTTGGCCCCGCGTACCGCGGAGGTCGCGGGCGCCGCTGACGCGTCCCCGTTGGTCAGCGTCATCGGCGCGGCCTGGCTGCTGATGGGTCAGCCCACCGTCACTGCCACCCGTGTCTTCGACGACCCGCCGCGGAACCGCTCTGAAGAGCCGGTCGCGGACTCGCCGAGCCCGGACCGGGTGAGCATCATCGAGTTGCGCCGGCCGATGAGCCCGCCGCGCGAACCCGACGGATCATCGCCTGACCGCAAATACCGGCACCGGTGGTGGGTGGGTGGCCACTGGCGCCAGCAGGCCTGCGGGCCCAATCACGCCGACCGCCGGCCGAAGTGGATCGCCCCGTACGTCAAGGGCCCAGACGATGCTCCACTGAAGACCGACCGCGTTCACGTGTGGCGCCGCTAGAGCAGCATTCAAGAGTCGCGTCGCAGAGGGCTCGCCTTCTTAGTCACCCCTTTGAGCGCCAGGACGTGACGCCGCAAGGGGCGCGAGGACGCGTTCTGTCGAACCTGGTCCACCAACAATCCCCCTGTGATACCGACGGCTGAGGGCCAGCCGATCGGTATGTGCGCAGCAGCGCTGAGAAGGCTGGTCACGCCGAAGCCCAAGGCGGGGCCGGGGAGCCTGTCCGACCAGGAAAATCTCAGGCCGCGGGCCGCCTCGCCGACAATCTCGTTTGCCGACCCGAGATCGTTCGCGTCCAGCAATTCCAATGCCTCACGCAGGGTCCTTCTCCAAGAGGCGAATTCGTCGCGCTCGCGCACAGCGCGCATTTGTCCGATCGACAACGTGTACAAGTTCGGTAGCTCAAGATTCGCCAGTTGTCGAAGTCGGACGGCGTTGTGATCGCCCCGCGTCAGCGATCCAGTAATGAGTTCCAGCTCGCGCCCGTACGGGGCGTAGCCATCGACCCACTGTTCCGCTTGCAGGACGCGGAGGATCAACTCAGCGCGCAGTTCATGCCGAGGCAGGTTCTCAGTGCGCCGCTTCGAATCTCCGGCCAGTGCCTCACGCACCTCGCCTAATGAAGCTAACGGCGGCCTGTCGATTACCTCCACGAGCCCAGCGCGGATGAAGGGCGCCATGTGGCCGAGAAACAACATGAGCCTCGCGAAGGCGATCAGCAGGAGTTGGCGTTCGCGGTTGCTCACCTTCTCTAGAGCGATACCCTCACGAAGCGAATAAAGCAGTGCGAGCGTGTCGTTCTGCTGACCTAACCCATTAGGTAGCCGCTTCTCGATGTAGTGGTCAATGAAGTCTTGCACTGGGTCGATCACGACAACTGAATGCGCGTACAGCAGCAGCGCTTTCAACTCACCGAGCGCCTCTCGGTCGTCCCATATTAGTGGGCGCCCGAGAGACTTACTCATGGCAAACTGCGGCACCAGTTCTTCAGCTGTGTTGTGTTCGCTGCCCTCGATTTCGATTACTCGTTGAGCGCCCAGTCCCAAATAGAGCGGTCGTAGAGCCGACCGCCCCTCCAGATCCATAGCCGGTTCCCACCGGTAACTGCCAGACTGTTTGGCTTCACGCCACTGATGAAAGAACTCGTCAACGCACCACCACTTGGGAGGTTGAGTCGACCCCTCTGGCTGAAAGTCACGGAGCAGGCGATTACCTACTTCCAGTGCATCCCCGTCATAAAAGTTCTCGACGAACGACAGGGCATCCATAGAGGAATGCTGGCGTCAGCGAGCGAGGACGTCAAGTCACGCGCTTGACGGCTAACACCGCAGGCCGTATCGCGCACCGCCTGGCGATGCCGCACAACCTACGGCCTGCGTCCGGGCCATGCTCACGTGGCCTGATGCCCAATTGACATTGCGAGATCGACTACTGCTAACGCCGCGGCAGCCAGATCACGCAGTTCCTTCACGGTGTAGCTGTTGCCGCGCTCGTCTGTGATGGGCGTGCGCACCGGGGGGTCCGCCACCTTTCCGTTGACGAGGAACTCTCCGTGTTGCCCGTGGTAGAACACCACCTGATCGTCGCGGTGGTGATCCGCGGGCAGGCCCGGGTCAGGCAGTTTGATCGTGAGCTTTTTGGCCACGGTGTCCCTTCGTCCGCACGATAGCGATCGTCTAACTGAAGCGCTTGCTCGCGTTGTGCCGCTTGCTAATCGACGGCCTTGATGTACACGTCTAGGGCGGTTTGGATGGTGTCGTCCGCGCGGTAGTCGCGGCGTGCGTCGTCGAGGAATTGTCGTCGCTCCTCGGGACGGAACTGGCGGCCGGCGCCGCGCGGGTAGCGCTGTCCGGGTTCTCCTGGCGGGGCCCACCGCAGCGGCGGATGGGTGGCGATGAAGTGGGAGATCACCGCGAGTTGGCGTAGCGGCTCCTGGAGGGGTCCGTTCAGGTCGGGCCCGTAGATCTCGGTGGCGGTGGGCAGGCCGGCGCCGAAGGCCATGGCGGCGAGGTTTCGGCGGCCAGGTCTGCGGGATGCGGTGATGGCGTCCCAGACGGGCTGGGCGATCATCGTCAGGACTACCGGGTCGCCGTCGAGCACGGTGCAGGGCGGGTAGGTGCCGCCGTAGAGGTCCGAGCAGGTGGTGGTCCGCTCGCAGAGATAGAGCAGTGATTCGATGGCGATGTCGGGATCGAACCAGTGCGGATCGCCGGCATGTGTGTAGTCGTGAGCGTGAAACCGGCCGTCTCGAAACACGTTGGACGCGAACGCTGTTAACGCTTCAGTGTGGTGGTTGGCGGTGATCGCGTCGAGGCATCCGTACCCATCGTAGAAGCCGTAGGTGCCGAGCGAGATGGGATGGTATTGGCCGTCAGCGGTGCGACGCAGCAGTACCGCGGTTGCGTCGATGTTGGTCAAGCTCACACCGGTGATCAGGCAGGCGGTGTCATAGACGCCCATGACGCCTTCCCCTCCCCTTCGGTTTGCTGTAGGCTACGCGTATATCGCGGCTTTGATCTTGTTTTGGTCACCAATTTGCCGCTCTTGTAGGCGGTTCAGCGCTGTAGTCGCCCCTGGCCATGTTGGCGAATTTCGACATGTGGAGTTGGCTGGCGACGGTGATTGATCGGCAGGGTCCTGCGCGGTGCTTGCCGATGATGATCTCTGCTTCCCCGGCCTGCGGGTGGTCACGTTCGAAGGCGTCCGGGCGGTGCAGCAGCATTACCACGTCGCTATCCTGTTCGATGCTGCCCGACTCGCGAAGATCAGAAACCATGGGCCGCTTGTCTGTTCGCTGTTCCGGCCCGCGGTTGAGCTGGCTGATGGCCACGACGGGCACGTCGAGTTCCTTGGCCAGCAGTTTGAGCGTGCGGGAGAATTCCGAGACCTCCTGCTGACGGCTCTCCACCTTCTTGCCGGAGGTCATCAGCTGCATGTAGTCGACAACGATCAGTTTCAGATCGGCCTTTTGCGCCAGGCGGCGGGCCTTGGCTCGGATCTCCATCATGGTCAGGTTGGGTGAGTCGTCGATGTAGAGGGGGGCCTCGCTGATGTCGCTCATCTTCTTGGCCAGCCGCGTCCAGTCGTCGTCACTCATCTTTCCGGAGCGCATGCTGGCGAGTTTGATCTTGGCTTCGGCGGACAGCAGCCGCATCACGATCTCGGACTTGCTCATCTCCAGCGAGAAGATGACGCTGGCCATCCGGTGCTGGATCGAGCAGGACCGCATGAAATCCAGTGCCAGCGTTGAGTTGTGGGTCGGCACCATGCCGTTGCCGGCCAGATACAGGTGGTCGGCGTTGTCGACCTGCACACACCGTACGGCCACACTGGCGCGGGCGCGGACGGCCGTGACGGTGCGGTCGCCGGCCACGACGTGGATCGGTGCGCCGGGCCACTCCGGGGCCACGACGTAGCCCAGGGCGTTGAGCAGGTCCACGGCCAGGGTGCGGTTCTCGGGCAGACGCCAGGCCGCCTCGATGGTGAAGCTGTCACCGGGACCGCCGGTGACGTGGCTGGCCTGCAGCAGCCCGCGCAGCATGGCGCGGCGTTGGCGTAGCGACCCCCGCAGATAGCGGGACACCACCGTGTCGTAGCCGTTGAGTACGACGCTTCGGTCTCCGGCCAGCCAGCAGCCGACGGTGTACGGGTCGTCGGCCTGGGTGGCGATCTCAGGCAGCTCGACAGGCGCGGCGGTGGGCAGCGCATCACCGACACACAGTTGCGCGGTGATCAGGGTCCCGCGCCGGGTGGTCCACTGGTGCTGTTCATCGGCCGTGATGACCGTGCCGTCGGAGAACTCGACGTCGTAGCAGGGCCGGTTGTAGAGCACCTCGGTTGCGGCGACCACCCGGGTGGGATAGCCGTCGGCACCGAGCAGCTGGTCTCCGACCTTGACCTCACCCATCGTGGTCCAGCCGGTCGGAGTCGGCAGAGACGTGTTGAGCGCCAGCGCCTTTCCGACACCGGGTCGCGCCGCGACGGTGATCATTTGGCCGGGATGCAGCCCGTTGGTCAGCTCGTCGAGTTCGAAGAACCCGGTGGGCACACCACGGGCGAGGCCACCATTGCTGCTCAGCTCGTCGAGTTCATCCATCGTCGGTTGCAGCAGATCGGCCAACGCCACGTAGTCCTCGCGGCGGTCGCGGTTGTTGACGTCATAGATCTCGGCCTGGGCGCGATCGACGACCTCGGCGACCTCGGCACCCTCGGCGCCGGCATAGCCGTACTGAACAACGCGGGTGCCGGCTTCGACGAGGCGGCGCAGCGTCGCCTTCTCGGCCACGATGCGCCCGTAGTAGCTGGCGTTGGCCGCGGTGGGGACCACCGACAGCAGGGTGTGAATGTAGGGCGCTCCCCCGACGCGGCGCAGGGTGCCGCGTCGATCGAGTTCGGCGGCGACGGTTACTGCGTCGGCCGGTTCCCCGCGGCCATAGAGGTCGAGGATGACGTCAAAGATGCTCTGGTGGCGCGGTTTATAGAAATCACCGGGCTGCAGAACTTCGAGCACATCGGCGATCGCGTCCTTGCTGAGCAGCATGGCACCCAGCACGGATTGCTCTGCGCTCTCGTCGTGTGGGGGCAGCCTGCCGTAGTCGCTGTCGGCGGTGCGTTCGCTGACCTGAGCGGGTCGGTGATCGAGGGCGGTCATGCGCTCCTCCTTGGCGGTCGTGGCGGCTCGTCCGTCGCCCGGTGGTCTGCGCGCACCTGCCGGCGCAGGGCCAGGACTCGCTCGACGTCGCGATCGCGTTCGGCGATCTGCTCGCGGGTCATGGCGGGCACGGAGGTGGGACGCAGGCGAGGGCCGAACGCGGTGCGGCAGTCCTGGCAGGGCTGACCCCAGCACTCGACGTAGTTGCCGCAGCTGGGGAGCACGCACAGGGGGCTGTCCGGGTGCGCAGTGCTGGCGGTCGTGCCCATCGCATGTCTCCTTCCTGTGCCGTCATCCGGTGAGTACCGGCCGACCGGGCCGTTTCCGTCGCCGCCGCTCCACGCAACGCTGTGAGCTGGTACGACGGCAGGTCCCTCTAGTTACGCAGCGGCTGCGGCGGCGGCCGGCCGCGCAGTGGCCGCGGCCGGGCGTAGGACACCGCGGAAGCTCGACGGCATGACCAGACGGGCGCCGGCGGGCCGGTGCAGGTTGTAGCGCTCATGCAGGGTCAGGGCAACGAACTTGGGCAGCGCGCCGCCTCCGTGCTTGCCATTGGACTTCTTGGCGCGCGCCAAGGCGCCGATGCGCTCGGGGGCGAGGTCGATCAGCGCGTCCACGAGGATGTCGCACTCGAACTGTTCGTCGTCGCCGAAAGCGTCGAGCAGCACGGCCATTCCGCCGACCATCGGGGCGTCGTAGGCGCTCTGCTGTGGGCCCCAGGTGTCGTGCAGCAGTCTGAGGCTGTCGCGCAGCAGGGCGTGTCCGCCGCGACTGCGAGCGACCTTCTCCAGCATGGCGGTGCACCTGATGTGTCCGTCCTTGGGTGCGTCGTCGACGCGCAGGCCCACCCGGGCCACGGTGGCCTCGATCGCGGCGACGTCAGGATCGTGCTGGGCGCGGCGGGCTTTCCACCGGTTCCAGGTGCTCAGCCGCCGGCGGTGGATGTCGATGCCGAGGAACAGTTCGGCCTCTTCGGCGACGGACAGGCCGCTGTGGACGCGGGCGGCGATGGAGGCGCGCGGATCTCGGGATGTCACTGTGGCCCAGCGGTGTTGGCCTTCGATGACCGCGTAGCGGGGGTGGTGTTCGGGTCCTCGGTCGGACACCTCGATGACACCGAGCAGCCTGGGGTCGAATGTTTCGGTCATGGTGCGCACGCGCTGGGGATCCAGCGGCCGCTGGTAGGTGTGGTCGACGAACAGGTCGGTGACGGGGACGGCCAGGACGTAGGGAGCGGCCGGGTGCGGTGCGGTCATTCGGAATGCCTTCTTCAGGGTTACTGGGCAGGGGTGGCGATGGCCCAGGCGACGTGGCGGCGCCCGGGCCGGCGCAGGCGACGGACCTCGCCGCGGTGTTCGAGGACGAGGAGGTTGCGGTAGACGGTCTCGTTGACCAGTCCCGGCGCCCAGCGCAGCAGCAGTTGGCGTATCTCAGCGGTGGTCAGGTCTCCACCGGTCTCGGGTAGGACGTCCAGCAGGTGCTTGCGCACCAGCTCGGGATCCAGGCGGTGGCTACTCATCGTGACGCCGGGTGCTCGTCGGCGCGGTGGTTGAAGATTTCGACCTGGACCGCGGGGGGATGTGTGATGGCCGCGCACGCCGGGCACAGTGGTGCGCCGTCCTCGAGTAGTGCCGTCGGCGTCGCCTGGATGAGGCGCACCCCGCATCGGGACCGCGGCGGCCGACCGAAGGCGACGTCGAGCAGGTGCTGCAGCCGCCCGACGCAGTGGATGACCGACGTGCCCTCGTAGCGCTGGCAGCGACACTGCGGCCCGCTGGGTGCATCCCAGTGCCGCAGCGAGCCGTGCAGGTAGTCCGGCACCCAGGACGCGGGAACCGCCACAGCAGCGGGCGTGGTCATCGTCGACCGGTCCCTGCTTGTCCTGCCGCCCAGAGCGCCCGGTAGTCCAGGTGCGCGAGCACACGCACCTCGCGGGCCGGGACCTGCGGCAGCATCCGGGCCAGGGCGGCCGCTGCGGTGCCGTCGTACTCCATGGAGGCCGGGAAGATTGCTTGCACATCGCCGGGGATGTTGGCGATGAATCCCCCACCGGCGATGTCCTCACCGAGGTGCTGGATCTCCCAGCCGTACTTGCCGACCAGGCGAGCGAGCAACCACGCGGCGGTGCGCGCCCGCGTCATGGGCTGTTGGCCCGCCGGCAGGGTGGGCAGCACGTCGCCGCGACGCCAGTTGCGGTGGTGGCGATGCGGAGAGCCCACCTGGGACTGCACCAGCCAGCACAGTTGGGTGAGCCACTCGTCACCGGTCTCGGCGTCGTTTTGGCCCAGGCTCGCCACGGATCGGGCCAGTTCGAGCAGTCGGCGCGCTGAAGTGTTTCCCGGAACTTGCTGGCGCGCTGCACGATTGCCGCGTAGATCCCAGCTCACGGTGACCGTACGCCGTGTGGGGGTGTGGGCGGTGACGAAGGCGGTGGCGGTGTGTGCGTCGAATTCGAGGCGCTTGGCATGCCAGCCGTAGGCGGCGAGATCGACTGCGGTCCAGTAGGCGTCGACCACCTCGGCCGGCGGCTGGTCCTTGCCGAACCCGGGGATCTGCTGACGGCCGGCGGCGCGCTGCGCGGGCCGGGTCATCCTGCCAACCTCGCGCCCTGGTCGTAGCCGTTGGTGGCGGCGATCGCTGCGACGTGTTCCGGTTCGTCGTTCTGTGCGGGCCTGATGTCGATACCGCGCTTGAGGCGACGTCGCTCGCGTTCGGACAGTCCGCCCCAGATGCCGAAGCGCTCGTCGTTGTCGAGTGCCCATTGCAGGCACTGCTGTTTGACCGGGCAGCCGAGGCAGATCTTCTTGGCTTCCTTGGTCGATCCGCCCTTCTCGGGGAAGAACGCGTCGGGGTCGGTCTGCGGGCACAGGGCCCGCTCGTACCAGTCCTCGTCGGTGGGTGATTGCGGCTGGGCTTCCAGCATGGTGATCAGCTCGATCACGGCGGCTTCAGACATGGCGTCTACCTCCCGAGGTCAGTCGCTTTCGCGGTCCCGATTGCGCAAATCCAACCAGTTACGATTTGCGTATCTCTTGGCCCAGATTAGTTCCTGACTACGACAAACAGGCTTCCCGCTACAGGAAACATTGTCTGTGATGGTGACTTTGAGGAGCGACTGCGCAGTGTCCGCAGGATGTCGTCGACGGGACGCGGCGTGGCCTGCGGCGATGACATGTCCCTGCGGCGCTCGCCCTCAACGACGACCGGCGGCCTCAGTGAGGCCGCCGGTAGGGGGCTCTGCCATTTGCGCTGGCAGGGGCGCTGATGCGGTTCGGGCGGTTACGAGCGGGACGGAAACCCGACTGCGGCACCGACTTCTCCGTAGACCTCCGAGATCACCAGCAGGTCGGTGTTCAGCTCGTCCAGTGATGCGGCGGCCAGCTCGTTCTCGGCGGCGGCGGTGAAGAAGTCATTGCCGGCGGACTCAATGCCGGCCGCATTGGCCTGCCGGGCGCGCAGCTGCAGGCTCTCCAGCGTGGCCACACATCGGTGCAGTACCAGCAGACGGCCCAGGAGGGCCTCGGTCAGGTGCCGGCGTTCAGACCGAAGCATGGCGTTGGCGTAACCGCTGGGTTCCGTCAGTTGCTTGAGCTTGACGCTGTTGGCCTCGTGCTCATCGAGACTGAAGGCGGCGCGGGCGATCTGGAAGATCTCCTCGTCGGCGTCGAATCGAGTTCGCACGACGTCGAGCCCCGGCAGTTTCCATGCCGGACTCTGATCTAACTCGGTGACGATCGCGATCCCTTCGAGCAGGAAGGCGCCGCCGGCGGAGATGGCGCCTGCTCCAGCCAGCGGGTTCCAGTCCAGGGCCCGTTGGGACGCGTTGACCTCGGCGGCCTGGGCCGCGCTGAGGTTGAGGGGGTCACGGTGGACCCACCACAGCAGGATTCCGTGCAGCAGCGCCACGACGGCGCATCCGGCCGCACTCCAGCCGGCGAGGGCTCCGATGCCGGCGCGGTCGTCGGCGGCGCCCGCGCACAGGATCGCGACGAGGGCGAGGAGGACCGCGGCGGCGGCCCAGGTGACCGTAGTGCGCCGGGTGACCCATCGTGGGAGCCGCTGCTGGCGCGGTCCGGCCTGGCCGTAGAGCGCGGCGGGCGACATGCCGGCGGCCGCGCGCTGGGCGATCAGCTCCCCGGTGCGACCGCTGAGATCGGCTTGGCGCAAGGGGGCGAGGTGCCGGCCGCGCCAGAGCCAGCCCGGGCCGGCGGTGATGCTGCGGCGGTCTTGCGCTTGCCAGAACGCGAGCCTCATTCGAATGTGGGCCCTCAGCGCGTCGTGTTCGCTGTCCACGTCAGGCCCCTCTCCCGTTCCGGGGAGTGAAAGTCCCTCGGAGAAAGCAACTCCGGCATGGGGCACGTTGCCGCACCGCTACCGGGAAACCTCTTGCCAAAGACCCCTGTAAAGCACCATGCCGGAGTTGCGAGCCTCAGTCTATGGCCACGATCGGCCCGGATCGCCTGCCGCGAAGGGGTTGCTTTTCACAACATCGCGCGTGCCAAACAGACGGCTGCGTCAGTGCCTATTCGGGCAGGAACTCATCGGGCATGAAGTAGGACGGGGGCACGCCGAACAGGCGCGCCAGCTCGTAGACGACATCGAGACGCGGCGGTGCCTCGCCATGGAAGTAGCGGTAGATCTGCGTCTGCGAGACCGGCAGGTCCGGTGCCTGCTCCTTGAGCATCCGTTGGATCCGCAGCGGCGTGAGCTTGCGTACTCGGTCGGTGTCGAGCATGCGCACGTTCATGCTTCCAGCTAATTCCTGGAACTTCTTGGCGAAGTACTCCGTTGCGACATGCGGAGGATCGATAGCGGCTTTGCCGCGTTGTTCGGCGCGCACCAGTTCGTGCGCCACGCTGTCCGGCTTATCCTCGTCGACGTCCTCGGCCTCGACGTCGGCGATGTTGTCCATATGGTTGGTCATCGGTCACCCAATCCTGCGTTGATGCCACTCGGCCGATCCCCCAACTTCTTTACCAGCACTAATCTCTAGCCTATCCAGTGGAGGCCGAATCGCCACCAGTGGGCTGCTGATCGGTCATATTTGGGACAGCAGTCACAGGCGGCGGCAGCGCCCGGGCGACACCGGGGATCTGCACACCCCGGCGTTCGAGGAACTCCTGGATGGCCAGCGACGCAGCGTCCCCTTTGGGCAACTCGTACTCGTCGATAAATGCAGCAAACGCGTTGTGCACATTGGTATTGATGTGCACGTTGATTCCGGTGCGCTTGACCTTGCGGCTGCGCAGCTGCTCCAGGGCGGGATCGTGGGCCACGAAGTCGGCCACCTGGTTGCCCGCCGCGGCGGGCGGGGCCGCTGGCGCCGCGGCGGCCGCAGCGCTGGAGGGAACGCCTCGCATCCGCGCCGCATCCTGAGATACCGCCCGACCGCGAGCGGCCGGCAGTGGCATGTCTTTAGCCATGGGAGATCAGTCCTTCCTCCGCGATACGCACCGCGACGCGCTGATAGTCCTCAGCAGCAGTGCACGTCGGGTCATACACCGAGATGGGTTGGCAGTGCGCCTTGGCCTCCGTCACGCGGATCGTGCGGGAGATGTAACCCAGATACTCCTTGGACCAGGCTTCTTCGACAGCTCGGCGGATGGACTTGGTAGCCCGCGATCCACCCAGGTAGTTGGTGAGCAGCACGTGGGTGATCTTGATGCCCGGGTTGTTGAGATCCACGTTCTCCACCGCTGCGTCCAGTGAGGCCAGCGCGCCCACCTCGTCGGGCCCGGTCCCCACGGCCGCCAGCACCCATGTCGCCGCCGAAAGCGCTGCTGAGGCAAGCTCATTGAGCGTGGGGCGGCAGTCGATGACGATGAAGTCGTACGCGGGCAACGTCTCCACCTCGCGGCGCAGTCGCATCTGCCCACCGGGCCCGAGGCCCTTGTCGAGTTCGTCGAGCGCTTCACGCGACGGCGCGACGTCGACTCCAAAGTCGGTGCCCTGGATGACGTCGTTGAGCGGCATACGGCGGTGCTTCTCGGGGTGCAGCACGTTGAACATCGTGGGCGTCGGGTCACCGTCGGGCGGCACCTCCAAGCCCAGTCCGGAGGTGGCGTTGCCCTGCGGATCCATGTCGATGAGCAGCACGCGGATCGGGCGCGTCTGCTGCTCGGCCTCGTCGAACACCTGCAGGCGAGTCAGTTCGTAGCTCAGGTTCACCGCGGTGGTGGTCTTACCCACCCCGCCCTTCCGCATGGCGACCGCAATGACCACGGGCGGGGAATTCAGGGCCCGGACCAGCTTCGGAGTCTTTGGCATGCGCAAATCATAACCTTCCAGGGCTGGGGGAATGCCTCTGCTGCGGTAAAAAACTGCCAGCCACCAGGGGCCATACTGTCTCCGCAGGTCAAAGCATAATTCACAAAGGTTGTGCGCGACACGCGGGCTTGCTTTCACGAACCACTGAGAGCAGATTCACGGAGTTCTCACGGCCAGAATGGCGACGTCACCGCTGGTCACCGGCCCGAGGACGCGGCACCCGCAGTTCATCTCACCGCCCCCCGCCGGTTCTCTCCCTGCGACACGCCGCGACAGTCACGCGCGATCTCACGCAAATCGCCCCCTCCGCGCGCCGGGATCGGCCCTCGATACGGCCATACGATTGGCCAATGAGCCATCGCGGCGACGACTTGACCTCTCCGGCCGGCGCGCTCAGCGCGGCGTTGGCCGCCCTCTGTGAAGCCTCCACCGCCGACGAACAGTGGCGACGGTGGCAATATGCGCGCACCGCAGCCGACTACGCCGCCGAGGTGTGGTGGCACCCGGCGAGCACCGCAGACCAGCGCACCGAGGCCTCCCGTTGCCTCAAGCTCGCCTACGACCTCGACGAGGACACCAAGGCGCGCCACGACCGGCTGCGCGCCGGCCTGATGCGCCGCAGCAGCTCCGCGCCGTAACCCCGTCCACACAGCACTGTGCCCCGCCACTTCGGTAGCGGGGCACAGTGCGTTCGGCCTGGCGGCCCGTCACTCCTCGGGTCGATAGTTGCGCGGCGGCCGCCGCGGGGGCGGCGGCGGGGCCGGCTCTGCGGAGCGCTGGCTGCGCCGAATGCGCTGCGGCCCACCCAAGTCGCGGTGCCGGCCGCCGCCATCGCCGTTGGCCCCGTTACCGTTCGCACCATTGCTGTTGGCGCCGTTGCCATTCGAATGCACGCGGTTAAGACCGCCATGCTGTGCGGCTGCCGGAGCCGCCGCCGGCGGCGGCGTGGCCGACGGCTGCACAACCGGAGCGCTGCGACGCGCCGGCCCGGGAGCAGCGGCGGAGGGAGCCGGTGCTGCAGCTGCCGAACGTCGGCCGGTGCGAGACAGGACCGGTGCGGTGGAGACCACGCGCCGCGGCTGCGGAATGTCGCTGTGACCCAGGCCGAGATAGCGGTCCTCTTCGCGGGTCCGAATCGTCCACACGGTGATCGGCTCAGCACTGCCGATGGCGACCTCCAGGACCTGGCCGGGCCCTTCCACAATGGTCATGTCCGCGCCCCCGCCCACAGTGTCGGGCCCCAGCAGGCGCAGCACCGTGCGGGTCGGCACGGTGGTGACCGTGCGGCCGTCGAAGACCGCGACGTCACTCGTGCGGGCACCCGCGGTGGCGTAGAACAGTCGCTGGTCGTCGTTGACCGTGGCGACCAGCCCGTCCCAGCGCTGACGGTCGTCGGTGTGGATCGCCACCACCGCACCGGTGACGACTGCACGCAGGACCAGCTGGCGGGCCACTTCGACGCCGACGCGCGCGTCGATGCGGCGCCGTTTGGGCGAACCGGACTGATCCCACAGCGGCACCGCCGCCAGCGTGCCTTCGTCGAGTTGACCGAGGATCTGCCCTGACGGCCCGATCGGCACCCGGACATCTTCTACCGCGGAGAACGCGATGGTCGGCAACGTGGCATGCAGGCTGCGGTCCCCGGCGGGGATGGCCGCATCGAGCATCTGCCGCTGGATCCCGGTGGGCCGGGCGAGCTTTGCTTCGGCTAGCGGCTTGTAGGCCTTGCCGTGGTGGACGTAGCGGATCAGCACACCCACCTGGACCTCTGCGCCGCCTCCGGCGCCGGTCAGTCGGATCACCGTCATGGTTTCCTCGGTGCGCCAGGACCACCAGCGATCCAGCTGGCCTTGGGCGAGCAGCTCGGGGTTGCCGACGTAGGTGGTGATGAAGTTCGGTCCCGACCGGATGTAGGACCACTTCTCCTGGTTGTCGACCGGCCCGACCGGGGCCAACAGCACGTCCCCCATCGCGTCGAGATCTTCCGCCGACAGCGCGTGCGCCGGGATCTGCTCCTGCTGCAGGCGCTGCACGACCCGATGCGCCGCGGCCGCCAACGCCTTAGGTCCAGCGGTTCGAGACGGACCGCGCTCGATGATCCGGTCGAGGTTGTCAAAGGAGTTGAGCCGCAACACCAGCCAGGTGCGGCGCTCTCCGACCAAGTGACGCGGACCCACGAACTGGGAGTACACCGTGCGGTAGGCCGTCCCGGGAGGGACGTGGCAGCCCGCCTCGATGACGTCGATGTCGATGTTGAGCCCGTACTGGGTCATCAGCGAAACCACCAGCGACAGCGGCAATTCGCTGCCACTGACTGTGCGTCCACCGGCTTCGGTGGTGATCGCCAGCTGCGGGCCGACTTCGACCGCGGCGACCAGGGTCTTGCCGTCCCAGCGCACGCCGGCGTTGCCGGAGATGACGTTGATGTCGGTGGCCGCCGGCAGTTCCGGGGGCAGCGGCCGGCGGCGTTGCCGCAGGAACGCCCACACGACGGCGAACCACTCGACAAGCAGGACCCGACCTCGGATCGGAATGAACAGCGCGATCGCCGCGGCGACCAGGATGGTCACGGCCGCCCACACCGGAAGCGCCTTGTTCAGCGCGAAGGCAACGGTCACCCACACCGCGACGCCGTAGACCAGCGCCGAGACCATGGGAACCCGGATCCACCGCCCGCGGGCGCGCCTGGGGCCTGCCATCACTGCCTCCTTCGCACGCCGGTCGCGGCCACGACGATCAGCACGGCCACGACCAGAGCGGTCACCGCGCCGATCACGATCGCCGCGGTCCACTTCGGCGCGGAGTCCGGCGGAGGCGGCGGCGCCGGCAGTGACAGCTCTGCGGCCTGCACGGTCACCTCCGGGGCCCCGTCGACCGGGATGTCGTAGGTCAGCGCCGCCACCGGGTCGATCAGACCTCGGCCCACGGCGTTGTCCACCCCGCGTGCCGGCGCGTGGGCGGTGGTGATGATGCGCGTGGCCACCTCGCGGGCCGACATCTGCGGGAATCGCGAGCGCAGCAGTGCAGCGGTCCCGGAGACGTAGGCTGCCGCGAACGACGTGCCCGCGATCGGCACGAGCCCGGCTTCCTCACCGGGGACACCGTTGATCACACCTTCGCCGCTCGACGACAGCGACACGATGCCCGATCCGGGAGCAGCCACGTCGACCCACGGACCGGACATGGTGTTCTCGGCGCGTGCGCCCTCAGGCGAGACGAACCCGACCGACAGCACCAGGTCGTCGAACCAGGACGGGGTGGACACCACGGTGACCCCACCCCAGTTGCGGGGGTCGTCGGGGCGGGTCGGATCGGCGTCGGGATTGCTCTTGCAGTTCTGGTTGCCCGCCCCGCTGTCGACCGCGGAGTTGACGTTGCCGGCGGCGGCAACGACAAGCGCGTCTTTGACCTCGGTGGCGTACTTGAGTGCGCCGCCGAGCATCGCCTGGTCGATGGGAGTGGTCACCTTCACACACGACACCACAGAGATGTTGATGACCCGCGCACCCATGTTGGCGGCGTGCACGATCGACCGGGCCAGGGTGCGGATGTCACCTGCGGTGCGAGACTGGTTGGGGTCGTCGGGGTTTGAGGACTGGTTCTCGGGCATGTACGCCAACGACGTCTGCCGGATCGCCAGGATCTGGGCGTTGGGCGCGACACCGATCAGTCCGTCGGTCGGCGCCGGCGCGGCACCGATGATGCCGGCCACGATCGTGCCGTGTCCCTCGCAGTCCTCAAAGCCGTTGGCCCCTGCAGCGGGGTCCACGTAGTCGCCGCCGGCGATCATGCCGGGCAGCCGCGGCTGGGGCCGCACACCGGTGTCGATGACCGCCACAATCACTCCGGCGCCGGTGGAAAACTTATGGGCCTGCTCAATCTGCAGTGCGGTCAACGGTGGCGGCGTCTTGGCCAGATCGGAGTTCGGCAGCACACCCCCAACGACGCAGGCACCGTTCTTGCGCATGGGCCCTTCGGGACCTGGCGGTCCGTCCGGCGGCGCTGCGGCAACATCCGGGTTGGGCGGGGTGACCGCGCCGGCGGTTCCCAGCGGCGCGACCGCGACCAACGAGATGACCGCAGTCAGGACGACCGCCGTCCGCGCCGCCAGCAGCATCGGGCGCACGGTCATAGCAGGTTCCGGAAGAAGTTAAAGGCTCCGACAATCCAGAACGCCAGCATCGCCACCGCGAAGTTCGCGAAGAACTCCAGATACTCGATGCGCCGCAACGGGATCGGCGACTTGATCCGCCCGGGCAGCATCATCCCGGCCAGCGCGGCCAGGACCGTCACCAGCGCCACCCCGCCCAGGACGCTGATCTCGGCGACCGCAGTGGAGGTCCCGGTGATCACGGTGAGGGTGAAGCCGACGAGTAACACGAACGCGCCCACGAAGAACGTCACGGCGTGGACCCGATCCGGAAGTGAGCGACCACGCAAGACCAGGACCAGAATCGACAGGATGGCGACCGCAACTTCACCCCAGAAGTAGTGCGTCGCAGGCTCGGTGGCCACAACCGCGCCAGCCACGATGGTGGTCACCGCGGCGAGGAACAAGCCGGTGAGGTACTTGTTCGCAACGCGCGACTGGCGTTCGAGTTGGGCGTCCTCGTCCTCCGAGAGCGCCACGGTGCGCACATCGTTGCCGTCGTCGAACACCTCGACGACCATCGCGGCTTCGTCAAGTTCGGTGCGGTCGATGTCCTCACCGGGCACCGGCAGGCTCGGGGGTTTGACCCCGGCAAGGGACAGGGCCAGACCCGGCGCCATGGCTACCAGGATCATGCCGACGACGACGGCGACCGTGCCGATCTGGCGCATGTCGAACCCGGTGTAGGTGCGCACCCCGGCCGCGGCCGCGCCGATCACCGCCATGGTGACCACTGTGGTGTGCACGCTGATGCCAATGCCGGTCAGCCACAACACGATCAGGGATACCGCTGCGGTCGCGAAGGCCGCGGCGAACACGTTGGCCGCCGTCCAGTGGCCGGGCGTGTTCTCGTAGGCCGGCACCGCCACCCATCCCAGGGAGAACGCCAGCGGGACTGCGGCGATGCCGGCGGCGTAGGACACCTGCCGGATCGAGCGGCGCGACGCCACGATGGCTCCGATGATCGCCAGCAGTGTCAACACCCCGGCCGGTGGCGCCCACCAGAGACTCGACGGGGTGGACCACCATGCCGCGATCGTCAGTGCGGCAGTCAGAGCTGCACCACCGACGATGGCGATCAGCCCGAGGGTGCGGGCGGTGTCGGCGGTGAAGGACGCGAATTTGACGGCGTTGAATTCCGCCAGGGCGTCGCTGCCGTCTTCGATGATCGGTTTGAAGACCTCGTTGGAGTGCACCTCGCGCAGCAGCAGGCGCGCGCCGTCGAGGACACCGGCCTCGGCTAGCGACAGTGTGCGCGCGAACGGCATACCGCCTTCGACGGCCAGGGTGTAGACCCCGGTAGTGGTGAAGTCGACGTTGAGCCCTTCGTTGCGCAGCGTCTCGGCCAGGAAGGGCACCAGCCCCTCCATGACGATCGACAGCGGCGCGTGCGCGGCCAGCGACGTGTCGACGTTGTAGTTCCCGACGTGGATGGCGACTCGGATCTGCTCGGGGACCGCTTGGACTGCTGTGCCCGTGGTCTCGGTCTGCCTA
Source organism: Mycolicibacterium novocastrense (assembly GCF_001570485.1). Taxonomy (GTDB): domain Bacteria; phylum Actinomycetota; class Actinomycetes; order Mycobacteriales; family Mycobacteriaceae; genus Mycobacterium; species Mycobacterium novocastrense. Next base: position 70,250 of record NZ_BCTA01000038.1, read on the forward strand.
CCGGGATCGGCGGGCAGTGACTCGACCGGCAAGACGACTGACATACGTTGCCTCCCTTGGCGTTAGCTCGCTGCGGCTACCGGAGCCGGCGGCTGGGGCACGGAGAAGTCGTCGGCCAGCATCGCTGCCAGATTCTCAAAGGCGTGCCGAGTCTTCTTCTTGAGCTTGTCCAGGTCGACGCTGAGACCCTCGTCGAGGTGCGCATCGAACGGGATGTGGTGCAGCTTCAGCTGCTGGCGAGCCAGCACTGTGGTCAGCGCCTTCATGTCGAGCCGGGTGTTGGCCGTGGTTTCGTTGACCACAAGCACCGTGCGGGCCAGCAGGCCCTCGTAGCCGTGGTTGCGCAGCCAGTCGATGGCCTGGCCGGCCTTGAAGGCGCCCGGGTTTGACGCTTCCACAAGCAGCACAAGGGCATTGGACTTGTCGAGCATCTCGCGCACCACATGCGAGTTGAGTGCTTTATCGCCGTCCCACAGCAGCATGCTGTAGTAGTGCGAGGCAATCTCGTAGACGTCGCGGATGTCTTCGGGGACGAGCACGCGCTCACCGTCAGGCCGCCACCCATTGGCCAGCACGTGCAGGTCGGTGTCGGTCGTCGACAGGAACCGCTGCACCTGGTCGTGCTGACGCAGATCGTCGGATTCGGTGTCGAGCATCTCCATCATCGACAGGTTGTTCGGGTGCACCGCGGTCCGCAGCGGCAGGTCACCGGCATCAGGGTCGGCATCGACGGCAATGACTCCATCGGCGCGGATCGAAGAGAACACCTGACCCAGCGTCGCGGTCACCGTGGTCTTCCCGGCCCCGCCCTTGAGGGTGAGGACGGTGATGGCGTACATCGTGTCCTTGGGTGCGCGGATGCGCTTGTAGACCTCTCGGCGGCGGCTTTCCTTCTTGCCGGGCTTGAGCTTGAACCCGCTCTTGTTCATGGCGCCGCGCCAACCGGTGTTGGCCACCGGCGCGCGGTCCTCGTTGGCGGTCTGGATCAAGTCCTGGCGGATGCCGGCCGAGGCCGCCTGGATCGGCGCGCTGGGGCGGCGGTACTGATCTGCTTCGACGCCACGTCCCGTCGCTGCTTGCCGATCGGGCACCGCCTGGCGCACCCGGTCGACGTCGGGGGTGACGGGGATCTGCTGGGTCACGTCGGGCCGCTGATACTGCTCGGGCTGCGTCTGCGGCTGCGAGCGCCGGGGGGCCATCTGCGGGCCTGAGTGCTGGCCCTGCGGGGCCGTGGAAGGCTGCCCCCAGGGTTGTCCCGGGGAGGCGGCGCCCCACTGCGGCTGCTGAGCGATGTTGGCGGCACGCTGATCGGGCTGCTGAGCGATGTTGGCGGCACGCTGATCGGGCTGCTGCGGCAACCCATTGGCCGGACGCGCAGACGGAGCGCCCCACGGGGGCTGCTGCTGCTTGGGGTAGGGCGTCGTAGAGCCACCGTCGCCGCCGAAGCTGCGGTCACCGGCGGGTGCCGGCGCGGCCGGAGGTGCCGGCGGAACGCTGGGCCGTGCACCCCAGTCCGCGGCGCCCGAGGGCGCGATCGTCGTGGGCGGGGGCCCGGGCAGATCCTCGGGCTTGGCCTCGAGTTCTGATGGTGTGGACTGCGCAGGCTCTGCAGAACTCTCCGGCTCCGACCAGTGCCGGCCGTTACCGGTTTCCACATTTTCGGCCATTCGGCTCACCTCTCCCCGCAAAATCTGACGGCGTGACCGGGCAGTGTTCCGGTCGCTTGACTGCTGTCGCCTTGGGTTTGCCCCGAGGCCATTGTCCCAGCGTTCACCAGCACACTAGCGCACCAAATTGGTCGAACTCGGGGCCGAAGAGGGCCCATTTTCCTGCACCGATGCACCGGCCTATCACCTCTGGTCACCGCGGGCAGCGAACCAGTCCCGGCTGGGGGTCAGCTGCACCAGATCAGCCATGGCCGCCCGGAATCGGGCGTAGGTCCCGGGACCGAAAGTCACCCACAGTCGGGAACGTGAGCCATGTCCGCCCACCGCCGACACCACCCGCCCGAACGAGGTGTCGGCCACCCCCACCGCAGCTTTGGTGTCGACGGTCTGGATACCGCGGTTCTCGCGCATGACGATCTCGCAACGCTGCCCGGTGTAGGCGGACACTTCGTTGAGGATTTTGGCGGTCTGCACGTCGACGCCGAGTTCCCCGCGCAGCGTGCGCAGCATGTCTCCGGGGGTCGATGACGCCGACAGTTCCGCGACTTGATCCAGGGGCAGCGTCACCGGCTCGAACTGCGCCGGCAGGGGCGCCAGCACTTCAGCGGACTCACGCATCGCCGACCAGATCGGGGTGGACACCACGTCGTCGAGAGAGTTCGTGGTCGACCACACCGCTTGCAGGACCAGCTCGTCGTTACGGCGCAGCGCCATGACGTGGGTGTCGCCGCGGCGCGCGACAACGGCACGCCGCATGCGGTCTTCTTGCATCCCCCGCAGCGTGACCTCGATGTCGGGGCGTTCCAGCACCCGCATCCAGGACGCCAAGGTGGGGTCGACGTTGGCGTCGAGGTCAATCAGCCCCGAGTTGACGAGCAAGGGGACGGTTTCGTCGTCGACGCGCGCCTGGTCTTCGGGGTAGTAGACGTTGTTCATCAGTGCCAGCACCGGCGGCAAGCTGTCGATGTCCATCAGCCGTTTGATGAACAACGCAGAATCCACGCTCAAGTGCGCTGCAGCCAAGATGTCGCGTGCCATAACCGCCGATGCTACCGGCGGATGGCGGCTATTTTGCTTGTCGGACAGCCCTTTTCGTGGCTGCCCAGCGATTCGCATGACCTTCAAGACGCAGTAGGGCGCCTCGTCCACTCGTGGGTGGAATCGAGGCGCCCTACCGACAGCGGCGGTGAAGACCGATCAGGGAAACTGCTTGCTCATGTTCATCTCGTTGGTCCCCATCTCCGAGGCGCCGCGGCTGTAGGCGACGCCGCCGCGGCCGGTGACCTCGATGGTGTCCTGGCAGACGTGCTGGAACTTGGTGAAGCTCTCCTCGAACACCATGGCGGTGTCACCGGTGAAGCTCCCCAGCAGGGTCTGCTTGTTGGCGATCCCGGCGTCGAGCAGACCCTGGGCGGTGGTACCGCACTGTTGGATCTGCATCGCGATGGACTCCATCAGCGGATAGTTGTAGTAAACGTCGTCAGGACTTCCTGCAGGCATTTCGTATCTCCTTGAGGTTCAGTGGTTTTCAGGCTGGGCAGAGGACGATCAGTGGAACGGGTTGACGACGCCGGTGATCTGCTGGAAGTCGCCCGCAGCGGACGCTTCCTGGGCGTCGGTGGAGCCGATACCGAACTGCAGCGCCTCGCGGATCGAGTCGAGCACCTGGTTGTTGGTGACCGCGGTCTGGTGGACGTCGGCGATCCAGGTCTGGAACGACGCCGACATCTGGCCGCGGTTGGCGCCCTGAGCGCTGTCGGCGATGGCCATCATCTGCTTGTTGTTCGCCTGAGCCGAGTCGACGAGCCCCTGGAAGCTGGCTGTCTGGGCGGCCTGAACGGCCATGTCCATGCTGAACGGTGAGCCACTACCGGACATGAGGATCTCCATTTCTGTAGGTGGTGGTGGAACTGCCATTCCTGGACTCACACGCCACCGTGGCGCGCCGCGCTCCGAACAGCCTTGAGCGCAAGTGTGGGAGGAGGCCGGTCATCAGCTGGCCTCCTTCTTGTCATCGGTCTCCCGCTCGGCCACCAGCGCGCCGGCAGAGACTGTTTCCTCGTCCTCCGGGGTGTGTCCCCACATCGGAATGAGTTCGGTGTCAGGCCGTTTGACGATGGCGGGCTTCTCGTCGTCGCGGCGACGGGCACCGTGCATCGGCATGCCCGATCCACCGGGGCGGGCCGCGGGGGCACCGCTCGGCGACGCGGGCGCCTGCGGAGGCGCCGATCCCGGCATGGCGCCATCCCATCCGCCTGGGAATCGGAATCCCGTTGAGGCGCCGGACAATCCGCCCAGATTCGGAACCCGGATCGCGGAGGCCAGCCCGGCCCCGCCCGAGCTGCCGGCGAGGCGGTCCAGCGTTGACGAGGAGGGCTGGGTGTCGAAGAAGCCGGGGTTGTCGAGGCGATGCTCAGGCGACACCTGACTCATCAGGTTGCTGATCTGCGAGCCGAACTGCTGACCGAGCTGCTGGGCCTGCTGCATCGCCTGCTGGGGGGCCTGCATGACTTGCTGGCCGGCCTGGGCCGCCTGCTGCGGAATCTGTTGGATCAGCTGCTGGGTCATCTGGTTTTCCATTTGGCGCTGCGCGTTGCCCTCACGGAACCGCGCCACGGCGGCTTGGGCTTCGGCCTTCTGCGCGCCGTCCGCGGCGCGTTGCGCCATCCCGGCGGCCTGGGCCATCCCAATGCCCAGCTTGCTCTTCAGGATTGAGGCGGTGTTCTGGGCCTTGGCCGCCTGCAGGCGCACACGATCGGTGGCTGCCAGCGCCGCGCCGATGGCCTGGTTGACCACCGACGGAAAACTGACGTTCGTCGACAGCGGGGGCAGCTTGGCGAACGGGTCGAACGTGGTGTTGGCGACGGTCTGCGCCAGGTAGTTGGTCTGCACGGCGACGTCGCGCATCCACATTTCGAGGTACTGGCCCTCTTTGATGCCAATGGGGATGGTGTTGAACCCGAGGAAGTTGGTCGCGTGCAGGGTGGCGGTGGTGACCCGGTTCTCCACGATCTCGACCATCTGCGCCATCGTCGTGTAGGCCTCGGCGAAAGACGCGGCCTGCGCGGCGGTGCGCGCGCCGGAGGTGATGATCTGGGCCTGCAGGAGCCGGCAGATGATGATGAACCGCATCAGGGTGGCCTGCATCATCTGGGCGGCGGGGCCTTGCCAGGACGCGGAGAGGTAGGCACTCATGGCGGTTAGTCGGTCGATGGAGATCTCGTAGGCGACCGCCGCGGCGGTGAATTCCGCTGATGCCGCGGTCATCGGGGCAGCACCGGCCCCGGACATGAGACGTCCGGTGATCACTTCAGGAGGTCCAAACACAGTTTTCCTCCCCTCCGTCGTGGTGCAACGCCGTCGTGGGAGCGGGCATGGTGCCCTCTCCGCGGAGCTGCACGCCCGCCGTCATGGTCTGGTTTGCGCCCTCAGCTACAGGAACTGCGTGCTGTTGGCTGCGTCGACTGTGGTGTAGCTGGCGTCGGTGATGGCCAGGGTGCCGGCGAACCGCGCCAGCTCCAGGAAGCCGAGATGCGCGGTGCCAAGCAGGTCGGCAGCGTGGGCACTGGTATTGGCGGTGGCCAGCGCGGACGCCTCATCGGTTCCCGCGGGCGCGGGCGCCATGATGACGGGCGCCCCTCCGTCGATGACGCCGGCGGTTGCGGCGGCGTTGCTCACGACGTCAGCCACGCTGGCCATCATGACCGGTGACGAAACATTGGTGATCACTAGCAAACCTCACTTCCCCGGTGCCGTGAAAGGCGCTTTCGCGGCAATGTTACCTGTGATGGTAAATCTCCCCAACAGCATACCGCCACCGTTGGGGGGTGGTGTCGCACTTTTTCCTGCTCGGGGGCTCGCGGTCGCTGACGCATCAGTCCCCCAGATTGTCGTCGTCGCTGTAGCGGATTCCCGACCAGGCGCTTTGAATGCGGCCCTTGCGCGCTAAGGCGGTCTCTAGGTAGCGGGCTCGGCCGGGGATGCCGAAGTTCTCGAACTTGTGCTCGCCGATCTGTCCGTCGAACTTCTGGCCGGAGAGCATCACGGTCGGGGCGGCATCGTTGATCAGGCGCTTGAGGATCGGGTCCCGGTTGACTCCCATGAAGAACTCCTCGGCCGCTCGTGCGATCACGAAGTGCCAGCCTTGAGCCAGCGGCTCGTTTTCCACTTGGGGCAGCATCTTGAAGATCTTCGGCGTCTCGGCGAGGTTCCGGGTGTTGGCGAACAGGTGGTAGTCGTCGGCGATCACGAAGATCTCCGGCCCGCTCCACCATGACCGGGCGGCCCGCGTCTCGGCGTCGATGTTCGGTGGCAGCTCGCGCCCGGAGATGTCGTAGCGCTCCCAGAGCTTGGACACCGCGACGATCAGTTCGTCTTCGTTGGTGACGTAAGCGAACAGATTGTTGTCGCTGATCTTGCCCAGGTGGCGCCGGCGCGGGTCGATGAAGATCACCGCCGCCTCGTCTACACCCCTGCTGAACCGGCGGGTGAGGCTGTCGTAGAACGAGCCGACCAGTTCACTCTTGCCGGACTTGGCGGCGCCGACGACCAGCAGGTGCGGCTCGCGCCACATCTCGGCGTAGGCCGGAGTGAGCCGTTCCTCCTGGATGCCGAAGGCGATGCGCAGATTACGGCGCGGATCCCACTGGCCATTGTTCTGCTCGATCGACTTCTCGTCCGCCTCGATGACCATGGCCGCGAGCTGCTCGTGGGTCAACGACGTCGGCAGGGTGCGCAGCCGTTCGGCCGAGCTGGTGGCGAACTGCTCAGCGATCTGGCGGACCAGGGCGGTCATGCCCTCGGTGACGGTGGTGCGCTCGTCGATCCCGTCGATGCGCGGCAGCGCCACCAACCCGTACAGCTCGGACCCCGCGACCATGACGTGACCGGGTTCCTTGCGCCGCTTCTTCGACAGCGCGTTGCTGATGCGCGAGAACTCCGTATCGGAGTGCAGCTCGACGATCCCCTTCATGTGCGGTTCGATGCCGCGCATCTCCACCACGCGCGCCGTCGACAGGACCAGGTGCACGCCGTAGTTGAGGGCACCCACGATCAGCGACTCGATCTCGCTGCCGCGGAACTGCAGCACCTGCCCTTCGGCCACCGCCGCGTCCCAGCCGTCGATCATGATGTAGACGTCGCCGTAGCGGTCATCGCGCAGCAGCGGGTAATCGGGGTTGGTGCGCAGCTTGCGGTAGTCGGCCATGGTGCCGATCTTGTGGTCGCGGAAGATCCGCTCACGGTCGCTGATCAACGTCCGTACCTGGGCGATCATCCGGTTGATGGCATCAGGTTCCGACCGACTGGCCACGCCGCCCACATGGGGCAGATCCGCCAACGGGCCCAGGCCGCCGCCGGCGTAGTCAACCAGGTACATCTGCACCTGCTCAGGGGTGTTGTGCAGGGCCAGCGAGCAGGCCAGCGTCTTGATGGCCGTGGACTTGCCGGACTGTGCGCCACCGATGATGAGGATGTTCTGGTCGGTGGTGTCCAAGCTCCACAGCGGCTGCGAATGCTTGGCGGGGTCGTCGAATAGACCCATCGGCACCTTCAGCTTGGGCAGCGCGGTGTTGGCCGGCACCGCCCAGTGCTGCAGGTCCGGCTCGACCTGATCGAGGGTCTTGACCTCCAGCGGCGGCAGCCACATCCGGTAGGCCGGCGCGGCGTCGGCCGAGCGGAGTCGCTCGACGACGGTGGTGAAGATCGTCGGGGCGTTCTCGAGTTCCTCTTCGGTGCGCTCGGGCTCACTGACCACCTCGGCGCCGTTAGCCGGATCCTTGGGCAGCGGCGCCTCGATCGCGGTGAACGCCTGCGGGCCGACGAATCCGCCGTCTTCGGAACGTGTTTGGGCACGTTCGACGATCACTTCCGAGGCTGGCGGGAAGTACGCGGCGCCGGTGAATCCAGCGTAGAACTGGGTCAGCTCACCAGCGCGATCACCAGCGCTGCCCAGCAGAATGCCGTGCCCGGGGGTACCCGGCAGGCGGTAGGCGGCATCGGAGCTGTCGAGCAGGGCCCGCGATTCCTGAGCGGTCTGGGTCTTCAGACCGATCTTGTAGCCGATGTTGGATTCCAGGCCGCTCGTGCGCCCGGAGATGTCGAGGTTCTGCGACGCGAACAGCAGGTAGATGCCCAGCGACCGACCCACCCGGCCGATGCGCTTGAACAGGTCACCGTACTCGGGGTACTCGGCGAGCAGCTCGGCGAACTCGTCGATGATGACGAACAGCGACGGCAGCGGCGGCAGGTCCACACCGCGTTCGCGCAGCTGCTCGTAGTCGCGAATGTCCTTGACGTCGTATCGATTACTCAGTTCGTCGGCGTTACGCAGGATCTGAAAGCGGCGGGCAATCTCGCCCTCGATCATCTCGCTCATGCGGGTGACCAGGTGGGCTTCTTGCTCCATGTTGGTGATGACCGCGCTGACATGCGGCAGATCACCCATGCCCAGGAACGTCGGGCCGCCCTTGAAGTCGACGAGCAGCATGTTGAGCATGTCCGGGGAGTGCGAGACGCACCCGTTGATCACCAGGTTGCGCAGGAACTCCGACTTACCCGAGCCGGTCGTTCCCAGCAGCTGCCCGTGCGGGCCGGTGCCACCGTCGGCGGCCTGTTTGAGGTCGAGGTCCAGGCGGTCGCCATTGGAGAGGAATCCGACGGGGATCCGCAAGCGCCGCTTGTCGCCGTACCGGCTGATCGCGCTCCAGGTGTCCATCGCATCCAGCGCGCCGGGATCGCGGACACGCATCAGCGTGCCCCAATCCCGGCCGCGCTCGGACTGCTTGGCCTGACGTCCCAGGCTGGTCAGCGACGCCACCTCGTACTTGGCGAGCTGGCGTGCCATGGTGCGTGCATCGGTCAGCGAAATCTGGTCGGCCACGGCCACTTTGGTGGGCTCAGCCAGGGGCTTGTCGGCCTCGGTGCGCCACACCGTGCGGTCGGCATCGCAGCGCAGCACGATCCCTTCCCGTGAGGTCAGAGCGTCCTCGGGCGGGTTGACCATCAGCCACGTCACGCCGGCCCGCGGCTCGATCACCGAGTCGATGAGCTTGTCGGTGACCGCGGAGTCCACCACCACCAGCACGTGCCGGTACTTGTCATTGGTGAACTCGACGTGCGGGTCGAAGTTCATCATGAAGTCGATGATCTTGGCGGGATCGTCCTCGTCCTCGCCGCCGACGTCTGCGGTCAGTGTCGACCAGTCCGAGTACATCATTCGGGCACTGCCGAGCCGGTCGAGCTTGGAGGGATGCTGGGTGTGGGGCAGCCACTTCATCCACGACCACTGCGGTCCATCCGGCTCGTCGGTAAGCACGATCATCGCCAGGTTGTCGGGCCCATGGGTGATCGCGGCGTGCAGCAGCATCGCCCGCAGCATCCCCAACGAGACCTCCCGGTCCCCGGAGAACCCAATGACCGGGAACCGGGCGGTCGCCAACGCCAGCGGCATCGACGACACCGTGGAGTGGTGGCGCAGGAATCGAACGGTCTGAACCCATCCGACCGGCTCCAGGAATTCCCCCGGGGGCGCCTCAGGGGCGACGATTCGCGCAGCTAGCTCCACCTCACCGAGCCCGTAACGCAGAGCGGTGAATCCGTCGTTGGTGGGCGTGACTTCCCACATGCGTTCTGTCCCAATGAGGCTGGGCAGCATCACCGGATCGGGGAAGGCATGTTGCAAACCTTCGTGCATGCTCAGGCCCCGGTCGAACACCTTCTCCCGCGTCACGCCAAGCCCGCGCGTCTGGGCCTTGCGGTCCGACAGCAGCTGCGCGCGCGAGGTGCCACCGCCACCACTCTGGCCGAACATCATCGTGCCCATGCCCATGAGCATGATCAGCGGGAACATCAGGAACATTGGGTTGAACCGCCCGGTGCGCATCATCATCGCGACCATCCCGGCCAGCACCACCACCATCAGCAGCGGCACACCGATGGTGCGCAGCTTCGATACCGGCTCGCCCTCTTCGATCTCCTTGGGCGCAGGGACATTGATCTCGTCACGCGAAATCCGCGGCGGTGCAACCGGTGTGAACGGTCGATTGAAGCTGGTACGCACTAGTTCGCTCCTTTGACGTCCAGGCCGGCGACTGTGGGGTTGGGGGGAACACCGTCGTGACGGATGAGCGCATCCTTCTGCGACAGCGTGGGCCCCGCGGCGAACAGCGAGACCACCACCCACGGCGCCGGCACCGGGTAGTGCAGTTTCAGTGCGGTCAGGGTGACGTCTCCGGATTGCTGATCGGAGGTGTCCAGGCCGAACCGCACCCCGTTGTCGGCGACCCAGAAGTAGGACTCACGCAGCCGGGAATCGGTTGCCGCGCTGGTGACCTGAACGAATCGACCGGTCGTGGTCGGCATGTACACCTGATCGGCGGTCATGCCCTCCGAGGTGGCGGCCGACACCATCGGGACCAGCGCCTTGACCTGCTCGGGGGCCAACGGCAGGGTCCGCCCGGTGATCACCTCGGTACGCGAGGTGGGCTCATCCCCGAAGTGTGACCACGACCAGCAGGTCACCGGCTCGTTGTCGGCGTCGACGAGTGTCACGGTGTCCTTGGGGTAGAACGACACCGCCAGCTGCGTGGACTTCGGGAACGCGGCCAGGTCGTCGGGACCGACCTCGACGGGCTCGGTGCCAACCTGGGGGTTGGCGGCCCGGATCATGGTCGCCGCGGTCAGGCTGACCTCCTGCACGCCATCGGCGAGGGTGGCGTAGTAGGTCTTCTGCCCGCCCAGATCCCGAGCGCTCAGGATCGTGCCCACGGTCAACGGCTTGTCCCCCGCGAACGCCGGCCGCTCGCCCACCCCGGCGATCGCCGGCGCGATCAGCGGTGGCTCGGCGGGGATCGCATTGAACAGTCCCTGCGAGATCGGCAGCACGAGATCATCAGCGCGCAGACCCAGCGCGTCGGCCACGATGGGGTCGGTGATGTCCACCGGTGAGCGGACGACCACGCCGTCGGGCCGCGAGTAGATCAGCCACGTGCGGTTGTCGTAGCCCACCAGCCGGGCCTGATTACCGCCCATGGTGGCGGTGTCCGCACCCTTGGTCAGCGGCCCGCCGATGGCAGTCGTCGTGACCGGGGAGCGCGCGGTGGTGGGCAGGCCGGACACCGGGTCCAGGGGCACCGCGGCACCGGTCATCGTCGAGTCGCACACCGTCCACACTGACCACGGGTCCTGCGTGTCGCGAATGTCGTTGGGGGCACCGGTGATACCGACCAGCGAACCTTTCGGGTACTTGTCGATCTCGGCGGCACTGGCACGCACCGGGTTGTCGGGTTGCCCGACGATCAGCCGAGCAGAGGTCAGGTTGGTGACCGGATCCAGTCGGTCTCCGACCCGCACGTAGAGCGCGCCGGTGTCCTTGTTGGCGACGATTTTGGCGTCCTTGACCTGGCCGGCCGGGGAGAACAGCCCCCACACCACCGCACCGATGCACACCACGACGCCCAGGGCGACACCGAGCACGAGCGGCGAGGCCTGTGCACGCTGCGGGTCGTCGATCATGCGGGTGTCGCGGCGCACCAGGGCGTGCTGCAGTCGCCGGTACAGGAATCGCCAGCCGCTGACCTGGTACTTCGCCGTGAGCCGGAACCCGCGGCGGCGCCGCTGTTCGGGGCCCTCCAGTTCAGCCACGCCGATCCTCCCGACTATTCATGGAACGGAACTCCTTGCACGGAGCAGACTTCACGGAACGCCGAGGCCACGTCCTCAGCCTCGATCGTGACGAGCACTTCTTTGATCGACAGGTCGATGTCCGTGCTCGATGAGAGCCGGAAATCCCTGATTTCGGTGGCCTTTTCGGTGACATTGCGCACGAAGCGGGCATTGCCGGCCTTGTCGATGCCCGACACCCGGCGGGGGTTGCCGCTGGAGTCCACGTCATCGACCTGCAGCTGCGCCAACCGTTGCAGGTTGGTCAGCATCAGGTCCTGCGCTTGCGAGGAGTACAGAGCTGATTCGGTGCTGGCCATCAGGTCGGCGATTTTCACTAGGTCTTCGGGGGTGTAGGAGTCGAAGTGGATGCGGGTGGTGAAGCGCGTGGCCAGACCCTCATTGGAGGTGAGGAACCGGTTGATGTCGGCCTCGTAGCCGGCGATCACCGTCACCAGCTTCTTGTTCGGGTCCTCGGTCTTGCGCTCGTTCTCCAGCCGGGCCAGCAGTGTGTCCACGGCCTCTTGCCCGTAGGCGTCGCCGTCGGAGTAGCCCCTCTGGTACAGCGAGTAGGCCTCGTCGATGAACAGCAGACCGCCGAGCGCTTTGTCGATGACGGCATTGGTCTTCTGCGCGGTCTTGCCGAGGTACTGGTCCACCATTTGGGGGCGCGAGGCCTCGACCACCTCGGGGCGGGCGATGACCCCGAGCCCGAACAGCAGCTGCGCCAGGATGCGCGCCATCGTGGTCTTACCGGTGCCGGGAGGACCGGTGAAGATGTAGGCCGCGCCAACGTCCTTCTTGGCGATGCCCATCTCGGCGCGCTTCTGGTCCATCATCGCCTTGGCTTCCAGCCGGCGGATCTGTTCCTTGACCCCGTGCATGCCGATCTGCTTGTCCAGCAGCGCCATTGCCTCGGCACGCACACCGTCGCGGCGCTTCTCGCGGGCCTCGACCTCCAGTGAGGCCGCCGAGCTGCCCGACTCGGGATCCCAGACATCGCTGCGGGTCGCCAAGGATGACGCCGTGACGATCTCGATGACCTTCTCCGGGTCCTCAATCGCCTCCTGCACCTCCGGGCTGTTGATCCAGGCCTGCAGTTCCTTGAACGCCGCCATCGCCTCATCGCGCTGACCTTGGGCCCGCATGGCGTAGCCGCGGCCGAGCCTCAGCTTGGCGTGGACGTCGTTGGGCAGCCCTGCTGTGGACAGCCCACTTTCGGCGTAGCGCTGCGCTTCGGCGGGGTTCCCGGTGCCGACCAGCGCCCATACCTTCCACACCAACATCCCGGCGTTGAGGTACTTCACGAACTCTGGGTTGCTCTCCTGGGAGCGCCACTGCTGCTTGCCTTCGAAGCTGAGCACATCCGGCCAGCGCCGCGCCAGGCCCAGCAGACCCAGCCGCACGTAGTCGAGCAGGTCCAGATCCAGCGCGGACATGTTCGGCAGGCGGCTTTCCCGCGTGATGACCTCTTCGGCCTTGGCCAGCTGCGGTGGATGCGCCTCGGCCAACGCCACCGCGTAGGCGACAGCGACGTGCAACCGCGTGTGGGTGGGCATCCGCAGCCCGAACGATCCCAACGTCATCGACGTGAAGACGCTGAGGTCGGCGACAGTCATGCCGGCTGTCTTGAGCGCGACCCCCAGGTTGGACACCGACCGGTAGGCGCCGGCAGTGACGTCGGCCGATGTGGAACCGGTGGCCAGCATCCCGAGCCACGCGTCACACATCCCGGGGTCGCGCTCGGCGGCTTGGCGGAACGCCTCGCGCGCCTCATCGGTCTGACTGTTGCGCAGGTACCTCAACCCCAGCGTGAACACATCGAGTGGTTTCAGTCCGACACCTGCCGTCATTGCTCACCAAGCCTTCTCACCGCAGCGGAACATGCACCCCTCTGGAGTGCAGTTATGCGACGATCCTAGCCGGGGCAGAGGGGGTTAACCGGTGCCGACCATTGACGAAAATGCGGCCTCCGGCAACGCCGGTGTAGTGAGTGGTCTTGGCTTCCTGGGCGCAGGATTCCATCAGCGGGCAGCCCTTGCACAGCATCTCGGCCTCTGCGCAGGCGATCCGGCATTGCGCTTTGGACGCTCCGGCAGCAAAGACGTCCTCGGCGCGGTCTTCCCAGTCCATGACCACGGAGATGTTCTTCTTGCAGTTAGGCACGTTCGCCGCGGGCGCGGGTGCACCCGCACGTCCGGCGCGGCCGCGCGCCAGGGCGGCAGCCAGCCGAGTAGCGGCGCCGGCGTGCACCGGAGGTGCTGTGGTAGCGGCGCTCGGCGCGGGACGCTGCTGCGGCGCAGTGCTGGCGGCCGCGGGTGCGGCACCGACCGAGACGACGATGCGTCGCTTCTGTTGTGCGCGTTCGGATGTGGACTTCTCGACCAGGGCGCTGACGTCAGCGCCGTTGGGTCCGGTGCCCGGCATGGGAACCTCACCCAGGATGGCCGGGTCGATGTCCGTGGCGGCCATGAAGGTGGCCAGGACGCTCGGCGGCGCTGCGAGGACTGCGGCGGCGGTCTCGACGAGGCCGAGGCTTTCGAGGTGGTCGACGACCTTGCGGCGGGCCAGGCGGCCCTGCCGGCGGTTGCCGTTGGCTCGCGCCGCGGCGGGATAGCTTGTGCAACTGGGGCAACGGCGACGCTGGCCGCCCTTGAGCGAGCGGCACATCAGATGGCCCCTGCAATCGCTCGGGGAATACGACGAATCATGGTTTCCCTTCCGGTGAAGGTGTCTTTGGCATGGCCAGACTAACCCACATTCGGGAAGTTCACCACCCTTGGTAAGTTTTGATTCGCCTTTATGGTCGCCATAAGTGCTCATACGGGCCTGTCAGGGCTGCTAGTAAGCCTGTTTCGGCACTTCTGAATACTCCGCAGCCGGCATGGCGGAAAGTGCATGTGCCACCCGGCGCGGCGCGCCCACGGCCGCGGCGCCAGCAGGCAGGATCGAGCTAACGCCGTGCCGACTTTGGAGGGAGATCCCCGATGACCGATGACCCTCGCAGCGCACCGACCTCCGACAGTGACGGCGCCTTTCCCGCCGGCGAGGGCGCCGGCCTCCTCGAACAGCTGGCGGTGGCCTCACTGCTCGCCGAAGCCGAGGACTTGACCCACGGGGTGCGCTACCTCTCGGTCGCAACCGGTGACCCCGAGACCGATGACGAGCTGGCCCGAATCAACGCCCTGACCGCCGCGGCGTGGACGCCGGCACCGGACGCCGCCACCACCTCCATCCGCGGAGGCAACGACTACCTGACGATCCGGGTGGAGGGGTCTGCCGCCGACTCCTTCGTCGAGGACCTCGCCACGCTCGCCCACCGCCTGGATCCGGGCTTCTGGCGGGTCACCCGATCACCACACGCCTTCTGACCAGCGCCGATGACACGTCCTCCCCTGCCCCCGCGAGCGCTGTTAGTCGTCCGAGGCGCGCACCGGCTCTCCGTTGAGCAGGTCATAGGCCGTCGACCTGATCACCACGACCTCGAGTTCGTCGAGATCGGCCAGCCGTCCGATCGAGTCGGCGACCGCCTCCGGAGTCATCCCCTCGTCCAGTCGCTGCTGGATCTCGTCGATCTGCGCCCTGGTCAATGCCGCCATGTCCGCCCCTTCTCGTGAACGCCCGCCCGCCAGCACCTGAGGGACATGCTATTGCCCCAGCTCACGCCCGGTGCCGCTGCTAGCGCCGTCATCATCAGCTTGCCTTCTTCCAGCCGCCGCCGGCATGGGTGTCTTCAGCCTCGGCCACCAGGTCCTCACCGACCAGGTACACCGTCGGCTTGCCCGCGATGCCGTTGTGCTCGACGTGCACGCACCTCAGGTGCGACCCCATCGGCAGGATCACCTCGTCCTCCCCGGAGAAGTTCGAGATGCTCTTGACCGGAAGCCCTTCGCGGGTGCGCACCACCATGTAATACGGCGGATGCCCGGCGAACGCCGACGCCGTGGACTGCTTGGTCGTCGTACTGGTCACCTTCCCGACCTCCATGCGCGCACCGACACTGAACACCGCGTCGATGTACTCCCCCGGCGTCCCCTTCCACCCGCTGGGGACCTTGGTGCCGCGCACCACCGTCATCGGGCTCATGTTCGGGTTGTGCTCACGGAACTTGTCGAACGCCGACTCGATACCCGAGACCACTGTCTTGATCGAACCCGACGGCTTGGCGCCGTCACGCCCGCAGATGGCCGCATTGATCGCGGTGTAGCTACCCCCGGTGTAGGTGGTCAGCGCCGAGCGCTCCTTGCCGTCGAGCGACTTCTGCACAAACGCGGAGTTCGCCGACGTCAGCTCGCTGATGCTTGATGTCTTCACACCCGGACCGCTAGTGGAGAACCCCCACGCCTTGAGGTTGCCGGCGCGCTGGGCGATCACCGAGTAGTCGTCTGCGGTTTCCTTACCCCAGGCGCGGATACCGCTGCGCCACAACGATTTGTGCTTCTCTTCGCCGAGACTGTCCGGCGGAATCTTGTGATCGAAGTGCGGGATGACCCCGCCGCCGCGGGTGGGTGTGCCCAGCGCACGACGATGGGCGGCCGCGTAGGCCTCGGCCGCGGCGGCAGCTCCCTTGCCAGCGGCCAGGGCCTCGGCGCGCGCCGCCTCGCCCGCGGCCACGGCCGCCTTCTCGCGCACCAGCTTCTTGTGCCGCTTGGTCGCGTCGTAGATGTCGGCGCGGACAGGGCCGGCACCCACGGCGTCGACCAGCTTGTCGCGGGCCTCGCCCATCTTGTCGTCGAGGAATCCCTGATGCTGTTCGGTGTTCCAATGATGTTCTGCGGCTTGGCCTGCCAGCTGCATCAGCACCTGGGACTTGATGTGATGGGCCTGGGCTTCGGTGTCGCTGGCCCCCTCGTGCAGCGCCGGCAGCTCGTCGAGCATCGGGATGCGGTTGGCCTTGTTCAGCGCCGCGGACTTGCCGCCGGCCGCGGCAACACCGTGGTACACCCCGTCGCGCTTCTGCAGGATCAGGAAGTCCCCCGACCCGCGGCGGTGGATCGCAGTTCCCCCGTCGAGCAGCCGCCCTTCGACCTCGACCGCCCCTGAACCGGTCTCCATGAGGAACTTGCCCGGGGTGTACACCGAGGTGTCACGCACCGCGCCGGCGATCAGCGAGGGCTGCGGCCCAGCGTCCAGCGCCCCGGCCGCCTCGGCGGCCACCGACCGGTTCAACGATCGAGCCAGCGCCTCGACGTCCTCGCTACTGAGGTTGGCGCAATACGCGTCTCGCTCCTCGTCGGGCAGCGTGGTGGCGACCCCGTACTTGGCGGCCACCACGTCGTCTGCGGCGGCCGGGATGGCGAGCTTGGCCTGTTCGTAGGCCGCCTTGGCAGCGTCGATCTCATCTCCGGCTGCGGCCAGCTCGGCGAGCTGCTCGGCGGACAGCTGGTCACCGTCGGCCGAACCCATCTCCTTGACGAGCTTGCGCTTGCGGGCCTGGGCGCGCTGCACGGCCTTGCGGGCGTCATCGGCGGCCTTCTCGGCCGCGGCCAGCGCGTCCTCAGCGTCTTCCAGGGCCTGTTCCTCCGGGGAGATCTGGGGCCCGGCCAGCGCGGCCTGCTCGGCTTTCGCCGCGGCGATCAACAGGCCGGCCGAAGGCGGGTTGGCGTGGGTGCTGGGCAGCGGGGTGTCACCGAGCACCGACTCCTCGATCCCCATCGCCTTCATGAACTCCGGCAGCACGCTGGGCGGCGCAGCCAGGATGGCCTTCGCGGTGGCCACCAGGCCTTGCTCGGTGAGGTGGTCGACCACCTTCTTGCGGGCCAGCCGGCCCAGGCGGCGATTGCCGTTGGCCTTGGCCGCGGCGCCGTAGCTTCCGCAGCCGGGGCAGCGCCGGCCACCATGCTTCGTCGATCGGCACACCGCGCGCCTCCTTCGGGTGTCTTTGGCAGGTACACCCAGGAAGTACCGGCGTGCGGAGCGGTTTCCGTCGTCTGGGCCGAAAGATCGCACGTATGGCGCGTTGAGCTGCGGCAATAGCATGTCCCCTGGCTGCCCGCCGCGGCTACGGGCGTAAGGACTGGCGCTGCCGCCTTGCCCCGCGCTCACCCAGTAGTTTCGGTTCATGATCGTCTGGATCAACGGCACACACGGTTCGGGCAAGACAACGACGAGCGCACTCGTGCAGGGGCTCGTTGCCGATTCGCGAGTGTTCGATGCAGAGAAGGTCGGCGAGACGTTGATGGACGTCACGCCAGGATTACCTGAGACCGACAATTTCCAGCACTGGCCGCCCTGGCGGCCTCTGGTGGTCGAGACCGCGCGGCACATCTTGGGCTACGTCGGCGGCACCTTGGTGGTGCCAATGACAGTGCTCGTCGAGCAGTACTGGCGCGAGATCAGCGCCGGGCTGGCCGATTACGGCATCCCGTTGCGGCACTTCGTCTTGCACGCCGATCGGCAGACACTGCTGGACCGGATCAACGGAGATACGGCAATGGGCCCCTCATCCTTCCGGCTCGACTACGTGGACGCCTACGCCGAGGCCGCGCACACGTGGCTCCACAACGAAGCAGAGGTCATCGACACGTCGACCCAGACCCCTGAGGACGTCGCACGCACGATCGCAGACACGTTGGCGAACGCGCAGCGCTGAGCGCTCCCCCCGGGGGCGACCCACAGCAAACACCTTCAACCAGGCCCGATGACACGTCCCTTTCCCGCGGCGGACCCATCGCACCGACGGCGGCTTCAGTCGAGCAGCGTCACGTAGTCGTGAGCGCCGAAGTCCACCCGGTGGGTTTGACCGAAGTCGTCGATCAGTACGAGCTGCATCGTCGGCCGGTCAGGCGAGCCCTGTTGACTGTCTACGGCCGCTGCGGCCAGGCCGTCGATGGTGCCGGTCAGGGTGTCAAAGCGTGCGCGCCGGCCGCGGTAGGTCGCGTCGTCGGCGAGTTCGCGGACGAGCACCCTGACCTCTCGTAGCTGGCTGAGAAAGCGTTCGTCGCTGCTGTGCCGTCCGCTGGGCATTGCCCCGCTCATCGCTGTCCCCTCGACTGTCAGTGCCATGTGGTGAGTCCGTCCAGGACGGCCCAGCCGCCGCCGGCGCCCGCGCTGCCGGCCGCGGCCAATACTGCCGCAGTCCAGATCATGCGGCGGATCCGGCGCAGCAGCCGCAGCAGCGATAGCGCGACGAGCACTGCTACCGCGCCGAGCGCCACCATGAGCACGGGGCTGGCTTGGCCATCGGTGAACAGGGAATCGATCGACATAGGGTTCCTCAATCCTGGATTGGGTTGTCTCGCAGCAGAGTTGCGGTTGCCGTACGTGGAGTGTCGCGACCGGGCAGTGGGTGGTCAGCGTAGTCAGCGCAACCGACGCCCACCGTGGGGACGTGCCGTCATGGCTGGTCGCTGAGGGCGATGACGTGCCAGCGTGTCCCCGGAGTCGCCGCGACCACCTCCTGGGGGAACTCGCGCGGCCCACGCACATTCGACAAGGGGTGGCAGCCGCGGCCACGCCCACTGCGCTGGCACAGGAATCCGCCGGTGACCTCGCCGTCGTAGGCGCGGGTGAAGAACTGCACACCGAACCCGGTCAGCCGCGCCAGCGCCTCGACCTGCTCCCAACTCGGATACAGCTGCGCTGCCTCCCACTGATCGACCGCCGGCTCTTCCACTCCGCACGCGCGGTCCACCTCGGGCCCGTAGAGAGCGCGGATGTCCAGTGCGGCGGTGATCGCGCGCGGGGAGAGCAGACCATCGCGCCACGCCTCGAACGCAGCACCACCGTCGTTCATGCGGACTCTCCCTGCGCTGGAACGGATTCCATCGCTGCTCGGTGGCGGGCGTCGATGATGGCGACAGCCTCGCGACTGCTCACCTCGACCGCGCCGAGGGCCACCGCCTGCCGCCGCTTCCCTTCTGTCACGTCGTAGTGCCAGTTCTGCGCGGCCCGGCTGCCCGGCTTGGCCTTGAACGGCTTCCCTGTCTTGGTGGGGTCTTGAAACCAGCTGCGCCGCAGTCCCAGCCGGGATGCGAACTCGTGCAGCTCGTCTTGGGTGTCAGCGAACAGGTGCGACCAGGTGCTACTCAAGCGGCCCACGCGTGCCGGGATCCGCGCATCGTCAACGTAGACGGTCATGACGCCACCCCGGCCAGCACCGAACCGGGCTCGACGGCGATGGTCTCGACATCAGGGCGCAGCGCGGCGTCGATGCCGATCACGCGCCGGATGGCCTGGTGCACAACAGCCGCCGCCTCCTGCGGAAGCATGTGCCCGGCGCCCGGCACGTGCACATGCTCGGCCCCGGGGATCCCCGCGGCCAGGTCCCGAGCGTGGATAGCCGGAGTCATGGGATCAGCTCCACCGGAGACCACCACGGTGCGGGCCCGGATCGTGGCCAGCGTCGGGTACTGGTCGTAGTCCCGCAACGCCGGCAGGAAACCCACTGCGGTGGCCACCGACACCGCCGCGAGCGCGTCAGCTGCGACCGCGGCGACCGTCACCGCCGACGCTGCGCCGCGCCGCCACCGGCCAAGGGTCGCGCACAGCGGACCGGTCAGTGCTTTGACCGCCTGCTCCGGAGCGCGGTCGACGACCCCGAACAGCGCCGTGGTCGCCGGTGTCCCCAGCAGCCGCCCCATCCCTCGTTGACGCAGCTTGCCGGCTGCGGTCGCCAGCAGCACCAGCCCCGCCGGCTCGACCGGCCGGCGACCCGCCGCCAATCCCAGGTAGGCCAGCGAGGTCATCCCACCCATCGAATGCCCGACCAGCGTCACCGGGCCACTCACCTTCATCACCGCCATCACCTGCGCGAGGTCCTCCGCCAGCCGCTCAATGCGATAGGTGCACATCGGCGCCTGACCCGACCGGCCGTGCCCACGATGGTCATAGCTGATGACCCGCACCGCGTCCCCGAAACGATCCACCAGGGCGTCGATCTGGCGTGCCCAGCACACCTGCGACAGGCACAGTCCGTGCACGAACACCACGGTGTGCTCGGCGTCGCGGCGACCGATGTCGCGCACCGACAGGCTCACACCGTCGTCCATGGCCACTGCGACCTCGCGGCATCGCCGCGCACTCGCCACGTCTGTGTCCACGACCCTGACCTCCTATGCTGACGCTCTAACAGGTGCTGCGCTGCAATGGTTTTCCGACGCCCGCTCTCCGGCGGAGTGGACAGCGGCCAGGGCGCCGGCAAGGTCGTCGACGGCCTTCTGCGCCGAGGCGACCGGATTGGCGAACCCCTCGGTGATGCGGTGTGCCACGCGGGCCACGCTTCCGTGCGCGGCCACCAAGGCGGCGATCTCACGCAACGCCTGCAGCCCGATCGCCCCGGGCCGCGGCGGCCGGTCCCCTGACTTCCAGTCAATGGGCGCCCCCAGCGCCTCGTGCACCAGCTGCAGCTGCTGCTCCAACTCACTGACGTCCGGCAGCTCGGCGATGCGCCGCGCCACCCGTGCATCGGCTTCCTCGCGCGCCTTCTGCTGCTCGATGACCCGCACAGCCTTCTGCTCGGCGTCCACCGCCTCCGCGCGCAGGGTGTCGTAGCGGGCGAACACCGACCGCACCGCATCCCAGTCCGGGTGGTGGTTGGTCTTGGCCGCGGCCGGCTGGTGAACGGCCATCCGGGTCACCGACCGCCCAGGCGACATCAAGCCCCAGC
Source organism: Mycolicibacterium novocastrense (assembly GCF_001570485.1). Lineage (GTDB taxonomy): Bacteria > Actinomycetota > Actinomycetes > Mycobacteriales > Mycobacteriaceae > Mycobacterium > Mycobacterium novocastrense. The sequence continues at coordinate 91,184 of NZ_BCTA01000038.1, forward strand.
CGTCGGGCAGTTCCCCGGGGCGCACGATGTCCGGATCGGAGACCACCAGCCACCACTGGTGGCATTGATCGGCCCACGCGTCAGCCTTACCGGTCTTGCGTCCCAGCTCGGCCACCCAGTCCGAGCGCGCCACCTTGATCTCGTGACCGATCAGCTGGCGGCCGCTGGTGGTGGTGAACCCGACGTAGATGGCGTCGCAGCGCCGCCCCGCACCGTAGCCGCCGTTCATCCCGACCTCGGGAACGAAGATGCCCCCGGGGAGCCGCCGAGACGGCTCGATGTAGTGGCGCCGAAGACGGCCCAGCAGCTCGCCGGCCGTCATCGTCGAGGTGTCACGCTTCGCCGCCATCGCCGTCTCACCTCACGTCAGTCACGTCGATCGGAAGCCAATTGCGCATGGACACAAGCCATCTCTCGTCACGGACGAGATCAGCCAGCTCCTGGCACTGCTCATTGGTGTCGACACCCCAGCCCTGCCCGATGACGTTGACCGGGCCGCGGACCCCTGACCGCCAATCGATCACGGTGTACTCCAGGGCGCCGCGTCGCTGGAAAGGCGCCTGCCGGGTGAGGACCACGACGACTTCTCCGGCTACCCCGCGTACCGACCACCACTGCCGCTCGGCGTCGAGCCGGACCCGCTGCCCGACCGCCATGGCCACCGGCGGCAGCGGCTCGGCCTGGTAGTACCGCCCCTGCGCGCTGCGCTCGACGTTGGTGATGGTGTCGGTTGTCATGACGGTCCTCCCTGGCTGGCTGCGATGGCTCCTACTGGGCTAGTACCGGCGCGTGCGACCGTTTCCGTCGCCGCGGGCGGGTACTGGTCCCAGGTCCGCCCGTCCAGATCTCGGCCGGCGCGGCGCTTGCCGACCCGCACCGCGATGGTGTTGCGGTCCAGCAGCACCGTGTTGGTGGTCCGCTCCCCGGGCTCCAGGAGCCGCGTCTGTGCTCCGCGCATCCCGGATGCGCCCGGCGCGGGCACCCGCACCGCCGGGGTCATCCGCCCGCCGGCGGGATGGTCGTAGGCCCGGCCCAAGGCGAAGCTGTCGTCGTCGACGACCGGGACCGGCCGGTACTCGCCGTACTGCTTGAAGTGGAAGGCGACCTCGGCCTGCACGCACTGATCGCGCACCGCTCGGGCCCAGTCCGGATGCATGGGCCGGGCGTTCGGCCCGGACTCGCCGCCCGCGATGACCCAGTGGAGCACCTCACGTACCCGAAGACGGCTGCCATCCCAGGCCGGATGGTCCTGCGGCGGCGCCCATTTGCGAAAGGCCTGGCGAAGGTCGACGTATTCGAGCAATGGCTCCATCGAGAGGTATCGGATGGCGGCGGGGGTGTCCAACAGCGCCGGGATCCGCCTGTTGGCCCAGTACTGATTCTCGACGCTGACACCGAGCCACACGTTCGGCAGAAACCCCTGCTGCTGGCCGTGATTGGGCCAGAACTGCGCACGCGAGGGCCGCCGGGCCATCACGTCCTCACCGAACAGGGTGACCGCGGACCAGAACTTCTGGCTCCTGAGTAGGGACCGCATCCGAGCGTGCCGCTTGGTCAGCACTTGGAACGTGTGGGTGGCGCAGCTCTGCATCACCGCGAACACCTCGGCGATGTACTCGTCGGGCACCTTGTCGTGGAACAGGTCCCCGGTGGAGCAGACGAACACCTTGCGCGGTGCGCGCCACCGCATCGGCTGGTCAAGCCGATCGGGCCACAGGGTGACGTCAAATCCGTTGGGCCACGCCTTGGTACCGGTGAAGCGGTGGGCGTGGGTGGCGGCGTAGCAATGGTCACACCCTTCGGATACTGGGGTACATCCTGTGACCACCGGCCACGTCGAGTCGGTCCATTCGATCTTGCTCCGCGCACCCATCAGCGCGCTCCTTCACCCTCGACACCCGCGGTGAGGCCGCCGGTGACGGGGGCGACGCGCGCCACCAGCGGCACCGCCGGGGTGCACCCGCGGTTCCCGGCGTGGGTCAGGGCGTCCACCGCGGACGTGCGCGGCAGCAGCCAGCGCACTGGGCCCCGCCACCCGCAGCTGCAGCAGGCCTGGCGGCGCCGGTGGGCGATGAACGCCAGCACACCCACCACACCGCTCGTCGTGATCTCGCCGTCGACCCCTTTCGCGGTTTTGAGTTCAACGTCGTTCATCGGATCCTCCTGCTGCAGTGGGGATGTGGTGGTGGGCTGCGACCGCGGTGAGCACCGAGCACGGCGCAGCGATCACGCACTCTGCGGATCCGATCGTGTCTTCGTGCTCGCCGGCCCACGCCCCGGCGACGAAGGTGCACGACCAGCACGCCACGACCGACTGCGGGCATACCGTCACCCCTGGGCCGTGCGCCTCTTCAATGCCGCCGTCCCAGCAGCCGGCGCAGATGACCCCGATGGGGCGATGTCGGCAGATGTGGGCCAGTAGATCTGAGGCCAGCCCCGCCTCCGGCCGGTCGGGGACCTCGCCTTGGTGCCGGGCCAGGACCGCCCGCAGGACATTGGGCAGCAGCTCGGGATCGTGCCCGCCGCTGCTGATCAATGCGCGGTCGGTGGGATCGGCGCGGTAGTAGTCGATCTCTTGCTCGATGCTGTGGTGGTGCAGGGCCACGATCCACCCGCACCGCTCGCAGCGGCGCGAGTTCAGGTGCGGGTTGCCGTACTCGAACCGGCCCCACTTACGCGCCAGCGTGACCCGTTCCCCGCACACCCCGAACACCGCGACATCGCGTGCGGTGTGCCCGGCGCGCGCACCGGCGTCGATCGCCGGCAGCGCCTCCAGCAGGTCCACGGCGTGGCGGCGGTGGCGCCCGGGCCCGACGCCGAACCTGTCGGACAACGACATCGCGTTCGCGCCGGTCACCGTTTCCCCTTCCAGCCCACGTGGGTCACTCATGCACACCTCCTGCGGTAGCGGCTGATTGGAGTTGGTGGTGCACGGCGCGCGCACCGATGACGTGGCGGTTGCCCTCGCCGTACCAGCCGCACCGGCACAACGTCGTGTGATGACGGGGGCAGCCCGCGAGGTAGCGCGAGACCGCAGCTTGCAGCGACGGGTGCGCCGGCTCGGCCAGCGCCAGGCTGCCGGTCGCGGCCGGGTGACCGTTCCAGGTGTGCACCACGGTGCGGCCGAGGTCAGCCAGCAGCCCGGTGAAGGCGTCCAGTTCCCCCGCGGTGAGCGGATTGAGCGGACCGCGGGCCCGGGGGTCTGTCCCATATTCGACCTTGGTGACGTCGACGACGATTACGACCCGGCCGGCCCAACCGGACGGAATGAACCGCACCCTGCGGTTGTCTTGGGAGGCAAGGCTTTCGCCGTGATGCTGCAGGATCGCCATCTCGGGTTGCTCGGTGTCGTAGAGCCACGCCAGACCGCTGCGCAACGCGGCGCGGTGCACTTCGACGTCCACGCTGGCGCTCACAGCGTCACTCCGCAGCGCTCCACGATGTCTGCTGGCGGTACCCATAGCCCTTGCGCCCCGCGGCACGGGATTGGCTCCGGCAGCGGTCGGGCATCTTCGAGGGTCAGGTGGACGACGCGGCGGCGCTGTCGGCCGCCGTGTTCGACGTAGGACGACTCACCCCATGGCTTGCAGCAGCCCGCGTCTGGGTGGCAGTCGACCAGTGTGGCGACACCGATGATGGCCGACATGTCCAAGGTGCCCGCAAGTGAACGTCCCTGGGCGGCCTGCTCGATCAGCGGTGAGCGATCGCCGCGCTCGGACCAACGAGCCCCCGCGTGCACCAGCAGTGGGCCTCGGAAGGACCACATCTGGGTCCGATTTTCGGTGGTCTTGCCGGCGGACACGATGGCCCAGGCCCACGGCTGCTGGACCGTGAGCGCCCGGACCCCGGAGTGCGGCGGACAGGGCATGGGATTGCGGTTGCGCATCGGCGACACCTCCTTGAGATGACGCAAATCGTAACAACGGTCGACACTGCTTTTATGGCGCGCCAACTGGCAATCTTCGCAAGATGCCAGGATTTGTTTCCCGCTACTGGGTAATTATTTGTTAGACCGAAGCGCCTACCAGCAGTGACGCCACGTCCCTCGAACCGCGCCGGCCGGCGGCATCAGCCCAACTCGAAGTTGGCCGCCCAGCGTTCGGAGATTCGACCCGCAATCTTGATGCGCGATCCGTACGGAACCCGAACTTCGAACAACTGTGACTCAGGGCGGCGGGGCGCCGGCTTTCCGAGGTGATGCTCGAAGAGAAGCACTTCCGTGGGGCTGTGCGGGAGGTCGCACTCACTGACATCGCACACGCACAAATTGCAGTCCTTACACACCGTGCTGTCTTCGGGATACCTGTCCGACCACATCTGAACGACGTGTGATCCACGCTCAACGCAAATGCGCTCCAGCCGCTGATAATCCAGCCATTCCTCTTCAACCATGGAGCGCGCCAACGCGAGGCATTCCGCGTCCATCAGTCGGTAACAACTCGGGTCAGACGCCCACAGTCCAAGCTCAACCAACCTGTCGAGGAACTCTCCGCCGTCTTCGAGCCAGAAGGCGGTGGTGATACCTGCAGGCAGCCTGCGCGGAGCAATTCCGTCCTGATCCCGCCGATTGACCCCGATCGCCAAAGCGACCGTGCGCTGCGCCATCCGCAGGTGTGCATCGACGTCAGCACCCAAGATCTGATGCGCTGCCAGCCTCCCCGCCTCGCGCTCTTCCAATGGAACGAACTCGAGCCGGAGCCGAGGCTGCTTGTTCTCAACGGCCCTCTTGGCGGCAGGATAGGGCGTACCAGGGTTCGCCTGCTGAAACTGGCGAGCTGCCGCCTTGACGGCGTTGTGGGATCGCATCTTGCGCGGCATTCGATCGGTCCTCCAAACGTGCATACGGCACAGCCCGCCCCACATCCGCGAGCGTGCACTGCATCGTCTGGGATCAACGCGTGCCCCGATGGGGCTGGTCTCGGAGGCCCCCTGTCCGGCCGATGTGGGACCGAATCACGTATGCCGGGACGTTCCGAGAGTCCGCCGCACGTCAGCGACGTTCAGACGAAACTACCAGTTCAGCTGCACTCAGCACTGGCGTAACGCGGCCATCGCAGGCCTCGGTCCGTCAGCCCCCGCGCCGACGCGCGGCGCCAGCAGAGGGTGCCGGCGCGAAGAATGCGTCCCCCGCCACCGTGGCCACCGACGCGCGCTGACTCGCTACGCGCCTTACACCGCGTACAGGCGTTCCTTGGCCGCGTCGGCGCTCTTGCTGTCTTGCAGGATGAGCCGGATCAGCTCCTGGCGCGCGATCGGGTTGAACGGGTCGTCGTGCAGCTCGTCGCACGCGATCTTCAGCTCGCGGGAGTATCCGCGCACGAGAGCCATGTCGGAGTCCGACGTGGGTAGCTGCACGACCTGGGTCGCGGTGGGCTTGTCGCGGCTGGATCCGAGCGCCGTCAAGGACTGGAGGCGAGGCGACTTTCTGACCATGCCGCCATTTATAGCCATACTTTTGTACGGTCGCAACGTGTACTCACGTAAACGGAGGCGTCAGAAAGCGCGATTCGACGGGCTCCAGACCCTCCGCCGACGTCCCGCCACCCCGCTGCAGCAGGCCTGTGAACAGCACAAACGTCAAGCTACTGACCCTGTAGTAACATCAGTACACGTTCGGGGTCGGCATATGAAACGAGAGTACATTGGCTGAAGCAGCAGCGTCCGAGAGCGCTGAGCTGTCCGAGCTGTCGATCAAGCTCAACAAGCTCTTCGACACCATGCGCAAGCCGTCCGACCCGCCGCTGTCCAACGCCGCGGCTGCCGAGGCCATCACCCGCAAGACCGGCGTCTCCATCAGCTCCGCCTACCTCTGGCAGCTCCGCACCGGCGTCAAGACCAACCCCACAGTCACACACCTGCGCGCGATCGCCCAGTTCTTCGGCGTCGCCCCCTCCTACCTCGTCGACCCGGGCATCGACCCCGACATCGACGCCCAGCTCAACCTCCTCCAGGCCATGCGCGACGCCGGCGTCCGCGACCTGGCCATGCGCGCCTCCGGACTCACCCCACAGGCCCTCAACAGCCTGCGGGCTATGGTCGACCATGCGCGGCAGCTGGAGCAGCTGCCGCCCGTGCAAGCAACCGGGGAATAGAAGCTATGGCGGTCTCGAATGAGGACATGCTCGCGATGGCACGCGAGCTACCCATCCCTGTCCCCTGGGACCGCGATGTTTTCATCGCCAACATCGCCGCCCAGCGTGGCCGCCCAATCCACCTGATCCCCACCGACACCGCGGCGCTCGCCGGCAGCCCCTGCGGGCTGTGGCTCACCCGCGAACACGACGACCTGATCCTGCATGAGATCGGCACGTCGGAGTACCACATCGACCAGATCGTCTGCCACGAAATCGGCCACATGATGCTGGGCCACGGCCGCAACCGCGCATTCGGACCCGACCGGGACCGCGAACAAGACCTGTGCCGCAAGGTACTTCCCGCCATCGACCCCGAAACTGTGCAGGCCGTTCTGGGCCGCACCGATTACGCCTCCGACCAGGAACGCGACGCCGAAATGTTCGCCAACATCCTGATGATCGCGGCCGCCGAAGTATCCGACCAGCAGTCGGTGATGCGCGGCGTGTTTCTCCGGAGACGATGACCGCCACCGTCCCGGCCATCCTTGCCTGGCCGCTGCTGGCGTTCATGGCCGCTGTCGTCGGCCTGCGCTACGTCTTCTTCAACCACAGCCAGTGGGAGCGCTACCTCAACCACACCCTGGCGTTCATGCTCGCCTCCAACCTCATTCGCGAACAGGCCGTCCAAGACACCCTCGCGTCCGCCGGAATCATGACCGTCACGACGGCACAACAGATCTCGCTTGCACTGATGATCTTCACCGCCGCCGAGTTCATGGGCTTCATCACCATGTGGACCCAACTCTCCGACGCAGAGGCACGCCGCCGGCAGCGCTACCACCGCCTCGCCGCCGTCGTCCTGGCCGCCGGATTCTTCGTCGCTGCCACACCCGCCCGCAACGCCGGCCAAACCCTAGAGGTCTACGGCGGCTGGTCCAGCGTGCTGGCCTGGGCCATCTACGTACTGCTGCTGTGCGTGCTCGCCGTCCAGCTGACAACCATGTGCGTCCGGGAGCTGCGACGCCCCACCGCTCGCCGACAGGAACGCCTCGTCGCCGCCAGCGGCCTGATGATCGGCCTGTCCATCGGCATCACCAGCATCGAAGCACCCATCCTCGCCGCGCTCGAAGAACTGGGCTGGCTCTACAGCCGCGACTACCGAATCACCCTGCACGGCTTCATCTTCTTCTCCGAATCCGTCGGCGCGAACTTCCTCGCCGCCATGCCCTTCCTGCTGGCCGCATTCGCCCGCGCCGGCTACGACGTCACCAGCCGCCACTGGCGCCGACTCCAACCGCTGCGCGACACCATGATCACCGCCGTACCCGAAGCCGCATTCGAGCTGCGCGCCCCCAACCCCTCACGCCGCAAGACGTCCCTGGATCTGCACCAGACGACCGTCCAAATCCGCGACGCCATCCTGCAACTGCGCCCCTACTTCCGCGACGTGCCCCCGGCCGAAGCCGAGAACTTCACCACCCACGTCCCGGCCCGGCACCGCCAGGGCGCCATCGACGCCCTGCAACTCGCCCGCGCCGTGCAGGCCAAAGCCGCCGGCGCGACACCCGCACCCATCGACGCCAGCGTCGTCCTCAACTCCCGCTCCACCAACCTCGACGAAGAGACCGCCGAGCTGCTCCGCCTTGCCCGATGGTGGCCACACGCCGAAGCCGCCGCCACCCGACAGCCAGAGATGAGCGAACACCCATGACCCCCACGGCGACCACACCGCTGCCACATCCCCGATGGCGCCTGCCGATCCTCGGCGACCTGCTCACCATCGATCTCGCCAAACCCAGCCAAGGCCTGGCCCGCGACATCACCGCCCACAACGGCATCGTCGAACAACGCATCTTCGACTTCCCCGTCATCGTCCTGTCCGACAACGGACTCATCAACGACGTCAACGACGAAACCCGCTGGGAGAAGCACGTCGGGCACTCGCTGCGCAAGCTGCGCCCCGTCGCCGGCGACGGCCTCTTCACCGCCTACAACCACGAACCCAACTGGGCCACAGCACACGCCATCCTCATGCCGGCATTCACCAAAGCCGCCATGGAGTCCTACCACCCCACCATGACCGCCACCGTCGCCGAACTGGTCGACGCCTGGAGCAGCCGCGCCGACACCGACGCCTGGATCGACGTCCCCGCCGAATCCAACAGGCTCACCACCGAAATCGTCGCCCGCGCCGGCATCGGCCACTCCTTCAACAAGCTCGACGACACCAGCGACGACCCCTTCATCACTACCGTGCTGCGCGAGCTCAAGTACGCCAACCGCCGCACCGACGCCATCCCGTTCTACGAGAAGCTCTTCGGCAAAGGCCAACGCCAACAGCATCAGCGGGACAAGAAGTGGCTGCGCGAACAGATCGCCACCATCATCAACGACCGCCGCAACGCCGGCCCCCACACCGGCCCAGCCGACATGCTCGACTACATGCTCAACACCGCCGACCCCGCCACCGGTGCGACCCTCGACGACGCCAACATCACCAACCAGATCCTGACGTTGCTCGTCGCCGGCAGCGAAACCTCCGCCAACGCCATCGGCTTCGCCCTGCACTACCTGGCCAACCATCCCGACATCGCCGCCGAAGCCCAGGCCGAGATCGACCAGCGCTGGCCCGAGCGGTCCTTCCCCGACATCGCCTTCGACGACGTAGCCCGTCTGCGCTACCTGCGCCGCATCGTCGACGAAACGCTGCGCCTGTGGCCTGTCGCGCCCGGTTACTTCCGGCAAGCCAAAACCGACACCGCGATCGGCGAAGGCAAGTACCAATTCGACAAGGGCGACTGGGTTTTCGTCCTGCTACTGGCCGCGCACCGCGACACCGCCACCTGGGGCGACGACGCCGACCAGTTCCGCCCCGACCGCTTCCTGCCCGACAACATCCGCGCCCTGCCCCCGCACATCTACAAGCCCTTCGGCACCGGGGCCCGCGCCTGCATCGGCCGCCAGTTCGCCCTCCACGAGATCATGCTGACCCTGGCCGCCGTCCTGCACCAGTTCACCCTCGAACCCGAGCGCGGCTACCAGCTCAAAGTCTCCGAGACCCTTACCCTCAAGCCGGACGCGCTACGACTGCGCCTACACCGGAGGTAGAACCATGCACGGCATCGAGGTCCTGGCCCGAGCCGGCATATTCCAAGGCCTCGCCCACGACACCGTGGCCACCCTCACCAACCAACTCGAATCGATCCAAATCCCGGACGGTCACACCATTTTCGCCGAAGGCGATCCCGGCGACCGGCTCTACATCATCATCGACGGCAAGGTGAAGATCGGACGCTGCACCGCCGACGGCCGCGAAAGCCTCATCGCCATCATGGGACCCGCCGACATGTTCGGCGAGCTGGCCCTCTTCGACCCCGGCCCACGCACCTCCACCGTGACCACCCTGACCCACGTCGAAGCCGTCACCGTCGACCGTGCCGCCCTCGCCCACTGGATCCGCACCCACCCCGAGATCGGCGAGCAACTCCTGCGGGTGCTCGCCCGCCGTCTACGCCGCACCAACGACGTCCTGTGCGACATCATCTTCACCGACGTCCCCGGCCGCGTAGCCGGCCAACTCCTGCACCTGGCCCAAAGGTTCGGAATCCGCGCCGGCGACGCACTACGCATCGACCACGACCTCACCCAATCCGAGATCGCCCAGCTCGTCGGCTCCTCCCGCGAAACCGTCAACAAAGCCTTATCGACGTTCGCCGACCGCGGCTGGATCCGCGTCACCGGCAAGACCATCCTGATCGTCGAACCAGCGCAGTTAGCCCGCCGCGCCCAGCAATAGCCCTCTCAGACCCCGGAGATCGGGTCATAGCCGAGAGCCTGCTCACGCTCGTCCTTGGCGACAGGTGTGCGGCCGGACGGTGGCGAACGTCGGATCTACCAACCCAAGCCAGGCATCCTGTTCGTCAGCAAGCGGCACCTGCAGCGGCAAAGCCGCGAACCTACAATCGAAGGTCAACCCAGCATCGCAGTCCTTCCCAAATACTCGGTGCGACCACGCATCTGGACAATGCGCGGGCGCATCAAGAACAAAGAACTGCGTGGTGCGCGGCTGCCCTGTGACGGGGTGCGGCTTGTCTTCGGTGTGCAGTCGAGCGCGGATCGCAGCCCCGGCCAGACCTGTCTCCTCGGTGACCTCACGCACGACCGCACCCTCGGCCGACTCACCCGGCCGGATTCCGCCGGCAGGGACTTGGATGCCAGCCTCCGGAATGCCCACTTGATCAAAAACGAGCAGCTCACTGCGACGCCCCAGACGGCGAATCACGTAGGCCGCGACGCGCTGTCGGCTGTCCACACCGCCGGTCATGCTTGTTACGCGGCGCCGCCGGCGATGAGCGTCAGCACTGGCCGGCCGCCGGCGACGTCCGGCGCGTCAGCTGGCTGCTCGTTGAGCATGTCGTAGGCGGCCGACCGGATGGTCACGACCTCCAGCGGATCCAGGTCATTCAGTCGGCCCAGATAGTCGGCGATCCCGTCCGGGTCCATGCCCTCATCCAGGAAGCCGCGGATCACGTTGCGCTGCAGTATGTTCAACACTTCTCCACCTCCTCATCAGTTCGCTACACGTAGTACCGGGCACCGCGCCGCGGTGATCGCGCTGAGCTTCGCATCAGCGGTCACCACCGCGCAGTCGAGCGCTTCGGCCAGCGCCACATACGACGCGCCGGCGGTGTCGAGGACCTCGCGCAGCTCCCACACCCGCAGCAGTAGCCCGCGGCCGCTGACCCGCCGGATCCCCAGGCCCTGCCACGCCGTGAACGCCGCCTGCGCCGCGGCCTCGTCGATCCGGCCACGAGCCAGGCAGCTGCGCAAGCCGTTGACCACCTCGACGTCAATCACTTCCGGCACCCAGACGCGCTCGCCGGCCAGGCGCTCGCGTGCCTGGCCGTCGTTGAGCAGCGCGGCCACGGCCGCCGAGGCATCCATGACGATCACCTTTCCGCGCGGCCTTCGTCGACCGCCGCGACGATCTCCTCCGTGGCGACACCGAGGTCCGGGAGTGCAGCGAGCAGGTCGGCGTTGTCGGCCCGTCGGGACGATTCGGCCAGCTCCCGCGCGGCGTAGGCGTTCACCGAGATGCGCTCTCGGGCCGCGAGCAGCGCGAGCCGGTCTGCGACTTCTTGGGGGACATCGCGCAGGTAAACAGTCGCCATGTTGCACAATGCTAGCAGAGTGCAACAATCCTGCTAAGCGGGGGGAACCACCGGCGTCGTCGGCACCACAGCCTGACCGCCCTGACCATGCGGCACCGGAGTACCCGAGCTACCCGCAGGCGCCGACGGCACCTCAGCCGGCGCCGCCGCAGGAGCCGCAGCCGCAGGACTCGGAGCAGCCACCCCACCTGGGGTCGCAGCACCCGCAGTCGGCGGGATCGGCGTCCCAGCACTACCCGACGGCAGCGGCGTACCCGCGCTCCCCGACTCCACCGGGGTACCGACACCACCAGGAGCGACCGGGGTCCCCACACTGCCCGGAACCTCTTCGGGGCCTGCCACGGCCGGCGCAACGCCCGGCACATCAGCCGGCGCCGGAGCACCCTCCTCGGCCGGCGCCGCCGTCGCCTCAGACCCCGCGCTCGACGAACCCGACGACGACGAACCCGACCCTGACGAAACAGGCCGCGGCGGAGCCGGCGGCGGCTGCACCCACACCGCGAGATCCGAACCACCCGCGTTGTAGACCACACTGTCCGGCACATCACCGGTGACGTCGAAGTACACCTTGCCCGTGGTCTGCTGCCCCTGAGCGAGCGCAGCCGGATTCACACCCTGCGGCGTCGCCACCCCGAACAGCACCCGGTAGGTCTGACCACTGCGCGCCCGGGCGTTCAGGTTCGACACGATCGGCTGCACAGTCCCGCGGACCGCCGAATCGGTCGCCGTGGCCTCCCACAACGTCCCCGCCGCCCGGTAGGGGATGACGTCGGAGCTGGGCTTGAGGTCCTTGATCGTCCAGGCCTGCACGACATCGCCGTTGACCAGCTCAGCGGACTGACCCAGGGTGTGCACCGCTGCATCGTCCGCCACCGCGACCGGCGCCCCGACAAGGCCCAGGCACACCACAGCAGCTGTGGCGGCCACCAGATTCCGATTCCTCACGCGCATTCAACTCCCCTGACTAGAACGGCTATACCAAGCAAGCTAACAGCGACCAAGCCCCAAATCGGTTGCCGCGGATCATCTAATTTCCAGCGCAGCTGGCAAGCGGCCATCACGTCAACGAAGCTGCTCACCTGCACCGATAGCACGTCCCACCGCGCAGCCCAGTGACCACACCTCGTCCTCATAGGCTCGAACCAACGACAGCCATCGGCCGGTTCCCTGGCGAAATAACCCAAGAACCACCACTGTTGCAATGTGCTAGCATGGGGCTATCACACTGATACGACAGGAGTCCGGCCAGCTATTGACCGGGCAAATAGCCAGGAAGGGGGCTCGCCATGGCACGAAATGCGCAGCTTGACGCCCCGATCACCAGTGACGGAGCGATCCCAGGGCGCTACGATTCCCCTATGGAGGGAAACCGCCCCATCAGCGCGCCGCCCGGGCCTCCGCCCCAGTGGCCGCCGTACTACCCGCCTGCCAAGCCGGCACGGCGGTGGCTTCCCGTCGCCATCATCGTCGCGGCCATCATCATCGCCACCGCGGTAATCGCAGCTGTCCTGCTGAGCCGCGGCCCCGATACCGCAGCACCCGCTGGCCCGGCTCCAACGGCTGCCCAGAATGTGCCGGCACAGGGCAGCGTCGCAGAGAGCAGCTCCACCTGCGAGGCATGGCCCTCCACTAAGGCCGCGCTGACGGCTATCCCTCAGCTACCTCCGGGCTGGGATTGGTCGACGCCGAATATCGATACCTACATCGGGAATCGGACCGCTGCGATCGCCAAGGCCCTTGACCTGTTTGAGCCGCAGATTTCCGCCGAGCCAGCCAGTACTGCATCAGTCGCGCGCCAGTATGTCGCGGAGCGGCGTAGCGAAATCGAGTTGCTGCGCAATCGCACTTATACGCAGGCCGATGGTGTGGCCGCGACGGCCGCGTCCGCACGGCTCGATCAGCTGTGTGGTGTGAGCTAAGCGGTCAGCCGGATCAGTGACTCCGAAGCCGACAACGCCGCACGCGTCCGAGATCCTTCAAAATTACTGGGAGGACAGCCTTCAGCCTGCGGATTTGATGCGGCGCTCGGTCGAGATGACGAAGCTGTCTACCCAACTCATTGCTACCTCGCAGGACGGGCAAGTCGCCGCCGGCCGACTGCTTAATCACGGCCAAGGCACCCTCGCAGAAGTCATCTCCAGCAGCTGGAGCCAATACTTCATCAACGTCGGGAAGGTCGGGGCTCAGGTGGCCCAGGCAGCTGCGTGCCTGGAGGCCTGGGCCACCACTCTCGGCGCAATGCTTGCCCAAATGGCCGGAGTAGTTGGCTGGGTGGAGTCCGCCATCAGCACACTCGAGGCCGCTCGCCCCGCAGCGATACTGGCGGGCAAGGAGCAAGAGATCGACGACGCGATCGAAGAGGTTAAGCGCCAAGGCAAGCAGTTGATCTCCGATATTTCAGGTGCCGCCCAGGGCGCCCTCGCGGCTGTCCCGTCATGGGCGGGCCAGGTCCCCACCGCGATGCCCATGCCGGGCGGAATGCCTGGCACAGGCTCAGAGGTGACGGCAGGCCCTGGCCAGGCACCTGCGTCCCTCACTGGTACCGGCGGCGCGCCCCCATCCGAGGTGACCAACGGCCCAGGTCAGAGCAGTTCGGGCACCCAGGCTTTGGGCAATCCATCCGGGGTCACTTCAGGGCCCGGTCAGGTCGGTGAAGGCGGGGGCTCCGGCGTATCCGATCCCGCTGGCGTGACGACTGGCCCGGGACAGGCCGCAATTACGCCCGCGGGCTTTAACCAGACAGCCGGCGGTGGTGGTGCGTCCACGTCAGGACCTGGAATGCCCTCTGGTGGTTCGCCGAGTAGTTCGGTTCCCGGATCCGCCGGAACTCCAGCGACCTCCCCCGCGGCCTCCACGGGAGGCTCCGCGACACCTTCTGGCGCCGGCACCAGCACTCCGTCGCCAACCGGAAACACTTCCACGACGGGCATTTCTGGAGCAGAAGGTGCCTCTTCCGGAGCAGGCTCCGGCACGACGTCTCCTGCTGGCGCGCAACCTATCTCGCAGTCCTCGGCCCCGACGGCAGGTGAAGCGTCACCGGCCGCTTCAGCTGCGCCGGCAGTGCAGTCGGCTGCTACTTCTTCGGCGACTGAGGCGGCACCAGCGGCTGGGTCGGCCGTGGCAGGTCCGATGTCGGCGGCGGCGCCCGCGGCAGCTGCTCCTGCTGCTGCGGCTCCGATGTCCGCGGCTCCTCTATCCGCAGCCGCCCCGTTGGCTTCGGCGGCCGCAGGCGCGGTCCCTGCACCACCGCCCGCACCGCCGCCACCTCCTGTAGCCCCACTGGCGCCGGCAGCGCCCGGCGGGGCGGTTCCCCCGCCTCCCCCGGCGATGGCCGCGCCCCCACCCGCTGCCGGTGTGCCTGCGACTGCAACGCCGGGGCCCGCGCCAGCTCCTTCCCCTGCCCCTGCGCCTGCTCCGGGCCATGGACCTCCGCCGGGCCCTGCACCTGGTGCGCACGCTGCGCCGCCGTCGTCGACGCCGGTGTCAAACTCGTCACAGCAGCAGAATCCGGATCCGTCAGTGCCGCCCTCGGGCGGGCCAGTCGGCGGTGGGGTCGGTGGCCCGATCATTGCCCCACTCAGCGCATCTGACCCGATCATTGCCCCGGCAATCTTCACCCCTCCGCTAAATCCGCTTGAGGCATCGGATGATCAGGATCTGGCAACCGTGCGATCGGTGGTGGAAGCAGCCGGCGGCGCCTCCGCGGTTCATTGGGCGGCGGGGATGATCGTGACGAGTGGCCGCCGGCAGGTTGTCGTGACGTCCGACCGCGGCCGCGGCTGGGTCCCCGCCGAGGCATTCCTCCCCGCAGATGTGGTGATGCCGTGGTCGCACGAAGACTCCGCCTGCTGGGAAGGGGCCCTCGACCCCGCTCGCGTCATCGTCGAGTACGCCGCCGCGGCCGGCGGGCAGCTGACAGCTCTTGCCTCCACCATGTCGAGCGCCCCAGCGGTCACCGCCGGCCTGCCGTGGGCATACGTGGACGGGACCGATCGCGCCCATCCGGAGCTGCTCAGCGGCCCTGTGGTGACGCGATTCGAGCTGCAGGTGTCCGACACTCGCCGGCGCGCGGTCAAACACATCGTCGATCCAGTCAAGCAGCGAGAGCAGGTGCTGTGGCTGGCGTTTAGCGCCGACGAGAAGGCTGGCTCGTCCGCCACCCGGCACAAACTGTTGTCGATGTGCCGCTCGAACCTAGGACGGATCGACCAGCCTCGTTGGGTGGCGTCCTTGCCGTGGGAGCAGCTGGAAGAGGAGCACCACGAGCTGTGCGTCCAGGAGCGCGCGGCCCGCGTCGACGTCCGCGACGTCCCCGTCGGGCAGTTGGACACCGAGGGTGGCGCGTGCCGGCCGCTGCTGGCGCAGGCGTACGCCACCGAGGCGGCGCTGGCGATGCGGAACCCGGTGGCCTTACGTGCGCTTGCTGACGCTACCTACTCGTGGAGCATGCTGCTCGATGTGCAGTCTCCTGAGCCGACGTCGGCGCCGCCGCAGTTCGTCGGGCGCTGAGCGGTGGCCAGCGCCACGCTGACTTGCGCTCTTCTGTCGTCGAAGTACTCCGCGCTTCTCAGCCTGCTCCGCCAGGAGATTGGCGATGCTGAGGTGGTGCGTGTGGGGCCGGCGGACGCGGACGAGCCCTATCCCCCGCATGTGCTGGGCCCGGACGAGCTGCCTGGCCCGCCGCCGGCGCGGTATGCCATCGAATGCCGACTGAGCGACGGCCACCTGCTGCACGTGTCCGACCACCGCGGCTTCGGGCTGCGGAAGCTGGCTCGGCCAGCTGCGGCACCAGACGACTGGCTTGTCGAGATCTGGTCACACCGTGACGATTACGTATCCGGCCTGGCCCACACCACGGCCTGCAGCGAGCACACTGCTGACGGGCTCATGAGCGCCGTTCGGGATGCCGTGCGCGTGCAGGGTATGCGCGCCGCCGTATAGTCCTGAATGGCGTTCAGCTGAGCGGCGCAGTCGTGCAGGCCGCCGCAGCCGCGTCTCGCTCGCTGACCGTGATGGGCAGCTCGTACTTCGCCATGACGGACAGGTAGTCGATGACGAACGGGCAACGGCTTTCCGGAAGGGGTGGCATCCATTCGTCCAGCGCAGCATCAGATTTGGCCTGATTCACGCTCGCCGACAGCGCGCGTAGCTCCATCGGATCGTTGGCGAAGATCTGCCGCTTACGCGAATCCCATTGCCACGCACCAGCATTCCACGCACGGTGGAGGGCCACTGTGTGATCGAGTTCGACGTCCATCCGGTCGACTCGCTCGCCGCTATAGGGGTCCTGAAGCCACCCCGCGATCACCTTGCAGTTGCGCGTGCCGTCCTTAAACACGACGTCTCGTAAATCCCTGGCCAGCATACGATTTCGCGTGTCGCACCCTGTGGTATCCGTGGGGTCGTTCCATGCAGGCCCAAACGAGCACGCGTCGCCGCGCTTGCAGCTGCGCTCGTAACCGGGGACGTCGTTGATGCGGTCGACCACCTTCACCTGGTCCAGCAGTGTTGCCAAGTTGCCGGCCGCTTCTGGGGCGGCGATCGCCACGGTGTCCCCGCGGTAGCCGAGATCGAAGCTCGGGTTCAGCCAGGCAGCGATCGCGATCGCCGCACCGACAACTGCCACTGCACCGCTTCGTCGAATCCGCATGCCGTACCTCCCCCGGTTGTGTATTGCCTGTTCAGACTATCGGCGGATTCCGACAGATCCGGCTGCGCCGATGATCGAATTGCACTGTCGCATAGCGTTATACCCCCACAGCGGGCCTGACCTGGCCTGACGACACGTCCCTGACTGACGCCCCCGCCCGCCTCACGGGTCCAGGGCCGGCCGCGCCCGGACCGTCCAGCTAATTGCGCCTTAGCTCGATGCGCCTTCAGCAGCCGCCGCCGCGGCGGCTTGCTGGATCTTCCGGATCGTCTCGTGATGCAAACCCGTCGCCGTGCTCAGGCCGCGCTGAGAAACGCCGTTGTGTGTAGCTTCCAGCACTTCGGCGATCTGCTCGACCGGCCGATCTGCGATGGCTTTCACGGACGGGTTCTGTTGCTGGACTGTGCGCGCAGCCTCAAGCCAGTAGCGGCGACGATCCTGCTCCTGCTGAACTTGCTGCACTTCTTGTTGCAGGCGAACGGCTTTCACGGTCATGGGGCGGACCCTTGAGAGAATGGCTGCGCCGTGGGCTGTGGCCAAGAGACTGACTGGTGGGACCACCCCGATCGCCGCTTTCAGCCACGGCGCGAGTTCGATACCGGGCTCGATGGTCGCGTGTAGCGCGTTGGCGCCGACGCTGACCATCGCCGATAAGGCAAGGACCCACCAGAAGAATCGGCGATTTGCTCGCTGCTGCGCCCCGTACGCGCCCAGGGCGAGGACTGCCATGGTGGACGCCAGGATCGTCCCGTCGACGATGATCGGCCAGAGCGGTGCCAGGTTGCGGGGGTATCCGGCTCGGATTGCGAGGTCGGTGAGCGACGCGAAGCTGAGGATGAACGAGGCGATGCCGATGACAGCGGTGATGGACACCGCGGCGAAGCGGGTGACGCGCAGCATCTTCGCTGAACCGGGTGCCGCCAGGACCTCTTCGCCGTCGGCCAGGACCAGATCGTCGTCTCCGGGCGACAGCACCGGCTGCTGGGCGGTCAGCGTCGCGATCGAGCCCGTGGAGAACGCGGTGCCGTTGCGGGTGGGGTGGGTGTCCAGGGGGGCGTCGTCGACGACAGTCATGGCGTCCTCAGGCTCGGCGAGATGGTGTGTTTATGCGCGTCGATGAGCCGAATAGTGCTGGCGCACAATGCCAGCGCTCATCACACTGGAAGGCTAACACCGCCTCGACCCTGATCTTGGGTGCGGCGACCACTGGAAATGGCAGGGCCCCGGGGGTTAGTGACCGGAGGAGTGTGAGCCGCCGGCATTGCCGAACGGCGGCTCTTCGGATTCGATCTCGGGGATCGCGCCGAAGGTCTGCTCGACGCCGCCCGGGGCGTCGTAGATCTTGTCCTCGGGGAAAATTGCGGGATCCCGCTTTGTACCTTCGCCGCTACCCTTACCGCCGCCGTGCATGCCGTGCATCGGCATCATCGGCATCATCGGCATCCGGCTGCCCGCGGCACCTGCCGACGATCCACCGCCAGGTGCCTGCAGCGCACTGCCTTGTAGCGCGCTGGAGGTGTTCATGGGGGTCACCGGTGTCTCCAGGCCGGCCGGGATCGTGGTGCCGGGGTCCATACCTCCGCCGCCGCCGCCACCGCCGCCGAATCCGCCGCCGGCGCCACCGAGTCCGTCGAGGCCAAGGTCCGGAGTTTCGGTCGCGGCCTTTGTGGCCTGCTCGGCGACCTTGCCGACGAGCTGGCCCACCTGCTCGCCGGCCTTGCCGACCGCCTCGCCCACTTTGCTGGTGATCTGCTGCAGCTGTTGCATGATCTGCTGCGGGATCTGCATGCCGGCCTGCATGCCCATCTGCATCATCTGCTGCATCATCTGCTGCGATTGATCGCCGCCGAGCATCTCCTCGGCCTTAGCCTTGGCTTCCTGATCGATGGACTCCGGATCGAGCTGACCGGGGACATCCGAGCCGGCCAACCCCTGGCCAGGGGTGCCGGTGTGTTCGAACCCGGCCGCGTTCTTCGCGTCCTGATTCTGGATGCCCGTCATGGCACCCTGCGTCGTCTGATTGAGGTCCTGAGCACCGCTGGACAGGGCAGGTCCGGCAGGCGAGAGGCCGGTTTGCAGGCTGCCGGTGAGCATGGAGATCTGGTTGCCGACAGGGCTCGACGCACCAGGTGGAGACAGCGCCGAGGACACGCCGCTGGACAGGTCGGACGCCGCCTGCTGGCCCTGCTGGCCCATCGAATCGGACCCACCCCGAAAGGCCGGAACCTCAAATCCCATCGGCTGGCTCATGCCGGCCATTTTAGCTGCAGAAATGATCCCGATTGGGCGCCGATTGACGACGACTTCGCCTTGGAACTCTTTCAGGCAACAGATTCTGCTGCTGCGACGTGGGCGTACCCGTCTGCGCGTGGAACCGACCTGAAGGATCTCGGACGACGCGTGCGGAGTAGTTGGGGCTCACCCGTCTGCGCGTGAAACCGACTTAGCTGGTCCACTCACTCAACCTTGATGAGTATCTGGGCTCACCCGTCCGCGCGTGGAACCGACCCAAGGTGACCAGCACGAAGGCGCGCCGGTCGGGTCAGTTTCCGCTTCGGATTGGTGACCAGCCTGTTGCCGGGCTGGAGTGACCACCATGGTGTGGCGGCCTTCCCGCTTCATTGCTGACGACGGCCTCGACCCCGCGGGTTGCGGGTGGTCGTCGGCTCGGCGGGCGTTTGACGTCTCCTCCATGCCGGGGGCGACGGCCGCCTGGGCGGCGATGTTGATGGCTGCGTTGACATCTCTGTCTGCGGTGAATCCGCATGCAGCGCATCGGTATACGCGATCAGCGAGGGTGAGCTTGGCTTTCGCTCCGCACGCTGAACACGTTCGACTGGACGGAAAGAACCGGTCGATGACCTTGAGGCTGCTGCCGTACCAGTTGGTCTTGTACTCGAGTTGGCGGCGCAGCTGTCCGGGGGCGGCGTCGAGGATGGCGCGGTTGAGTCCTGATTTCGCTCGGACGTTTCGGCCGGGTTGGTCTAGTGTGCCGCGGGCGGATCGGGTCATGCCAGCGACGTTGAGGTCCTCGATCGCGATGATCGACCACTGTGTGGCCAGCGTCTTGGTGAGGGTGTGCAGCGTCGTTGCGCGGCGTTCGGCGACTTCGTGGTGCCGGCGGCCGACGAGTCGAGCTGCGCGGCGACGGCGTTTCGAGCCTTTTTGGGTGCGTGAGAGCGCTCGCTGCGCCTTTGTGAGACGGGTTCGTGCGGCGTTCAGGTGCCGTGGGTTGTCGATCGTCTCGCCAGTAGACAGCGCTGCGAGGGTGTGGACGCCGAGGTCGACGCCGACGATGCCGGCTTGGCGTTGACGGTGCGTGGAGGTGGCCTCGGTGTGGGGTTGCTTGGTAAGGATGCTGGCGTACCAGCGGTGGCCGCCGCGGGAGATCGTCACGGATTGGATGACGGCCCCTCGGCCGAGGGCGCGGCAAAGCGGTTTGGTCGATGAGTGCACGCGCAGGGAGCCGAGGCGGGGCAGGATGATTCGGCGGTAGCCGGCGTCTGGTCGGATGCTGGGGTTCTTGACGTTGTGGTGGATGCGGAAGCTGTCGCGGCTGCGGTGTTTGGTCTTAAACCGCGGGCGACCGACCCGGCGGCCTTTCCGTCTTCCGGTGCGCGAGTCGAGCCAGTTCTTCCAGGCGCGGTCGGCGTCGGCGAAGGCGGATTGGAAGGTGTAGGTGCTGACGGTGTGCCACCACGGGCAGAGTCCGTCCTCGCCGCGTCGGTCGTCGCCCTTAGCCGTGTTGAGCGCCTTCTGAATGTCAGGCTTGTTAGGCACTTTCGGCGCTCGCCTGGCTGCGTCCGCTTGATCCGCACCGGCGTTCACCGCCAGTGTGATGGCCGTGTGGCGCTCGTCGAGTGCGACGAATTTGGCCGGCCGCCAGGGCGTGATTGTAGGCCCACCGTGCGGCGCCGGCGTTTTGCGCGACGGCAGACGCCTGGACCTCGGTGAGGTCCAGCGCGAACCGGTACGCGCGCAACTGATCAGCCATCGCTCGTGATGCTAAGTCCGGGCTGTGACACCGGGGCGGTTCGCCGCTGGGGATGTCGGGTCGATCAGGGCCAGGAGGGCGTGGCGGGCATCGAGATCGTTGGGGTCGTCGTGCAGCTCGTCGCAGGCGATCCGGATCCGGCGGGCGAGGTTCCGCTCATCCAGGGCGGGTGTGGATTGTCGGAGAAGATCGCGAGCGTTGGCTTGGGCCACGGGGTCCAGGGGTGAGCAGTACAGGTCGTCGCAGGCCACTTTGATCTGTGTGGTGTGTGGGTCGGACATGGACCGCTCCCTCGGGGACATCGCGTAGTGCAATCTGTGCTTGCAGCGTACATCATGTCATCCTTGCATTACGGGTGTGGCTGCATTGATGGTTGCCACCAAGGGGATACTGTCATTGCGTGGCGTTCGACGACCTGTCCGATGATGCGCTGGCCGCAGCATCGAACGCTGTTGCGCAGGCCGCCCTGAACGCCGCCAGGCTGGAAGCCACCGAGCGATTGCTGGCTGGCCCAGGCTCCGGTGCAGGTACCAACGCCGAGGATGCTCTGGCTGTTCTCTTGGCTGCAGACCACACGGACCCGCGCTTCGAATTGCTGCACGCGTTCGAGAAGCCGTGGTCACTGCTAGTGGTGCGGATCCTCGCTCCGGTGTGCGATCCCGCGCCCGCGATTGCGGATGCCCGCCGCCGCGGCGTCACCGTCCCGGCTATCGCCAAGACGCTTGGCGTTTCGCATCAAGCGATCTACTCGCGGTACGCCGAGATCGTCCGCCGTCGCTGAAACAGCGTTTCGTAGTTTCACTTTCCGCTGCGGCCGCCGGTTCCGCTCACCCTTGGGCACTGTCGGCCGGCGTTGCGAGTTCGACGGCGGTGCGCCAGCCAGGGTCGACTGGGGCATCGTGGGCGGGGATGGTGATCGTGCTTTCGCCGGTGAGTGTGCGTGATGTCCTGGTCGTCGCCGGCTTGGGTTCACGCGGCACGAGGTCGTGACGGATGACGAGGAGACCGCGCTCTTCGAGTGAGGCGAAGGTGTGGCCCTGCTGGTTGTAGGCGGCGTGGCCGTCGATGAGGAAGACCGGGTAGGTGGCGTGGCCGCGGCGTGCCATGTTGGGGAATTCGTGGCCGTATTGCACGCGGCCTTGTTCGACGAGTTCGAGCGCTTCTTGCTGTCGCACAGTTAGTTTGGCGGTTTTCATGGGTTCCTTGCGGGGTTAGACGGGGGTGATGTCGATGAGGTTTTCGAGGCCTTGGAGGTCGGCGGCGTTGCGGGTGTAGAGGCGGGCGGAGTGGGCGTGTGCGGTGGCGGCGATGAGGAGGTCCATGGCGCGGGCGCGGGGTTGGCGGCCGGCGTCGACGACGGCCGCGGCGAGCTGGCCGTAGCTGGCGGCGACGGCCTGGTCGATGGGGATGGGGTCGAAGTCCTGCTGCAGTTTGAGGAGGCGGCGGAGGCGTTCGGCGCGGATTGGTTGTGTCTTGGCGACGAGGACGCCGAAGTGCAGCTCTGCCATGGTGATTGCGCTGACGGCGAGGTCGCCTGCGAGGGGTTGGAGGTCGGTGGCGATGACGACGCTGGTGTCGAGGATGGCTTTCATCGTGGTGTCCAGGGGTCGGTGATCTGTTGGTCGATGAGGTCGCGGTCGGTGTCCCAGTCGGTGTCTGCGGGTCCGTTGAAGAGGTCGGCGATGTCGGTCCATTGGCGCCAGGTGTTGGGGTTGGCGGGGACGAGGCGGGCGCCGGGGCGGCCGGAGACGGTGATGGTGATTTCCTCGCCGTCTTGGACGCGGCGCACGAGGTCGGAGGCGTTTTGGCGCAGTTCGCGGACTCCTACGGTTTCCATACCCACCACGGTAGCACATGTGCTACATTCGGAGTATGGCATTGCAGGAGTTGACTTTTGGATGCGCCGACCTACGAGGCCTCGACGACGAGGGTGCGCTGCAGTGGCGCGCCGATGGCTTCTTCCGAGCGCAGCGCTGCGATGGCGTGACGGTGCGCGGTGTGGCCAGTGACGCCGAGGCCGTGGCCGAGCTGCTGCGCCGGGGCGGGGTTCTGGAGGCTGATGGCCCGGTGTACCGGGCCCGGCCCAATCACGAGGTGGTCGACTTCGGGTGGACGTCGGAGGCGTCCGAGGCGGCGACCGACCTCGATGCGGATTTCGCGCGGCAGCTGGGTTCCGGTCGGCCGGATGGCCTGGCGGAGCAGCTGAGGGCGGTGGCGGCCGGCATTCCGGGCAGCGCTGGTGAGCGGGAGGTCCTCGCGCGGGCCCGGGCGGCGGAGTTGAATGCGGCTGCCCCGCAGGTCGGTTCGCACCGGGTGTTCATGCCGCCGTTCAACGATGCCGATGCCGGCGCACTCGGTGTCGCTGATGCGGCGACGCGTGGGTGGGCGACGTGGGCGGAGTGGGTGCCGCCGCGGTTGTTGACGTCGACGAACTCCGAGGCCTGGGGAGACATTGACCGGAATCCGCGGCGGGACACGATCGTGCAGGTGTCCGAGTGGCTGCGCGCCGCGGTCGCGGGCGGGACGGTTGATGGGTGGATGGCGGAGATGTTCGCCCACGATCCGATGCTGCTGCACCGGTTGGAGGGACCGGCGGGCCCGGTCTATGAGGTTCTGAGTGGCACTCATCGTGCGCATGCGGCCCGGGTGTGGGGCCTGCCGTGGGTTTTGGGGCGGGTGCACGTGGAGCGTTTGGCGAAGCCGCTGCATCCGCGCACGCGCCAGCTGGAGGCGTTGTGGGAGGGCCTGTGCCGGCGGGGTCTGATCTCGGCGACGCGGGAGGGTGGACGCTGGTATCTCGGCGAGGCGGCCGCGGAGTGGATGCTGGCGCCGCCTGTGATGGCGACGCGGTGGAATGCGATGTATGAGCGGGTGTATCCCGGTGCGTTGCAATCGTTTACGGGCTTGTCCGCGGATGAGTTGTTCGATCCGGAGCGGTGGGTGGCGGCTCTGCTGGGGTGAGGCGTGGCCCGGCCTTCGAACGGTGTCACGCGGTCGTCGGTAACCGGCGGTGAGCAGGTAAACGCCGTGGTCATCGGGGGTGCGGGGCCGGTAGGATCGATGCGACGGTCGACGCTCGTGGAGGTGCAGTGATGGAACGCCAGACGCCGAAGAAGGTGGTGGTGTCGAAGGCTGCCGTCAAGAAGGCCGGAGCGCGTGCCACCAAGGCGTCGGCGAAGTTGGAGGGCCGGGTCGTGCCCGCTGGTCACCGCCGGTCCGCAGCGGTCAAGGCTTATCTGGCGAAGCAGCAGCCACCCAAGCGTTGATGGCCCTGTCCCCCGGGTACGGGGAAACCCCTCTTCCGCACGACGAGCTTGATGCCCTGCTGCCCGAGATTGTCGAGGTCCTGGACTCCCCGATCACTCGCGCGGACGTCTACGACGTGGAACAAGGCCTCCAGGAGCAAGTGTTCGATCAGGTGATGCCGGCCGCGCTCGACGGCTCACTCACACTCGACGAGCTGCTGAGCGACCACTTCGTCCGCGATCTCCACCGGGCCTTGTTCGGGCCTATCTGGCAGTGGGGCGGTCGGCAACGACAGCTGGAAGTCAGCATCGGAGTTGCTCCCGAACAGATCGCTGTCGAGCTGCGCAATGCACTCGACACCATCTCCTATCGGTGGGCGCATACCGATGATTGGACGCCTCGGCAGCTGGGCATCGCGGTGCACGCCGAGACGGTCCGCATTCATCCTTTCGTTGATGGAAATGGCCGGACCACACGGCTTCTCGCCGACTTGGTGTTTGCGGCGGCGCAGGATCCGACCGTCGAGCAGTACGACTGGGACCTCGACAAGCAGCGCTACGTTGCGCTGCTGCGCACCTACGACGCCCATCGTGACGTGACCGACCTGGCGGCCTTTGTCGGCGTGGAACCGATCGAGCCGTAGCTACGCCGCGGCGGCGTGCTTCGGGGCGTCGGTGCTTGCGGCTGCGTGGCGCGGGGAGGTCTCGGAGGCGTGCTTGGGCGTCCTGGTCGAATTGCTGCCCGTCGCGGACGTCGTGTCACGGTCCGGGGTGGCGCGTCCGGCGGCGCTGGTCGATTCGCTGGCGTCGTCGTCGGTGTCGGTTGCGCGATCGGTGCCGCGGGGCTTCTTCTTGGGCGCCGCGGTGGCGGGCTTGTCGGAGTTGGCAGTGGCGGCGTCGTCCTTGGCGGCGGGTTTGGCCTCGGCGGCCGGCTCGGTTTCCGCGGTCTCGGATCCGGCGGCCGGCGTCGTGGTGGTGTCCGTGGTCGGCGCGGTGGTGGGTTCTTCGGTCTCAGCGACGGGTGTTTCGGCGTCGATGTCGGTGGTGGCGTCGGGCTCGGCGGCCGCGGGGGTTTCGGCGTCGGGCTCGGCGGCCGCGGGAGGAGTCTCGGCGGCGGGCTCGGTGACGGCGACCGCATCGGTGGCGGGTTCGGTCGAGGCCGCGGGCGCGTCGGTGCTGTGGGTGGCCGGTTCTGCGGCGGCGCTGTCCCCCGGTGTCGGTTCAGCGTCGTCCGTGGCGGTGGTGGTGTCGGTGGCGAGGGTGAGGGTGACTGCCCTGGATGTGGGGGCGGCGGCCGAGGTGAGGTTTCCGGTGATGGCCGAGCCGAAGTCGAGGGCCGCGGCGATGGTGCGCAGGCCGGTGGCGGTGGTGAAGGCGGCGGCGTTGACGAGGCCGTTGACGGTGGCGGCCATGGCGTGGGGTAGGCCGTAGACGAGGGAGGGTAGTCCGGCGGCTTGCATGATGCCGCTGGCGGCGGTGGCCAATCCTGATGTGAGCGCGGTGATTACGTCGGCGGCGGCGGTGGTGATGTCGGCGGCGGCGGTGAATGGCACTGAGGCCAGGGATCCTGCGGTGTGGGCGACCTTGGTGACGGTGGTGATGCCGGCGCCGACGAGGACGGAGACGGCGTGGGTGTAGCTGGCGGGGCTCAGGGGTGCGGAGCCGATGGTGTTGATGACTTCTTGGATGGCGCCGGAGCGGGTGCCGTCGCCGATCCAGGTGGCGATCGCGTCGGAGGCGCCGTCGGCGATCTTGTCGAGGGTGGTGGCGGCGGCGTTGGTGATGGTGGTGGAGGCGCCGTTGACGCCGGCGACGGCGGCGGTGACGGGGGCGGAGACGATGCCTTGGACGGCGGTGAGGAGGCCGTTGATGAGGCCGATGCCGGTGAGGGTCTTGCCGGCGCTGAGGAGGCCGTTGAAGGTGTCGAGGGCGTTGTCGACCTGGGCGGTGACTCCGGTGACAACCGTGTTGGTGACGGTGAGGACGTTGGCGCCGAGGTTGTTGACGGCGCCGATGCCGCCGGTGACGAGGAGGCCGGCGATGTCGAGGGGCGTGTTGATGAGGCCGGTGTAGCTGGGTAGTGCTAGCGGGTTGTTGATGACGGTGGCGACGGCGTGCAGGGCGGTGCCGAGGGAGCCGGTCAGGGTGGAGGTCAGCAGGTCGGCGAGCTGCCCGGTGGTCAGCACGATGGTGCCGTTGGCGGCGTCGACGGAGTTCGACAGGCGTGAGAGGCCGTTGCCTGCAGTGTCTTTGAGGGTGGTGAGGATGGCGGCCAGGGTCCGGTTGTCGGTGGCGTCGATGAGGCCGTCCCACAGGCTGTCGTTGAGGGTGGCGGCCGAGGCCAGGGCGTTGGCCAGGGTTTGGCCGGGGGTTCCGACGAGGCCGGTGACGGTGGTGGAGGCGGACTCCAGGGCGGCGTTGAGGTTGTTGATCAACGCGGTGACGTCGGCGGGGTTGATGGCGGCGGTCAGCTCCAGGCGCGGGGCCGAGACCTGGGGCAGCGACAGGTGCAGCGGTGCTGCCGGCTGGGGCAGCACCAGTGGGGTCAGGGTGAGGGCTGCGGCGGTGGTCAGGGCGAGGGCGGGAAGGGGCGAGCGGCGGGAAGCGGCGGCGTACATAGGGGTCTCCTGCGAGCGGGCGGGATCCCAGGTTTTTACCTGGTGCGGGAAACTTACCAATGGCGGTGATTATCTCCGGGGTTTCACCAAGGAGTGAAATTTGCCCCTTGCGCTGGGCGGTCTCTCGACGTATGACGTCCGGGGATGGGGGCCATGCCATCGCCGCAGGTCACGTGCATGGGCGGGCAGTTCGAGATCGTCGACGCCGACGGGCGCCGACCACGCGCGACCACTCGGGGGGACGTGCTATCTCCGCAGCTCAGCGGCGGTTTACTTCAGTAGCTGCGCCACCAGGTCGCCTGAGTCACCGGCTGGGCGTTCTGGGTGACCAGCTGCAGCGCCTGTTCGGGCTGCTGATCGGCGAGCTGGCGCACCAGCTGGGGCGCTTCTGGGTTCATGCCATCCACGACATGCTGGCGGCTTCGGCCTTGGAGGCGGTGCGGCTGGCGCGCAGTTGGCTGCGCTGGTCCCGGGCGATGCGGCGGGACAGCACGAGGTCCTCGCGCCAGGAGAGGCGGCGGAGGGTGTCGGCCAGGCCGTTGATCTGGGCGTCGCTCAGGCCGGCCAGCTCGCCGGCGCCGTCATGGGCTGCCAGCACGACGATGCCGCGCATCAGCGGCACGTTCGAGGCGGTGAATCGCGTTGTGGCCAGGAGGAGTTCGGTGGCGCTGCGGTTGACTCGCTGGTGTGCTCGGTGAGTGGAGGGGGTGAACCAGAAGTCGATGCCCGCCGTGTTGGTCAGGGTCTCCAGGCTGGTCTCGCGGATGAGGTCGGCGATGTCGTCGACGGACAGGACGCGGCGCTTGTACAGCTCGTCGTTGTGGCTGGCGTGAAGTACTTGAATCATGGTCGGGCCCTTTGTCCGTCGGTCGAAGGTGCGCACCGTCAACGTATCTCGCGGTGGTCAGCTGGGAACGGCTTGGCGCGGGACGTGTCGTTTGCCATGGTCAGAGGGTTGCGGAGTGTGGGCGTCGAGGTGGCGGACTTTGGTGGGGTGGCTGGCCGTCTCAACTCGATCCAGCGGCCCGGGGCGCCGGGCCGGAGGCCGGGGACGTGCTATCCGCGCTGGTAGGCGGCTATCTGCGCGGAGAGGGTCGCCGCGTCGTCGCTGTTGACGGTGAGGATGTGCGCCGGGGTGTCGCCGAGTTCGGTGGCGGGTCGGATGTAGGCGTGGCCCTGGCCGCGCTGCAGGCTCCAGGCGCCCGGGTGGCCGAGGGCGGCCATCGACTCCTCGCGTCGGAAGGTGGAGAAGGCGACCACTGTGTCCGGCCGGAAGCGCACTGCCGGGCCGACGGCGGGCACGGTCCAGAGGTCCCCGTCGTCGTTGTGGTGGAGCTGCTTGATGGAGACGATGAGGCGGATCCCGAGGTGGCGGCCGCGGTCGATGATCCGCTGCACGGTGGCGGCGGCCGCGGGGTTGGGTTCGAGGAATTCGTCGAGGTCGTCGACGACGACCACGAGTTCGGGTTCGAGGCGCGCGCGGGTTGTGGTGGTCCGTCTATCGATTTCGTCGTCGATGTAGGCGCACCACTGCGCGACGTCGGGGTGTACGTCGTTGCGGTAGTCCCACGTGTCGAAGCATTGGACCGCGAGGTGTGGAAGTGCCGTGATGTCGTGCAGGAAGCCCCATTTGCCGCTGGCGCAGGCGAAGGTGACGCGCTCGGGCGGGTAGTGGGCGCACAGTGCCAGCGTGATGGTCCTCAGTGCGGCGGTCTTGCCGGTGCCGGGGATGGCGAGCAGGGCGATGACGCTGTTGGCGGCGTCCAGGTGCAGGGTCGCCGCGGTGGTGGGTTCGTTTATCGCCGTGGCGATCGGGAGGGTCAGGTCTCGGTCGGCGGCGTGCTGGTGCCAGGCGGCCTGCGGGGTGTGGGTCGCGGGATCGGCGATCTGGAGGGCGTCGAGGAGCCGGCGGTCGGGAGAGGGGACGCCGCGGTGGGGGGCGTTGTCGTCGAGGGCGCCGGCGGGGGTGACCGCGCGGAGCGCTTCCGTGTAGGGGACGTGGTGTCGGCGCTGGTAGGCGCGTGCGGCGTTCTTGCGCGCGTTGGGGGTCATGGCGGATCTCCTCGTTGTGCGCGCGGCCGTGGGTGCGGATCCACACCTTCCGCGGCGGCCGCGGTGCAACGGGCATCTCGGGCGCGGCGCCCGGGGGGCGTTGTCCTGGAGGCGGTGCCGGTGTGGGGCGTCCGTTCGAGGAGTGCAGCCGCACGCCGGCGGCATGGGCTCAAGGATAGGGCTGCGGGCGCATGCGGAAGGTGGGGACGTGGCATCACCGCTGTTCGGCGGTCTGGCATGCCCGCCGATTAGTGGACTTATCAGTGCTGGGGTGGCGTGCCGGGCGGCGCTGCTGGTTGCGTGATCGGGGTGAGCGATGACGCGGTGTTGGTGGAGCAGGCCCGTTCGATCGCGGCGCAGCTGGATGGACGGTGGTTCGCCGATTTCGACGAGCTGTGTGGGTTCGCCGAGATCCTCGCCGCGGCCGGCTTCCTGGTGTCCCCTGTCGATGTCGTCGAGTTCTTCCGCCGGCCGTGGCGGTACTCGGCCGAGCACCAGGTGTGGCAGCGGTGTGGCCGGCCGTCGGAGGTTCGTGGGGCTGCCGGCGAGGTGTTGGTGGCGTTGTTGGATGCCGGCGGCCGCGGCGCTCCCCCACTCGCGCTTGCCCCGTAAATGCGCTGAGCTGGGGTGATGACATGTCCCTGCCGCCGGCGGCAGCTCCCAGCGCCGCAGCCCGGCGCCCGGCGCCTGGGTAGTCGGCGGGGCCGCGGGCGAACGTGGCTGACGATGACGCGGGGACGTGTCGTTGTCGCTGTTCAGGATGCTTTTTGGCGGCTCTTGAGGGCCTGGGATTCGGCCTCGGCCACTAGGTCCTCGGCGACCAGGTACACCGTCGGTCGACGCTCGACGCCGGACGCTGGCTCGACGCGCACGCAGCGCAGTGCGGTGCCGGGCGGAATGATCACCTCGTCTTCGCCGGCGTTGGCGGAGATCGCCTTCACCGGCAGTCCGTCACGGGTGCGGATGGCCATCAAGTAGGAGCCGGGCCCGCGGTCGGCGAATCGGGTGGCCGTGGCGGTGCGGGTGGTGGCTGAGGCGACCTGTCCCAGTTCGACTTTGGCGCCGACGGGGAACGCGGTGGCGAGGTAGTCGGCCGGCGTGCCGGTGTAGTCGGTGGGGACGCGGGTGCCGCGGATGACGGTGACGGGTTCGCGGGTGGTGTTGTGGCGGGCGTACTTGTCGAATGCGCTGCGCAGGTGGGTGCAGGTGTTGGCGATCGCTGGCGTGGGTGAGGTGGTGCGGCCGGTGAAGACGTCGTTGATCTGGATGTAGGCCCCGGATCCGATGTGCCGGCCGCTGGTGTACGTGCGCAGCGCGTCTCGTTCGTCGGCGGTGAGAACGGTGTTGACGAAGCGGGCGTGGGTCTTGGCGAGGTCGCCGATCGGGGTGGTGCGCAGCGTGCCGTAGACATCGTGCAGTTCCCAGGCTTTCAGGTCCCCGCCCCGGCGTGTGATGACGGTGTAGTCGCGGGCGGATTCGGTGCCATAGGAGCGGATTCCGCTGTGCTGCAGCAGATTGTGTGTGGCGTCGCCGAGGCTGGGTGCGGGCAAGGTGTGGTGCGCGAAGTGCGGGATGCGTGCGCCGCCGCGGGTCGGTGCGCCCAGGGCGTGGTGGTAGGCGGTGGCGTAGGCCTGCTCGGGGTCGTCCCCTGACTGTGTAGCGGCCTCGCGGGCGGCCTGGCCGGCGGCTTCTGCGGCGGCCAGGCGCTGGCGGTGGTGGTGTCGGGCGGTGGCGTCGAGCAGCTCGGTGCGCAGCGGTGTGGCGGCGGCATCGACGATCTCGTCCCGGGCATGAATCAGGTGTTCTGCCAGGAACGCCTGCTGCTCGTCGGGACTGGGGAGCCGGCCGTAGGCCGCCTGGGTGGCCAGCTGCAGCGCGGTGTCGGCGTGGGATTGGTACGCCTGCTGCTGGAGATCGTCGATGCCGCCTGGGGGGTGGTCGAGTGGGGTGAGGACGGGGATGCGGTTGGCCATCGTGATGGCGGTCTTGTACTTGGAGGCGGTAGCGAGGGTTTTGTAGGCCTCACCGTCGCGGTAGGCGATGGCGTAGTCGCCGCGGCGGGTTCGGTACACCGCAGTGTTGGCGTCGAGCAGGGTCGCCGGCGTGGTGTCGACGAGGCCGCCGGGACGGTGGATGGGGATCTGGGCGTGCTCAGCGATGGTGGTGTCACGTACGGCGCCGGTCAGGTGCGGTGGCAGGGCCGCGAAGGCGGCGTCGACGTCTGGACGGATGTCTGCGCGGCATGCCGTGATGAGCGCGTCGACGTCGGTGTCGGTGAGGGTGGCGAGCAGCTCGTCACGCTGGGGGCCGTGGGCGGCGCCGAGGTGCTCGGTGACCGTGCGGACCGTCAGTTCGGTGTGCAGCTGCTGGGCCTGCGCGGTGAGGGCGTCGGCGGCGACCGCGGACTTCTGGTAGGCGGCGCGGGTGTCGCCTGAGCATCGGCGGGGTCCGCCGGGGTCATTGGTGGCCAGGCACATGGTCAGTGCTGGGGTGCGTCGCGGTCGCCGGACACCGGGGTTCTCCTTCTGTGGTCGTTCGATGGAGAAGTACCTGCCGGCGGCGCGGTTTCCGTCGCCGAGCTTGCGGCAGGTTCCCTGGCCTTCGGTTGGTCCTGGAAAAGGGCTGTTTCGGGGCCGGATTTTGGCTCTGGCCGCTGTTAGCGTGGAGGCACGTCCTCGACCCCCCGGAGGACGTCACCGCGCCCCTGGCCGCTCCTCCCCCCCTGCGGCTGGGGGCGCACCATTTCCCGCTCAGATTCCTGGGCGGCGGCCACCTCTTCGTGCCAGCGCCGGTCCTAGACTCTGCGTATCGCCGCACGCGGTGGCGTGAATCCCGGCATCGACTGCACCCGCCCACATCGGACAGTCACTCCAGTCCGGGACAAGACCCCACGGGTTCCGTGTAGCTACCCAGCAAAGGCACTTCCGCGCAGATGTGGGCGACGCGGAAGAAACGACTTTGGATGGGAGATTCCCTTGTCTGACAACGAGTCCCGTAAGCGTGCTGCGCGTGAGTTTCAGGCAGCCAATCCGGGCACGTCCTACACCCGCGCTCTGCGGCAGGTGTCGCACGGGCGGATCCGGCGGCCCCTGACAGCTGTTCTCGGCACTGGCCTCGACGGCCAGGCGGTCGAGGTGAACCTGGAGTGGGAGAGCCGCGGCGGGAGCGGTCCACACTGCGTCGTTGTCGGCGATGAGGTGTCGTCCCTGCTGACCGTGCTGGCCGCCGGGCTCGCCGCCGGGCAAGCTCCGAGTGACCTCGAGTTGGTGCTCTGCGCGGACGAGGACGTGCAGCTACAGGTGACGCACCGCCGGGTCGACGCCGGCGAGTTGGCCGCATTCGTCGACGAGCTGCTGCAGTCGCGGTACGAGTTCTTCCGGTCGATCGGCGCGCGCGACATCGAGGACGCGCGTGAGCACGGCCATCAGGCGTCCACGACGGTGGTGCTGGTCGAGGACCGTGACGGCATCTGGGCGCGCTCGCAGGAGTTGGCGCGCTGGTTGCGTGTGAGTCGGTCGGCCGGCATCAACCTCGTGGTGGGGACGCCGATCGCCCCGCCCACCGCTTTGACCTCGGCGGATGACATGTCCCCAGCGTGGGTGCTCGAACGCGTCGTGCACACCGCGACGCTGGGCAACGGGCTACTGGCCAGCATGACGACGGCGGCGATCTTCAACCGCGGCGACGGCCGCGGGACGCTGCGCACGCGTGGACGGTGGGACGGGGTGCGGCGGGTCCAGGGCCCTGATGTGCTGACCGACTTCGACTTCGCCTCGGGGCGCTCGACCGGGTGAGCTGGGGATTTAGCCCGCTGCGAAGCGCAGACCAGGTTCGGCTGGCGGTGGGTAGCGTCGATAGGTGGCCGCTGCGCGTTCTGTAGTGCGCCGGCGGGCGACGCCGGCGCCGATGCTGGCCACCCTCGGTCCCCCACCTACCGGCGACCAGTGGGCGGTGGAATGGAAGTTCGACGGCCAGCTTCACTGAACTTGTCAACCCGATTTGGTGACTGGAGAACTAGCTAGAGAAGTCTTCGAGCAGGCGGCGGCGTAGAAACATCAACTCGCCTCAGGCGTGGTAGCGGGAGTGCAGCAGGAAGCGGACGGTTCACCGTGACGCGACCGTCGAAGCCACGAAGCTGCTGCAACACATCCGCGGAGCGGGCCGTTTCGCTGAATGGGTGTCCATGCCGAGAATTCCGAAGGTCATTGCTTCGCCCTCCTGCGTTGAGCGGCCGCGATCAGCGCGGCGGTATACGGGTGCTGAGGCGCGTCGAACACCTCGGTGGTGCGCCCATGCTCGACGACCCGGCCCCGCCGCATGACGGCCACCCGTTCACAGCCGTGCCCGACCAGGGCGAGGTCGTGGGTGATGTGCAGGATCGCGACACCTTTGGTGGCGGCCATTTCGCTGAGCAGGTCCACGATGTCGCGGCGCAGCGTCGCATCGAGCATCCGGGTGGGCTCATCGGCGAGCACCAGCCGAGGCTCGGTCACCAGCGCCCTGGCGAAAGCCACTCGTTGCCGTTCGCCGCCGGACAGCTGATGCGGGTATCGGGTGAGGTGGCGAGGATGCAGGTAGACGGCGTTCAGAGCATCGGCGGCTCGCTCCCGGCGCTCTTCCCGGTCGCCGATGCGGTGGATGACCAGCGGTTCGGCG
Source organism: Mycolicibacterium novocastrense (assembly GCF_001570485.1). GTDB lineage: Bacteria > Actinomycetota > Actinomycetes > Mycobacteriales > Mycobacteriaceae > Mycobacterium > Mycobacterium novocastrense. Next base: position 124,644 of record NZ_BCTA01000038.1, read on the forward strand.
ACGATGTCGAGGACTCGCAGCGTCGGGGGCAGGGCCGCGTAAGGGTCTTGGAACACAAGGTGCAACCGCCGCCGCTGGCGCCGCGCAGCCCGTTGGCGCAGTCCTACGAGGTCGACCCCGTCCAGCCGGATGGCTCCCGAGTCGGGCGTGACGAGTCCGGCGACGGCCCGCGCGACGGTTGACTTGCCGACGCCGGACCCGCCGACGAGGCCGACGGTTTCCCCCGCCGCGATCTGGAGATCGAACTCGTCGACAGCCCGCACCGCACCGAAGCTCACGATGAGCCCCTTGACGTCGAGCGCGGGTGACTGCTCGCGGATCACGCTGGTGTTCCCGCGGTCGTGAGGCGCGGTACCGCGTCGACCAGACTTCGGGTGAAGGGGTGCGCGGATGCGGTGAGCACCTGTTCGGTCGGGCCGACCTCCACGATCCGACCGGCCTGCATCACCGCGATCCGATCGGCGATCCGCCCGACCACGCTCAGATCGTGCGACACGATCAGCAATGCGAGATTCAGCCGGTGACGTATGTCATCGAGCAGGTCGAGTATCTCACCCTGAACGACGCCGTCGAGACCACTGGTCGGTTCGTCGGCGATCACCACTGCGGGGTCGTTGATCAGTGCCATCGCAATGACGACGCGCTGGCACATGCCGCCGGAGAACTGGTGCGGATAGCTCCCGGCCCGAGCCGGGTCGAGCCCGACCAGGTTCAGCAGCTCGTCGGCACGCGCGCGTGCCGTGGCCCGCGTGACCGACCGGTGTGCGCGAACTGCCTCGGCGAGCTGCGCGCGGACAGTGCGCACCGGGTTCAGCGCGCTGATCGCGTCCTGCGGCACCAACGCGATCCGGTCCCCGCGCAGTGCCCGCAGCTCCTCGGCTGTGAGCGTCGCCAGGTCTCGGCCCTGTACCGCGACGGTGCCCGCGATCACCGTCGCGGCCGGCGGCAGTAGCGCGATGGCGGCCGCGGTGACCGTGGATTTGCCGCTACCGGACTCCCCGACCACGCCGACCAGCTCACCTGCCTCGACGGTGACACTCAGACCGTCCACGGCTGTGACGACACCACGGTCGGACTGATACGTGACGGTCAGATTCTCGATCACCAGTGGCGGCGCACCCAAGTCGACCGGGCCGGCAGCACGGGTGGGCGCGGATCGAGGCGGCTGACCGTCGCGCAGCGAGGGCCGGGCGCGTTCTTCGAACGCGTAGCCGAGCAGTGCGAAGGCCAGGACGGTGAGTGCGATCACGAGGCCCGGTGGGACCACCCACCACAGCCAGGCATCGGTGAGGAAGGCGCTGCGGGCGTGTGCGTTCGAGAGCATGGAACCCCAGCTCTTGGCGGTGATATCACCAAGTCCGAGGAAGGCGAGGGACGCTTCCAAGAGGATCGCGGACTTAGTGGCGAGGACGAACTGCGGCACCAGCAGCGGGGCAACCGCCGGCAGAATGTGTCGAGGGAGGACGTGGCCTGCTCCGGCGCCCATCGCGCGCAGGGCCTGGATGTGGTCACGTTCGCGCAGGGAAAGCACCTGTGCCCGCAGCTCGCGCGAGATACCGGCCCAGATCACGGCACTGATGACGATGACCTGGGTGATTAGGCCCGGCCCGGCAAACACCCCGATGACGATGGTCAACGGCAGCACCGGCAGTGCCAAGACCACGTCGACGAAGCGCATCAATACGGTGTCCACCCAGCCTCGGGCGTAGCCCGCGAGCAGTCCGACGCTCGCCCCGATGACCGTCGCCGCCAGCGCCGCAACGATTCCGACGAGCAGGGAGATGCGCGCGCCGTAGATCAGCTCGGACAGCAGATCGTGCCCCACGTCGTTGGTGCCCAGCAGATGCGCGGCCGACGGGGCCGAGAATGGCCGCCCGACCCGATCGCTCGGCGCGTAGGGCGCCAGCAGCGGTGCCGCCAAGGCAACGAATACCAGCACCCCGAGGAGGGCGAGGCCGACCATCGCGAGCCGCCGCGAGCGGGTCCTCATGACGGCACCGCGGTGCCCGTTGTCGTCACGGCGGACTCTCGCCGCTCGGGTCGTACCCGAGGATCGAGGAGTGGGTAGGTGAGGTCTGCCAACAGATTTGCCGCCACGATGCCGACCGTGATCAACAGGAACCCGCCCTGGAGCAGGGGGTAGTCCCTCGCCGTGACCGCGTTGAAGATCAACCGGCCGATCCCGGGATACGCAAAGACCGTTTCGACGACGACAGCCCCGGATACCAGCGTCCCGACGGCGAGCGTCACGTTGGTGTACACCGGCAGCAGCGCGTTCCGCAGGGCGTGGGTGATCACGATCCGTCGTTCGGAGAGGCCTTTGGCCCGGGCGAGCCGGACGAAGGGCTCGTCCAGGACGGTTGTCATCGTCGCCCTGGCCAGCAGGAAGAATCCGCCGAGCGTGGCGAGTACCAGCGTGGCCACCGGCAACACCATGCGCGCGGCGACGTCGGCGAGCCATCCGAGGCCGTCGCCGTCGATCGCCGCGGCACCGTAGGACGGGAAGATCCCGAGCTGCACCGCGAATACTGCGACGAGGATCATGCCGATCCAGAAGCTGGGCATGGCGTCAAGCAGGAGGACCCCGATGACCGAGCCCGCGTCGCGACGGGTGCCGCGCCGCCAGGCCGCCCAAGCGCCCAGGAGGGTGCCGATGACGAAAGCCAGCAGGATCGATACGGCGGCCAGCGCAACCGTCCAGGGCAGGTAGTCCAGCAGAATGTCGACCACCGGCCGGTTGAACTCGACCGATGTCCCCAGGTCACCCCGTACCAAGTCAGCCCAAAATGCGCCGTACTGTTCGAGGATGGACCGGTCCAATCCGTAGCTGGCCCGGATCTCCTCCAATAGTTCCGGTGCCAGATCGCCATTCTCGCCGTACAGGTAGACGACCGGATCGCCACCGGAGAGGTGTGGCAGCGCGAAATTCAGTGTGGCCGCGACCCACAACACCAGCGCGTACTGCCCGGCCCTCGCCAGTAGCCGGCCGGGCCTCATCCGTCCGGGACCGTCGTCCGTGCTACGTCGGGCAGGTACGGGTGCCTCACGGTGTCACCACGGCGTTGGCCGCCTCAGCCCGGTCTCGCGGAATCAACGACCATTTGTGCATGATGCCGTACCCCGGTGAGTCGACGAACCCGCCGTAGCTACCGATCCGGTAGGCGAAGTACTTGTCGGGATGGTAGAGCGCAACCACCGGCGGCACCTCGTTCAACAGTCGCTGGATCTCGAAGCCTGCCTCGCGCCGGTCTTCCAGCGTGGCGGTCTGCTTCCAGCGGTCGATCTTCTGCTGGAGTTCCGGGTACGGGTATTCGTCGAGGTTCCAGGAGGAGCCCGAGAACAGGCTCAGCACATACTGAGTGGGGTCGGCCACGGTATGCGGGACTCCGTCCCGCACCAGGAGGTCGAAGGTCTCCATGTCCTTGCCGGATGCAGCGTGCCGGCCGGCGTCCAGGGGCCGCACATTGACTGCCAGCCCGACGTCACCGAGCTGTTCGGCGACCACCTCGGCGGCACGGACCTGCGTGGGTTCGGCGCCGTTCACCTCCACGGTGAGCGTGAGCGGAGCGCCATCGGGGCTCTCCCGGAGACCATCGCCGTCGGTGTCGCGATACCCGGCTTCGTCGAGGATCGCGCGTGCCCGCTCCGGGTCGGTCGGCGTGGAGGCCTCTGGATCGGCCCACGGTGAGTCGGGATGCATGCGTCCCATCGTCGCTGCGCGTCCGCGACCCAACACAACGACGTCGAGCAGTTCCTCCTTGTCCAGCGCCAGCGATACCGCGCTGCGCACCCGGGCGTCGGCGAACATCGGTTTGGTGTAGTTCATCCGGAGGTCGACCTGTTCGAGCGGGGTGGTGTTCACGACCTCGATCGTGTCGGAGGCCTCGAACTCGTCCAGCAACTCCGGCGGAACCTGACGGGCGGCCACGTCGATCTCACCCGCGCGCAACGCGGTGAATGTGGCCGAGGGGTCTTCGATGACCGGCATCACCAGTTCGTTCACCCGCGGCTTGCCACCGAAATATTCGCTGAATGCGGTGAATCGGTAACCGGTGACGGGGTCGTACTCGGCGAGCCGGTATGGGCCGGTGCCGATCGGCAGTGCGGTGACCTTTTTGACGCTCTCCGGCGGAATCTGCGACCAGATGTGTTTGGGCAGGATCGGGAGGTCGGCAAGTGTCACCGTGCCGAGCTCCGGGCAGGGAAACGCGCATTCGAAACGTATTGTGTCGGAATCGATTCGGGTCGTCGAGGAGATCTCAGGAATCTCCGTGATGTGGTGCGTCCAGCGGCCGGTGTCGGCCTCTTGGGCGTAGGCGAAGGTGAACTCCACATCGGCGGCGGTGAACGGCTCCCCGTCATGCCAGGTGACGTCGTCTCGGACGGTAACTTCCCAGGTGCTGGGATCGACCATGGTGACCTCCGAGGCCAGCCACGGTTGCGGGTCGTCGACAAAGGGAGACGGTGCGACGAGCTTGTCGTAGACCAACTCGCTGATCCATTCCTCGTGCTCGACGAAGACGTTGACCGGGCCGACGTCCAACGGGATTGCCACGGTGAGCCGGTCAACCGTGTCCGGGCCGGCACTGGGTCCTGAGCCCTTATCGGCACATCCGCCCACCAGCAACGCAGACGCGCACATCAGTGCGCCCCACCGGTATTTCATCGCACACTCCCGGGTAGCAGGGTCGTCGTCACCCACGGCAGAAAGGCGGCCAGGAACCGCGCGCTGGCGGGCGCCCTGGTGTGGCCGTAATGCGCGAGTGGATCGATGGTGCTGACCATCAGCGTGCCGCCCGAGGCGGGCCGCTCCAGGTAGGCGACGGCCGACCCGTCGGGCGCGCTGAGTAACACTTCGGCGCCATCGGGTGCATCGAGCACACCGTGGTGGTGCAGGGCCTGCCCGGCGGCGCCTACCTCGGTGTGCGACCAGGTCCCGCCGATGCGGGTCTGTCCCGCGCCACCGACCGGACGGAAGGTCCAGCGCAGCGAATGTGGCCATCCCCCTTGCTGTTCACCGAACATCAGCACGATCCCCCCGCGGTTCAGCAATGCCTCCAGCTGCGGAGCCAGTCGGGACAACCGGCGTCTGGGGGTCCCCTCGGGCACCCAGACCGCCTCCGCGTCGTCAATTGCCGGGTATCCCGTCGCGCCGGTGTACACCACCGCATCGAGGTGTGCGCGGTGGTGCGGCTCGGCGAATGTCGCAGTTTCCGCGGCCGATCCGCTGGTCAGCGCAACCAGTCCGGTCATCGGGTGGCTCCCGCGATCCACTGGACCAGCTGCGGCATGATCCGTGCAGCCGTGGTGGTGGTGACGCCGTTCGCGATCAGGTTGTTGCCACTGTGCACCAGAACCGTGCCGCTCCCCGCCTTCGCGACGTAGGTGCCCGGTGTCTCGTCGGCTCGCCACGCGATCACTTCGGCATGCTCCGGTGGCCGATGCCAGCCATTGGCGTAGAGGAACGAGTGCCCGAGCTCTGCGGGCGCGACGCCGGCGAAGACCGGGTGGTCGGCGAGCACCGGCGATCCCGCGGTGTCCGCGTTGCTTTGATGCCACTCGAATGTCGTGGTTTCGGGCAGCCAGTCCTCCGCGAGTTGGCCGCTGAACACCACGACACCACCCCGGTCGAGCAGGCCGGCGATGCGCTGTTTCATTCGGGCAAGCAGCAGTTGGTCCGCGCGACCCGCGATGATCAGACCGGCAAACCCCTCCAGGTCGGCGTCGGGCAGGTCGTCCATGTCGAGCAGCGTGACCGGCATCGCGTCAAGCGCGGCATCGCGGCCGTCGACCCCGCCGGCGAGGGTCCACAAACGGTGGATCTCGTCCCAGTCCATCTCACCGCTCTGGCCCGGCCCAGGCGTCGGGTGCACTGCGATTGCGACTTCATGCAGCCTGAGGTAACAGGTCAAGTCAACTTCCTTAGGTTAGGCGAAGCTACCTGTCCTGTTTAGCACGCGAACAATGCTCCGGCTACCTCTCCGTAGAGACGAAAGGTGGCCGGAGCCAATTGAATTGCGCGCGCAGGAGAGCCGGACAGTTGTCTCGCGAATAGCACGTCACACCGCCCGACGCACTTTGCAACTTCGTGCCGGCCGACAGGGTGTCGACGCGAAAGTCATTGCGGTGCAGAACTAGCGGTGTGAAGGTCAATAGTCTGTATTGCCGGATCACGTCCGGCGTTTAGGCACTTCTCCACTCGGACGGGTCGGACCGTCCAAGGCCAGGCACGGCAACGCGAAATCGATGGCGGCGGCGACCGCACGCACCAAAAGCGCACTGCCCCAGACGGTCCGGCATCCGACGGATCGCCTTCAGCACAGGATCACATCACCGAATTGTGGCGTCGTAGACGTCCTTTGCCGGGTGGCTCAGAAGGCGTTGAGCCATATCCTTCTTCAGCCAGACGAGACGCTCTTCCTCTTCAGGGCTACGTTCTACTTTTCTTGCCAGCGTGATGAACTCGTCGGCAACAAGTCCGGGACGCAACGTGAGGTCGACGGTCCGGCCCCGGTACTTCAACCGGAAAAGATACTTGCCCTTGGGACTTTGCAGAATATCGTCGCCGGCCAGCGCCACGTCGACGTGATAGCGCCCGCCGGTCACGACCCGAGTGACGATCTCAAATGCGTCGCGGCCTCCGGGACCGGGGAACGCAGTCTCTATGGACAGGTCCGCCCGCTCGGGCGCCTTACCGTCGTCCAACAGCGGGAAGCCGCGTTCCATGACCTTGAACGCATGGGCCACCCCGCCGGGAAAGCCGAAGCCGTGGTATCGCAGCATCTCATCGAAGGTGAACTGGATTGGCTGGCCACCCTCGGTGACTGTCAGGGTCTCGGTATCAGGGTATGACATGTGATTCCTTCGGTTGTGTCAAGAGATTTCACGTTGCCGAACGGTCAACGCCGAGCGCCGTGCATGCGCGCACGGCGCGCTGCACCGGCTGAAGCAGTCACCACTCACGGGCGCCGGCAAGAACCGAGCGATGGCGTCTCCGCCCGGTAGGCATGGCTTCTGGATGGGCGGCCGCGCAACTCCTTCCTAGGTACGCACACACCGAGCCATGCGCATAATAGCTCGGACCCAGAGGTATTATGCAAGGTGTGGCCACCCACTCCGAGATCGCAGCTGACATCTTCGACACCCACGGGCGTTTCCGTCGTCAGGTGCGTCGGACGGCCGGTCGCGCCTTCACCACCGGACTGCCCGAGTCGCAAGCTGACCTCGTGCGGCTCATCGGTCGACAGCCTGGGATCTCGGTGAGCGCCGCGGCGGCAGAACTCGGCATGGCGGCCAACACCGCCTCCACGCTGGTCACCAAGCTGTCCGGTGACGGTCTGGTGATCCGCGAGGTGGACGCGACGGACCGGCGCGTGGGCCGACTGCGGCTCAGCGCCAATGCGCAGCGCGTCGCCGACAATTCCCGCAAGGCCCGGCGTACGGCTCTGGCGGGAATCCTCGACCAGCTCTCCGACAACGAGATCGACTCGCTCGCTGACGGATTGGTGGTCATCAAAAAGATGGTCCAGTTGCTCAACGAAGGTCAGCCGTAACCACCGAGGCGGCCATCGATCCCCGCGACACTCATCCGGTTGGGAAGGTACGCCCATGCTCACCGTAGTTCAGCAGGCCAACGACAGCGATGGCGGCCAGCGGTCGCTGCTCGATGAGATCGTTCGCGACGGTGCTCGGACCCGTTCCACGGGATTGACCATCTCTCAGATATTGGGTGGAAACGTCTAACACGGAAGGTTAGGTTCATCCGGTTGAAGAGCCATGCGTCCGAACGAGGTGTATTGGTGACGGTCCGAGCAACGGCAGCCGACTCAGGTCGACTGTCCTCCGCGCATGCCAGGACTGAATCAAACCCAAGGAGTATCTCTCGTGGATCTTCCACGCATCTTCACCATTCGCGAAAGTAGCCACCGGATCCACAACCCGTTTAGCTCTAGCAAGCTCGCCGCCCTGGGCCAAGCACTGCATCTGGAACCCGGGACGCGCGTGCTGGATCTCGCCAGCGGGTCGTGCGAAATGCTCTGCACGTGGGCCCGCGACCACCGCGTCACCGGGATTGGGGTGGACATCAGCACGGTGTTCACTGAGCAAGCCCGTGTCCGTGCCGCCGAACTCGGCGTCGCTGACCAGGCCACCTTCGTGCACTCCGACGCTTCCAGCTTCGTTGCGGGCAAGGTGGTCGATGTCGCCGCGTGCGTGGGCGCCACCTGGATCGGCGGCGGTGTGGCCGGTATCGTCGAACTGCTGAGCAAGAGTCTCCGTCCCGGTGGCCTGATGCTGATCGGTGAACCGTTCTGGCGTCGCGAAGTACCCTAGCCGACTTCCTCGCGACCGAAGCAGATCGAGTGGAAGCCGTCAACACCACTTCGTCATAGGGAGGCGTCGGCAGGAATTGTAGGTACCGACTTGGCCAACATCGGCGAGACCGGCGGCATGACGGGGAGCTTCATCGCCTCATTGTGGTCTCTGCTCGGTGAACGGGTTGCTGCCGTTTGAGAGTCGTTGCTCCGCCTCGGATTGCCGGCTGCGCAGATGCTTGATGCTCTCTTCGAGCGCGGCGACCTCGCCGAGCCATGCACGATCCTTCGCCTCCACGAGGCGCTGTTCGGCGTTCTCGGTCATCTCGTTGATGCGCCCCAACTGGGCGGGGTCCACGCGCAAGAACCGGCATCTCGTGCAGGCGTGCTCGTGCACGCAGGGCGTGCCGTAGGGGCGGTGGCACTCACCGAGGGCCACCCGACGCAGCAGGAAGTGGTTCTCGAACTCCGACCATTCGTCGGCCTCGGCGACCCGGTCCTCGCCGATCGGGCGCAACTGCCGGCGCCGTTCGATGAACGCCTGGTGGGCGGTGATGAGGTGCTCGGGAAACACCGCGGTATAGCCGCGGGTGGTGTCGAGGTTCAGGTGACCCAGCAGCGCAGCGGCGATGTGCAGCGGAAGGCCGCCGTTGACGGCGTCGGTGGCGAACAAGCGGCGGAAGTCGTGCGGGGTGAACCGGATCGGCTGGCCAGCATCGCTGAGTCCGGCCACTACCGCCAAATGGCTGAGGATGCCACGCAAGTAGTGCCCGGAGAGGACTTCCTGGCGGGCGCCGACCCTGCGGGAGAACAGGTGCGGAAACGGTTGACCGTGCACCTTCTCGGTGACGTCGTAGCGGACCGAGAGCGGCACGTGATCACCGCCGCCCTTGGCTCGCCGCAGTACCGCCAGCAGCACTTGCACCAGCTCTGGGGTCATCGGCACCAGTCGTTCGCAGTCGGTCTTGCTCGGCACGATGTGTAGCAGCGGTACCAGTGTTCCGGTGGTCGATGCGGTGTAGTGGCGCAGCGACAGCTGCGTCAGCTCCATCAGCTCTTCGACGCGAATACCGGTGTGGCGCAGGGTCTCGGCGACCGCCCAGCACCAAAATCCGTCATCCTCCACACCGGTGACATCGATGCGCTTGGCCTCGCCGCGGATCCAGTTCGGTCGCGGTTGTCCCGGCGCCAGCCGGGCCCACACCCGCGCGCGCTCGTCGATTGCCAGACGCTCCGGCGGCGCATCCCGCACGAACACGTAGCCGTCGATCTCGAACTGGATATCGTGCTCGGCGGCGCGAGCCTTCTCCAGGAACAGCGCGCTGCGCTGCTTGTGTTCGTTCACGGCGGTCAGGAACGTCGGCAGCAACGGCGTCAGTACGCGGGTACGGCTTTGCATCTGACTTTGTTGGCGCCGCTTGTTCTTGGCAGCCGCTCGGCTCAGTTCTCGCGGGACGGGGCAAGGTGCCACCCAGACGCCCCAGCGCACTGGGTCGTCGTGGGACCATTCGGCCAAATCGCGGTAGAAGCCGCGGATCGCGAACAAAACGGAGTGGACATCCCGGCGGTCGCGCCCGTCGGTCGTCACGGACAGTCGTTGACGCCACGCCGTAATGACGTCCGCCGACAGCCGTAGGTCGGCTTGCTCGGGGTTGATCTGTAGGATCTCCCACCAGAACAGACGCACGATCCGGTAGGCCAAGCCTTCTAGCGAGCCGTAATCCATGCCGGGGCGAATCTCTTCGAAGTAATCCGTCAGCAGATCCCGTACGCCCGAAGGTGGAATGCCGTAGCGGTCGACCAGGGTGGCGGTCGAGTGCTGTCGTGTATTGCCTTTTGCCGACCAGGCGGCCCGCAACGTCGGGGCTTCAGTGGCCAGCGGACCGAGGCGCACCAGCAGTTCCCACAGTAGATGTTCGCGGCGTTGCCTCCCTGAGGTCTTCACCACGTCGGCGTAGTAGAGCAGGTCGTCGCCGGTGACCTGCTCGATGGCTTTGCCGGTGCGGATCATCACTCGCGACAGACCGGCTTCTGCGTCGCGTTGATGGCGCAGTAGCGCTGACTGATACTCGTCGAGCTGCCGCAACTCGGTGAGGGCGTTGCCGCCGTTGTGCTCGATGAATTGGGCCGTGTTGAGCTTCGTCCGGGAGTCGAGCATCCAGCTGTAGGACGGTCGGAGAACACGCAGTTGCAGCAGCGCGTTCATTCCAAGCAGGGTGGGTGACCACCGGTTGTACTGGGGCAGGTCCGCATGGTCCATCCAGGTCCTTGGGGCGGCGTCCGAGCCGCTGGCCAGCCAGCGCTGCTCCCAGGTGTCACCGGGGTAGCCGTGAAGTCGGGTGAGCAGTGCCCGGGATCCGCGCACGATCGCCTGTCGGCGTTTCTGGTTGTAGGAGTGGTGATGGCGGCGGACAGCGTCACACAGCTCATCCACGGTGCGGTGCTGCATCGCGGCGCCGTGAGCTTGGGCGGGCAGCTCGGGTGGCGGCTGACTTGCGTCGTAGCCCTTCATGATTCGCAATCGCCCGGTGCGTCCGAACCGATCGTCGGGTGGGATCGCCGCCAGGTGCGGCGAATCGGGCCGTGACAGCAGCTGAATCGACGGAGCCGCCGCCGCGCGGGTCGCCGCGGCCTGCTGACTGCGCTGCAGCCGCGTGTCCTCGTCCTCGGCCGTCACGACAGCGGGAGTCCAAGCAGTTCGCGCACGGCGGCCGCGTCGTAGCTCGGTTCGATCGTCGGCCCCGTGACCGGCGGTCGGGCGTAATGCTCAAGCACCTTGCCGACCAGATCCTCGAGTCGCGGCTGGGTGTAGATCTGCGTCGTCGTAACGCTGGCATGCCGCAGCACTGTCTGCACGTCCACCAACGTGAACGCCGGATCGGCTAGCAACCGCGTCGCGGCCGTATGGCGAAAGTCGTGCAGCGACCAGTTCGTCCCCAAGCTGTCATTGGCCCGGCGCAGCACCGCGCGCATCGCGTGATAATTCAACGGCGCAGGCTTCGATCGCCGCGTCCACCACACCGGACCGCCCGGACTCATGGGTGGCTGCTGCTCGGCGAAGTAAAGCGCCAACCACACGAACGAGTCCACCGACGCCGGCACCACCTCCCGCGCCCGGCTGCCCTTACTGGTCACCGTGACCGTATAGCGGCCGGCATCGAGATCGCCGTGACACAGCCCCAACAACTCCGACGCCCGAACTCCCGACGACAGGTAGAAACTCACCAGAGCGCGGTCACGGTGGCTACGCAGTGCATCGAACAGCGTCGTCGCGGCCTCGTCCGGAATACCCCGCCAGACCGGACGAGGCGTCTTCTGCCTATAGTTCGCACGCTTGTGAATGACGAAGTCCTGCATCGGATTATGGTGCGAATGCGGACGGCCGCCGCCACGAGTCCGCTGCGCGGGCACCGGGTTGACCAGCGGTCCCAGGTTGGCTGCGCAAGCATGCTCGTAGAAGCCGAACAACACCGAGAGCTGATGGTTGATCGTCCTTGCCGCGTACTTCGCCGGCAGCTCGGCCTTGCCGGTCAGAGCGTTCACCGAACCGGGCGCAGGTCTGTTCGGGCGCCGGCGCAGGCGCTGCGGGTTCGGCGTCTCGCGGAGGTACTCGACGAAGGCACGGACGTCGACGCGTTCAGCTTGCTCCCAATTGACCAGGCGCTCGTGGAGGAACCTGAACCACCGCAGCAGGTCGAACGCGTAACTTCGAACTGTGAGTGGACTGCAATCCGAAGCCGCCAGCTCCCGCAGGTATGACGAGGCGCCGAGGTGCTCGTCGTCAGGGAAGATCACCCGCCACGGCAGGCCCGACTCGGCTGACTCCACTCGACCCAGCTCGCCCATAACCGGATCCTCCGCCCGCCGCACCCACCCCACCGGAAGGCTCGCCGAAGTTCAGTCAACTAGACGGGCCACATTGATCGCCGACCGTGGCGAGGTCCTGATCTTCTCCAGGAACGGCGCTGACATCACCCGTACGTTCCCGGAATTGACTTCCGTGAGTCAGGTCGTCGGCGCGCGATCGGTGGTACTCGACGGTGAAATCGTCGCGCTCGATACGCAGGGACGCCCGTCATTCACGCGGTTGCAGCGGCGCTGGCCGCAGCAGCGGCGGCCTGGACCCACCCTCTTGCGTGAGGTTCCTGTGCGGCTTATGGCTTTTGACGTCATTTCGGCCGACGGGCGTGATCTCACTGGCGAGCCGTACGTGAAGCGACGCGAGGCGCTGGAGTCGTTAGTGTCCGATGAGCCTGGGGTGTTGACGGTGCCGAAAGCGTTCTTCGGTGTGCCGGCTGCGGACATGCTTGAGGTGGCCCGGGAGCACCAGATGGAGGGCATTGTCTCGAAGAGGGTGGACTCCCCTTATCGGGAGGGTCGCTCGCCCTGGTGGGTGAAAAGCCCTGTGCGGCAGACAGCGGAGCTTGCATTGGTGGCGTTCGCCGGTCCACCTGGGCGGGTTGGAGCGTTGTTGGTGGCCGGGTACCGCGACGATGGCGCCCTGGAGCTGGTCGGCCAGGTCGGCACGGGGTTTAGCGCGGTGATGCGTCGGCAGCTGTTCGAGGCGCTGCATCCGCTTGTGTGCGAGGTCCCCCCGGTGGTGAATCCTGGTGAACAGCAGGGTTGGCGGTGGGTGAGGCCGCATCACGTGGGCGAGGTGGCCTTCCGCGAGTGGGCCCCGGGGCGAGGTCTTCGCCACGCGAGCTGGAAAGGGCTGCGCTCGGTCCACGTCAGCGAAACCCGTTTGCCCACAGCGCTTTAGGCGGGAATGCCGTTCTGCTCGATCCAGGTCTGCAGGCCTGGCATGAGGTCTTCGACGATGATGTCGCCGCGCTGGCGCTTGAGTTCACGCAACGTCTTGCGGGCGGTGCCGGCGAACTTCTTGTCGGCACGTTGGCGGCATTCGGTCATGATGGCGTCGGCGTCGCGGCCGAGTTTGGCGGCCAGGGCCGCGACGGTGGTATCGACGGTGCTCTGCCATTCAACCGCGGAGGGGTGGTCGTCGCCGTACCAGTGCAGGCTGTCCAGTGCTGAGGCGATCGCGTTGGTTGCGGCGCGTTCGGTCTTGAAGAGCGTCTTGCCGGTGGCGGGGTTGACCACGGCGGCTGCGGCGGCCGCAGCGTGCTTGGCGGTCTTCTCGGCGGCGCGTTGTTCGCGCTCAAGGTCGGTGGGTCGGCGGATTTCGCCTACGCGGGCAAGGACTTCCACTGGGGCTGAGGGGTAGCAGACCGTACAGGCGAGTTCGCCGGCGGCGTAGACGATCTGGTCCTCATCATGTCCGCTGTAGTCGACGAGCCAGGCGTATTGGGTGCTCTGGTAGCAGGTGGTGCAGCCCATGGAGCTGTGGACGTGGCCGCCGGTGTTCTGGACGAGGAAGGCTCGGGTCCAGCCGCCTCGGCGGTCGTATTCGTCGTTGTATGGGCGCATCTGGTCGGTGATCGCGGCGATCTTGGGTGCGTACTCGTCGGCCTGGGCGTCGAGGCGGGCTGCGCGCGCCGGGTCGGGGTAGCGGCCGGTGCGGGCGTGGTGTGCGGAACTGCGCAGGCTGTCGGCGTGGGCGATGAGTTTGGCTCGTTGGAATCCCAACTCGTTGAGGAAGGCGTCGATTTGGGCGGGCGTCTGGGTGGTGAGGTCGGTCATCAGAGGGTCTCTCCGTAGGTGTTGCCCTGGAGGGCGTTGGCGATGGCGCTGGCGATGACGGCGACTTGGTGGCAGGTGATGGTGCCGTTCTGCAGGTCGATGAGTTCGGTGACGGAGTTGCGGGCGACGGTCTTGGCGGTGTCGTCGAAGCCGTCGAGGCGGGCGATGGCGTCGTCGTGGGCTTGGCCGGCGTAGAGGTAGTCGCCGGCTCGGAAGTGGCAGCTCGGGGTGCTGGGCATGGGAAGTACTCCTTGTCCTGTGGTGGTGGGTCAGGCCGCGTCGGCGGGTGGGTAGTCGCCGAAGATTCCGCGCTTGTCGCCCAGGGCGGCGAGTTTGTTCTGGCGGTCGGCGTCGGCGGCGAGGCGGTTATTGCGGCGCTCGATCCAGCGGAAGGTCCACACTGTGGCGGCGACGATGGCGATGACGGGGACCAGCCATTCCCACTGCCAGATCATGCAGGCGACCCAGAAGACGATGAGGGTGGTCCAGGCGGGATGGCGCTGGAACCAGTCTTTGGCCGGTGGGGCCGCGACGGGCACGTGGACGACGGTGGGCGCGGCCAGGGCTTCGGTCCACTGCTGTCCGTCCCAATACCGCTGTTGGGCAGCGCCTGTGGGGTCGGGGTACCAGCCGGCGGGCGGGGTGGTGTTGGTCATCGTGCCTCCCAAGTTCTCGTCTTCCCCACTGTAAACCTCTTTACATTTGTTGTAAAGTGGCTTCCATGGTTCAGGTTGAGAAGTACTGTGATGCCGCCGGGTAGTCGACCGGCCGCGAAACGGGTGCGCCTGCGCGCCCCACTAACGGGAGGCTCGCTGTGAGGGTGATTGTGCGGACGCCGGCGGAGTTGGTCGCCGAGTACGACCTGCCCGATCTCGACGACAGCGCCAGCGATGCCGAGGTCCTGGCCGCCGCGGCCGGCGCCGAGCCCGTGCAGCGCGGCGGCCCGGAGATCGTCGGCGAGCCCTATGTCCATGCCCGCGTCGTCGAGCGCAGTCTGGGCAGGCTGGCCGAGCAAGGACGACGCCTGATGGAGGCCGAGTCTCGGCTGGGCGCGGAGAAGCAGGCCGCCCGGGAGTTGGCGCGGAAGTACTTCGACGAGGGCCGGACCAAGCGAGAGATCATCGAGGCGCTGGGCGTTTCCCGTCCGACGCTGGATTCCTGGCTGGGCGAAGGAGCTACCCGACCGCGGAACAGGAGCGGCGGGTGAGGTCGCGGCGGCTGTGGCAACTAGCGAAAGCAGCCCTGAGCAGCCCCGATACCACGTCCCCCGATTGCTACTATTGCTGCATGGCCGACGAGCTGGTGTGGGGCCGGCTGCATGCTCTGGCCGCCGGCCAGTTCGGGTTGTTCACTGCAGCCCAGGCCCGCCAGCACGGTGTCGCCCGCTACGAGCTGGCTCGCCGTGCCGACTCCGGTGAGCTGTTTCGGGCCCACCACGGCGTGTACGGGTTCACCGAGGATTCCGCCGGCATGTTCGCTTTCGAGGACTGGGCAGCCCAGTGGCTGGCGCTGCGCCCGGAAGACGACGTTGAGCGGCGGCGCGCGGATCCGGACTGCGTGATCAGCCACGACAGCGCGGCGGTGATCCGCGAGCTGGGCACGCTGGTCTCGCGTGGGTTGTTCTTGACCAGCCCGCGGCGCATCAACACGCGATCGCCGCGGGTGCATGCGTACCGGCGCGACATCGGGGCCCGCGGGATCGACTGGGACATCACCGAGGGTCTTCCGGTGGCCACACCCGGTCGGATCATTGCCGACTTGGCCCGAGACGATCTGGATGGCTCCCATCAGGGCACGGTGATCGCCGACGTCCTGGAGCAGGGCCTGTTGACGCTGCCCGAGGTGGGTGCCCGCCTAGAGCCGTTCGCCGGCCGGTGGGGTGAGCGGGACGGGATCGCGTTGGCGCACCGGCTTGCCGCGGCCGCCGAGCGCCCGTTGCGGCTGTCGTCGTCGGTGTAGCGGCGGAGCATGTGCAAGGCCAGTAACGAGCCCGGCGGACCGAAACGCTGCTCTGCCGACATGCGGGCCCGGGCGCAGGAGTCCCATGACCGGGTGGCGGCGCTGGAGCAACGTGAGCGTGAGATCGGGGAGCTGCTCGACGCACGGCGCACCTACGGGTCCGAGGCTGCGTTCCGGGCTGCGTTGAACACCCGGATCCGGGAGATCGCGCGGACGACCGGGGTTGATTCCGCAGAGGTGGCGCGACGCTTTGCGTTGCAGCAGTTCGTGTCCCGCTTGTTCGATCGGGATCCCGAGTCGTGGTTGGTGACCGGCGGCACGGCTCTGCAATACCGCACCGCCGAGGCGAGGGCGACCGCGGATCTGGATCTGGCGGCGACCCGCGGTGTCGAGGACCTGACGGCGGCGTTGACCGCGGCGGCTCGACGTCGCGCCGGCGAGCACGGGGAGTTCGTGGTGACGGTCAGTCCCGGCAGTGGGCCTGGAGCATTCACCGGCAAGATCACCTACCTGCTCAACGGGTCGCGGTTCTCGGTGGCCAAGCTCGATGTTGCTGCCGGACGGCAGTTTCCGTTCGAGCCGGACACGCTGGTACCCGATCCCGTGGTGGCGATCGACGATGTGCGGCCGATGTCGGCGGTCCGGACGTACTCGGTCAGTTCCCACGTCGCGGATAAGGTCGCGGCGATGTACGAGCTGCATGGCAGCAGCGGCGAGTCGCCGTCGACGCGCTCCCACGACCTGGCCGACATCGTGATCTTGTCGCGGTGCGCGCGTGTTGACGCCGAGGAGTTGCGGGCCGCGGTACGCGGGCAGGAGCAGCGCCGCGGGCTGGTGGTGCCCACTCCCCTGTCCCTGCCGAGCGAGCAGTGGCGACGCAGCTATCCGGCGCGGGTTGCGCAGGCGGGCTTGCCGGCGGAGCTGCGGGACGCCGATGCTGCGCTCGTCGAGGCCGACCGGTTCGTGGGGGCAGTGCTCGACGGGCGGGTTCAGGCCGGCACGTGGGATCCCGATCGCCGATCCTGGAACCCGTTGTAGGCGCTAGCTGGCCTGATGGCATGTCCCCGTCGCGCGGTCGGTCCGATCGCGGTGGCCCGGCTACGGGTGGGCGGAGAATAGTTTTCCGCTATCTTGCCTACGGTTGTGGACGCCGAACCTCGTGGCTTCATATGGTGCCCGCCATGACCATTCTTTACAGGCAGGCATCGCAATTGCGTTTCATTGCAGAGATTTTCGAGGCACTTCGGATGTTGCCGGGCGGGTGGCTTTCGCGCAGCATTCCTGCTGAGGTTGCCCGGCTACAACCGTCTCTGGACACGCCCGCGGGACAGGAGCAGTTGGAGCTCTATCTCGAACGCGTGGCCATCGTGCTTCGCGCCGCGGCGGCGAATGGCCGGGGCGAAGCGCCCGTGTAACACCTCACGTCAGGCTGCGCAGGAGCTGGCCGAGCCGGACGAGGCGCTGGCCTGATGCCAGGCACTTCGGGGCGAGGGCGGCGCCGGGTCCGCCGGAGAGCTGCTCGGCGAGGGCGGTGGGTTCACCGGCGGCCATGACGGCGGCGATCGCGGCTTCCAGGTCGATCATGACCTGGGCAGCTGGAGCGGCTTGGTCTGAGGTGGGCGGCGCGGCGGGCGGTTCGTTCGACGCGGCGGGCGTGAACTCTGGGGCGGTGGGCTCCTGGGCGGCCGGGACCGGGGTGGGTGTGGCGGGGGTGGCGGGTTCGTCGTCGTCCCAGGGCGGTGTATCCGGCGCGGGCTGATCCCAGCCATGGCTGTCTGATGCGCTGGGGGCGTGGTCGTCGTCATCGGGGACGGATGCTGGGACCAGAGCGCCGAGTGGGGATTCGATTGGTGGGGCGAGGGATTCGTTGAGGGGTCCGAAGCCAGGGTCGGTGGTGCGTTGGGTCACGGAGTCGATCAGTTCGCGCAGGGCGTCGGTCTGGGCGTCGGGTTCGGTGATGCCGTCCAGGGCGCTGGGGGCTTGCTCGATGACGACGCGGGCGCCGGTGACTCCGAGGCGGGCGACGTCGGAGGAGGTGACGGGGATGCGGGTTCCCGGGGCGGTGAGTTCTTGCAGGGGCAGGATGAGCCCGACGATGCCCTGCTGGTAGCGGCGGGCGTTGGATGCTGCGCATCCGAGTTGGTCTTGGACGAACGCGGTGAAGCCGGTGTAGGGGCGGCCGGCGCCGTCGTTGATGAAGCGCCAGTCTTCGTCGCGGTAGATCTCTGCGAGCACCTCGAACGCCGTCTGGAAGGCGTTCTGCAGCTGTTGGGCTCGGCGCAGGGCACGCTCTTGGCGGGTCTCGGCGATGCCGGGTTCCTGGAAGACGAGATCGGTGCTCATCGCTGGTCTCGCTGCGCGATTGCGGTGTCGATGGGTGCGGCGGCGTCGTCGAGGAACGCGGTCAGGCGCTTTTGGGTGGCCGGATCGGTCCAGGCGGTGGCGATGATCTCGGTGAGGTCTGCGGTCAGGACGCCGAGTTCGGCGGTGGTGTCCAGGCGCAGCCGCTTGCGGGTCTGTTGGTCGGGCAGCAGACGCAGCAGTGTGACGGTGACGGTGTTGGAGTCCACTGATGCTGCGGTGGTGCGGAACGTTCCCATGATGCGTTGCTCGACGAGGGCTTTGGTGAGTGGGTCGCGGAATGGGCCGACGGGGATGACGGCAAGGGGTCCATCGTTGTCGCCGGCGTTGCCGCGGCGCAGTCGTTCTTCGTACTCCTCGCCGGCCATGGCCAGCCCGGACAGGTAGGTGGTCTTGAGTTCTTTGCGTTCGCGGTCGTCGCGGGCGAGTTCGTAGCGGCGGAAGGTTTCGGCGGCGCCGTCGGGGGTGGAGGCGTAGGCGATCGCGTCGGCGTCGCGGCGGCGGCGGGCCTTCTCCAGCTTGGACTGGACTTTGCCGAGTTCCCGCAGCAGTTCTTCGCGGGTGGGTTCCTGGGTCATGGTGTCAGTCATTGTCTCGCTCCTGGGCTTCGTTGACGCCGAAGTAGTCCTCGGCGGCGGCGGTGGCCTCCTCTTCGGTGGCCGCGGTGAAGGTGTGTCGCTCTCCGGTGTCGGGGTCTTCGATCTCGATCTCAACCTGGGCGTGCTGATCGGGGGTGCTCATGGTGGGTGTCCTTCTACTTCACGACCGCGGGAGCGGTCTGCGGGAGTGCGCCGATGATGGCCTTGCAGGCCTTGTTGACGCGATCGGCGGTCTCCTGCACCTTCTTGGGATCGCCCTTGGCCCAGCCGTCGATGTAGGCGAAGGCGCTGCCGCCGGGCTTGAGTCCGTAGTGGCGGCCGATGACGTAGGCGACGCTTTCGGCTTCGACTTCCATCGTGGGGCGCTGCCCGCCCGGGCCGCTGTGGTAGTCGTGGTGGCGTTCCATGTGCCCCATCTGGACGTGAGCCAACTCGTGGGCCAAACACATTGCGGCGTGAGCATCAGAGTGCCGGGTGCTGATGACGACCTTCTTGGTGGGCTTGTCCTGGGTGTAGGCCTCGGGGCCGTCCTCGGGGAGTTCGACGCGTTCGACGGTGTAGCCGTGTGCGGCGAGCTGCTTCTCGAGTTCGGTGTGCATCTCCGGAGGTGCGACGCCGGTTTCGCGGGTGTAGGTGACCTCGGGGCGCTGCGGCAGGGGCGGTCCGGTGGTGTCACCGACGTCGTAGACCGGGACGCTGAGCCAGCCCACCAGGACTTCCTCGTCGGTGCCGTCGGCCTTCTTCTTCTTGATGATCTGGGGTGCGCGGACCCAGATCGCCTTCGAGCCGGCGATGAGGTTGCGGTTGAACTTCTTGTTCCAGACCTTCTTGAGTCCGCCGACGAAGGTGGCGTCGGGGCGCTGCATTTTGATGAGCAGCTGGTTCTGCAGCGAGTAGTGGTGGAACTGGCTGGCGTAGTGCAGCCAGTCCTGCCATTGCTCTCCGGTGTTGAGGTTGGCGATCGCGTCGTCGATCTCGCGGCGGATGTCTTCCAGTCGGGTGGTCTTGTCGGCGAAGCTCACCGTCTTGGGTGGGGTGGGCGCCGGCGCGGCCGCGGTGTCGGCCAGTGCGGTCTTGAGGACTGCCTCGGCTTCTTCCAGGACCTCGACGGCGTGGGCGGAGTGGCTGTAGGCGACTCGGGTGTCACCGGAGCAACGGCGTGGCCCTCCTGGGTCTGTGGTGGCGCGACACACGGTTGGTACCTCCTCGGGCTGGACGCGGGGACCGCTACTGGGAGTAGCGCCAGCCCGGCAAGGAGAGCTGGTGTGCGTCTTATCCCTGAAGTACCGGCCGGGAAGGCTGTTTCCGTCACGGGGACCCCGGGAAGCGTGGCGCCCCGTTCACGCCAGATGTGTAAGCCACTTGCATTCTGATGTAAAGGGCTTTACATTGGTGGCAGGAAGGTGAGGTGCACAATGACGACTCGAACAGCGACGCAGGCCCGGTACCGCAACGCGTTGATCGGCCTGGCCGCCGGCGACGCCTGGGGCTATCAGGTCGAGTTCCGCAAGTACGCGCAGATGCCTGCCTACCCCGTGCCGGCCCCCAAGAACGTGTGGCGGATCTCCGACGACACCCAGATGACGTTGGCACTGCATGACGCTCTCGTCGACGCCGGCGACCAGCTCGACGACATCGACGTCGTGACCAAGGCCATCACCGCCCGGTTCCTGGAGTGGCAGGTCGACCCGGACAACAACCGTGCCCCGGGAGCCACCTGCATGGGGTCGCTGACACGGCTGCGTCACGGAGCGCACTGGCATGACGCCGACGGGGCGCTGCCGCGATACGGATGCGGGGCGGTCATGCGGCTGACGCCGGCGGCGCTGTGCCCGGAGCCGGTATGGCTCGGCATCACCGCACTGCAGGCCGTCCTCACCCACAAGCATCCCCGCGCGATCGCCTCCGCGCTGGTGCTCGCTGACGCGATCCGATCGGCACCACGGATGCGCGGACACTTCCTCGAACACGCGATCAGCGCGGCCATGTCGATCGTGACGGGCGAAAGCCCCTGGCTGCGTGACGAATTCCTGCTCGACGTGCTCTCCCCCATGACCTCCGACGTCGCCGGCATGCTCGCCGAGGGCGTGCGCGACGTGCTGCTCGATGCGCTGCTGGACGCCTTCACGGTCAAGCAGGAGCTGGTCACCCTGTCCCCCGCCGACTACGGCGACCCCTGCACCGGGATCGGCGAGGGCTGGGAATCGGGCTCAGCCGTGGCGGTCGGGCTGCTCGTGGCAGACATGGCCACCGCGCCCGGGCGGCGGCGCGCACCCCTCAACGGCCGCGAAGGCCTCGCGTGGGCGGCCACCAGCAACGGGGACTCCGACTCGATCGCAAGCATCGCCGGCGCAGTCATCGGTGCCGCCCACACCGGGTCCAGCTACTGGGCCGCGGTGAAGATGACCCCGCGGTTCGAGCCCCGATACGCCAAGGCCCTACGCCACGCGCCGGGAGCCGCTCAGAGCTTCCTCGCCGCGCCGGCTGCAAACGGCCGGTAGACAGAGAGCATGGAGCACGGGGACGACCTGGCGGCCGTGGCCGCCCTGATGAGTTTCCTGCGTGCCGATGGTCTGACCGAGCGCCTGGCTGGAGTCGAATCAGCGTTGGTGGGCTGTTCCGGCACGGCGGGAGCTGAGGCCGCCGCCGGCCGCGGGCTCACCGGCGAGCTGCTCGCCGCGGCACTAACCGTGCGTTCGCAGGTGGGCCGACTCAACGACGTCATCCACGCCTGCACCATCGCGCTGGCGCTGCCGCACATCCTGGAACCGGACGAACAGATCGCAGTGCGGCCGTCGCTCGGGGCCGGCAACGACGCCTCACGTCCCTTCGACCTCGAAACCGACCGCCGCGTCGCAGAATTCAAGGTCGCGCAGTGGAAGGGCAAGGACACCATGCGCAAGCGCACGCTGGTTAGTGATCTGGTCCACCTGGCCCTCGACGACTCGGGGCGCCGCGCCCAGCTCTACGTGGTCGGGGCCCGGCCGGTCAGGTTCTTGCAGACCACGACAACCACGGTGAGTTGGGCGCTCGGCCGTGCCGCTCCCAGCACGCGGACACGGTTCGAGGCGCGGTTCGACCCGGCGATGACGATCGCAGAGTTCACCGCGGGCCCGGCCGCACATGTGGATGTGCTCGACCTCGGCCGGTGGCTGACCGAACTCGCCGACTGACGGCGCCTCGACGTCGGTGTCGGACCTGGCGGGGACAATGAGTGGCGTGACCGATGCACCCACTAGCCACCACGTTCGCCAGGGCCCGCGCAAGCGTTCCGCCGAGGTGACGGTCGCAGATTTCACCATGTTGGTGCGGATACCGACTAAGCCGGCCACGTTTCGGGCGTTCACTGCAGATGAGGAAGCCGAGGCCCGCAGTTTCGCGGAGGAGAACGGGGGAACCGTTGTGCCGCTGCCGCTTCCGATGTCAGAGGGTTGTTCGCCGGCGTACTGAGCGGGTGGGGACGTGCTATCGGCGCTGGTCAGTCCATATCCCAGTCGGTGCCCCAGGTCTGGGACAGGAAATTGTTGATGGCGCCGATGGTGGAGCAGTAGATGACGCCCGGCCGGCGGGGGTCTTCGGAGATGACGGTGCCCACCACGTGGACACCCTTGCTGCCTGGCTTGAGTCGTTCGTAGATGGGCGCCCCGCTGTCGCCGTGGTCAGCCGGCATCTGAACGGCGAACTTGGTGTCGTCGACCGAGAGCACGGTTCCGCAGGTCTCCTGCGTAGTGGCCCCGTATTTGCAGACCGTGGAGCCTTCGTTGGGCACCCAGGGGTTCAGCAGCGGTTCGCGTGACATGAGGCTGTACTCGCTGGGGATGTTGGAGTAGAGCCGGATGGCGATCAGATCGGTTGCAGGGTCGTGGATCTCGGGGATGAACTGTCCGATTTTGATGTTCCCGAGGCTGACTTCGGTGATGCCGTCTTTGTAGCAGTGGCCTGCGGTGTAGACGATGGTGGGGTTCTGGGGGTCGGGGAAGCTGACCGTGCACCACCGGCCGCCGCTGGTGATCATGAAGCCGGCGGTGATGGCCAGTGCGTTGGCCGGCGTGGCGGTGGCCAGCGCGGTGATGGTGGCCATCAGGGCGGCGGCCAGGGCGGTCAGTATTCGGCGCATGGTCAGTACCGCAACGTTTCTCGCTTGTACTGCTCGTACTCCTCGGCGGTTGGGGCGTCGGGCAGGACCTCGAACGCTGAGGCGGGGACGGTGGTTCCGTTGGCGGCCGCGGCGGCTTCCATGCGTTCGCGCACGCCCAGGCGGCCGCGCATGGAGGCGACGCTGGCGACGGAGAGGATCTCTCGGGTCAGGTTGCGTTCGTTCATCTGTCGGACGCTCTCGTGCAGGAAGACGCCGTTGACGGCGCCGCCGGGGACGGTGGAGACGCCGATGGTGCGGTTGCGGTTGAAGATCTCGTAGCGGTCCTGCTGCTGCGGGGTCTGATCCTTGGGTGAGGTCATGGTGTCTCCTGGCGGGTGGGGGTCACGATGCGCGGGAAGCGGCGAGCAGCTGCTTCAGTTCGGGGTGGGTGGGCACGGGGATGGCTTGCTTGAGGTCCCAGATCAGCGCCTTGCGTTCGGTGTCGGTGACCGAGCCGGCGGCCACGAGCCAGAGGTCTTCGCGCTTGGCGTAGACCCGTAGGCCGAGGCGGGCTGTCTGGTAGGCCGCGGCATGGGCGCCGGCTGCGAGTTGGCGTTGGGCAAGTTCGGTGGCGGCGGTGCTGCAGCGGTCGATGAGTTCGTCTTTGAGGAGCTGCACGGATCGCCAGGCGTAGTCCTCGTCGGGGACATCTTCGAACGGGGCGCCGCGGATGAGGTGCACTGCGGCAGTGAGCGCTTCGGTCGTTGCGCTTTCGGGGGTCTGGCCGACGAGGCGGTTGAATTCCTTCCAGTCGCAGAACATGTCGACGATGAGCAGGCCGCGGGTGTCGTTGCGGATGGGGTCGGTTCCGCCCATCATCTTGCGGATCTGGGTGCGCAGCTGCCGGCGGTTGGACGGGGTGACCTGAAGGATCTTCTCCTCCCACTCCGTGGAGGTGACGCCGTTGGAGGTGGCCAGTGCCATCAGGGCTTTGACGGGTTTGCGTACGCCTTGACGGGTCACCGCGGAGTGCTTGACCGCTTCGTTGGTCTCTGGGTCGCGGCCAAGGGCGTACACCGGGCCCAGGACGTAGAGGCCGGGTTCGGTGGGTTCCTCGGCGGGCCGGCCGGGCAGCGCGGCGATCGCGTCGACGCGGCTGTCGTCGGCGTCGTCGGTGAAGTCGGCGAACGGTGCCGGGACGTCGGGGACGAGCAGCGGCGCCCCGGGTGCCGGCACCGATGGCGCGGCCGAATGGGTCACCGCGGGTACGGCAGGGCCGTCCACACTTGGGGACGTGTCGTTTGTGCTGGTGGGCGCTGTTTCCGGGGTGGGCTGCGGTGTGGGTTCGAGATCTGCCGGAATTGCTTCGCGCGGCTCGGCGGGGCCCGGCGCCGCCGCGTGGGCGGTGAAGGTGGGGGCGGGATCCTCGTCGGGTACCGGCGCCAGGGACGTGTCGTTTCCGCTGGTCAGGGGGTTGTGGTGCGGACCGGCCGACGGCGACATCGGGGTGGCCACCGGCGCTGGGGACATGGCATCGTCGCTGGTCAAGGCGGTAGCCGGCGGTTGCGTGGACGGGCCCTCCTCGAGGATCCCCTCGGCGCCGGCGGACGCCGCGCCCTGTACGGCCGACGTCGCGTCGAGGTCCTCGGGCGCCGCCGCCGCTGTGGGGGTCAGGACACCCTTGAGGTGCTGCCACTGTTGATCGGCGACTTCCATCCGCCGCCAAATCGGCCAGTAGCGATTGGCCAGGTAGATACCGGCGACCGCCTCGCTGCAGAGCACGACGTTGGCAGCGTCGACGGCCTGCGAGGACACGATGATCGGGTGAGGCTCCCCAGGGGTGGGGGCGCTGGTGTGCTCCGTGCTCAGGAGCAGCGACGTCCCCTCCGGGATCAGCTGCGGGTCGTCGACGAGGTGCAGCCGCTCGGCGCCGGGCAGAGCGAGCGCCGGGTCAGTGACTGCGACGACCGCTGCAGGTGTCTTCGACAGTGCCTGCATGAGCCAGGACCGCATGATCAAGGTGGGGTTGCCGCCCTCGATGCCGATGTAGGCCGCCGCGGCCAGGTTGATCACCAGGACTTCGTTGCGTGAGGTGATGCCGGCGACGACGTGGTGTGAGGCCGAGATGCTTCGTGGCAGCAGCTGCGAGCGCAGCGGATGGGTCCACCCCTGCTCGGTCCGGGTCCAGTCCTGCCCTTGTGGCTCGGTGGCCGGGTCGACGGGGTAGGCGGTGATTGTCGAGGCGTCGATGGAGGCCGCGACCGCGCCGACGGGCCCGAACGCCTCGGTCAGTAGCTGGGCGACGTTCTTCAGCGCCCCGTTCCCAGCAAGCAGCCACCGTGTCAGCTTGGCTGCTTGCTCGTTCACGCAGGTGAGTCTATCGAGGTTGACGGGCCGTTTCGGGTTCCGCGCCGGGGTCGTTTTCCTGCTGGGCGACCACCTCGTCGAAGTCGGGGAGGTCGTGCGCTGCCTGGAAGATCGCGGCGATCTGGTCGGCGGTCTCCTGCCCGGCCGTGGTGACGAGTCGGGTGATCTCCTTGGCGATCTCGGCGGCAGTCTTGCGGTCCAGAATCCCGGGCTTGAGCCACAGGTCTTGCAGCTGCCCGTTCATGTCGACCTTGACGGCGATGTCCTTGTCCTCCGAAAGGCGTTCGGCGGCGATGCCTTTCATCTTCTCGATGTGCCGGAGGAGGTGGTCATAGACCGTATCTGCGTACGCCAGCGTGTTTTTCACATCAGGGTGGATGACGGCCATGGTTGTTTCCTACACCATCCTCGTCGCATCGATGGCTGCCGCGTTGCGCTCTTCTTGAGCTTTGGTCGAGGCGACGGCCAAGCGCAGCGCGTTGGAGGTCTGCGCGTTGTGCTCGGCGAAGGCGGTGCCGGCGATCTGCTTGCTGGCCATGAACTCTTTGATCTTGAGGTAGGTGCCGAAGTTCACCTTGCCGTGCGTGGCGAGGTACCGCTCGGCGAAATCCGGGTCCCCGGATGCCCACTGCGCCAACTCTTCAGCGTTGAGGTCATGCTCCTGGGCGAACTTCTCCAACTCCGAGTAGCTGACCTGGAACGGCGCTCCGGAGGCAGCTGCCGGGGTGCCGGCGGGGCCGCCTTCGGTGGTGGTGTTGCTGACCGGGGCCAGGCCCCCGATTCCCGCGCCGGGGCCGGGGCCGGCGCCGCCCGGGTCCTCGATGTCCTGCACGTAGTTCATCAGGCCGTCGTCGCCGAGTTCCCAGTGCCAGTCACCGGTGCCAGTGTTGCTGATCAGCTGGGCCGGGACGGGGCCGATCGCGCCCGGGCCGGCAGCAGCGCCGCCCGGGTCTATCGCTTCGTTGGCGTCATGCCAGTTGGGCGAGTCGAACCAGTCGTTGTCGGACATCGTGTCTCACATCCTCGGGTGTCTAGGTATTGATGGTCGGCGCGCGGAAGGCGCTGGCCGCGTTCTCGTCGGTGGCTTTCGTCGAGTCGATCGCGCCGCGCAGGCCTACAGCGGTGTCGGAGTTGCGCTGAGCGTAGGCGCCCGCCTCGACCACGCGACTCTCGTTGTAGCCCTTCACATTCAGGTATGTCGCGTAGGCAACTTTGCCGTGTGTGGCCAGTAGACGTTCCGCGAAGTCGGTGTCGGTCTTCGCCCACTGCGCAACCTGATCTGCCTGCTGGTCATGATTCTGTGCGAACCCTTCCAGCTGGTTGTAGTTGACCGCGAAGACATCCTTGTCGGACTGTGCGTTCTCGCCTTCTTCGGTGGTGTTGCTGGCCGGGCGGACCCCCTTCTTCACGGTGTCGGGTCCAGGGATCCACGCCCCGCTGTCACCGAGGGGGATGTAGCCGCGCGGGCCCAGCGCGCCCGGGGGGAGGAACTTGATGTCCTCGATCTGGATGGGCTTCTCCCCTTGGGGTGGGGTGTAGGAGCCGGGCCGGAACTCATTAGAGCGCGGGTGAGGAATCCAGACACCGGTCCCTTTGCCGAGTTCCTGCATGCCGTACGGGCCGAGGGATCCAGGGGTGGTGACGTAAATGTCGCTGGCGTAGAGCGGCATTCGGACGTTCTCGTCCGAGACGACACCCGGCTTCATCTGGTTGACGCCGGGGTCGGGGATCCACAGGCCCGGCATCAGCTCCATGGAGTTGGTCGGGCCAAGCTCGCTGGGATCGAGCTCAACGATGTCAGCGATGTCGAAGGTGGTCATAGTTCTCTCCGATCTTCAATGGCGTTCATGGGCTCTACTCCAGTCCTGCTGCGATGCGTTCGTGCTTGGTGGTGCGCGTTGCCGGCGGCGGAGCGTCGTCTTCGAACGGCGACGGGGGCGCGGCCTGGGGCACCGTTGAGCTGGGCTGCGGCGCGGGCTGCTGGGGTGCCGGGGCGCCGGCCGGCCCGGGGCCGGAGAGCGGGACGCTATCCGGTGGCGGCTCGGCCGGCACCGAGGTGGGCGGCGGCGTCTGCGGCTGCCGCGGCGGCGCCTCGTCCGATGGCGGCGCTGCGGGCTCCGGAGGGGTTTGGCCCGGCTGCTGCGGTGGGGCCTGGGGATCTGTCAGCGGTGGGGCTGAGGTGTGCGTGGACAGCGTGGGGTCGGTTTCGGTGGGCCGGAAGACGCCTTCGAAACCCTGCTGGTCCTTGAACACTTCCTCCAGCGTGTGGATCTTGCCGGCTTCGCTCGGGTCGGCGACCAGACCCGGCGCGACCGCCACCATGGTCTTGTCCTGCCACTTCAGCACGTCCCCCGGTTGCATGTCGGAGGGGTCGACCTTGGCGCCGAGGTTCTTGCCATCCCCGGGCAGCTCCAGACCGGTCGGGCTGTAGGCCTTCTGCGCGGCGTCTCCGCCCGGCGAGGCCTTGTCGATGGCGTTCTGGGCCGCGTCGGCGGCCTGCTTGTTCGGCGCCTCAATGACCTTGCCGTCGGGCAGGGTGACGGTGGGCTTGGCTCCGCTGGGGTTGCTTGCGGGTGTGGCGGTGGCCGGCTGGTTGTTCGCGCCGGCCGGTCCCGGGGTGGCACCGGCGACCGCGGCCGGCTCGGCCGGCGTTGCACCCGGCGCAGCTGGCGGCGGAGGGGCGTTCTGGGGCCCGGCGTTGAGCGGGGTGATCGGGGACTTCTTGTCGTCGGGCTTGGCAGTGTCGGTCTCGGAGAGCTTGCTCAGCGGCTTGGCCGCATCCGACAGTGCTGAGAGCGGGTTGCCGCCGCCACCCATCGGGTTGCCGCCACCGCCGAGCCCGCCCAGCGGGTTCATGCCGCCGAGTCCGCCCAAGGGGTTGCCGCCCATCGGCATTCCGCCTCCGAACGGTGAGCCCATGCCTCCGTTGAGGAGATCCTCCAGGCTCTTCTTGTCGTCGGCGGGCGGCGCGCTCAGTGAGGGGTCCCCCGCCGCGGGTGGCATTCCCGGCGCGGGTGCGCCTCCCGGGCCCATCGGCGTGGGAGGGCCGCCGGCCGGGTTGGAGGGCACGTTCTGCTGGGTGTTGGCGGCGTTCTCCACTGCGGTCTTCACGGTGTCCAGCAGAGTGGACTCGGCCTGCAGCAGGCCGTCCCAGTCGCCCTCGTCGAGGGCCTTGGCGGTGGAGTTGAAGGTGCCGATGGCGTTGTTGATGGCGTCGCGGCCGGCCTGGGTGACGTTGGCCGAGTTCTGGACCGCGGTCTTGAATGCTTGTGCTGCGGCGTCGAATTCGGACTCGATGCGCTTGAAGTCGGGTTTGACGTTGTCGTAGGCGTCGATACCGGATTGCTCGCCGGTGTCGGTGCTGAACGGGAACTCGGGCAGCTCGCTGGTGGCCGGTGTCCCGCTGCCGAACAGTTCATAGAGGCGCACGACGACGCCGGTCATCTGGTTGGGGACGTCGGGGTCGACGTCAGTGGCCCAGGCGGGGTACTCCGGGGTGCTCATGCCCTCGGGCACGCTGACTTGGGTGCTCTGCAGCGGCGGCTTGGCGCCCGGTGCGGGTGCGGGCTGTCCGTTGGGTGTCTGCTGGGGCGACGGCGCCCCGGCGGAGTACTTCTCCTTGCTGATCGGGTTGCCACTCTTGTCGAAGTACTTGTGTTGTCCGGTGGCGGGATCGATTTCGTAGTAGTCGCCGTTGGCGTTCACCGGCGTGAAGACGTCAGTGAGCGGTGAATGGTGCCAGGCCGGGCTGCCGGGGAAGTTGGGGGGTGCCTGGCTGTGGAGCGGGCCTACCTGATTGCCACGCGCATCCACCGGCGCGTACTTGCCATCTGCCATCCTGCGGAAACCCGCGGGCGGGAACGGTTGTCCCACCGGCTGGAAGTTCTGGTCGGCTTTGGTGAAGGTGCCGTCACCGTTGTTGATCCAGTTCTGATTGCTGGCGCTGTCCCGGTAGGCCAGGGTGCCGTCGGCGGGCAGCCTGGTGCCATCGCCGAAGACCAGGTGGCGCTCGGATGAGGTGTCGTCGGTGTTGTCGAAGCGGATGTTGGGGTCGCCGTACGCCTCTCGCGCGCGCCCGAGCACGGTGTCCCAGTAGGTGTCGTTGGTGCCGATGTTCCACGACTGGCCCTCAGGTCGCCATCCGGGTGACCAACCCATCCCGAAGCCGACCTTTTGGAGCGGTTCCCAATGGGTCAGGTCACTGAACTTGTTGTCGGTCACGGGCCTACATACCTCCGGGTGCGGTGAAGCGGTGAGCGCGGGAGCTGGGGAGTGCGGAGCGGTTAGAGGGCATAGGTTTCCCCTCCGGTGGGGTAGCCGCCGCCTTCTGTGGCGATGTGCACGTGGTCGAAATGGTTCGCGGTGTCTCCCCCGCGGCTGTCCATCCCCCGCGGCGACGATCCCTGGGTGTACATCGTCTGTCGCCAAATCGCATGATCCAGGCCGTATCTGGATGCGTGTTGCATCGCGAAGGCCAGTACGCGGTCCCCGAGCGCTTTGCCCTCGGCGCTGGAGTAGTTCGGGATCATGACGTCGATCGCCAGGCCGTTGGGGTGCCACTTGAGTGCGTCTTGGCGGTAGCCCCCGATGTCGGAGATCTCAGGGAACGCGGCGCTGATCGCGCGGGCCAGCAGAATTGTGTTGCGCTGCAGGCCTTTCTCGGGGGCCACGCCTTGCGGGAGTGCACCGTCTGGGGTGGCCCGCGCGGCAAGGCGGGTGCCCTCGGATCCGCCCTTGCCCGACGACAGCGATGACAGCATGCTGGCCGGCGCTGAGGACAGCCCGGACAGGGCGCTGAGCGGGTTACCGCCGCCTCCTCCAGATCCGCCGCCCATGCCGCCACCGGGTCCGCCGCCCATGCCGCCACCGGAGCCACCTCCCATGCCCGGCATGCCAGAGCCGGCGGACTTGGCCTGCTGGTAGTACTTCTGGGCCAAGGCGTCGACGAGGACACGGCGCATCTCGGCCGGCGGCATCTGGGTGCGTACGGCGTTGGAGCCGTTGGCCACGGCGTCGGCCTTGTTCTGCAGCGACGCCATGGCCCCCATCGGGGTGTTCTCCACCGGTGTGAGTGCGTCGTCGCGGCTGACGTACTGGTTGGTGGTGTTGTCGATGTCCTCGCGGCCGGCGTTTACGTGGGCACCCGATTCGTCGACGACCGGCACCAGTGACGGGTCGACCTCGGCGAGCGCGGCACTGATCTGGGCCTGACTCTTCCGCGAGATCACCAGGTTTTCGATGAAGTCGCCGAGGCCGTTGGGCAGCGCCTCCAGGCGTTGGCCAACGTCGTCGGGGATGGTCGAGGGCAGCGGCGCAGTCACAGGTGTCCCCTCTCCGAGGAGGCCTCGGAGTTGGTTGAGGATGGCTGTGATCTCGTCACGAGTTGCGCCGCCTGACGTCATTTACGGGGTGGGGTTCGGTGCGGGGCCGCCAGCGGCGGCGCCCTCACCGCTGCTGGGCTGGTCCTTACTGTCGGTGCGCGGCTCCAGGGCCGCCGTGCGGGTCTGCCGGCGTGGGAGGGCCGCCCGAGGGACACCGAGATCGGTCAGCTCGGCCGGCTTCCAGCCTGCCTCGATGCACGACTGGGCGGCCTTCTCGATGTCGGAGTCCAGACTCCTGAGTTCGGCCTCCTTCTCGGCCTTGGCGTCGAGCAGCTCGCCGAGGCGTTTCACCGGATCCAGCCGCGCCGTGAGCAGCTCATTGGCGCGTTTGGTGAAGTCGTTCTGCTTAGCCACCGGTGGAGGCTCCTTTCATCAACCCTGATTTTTCCATTATTGGCGATACCCGGCAATTTTCTGCACGTCAACGCGTGTTTTCTTGATGGTTGGATTTGCCGAGTCGGTCGGGGGGCTCATACGGCCGCCAGATGGGTTTCGGCGAGGTCTTTGACCTCGATCGTCGCGTCGCTGGCGACCTCGGTTTCCTCGCGCTCGCCGGAGAAGGCGTCGCGCAGGATGAGCACGGTGGTGTCCGGGTCCTCTCCTGGGCTGGGTTCCTCGTCGAGGATGGCCCAGTCCCCGGTCTCGGGGTGGCAGAGGTAATCGCCGATCTCCAACTCGCTGACGTCGACGCGTCGGCTTTCGACGTCGAGGTCGACGTAGCTTTCGGCCAGCTCCGCAGCGGACGCGGGTCGGGGGCCACCGGGGGCGTTGCCGAAGATGGATTCCACGCCGCGGTCCTGGAAGTCCAACCATCCCGGCGGTGCGTAGCCGGCGGCGTGCGGGTCGAAGTGGGGGTAGTCGGCGGCCTTGAGCAGGGGCAGGTTCTGGTAGGTGCCGAAGCCCTCCGGTTCGGTGGTGGGATCGGTTTCCGGCGGCATGACGATGCCGCGTTCGTAGAGCGCGATCGGGGGGCGCAGCTCGTCGACGATCTGCTTCTCGTCCTCGTCGGCGGGGTCTGAGGGGTCGGGGACGTAGAAGGCCTGCACTTCGGTGGGCCAGCCGGCGCGGTTGAGGGCGGTGCCGCGGCCGCGGACGCCGATCGGGACGGTGCGTCCGGCGTTGGCGTCGTTGTGGATCATCATCGCGGCCTGGGTGGACAGCTTGCCCAGCGAAAGTCGTTGAGTGAAGTTGTCTTTGGCCTCACCTTTGAGGAAGTCGGCGTCGGCGCGCTGTAGGGCGGCTACGCAGTGGAAGCGGCTGGTGCGGCCCAGGCGCAGCAGCGAGGAGAACTGTCGCAGCGTCGGGCAGTCCCGGGGTGCGCCTTTCTCCTTGGTGTTGGCGTAGAAGGTCTTGATGGCTTCCTGGAATTCGGTGTACTCGTCGAACACGATCATGAAGGGCTCTTTGGTGGACAGGGCCCGGCGGTTGCGCTTGTACAGGTTGTAGCGCTGCTGCATCTCCTTGTAGATGGTGTTGACCAAGGCGATCGCTTCGTGTGGTTCGGTGAGGACGGCGACGACGTTGGGATAGGTGCGGTAGCTGGTGAATTCGCCGCCCTTGAAGTCGATGATGAAGATGCGGACACCGAGGCGGGCGGCCTGCACGATCGCGTTGTGGATGGTGGCGGTCTTGCCGGTGCCAGTGGGTCCCATCAGCAGCATGTGGGGGTTGACTTTGAGGTTCCATTCGATGACGGTGCCTTCTTCGTCGACGGCCAGCGGGATCGCGGCGTGGTCGTACGTAGCGCATGCTTGCTCCACGGTGGACACCGGCGCCTGGACGGGCGGGTAGACCTTGGTGGGCAGCTCGGGGCGCAGTTCGAAGACGGCGGTACCGGCGAGGTGGTCGCAGCGGGTGGCGCGCCATCGGCCGGGAAGCAGGTCGCTGATCTTGCGGGCGATTGACCGAATGCGGTCTGTGCCAGACAGTTTCGCGCCAATCTGGTGATGGACGGTGAACTGGCGTATGTCGCCGCTTTCGCTGTACTGCACATCGGTGACCGTGGCGCCGGAGGCGAACAGTTCTGTGCTGGCGATCTGCTCGCGAAGTCCGCGCACGGTGGGGGACTCCGTGTTGACGCTGGCCAGGCTGGCGGTGATCAGTTGGTCGGTGGTCGCGTAGGACAGCGTGTAGTGCGAGCCGACCGCATCGTCGAGTCGGCGGCTCAGTTCGGGCTTGAGTTCTTCGCGGCGGCCGCGATAGGCCAGCAGGATTGTCTTGGGTTTCTCGGGTTGCCCTTCGACTTCCTCGTCCCATTCGGTGATGGCGACCAGGCGTCGGCGTGGCAGCTCGTCGTAGCCGAGATACGGGTAGAGCGCCCATTCGATTTCGTTGAGGTAGCGGGCGCGTTCGCGGCGCTCGCGCAGCTTCTCGGTGAGCAGGTCGGCCAGGCCGTAGGCCGCGATGACTCCGATCGCTGCGGCGATCAGGTCGGGGATGAACGGGATCAGCGCGAGGATGAGGACGCCACCGGTGAGCGCGGTGGCGGCCAGGACGGGGGCGGCCACGGACGGGACGGGACGGCGGTCGTCGGGGTCGTGCTGAACTGGTGCGGCCATCCGGATTCCGATCATGACCGCGGCGACGATGCCGATGGCGATGGCGGCCAGTGCGGCGACGGTCAGCACGGTGGGGCCGGCTCCGCGGGGGTTGGCTCCGGGCAGCGCCAGTAGCGGGTTGGTGGAGCTGAAGTATCCGTTGCGCAGTGCCCACGACGTCGCGGTGGCGGCGCCGCTGAACCACAACGCGCCGATTACCACCGGCACCGCGACGATGGCGGCGAGCCCTGGGTTACGTTGCGCTGTTTCCATTTTGGGCATGTCAGTAGCCCTTCGGCGATGCGTAGGGGTTGGCTTGCTGCACCTTGGACATCAGGTCTGATCCGTCTGCGGACACCGAGTACCTGCTCATCATGTAGTGGATGGCGGCCGCGGCGTTGGAGACGGGATCGAAAATGTCTTGCGAGGTGCCCGGGCGCCAGTGCGATTCGAAGGTTGGTCGGATGGTTTGCATCCACCCCATGGACGGGGTTCCTTTGGCGGCGTTGGAGTCCCAGCCGTTGACGGCGCGGGGATTGTTGCCTGACTCCCGCTGCCCCATGGTCATCAGGCCGGGCAACCAGTTGGCGACCGCGCGGGGGTCGGTGATGCCGTTGGCGGCGAGCGCTTTGATCGCCCAGGCTTTGGGTCCGCCGGCGGCGAGCAGCTGCTGCTGCTCCTGGTCGTCGGGCCCGCTGGCGTTGAGGTCCTTGAGGTAGTCCGCGGACATCGACTTGATGGTGCCGGCGTTCAGTGAGTCCTTGCCGATCGCGTCGGTAAGGACCGCTCCAGCTTGCTGGAGCCCTTGGGCGATGGTGGTCAGGACGCCGAACTGGCCCATTGGGGTGTTGGCGATGGGTCCCATCGCCTGCAGAGCGGACTTGACCTGGTTGATGATCTGTTCGATCTTGTCGCGGCCGAGTGTGGAGTTCGACGCCGAATCTTCAAGGGAGGAGCGTAGTTTGCGTTCCAGGTTGTCCATGGCGCGGGCCTGGTTGGCTTGTTTGTCGACGTCGGACTGGTAGGCGTCTCCGGCCTGTCCTTGCATGCCGGTGCTGGCATCGGTGGAGCCGAGTCGATCGAGGACTCCTTGCGGGAAGCCGCTGGAGTTCGGCATGGCCGGGTTGCCTTGGCCGAACTGGTTGAGGATTTGGCCGAACGGCGCGAGCAGGCCCGAGCCGATGCCCATCAGTGCCGACGGCAGGCTGGCTAGCGGTTCAGCCAGGCCGGAGAGCATTCCGGCGGCGTCCTGCGCGTTGATCGGGGGCTTGGCGGCGTCGGGCGCCGCGTCGTCGGCGGGGGCCGCTGCGTCGTCGGCGCCTTCTGAGTGATCGTGGCCGTGATCGTCGGTGCCGCCGGCGGGGTCGGCCGCGGCGGTGGGGTCGCCGGCGGCCGGCGGAGGGACGGCGCCCGGTGTGCCCGGCGGCGGGACCGGTGCTGCTTGTCCTGGTGCGGGTGTACTCGTGGGTGCGGGTTGCGCGGCCGCGGGGGCGGTCGGCGTGGTGGCCGGCGGTTGCTGCTGTGCTGGTGGTGCGGCCGGGCCGCCGGGTAGGCGCGGCGTGATCGGCAGGATCGGGGCCCGTCGGTTGTCGCGGGGGCCGGTGTCAGGGGATGTGCCGATGCCTGGAGGCAGCGGGGGTGCGGAGGTCTCGGCGAGCTGCTCTTCACTCACGGGGTCGGCACCTCCTGGTGGGTCTGGGTGCGGGGTCGTTTGATGATGATGTTGCCGGTGGGCAGAACTCCTACGGCGATCGGCTGGTTCACGGTGGTGGCGTCGATGCCGAGGGTCGGCGTGATGGCGATCATGACGGCGGTCGGTCCCTGGGTGGGGGTGAAGTTGAAGAACACGAGATCGCCGGGGCTGATCGCGCTCGGGTCGACGCGATCGCCAGTGTCGATCTGTTGTGCGACGTCCTTGGGCAAGGTGACCTCTCCCCCGGTGGCCTGGTAGTAGGCGTATCTGACCAAGTTAGCTGCCGAAAAGGCCTCATTCGTGGGGCCAGCGGTACTTCCGTCGGCGTCGGTTGCCAGTAGGCCGACCTGGTTGTTGGCCAGGGTGGCCGCTTGTCGGCCGATCTCATCGCCTGGTGTGGTCAGCGGGGGCCCGACGACATCGCCGTTACGCACGGCGTTTGCGCATGCCGTGGTGTTGGCGTCCGCGGTGGGTGGTGGGGTCAGCGTTGCGTACGGATTGGCGGGGGACGTGCTATTTGCGCTGGTGGTGGCCGTGGTGGGGGTCGACGTCGGAGTGGCGGTCGTGGTGGTGGCGCTGGTGGTCGTCGCCGGCTGGAGCGCCGTGGTCTCCCACGCTGTCGCCGGGGCCTGATCGAAGGGCACCGAGGTGGCCAGGCGGGGGACGACGGCCAGTGCCGCGGTGTTGCCGACGGAGTAGCCGAGCCGGGATTCGCACTGGTAGGCGAAGTTTTGCTGCTGATCGGACATGCGGCTGAGCGCGACGATCGCAGTGATGACCAGGACGAGGGCCAGCAGGATCAGGACTGCGGCCACGGCGAGGATCACGGGCCATCCGACGGCGCCGACGACGGCCGATCCCGCGGAGACGGCGACCTTGCGGGTCCCCTGCACGGCGGCGGCGCCGAGCAGTCCGCGTAGCGGCGACTGGCGACGTGGTTCGTTGTCCGGTGAGGTCACGGGGCGTCTCCTTCATCGCTGTGTCGGGGCCCTGGGGGTGGCGGCAGGGGCCGGGTGGATCCGGTGGCAGGCGGTGTGACCGGCGGAGCGGGTGGCGGTGCGGGGTGCGCTGGCGGCTCGAACGGTGAGGGTGGCGCCGCGTCGGCGCCGGCGGGCCCGGGCGCTGGCCCCGACGGTGGGGACGTGTCATCGCCGCTGGTAGAACCGTTGCCCCAGTCGGGAAGCGGTGCCGCGGATCCTGTTCTGGGCGCAGGGGGTGGTCCGTCGTGGGGCCCGGAGCCGGCGGGGTTGCCTCCTGGCGGGCTGTACCCAGGGCTGGGTGCCGATGGCGGCGCTGAGGGCGCCGGGGGCTGGAGGTCGTTGGCCGTTAGCGGCGTGGCCTGCGACGATGCCACGTCCCCGCTGTCGGGTGCGGCGCTGAACTGCGTGGTCGCCGGCGCCGATCCGCTCTGCGGTGCTGGCGCTGGTCCCCCACCGTTACCGGTCGCCGCGGGGGCCGCGTTGCTGGGTGTAGATGCTGCTGTCGCCGGCGGCGCCGTCGCCGTGGACGCGGTGGGTGGGGCGCTGCCCTGCTTGGCCGCTTTCTTCTGCTCCTTCTCGGCCTCTCTGGCGGCCCTCTCGGCTGCTGCAGCTTCGGCGGCCTTCTTGTTCTCGTAGATGTCGGCGCCACGGTCGAGATGGCGGACCATCGAACTGCGTCCCCCGCGGACGAACGGTGCGACGACGTGCAGGGCGTGCGAGGCCGACGGTGAGCGGGCGGCGAGCGCGCCGCCGGCCATGGTGGCGCCGAGGCCCATGGCGACCACGCTGCTGTCGCGAAGGAATCCTCCGGCCTTTTCCTGCAGGATGTTCGTGGTCGGCGGGGGTGGTGCGGCGCCGACGCTGCTGATGACCCCTGAGGCGACGTTGGCGCTGGATTTCTTGAGGCTCTTGGACATCGCGAAGACCAGCCGGATGGCGACCATCATCAGGATGAGGGCCGACATCATCGCCACGACGCCGTTGCCTTGTTGGCGGAAGACGACGGTCACGATCTCGCCGATGAAGATCGTCATGGTGATGTAGCCGAACATCGCCACGCCGGAGAACAGCATGGCGACGAACGTGTTCACCAGTGACGCCTGGGGTCCCCCGGGGATGACGCCGACAGCGAAGCCCCACAACAGCTTGAAGGCGTTGGCCACGGCACGGAAGAACTCGAGAACGATGTGGAATCCGAGCACGGCGCAGAACAGCGCGAAGATGCCGATGAACATCAGCATCAGAACGCCGGTGCCCAGCTGCCCGGGGCTGGGGTTGTCAGCTGTCGCTTTCATCGCGGCCGAATCGGAGGCACCGCATGCCCGGATGCCGTCCTTGATGTTGTCGGGGTCCCCGGATCTCACTCCTTCGCTCCAGGCCGCCGCGCAGCTCGGCGTGCTGTCGGGCTGCCCGGCGAAGTTCCAGGTCTGCAGTGGCCGGCGGACGAACGAGGTGGCCAGCGTCCCTTCGAGGCGGTTGAGGGTGTCGGAGGTGTTGTCGAGGCCTGCCACGGAGTTCGAGCCCAGGCTGACCGCTACGTCGCGTCCTTGGGCCAGGGGCCCGGAGTCGGAGATGACCCAGCTGATGGGTGAGTAGACCAGGGCTCCGCCGATGAGGGCGATGAGCACGGCGGCCGCGCCCTGGGAGGCGGCGCGGGGCAGGTTTCCGCGCAGGATGTTCACCGCGACGAAGGTGGCGGCGACGATCGCGGCGATCGCGGCGACGCCGGGCAGGATCTGGCCGGCGTAGTCCTGGACGACGGATGCCACGGGCTGCACGAGGTCGGGCAGGAACCCGAAGCTGATGACGTACATGAGGAACCAGATGGCGACGCCGCCGATGACGACGAACAGTCCGGCTTCTGCTTCGAGCAGGGTGGCCAGGACGGCTTGGGACCCGCCGTCGAGGACGGATCCGTAGTCGGTGGAGATGGCGTAGCGCGACAGCGGGACGCCGTAGGAGTCGGTGACCCCGAGGACGTAGAGCAGGGGGCTTTGGGGTCCGATCGCGGCGTGCGCTTCAGCGGGAAAGATCAGCGCGACCAGGCACAGGCACAGTTGCAGGTAGATCGGCAGCATGGTGAACCGGCGCAGGCGGGTGGCATTCGACAGTGCCCAGCCGCGGGCGAAGAGCTGGCCGAGTGTGGGCAGGGTGGGGTCCCAGCCGGGTCGGAAGAAGGCGGCGGCGAGCACTAGATCGTCACCTGCTCGGGTGTGGTGGACACCGCGCGTGCGCGGTCTTCGCGGGCGGGTCCGAAGATCTTTCCCCGGCCGATGCGGCCGCGGCCGTCGGCGATGAAGCACTCGCCGCGGCGGTTGGGGGCGACGGTCTCGCCGCGTCCCACTGGCGGCGAGGTGTTCTCGCGGAGCTGCTTGATGAGGTAGGCGTCGCGTTCGATGTCGACGCCGAGCCACTCCAGGCTGTTGGTCGCCAAGGTGGTGTGGCGTTGCCGGAAGGCGAAGCGGTTGGGGATGAGGTTGTGCGCAGTGGAGGCGTAGTCGGCCTTGGGATCTTGCGAGGACAAGATGATGCCGGCGGCGTGTTTCCGGCCGTCCCGGACGAATTCTTCGACGATCTGCTTGCCGACGGTGGTGGCGGTGAAGTGGTAGGCCTCGTCGACGACCAGGGCGCCGAAGCGGCCCGGCTTGAGGAACTGATCGCGCGCCAAGAGCCCGACTAGTTCGTAGAGCGTATGGCCGAGGCGTTTGCGCCACGGCAGGTTCGCGTAGGCGTGGGTCAAGGTCAGTTCGTCGACGGTGGGCAGCGCCAGGGTGTGGGTCCGCACGACGGTCGCGGTGGCTGTGAGCGGCATGGGTGGCAGTGACCGGTCGAAGAGCACTGGGGCTTCCACGGCGTCCATGGCGCGCACGAGTGCGTGTTGGTCGTCGGCGTCGCGGCCTGTGGAGCGCTCGGCCTGGCGGGCCAGGTAGTCGCGGACGTCGGCCAGGGAGCGCAGCTGGTGGGCGGCGCGGTGTTCGGGTTGCAGTGTTTCGGCCAGCAGCGTGCCTGGCGCGGAAACCACCGGGATGTTGAGCAGCGGAAGGATGGTGTCGAGGGTGATGCGTCGGGCTTTGTGCGGGTCGGTGAATAGCCGCAGCGGATCGAGGGTGAACCGGGGGTCGTCAAGGGTGATCAGGACCGAGCCGGGGATCGACTGCAGCAGTGGGATGTATTCGCCTTGCTGGGATCGGTCGATGACGAGGAACTGTCCGAGCAGGTCGGCGATGATGCTGATCAGTGTCTTGGTGAAGTAGCTCTTGCCGGAGCCGAGTTCGCCGGCGATGGCGATGGCCGGGCTGATGTCGGAGAGCACCTTGTTCAGGAAGTTGAAGTGCAGCGGCTCGAAGAGTCCTGACAGGAGGTTGACGCCGATGATCGGGCCGGTGTCGTCGAGCAGCCGCGCGGTGGTGAAGGGAACGAATCCCGCCCAGTCGGGGGTGGCGGTGACGTGCTGGTAGTCGGTGTACACGCTGTCGGTCGGCGCGCCGGGGTTGAGCATCATCCAGAGCTTGCGTTGGGCTCCGCGGGGGGTGTCGACGCGGATGCCGAGGCGACGGAATTTGGCTTTGAGCGTTCCGATGCTGCGGGTCAGGTCAGCTTGGGTGGGGGCGCCGACGGCCAGGACGGTGGTGAACTCGACCTCTTCAGCGTTCTCGTTGGTGGCGAGGCTGTCGTTGTAGGCAGCCAGGGTGTCGACTTTGCGTCGCAGCTCTTGGGTGTGGAAGCCGACGTCAGTGTCGCGTTCGCCGAGCTGGACGCCGAGCTTGCCGAGCACCTTTTCGTTGAGTTGCATCGCGGACTCTCGGTCGCGGCGGCGCACGCGCATGGCCCAGCCGACGCTGACATCGGGGATCCCGTCGAGCACGGACAGAAACTCGGAATGACCGGGAAATCCCATCGCCGGCGGGAACGACATCGGGGTCAACATGGCTTGGTAGCTGTTGATGACCTCGCCCTCGTCGAGCCGGATCATGGCTTTGAGCATGGGGTCGAAGCTGCGGCGGAAGGACTTCTCGGTGCGGGCGCCTTCGTCGAGGATGCCTGGGAGGAAGTACGGGGTGGGGGCCGTCGTGCTCGGTGAGGCGTTGGCTGGGTTGTGCGGGGCGTGTTCGAGTGCCGATCCTCGCATGAGGTTGTGATTCCAGATGAAGGGCAGCAGCCCCTCGGGGACGGGCTGCAACCGGAAGTTTGATTCGGGGTCGATGACGGTGAGCAGCTCCTCGGCGGCGGCGAGCTGCTCGGCGACGTCGCGGGCGGAGGGTTCTCCGCGAAGCGCGCTCTTCCCGAGAGGGAAGGTGATGGTGTAGATGCGGGTCAGCGGGGCGATCTCGGCGATGCGCTTGTAGCCGGCGAGGGTTTCCTTGATGTAGTCCGGGGTGCGGTGCAGGTCGACGCGATCGAGTGATCGGTTCATGACGTCGACGAGATCCAGCGGCGCCTGCAGGCTCAGCAGCAAGGTGTTGTCGGGGCAGTTGAGGATGAGCGATTCGTGCGCGTCTGCGACGCCGGCTTTGTCTTCGGGTTGGCGCAGGCCGTAGTCGATTGCCTCGACGAAGTAGGTGGCGAAGACGCCGCCGTGGTGGGTCCACTGCAGATGGTGGCGGCGGGCTGCGGTCGGCTGGCGGAGCTTCACGGTGCGCTCGGGTCCTTCGTATGCAGGTGTGGCGTTGTGGAGGTCAGCTGGCGTTGAGGGGGGTGTCGTCGATGACGAATGCGTGCGGGTTGGCTGAGGCTTGCCGATCCAGCTCTTCGCGGGCCAGGACCGTCGGCTTGCGGTCGACGATCAGGCTCACTACACGGGCGGCCTTGCCCAGGACGGGCACTCCGTCGTACTTGATCAGGCTCAGGGCCGCGGTGACCGCGAAGGCGAGCAGGAGTCCGGTTCCGAACACGGCGATCGCGTTGTAGGGCAGCAGCCGGGTCGCGAAGATGGTCGCGACGAGAGTCGCCGTGAACCCCACGATCTGCTCGATGGGGCGAGCCCCGCCGGGGAGTCGGCGCCCACCGGGGAGGCGTCCGACGTAGGTCCGGAAGCGTCGTCCCGAGGTGGCGACACGCACCCAGCGCACCCAAGTCATGCGGCCGCCAGGTCGCCGGTCAGGTCGGTCGCCGCGGGCAGCAGCGGGGCCGGCGCGGGCATCGAGTAGCCGCCACCGCCGCCGATCTGCTCGCCGGTGTTGCTGCCGGCGCTGATCAGTGACGGGATCATGGCGAAGACGCCGGCGGCTCCGGTGATGGCCAACGCCGAGACGGCGATCTTCACCGGATTGCGGCCCGCTTCGCCGAACAGGTTTCGGAAGAAGTAGAAGATTCCCCACAGCAGAAGCAGCGTGCCGGCGCAGCCCACGGCGACGACGCGGATGTTCTCAAGGAGGACCTGGAGGTCGGTCATTGGAGTGTTCCTTTCGATCTCGGTGGAGGGTTCAGCCGCGCGTCGGTGGTGGCGGCGGAGTCGTCGATGTGGAGGTGGTGGTGTTGTCGTCCTGCGGAGTGTCGGGCCGTGTCTGCAGCAGCGGCGCGGAGGCGATCGAGACCACCTGCCACTGACCTTCGACTGACCTGAGTGTCAGGGGGTAGGCGAGCTGGGTGAGGGTGTAGTTCTTGGTGCGCGCGGCCACGGTGATGTAGACCTCGGCGGTGTCGGCGCCGCTGCCGTTGCCGCTGACGTCCGCGTCGATGGACACGGTGTCGACCTTGGCGTAGGGGGCCGGCTGGATGGGTTTGTCGGTGGCGTCGGCGGTGACGTAGCGCGCGAAGTCGGCTCCGCCGGTCAGGTAGGAGCGGACGAATCCGGTGGCGGTCATCGCCAGGGGCGAGTCGGCCGCGACGGTGTAGCGGTAGCCCAATCGGAAGTCGACGCCGACTCCGGGCCCGGCCACTTGCATCGGCAGCGCGGTAGCGCGCGGAGCGCCGTCGAGCACGGTGATCGGCACGCGGTAGTAGGTCCGCTGCGGTGTGGTGGTGGTCGCTCCGTTGACCAGTCCGGAGACCGTGACTGTCCACAGAGCCACCCCGTCGCCGGTCGTGGTGATCTGCTTGGCGAAGGCCACGTCGGTGTCGGTGAACTGCCCGGCGATGGGCGGCAGCTTCACGTCTTTGAGCGTCACGTAGTGGGCGAGTTTCTGTTCGTCGCCCGCTTTCGCCGTGAGGTAGGTGGTTACGTAATCGCGCGCGAAACCGGTGACGAGTGTGGACGCCGGCACAGATGTGTTGCCTGGTGTGGGGTCGCTCTGGTCGGCATCGGGCCACAGTGATGTGAGGAGTGTGATTACTGCGAAGATTCCGCCGATGACGCCGAGGACACTGACCGCGCGGTTCAGGAGTAGGCCTCGATCGAGCGGCTTGACCAGCTCGTCGAAGTGCTTCCTTTGAGAGGGAAGTTTACCTGTCACGGTAAATCAGTCTCCCACAGTCCCGGCGCCATTCTCGGCGAGCGCACGGGTGAATGCGGCGTCCGCTTCGGGGCTGTCATCGACGATGAGTTTGAGCAGAGCGGCGCGCGCGTTCATGTCGAACGGGTCGTCGTGCAGCTCGTCGCAGGCGATCTTGACGTCGCGTGAGTAGGCGCGCACTGCGGCGATCGCGGGGCTGATGTCGAGGTTGCGCGAGCGAGCTGATGCGGAGGTCGCCATGGGTGGGTGTCCTTCTCGGAATGGGAGTGGGGCTGGGTGCCGCCTCTATCCGTGAAGTACCGACCGCAGGGGCGCTTTCCGTCGCGTGTGGGTGGAGTGAATTAGGCCGCCAGGAGCCAGGCGGCTACCCCGCTATCGCAAATAGCGCGTCCCCAGCAAGTCTTTAGTTCGCCTAACGAAATACAATCTGATTTGCTATACCCCCCTTGACAGGGGGGGTACGCTGGCCGTGCAGCGGAGCGATAAGGACAGCGGTGCCCCCACGAGGGAACGTAGCTGGCGCTATTTTCGCAGGTCAACCGTGTGAATGTGACCTCACAACCGTTGCCGATAACTTCCTCGCAGGTCGCGCACATGAATTGTGCGCGACCGCTCACGACCCGCGCACAGGGCGCGTGACCAGCTATCAGCGGAGCCGCGCACGTTCCGCGCACATGACGCGCACGACCGGGTGCACGCCGCCCGCTCATCAACGCGCACGCTGGGCGCACGTCCATCATCAGTGTGCTGTGAGCGTGAAAATCGGGCCCCGGATTTTCCGTCGCGTGAGAACTGGGAATTATGGTCGCGCACCCCTCAGGCACTGTATGCACGCTGCTCAGCGGCGTGTGACACCTCGTTTTGTGGTGTAGATCACACCTGTGAGAAGTTCCCTGGGGGCGCTTTCACGCCGTCGCTCACGTCGTAGCTGACGGTTAGCTCACAACTGGTTCAGAGGCTGTGGTCATCAGCTGCGCCGCACTGGCGCACCACGACTCCTTCAGGAGACTGGCGATGACCACTCAACCTCTTGCCCTCCCCCGCCCGGCCGCCGCGCTTCGTGAGCATGCGCTCCGCACTGCCGGCATGCGCTCCCACCGCGCGCACGTCACCGACTGGCTGCGCGCCGTAGATGTCGTCAGCATCGAGCAACTCTTCGACGCACTCGGTGGCCGGGACACCACATCGACGGCGCTGCTTCTTGCTGAGCATCGCCGCGGCGTCGGCCTGGCCGCGACCGTGCTGCTCGGAGCCAAGGCGGTGATGCTGTCCTCGGTTGCGCGGCACGCTCCCGGCGATTCCCTGGAGGAGCGCTTCCAGGTCACCGTTGATGCGTTCCTATCCCGTGCCTTGCCGGCGGTGAAGCCGACGCACAAGCATGCCGATGCGCAGCTGTACTGGATCACTTTGCGCACTGTCACGAAGCTGCATGAGGCGCCGCTGTGCTCCGCGGAGCCGTCGTTCGAAGATGTCGCCGGCGAGGATGTGCACGCCGAAGTCGACACCTACCTGACCGCCGATGTTCTCCTGGATTGGGCGCTGGCTCGCGGTGTTCTGGTCGAGCAGGATCACCGTGCGCTGAAGATCCGGTTCGGTGGCGACGCTGCACTGCCGGTGCGTGAAGTCGCGGCGGTGTTGGGTGTCACGGAGAACAAACTGGAGTCGCGTCTGCGGCGCGCACTGACTCGACTGCGCGAGGCGGTGGAGTCAGACCGCGACGATCTGGATCGGGCCTGTGTTGAGGCGCGGTGGGGCCGCGTCGACGCCGATGCGTTCGCCGGAACTGGTGCGGCCGCATGACCGGGTTCTCTGGGCCGGACGGGATAAAATTTCCCGACGCTGGTAACGCTCTCGACTCGGAGTGGCGTGCGGCTCCAGGCCCCGAAAGTGATGTCGATATGTCCGATCTGTATCACCGCCATGCAGACCAGATCGCCGATGACTTGCTCGCAGACCCGGAACTGTTCGAGGACGTGAGCGCTGAGTTCGCGTCGAACTCCGATGAAGGTTACGGCGAGTGGATGCCGAACACCGATGACGCCGATCTCGGTGCTGGTGCCGGGGAGTACGACGCGGCCTACGCGGCGTACGACGGTGATGATCGCCGCGATCGCGACCTCACCGATGAGGAGCAGTCCGATCTGGCCGAGCTGGGCCGCGTGATGACAGGTCCCGCCGATCACGGTCTGTTGACGGGAACAGGCCGGGGCGCCTATGTCCATCGCGACGACGACGACATTGCAGTGCCTGACCCGGGCGCTGGGGATGTCGATCTGG
Source organism: Mycolicibacterium novocastrense (assembly GCF_001570485.1). GTDB lineage: Bacteria > Actinomycetota > Actinomycetes > Mycobacteriales > Mycobacteriaceae > Mycobacterium > Mycobacterium novocastrense. Next base: position 169,220 of record NZ_BCTA01000038.1, read on the forward strand.
ATGGCGGCAAGGACAAGCCGTGGTGGCAGTTCGGGTGGTTCGACGGGAGCCGGCGCTCGCATCGGCTCGGTGCGATCGCCGCCGCGGTGGTGGTTGTTCTGGTCGTGGTCGTTCTGGTCCTGCCGAGTGGTGCAGAGCAGCAATCGTCGACCACCGCATCAACGACGCCGGCGTACTCGGTGCCGACAATGACTGCGCAGCCGCCCGCCTCTCCGGCTCCGGCGGATCCCGGTGCATCGGCTGCTGACGGGCCCATCGGGATCAAGTCCGCCGCCAGTCGGTGCACCGCCGGATCGACCGATCCGATGCAGGCCTTCGACACCGACGTGAACACCGCGTGGATGTGCGTGCCGGCATACGGAGTTCCCGGCACGGTGCTGCGTGTGGAGTTCGACAACTGGTATGTCGTCACCGGTGTCTCCATCGTGCCCGGCTGGAACCGGGTCAATCCGGATGGCTCGGATGAGTGGCTGAAGCACAAAACCGCGGCGACCGTCGAGTACCAGTTCAACGATCCCGACGAGACGCGGTTGACGCAGCAGACCAACAACTTGCGCGATGAAGTGGTCACGCCGGTGCAGCCGCCGGTTCTCGCATCTGCGATGACCATCACGGTCACCGAGTTCGGCACACCCACCGGTCCGGTTGCCGACACCACGACCATCCCCGGGCAAGGTGGTGTCATTGCCTCCGACACCCCCAAGACCGGTGACCTGAACGACTTCGCGGTGTCGTCGATCAGCATCATCGGCCACCGCGCCGCGTAGCCGTCACGGCCGTGTCGGCGGCCGGTTCTAGGGTCAAGGGATGCGCCGCGCGTACGTCGAATCCCATGAGCCCTTCCCCCGAGCCCTCGCACAGGCTCTGCGATGGGCCGGTGACGGCGCCACCATCCACGCACCCGACACCCGCAGCATCGAGGAGAACCGCCTCCACGAGATGGGGATCAGGGTGACGTCGCCGTCGTCGAAGTCGCGGTTCTATGGCCGCCCGGAAGGCACCGTCGTTGCGACGTTCTTGAACCTTTCCGAGGTCCTGGAGGTCGAGCGCCGCGGCGGAATCGAGGGCCTGGTCGTTGTTCACGCGAACGGACCGTCACGCTTTCCCGGGGTGCCGCACCACGGCCCGTGGGTGACTGCTTTCAACCCCGAACACCTCGGTGGACAAGAGATCGCGCCTGTTGCGGCGGCGCCGGCAGCCCTGCGGGCGGCCATCCGTGATCTCACCGGTCTCGCGGTCGGCAACCAAGGCTTAATCGACAAGCGCGAGCGATCGGAAGTGATCCACGCGCTGACCTACTTGCGCGGCCGCGGGTTTGAGCTCGATCCTGACGCGTTGATGGTGGAGGCGCTGCGCAACGAATGGGGCGGCGCCGGGCCCGAGGAACTGCGGCAGATCGCGCTCGATCTGAATAAGGGCAAGCAGCTCCAGTTCGACAAACGTCGGTTGCGACCGGAGCGCCTTAAAGAGTGGGCCGCCACCAAGGACTGAGATGAATGGCGGCTCGGCGACGGCGGGGTGTAGGGGGGCGAGGCTGGAAGAATTGCCACGGTGAACACCGCCGCCGGCATCGGTCCCGATGCAGCCCAGTGGTGGCGTTCAGTTTGCGATTCGACGCAGACCCCAGTGCGTGAGCTGCTCGACGGTTTCGACCAGATCGCACCCTTGCCTGTGCCCTACGACTGGCTCCCTGGCCGCGCCGAGACGTTCTACGGCGACCGTTTCCAGGTGTGGTCCGATCTCGCGGACGAGACCATCGAGTCGTTGGTCAACCGTCCGAAAGGTGGCATCGGGACCGTTCGGGCCATCCTGATCGCGGGGTGGGAGGCGGCTGCCCGCGCGCAGGCGATCTTGCCGCCCGACGCCGCGGCGGACGTCACCACAGCAGTGTCGCTGCTCGTCGATCGGCTGACCGATTACGACTACCAGCTGCTGGCAGCGCGGGGCTGGGCACTGCATCCCACGACGGTGCCGGTGACCGCCGAGCAGCTCGGTGTCACCCAGATCAACGTGACCCGCAACCTCCCGCGGGCGTACGCCAGGTTCAAGAGTCTGCTCCCCGAGCTTGCGCACGCGGTCATCACCGAGTGCGCCGAACAGCTGGGCCGGCTCCTTGGCACGTTGACGCGAAGGCCCGTTGCCGAGGCGGCGCTACAGGGCTTCGGTGTGGACCAGTCAGGTGACGCCGGGCAGATCTTGCTGCACCTGGCGGGCCCGTACGCCGAGACCAACGGTGGGTGGCTGGCGGTGACCACCACCGACGTCGTGGACTCGGCGATCGCCGTGATCGACGATGCGCTCACCCGCTGGGGTGCCCCCACCACCACCACGCTGACAACCAAGCTGGGCGGCTTAGGCATTCAGCCAGAAACGGCACTCGAGTTCGTCGAAAGTCGACCAGGCCTGCGCCGCTTCGGCGAACAGTGGGTCCGGTGGGGTTCCACCGCCGCCGAGCTGGCCCAGGCGGCACTGAACGTCTGCGGGGAGCCGATGTCACCGGCGGCGATCGCCGAGTTCACCGGGGCTCTTCACGCGGAGGCGGCAATACGCCAGGCGCTGCACGACAACTCCCGGTTCAGCCGCGCCACCCGCACCACCTGGGCTTTGAGGAGATGGGGCCTCGACGAGTACGGCGGATTGTTCACCGAGATCGCCACGCGGATCGACGCGGCCGGCGGCTCCATCGCCACGGCGGACGTCATCGCTGACATCTCGGCCACCGTGCCGGACGTCAATGAAAGCTCCATACGGAGCTACATGGGCGCCCCGGCCTTCGTCGTCGACAAGCGCACGGTGCGGCGGCGGACCGCCGCCGACGGGTGGCCCCCGGTGCCGCCGCTGAACTCGGTTCGTGGTGTCTTTCACCCCCGTCCGGATGAGTTTCGCATCGCGTTCCCGGTGACCGCTGACCTGCTGCGCGGCTCAGGGCAGAAGCTGCACGCAGCACCCGCGACCGCCCTCGGAGTGCACCCCGGCAGCGAGCGGACGTTCACTGGCACACCCTGCGACGTCACCGTGTACTGGAGGCTGTTTTCCGCCACCGGCGCCGGCGTGGGATCGCTGCGCCCGATCGCCGCTGCCCTGGAGGCCCAGCTCGGCGAAACTCTCGTGTTCGTCTTCAACGCGCGAGACGCGACCGTAGTCGTGCAGCGGATCGCCCTTGCCGACCGGCGCGGCCGCCTAGCCGCGCTGGTCGGCACACTGACACCCAGTCCCCGCGCCGCACTGGCGCACGCGGTGGGCTGCCAACTCCACGAGCTGGACGAGTTCCTCCAGCGGCGCGGTGAGGACGACTTGCTCCCCCTTGCCGACGACGCGTCGCCGCACGAATCCCATCGCGGCCGGGAGGTCAGCTAGTGGGCGGTCACGCATCCTGTCGTGGCCGTCGGAGTGGGTGGAGCAGTGCCGTCATCTTTGGTGAAGTACACGTCAACTGCGACGCATCCGGCCTCTGGGGTGGCGATGAGGATTCTGCTGATCGGGTATGGGACCGGCAGCCCTGAATGCGACTCGGTGTCGTCGATCTTGGTCGAGGTCTTGTCGCGGCGAATCACTACGTGGATGGTCCAGCCCTTCGGCACCGGCCGCTTAACCTCGGGGTCCCCGCCCCAGGGCACCCATGCCCAGACCGCGGGCGGGCAGTCCCGCCGCGAGAATTCGCGTAGGTGGATCTCGGCGATGGCCGTGCCGTCCGGTCCGATGACTTCTGGTTTCAGGCCCGGAACCGGCACACTTGCGTCGAGGCCCTGGCCGCACCCGTCGTCGACGTCTTTGGCGAACTTGCCGTCCACCTCCTGCATGAGGCGCTGCGTGGCATCGGTGTGCGTGAGCACGAACGCAGCGACGCTGGCGATGACGAGGACTACGGACAGTCCAGCAAGCGCGGCACCGCCGCGGGTGGGCTTCGACTTCATCGTCGGGCCACTGAACAAACAGGCGCTGATAGCGGCTACGAGCGCCGCCGCTGCCAGGAGGAGCAGGCCCCCGCGCAGCCAGCCGAAGGCCTGCATGAAGGCGTATGCGGCAGAGGCGAACCCGATCAAGGTGACAAACGCCCCGCCGGCTCTCATCACGTCGCGCGACGGGCGATAGCGGTGGCGCCCCGGTGGTGACGTCATTTTCGGTGGCCTCCGATTCCCCACGGCGCGCCCGACGCCGATCTCACGGACCCCAGTTTCGCAGCACCTCACGCAGCCATCGGCGCATTCGAACACATGTACGATTTCTGATTGTGAAGCTGCGTCGCACACGTCGAGGGTGGGCTGAGCCGCGGCCGACTTCCTGCCGACGATGCGGCCACCCGCTGGGCCCGTATCAGGTGCTTGTCGGAGTAGCTCACTGCGCTTGCGGGCACATGCATCGCACCCATGCGTGCTGCTCGTGTGATTTCGTGGCCTACTTCCCGCCGCTTGGTAGGCAGTGCGAACTGCGCGAGATGGATCAGCGGCCCATGGAGCAGCCGGACGACGCCATCCGGGAGCGTGATGGACCCGACATTTGATCAGTGGGTCTCCTCGGCGACGTATCCCACGCTGTTCAAGGTGGACCGACAGGTGTACGTCGACCTCACCCGAGCGTTCCCCGGCCTGGGAGACGTCACGCGGCGCCAGGACGAGCTGCCGCTGTGGGTGCGTGCCTGCGGTCTACGTTTAGAGCTGCAGATCCCGGGCCGTCAGCTCGCATGGATCCGGCGAGCAGACGGCGGATGGCTCGCGCAATGCGTTTGCTGGCCGACAAGTACCAACGGCCAATCTCGCCTGCGTATGCAGTTGTGGGTGGAACCGCAGGCACTCACCCCGGTGGAGTAGCCAGACCGACGGTCAGGCCTGAAGCGGCATCATCATGAACAGGTCCAGCGCCTCGCCGAACGCTCGAAGCTCGAAATCAGGCTCGAAGTAGGTGACCGCAAGACCTGGCGGGAGGTCCGGAGAGGTGAACAGGTCGGCATGCGGGCCGCGGCCGGTGACCCGGAGCAGGCGCTGCATCGTCGGCGGTTCGTGAGCTGTCTCGTACCACTCGATCCTGGCCTGCCCCCCATGGTCGTCGCGGCGCGATGCCAGGGTCTGCATGAGCGTTGGCGGGGCCAGCCCGCAAGACTCTCCGTCCCACGTGGTGAAGCCGGCATGCACGCGCTGCAGAAACGTTCGCACCGGCGCCGGTAGCGATGAAAACAGGGGCGGGTCGTGAGGGCCGAAAGTGTCGGGACTCTCCCCCATCCACACCTCGCGGCCGCCGGCGTCGGTCACGAACACATAATCGAGCGCCGGTGCCGTCAGCCCGGCGTGCCGAACTACCCGTACATCGAGAAGGCGACTGTCGAGCGCCTGGGTGAATCGTGGTATTAGAGCGAGGAATTCGTTGTTCCACAAGGTGCGTGCCGCGCTGCTGCGTTCGGCGGGGCTACCGCAGTCCAGGATTGGCCACCAGGCCGGCGGGATCTGCGCGCGGGCGCTCGTGTCGCCGGGGTCGACCACCGTGAAGGGGTTCTCATGCCAGGGCATCGCCGCGGCCAGCGCATCCTGATCAACTCCAGCCAACGGTCATCGACTCCCTGCTGCGGATTCCGTCGCTGACGATGTTCCCCGCTGACGGGAAACTTGGGAAGTCGAAACACTGGCCGCGACGCCACGGTGAGGCGCCCGCTTCATGGCATGACGAAGTAACGCGGCGACCGAAAGGCTCCGCGCTAGCGACTGGCTTAACTTAGGCGCCGATGAGTTCGCGCCTGGTTGGCTGAGCGGCCGGGACGAACTCGTACGGCTCCAACGGGCGGGCGACCGGTGCGCGGCGACGGGTCTGCGATCGGCGAATTGCCTTTGCTAGACGATCCTCGTCGATGTTGAGATGCTCTTTGAGCTTGTCCCGCACTTGCGGGGGAATCGAGCTGCGGCCGGCTTCCATCCGCCCCAGGTGCACCGGGCTGGTGCCGATCAGCGGCGCAAGCTGCGCGAGGCTGTAACCAGCCAGGATGCGGTAGTAGGCGAGGTTGCGGGCTGTTTCGGTGACGACGTACAGCTCGCTGGCCTCGACGCCGAGAAGCTCCGCGAGCCGCGCAATGTACTTCGGCGACGGCGCCGCCTCCCCCTTGACCCACCGAGTAACTGTGCCCTGGTTGACATCAACCGCGGCCGCGAGCGCGCGATTGGTGAGTCCCTGCTTCTTGGCCAGGTCCTGCATTTTGCGGTACTTGAAGACCCCGGGCATGGCTGCCGGCGTGGAACGCATAAGCGCGTCTCCCTTCCCTGACCCGACGATCTCTTACTGGCACGTTGACTATAACCGCCGCAATGTTCCCGGCACAGGTACCGAGACGGCGCAACACGCCGACACGGGCTAATTTCACTCCTGTCACAGGCACCCAAAAGCGCTGGTCAGGCATATCAGATTTGCGCCATGAGGCACCCTGAACGGGTTGGGGTTGCATCGACGAACATTGCCGCTACTGGTAACTCATGGCACGATTTGCGTTCATCGGGCGCCTGGCAGCGCTCGGACAACCGAATACCTACCCCAGAAAACCAAAAACCGGTTGGTAGCTGGCACTACCAACCGGCGGGCTCCCCCGAAGGGAAGCGGATGTCTTGGCGACACCGCCATTTTAGCGTGCTACCAGCACGTTTGGCAAACGTTGGATGCGACGAAAATGCGTCCGCGCGGTCACAGGACCGTCACGGATCGAACTTCGCCACGCAGTCTCCGAAGGCCCGCAGCACCCGCCTTGAACAGGCCAATTACCGGATCCGGCGCCGCGAGTGGATTCGAGCCGCTGGTGCCGTCTCCCCCAGCACACCGATGTGGACCTCTCGAACCTCGTGGACCTGCGAAGTCGCCGCCTGGGCCGCCAGTACTGCCGGGCATCAGATGCTGCGCCACGTCCACCTCACCCAGCGGCTGTTCAGCCGCGTCACCGCAGCCCTGGCACGCTTCGCCGACGGCACTAGCGGCCGTCACTGTGCCGTCACCAACGCTCGCGTCGCCCTGGCGGCCGGCTGCAGCCCGCGCACCGTGACCACCGTGCGGGGCGTGCTCGCCGCCGCGGACTTCGCCGTCGAGGTGCGGCGCGGCACCGGATCGGCCAGCACCCCGGTTCACCAGCGCCGACCCTCGGTGTGGCACCTCACCTCGCGCCGGCAGCCTGTGGATAAAGCGGGATTTTGCGACCTACCCCGTTCCCGAAGGGTTACGGGGTCTAGTCCTGTGAGTTCAAAGACACCAAGCGAGGCGCACAGCGCCCCGCGGCGAGATCAATCTCCCAAAAAGCAGCACCGACAGCGCCGAGCACCACGGCCGCTGCACACTCAGCGGCTCGCCGGTTGGCTTGCATCGACCGCGACCGGCCTTGGAGCACGCAATGGGCATCACGTCGTAGGACAGCTCTGTGACGCACTGCAAGCCAGCCACCTGGATCTGCATGCATGGACCGGGCCCCAGCTCGTCCAGGCGCTCAACGAGGACATGCGGCAGCGCGGGTTCACTTGGCCGGATCAGATCACTCGTCCCGGACCGTTCCTCGCGCAGCGTCTTCGCCATCTCCCCTCGCGGCCACCGGCCGACCTGCCCCGCCCAGTGACTACTACCGCCAACGATGGCGACCCCTGGCACTCCCCCACACCGCGACCGCCGGCGGAGCCCTCCCCGGCGCGCCTAGAAGCACAACGCAGCATCCGCGAGACGCTGGCACGCGCGTTACGGCGCAACGCCAAAGCCTAATTCTCGCCATTCGTCCTGCTAGAAGGCTTGTTTGGTCGCTGCCAAAACCGGACTTCGCCGCGACCGAAGCGTCAAGTGACTCGGACGACAACTGTGGACGCCGAAGAAAACCGGCCCTGAGAGGCCCGTAGCGGGCCTAGAACGGCCATCCGCATGTAACGACACCCCCTACCGCCCTGGCGCCCCGCAGCGGCCTCACAAGGCGGCAATACGGGCCTTCACGATTCCGCGAGCTAACTCGCTGGCGAACGATACGCGCAGTTCAGAGTGCCTAACAGTCTTTCTGCAGCACACATAAATTGTGCGCGGATTGTGAGCGCGCTGTGCGAGCAATCTGCGCACGACTCACCGGTGCTCGACATCAGATTTCCGTAAAGCGATCGCGCAGTCTGCGTGATTCTCATATGAAGCATGAATGGCGGCGATCTGTCACAGTGACGGATCGCGCTGTGATCATCTGATGTGGATGTAATGCGATTCTGATGTGAACCTGCCATGCGTGTGATGTGGTCATTGCACCTTTGTTTGGTGAACGTGCTGTGTAGTCCGCATGACCATGACGCAGACCTCACGTGCCACCAACATTCCTCTGATGTTAGATCTACGCGATCAATACGTTCTGCACACGTGCCTCCTACGTGTGCATTACGCAACCTCAATGTTTATGTCACCCCAGCTGTACATCAATTGAGCATGACTTTCCTGCTACAAAATCATGGTCTCTACGTACAAATGATGAGTGCCTATCGTGATGGCGACATAGACCGATGATGAAGTAAACAATATGTCGTTGCTAGGCCGATGATGTCCCGACGTGAAGCCTGCGTGATCATCATATTCACTGTTCGTGAGTCGTTGTTCACGGACGATTCACAATGTTTGTGAATGCGTTGTGAGTCGCTGTTTGTGCAGGTTGGTAGGGCGGCAGAGAGCAATCCGTGACCCTTGAAGGGGCAAGATAGGGCTCATGTCCACCACGCTACAGCTCGACATGGCGGCAGTACGCGATGTCGCAACTCGGGTCGTGGAGGTCGTTGGCCTCCTGGCACTTCAGGCGATACGCCTGCGAGTACCTACGATGCCGCCCGCCACAGACGCTTTGACGATCCACCTGAGTCGCGGCGTGAGCGTGGAGTCACGTCGGCTTGCCTACCTTCTGGAGTCGGCGGCCGACGAGCTGGGTAGGGCGCTGGAGGCCAGCCAGGGGCGGGAGTGGGCGGCGAACTTGAGCACGTCGGTGATCGGCAGCCTCGTGCCGCCGGCGGTGAGGCCGTGGCCGGTGCCCTTCTCCAGATCGGTGAGGCTGGCGGTGATGACCACGGTGGCGGGCAGGCCGTTGATGGTGCCGGTCGCCGTGGTGAGCATGCGTTTGCAGAGGGCCAGCAGCGCATCGTGATTCCTCTTACCCGCCGTGCGAGTGTCGTTGCGTATTTGCTCCTCCGACGGTTCGCCCTCAAGACATGGGGTTTCATCGGCGGGGTTGCACATCCCCGGGGCGGCGTTTTTCTCCATCAGCGGCTCCAGGGCGGCCCAGGCTTCCGGGGTCAGGAGTCCCTCGAAGGGGCGCATGCCGTCGGGGCGCTGTTTGCCGAACCGGAGGTAGGCCAGGGCTTGGCGGTCCTCATCGGACAGTTCGCCGTCCTGGTTCAGCAGGTAGAGCAGGTGCGCGGCGGCGGCGCGGAACTCGGCGGGTCCGAGTTCGCAGGCGTGCTGGGCCAATTGGACTTCGACGTTCTCCCGGGTCTGGAAGTCCACCGACACCGGCAGCTTGCCGAAGAACCAGCGCACGTGCTTGATGTGCTCGGCGCCGATCAACCCCTGAACCTGACCGCGGGCGAAACTCGGCATCGTGGGCACCATCGGTTCACCGGTCATCGACGTGCGGGGGCCGAACAACGCCGCCTCCTCCAGCCGCCGGTGCGCCTCCGAGGTGGAGATCCGTAGCCGCTGCGACAGCACTGAGGCGTAACTCTTCGCACCCAGAGATATCGGTGAACTCTGGGAGGTGATTCGCTGATACACCCGGTGATCGAGCACCGGCTGGGCGCGGTGCACGGCTTCGCGGCGCTGCTGCAAGGCCAGCAACTCGGCATCGGTGAACGCGTCGATCGACAACCCGTTCATCTGCGCGGTCAGCTCTTCGATCTGGGCCAGGGCAGCCAGCATCGCCTCACGATCGGCGACAGCTGGGGAACCCATGACTCGAACATATAGGTGACCACCGACAGAAAATGCGCCGATGTTGCATCAGATGCTCAAGTGACACAGGGGTTTTGGTGCTTCATCGAGACTGCACTCACCGCGACGGTCACTCGCACTTTGTCACGGTGAGCGCAGTGTCAACGCTCGTTCACTCGACGATGCTCAGCGCTCCAGAGGGGCAGAGCTGCACGGCTTTCCGCGCGTTGTCCTGTTCGGATGGGGGCACGTCGTCGACCAGCAGCACCACGATCCCGTCGTCGTCCTGATCGAAGACCGCCTCGCTGTTCATCACACAGACCCCGGCGCCGATGCAGACGTCGCGGTCGGCGTGCACCCTCACCAGGCCACCTGCAGCGACTGCAGCCCATAGATGAAATGGAACGATCGGAAGGCGACGTCGTCGAAGGGTTCGTCGAGGCGCAGGGTTGGGAAGCGTTGCAGCAGAGCAGGAAACGCGATCTTCATCTCCATCCGTGCCAGCGGTGCGCCCAGGCAGTGATGGACGCCGTGGCCGAACGCCAGATGTCCCATGGCGCCGCGGCGGACGTCGAATGCCTCCGGGTTGTCGATGAAGCCCGGATCGCGGTTGCCGGACGGCAGCGAGACGACCACCAGCTGGTGGGCGGGAATCTGCACCCCGGCCATCTCGACCTCGGTGGTGGTGATGCGGGGGATGCCGGAGTGCACGATCGACAGCCAGCGCAGCAGCTCCTCCACTGCCGGGCTCACAGCATCGGGGTCATCGCGCACCAGGGCCAGTTGATCCGGGTGCTGCAGCAGAGCCAGGGTGCCGAGGCTGAGCATGTTGGAGGTGGTCTCGTGGCCGGCCAGCAGCAGCAGGTTGCAGATGCCCACCAGCTCATCGTCGGTGAGCTCGGAACCGTGCTCGCGCACCAGCATTCCGAGCATGTCGTCGCCGGGGGAACGGCGGGCGCCGGCCACCAGCGCCTGCATGTAGGTGCGCCCGGCGCGCTGCAGCTCGAAGCGTTCCTCGATCGGGATGGACAGATCGAGCTGGCGGCTGGTGCGGTGCTGGAAATCGTCGCGGTCGTCATACGGCACGCCCAGCAACTCGCAGATCACCAGTGACGGGATGGGCAACGCGAAGTCGGACACGAGATCACGTGGTGGACCGGTCTTTTCCATGGCGTCCAGATGCTGGGTCACGATCTCGGTGATCCGGGGCTCCAGGCGCTTCATCCGGCGGCCGGTGAACTCGCCGGTGAGCATGCGGCGTAACCGGGTGTGCCTGGGTGGGTCCAGGCCCAACAGATTGCCGGACTGGGCGGCGCGTTGTTCTTCCTCGGACACCTCGGGTGCGCCGGGAACGACGAATCCGGGCGGACGCTCGTTGGAGAACCGTTCCGGGTCTGAGAGCACGGTCTTCACGTCGTCGTGGCGGGTCACCAGGTACACCGGCATGCCGAAGGCGTTGAGGACGGTGCGCACCCCCTCGGTCTCCCGGATCTCGCCGAGGGTGGGGATGGGGTCGAAGTCGACGCGCTGCATGTGCAGCGGGGGTGAGGCAGGTGCCTGGGTCATGGTGTCGACGTTACACGCGGGGCTGTTGGGCCTGTGTTGGGAAATCGTCGATCAGGCGGTTGACCAGGGCGGGATCGCCAAGAAATTATCAGCTCACCAGCCGCCGACCCAGCCGTCGAAGATGGCGTCCGGCTCGTCCTCGGGATGCTCGGAGCGGCCGACCAGGAAGTCGAAATCACATCCCTGGTCGGCCTGCAGGACATGGTCGACGTACATCGCCGCGTAACCACGGGGCAGTCGGCTGCGCGGCGATGGGATCTGGCGCGTGGCCAGTTCATCGTCGGGGACCAGCAGGTCGAGTGTGCCTGCGTGTGCGTTCAGCGCGATGATGTCGCCGTCGCGTACCAGGCCCAGCGGACCACCTGCAGCCGACTCGGGGCTGACGTGCAGGACACAGGTGCCGTAGGCGGTTCCACTCATTCGGGCATCGGAGATGCGCACCATGTCGGTGACGCCCTGGCGCAGCAGCTTGCTGGGGATGGGCAGCTGGCCCCACTCGGGCATGCCGGGCGCGCCGCGCGGGCCGGCATTGCGCAGCACCAGCACTGAATCCGCGGTGACCTCCAGATCGGGGTCGTCGAAGCGGGCCATCATGTCGCGCATGTCGTCGAACACCACCGCGGGTCCCTGGTGCACCAGCAGCGCCGGGGTGGCCGCGCTGCACTTGATGACCGCGCCGGTGGGTGCCAGGTTGCCGCGCACCACGGCCAGACCCTGCGGCGGTTGGAACGGGGCGTCGATGGTCGCGATGACGTCCGCGGCGGTGGAGATCCTGTTGGGCAGGTTGTCGGCGACGGTCTTGCCGCTGACGGTCAGTGCGTCGGTGTGCAGCAGGGTCTCGATGGACTTCATCACCGCGGGGATGCCGCCGGCGTGGAAGACCTGCTCCACCAGGTGCTCGCCGGCAGGCCGCACGTTGACCATCAATGGTGTACGCGAGGACAATTCGTGAAAGCGGTCCAGGGTCAGTGGCACCCCGGCGCGGCCGGCGATGGCCAGCAGGTGCACGATTGCGTTGGTGGACCCGCCGACCGCCAGCATGAGAGTGATGGCGTTGTCGAACGCTTCAGCGGTGAGCACGCGCGACGGCCGCACCCCCTCGGCGGCCAGGCCCACCGCACGCGCACCCACCTCTTCGGCCACCTGCAACCGCCGCGAGTCCATGGCCGGAACCGCGGCGGCGCCGGGCAGTGTCATGCCCAGCCCCTCCACGATCGTGGCCATGGTGGATGCGGTGCCCATCTCCGGGCAGTGCCCGCGGGACGGGCCGGCCGCGGCCTCGAGACGCTCGTAGTCGACCATCGACATCCGGCCCGCCCGCACATCGTCGATGTACTGCCACAGGTCGGTACCCACGCCCATCTGCTTGCCGTCGAACACCGCCGGTGCGGCGGGCCCTCCGGTGAGCACGATGGCCGGGACGTCTGCACTGGCCGCACCCATCAGCTGCGCAGGCACCGTCTTGTCGCAGCCACCCAGCAGCACCACGGCGTCGAACGGATACGCCCGGATGGACTCCTCGACGTCCATGGCCATCAGGTTGCGGAACAGCATGGTGGTCGGCTTCATCAACTGCTCACCGAGGGAGATGGTGGGGAACTCCAGCGGGAACCCGCCGGCGGCCAGCACCCCGCGGCGCACCGAGTCGGCCAGCCCGCGAAAGTGCATGTTGCAGTTGACCACTTCCGACCAGGAGTTGCAGATCCCGACGATGGGTCTGCCCTCGAACGCCATCCGGGAGAACCCGGACGCGCGCATCGCCGAGCGGTGCACGAATCCGGGAACATCCTGTCCAGCAAACCATTTGGCGCTACGTAGCGGACTCATCGGACGCGGGCGGCGTACGCGGTGATCTTGCGCAGTGCCGGCTGGCGTGCGGCCTGATATCCGAACCAGCGGCCCGGTCTGGTGCCCATCAGGGTGCCGACCATCCGCTGCTGCCAGGGTGCTCTGGTCCCGACCGGGCGCAGAGGTGCGGCCGGCGCCACACCGTCGGCGTCGGCCAGTGCCGCCTTGGCGGCGTTGTGGCCGTTGGCCCCCATCACCCCGCCGCCGGGATGGGTGCCCGAACCGCACAGGTAGTAATTACGCACGGGCGTGCGGTAATTCGCGAGCTCGGGGATGGGCCGGGCGCCGAACAGCTGATCGAGCATCATCGAACCGTGGAAGATGTTCCCGTCGGTGATCAGATACTCGTTGTGCAGGTCATCGGGAGTGATGATCACCCGGTCGAGGATGTGCTCACGCAGGTTCGGGGCGTAGGTGAACAGGTCCTCGAGCACCAGGTCGGCCCACTTCTCCTTCTCCGCGGCCCAGGTGGTGCCGGTGAGCTCCGACGGCAGCTGCTGGATGCCCAGCGTCATCGTGTGCTGTCCGGCGGGGGCCAGTGTGTCGTCGGTGACCGACTGGGTGACGGCCTCGATGACGAAGGTGCTGGGGAACGTGCCGCGTCGCTGCGCTTCGTAGGCCTCCTCGAACGCCTCCCGGCTGGGGCCCAGCAGTTGGTGGCCGTGGTGCTGGGGTCCCTCTGCGGCGTCGGTGAACGGAAGGTACTGCGGCAGTTCATCGATCAGCAGGTGGATCCGTGCCATCGAACCGCGGGTGTCGATGTTCTGCACATCGCGCACCAGCTTGGGTGCCAGCACGCCTGGTTCCAGCAACTGCAGCAGGGATCGTTTGGGGTCAGCGTTGGAGAACACCTGCCCGGCGGTGATCACGGAGCCGTCCCGCAACCGCACCCCGGTGGCGACGCCGCGTTCGACGAGCACGCGGTCCACCGGCGCCGAGGTGCGGATGGTGGCCCCGTGTGCCCGCGCCGAGGCCGCCAACGCCTCGCTGATGGCACCCATGCCGCCGCGGGCCATCCCGAACTGGCCGAAGTTGCCGTTGAACTCACCCCAGGAGTGGTGGCCGTAGGTGTAGGCGGTGCCGGGTGTGGAGGGGCCGCCGAAGATCGACACCATGCCGAAGAACGTCAGCATGCTCTTGAGCCGCTCGTCCTCGAAGTACCGATCCAGCAGATCCCGCACCGAGAGCAGGGTGAACTCGTCGAACAGCGTCTGCTCTCCGGCGGCTTCGAAGGCGGCGAACACCTCGGAGCGTTCCGGCGGCGGCTTCAGCAGGTATGGCGTGACCAGTCCGGCGAAGCGCTGCAACCGGATACCGAAGTCGAGGAACGCCTGGGCGTCCTTCTTGTTGAGCTTCTCCAGCTCCCGCAGTGTCCGGTCGGTCTCCTTCCACATGGTGAAGGAGGTGCCGTCGCGGAAGAGGCTGAAGGACAGGGCATCTCCCTGGTAGAGCTCCAGGCCGTACTTCTCCAGCTCCAGTTCGGTGATGATCTCGGGACGCAGCAGGCCGGCGATGAAGGCGCATGACGACCATTTGGAGCCGGGGATCAGCTCCTCGGTGACGCAGGCGCCTCCTACCAGGTCGCGGGCCTCGAGCACCAGCACCGACTTGCCGGCGCGGGCCAGGTAGTTGGCGGTGACGAGGCCGTTGTGGCCGGCGCCGATGATGACGGCGTCGTAGTCAGTGGGCATCGGAACTCCTGAGTGGGGAATGGCGGGTGAAGACGGTGCTGACGCTGCCCGGTTCCACGAGCTCGTCGAAGCGTGCGACGACGGGTTTGAGCTCGGGTGCGTTGTCGCGCAACTGTTCCCAGTCGGGCCAGGAGGTCACCGTCATCACCTCGACGACCACGCCGTCGTCGGAGAGATAGACGTCGAACCCCAGCACCTCGTCGAAACGCAGGCACACCGGGCGGTCGAGTTCAGCGGAGAACTGCTCGAACTCGGCGACCGGAACACCCGGCCGTAGGCGGAACGTGTTGATGGCGCTGACGGTCATGTCAGGCGCTCGCGTGGTTGATCATCACGTGCTTGATCTCGGTGTAGGCCTCGAGTGCGTACACCGACATGTCCTTGCCGTGGCCGGACTGCTTGAAGCCGCCGTGTGGCATCTCCGGCGTCACCGGAGCGTGGTCGTTGACCCACACCGTGCCGAACTGGAGCGCACCGGAGGTGACCATGGCTCGACCCACGTCGCGGGTGAACACCGAAGCCGCCAAGCCGTATTCGGTGTCGTTGGCCCAGGCGAGCACGTCGTCGTTGTCACCGAACCGGGTCACCGAGGTGACCGGCCCGAACACCTCGGCGCTGATGATCTCGTCGTCCTGCTTGGTGCCGACCACCACGGTGGGGGCGGTGTAGAAGCCGGTACCGGGATTGTCGCCTTGGAGCAGTTCGGTGTGGCCGGTGGCTTTCGCGCGGGAGACGAAGCCTTCCACGCGGTCGCGGTGCGCGGCGGAGATGACCGGACCCATGACGGTGTTCTCGTCGGCGAGGTCGCCGAGATTCAATTCCTTGACTGCCTTCTCGAGTCCGGACACCAGGTCGTCGTGCAGGGAGTCATGGACGTAGATGCGCGAGGCTGCCATACAGTCCTGGCCCGCGTTACCGAACGCGCCCTGCATGATCTTCTCGACCGCGAGTGCCACATCGGCGTCCGGGTACACCAGCACCGGTGCCTTGCCACCGAGTTCGAGGTGCAGACGCTTGAGGTTGGAATCTGCGGAGGCCCGCAGGAGCGACCGGCCGGTCTCGACCGAACCGGTGAGCGAGGACATCCGCACCAGCGGATGCGACACCAGGCTCGCACCGACATCCTCGCCGTCACCGGTGACGATGTTCAGGACCCCGGCGGGGAACAGGTCGGCGGCCAGCTCGGCCAGCCGCAGCACCGAGAACGGGGTGTGCTCAGACGGTTTGAGCACCAACGTGTTTCCGGTGAGCAGGGCGGGGGCGATCTTCCAGATGGCCATCAACAGCGGGAAGTTCCATGGGGCGACCGAGCCGACCACCCCGAGAGGATCACGCCGGATGATGCTGGTGGTGCCGGGGACGAACTCACCGGCGGCGCGGCCTTCGGTGGTGCGGGCAGCCCCGGCGAAGAACCGGAGGTGGTCGGGGATCATCTCCATCTCTTCGAGCGCGCCGCTGATGGGCTTGCCGGCGTTGCGGGACTCGATCTCGGCGAGGGTGCGTGCGTCGGCTTCGATGCGGTCGGCGAGTTCGAGGAAGGCGCGGGCTCGTTCGCCGACGGGAGTGCGGGCCCAGTCCGGGAATGCGGCGTGGGCGGCGGCGACGGCGCGGTCGACGTCGGCGGGCGTGCCGTGGGCCATCTCCGCAAACGCTTCACCGGTGGCGGGTGCCAGGATCTGGTCTTTTGCTCCTCCGGAGGCTTCGGTCCAGGTTCCGCCTACGAACATCTTGTCGTGAAAGGTCATGATGGCTCCAGTTCAGTTCGGGCCGGGGTTGGCGGCCGTGATCAGCAGGGCGCGTACCGCGTCCCTCGAAATCGGTTGTTGGGCAATGGACATGTGCACCATCAGGCCTTCGACCACGACGTCGATCAGGCGGGCGGTGGCGCGGTCGAAGTGGTGGGCCAGGGCATCCTCGGCCCGCTCCATCCACTCCTGCGTGATGCGCTTGGTGTCAGCTCGGCGCACCGCGTCGCCGTACAGTTCGAAGGTGACGGCGAGCTCGTTGGGGTTGGCGGCCAGATCGTCGGTGATGGCCAGGGCTATGCACTCGATCAGATCCGACTCCGAATCGCAGGCCGCCAGCCGGTTTTCGAAGCGGGTGGCCAACTTGTCGACGTGCGTCCGGAAGGCGAGCTGCACGATGTCGTCGAGTGTCTTGAAGTGGTAGGTGATGGAACCGAGGGGAACGTCGGCGGCCTCGCCGATGGCGCGGTGGGTGATGCCCGCGACTCCATCGCGGGCCAGCACCGCCAGCGCCGATTCCACGATGCGCTCCTTTCTGTCGGGGTCGTGGCGGCGAGCGCGTCGGGGAGCCGTGGCCATGATCGGACCCTCCTTTAGGAACGTCTGTACGTATCGATAAGGACAAACGTACCTATCGACGCCCCGGCGTGCTCGGTTTCCGCTGAACCTGTCCTAGACGGCCTCGGGAGCGGGGTCCTCGAGGTCGCGCTCGTTGAGCGCCTTGCCCACCAGCTCATAACGATCCGGCGCGAAGAAGCGCAGGTAGAGGCCGTAGGCAACCCCGCCGAGCAGGGCCAGGAACACCAGCGACACCATCAGCACCGCGGTGGCGCCCTGCACACCGAGCAGCACGTCGAGGCTGTTGAGGGTCAGGATGAAGAACCCGCTGAGCCCGACGATCGCCAGCAGCGGAGCTATCACGGTGTTCCACGGCCGCTTGTCCACATCCGACTTGCGGAAGAACACGAAGATCGCGATCCCGGCCACCAGCTGCGAGGCGATGACGCCGATGGTGCCGATGCCGGTGGCCCAGGTGAACAGGGTGGCGAACGGATCCTGGCCCGCGATGGCGAACGCCACGATGACCACACCCACCATCAGGCTCTGGACGATGGAGGCCACCCAGGGCGTCTGCCGGCGCGGCAGGGTCCACCCCAGCGGCTTCCACACCAGATGTTGGCGACCCAGCGAGAACAGGTACCTCGAGACGTTGTTGTGGAACGTCACGATTGCCGCGAAAGTGGCTGTGACGATCAGGATCTGGAACAGCAGCGAGATGTTGTGGCCGATGATGGTGTCACTGGCCACGAAGATGAAGTTGCCGCCGGTCTCGGTGGCGATGGCCACCACGTCGTTCAGCCCCAGGGCGTTCATGATCAGCCAGCCCGACACGGCGTAGAGCACGCCCATGAATGCGATCGACAGGTAGGTGGCCCGGGGGATGGTCCGGGCCGGGTCGCGGGCTTCCTCGCCGTAGATGGCCGAACCCTCGAAACCGATGAAGGAGGCGTGCGCGAACATCAGCGCCACTCCGAGAGCGCCGGCCAGCACCACACTTGGGTTGAAGGGCTCGAAACTGAACTCCGAGACCGGAACCGCGTCGCCGAACAGGCTGAAGACGCTCAGGACGGTGATCATGAGGACTTCGAGGGTCATGAACACCCCGAGTACGCGGGCGCCGGAATGCACGCCCTGCACACCCAGGCCCAGACACAGCAGCAGCCCGACGAAGGCGTACACCCACCACGGCAGGCTGATACCCAGTGCCGGGTTCAGCAGTTCGGCTGCGTAGTACCCGAACCCGCCGTAGAGGCCGGCCTGGATTGCGTTGTAGGCGAAGATCGCCAGCGATGCCGATCCGAGGCCGGCGACGCGGCCGAGCCCCAGCGTGACGTACGCGTAGAAGGCGCCGGCGTTGGTGACGTGGCGGCTCATCGCCACATAACCGACGGCGAAGATCATCAGCACCACCGCCGCGATGACGAAGGCGCCGGGCATGCCGACGCCGTTGCCGGCGCCGATGATGATCGGGAACAGCGCCACCACCACGGTCAGCGGGGATGCGGCGGCGATGATGTAGAAGAAGATGCTCGGAACACCCAGGGTGTTCTCTTTCAGGCCGTGGTTACGGCGCCCGCCGGCTTCGGGGGAGGGGGGCGCCGTCGTGGTCGGCCGTCGGGCAGGTACAGGCGCGGTGACATTCTCCATGGTGTTTCATCTCTCGTGGCTTGGGACGATCGTAGGGGGGCGGATCCGCGTTGGATCCGTTTCCAGGTGCCCGGCGACCGATCGCTGAGCACGGTGGAGAAAGCGACTGTTCACCTCCTCATGTCCAGCGCGAGATCGGTCAGCAGGTCCTCCTGGCCGCCCACCATCGCGCGGCGGCCGGCCTCGACCAGCAGGTCCCGGGTGTCGACACCGATGTCGGCGGCAACCCGTTCGGCATGCAGCAGGAAACTCGAGTACACCCCGGCATAGCCCAGCGTGAGGGTCTCGCGGTCCACCCGCACGGGCCGTTGCTGCAGCGGGCGCACCAGGTCGTCGGCCGCATCCATCAGAGCGAACAGGTCGCAGCCGTGCAGCCAGCCGTTGAGTTCGGCGACCGCGATGAACGCCTCCAGCGGGCAGTTGCCCGCCCCGGCGCCCAGCCCGGTCAGGGACGCGTCGACCCGGTGGGCACCCTGCTCGACGGCGGTGACCGAATTGGCCACGCCCAGAGCCAGATTGTGATGGGCGTGCACTCCGATGGTGGTGGTCGGGTCGAGAACTTCGCGGTAGGCCCGCACCCGGTCGCGCACACCGGCCATGGTGAGCCGGCCGCCGGAGTCGGTGACGTACACGCAGTGCGCGCCGGCGTCCTCCATGATCTTTGCCTGTGCCGCCAGTGTTCCCGGATCGGTCAGATGCGCCATCATCAGAAAGCCGGCCACGTCGAGACCCAGGTCGACTGCGGTGCCGATGTGCTGGCGGGCGATGTCGGCCTCGGTGCAGTGGGTGGCGATCCGCACCGAGGTGACGCCGAGATCCACGGCGGCGCGCAGGTCGTCGACCGTGCCGATCCCGGGCAACAACAGAGTGGTGAGCCGGGCGTTGTCGATGACCTCCGCGGCGGCGCTGATCCACTCGGCGTCGCTGTGGGCACCGGCTCCATAGGTCAGACTGCCGCCGGCCAGGCCGTCACCGTGGGCCACTTCGATGGCGGTCACACCGGCCTGGTCGAGTGCCTGGGCGATACGACGCACGTCGTCGAGCGTGAACGAGTGCCCTACCGCGTGCATCCCGTCGCGCAGGGTCACGTCCTGGATGTAGAGCCCGTTCACAGCGCCACCCCCGCCCCGGAGACCGCATGCTCGGCCACCCGAACCGCGGCCGCGGTCATGATGTCCAGGTTTCCGGCATAGGGCGGTAGGTAGTCGCCGGCCCCTTCCACCTCCAGGAACACCGTCACGTGGGTGAGCTCGGTTGCCCGATCCGGCTCGGCGACAAGCCGTCTGCGCGGATCCCTTGCGGGGACGGCGGCGAACTGGACGTCCTGGCGCAGCCGGTAACCGGGGACATACCGGGCGACGTCGCGCACCATGGCGGTCACCGCCGCGCTGATCGCCGCGTGGTCCACACTCGACACCAGCGCGGCCACGGTGTCGCGCATGATCATCGGCGGTTCGGCCGGGTTCAGCACGATGATCGCCTTGCCGCGCGCGGCGCCGCCCACCGTTTCCAGTGCGCGCGAGGTGGTCTGGGTGAACTCGTCGATGTTGGCCCGGGTGCCGGGGCCTGCCGACCGCGACGAGATGGACGCGACGATCTCGGCGTAGTGCACCCGGGTGACCCGCGACAGCGCGGCGACGATCGGCACCGTCGCCTGGCCGCCGCAGGTCACCATGTTCAGATTGCGCCGACCCGCCAGCCCGGACAGGTTGACCGCGGGCACCACGTACGGGCCGACGGCGGCGGGGGTCAGGTCCACGACGAGCCGGCCGGTGGGTTTCAGCCGGGCGTCGTTGTGGCGGTGGGCGTAGGCGCTGGTGGCGTCGAACACGACGTCGATGTCATCAAAGACGTTCATCGCCAGCAGACCCTCCACCCCGTCGGCGGTGGTCGCCACGTCCAGGCCTGCCGCCCGGGCCAAACCGTCACTGCGCGGGTCGATCCCGACCATGGCGGCGATGTCGAGCACCTCCGACCGTCGCAGCTTGTACATCAGGTCGGTCCCGATGTTCCCGGAGCCGATGACGGCGGCAGCGGGGCGCCTTCGCGTGGTGTGCATCCGTGACGTCAGTTCGTCAGCGCCGCAGCGGCCAGGCGGGGCCGGGGCGAGACGGCGACGCCGGGGGTGCTGGTGGCGACCAGCTCGTTGAGGATGGCGGCGTGCCGCACCTTGTGGCGGATGAGTTCCTCGTGGAACTCGGGCCGGACCCAGCCGTTGTACATCACGGCCTCGGACTCACCTGGCTCGATCTTGAAGTAGACCGGGCCGGCGACGCGGGCGATGTCGCCGGCCTCCCAGAGCCGGTTCATCCCGCCGAACGACTCGAAGGTCTCGGCCCAGACATCAAGAGGCACATCGACATTGCGGCGGATGGCGCCCAGCATGGGCCGACTCAGGTCGCCCACCGGGTTCACGCTGTCGGCACCGAGCTCCTGCAGGATCTTGATCGAGGCGGGATTGGCGTGGCCGGCGTAGACGGAGATCTTGAACTTCGCGTCAGCCGGAATGTGGCCCGCGTCGCGGGCCTTGTTGAGGATGTCGAGCACCCCTTCGTCCCAGACCAGCACACCGCGGATTCCGGTGGAGAAGATGCGCAGGTAGTCGTCGAGCAGATACCGGATGTTGTCCAGGCCCCGGACTCGACGCCCGCCGGCCTGGCCTTCGGTGCTCAGCGCCTGACGGCCGGTGTCCCAACCCGTCCGCGGGCCGGGGACGGCGATGAGTTCGATGCCGTTCTCCGCGGCGAGTGTGCCGACGTCACGCAGCTCGGAGGTGTTCAACAGCGTGGTGCCACCGCCGAACGCGATGATGCGGTGAATGAAGACGTCCTGCTTGGCGGCTTCGTCCAGCAGCACCTCCAGCGTCGAAAGACGTTCCACGCCAGAGATTTCCAGACGGTACTTGCCTCCGTCGTCGAACGATGCGGACGAGGTGGCCAGGGTGTACTCATCGGCCGACAAGAGGCCCTGGGAAGCCAGGATGCCGGCTCCGTTCACCTCGGATGTGCGGCGCTCGGCTGCGGGGGACATGGATTCTCCTTCGGGGAAGCGGCGGTGCGAAGCGCAATTTCACTGAGTGACATTTGACTGCGCTGAATGAAAAATTTAGAAGATGGCTACCCGGCTGTCAAGAGGAAGCAACCGAACCGGCCTCTCGCTGGGTGCTGGTAGCCTTCACTGGGTGAAAAACGAGGCCAAAGCCGAGAAGGGGTCGAATCTGATCGGCGTGGAGCGCACCGCCCGGATCCTCAGCGCGGTCGCCGATGCGGAGAACGGCAACCTGACCGAGATCGCGAGGCGGACGGGCCTCAACGAGGCCACGGTGTTGCGCTATCTGAACAGCCTGGCCGCACTGGGATACGTGGAGCGGTTCAACACCGCGCAGTACCGGCTGGGCTGGGAGATCTTCCGGCTGGGGCAACGTGCCTTCTCCGGGCAGGTCCCAGGAGACGCGGTGCTGCCCACCATGGAGCGGCTGATGTTGGAGTTCAACGAAACGGTGAACTTCGCCGCGAACAAGGAGCGCAGCGTGGTCATCCTCGAGGTGGTCGAGGGCCGGCGCGCGGTCACCAAGCTGAGCAACGTCGGGCAGTCGGACCCCTGGCACGCCTCGGCGCTGGGCAAGGCGCTGATGGCCACCATGCCCGACAGCGTCTGGCGCGACATCGTGGCGTCAGCGGGTCTGCCGGAGTTGACGCCGCACACCATCACCACCATGAAGAAGATGGCGGCCGAGATCGCCGACGTCCGTGAACGCGGCTTCGCGGTGGATCGGGAGGAAGCCGCCGAGGAGTTGACCTGCGTGGCCGCGGCGGTGCCGGTGGCCGGCGGCGGGCCGTCCCGCTACGCCCTGAGCATCAGCTTCCTGACCCACCGGCTGACGCCCGAACGCCTGGAACACGCTGGGGCACAGGTGATCGCAGGAGCTGCGGAGATCGCCAAGAAGTTACCCTGAGTGCTCTCTCGGGCGCCGCTCAGGCGGCGTCCAGTCGAGCCGGCCACCAGATACGCGGACCGATCAATGTGAACAGGGCCGGGATCACCACCGTGCGAACCACGAAGGTGTCCAACAGGATTCCCAGTCCGACGATGATGCCCAGCTGGGTCAAGACGATCAGGGGCAGCACGCCGAGCACGCAGAACACCGCGGCCAGCACGATGCCGGCGCTGGTGATCACCGCACCGGTGGCGGACACCGCCCGCACGATTCCGGCGCGGGTCCCGTGTCCCACCGTCTCCTCCTTGGCGCGGGTGACCAGAAAGATGGTGTAGTCGACGCCGAGCGCCACCAGGAACAGGAAGGCGAACAGCGGGGTGCTGTTGTCCAGAGCGGGGAACCCGAATACGTGGACACTGAGCCAGCCGCCGAGACCCAGGGCGGCAACAGAACTCAACACGGTCACACCCACCAGCAGTACCGAGGCCACCACCGCACGCAACAGGACCAGCAGGACCGCCAAGACGACGGCCAGGATGGCGGGGATGATGACCCATCGGTCGCGCACGGCGGCGTCGCGGGCATCCAGGGCCTGAGCGTCGGAACCGCCCACCACGGCGCTGGGATCCACCGATCGCACCGAATCTCGCAGAGCGGCAACGCTGTCGAACGCCTCATCGGTGGCGGGCGCGGCATCCAGCACCACCGACCACCGGGTGAGGCCGGTGTCCGACCGGCCCGCCTCGTTCACCGAGACGACGCCGGGGGTGTCCGCGATGGCGGCGCTCAGATCACCGCTGCCGATCACCGTCGCCGGGTCGGTCAGGCCGCTCGGGAAGTGGGCGGCCAGGGTCTCGAACCCGCTCACGGATTCGGCTTCGACCCGGAACTGCTCGGTCTGCGACAGTCCGATGTGCAGGCCGATGAGGCCGCACGCCAGCACCGCCAATGCGGTCACCGATGCGGTGAGCACCGCCACCGGCCGCCGCGCCACTGCCGCGGCCACCCGGTGCCAGGCGCCGGATTCCACCAGTTCCGGGCCGCCGCTGCGCGGGATGAAGGGCCAGAACAGCCGCACCCCGCACAATGCCAGCAGCGGCGGCAACACCAGTAGTGAGAACACCGCTGCGACAACAAGTCCCGATGCGGCCTGGAGTCCGAGGCTGCGGGTGCTCGGCGACACCGCGAACAGCAGGGTGAGCAAGGCCAGCACCACGGTGGCGTTGCTCGCGACGATCGCCGGGCCCGCGGTCCGCACGGCGGTGCGCAGCGCCGCGCGGTGATCGGCGTCGCGGTGCAGTTCCTCGCGGTAGCGCGAGATCAACAGCAGCGCATAGTTGGTGCCCGCCCCGAACACCAGCACACTGGTGATCCCCGCCGTCGACCCATCGGCGATCAGCCCGGCGAGCGCGGTCACCCGACCCCCGACCACCGATCCCAACCGGTCGGCGAAACCGATCACCGCCAGCGGCACCAACCACAACACCGGCGACCGGTAGGTCAGGATGAGC
Source organism: Mycolicibacterium novocastrense (assembly GCF_001570485.1). Taxonomy (GTDB): domain Bacteria; phylum Actinomycetota; class Actinomycetes; order Mycobacteriales; family Mycobacteriaceae; genus Mycobacterium; species Mycobacterium novocastrense. The sequence goes on from NZ_BCTA01000038.1 coordinate 193,614, forward strand.
AGCAGTGCCACCACCGCCGCCGTCACGGCCAGCAGGGTGATGTTGGCGCCGGAGAAGGCGTTGGCGATGTCGGCGCCGAAGGCCGGCCCGCCGGTGACCTCGGCCTGCAGCTGCGGCGCCAGATTCTCCGCGGTGGTCTGCCGCAGCGAGCTGATGGCGTCGTCGAGGGCGAACCCGGACAGCTCACCGTCCAGTGGGACCACCGACAGACCGGCCTTGCCGTCCTCGGAGAACATGCTCGCTCCGGACGCGGCCCGGTCGGCGGGATCGAGGACGCCGCCGTCGGTGCGGGTGATCACCACGACGGCCGGAGCCTGGTCGCCGCCGGGAAACTCGGTCTGCAGGGCCGCTGCTCGCGCTGCTTCGGCGTCGGGGGGCAGTGAAACGGGGGACTGGCCCGCCGATTCGTCGTTGCCGGCCAGTCCCATCAGAAGTCCTGACAGAGCGACGATGACGAGGGCGAGGATCCACGAGCGACGGCCGGTCACCATGTCGGCCAAGCGGTTCCAACTCATGCTCAAAACTATTTCAGTTACTGAAACATTTAGCAAGTGAACTATGATCGGACCATGACCGACCGCGCGCAGCTGGAAGGGCTGCTGGCTGCCGATGTACGCGCGCTCTCGGCGGAGTCGGAACAGATCGGCCGGACGTTCGCCGGCCAGCACGACCTGTCGGCCGGCGATTTCCGGGCCCTGGTGCACGTGCTGGTCGCCGACGACTTCGGCGCACCGCTGACCGCCGGCGAACTGCGCAAGCGGATGGGGCTCAGCGGTGGTGCCATCACCTACCTGGTGGAGCGGATGATCGCCTCGGGTCATCTGCGTCGCGAGTCCGACCCCGAGGACCGGCGCAAGGTGATCCTGCGTTACGACGAACACGGGATGGCCGTCGCACGCGACTTCTTCACCCCGCTGGCCGAGCACACCCGCGCGGCACTGGTCGATCTGCCGGATGAGGACCTGGCCGCGGCGCACCGCGTCATCACGGCGTTGATCGCAGCCATGCGCGCATTCCAGACCGGGCTCGAAGCCGGCTGACCTCACTCCCGGTTCAGGGTGGCCTCCTCGAGATCCAGGCCGTGCAGCAGCGTGCGCAGCACCTCGTCGTCGATGCGGCCGTCGTCGCGCTCCTGGATCAGTGCGGCACGCTCGGCGGCCAGCATCTGCAGGCGCAGGTCGCGGAACACCGGCGCCGCCGTGTCCCCGGGGTGCAGGGCTGCATCGCCCCGGGCGGTGCTCCACCGGCGCAGCACCTCCCCGGCGCGCTCGTGCACCTCCGAAGGCCGGTCGCTGCGGCGCTGCTCGTCGAGAAGCTGCTCCAGCCGCTCGATCGCCGCGGTGCTGGCCCGGTACTGCGCGATGGCCGCCCGCTGCGCGTCGACCTCGGCCTCTCCACCGCCCACCCCGAGGGCACGGACCAGCCACGGCAGGGTCAACCCGTGCAGCAGCAGCGTGCCGATCACCACCACGAAGGTGAGGAAGACCAGCTGCGGACGGCCCGGGAACGCGTCGCCGGGCAGCGTCGTCACGGGCACCGCGAAGGCCGCCGCCAGCGACACCACGCCGCGCATCCCGGCCCACGCCACGATGAACAGATGCGACGCCGGCGCGGTCGACCTTCCCCACAGCCGCGGCGTGTACGCGATCAGGAACACCCAGGCGATCCGCACCAGGATCACCGTGGCCAGCACACCCGCCGACGCCACCACCAGGGTCGCCGCGGAGATGCCGGCCAGCTCGCCGATCACGGTGGGCAGCTGCAGCCCGATCAGCAGGAACGCGAACGACTCCAGCAACAGCTGCAGCGCCTTCCACACCGCGTCGTCCTGCAGTCGGGTGGCGTAGCTCGCCGAGGTGGAGCGCTGCCCCACCACCAGTGCTGCGGCCACCACGGCCAGTACCCCGGAGCCGTGCACCTGTTCGGCGATCAGATAGACCAGGAACGGCGCCACCAGTCCCAGCGCGCTCTCGGCCAGCGGGTCGTCGAGCCGGGTCCGGGCCGCGTCGATCAACCGCCCCAGGACCACGCCCACCAGTACGCCGCCCACCACTGCCAGCGCGAAGGTGCCCAGCGTCCGGTCCCAGCCCGTCGCGGTGCCGATCGCCGCGGCCAGTGCCACCTTGTAGGCGGTCAGGGCGGTGGCGTCGTTGAGCAGCGACTCGCCGCCCAGCAGCGTCATCATCCGGCGCGGCAGCCCGAGCCGGCGTCCGATCGCCGTGGCCGACACCGCGTCCGGCGGCGCCACGATGGCCCCCAGCGTCAGGGCGGCGGCCAGCGTCAGGTCGGGCACCAGCTCGAAGGCCACCACCCCGACGGCGAAGGTGGTGACCAGGGGCAGGCCGACCGCGAGCATGCCGATCGGGTGGACGTTTCGCCGCAGGTTCACATACGAGCTCTCCAGTCCCGCCGACCACAACAGCGGCGGCAGCAGCACGAACAGCACCACATCCGGCTCCAGGGTGATCGTCGGCACCCCGGGGATGAGCCCGCCCACCAGGCCCACCACGACCAGCAGCAGCGGTGCCGACACGCCCCGCCGGCGGGCCAGCGCAGCCACCGCCACCGCGACGAGGAGCACGGCCACCGTCTGGGCACCCACGTCCGACCGACCCCCTGGAGTCCGCAACCTATCCTTGGACGCACAGCATGCAGGACACAGCCAGGAGGTGCGCGTGAGCCAGGGGGAAGTTGGCACCGGTGTCGTCGGACGCTGACGCCGCGGCCGAGCCCGCGTCCGGCACCGAACCCGAAGCCACGGTCGCCGACGATCCGCGGGCACACAGTTCTCCGACGGTGTTGCTGTTGGGCGCCGGGGAGAACGGCCATGACCTGGTGGTGGCACTGCAACATCTGGGCGCTGCCGTGGTGGCCGCCGAAACCCACTCGGACGCGCCCGCACACGCCGTCGCCGACGACGCCCGGGTGGTGGAACTGGCCGACGGAGAGCAGCTGTCCGCACTCATCGCGGCGGTGCGGCCCGACTACGTGGTGAGTGCCACCGACGCCGTGGCGGCCGATGCGCTGGAGGCGGCCGAAGCCGCCGGCATCGAGGTGGTACCCAGTGCGCGCAGCACCCGGCTGTCTCTGGACCGCGAGGGGCTGCGGCGACTGGCCGCCGATGAGCTGGGGCTGCCGACGGCGCCGTTCTGGTTCGCGGGCTCGGTGACCGAGCTCGAGGCCATCGCCGATCACGCCGGGTTCCCGCTGGTGGTCAAACCCCTGGTGGCTTTGCCCGGCGAAGGCCAGTCGGTGTTGTTGCGGCCCGACGACGTGGAACCGGCCTGGGAGCGCGCGGTCTCGGCGGGCGGTCGCTTCCCCCACGACAGGGTGCTCGCCGAAACGGTCGTGGAGATCGACTACGAGGTGACCCTGCTGACGGTGCGTACCGGCGACGGCCCGGCCGGGCTGCACTTCAGCGAGCCGATCGGCCACCGCCAGGTGGACGGTTTCGCCGGTGAACTGGTGGTGGAGTCCTGGCAGCCCCAACCGATGGGCACGGCCGGGCTGGATGCCGCGAAGTCCATCGCGGCCCGGGTGGTCAACGCGCTCGGCGGACGTGGGGTGTTCGCGGTCGAACTGCTGGTCCGCGGGGACGAGGTCTACTTTTCCGACGTCACCGCCCGGCCCACCGACAGTGCGGTGGTCACGGTGCGCTCCCAGCGCCTGGACGTCTACGAGCTGCACGCCCGGGCCGTGTTGGGACTCCCGGTGGACACCATCATGATCTCGCCGGCCGCTGCGGAGCTGGTCTACGGCACCGGTGACCTCGACCGCGCCGCCCTGGTGGCCGGACTGGCCACGGCGCTGCAGGTTCCCGAGAGCGACGCCCGGGTGTACGCGACGCAGGCGCCCGCGACGACGGCCCGGCACCGACTGAGCCTGGCACTGTCCACCGCCGCCGACGTGACCACCGCCAGGGACCGTGTGCAACAGGTGTCCACGGCACTGCGACGACTCTGGGAGAGATGACGATGGCCCCGAAGGACGAGCCGGCCGACTCGGTGGGGTCCACTCCGTGGCCCTTCCTGATCGCTCTCACGATCATCGTGATCGTGATCGGGGGCATCGCGGTCGTGCGCTGGCTCGACGGTGACGACATCCCGGAGGTCGATGTGGTGGCTCAGGCCGCGATCGCCCAGAACGACGCGTTGCAACGAGCCGACTTCGCCGATTACGCCACCTACACCTGTGCGGCCGAAGTCGGGGAGGAATCGAAAGTCCTGGACGCTCAACAACGTTCGGTGGCCATCGACGGGCAGCGTTACATCGACGGCATCTCCGGAGTCACCATCGACGGCGACACGGCCACCGGCACGGTCACCTACCACTTCGACAAGACACCCGACGACAAAGTGGACATCCCCACCACGTTCGTTCGGGAGGACGGCCGGTGGAAGGTGTGCACGCCGGCACAGTGACGCGGGCGGCCGCGGCGGTGTGGAAAACTCGTTTCCGTGAGTTATGCCGGCGATATCACCCCCGAAGAGGCGTGGAAGATTCTCAACGACGATCCCGACGCGGTGCTCGTGGACTGTCGCACCGACGCCGAGTGGAAGTTCGTCGGGGTGCCTGACCTCAGCGGGCTGGGCCGCCAGACCGTCTTCATCGAGTGGAACACCTACGCGGGCACCCACAACGAGCACTTCGTCGACGACCTGGTGGCCGCCGGGATCGAACCCGGTGAGCGTCCGGTCATCTTCCTGTGCCGCTCCGGCAACCGGTCCATCGGCGCCGCCGAGGCGGCCACCGCCGCCGGGATCGGACCGTCGTACAACGTACTCGACGGGTTCGAGGGCAACCTCGACGAGCATCGCCACCGCGGAACCACCGGATGGCGTGCGCTCGGTCTGCCGTGGGTGCAGTCATGAGCGGCGACAAGGCCGACGTGCCCAGCGTGCGGATCCCGGCGCCGCTGCCCGACGGGGTCGGTCAGGCCACCATCGGTGTGCGCGGTGGGCTGCTGCGGTCGGGTTTCCAGGAGACCGCCGAGGCGATGTACCTGACGTCGGGATACGTGTACTCCTCGGCCGCCGACGCCGAGAAGGCCTTCACCGGTGAGATCGACCGCTACGTCTACTCCCGCTACGGCAACCCCACCATCTCGATGTTCGAGGAGAGGTTGCGCTTGATCGAGGGAGCGCCCGCGGCGTTCGCCACGGCGACCGGCATGGCGGCGGTGTTCACCGCGCTCGGTGCGCTGCTGAAAGCGGGCGACCGGCTGGTGGCCGCCCGCAGCCTCTTCGGCTCGTGCTTCGTGGTGTGCAACGAGATCCTGCCGCGCTGGGGTGTGGAGACCGTCTTCGTCGACGGCGAGGACCTGGCGCAGTGGGAGCAGGCACTGTCGGTGCCCACCCAGGCCGTGTTCTTCGAGACGCCCTCGAACCCGATGCAGTCCCTGGTGGACATCGCCGCGGTGGCCGAGTTGGCGCACGCGGCGGGCGCAAAAGTGGTGCTGGACAACGTTTTTGCCACCCCACTGCTGCAACGTGGCATGCCGCTGGGTGCCGACGTGGTGGTGTACTCGGGTACCAAGCACATTGACGGCCAGGGCCGGGTGCTCGGCGGGGCGATCCTGGGCGACAAGGACTACATCGACGGCCCGGTGCAGACCCTGATGCGGCACACCGGCCCGGCCATCAGCGCCTTCAACGCCTGGACCCTGCTCAAGGGGCTCGAGACCCTGGCCGTGCGCGTCCAGTACGCGAACGCCTCGGCACAGCGGGTGGCCGAGTTCCTGGAAGGTCATTCGGCGGTGAACTGGGTCAAGTACCCCTTCCTGCCCTCGCATCCGCAGTATGACCTGGCCCAGCGCCAGATGTCCGGCGGCGGCACGGTGGTCACCTTCGAGCTCGACGGGGGCACCAAGGCGCGCGCCTTCGAGGTGCTCGACAAGCTCCAGATCATCGACATCTCCAACAACCTGGGCGACGCCAAGTCGCTGATCACCCATCCGGCCACCACCACACACCGCGCGATGGGCCCCGAGGGCCGGGCAGCCATCGGCCTGGGCGACGGCGTGGTGCGGATTTCGGTGGGGCTGGAAGGCACCGACGACCTGATCAAGGATCTGGACCAGGCTTTGACCTAGTCCGGCACACCGACCGGCGCCCGGCGTCTATCCTGAGCGCGTGTTCAGCGGTGACGCGCTGACCGGGCGGGACAGTGAACTCACGGCCATGCGCCGCGCACTCGGCGGCGCGGGCCACCACGCCGGAGTGGTGATCGCCGGTGCCGCCGGAGTCGGCAAGACTCGGCTGGCCCGTGAGCAACTCGCGCAGGCCGCCATCACCGGTGTGCGTACCCGCTGGATTGTCGGCACCGCGTCGGCGCGGCCCATCCCGCTGGGGGCCTTCAGTGCAGAGCTGGGCGACACGATCACCGAACCGGCCCCGAGTGTCCGGCGGGTGATCACCGCGCTGATGGGCCGGCAGCGCGCCGGCAAGGTGCTGATCGGCATCGATGACGCCCATCTGCTCGACGGATTCTCCGCACACGTCGTGCACCAGCTGGCCCAGACCCGCGAGGCGCGACTGGTGGTGACGGTGCGCTCCGGCGTGCCGGCCCCGGACGCCATCAAGGCGCTGTGGAAGGACGGCCTGCTGGACCGCCTGGACCTCGAGCCGCTGTCACCGGACTCCACCAGGTTGATGGTGGAGTCCATCCTGGGTGGACCCCTGGATGCGCGCAGCGCGGCACGGTTCTGGAAGCTGACCGGAGGTAATGCACTGTTCCTCCAGCAACTGGTCAAGGACCAGGCCTCCGCGGGCCATCTGCGTCAGGTTGCCGGGGTGTGGAGCTGGCCCGGCCCGGTGGCCGTCTCGCAGAGCATGAGCGATCTGGTGGGGACCCAATTGGACCAGCTGCCGGCGGAGTTGGCCACGGTGGTGGACAGCCTGTCGCAGTGCGAGCCGCTGGAGGTGGAGCTGCTGGCCGCCCTGGTGGGCCGCGGGAACCTCGAGATCGCCGAGCAGATGCACCTGATCACCGTCGAGCGCACCGGGGCTGCGCTGCTGGTGCGGCTGGCCCATCCGCTGTTCGGCGAGTTACGGCGGGCGCGCGCGGGGGAGATGTACCTGTCGAGGGTTCGCGGCAGGCTGGCCTGCCGGCTGTCCGCGGACGACGATCCGCAGACCGTGGTGCGCCGAGCGTTGCTCACTCTCGAATCCGACCTGCCGCCCGACCCCGGGCTGTACCTGGAGGCCGCGCGGCACACCATGCGGCTGCTGGATCTCGACCTGGCCGAACGCTTTGCCGCCGAATCTGCGAAAGCGGGTGTGGGGGAGGCGGTCGAGATCCGGGCCGTCAACCGGTTTCTGGCAGGTCGCGGGCCCGACGCCGAGGAGCTGCTGCGCGCGCTGAGCGGCGACGGTGAACGGGACCGTCACCGCTGGGCGGTGCTGCGGGCCGCCAATTCGATCTGGATGATGGCCGATCCGCATGCGGCGGAGGACATCCTGGCGGCACTGGCGGCCGGGCCGGAGACCGACACCGAGCGGATGTCGCGCTACTCGGTGGAAGCCGGGCTGGACGCGGTACTGGCCCGTTGTAGCGACGCCGAGCAGAAAGCAAGGGCTGCACTGGATTCGGATCTGCTCTCGGATTCAGAACACATGCTGGCCTCGGTGGCCCTGATGATGGCCTGCGGTGCGCTGGGCCACGCCGAGGACATCACTCCAGCGGCGAGGGCCGCGTTGGACCGTGCCGCCAACTCCCATGAGAGTGCCCACATGCGGTTCTGGTTCGGCGGGGTGTACGCGCGGGCGTGCCGTCTGACCGGGCGCATCGAGGACTGCACGCGCGCAGCAGAGGTGCTCTCGGAGCTGGCCCGGGACATGCCGGGGCTGGCGTATGCAAATCTGGTGTTTCTGCTCGGCAGCGCCGAGCTGATGCGCGGTGACCTGCAGGCTGCCGCGCGACTGCTGCACGAAGCGTTGGCCGGTGTCGAGAACCACGGCATCACAACGGGTTTGCGGCCGGCGTGCACGTTCGCGCTGACTGAGACCCACGCCAAGCTGGGACAGGCCGATGCGGCTGCGGAAATGCTGGCCGAGGCGGCCAAAGTGGTGCGGCCGGATTTCCTGTTCATGCAGACGGGTCTGGCCACCGCGAAGGGCTGGGCTCTGGTAGCGGCCGGCGCGCTCTCGGAGGCCATCGACACCGTGCTGGCCGAGGCCAAGGTGGCTGCCGACCGGGGCCAGCTCACCCATGAACTGGCCTGCCTGCAGGCCGCCACCCAGTGGGGCGCCACCGAGCACCTGCCCGAGATCGCGGTCCGGGCCCGGGCGTTGGCCGGGCTGCTGCGGCTGCCGTTGTCCGATGCCGTTGCGCTGCACGCCGAGTCGCTGCAGCGCCGAGACGGCGAAGGGCTGCTGCGGGCATCGCAGGCCTACGCGGAACTGGGCGACCGCGCCACCGCAGCGGATGCCGCCGCGCAGGCTGCCGTGATTTTCACCGGCGCCCAGGCCCGCAGCCGCGGGTTGTTCGCCGCCTCCATCGCCACGCAACTGGCCGCCGACTGCGGGGGGCTGTCGACCCCCGCCACGCGAACTCCGCCCACCCCGACGCCGTTGACCGGCAAGCAGCGGGAGGTGGCCGAATTGGTGGTGGCGGGGTTGTCGAACAAGCAGATCGCCGAGCGCACCTACAGCTCGGTGCGCACCGTCGAGGGGCACATCTACCGCGCCTGCCAACGGGTCGGCGCCTCGTCACGCGACGAGCTGGCCGAGATCCTGCGCCGCGGCGGCAACGGCACAGCCCGTTAGACGGTATGGGGAGGCTGGGGCCTCGCCACATGTGAACGTGGGTTGCCGTCAGGAATGAGGTCCTGGCCGGTAGAGCCACAGATGTGGATGGAGGCCCCAGTGAAACGTCATCGTACGAGTGTTGGTTTGGATGTGCACGCACGTTCGGTTGTCGGATGTGCTCTTGACGGGGAGACCGGTGAGGTGTTTGAACGCCGGTTGACGCCGGATTATCGGGAAATGCTGGATTGGCTACGGTCATTGCCGGGCCGGGTCGTCGTGACCTATGAAGCTGGCCCGACCGGGTTCGGGCTGGCTCGGTTCCTGATCGCGGCCGGGATGGCGTGTCTGGTGGCTGCACCGTCGAAGCTGCAGCGCGCGTCTGGGGATCGGGTCAAGACCGATGCCCGTGATGCCGCGCATCTGGCGCGGTTGCTGCACCTGGGGCAGATCGTGGAAGTGGCGATCCCCTCCGCCGGGCAGGAAGCAGCCCGTGATCTGGTACGCGCGCGCGAGGACTGCCGCGGCGATCTGATGAGCGCGCGGCATCGCGTGTCGAAACTGCTTCTACGACAGGGAGTCGTCTATTCCGGCGGCCGAACGTGGACCGGGAAGCACCAGGTGTGGTTACGAACGCAGCGCTTCGACGCGATGCCGTTGCAATTGGCCTTTGACACCGCGCTGGACACCATGCTGGCCACCGTCGACCGGCGTAACCGTCTCGATGAGGCGATCGCGGAGTTGGCTGCCGACAGTGCCTACACGCCGGTGGTGACCCGATTGGGCTGCCTGCGCGGAGTCTCCACATTGACCGCGTTCGGGCTCGCTGTCGAGATCGGCGACTGGGACCGGTTGACCGGCCGGTCCATCGGCGCCTACCTCGGCCTGGTCCCCACCGAATACTCCTCGGGGAATTCGCGCTCGCAGGGATCGATCACCAAAACCGGCAATGGGCATGCCCGCCGACTGTTGATCGAAGCGGCCTGGCATCACCGCCAGCCCTATCGGCCCGGAGTGGATCTGCGGCGGCGCTGGGACGCCGCATCGCCAGCGGCACGAGCCCGCGGGCAGGTGGCCAACCGCCGGCTACACCACCGCTGGGAGGTCTTCGACGCCCGCAAGAAACGGCCCGTGGTGGCCAACACCGCCATAGCTCGCGAGTTGGCCGGCTGGTGCTGGTCGCTGGCAGTGCTCGACACCTGAGTCTGCCAACATAACTGTCCGAACGAACCCGGTGGTGGCGGCAGCGCCTGGGAGTGACCCGCGATAGGACTATGAGCAATTCAGTTGTGCTGCAACATGAATCACGCTCGATGTTAGACCAGCGATCCACTCCAGCAGAACAGTCCGTCCTGCGGTATCCAACCCGCGAATATCAGACTTGACGACGCGTCGACAACGACACGCTTGCCACCCAACCACATTCTGTTCGGTCAACGAAGCGGCGTCCCCGGCGACGGTCGAGGACGCCGCTTCACCCTGCCCCTTGACAAAACTGCTCCCATATCAGTCCTCGACCACCCCGATGGCGGTCTGCGCGCGCTGCTCGTAGGCGGCGCGGGCGGTGGCGTCGAACTTGAGGAACACGTCGTCGTTGCCGAACTTCTTGGTCAGCCAGCGCCTGCCCCTGGGCGGCAACAACGAGGTGAGCAGCCCGACGAAGCGCAGCGGTCCCGGCACCGAGAGGTGGGTGATCCTGGGGTTGTCGAGCGCTTTGACCACACCCGCGGCGATCTCTTCCGGCTGCACCGGCTTCTGGGCGCCGGTGTTCTTGGTGCCCGAGGTCAGGTCGGTGTTGGTGAAGGTCGGCATGACGCAGGTGACATTGACGCCGTGCGGGGCGAACTCGTCGGCCATCGCAGTGGTGAGACCCACGACGGCGAACTTGGTGCCGGCGTAGACCACCTGTCCGGGCAGTGCGATGAGCCCGGCGAGGGAGGCGATGTTGATGATGTGGCCGCTGCGGCGCTTCACCATCTCCGGCAGCACCAGCTGGCTGCCGGTCAGGACACCGTAGAAGTTCACCTCGACCGAGGTGCGGATGGACTGCTCGGACGCGTCCAGGAACGGGCCGATGGGCATCACGCCATCCTCGCCTATGCCCACGACGGCGCGACCCTCGCTCGGCGGACAGAGCTGGCCCTGATGGGACTTGAGATCGGAGAATTCGAACCGTCCAGCGATCCCAGCATCAGGCGAACGCCGCGCTCCGCCGGCACCCCTGCCCCGCCCCCGGGTATGCCCGATGGCCTCCATGCCGTGCTGAGCCAGGCGTTGCTTCTCGCGCAGGGAGCAGACTTTCGCGCACAGTCACCCGTCGTCGACGTCGTACAGCTGCGCTCCGCCGCCTCCGCGCTGCACGCCAGCGCGCGCACTCTGCGCGCGGCGATGAGCAGCGGGGATCGGCCGGCTGCGATGCTAAATCGCTTCGCGGGGTGGATTGAGACGGACGCCGCCGGCGCCGCCGCACACCTGAACTCCGGCGTCACAGGGTGGGCCACTGCATACGAGGGCGCGCGGGAACAGGTTCAGCAGCCTGCTGCCCTCTACCGCGGCTGGCTTGTTGCGGCCGTCGCGGGCGCTGACCGGGACGCGGTGGACTTGGCCGAGGCCGCCGCGCACGCGCGCGCGGCTCTGCGCGCGTATGCGTCGACGTCGATCTCCGAGATCACTTGTCTCGACCATCCACTCCTCGGGACAAACGGGTAAGCGCGCGACACCCACTTGGGCCTGATTCTGCTGACGGAATCAGCGTCATCGGCAGGTACTTCCTGTTCGACACCTTCCTTGCTGGAGGGCGGACAGCAGGAAGGGGAAGTACTGATGTGCAAGGCAGCCCATGAAACAGGCGGCCCGAAGCGATGCAGTGGCGATGCTCGCGCGACGCTGGAGCGATCGACGGCCGACTTATCAGCGCTGAAGCGCGTAGAGGCCGCACTGCGCGTGGAGGCCGACGAGTCACTGTTCGAGCCGATGACATCGGCCGCAGGGCACACCCTTCAGGTGCTGAAGACCAGGTGGTACGGGTTGCGCACGTTCGGCGCGCACTGCGGCGGGTGCGATCGCTTCGTGACGCCGGAGGGGGGCTTCACCAGTCCCGCCGATGCTCACCAGTGGGCGCAGGCCTATGCGGCCTCGGACTGTGCGCCGGATCCAGCGGTCTTGGCCGGCATCGGTGCTGACGAGCCGTACGCCCCGATGTCCACCGCCGAGGCGGACCAGATGGCGAAGGAATACTCCGCCGGCGTGCACAAGCCTCGCGTCGTGCCCACGCGATACCGCGGGCTGCATACGTGGTCGGTGTTCTGCCCCGGATGCCATGAACAGATCAGCCCACCCGGCGGGTACGGGCAGGCCAGCACCGCGCTTCAGCAAGCCAACAGTGGCTGTCCCAACGCTCGCGAGGAGCAGGGGAGCGGCCCGGCCCCGGCCATCACTCGATGACGCGGTGGGCCCACCGCGTCCCGCCCAGGAACCCGCTGACAGCGGCGAGCACGGCGAAGGGCGGGTTCCCGGTGCCGGCGAACGTAAGACCACCGGCGACCACGGCGAGCAGAAGAGCGGTCAGCAGCACCACGGCGGTCCGCACGGTGAACAACGGTCGAGACTTCGGGGTCTTGGCCACGAGATCCTCCTGGAAGGTCGGTTCGCGCGGAGTCCCGTTGGGGGCTCTGCGGCCACCGTGCGATTCGCGAGGTGGCACGTATTGGAAAAGCTCGTGCCGATTCCAACAGGGTGGGGTGCAGAGCACTCTGCACTCCGGGTGCGTTTTCCCGTGAGAGGGCACCTATGGGCGCGAACTTGCAGGAGGCCGGACCTGCGGTGGAGGCGCGTGATGTTACGGATTGCAGGGCCCGTCTCCGGCGTGTCCGAATCAGATTTGCGATCTTGAGTGAGAGGGTGAACGCCATGGCTGGCCGACGACATAAGGGAGACCGGGCGCTCATCCAGACTCGCCCGTACGACGAGGTGCTTCATCTCGTCATCGGTCGGCAGCACGCTGCCGGCATCAAGGAGCTGAGCCCGTATCTCGCCGACGTCCTGGCGATCCACGTGGGCCGCGAGGATCTGGTGACCGAACTCGGACACACGCAGTCTCTACCGCTCGATCAGGACACCGAGGCCCAGGCGGGCCCGTACCCCGGTCGGCGCACTCTGGTGCAGACGCGTCCGCACCGCGCGGTGTGGACCGCGGTTCACGAACGCCAGAAGCGGGCCGGAGTGTCTTCGGTCAGCCAGTACGTCGCTGATGTGCTGGCGATGCATGTCGGCCGCGAGGATCTCGTTGTCGAACTCGGACGCAAGGAGGGCTTGCCGCTGGCGATGTAAAAGGTGTGGGCCCTTTCTGGCAGAGGGGCCAAACGAACATCTGAATACGCGGCGCAAGACCCCACACGCTCAACGGAGGGTCTGAGAAATATCGAAGCCCTCAGCCTGGCAGGGCTAAGGGCTTCGATCTGAAGTTGTCGAGCCGAGCTACGAACTCGTCTCGTGGGCTTGCGCCCTTCCCCGAAGGGACTTGTCTTGGCGGACAGGTGCCACGGTAGCGCACACCCAAAATCAGGGCTACAGGACGCGCTATTTCGTGAGCTAAATCGTGATATTCCGTTACCGCACACCCCGCGTTCATTGCGCGCGAAGCAGGGTCGTGCCCGGCGCCGCTGGATTGTTGAGATTGGGCAGGCGCCGGCCTCCATGCCGGTGTGGGTCAGCCGGGCCGGCTGGCTCGACGAACTCGAGCGGTGGTTGGCTACTGACGAGGGCGATGCCGCTCGCGGCCGCGCACATTTACGGCCTGCATTGCTGCTGAGAGTCGCCGAGGTCCTGGCCGCCCATGCTGATCACGGCAGCGGCCGGCACTGCGCCGTGACCAACGCTGCTGCGGCCACGGCCGCCGGCTGCTCGGCGCGCACGGTGACGACGGTGCGCCGTCTGCTCGCCGAAGCTGGACTGGCCGTGGAGATCCGCCGCGGCACCGGGTCGGCCCACGCGCCGATAGATCTGCGGCGGCCCTCGGTCTGGCATCTGGTGAGCCGCAAAGCGCCTGTGGATAACTCGGCCGTTTGCGACCTACCGCCATCCCGTAGGGATAGGCGGGTAACTCACGTTGGTAAGAACTCACCAAGCACGCGCAAGCGCGCGCCGCAATCACGGAAATCTCCTTCGGAACGACCCGCACAGCGGGCCCGGCGCTTCGCGCCGCGGGCCCTGCATGTGCAGAAGCTCGCCGACGAGCTGGTTGGCAACGAGTACGGCCGGCGAGGACTCTGCGGAGGTCTCACCCGTGGGCACATCGGGCACATCTGCGATGCGCTGACCCGATCGGGCCTGGACCTCGATGCCTGGACAGCGGCGCAGATCACCGCAGCGCTCAACGCCGATATGCGCCAACGCGGGTGGTCCTGGCCGAACCGCATCGACCGTCCGGGTGCCTTCCTGGCATCTCGGCTTCGCCGGCTGCCTCAGCGGCCAGTGGTGGCGCGCACGGTGCAGCCGGCGGCGCCCAACCTCGATACCGAGGTGGTGGTACCGGCCAGTGCAGCTACCCGGGCCGAAGCTCGTGCGTTCTTCCAGCAGAATCGGGGGAGAGGTGCATCAGGCGCTAGCCAAACGGTGGCCGAAAGTGTAAAGTGGTTTACAACAGACAAGCCGGCCGGGCGTGCGCGTCAGGTCACCCAATCCCCTAGGGGGACAGCATGATCGCCATGGAATTGCAGACCGTTGAGACCCACGAGTGGGAGATTCCGGCCTACAAACTCGACGCCTTCAAAGCCAAGATCGCCCAGGCCAACAAGCGGCTGGCGCGAGCGGGCCTCGACGCCCGGTTCGACGTTGCTTACGAAGAGTTCGAGCGCCAGAAGAACGTCACCCAGGCCGATCAGGCGGTGGTGAGCAACCACGCCCCGGTCTACGTCTACGAACCGTGGATCCGCGCGACGCTCACCGGCCCGCTGACCCTGCGCCATGGCCACTTCACGTTCGTTGCCCGCCTGGTCCCCGAGGAAGCCGGCATCACGGTTCACTCGGCACCCGGACAAGAACTCGGCGGCTACAGCCCCCGCGGGGACAACGCCTGCGACCACTGCCAGGTCGAGCGCAGCCGGTCTCGGCTCTACCTCGTCCGCGACGATCGCGACGGCACCATCATCCAGCTCGGGCACTCGTGCATCGAGCTCTACACCGGCGTCAGCCCCAAGGGGTTGTGGTCGCTGACCTTCGACGAGGAGCTGGAAGCCTTCACTCGCAACGACGTCGAGGGTGGGTTCGGGCCGCGGCATTACGGTGCATCGGTCGACATCGTGCTGGCCTACGCGTTCGCCCACTCTGACAAGGGCCGCGCCTACGTCCCGTCCGGCATGTACTCCGAGACCTCCACCGTCAGCATGGTCCGTACCAGCTTGTTCTTCGACATCAACAAGCTCAAGGATCCCGACCGCAGCTACTACCGCGACAAGGCCGTCGAAGCGGCCGGCCACCTGGCCGACACCGACCTCATCGCCGCAATCAAGGCGTCCGTGGTCGAGACCTCCGAAGACAGCGACTACGGCCGCAACCTGCGCATCCTGCTCGCTGGTGAGAGCGTCACCGGCAAGAACGTCGGCATCCTCGGATCCCTGGTCAAGGTCTACGCGCGGCAGCAGCAGATCGAGGCCGAACGCAAAGCCCACCCCGTCGTCGCCGGTTACCTCGGAGAGGTCGGTGAACGCATCAAGGACATCGCGGCCACCGCCAAGACTGTCAAGTACGACGAAGGCAATTGGGGCACAACCACTTTCCTGGTGGCGATCGCCGACGACGGACACATGCTTGTGTGGAAAGCGCACCGCGCGCTGGACATCGAGTCCGGCCAGCGGTTCACCATCGCCGCGGCCACCGTCAAGGCCCATGAGACCTACCGGGATGTCGACCAGACGGTGATCACCCGGCCCAATAAATTCGAGGTCATCGAAGCAGCCAGCGCATCGGAGATGTCATGACACAGAGCTTTCCTGAGACGATGAACGTGTGGTTCTTGGCGTTGCAGGGCACCACCGCCAGGCCGAACGAGTTCCTCTTGTACGCGCTGGCCGACAACACCGAAGACGGCGCGAAGAGCGCGGAAGCTGCTCTGAAGGCGGCGAAGCCGGGGGAGTTCGTCGACGTCGAAGTGCGCTTTCCCAACCTGGTGGACAGCACCACGTTGCACGTTCAGCCCCATCTCTGGGGCCTGTGGTGCGTGTCCGAACGCGTCGTCTCGACGTTGGAAATGTTCGCGAGCCCAAAACAACAGTAGGCCTCGACGATAGCTACCGCGCGCTATAACCGCTGCTCAGAGCGTTTCTGGCACAATCTGTGCACGGTCATTTCCTACGGTAGGACCATCCGCGCGAATCTCGTCGCCGGACAGATGAAAGGACTACCCCGATGACAACCACCACCGCGCGCAGCACGACGAAGCTGTTCATCTTCAACCATCCCGCGGCCGAGCTGCTGGAAGAGATGCCCGTCGACTACTACCGCGAGTGCCAGATCACCGGCGCCGGCAGCGTCGAAGTCCATCTCGACGATCACAGCACCGAGATCATCGCGGGCACTCGCTACCTGCCGGCCGAGGTCGAGGTGGTCGCTGTGGCCCGCAACGGTGTACTGCAGGTGCTCAGCACCCAGGCCGGTGGCGAGCCCGTCGTCATGCGCGAATTCAGCGACTGGACCAGCTACACCGTGCGGCGGCGGCCCCGCGGGTGAGGGTCACTGTGTGAGTGACCTCAGCCCTGAGGACGTCGCGCTCCTGGAGGCGCAAGTCCCGGTCGGTCTTCTGATGCCGATCGACGAAACCATGCGCCTGGTCCACGTCACCCACGGTGTCGTGGAAGAACATGTCGGCGCCTCAGCGGAGTCAGTCACCACCACCGATGGGCTTGTGTTCTGGTTCGACGCCGGAGCAGGCATCCGAGCGGTGAACCGCATGGCCACGCTCAACCTGCTCGCCGCGTCGGACTTCTCCGCGCGCACCGTCCCGCTCCTACGGGGACCAGCTCTTGTCACAGGCCATGAGGCCGGCCACCCGGCCGGGCTGACACACCATCAGATGAACGTGTTGCGCAGGGAGCCAGGTCCCGCGTGGTGGGTGGGCTGGGTGCTCCACGTGCGCGTTGAACGCGATCGCCAGCACCGCCGGACCTGAACGGCCCGGCTTGGCACTTGGCATTCCAGCCGCTTACCTGTCGTTGCCCCAGGAGAACAACGCACGAAGGATCTCTGCGAGGGCCTGGAGGATTTCGGCGATTCCATCGGTGGATCCGGTCTGCGCGACGATGAATGCCACGGTGGCGCACGGCGCGATGATGGCGACCAGGACGATGATGGTGATGTCGTTCATGACGACGCTCCTGACGGGCAAGCTGGAGCGCTGACCACGTGGTGTGCCCAGTTGAGATGTGGTCCATGAATTCGAGGTCGAACGGGCCCATTCGGCAGGGTCGGTGCGAGATGCCGGTGCCGACTTCCGTGGCAGAGGCTGGATCAAGCTGGAGCACCCGACTTGTGCCCAGACAGGCCACCTACACCGACGACCGGCACTTGAGTGCAGACAGCCCGAGAGCCCAAACCCGCGTTAAAGGGGTAGAACCGTGCCGCTGCGAACCTCAGGGGCCCTGTGATCTCAATCGGGGCCATCCGGCCCGCAAGGCCCGGAGATCAGTCGTCGGCCGGCGGCAGCTTGCTCTCGGAAGCCAGTGCGTCGAGGTACGCATCGTGGTACCGGATGATCGCCAGTCGCTCGATGGTGAACTGTTCGAGAACTGCGGTGATGAGCGGTTGGCCGCGCAGCGACGACTGGATCCGGTCATGGGGCCAGTGCCCGAAGCTCATCATGTCGATACCGAGGGCGTCTCGGGGATGTTCACGGGCTTCGTTGATGTCGTTGCGCACGGCCTCCAGCTCGGTCTCCAGGCGGCGTAGCGCTGATGCGGCGCGGCGTAGGTGGCGGTCGCGTTGTTCGCGGAGCAGCTCGATGCAGTCGCTCCAGGTGGGGGTTTGGTCGTTGCGGAAGTAGATGTGTCCGCCGCGGCCGCGTATGGCGCCGGCGAGGAGGTCGTCGGTGACCATGAGTTTGAGGATGTCGGCGGGGATGCCGGTGGTGTGGGCGACTTCGGAGAGCTTGATGTGTGGCGGCTCGGTCAACGGTGGGCTGCCCCTTCTTGTGCGGCGGTGGTGCTTGAGCATCTCAGCTGATGGCCGGGTTGAGGTGGCGGTTTCTGGGGTGGAGTCGTGTGCGCGCGCTGGGGTGCCGGCCTGTTGTCCGGGC
>NZ_BCTA01000039.1 GCF_001570485.1 Mycolicibacterium novocastrense
CAGCGCCAAATCGCCTAGCATTCACCACGACTCGTTGATCACTACGCGTACACCCACGCCGATCCGAAGTCCACCACGCCACGGGACTCTGTCATTCGAAATAGCGTCTGGCGTCAATTTAAGGCCGGGCTGGGGGCTCGCTCGATTGTGCGCCCCTCCGTTTTGCCATTCGGTGTTCGCTGGCGGTTATCGGGCACGAACCGCAATACATGTCGGAATGGATGGTTCCACCACAACCCGCGTCCCGGATTCAATAGGACTAAAAGTTTGCTAGCACCGTCCTTTGCGGTGCCTGAAGGCTTCCTGGGCGCAGCGTCAATCGCTGGAAACGCTTTGGTCGTCAAAGCTTCTACAGCGCGATGACCAGCACTAATCGGGTGAGCAATGCTCCGCCGCGAGATCGATGCCTTTGGCCTTGACGCACCCGCACGGAATCTTTGCCAAAACAGAACACTAACCCCCATTCGAATGAGTAGGGTTTTGGCTTGCCGGCGTCAATTCATGTCTTCGGCGGTATGGAGCACTGATGGAGATCGATCCGTTCGAATATGGCTACGCCGTAGCCCAGAACGGGTGTGACCAAGCACGACTATCCATACAGGCGGTGGCCGGGCCCCGCCGGTGTCTCAACTTGGGGCGGTTCGCTCCCGGAGAAGCGCGGTGCGGCCCCTCTGAATTGCATCCAGCAGCAGCGGCCGATGAACGGTCGCAGGTATTCGATCCGCTTTCCTGATCAATAACCCTCTCAGGCGGGAGTGGAATGGAACTTGATAATGAAACCTTTCCGCTTACGCGCGGGCAGCTGGACATCTGGCTCGCGGAGAAATCGGGCAGCTTCGGGCCGAAATGGCAACTCGGCGAGTTGGTGCTGATCGAGGGAAGGGTCAACCTCGGCCTGGTCAAGCCGGCCATCATCCAGGCGGTGCGCGAGGCGGAACCCCTTCGAGCCGTCTTTTTCGAGATCGACGGGGCGGTCTACCAAAGACCGATCGACTACCCCGACATCGAGCTCGCCCGCTACGACCTCATGGACTCGCAGAATCCGGCGCAGGACGCCCTTTTGGTGGCGTCGTCGATCCAACGGAAATTGATGCCCCTGGACGGTCCGCTGTTCAAATTCGCGTTGCTTCAGACCCGGGTCGACGAGTTCTATGTCTTCGCCTGCTGCCACCACATCGTGGTGGATGGCATCGGGCTGACACTCCTTTGTCATCGGATGGCGGAGATCTATTCGGCGATGGCTGCAGACCAACCCGTCCCGCCTGCCTACTTCGGATCGCTGCGCGACTTGATCGCCTGCGAAGCGGACTATGAATCGTCGCCGGACTACCTCGATGACTATGCCTATTGGACGAGGAACCTCCCGCAAGACAGCGAACCGGCGTATCGGCCGCCAGACGTGGAGACGGGCGGGCGCAGCGAGGAGTCGTCCGCGCCGATTCCACTGAACCCATCTGCTGTGGACGCGATCCAGGTGTTGTCCCAGAGCTTGGAAATCCGCCGTTCCTCGGTCGTCACAGCAGCGTGCGCGCTATTGGTCCGCGCCTTTGAGACGCACCGATCAGAAGTTGTGCTCGACTTCCCCGTCAGTAGGCGACTGCGTCCGGAAACCTTGTTGGTGGCCGGAATGGTCTCTGGCTTCGTGCCGCTTGTGTTGAGTGCCCCGCCGGGCAGGACCGTCGCGGAGTTCTGCGGCCACGTCCACACCAGGATGCGAGAAGCGCTGCAGCATCAACGTTTCCCGGTCCACTCCCTCGACTACCGCGCACGACTTCGAGGCTCTGGTCAGGCGTCGAATCGGGTGGTCGTCAACTACATACCCGCCAAGCACACCGCGCACCTGGTTGATGCGGAAGCCACGGGAACGCTGACTCACGCCGGGCCCGTCGAATTCGGGCTCGTGTTCTTCAAGGACGACGACCAGCTCTACCTGAACACCGTTGGCGGTGGACACTTCTTCGCTGGTTGTGATGTCCGCGACCTGGCGGCGCGGCTGGAGCGGATCCTGTCCACGATGGCTGCTGACCCAGAGCGGCCGCTGGCTTCGATCAGCGTGCTCGACGATCACGAGCAGACCCTCCTCGATGGACTCGGCAATCGCAGGGTGTTGTCGGATTCTCGCCCGGCGGTGACCATTCCGGAGTTGTTCCTCGATCAGGTGACGCGCGCACCGGAGGCAGTCGCCGTGAGCTCCGAGGGCCGATCGATGACGTACCTCGAGTTGGACGAGGCCTCGAATCGGTTGGCGCAGTCCTTGGTGGAACTGGGCGCGGGTCCGGGCCGGTGTGTGGCGTTGTTGTTACCGCGCTCAGCCGACGCGGTCGTGGCCATGTTGGCGGTACTCAAGACGGGAGCGGCGTATCTGCCGATCGACCCGGTCTTACCGGAGGATCGAATCGACTTCATGGTCACCGACGCCGCACCTGTCGCCACGATCACCACCGCGGAGCTGGCCGCCCGGCTCGACCAACCGACCACGGTGGTCATCGATCTCGACGATTCCGCGACCGACCTTCGAACTTCTGCCGCATTGGCGATGCCGCGCGGTGACGACCTCGCTTACCTGATCTATACCTCGGGCACCACGGGTGTGCCCAAGGCCGTGGGGATTACGCATGACAACGTGACGCAACTGTTGGCGTCGCAAGAGCTGGGCTTCGGACCGGTGCGGGTTTGGGCGCACAGTCATTCGTTGGCTTTCGATGTGTCGGTGTGGGAGATCTTCGGCGCGCTGCTGCGCGGTGGTCGGGTGGTGGTGGTCACCGAGGACGTGGTGGGTTCGGCCGAGGATTTTCATGCGTTGCTGACGGATGAGCGCGTCGACGTACTGACCCAAACCCCCTCGGCGGTGGCGGTGTTGCCGTCCTCCCGGCTGCAGTCGGTGGCGTTGGTGGTGGTGGGCGAGGCGTGTCCTGCTGAGGTGGTGGACCGATGGGCGCCGGGGCGGGTGATGGTCAATGCCTACGGGCCGACCGAGACGACGATGTGTGTGGCGATCAGTGCGCCGTTGACGGCGGGCTCGGGTGTGCCGCCGATCGGTGTGCCGGTGGGTGGGGCTGCCCTGTTTGTCCTCGACGGCTGGCTGCGGCAAGTGCCGGTGGGTGTCGTGGGGGAGTTGTATGTCGCTGGTGCGGGGGTGGGAGCGGGCTATGTGGGCCGCCCGGGGTTGACGGCAGCACGGTTTGTGGCGTGCCCGTTCGGATCACCGGGGACGCGGATGTATCGCACGGGCGATGTGGTGCGGTGGCGGGCCGACGGGCAGCTCGACTACCTGGGCCGGGTCGATGAGCAGGTCAAGATCCGCGGCTACCGCATCGAACTCGGCGAGATTCACTCCGTGCTCGCACAACTGGACGGCGTGGGACAGGCGGCGGTGATCGCCCGTGAGGACCGCCCCGGCGAGAAGCGGCTGGTCGGCTACATCACCGGCACAGCCGAGCCGTCTGCAGTGCGTGCGCAGCTGGCCGAGCGGCTACCTTCCTATATGGTGCCGGCGGCGATCGTCGTGATCGAAGCGCTGCCGTTGACACCCAACGGCAAACTCGACGCCCACGCCCTACCCCCACCCGAATCCCAGGGTGGTGATGGTTATCGACCCCCCGCCAACGCCGTCGAGGAGATCCTGGCCGGGATCTACGCCGAGGTGCTGGGCCTGGAACGTGTCGGAGTGGATGACTCCTTCTTCGATCTGGGTGGCGATTCGTTGCTGGCGATGCGCCTGTCGGCCACCGTCAATTCCGCTCTGTGCGCCGATCTTTCGGTGCCCACCGTGTTCGAGGCGCCCACGGTCGCCCAGCTGGCGCTCCGGGTCGGCGTGGGATCACGCGGGCTTCAGCCCCTGGCTCCGATGAAGCGACCGGCGGTGGTGCCGCTGTCCTACGCCCAGCAGCGGTTGTGGTTCGTCGACCAGTTGCAGGGTCCCTCAGCGGTGTACAACATGGCGGCCGCGTTGCGGTTGAGCGGCGACCTGGATCGTGAGGCGTTCGGCGCCGCACTGGCCGATGTGGTGGCCCGCCACGAAAGCCTGCGCACGCTACTTCCCGCCACCGACGGATCGCCCCGGCAGCTGGTGCTGCCGCCCGAACGGGCCGACTTCGGGTGGGAGGTCGTCGATGCCGTCGGGTGGTCGCCGCCGCGCCTCGACGAGGCCCTCAGCACGCTGGCGCAGCAGGGCTTCGACCTGACATCCGAGATCCCATTGCGGGCCAAGCTTTTCCGAGTTGATGACCATGAGCATGTGCTGGTGGCCGTCGCACACCACATCGCCGCCGACGGTCTGTCGATACTGCCGTTGATCAGAGATCTCACCGTCGCTTACACCAGCCGATCGGCTGGACTGAGCCCCGATTGGGAACCGCTGCCGGTGCAGTACGTCGATTACACGCTGTGGCAGCGCCAACTCCTGGGCGATCTCGACGATGACCAGAGCCCCATCTGCGCGCAGCTGGCCTACTGGGAGCGGACGCTGGCCGGCCTCCCCGAGCACCTGCCACTGCCCACCGACCGTCCCTATCCGCCGGTGGCCGATCAGCGTGGCGCGAGCTTGGTGGTGGATTGGTCAGCCGAGTTGCAGCAGACCGTCGGACGAGTGGCGCGCGAGCACAACGTGACCAGCTTCATGCTGTTGCAGGCCGCGCTGGCGGTGCTGCTCTCGAAGATCAGCGCCTGTCCCGAGGTGGCCGTCGGTTTCCCGATCGCCGGGCGGCGCGACCCCGCACTCGCGGAACTGGTCGGCTTCTTCGTCAACACGTTGGTGCTTCGCGTCGACCTGAGCGGTGATCCCGACGTAGCCGACCTGTTGGCTCAGGTGCGCCAGCGCAGCCTCGAGGCCTTCGAGAACCAAGACGTGCCTTTCGAAGTGCTCGTCGAGCGGCTCAACCCGTCCAGGTCGTTGGGGCATCATCCCTTGATCCAGGTGATGTTGGGGTGGCAGTTCGCCGGAGATACCGATCTGGCCTCCGGATTGGCGTTGGAAGGTCTTCACATCGCGTCGGTGCCGGTGGAGACCCGCACGGCGCGTATGGATCTGGCGATTTCGCTGGCGGAACGCTGGGACGACACGGGCGAACCCGCGGGAATCGGCGGCACGGTCGAGTTTCGCACCGACGTGTTCGATGCGGCGAGCATCGAGGAGCTGATCCGACGCTTTGAGCGCGTGTTGACGGCGATTTGCGCCGACCCGGCACAGCGAATCTCGTCGATCGACCTACTCGATGACGCCGAGCACTCCCGGCTGGATGGGTTCGGCAACCGCGCGATGTTGACCGAGCCCCCCACGCCGGTGTCCGTTCCGGCACGGTTCGCCGACCAGGTCGCCCGGTTCCCCGACGCGCCAGCAGTCACCTTCGAAGACCGGGCGATGACATACCGCGAGTTGAATCTGGCGGCCAACCGCTTGGCACACTTTCTGGCCGCACGTGGAGCAGGACCGGGACAGACTGTGGCACTGCTTTTTCCGCGCTCAGCAGAGGCGGTCGTCGCAATCCTGGCAGTCCTGAAGGTCGGGGCCGCGTACTTGCCCATCGATCCCGCCCTGCCGGCGTCGCGGATCGACTTCATGATCACAGATGCCGCCCCGATCGCCGCGGTCACCACGGCCGACCTCCGCGCACTGCTCGGCGGGTGCACCGTCGAGATCATCGACATCGCCGATCCACGCATTGCGGACCAAGCTGGTACCGATCTGCCCCATCCCGCGCCGGACGATCTGGCGCACATCATCTACACCTCGGGCACGACCGGTGCGCCCAAAGGAGTCACCGTCACCCACTACAACGTCGTCCAGCTGTTCGACTCTCTGGAAATCGGAGTGGAGCTGGCACCGGGGCAGGTGTGGACGCAATTCCATTCCTACGCCTTCGATTTCTCGGTATGGGAGATATGGGGCGCCTTGCTTTTCGGTGGCCGCTTGGTCGTGGTATCTGACTCGGTCGCGCGCTCCCCGCAAGACTTCCACGCGCTACTGATCAGACAACAGGTCACCGTGTTGACCCAGACTCCCTCCGCCGTGGGGATGCTGTCACCCGAAGGGTTGGGCTCGGCCGCACTCGTCATCGGTGCCGAGCCCTGCCCAGCCGAGCTGGTCGACCGGTGGGCGCCGGGTCGGGTGATGGTCAACGTCTACGGCCCGACGGAGACCACGATGTGGGCATCGAAGAGCGCGCCGTTGACACCCGGTTCAGGGGCGCCGCCGATCGGCTCCCCGACGGCGTGGGCGGCGTTCTTCGTACTCGACGGCTCACTACGACAGGTGCCGGCGGGCGTGGTGGGCGAGTTGTATATCGCCGGGCGCGGTGTCGGCGTGGGTTACGTGCGCAGACCAAAGCTGACCGCAGCGCGGTTCGTGGCGTGTCCATTTGGGTTGCCGGGATCTCGGATGTATCGCACCGGGGATGTGGTGCGGTGGCGTGCTGATGGGCAGCTTGATTATCTGGGTCGGGTTGATGAGCAGGTCAAGGTTCGTGGATATCGCATCGAACTCGGCGAGATCCAGTCCGCGCTGCTCGGGCTCGACGGGGTGGAGCAGGCGGCGGTGATCGCGCGTGAAGATCGTCCCGGTGATAAGCGTTTGGTGGGCTATGTCACCGAAACACCGGGCTGCACGGTCGATGTGGGTCGTGCGCGTAGCGCGCTGGCCGAGTGTCTGCCGGCGTATATGGTGCCCGCCGCAGTGGTGGTCATCGGCGCGCTACCAATCAACGTCAACGGCAAACTCGACACCCGTGCATTACCGGCACCCGAATACGCCGCAGCGGGATACCGCGCGCCCACTGATGCCGTTGAGGAGGTGTTGGCCGGGATCTATGCCGAGGTGTTGGGCCTGGATCGGGTGGGGGTGGATGATTCGTTCTTCGATCTGGGTGGGGACAGCATCTCGTCGATGCAGGTGGTGGCCCGGGCGCGCGCGGCGGGGTTGGTGTGTCGCCCGCGCGATATTTTCGTCGAGCAGACGGTGGCCCGGCTGGCCCGGGTTGTCGAGGTCGCCGACGACGGTCTCGCTCCGGTCGATGAGGGCACCGGGCCGGTGGCCGCCACCCCGATCATGCGATGGCTGACGAACCGGCAAGGCCCGATTGACGAGTTCAACCAGACGGTGGTGGTGCAGGCCCCCGATGGGGTCACCGAGTCCGATGTGGTTGTGCTGCTGCAGGCGCTGCTGGACCGACACGCCATGTTGCGGTTGCGCGCCGAGCGTGACGGTGACGGCGGGCGGTCATTCGTCGTTCCGGGCGCCGGGTCGGTGGATGTCTGTCTGACGTCGGTCGAGGCGTTGTCTGAGCAGGCGCTCCTGGCGGCGCGGTCACGATTGGATCTGGCCGCTGGCGTGATGGTGAGCGCCCTGTGGGTGACCTCGACGAAACAGTTGGTGTTGATCGTCCACCACCTGACCGTTGACGGGGTGTCGTGGCGAATACTCTTGGAAGACCTCAACATCGCCTGGGCCCAGCGCCGCAGCGGGCAGCCGATCACCCTGCCGGTGGTGGGGACCTCGTTTGCCCGCTGGTCGGCACTGTTGGCTGACCATGCTTATGCGCCTGCGGTCGTGGGTCAGGCCGAGGTTTGGAAACGGGTGGCTGAGGTTCCCGCGCTGTTGCCCGCGCCCCAGCCCGCTGATACTTATGCCGGTGCTGGGCAGTGGTCGGTGTCGTTGGACACCGAGACCACCGCGGTGTTGGTGGGGCAGGTGCCCGCGGCGTTCCGCACCGGGGTCCAAGACATTTTGTTGATCGCGTTGGCGATAGCGGTGGGTGAGTTTGTTGGTGCCGGTGGGCCGGTGGGTATCGATGTGGAGGGCCACGGCCGTGATGAGGGTATCGCTGCCGGGGTGGATCTGACCCGCACGGTGGGCTGGTTCACTGCTAAATACCCTGTTGCCCTGGATATCAGTCGATTGTCGTGGGCGCAGGTCACCGCCGGTGATGCGGGCCTGGGTGCGGTGGTCAAAGATGCTAAAGAACAGCTCCGCGCCCTGCCCGACCCACTGACCTACGGTCTGCTGCGCTATCTGAACTCCGATATCGAGCTACCCGAGCACGATCCCCCGATCGGATTCAACTACCTGGGCCGACTCACCACCACTGGGCGCGAGATTTCGGATGAGTTGTGGCGCATCGGACCCGACGGAGTGTCGCTGACCGGTGTTGCCGCAGCGGTCCCGATGCCGTTGGCCCACACCGTCGAACTCAATGCCGGCACTGTCGACACCGGCACCGGTCCACAACTACACGCCCACTGGACATGGGCACCCTCAACACTCGACCCCGAGCGGGTCAACCGACTGAGTCGGCTCTGGTTCGAGGCTTTGACCGGCATCTGCACCCATGTCCGCGCGGGGGGCGGCGGCCTCACCCCCTCCGACATCGCACCGGCCCGGTTGACCCAGCACCAAATCGACGAACTCACCGAGCGTTACGACGTCACCGACATCCTGCCGTTGACGCCTTTGCAGCAGGGGTTGCTCTTCCACACCAGCACCGCGAAGGCGAGTGAGGATGTCTATGCGGTCCAGCTGGTGATCACCCTGAGCGGCGCCCTCGACTCCTCTCGGCTACGCGAAGCGGTGAACACCGTCGTCAAGCGTCATCCGAACCTCGCGGCCCGCTTCCACATTCAGTTCGACGAGCCGGTCCAGACCATCCCGGCCGATCCCGCCGTTGGGTGGCGGTATATCGAACTCATCTCCGATGAGCAGATCGAGCGGGTACGGGCCGAAGAGCGAGCAGCGGTCTGTGATCTGTTCGGCCAGCTGATCTTTCGAGCCGCTCTGATCCGCACCGCACACGATCGGTACCGGTTCGTCCTCACCTTCCACCACATCGTGATGGACGGCTGGTCGCTGCCGATCCTCGTCGCGGAGATCTTCGCCAGCTACCACGGGCACCAGCTACCCACCCCCGCGCCGTACCGCAGCTTCATCTCCTGGCTCGCCGGACGCGACGAGGACACCGCTGCGAGCGCCTGGCGCGACGTATTCGTCGGCTTCGAAGAAGCGACGCTGGTGGGCCCCGCCGACCGGTCGAATGCCGGCCGTCGCGGTGTGGAGAGCTTCCGCCTGCCCGCTGAGATGTCCAGCGACATCGGCGAATTGGCACGCTCGCTTCATACCACTGTCAATATTGTGCTCCAGTCGGCGTGGGCTCAATTGCTGATGTGGCTGACCGGCCAGAACGACGTCGCCTTCGGCACCGTGGTTTCGGGGAGGCCAACCGAGCTGACCGGCGCGGAATCGATGGTCGGGCTGTTGATCAACACCGTGCCGGTGCGAGCGGCGATGACCCCTGCCACCACGACGGCCGACCTGATCACCGGGCTGCAGCGCGTCCACAACGCCACCCTGGATCACCAGCACATCGCGCTGAGCGAGATCCACCGCATCACCGGACATGATCAACTTTTCGACAGCATCTTCGTGTACGAGAACTATCCCGTCGACGCCGCTGCCTTGTCCGGCATGACCGAATTGATGATCACCGATGTGTGCGGTCATGAATCCACCCACTACCCGCTGACGATCGCGGTCCGGCCCGGCGCCGAACTGGAAATGCGCGTCGAGTTCGACACCGCTGCGTTCGAAGAGTTCAATATCCACGGGCTGATCGGGCGGTTGAGGCGGATCTTGGCCTCGATGACCGCGGACCCGGCACGGCGGCTGTCAGCCGTGGATCTGCTGGACGCTTCTGAACACAGCCGTCTCGACGACCTCGGCAACCGCGCCGCGCTGAGTCGGCCGGCGACCGGTGTGTCGATACCGGAGTTGTTCGCCGCGCAGGTGGCCCGGATGCCCAACGCGGTGGCCCTGAGTTACCAGGGCCGGTCGATGACCTACCTGGAATTGGATCTGGCGGCGAATCGGCTCGTGCAATCATTGATCGATCTCGGCGCAGGCCCCGGAAGCACTGTTGCGCTGTTCTTTTCACGCTGTCCGGAAGCGATCACCGCGATGCTGGCGGTGCTCAAGACGGGAGCGGCATATCTGCCGATCGACCCGGAACTGCCCGCCGAACGGATCGGATTCATCTTCGTCGATGCCGCGCCGGTGGCCGCGATCACCACAGCCGATCTGGCCGCCCGACTGGACCAACCAACCGTGCTGATCATCGATCGCGAGGATACCGCCGTCGACGACCAACCCGTCACCACAGTGCCGATGCGCGACCGCGACGACATCGCCTACGTGATCTACACCTCGGGGACCACCGGTGTGCCCAAGGGGGTGGCTATCACCCACCGCAACGTCACCGAGGTGCTTGCGCCGAAGAATGCGGATCCAGATGCGCCGACAAGAGTGTGGGCACAGTGCCATTCCCTGGCCTACGACGCCTCGGTCGAAGAGGTCTGGGGCGCACTGCTGGGCGGTGACCGGTTGGTGATCGTTCCCGAATCGGTGGCCGGCTCGGCCGACGAGTTACACGCGTTACTCACCGCCGAGCAGGTCACCTTCCTGAGCCAAACCCCTTCCGCAGCAGCGGTGTTGCCCCCCAGCGGGTTGCCGTCGATGACGCTGCTGGTCGCCGGTGAGGCGTGTCCGGCGGAGGTGGTGGATCGGTGGGCGCCGGGCCGGGTGATGGTCAACGCCTACGGTCCGACCGAGACGACTGTATGTGCCTGCCGGACGGGACCTTTGACGGCGGGCACGGGGGCGCCGCCGATCGGTATACCGATAGAGGGCGCGGCGGTGTTTGTGTTGGACGGTTGGTTGCGTTCGGTGCCGGTGGGTGTGGTGGGGGAGTTGTATGTGGCTGGTGTGGGGG
>NZ_BCTA01000040.1 GCF_001570485.1 Mycolicibacterium novocastrense
CAGCGCCAAATCGCCTAGCATTCACCACGACTCGTTGATCACTACGCGTACACCCACGCCGATCCGAAGTCCACCACGCCACGGGACTCTGTCCGCCCGAGCGTACGGGACATGAAAGGCTATGACTCGCGATGAAATTTGTACTGGCTAGCTATGGAACTCGTGGCGATATCGAGCCTTCGGTGGCGATCGGCCGCGAACTGCAGCGTCGCGGGCACGAGGTGCGCATGGCGGTCCCGCCCGATCTGATTCACTTCGCGAAGTCGGCTGGGCTTTTCACAAGCGCTTACGGGCTTGAGACGCGGGCTTGGCTAGATGCCTACCGCAACTTCTGGACCGCTGTCTTCCGCAATGTCTGGCGGGTAGGGGAGCTGCGCAAGCTGTGGCCCGAGCTCTACGAGCCCCTCGTCCAATGCTGGGAAGAGATCAGCACAACGTTGACGTCGCTGGCGGACGGGGCGGATCTGCTGTTCACCGGCCTGAGCTTCGAACAGCCCGCCGTCAGTGTCGCGGAATACTACGACATACCGCTGGCCACGTTGCATTATCTCCCCGTGCGCGCCAATGGGCAGCTCTTGCCGTTTCTGCCGGCGCCGCTGGGGCGCGCCGCGATGGCGACATACGACTGGGTGGGTTGGCGCATGGATAAAAAGTTAGAAGACGCTCAGCGTCGCCGGCTGGGCCTGCCGAAGGCCACCCGTCCAGCATCGTGGCGGATAGCCGAACGAGGATCGTTGGAAATACAGGCCTACGACGGCGTGTGCTTTCCCGGGCTGGCAGCCGAATGGGCGCAACGAAATTACCAACGGCCCTTCGTCGGCGCACTGACGATGGAATTGCCGACTGCGGCCGACGAGGATGTCGCCGCGTGGGTTGCTGGGGGCTCTCCGCCGATTTTCTTCGGGTTCGGCAGCATGCCGGTGGAATCTCCGGCCGACACTTTGGCCATGATCGCGGATGCCTGCGCGGAGTTGGGTGAGCGAGCCCTGGTGTGCGCGGGCTGGAGTGATTTCGGCGGCGTCGCCGAAGCCGGCGAGGTCAAGGTGGTGTCCGCGGTGAATTTCGCGGATGTCTTCCCGTCCTGCCGTGCGGTCGTGCACCACGGTGGCGCCGGCACCACGGCGATCGGTCTGCGCGCCGGGGTGCCTGCGCTGGTGCTCTCGATGGACGTCAATCAGACGGTTTGGGGGAACCAGGTCAAACGCCTGAAGGTTGGTACCAGCAGGCGCTTTTCGAGCACTACCCGACAAACTCTGGTGGAGGATCTCCGCACCATCCTCGCATCGGACTATGTCGCTCGGGCGCGTGAGCTCGCCAACCGCATGACCAAACCCAGCGAAAGCATCTCCGCTGCAGCCGATCTCTTGGAGGAAAAAGTGCGGTTGGCACATGCGCGCTGATTCCTGACATCAGGCCTTCGCAGATGCGAACGCGTGTTGGATTGATCAAGAAGATATTTCGGGTTCTTCGTCGATCCATTTGAGCAATGCGTGCAGCCCGTCCTGAAGAGTCCACCTAGGACGCCAATGGAGGTCGCTCACCGCCGGTGAGATGACACAACTGGCGGCGCGCACATCACCGTCGCGGAATTTTGAAACGACCATCGGTTCCGGGGCGCCACAGATGGCGGCAATCTCGCGAGCGAGCTCATGGATGGTGGTAGCGGTGCCAGACCCGATGTCGAGGCAACGCTGCTCGGTCGCCGGCTCCTCCACCGCGGCGAACAGCGCATCGGCGACATCTTCGATGAAGACGAAATCTCGCACGATACGGCCGTCTTCGTAGACCTCCAACGTGTGTCGGGCGCGCGCCAGCCGAGCGAAGAGGGCGACTATGCCGGTGTAGGAATTGGTCAGAGACTGGCCGGGTCCGTAGACATTCTGTAGCCGTAGCACGCTGAGGCGGGTGTCGTGCGCGGCCGCCCATGCCGACAACATGTGCTCCTGGGCAAGCTTTGTCGCGGCGTAGATATTCGTCGGCCGGGGTTCGGTCTCGTCTGCACGGCTCGGCAGCGGTACCGCAGGTTCATCAAAGGGCCCCTTGGGATCCCACACGCCTGCCAGCAGCTGGGCGTGACTGCGAGGGCGCGGATAGAAGTTGTTTGCGCCGCATCGCCACGCCCCCTCGCCGTACACGGCCCGCGACGACGCGAGCACGAGCTGGTCGGGCACGAGAGCTGCGCGGCTCAGCGCATCGAGAAGCTGTGCGGTGCCGACCACATTGACCGATCCGTGCCGGGTCGCGTGGGTGAGCGATTGTCCCGTGCCCGTCTCGGCTGCCAAATGGATGATCTGGGAGGGCCGAAACAACCGGAGCACAGCATCCAGATCAGGCGCGTGGGTGACATCGCCGGTGAACATCCTGACGGATGGCGGTAGGTCGATCGATGGGCGTCCGCCGTGCACCTGGGGGTGCAGCACGTCCATGACGGCGACCTCGTGGCCCGCATCCACCAGCCGGCGGACCAGGGCGCACCCGATAAAACCCGCACCACCGGTGACGAGCACGGATGTTGACAAGAGCCGAAGCCTCCGGTTCGTCTGCCGAGCCGAATCAGGTGACCATCACCCGATTTCGGGAGAGTCGGCTGGTCGATACTATCCGGAACTCATTCGGCATTACCAAGATTGTCGTTCACGGACTGAGCACCGAGTGAGCGGCGTTGCGGCGGGCGGGGATCAGCGTCTGCGAAGCTCGACCGGTCGATGCGTTGGTCTCTGAAGATCCGTGCCCTGTGTCTCGCACCATGCGCGACTTGCTCTAGACTCTGGATTTCACGTTGAAGGCGCCGGGGTTGGGTTATGTTGTTGGGCAGCTGAGCCGGGCAGGGCGATGCTGCCGCTTTCATTTTCGTAAGTGTCGACGGAAACGGGAAGGCCCGGATCACACGATGACGTTTGTGCTGGCATCCATCTGCTTGTCCTCCACCGCAGGGAGAAACGCGCCGGTGTCGCGCCAGAGCATCCAAACACCGGGGAGGATTGTCGCGTGAACCGCAAGAAGGTCGTCCGGCGGGCGCTTGACGGACGACCGAACCCCGTTTATCTGGAGATCGGTGTCAAGCGCGGAGCCGCGTTTCGAGGCGTCACCGCCGACCAGAAGATTGCCGTCGATCCGGCTTTCAGAATACCGCCCCTGTATCGCCGGCTCGCCGAGGCGAAGGCGCGGGAGACCCATTACTTCGAGGTGACCAGCGACGCCTTCTTTGCAAACGAGGCGGAGTTCCTCGAGCAGCGCCGCGTCGATGTAGCTCTGATCGATGGGTTACATACTTATGCGCAGGTCTTGGCTGATGTCGAGAACACGCTGCGCTACTTGAAGGACGACGGCGTGATCGTCGTGCACGATTGCAACCCAGCCCTCGAATCGATCGGCTATCCCGCCGAGTCGATCGCCGACTTCTCTGCCCAGCACCACTGGTGGAATCTTCTTTGGAGCGGCGACGTTTGGAAGGCGATCGTCCACCTGCGGAGTACTCGAGACGACCTGCGAGTCGCGGTACTGAAGTGTGATTTCGGCGTGGGGATCATACGGAAGGGACCGCCGGATTCACGGCTGCCCTACACCGTGGAGGAAGTCCAGGCGCTCGGCTACTCCGATCTCGCGGCCGACCGGCGGCGCTTGCTCAATCTGAAACCACCGTCGTATCTTCGCGAATTTCTGGCCACGGAGCGCGAGAGTAAGAGGTAGCCGGACGGCGAGTGCCGCACCGGTCCCAATAAGCGAGCAGCAGCGAAATGAACCACCCCAACCGACGTTGGCTGGGGCGGCTCCAGGGGTCACGACCGCCCCAACGGTGTCATCGGCATTGGCGTAAAGCGTCCGATCGGTTCTTTGGCGAGCGGCCGTGGCGGTGAAGCCAGGAGAGACGTAAACCGCGCTTTTATGGCGTTCGGTGCGTCGCCCACTCGGCAGCATCGACCGGGGCAGTTGAAAAGCCGGTCATTGTTCATCGGATCTTCACGATCTCCCGACTATGTGGATTCGTGCAGATTTCGAGTCGTCGATATACTGATCATCAATCACGCCCGTGTAGACGTTATGCTTCAGAAATAATCAGTACACTGCCACATGCTGGACACACGCTTCGCGTAATTGACTTGTGAGAGCATTGTGATCGTTCGCTGAGTGGCTGTTAATGGTTTTGATAGCCGAGGGCGCTTCGCCGCAGCGGATCGAATTCGCTCGCCAGGATCAGCATTAAAACGACGAATGTAATCGTGACTGTGTGGCTCATTGTTACGGTTGCTGGGCCGTTCTCTGCCACCTCCCGATAATCGCTGGACGCAATTTTTCTTGATTTGTGTGGCAGGCAAACCGCGAGCTGCGAGAAATTCGGCGACCAGGGCAGCCGTGCGTCGTTCAGTTCCATAACGATAAATGTTGTCCTCGAGCCGGGTGATGATCGCGGCGGGTCATGCAGGGCGCTGCCCTGCGTATACTCGGCGAGGGCGGGTACCCCTTTGCGGATTGGCGCGCGACGTGGCGCACCTGGAGGTACCCCGATTGCCGTGGGCCGGGGGATCGGACCCCTCGACCGCCGCCGCTCGCTCCAGGTTGTAGCGCCGCCGGCCGAGGGTCGGCGTCTTTGATGGCCAGATTTTCGTCCAACCCGACAATCAGCTGTCAACTTGGTTAGCGGCATCAAGATCGCCTTCGCTCGCGGATAGTTCACTTGAACTGAGGAGTTCGAAGGAGCCGAATAACGACCCACTTCGGGGTCCAACCGATCGTTGCAGGTCGTGGCCTCGGCGAGCGCTACAGGCCGGTCTCTGAGGTAGGCTCAAATTGCGAACTGCGTCACTGAGATGGTTTACTGGGGCAGCGTTGGGAACCATGCCAGGGACTTTGCCGAAACCCTGTCCGACTCCGTCGGCCTCCAGTATGGTGGAACGGTTCCTGACGAAGTCGACAAGGTCTGGAGTAACGTGAGCATCAACCCGTTCGATGACGACAATGGCAGTTTTTTTGTCTTGGTCAACGACGAGGAGCAACACAGCCTATGGCCGGCCTTTTCCGACGTCCCTCCGGGCTGGCGCGTCGTTTACGGTGAGGCCGACCGGGCAGCATGCCTGGAGTACATCGAGCAAAACTGGGCCGACATCCGACCTAAGAGCCTGCGCCAGCGCCTAGAAGCCGGCGGAGCGCTCGATAAATAGGCTGTCTAACTCTGCGGACTTATTGGGGGAGTCGGATGAATCTCGATGACCGCGCACTCCCGCTTACGCGGGCACAATTAGACATTTGGCTTGCGCAGGAAACCGGTCGCTCCGGCACGGATTGGCAGGTTGGTCTCCTCGTGAGAATCGGCGGCTCGGTCGAACATGATGCCCTCGAGTGGGCAATCCGCCGTGTGGTGCAGGAAGCCGAGCCTTTGCGGATTTCCTGCTTCGAGGAGAACGGCCAGGTTTTCCAAAAGGCGTTTGATTACCCCGACGTCGAACTCGCATTCTATGATTTGAGCGGCTCGCGCCATGCCGTGCAAGACGCCCACGAGATGGCGTCGGCAATCCAGCGCACCCCAATGCGACTGACTGGTCCGTTATTCAAATTTGCGCTGTTCCAGACAGGTTTCGAGGAATTCTATCTGTTCGCGTGTTTGCACCACATCGTGGTGGACGGCGCCGGCATCGCGATGGTTGGCCAGCGGATCGCGACGGTATATTCGGCAGTAATTTCTGGCGAGCCCATCCCGCCGGCCTTCTTCGGATCGTTGAAGGAATTCGTGGACTGCGAGCTCGATTATGAAGCTTCCTCGGATTATGACGCCGATGAGGCGTACTGGAGCAGGAACCTGCCGCCGGCAAGTGAGCCCCATTCGCGGTTGCCAGAAGCCGTCGCAGAGCGGGATGCCCACCAATTCTCCGCACCTGTGCAATTGGATCAAGTGGTCCTTCGGCGGGTTGAAGAGTTGTCCCACATGTGGAACATGCCCCGGTCTTCGGTGCTCACCGCCGCGTGTGCGCTGATGGTGCGAGGACGCAGCGGTGAGGGCTCGGAGGTCGTGCTCGACTTTCCCGTCAGCAGGCGAGTGCGTCCAGAATCGAAGACGCTACCCGCGATGGTTGCCGGCGTTGTGCCGCTGGTGTTGAAGGTTTCACCAGCATCTACAGTCTCCGAATTCTGTGAGCATGTGGATACTCGCCTGCGGGAAGCGCTGCAGCACCAGCGTTTTCCGGTGGAAGCCCTCGCGCGCCACACCCATCCTGCCCACGTAGGACAGCTAGCCGAGAGAGTGGCTGTCGACTTCTTTCCGACCGCGTTCGCTCTGGATTTCGGTGGTGTCACGGCATCCGCGACGATGACGAACTCCGGCCTCCCCGGCAGGTTCGGGTTGGTCTTCTCCGGTGTCGGTGACCAGTTGTTCTTGAGCACATTGGGGGTGGGCCA
Source organism: Mycolicibacterium novocastrense (assembly GCF_001570485.1). Classification (GTDB taxonomy): domain Bacteria; phylum Actinomycetota; class Actinomycetes; order Mycobacteriales; family Mycobacteriaceae; genus Mycobacterium; species Mycobacterium novocastrense. Next base: position 6,391 of record NZ_BCTA01000040.1, read on the forward strand.
GACATTCGCGGATCTCGACGCCGCTGAGCTGGCGGCGCGGTTGCAGCGGGTGCTGATGACGATGACCTCCGATCCCGCCAGGCGGTTGTCGTCGATGGATGTGCTTGATGCAGCTGAGCAGGGTCAGTTGGCGGAGTGGGGAAATCGAGCGGTGCTCACCCGACCGGCCGAGAACCAGCTCTCGATTCCGGACTTGTTCGCCACCCAGGTAGCCGCGGCACCGGATGCCGTGGCCCTGGTTTGTGGAGAGCGCTCATGGACTTACCGCGAACTGGATGAGGCGGCGAACCGCTTGTCGCACCTGCTGGCGGGCTACGGCGTCGGGCCGGGTGCGTGTGTGGCGCTGCAGTTCTCTCGGTCCGCCGAGGCGATCATGTCGATGTTGGCGGTATTGAAAATCGGGGCGGCCTATCTGCCCATTGACCCGGCGGTGCCTGTGTCGCGGATGCAGTTCATGATCGCCGATGCCGCACCAATGGCTGCGATCACGACCGCTGCGTTGGCCGATCGACTGGACGGTTGCGATCTGCTGGTCCTCGATGTCGATGATCCCCGCATCGACACCCAGTCCAGTACCCCGCTGCCGGCACCGGCCGCGGACGACCTCGCCTACATCATCTACACCTCCGGCACCACGGGTGTTCCCAAGGGGGTGGCGATCACCCATCACAACGTCAGCCAGCTGATGGCTTCACTGGATGCCACGTGCTTGCCGCAAGGTGCAGGGCAAGTTTGGTCTCAGTGGCACTCCTATAGTTTCGACATCTCCGGCTGGGAGATCTTCGGTGCGCTTCTGCGCGGCGGTCGACTTGTGGTGGTGCCCGAGACGGTGGCGAGCTCTCCTGAGAAGTTTCGCGCTTTGCTGGTGACCGAGAAGGTCAGCGTGCTGAGCCAAACGCCGTCGGCCGTCGGGATGCTCTCAACGGAGGGCCTCGAGTCGGTAGCACTGTTGGTGGGCGGCGAGGCATGCCCGGCCGATGTGGTCGATCGGTGGGCGCCCGAGCGGGTGATGATCAACGAATACGGCCCAACCGAGACCACTATGTGGGTGGCGCTCAGTGCGCCGCTGACAGCGGGATCGGGTGCGCCGCCGATCGGCTCGCCGCTGCCGGGCACAGCATTGTTCGTACTCGATGCGTGGTTGCGGCCAGTGCCGGCAGGCGTCATAGGGGAGTTGTATGTAGCGGGCGCCAACGTCGGGTGCGGCTATTGGCGACGCTCGGGCCTGACCGCATCGCGGTTTGTGGCGTGTCCGTTCGGCGCTCCAGGGGCGCGGATGTATCGCACCGGCGATCTGGTGTGCTGGGGCGTCGACGGCCAATTGCAGTATCTGGGCCGAGCCGACGAGCAGGTCAAGATCCGCGGCCATCGCATCGAGCTCGGTGAAATCCAGAGCGTTTTGGCAGAACTAGACGGAGTGGAGCAGGCCGTTGTGGTGGCCCGCGAGGACCGTCCCGGCGGTAAGCGGCTGGTTGGCTACATCACCGGGTCCGCGGATCCGGCTGAGGTCCGTTCCGTGTTGGCCGAGCGGTTGCCGGCCTACATGGTCCCAGCCACGGTCGTGGTGCTGGACGTTCTGCCGTTGACGGTTAACGGCAAACTCGATAAACGGGCGTTGCCAGTACCCGAGTACCAGGACGCTGACAAGTACCGGGCTCCGGCCAACTCTGTGGAGGAGATCCTGGCCGGCATTTACGCCCAGGTGCTGGGATTACAGAGAGTCGGGGTCGACGACTCGTTCTTCGAGCTCGGCGGAGATTCGCTATCGGCGATGCGCCTCATCGCGGCGATCAACGAGGGCCTGGAGGCCCACCTTTCGATACGCAGTGTGTTCGAAGCGCCCACCGTCGCCGAGCTGGCAGTCCGTCTCGGTACCGGCGAGGATCTTCTGGAGCCGCTGCTGCCGGTCGAGCGGCCGTCGGTGGTTCCGTTGTCGTTTGCGCAGAGCCGGTTGTGGTTCATCGATCAGTTGCACGGGCCGTCGCCGGTCTACAACATGCCGGTGGCGTTGCAGCTTGACGGGCGGCTGGATGTCGAGGCG
>NZ_BCTA01000041.1 GCF_001570485.1 Mycolicibacterium novocastrense
TCCTCGATGCCGATCGAGCCCACATGTTGGCGCTGCCGCCGGTGCCGCCGGTCGTGCAGTCGGTTTCCTCGGTGCGGCTGGGACGTGACTACTACGTGCGGGTGGCCGGTAACGACTACTCCGTGGACCCGGGCGCGATCGGCCAACTCGTCGAGGTGACCACCACCCTTGCCCAGGTGACGGTGGCCCGAGCCGGCCGCCTGCTGGCGGCTCATGACCGCTGCTGGGCGGCGCGACAAACGCTGACCGATCCCGCCCACGTCGCCACCGCCGCAGCGCTGCGACAGCAGTTCCAAACCGGCCAGCCACCCACCGCAGGTGATCACCTGGTTCGTGATCTGGCCGACTACGACCGCGCATTCGGCGTCGAATTCACCACTGGCACAGCCACCTCCGATGGTGAGGTGGCATGAGCATGGCCGACGAACCGATCAAAGCCGTCCTGCACTACGCCCAAGCGCTCAAAGCACCCCGCATCCGCGACTCGGCGGCCCGGCTGGCCGAGCAAGCCCGCGACGCCAACTGGACTCACGAAGAGTATTTGGCCGCAGTCCTGTCGCGCGAGGTTTCGGCCCGTGAGGCCTCGGGT
>NZ_BCTA01000042.1 GCF_001570485.1 Mycolicibacterium novocastrense
GGATGTGGGTGCGGATCTGACGGTGGGGGAGTTGTTGGCTCAGGTGCGCCGGCGCTGCTTGGCTGCTTACGAGCATCAGGATGTGCCCTTCGAGGTGTTGGTGGAGCGACTCAATCCCACCCGAAACCTCGCCCACCACCCCCTGATACAGGTCGCGCTGGCCTGGCAGAGGAACGAACCTGTGGTGCCGCACATGGGCGACCTGGAGGTCACCACCCTTCCGGTCCACACCGGAACAGCCCGCATGGATTTGACGTTCTCACTGGCCGAGAACTTCGCCAGTACCGGTGAGCCGGCGGGAATCTGCGGACTGGTGGAGTTCCGTACCGACGTGTTCGACACAGCCAGCATCGAAACGCTGATCGGGCGGCTCGAGCGAATCCTGGTGGCGATGACCGCCGACCCGGCCCGGCGGCTGTCAGCCGTGGATCTATTGGATGCTTCTGACCGCACCCGAATTCACGAACTCAGTAATCGCGCTGTGCTGACACGTCCGGCATCTGACCGGTCGATTCCGGAGCTGTTCGCCGAACACGCGTTCCGCGCTCCAGAAGCAGTCGCGGTCAGTGCCACAGGCGTCGAAATGTCATATCGGGACCTTGATGAAGCTTCGAATAGATTGGCGCACTTGCTGATCGGTCAGGGAGTCGGTCCGGGCGAGCGTGTGGGGCTGTTGGTGCCGCGGTCGGCGGGTGCGATTGTGGCGATACTGGGGGTGCTCAAGACCGGCGCGTCGTACGTGCCGATCGATCCGGGACTGCCCGCGGATCGGATCGGCTTCATCCTCGGCGATTCCGCGCCGGTAGTGGTCATCACTACGGAGGAGCTGCGGCCACGGTTGGATGATCACGGCGTGTCAATCGTCCAGATCGATGCTCGAGCGACCGACCTTCAACCTTCTCCGGCTTTAGACCCCCCGCGCGGCGAGGACATCGCTTACCTGATTTACACCTCAGGCACGACCGGTACACCCAAAGCGGTGGCGATCACGCACAGCAACGTGACGCAATTGTTGAGCTCCCGGGACGTCGAGTTCGGCTCGGGGCGCGCGTGGACCCACAGTCATTCGTTGGCTTTTGATGTGTCGGTGTGGGAGATCTTCGGTGCTCTACTCAGTGGCGGGCGGGTGCTGGTGGTACCCGATTCGGTGGCCGGGTCACCGGACGACTTCCTCGCGCTGTTACGCAGCCAGGATCGCTGCGTTTTGACTCAGACTCCTTCTGCGGTGGGGGTTTTGGGTGTGGAGGGTTTGGAGTCGGTGTCGTTGGTGGTGGTGGGTGAGGCGTGTCCGGCGCAGGTGGTGGATCGGTGGGCGCGGGGTCGGGTGATGGTTAATGCTTATGGCCCGACGGAGACGACGATGTGTGTGGCGATCAGTGCGCCGTTGGTGGTGGGTTCGGGGGTGCCGCCGATTGGTGTGCCGGTGGGTGGGGCTGGGTTGTTTGTGTTGGATGGTTGGTTGGGGCAGGTGCCGGTGGGTGTGGTGGGGGAGTTGTATGTGGCTGGTGTGGGGG
>NZ_BCTA01000043.1 GCF_001570485.1 Mycolicibacterium novocastrense
TTGCAATGGATAACCTTCAGACACTAGCCACGTGACCTGCGGAAACGCGGAGATCCGTCACGGCAGCCGGGCAGGACCCCCAGAGAACCGAGCCCACTCCGCCATCGGAGGCCGCCCACCGGTCACCCGACTGACCAACCTCCCTGGGCATCACAACTAGCGCACCAAATCGCTAGGCGTCGAACGTGATCCGCACCGAGATCGGGTCGCTTTCCATCGCCCGCATGGTCAACGCGGTCGCCGACTGACCGAGCCTGCCCGCGCCGCCGAAGCTGCGTGCGCGGGCACGCACGTCATCGTCGGGTTCGAATGTCGCGGTGCCCGTGCGCCATTCGTCGTTGACGCGCACCCGCACATGAGGGTTCGCGGCGATGTTGTACGCCCAGCCCGCGCGGCGGCCGTGCTGAGAGATCACCCACACACCGGTGTCGTCGGCGCGGCCCGCCAGCGGCACGAGCCGCGGTTCCCCGCTCTTGCGGCCGATCGTCTCGAGGTCGACCACCAGCGACGAGCGGATACCGACGCGGTCCAGCGCGGCGACCACCGGGTTCATCAGGACACGACCCAGCTGCCGCTCGAACTTGAACTTGCGCACCGCCTTGTCGGCACTCCGTGTGGCCATCTCGAACCTCCTCGTGGGATCAGATTCACGACGATAATTGAGTGATTACTCAAAAACAACCCCGAGACGACGAACGAGAATCCCTCGTCGCGAAAAGTCAACGTCCAGGGATGCGGTTTCGCCGACGAAGAAGTCAGTCGGCCGCCAGCGGCAGCCGCACCTCGAAACGTGCCCCGTTGCCCAGGTTGCGCGCCGACAACGTTCCGCGATGCGCCTGTACCAGCCCCGCGGCGATCGCGAGCCCCAGCCCCGACCCGCTGGGCAGCGAGGAATCGGCGCGCGGCACGCGATCGTTCGAGCCGCGGTAAGCGACGTCGAACACCCGCGGCAGGTCGGCCTCGTCGATGCCCACGCCGGTGTCGTCGACACGCGCCCACGCGCCGTTCTCGTCAGATCCCAGCGACAGCGACACCCGGCCACCCTCCGGGGTGTGGGCGATCGCGTTGGCCACCAGGTTGGACAGCACCCGCACCAGCGCACGGTCGCTGCCCAGCACCCGGACCGGTGTCTGCGGTAGTTCGGCCGTCAACGCCACACCCGCACGCTCGGCAGTGATCCGGTGCGCACTCACCACGTCGTCGACGACCTCGTCGAGGGCCACCTTGTCGAACACCGGCTGGACCGCACCCGCGTTGATCTTCGACATCTCGAACAGGTCGTCGACCATCTCGGAGAGCCGGACCGACTCCTGCTCAATGGTTTTCGCGTGGACGCGGACCTCGGCGTCGGGCACCACACCGTCGGCGATCGCCTCGGATACCGCCCGTATCCCGGCCAGCGGGGTCCGCAGATCATGGCTGACGAAAGCGACAAGCCGCCGGCGCGATTGCTCGGCGGCTCGCTCCGACTCGCGGATTTCCTGCTCCCACACCGTGCGACGGGCCTGATAGCGCCCCAGCATCACCGCGGCGGGGATCGTCACCACCGAGACGATCACCAGGACGATCGCGGTCTTCTCGAAGGTTTCGGTGATCATGAAGCGGCTGGCGCCCAGCACACCGGTGAACGTCGCCAACACCGGGATGAGCACCAGCGCGACCATGCTCACCGCCAACGACCACGACCGGGCCAGCCGAATGACGAGCGCACCCGCGAGCACCACGGGAACCGAGCATGCCAGCGCCAACCCGGTGATCTCCCAGAGGTCGGACGGCACTAGGCGCTCTGCCCTTCCGGCGAGCGTGCCTCGCTGCTCCACAGATAGCCGCGGCCCCACACCGTCTGCACCCTGTGGTGCCCACCGAGCTTGGACCGCAATCGCTTGACGTGCACGGTCACCGTCGACAAGTCGCCGAAATCCCAGTGCCACACCTGTTTCAGCAGTTCCTCGCGGCTGAACACGACGTCGGTGTGAGTGAGGAAGAACAGCAGCAGGTCGAACTCGCGGTTGGTCAGCGACACCGGTGCTCCGTCGACGGTCACGGTGCGGGCGGCCGTCGACACGCTCAAGCCGCCGACGGTGATGTCCAACGCCCGCCGACCCGTCGGCGCGGGCGCGCGCCGCAGCACCGAACGCACCCGCAGCGCCAGTTCGCGCGGGCTGAACGGTTTGGTCAGATAGTCATCGGCGCCGGCCTCCAGGCCCGCGATCCGGTCGTCCTCCTCGCCGAGCGCGGTCAGCAGGATCACCGGCACCGCGTAGCCGCCGCGCTGACGCAGGTTGCGGCACAGCGTCAGCCCGTCGGGACCGGGCATCATCACGTCGAGCACCGCGACGTCGATGTGCTGGGAACCGAGCAACCGCAGCGCCTCGGCTCCGTCGTGCGCGATCGCGACGTCGAGCCCGTCGCGCTCGAGATAGCGACGCACGACATCACGCACGACGCTGTCGTCGTCGGCGATCAATACGCGCGGCACAGTTCCCGAGAGTAGCCCCGTACGGCGACTACCTGCGCCGATGTCACGGATTCGTCATTGATCCCCTGGTGGGCGCCCCCGGCGGCTGATTAGCCTCGAACTCATGCCCGACTGTCCGGTGACCGTGGTGCTGCCGTGCCTGAACGAGGCGCAATCACTGCCCGGCGTGCTGGCCGCGATCCCGGACGGATACCGCCCGCTGGTGGTCGACAACAACAGCACCGACGCGACCGCGGACGTCGCCCGGGAGCATGGGGCGCAGGTGGTCGCCGAGAAGCGCGCAGGCTACGGCGCCGCGGTGCACGCCGGGGTGGTGGCGGCGACGACGCCCGTCGTGGCGGTCCTGGACGCCGACGGTTCCTTGGACCCTGGTGACCTGCCCGCTCTGGTCGACGAACTGCACCGCGGGGCCGACATGGCGATCGGGCGGCGCCGGCCGGTGCCGGGGCTCAAGTGGCCGTGGCACGCCCGCTTCGGTACCGCGGCGGTGTGCTGGCGGCTGCGGCGGCGCCACGGCCTGGCGGTACACGACATCGCCCCGATGCGGGTCACCCGCCGCGACGCTCTACTCGATCTCGGCGTCAGCGACCGCCGCTCCGGGTACCCCCTCGAACTGCTGGTCCGGGCGGCGGCCGCCGGGTGGCGCGTCGTCGAGCGCGATGTCGACTACCGCGCGCGCACCGGCGGTAAGTCGAAGGTCAGCGGGTCGGTGCGCGGCAGCGCGATTGCGGCCTTCGACTTCTGGCGGGTGATCTCGTGACGGTTCTGGCGGTGACGGTGTTGGTGGTGGCCAAGGCCCCGGTGCCGGGTTTGGCGAAGACCCGGCTCGCCGCGACGATCGGCGATGCCGCCGCAGCCGACCTCGCGGCCGCCGCGCTGCTCGACACGCTCGACGCGGTCACCGCCTCGCCTGCCGGGCGAAGGGTCGTCGCGATGACCGGCAACCTTCAGCAGGCAAGCCGATGCGACGAAATCACCTGCCGCCTGGCTAAATTCACGGTGATACCCCAACGCGGCGCCGACTTCGCCGAGCGATTGGTCAACGGGCACGCCGACGCCTTTACCGGCGACCCCGTACTGCAGATCGGCATGGACACCCCCCAGATCACCGCCGGCCTACTCGCCGAGTGCGCCCAAGCGCTGATGGGAACAGACGCGGTGCTCGGTCCCGCGACCGACGGTGGGTGGTGGCTGTTGGGCGTTTCGCACCCGTCCATGGCCGAATGCCTGCGCGGCGTGCCGATGTCGCGACCGGACACCGGCGCGTTGACCCTGGCGGCCTTGCACGGCAAGGGGATAGATGTCGAGATGGTCGGTGAGCTCGCCGACTTCGACACCATCGACGACATCGACGCGGTGTGCCGGCGATGCGCACCGGACAGCCGGTTCGCCCGAGCGGTCGAGGCGGTGCTCGCCTGATGCATCGCCGAGACCGCGGGTCGTGGCCCGCGACCGTCACCAGTTCGTCAGAATGAAGTGATTGAGCAACAGCGCGCCCACCACGTTGACGCCGAGCCACCAGCGGTGCGACCGCGGCGGTAACAGCGCCCCGGCGGCGGTCAGCCAGACGGTGAACGGCAGCCAGATGCGTTCTGTCTCGGCCTTACTCAACATCGACAGGTCGGCGAACAGGATCGCCAACAGCGCGCCGAGAAGAATCATGGGCAGGCCGGGCCGACGCCGGATCGCCCCGATGTCAAACAGCCTGCCCAGGCCGGCCACGCTGCCGAGGCCGATCGCGCACACGACGGAAGCGAAGTTCGCCCAACCCCAGTACTGGAACGGCCGATCGTTGGCGATGCCCTGCCAATAGCGTTCCTGCACCAGGTGATAGCCGTCGAACCACCAGAACCCCAATGCCGCGAACACCGCCACCACAGCAAGGACGACCCCGAGTGCCGGTACCGCCGCACGGGCCGCGGCCCGCCAGTCGGACGCGCACATCAGCACCGCCAGCGCCGGTAAGGCCATCAGAACCAGGCCGTAGTTGAGGAACAGGCCCCACCCCAGCAGCAGACCGGCCCCGGCCGCGGCGAGGACGGGCCAGCGCGCCGTGCCTCCGATCGCCGTCGCCAGCAGCGCGATACCCCACGCCGCGACCCCCGCGAAGTAGCCGTCGGCCGACACCGCGATCCAGATCGCCGTGGGCGCAACGGCGACGAACGGGGCCGCCAGCCGCACGGTCGCTTCCCCTGCCAGTGCACGGAGCGCGACGACGATGGCGGCCGCCGCGCTGGATCCCACCAGCAGGCACAACAGGCCGGCCCACGCCCCACCGCTGAGCCCGATGCGGTCCAGCCAGACGAAGGTGAGCAGCGCACCGGGAGGATGCCCCGATACGTGGGTGATCCACGAATCAGGTTGGTAATCAAGGATTCTGTCGGAGAAGGTCCGCAGTGCGTAGGGTATGTCGGTGACGGTGGGAACCTGACGCAGATATTCATGGCGGGCGGCTAGCCTGCCGGCGAAACCGCGCTGCCAGCCGTCGATCATGGCCAGTGAGAACGCCCATGCACACGCCGTCGCCCACGCCGCCCACGGCAAAGCACGCCACGTCAGCCGTTGCGCGATCATCGGTCCCCACATCACGACCGCGCCGCCGATCACGACCGCCGGGACCGTCCCCCACCCGATGTGTGCGTTCCACCATCCGAAGATCGGCGCGGTATCGGCGAACTGGCGGATGCGCGCGGGTGTCGCATTTATCAGTGGCGTGACGATCCCGAGGTTCAGGTGCGGCACCACGAACGCGGCGGCCACCAGCAACACACCGACGGCCACCGCCACGATCTCCTTGCGACCGGTTCGCATTCCGTCACCCTATTCGCGGAGCCGTCCTCAAGGTGGTCGCCCTCCTTGCGCGCCGTCCTGGTTCATTGAGTTACGGACCAGCTGGTCCATAACACCGGTACGCTGACATCATGCCGCGCCCGCGCGAATTCGACGAAGCCGAGGTGATCTCCGCGGCCCGCGACGAGTTCTGGTCGCGCGGCTATGCGGGCACCTCGGTCGACGATCTCACCGCTGCAACGGGTCTGGGCAAAGGCAGCCTCTACGGCGCGTTCGGCGACAAGCACGGACTGTATCTGCGCGCTCTGGACGACTTCATCGCCGACTCGATGCACAATGTGCGCAGACAACTTCAGGATCCGCGCCGCGATGCCTACGACCGGCTGGTGCGACACGTGCGCGCGGAAGCGAAGGCCGTCGCTGCCGACAAGGCGTTGCGCGGGTGCATGATCGCCAAGAGCGCTGCCGAGCTCAGCGCCACCGACCCCGCCGTCGAGCGCGCTGTCGAACGGGCGTACGGCGAGTGGTGCACCCTGCTGGCCGACTGCATCGAGCAGACCCAGCGCGACGGCTCGATCGACGAGGATCGCGACCCGCGGGCACTGGCGACCATGCTCCTGGGTTTCCTGCGCGGGCTGGAGGCGCTGCGCAAGGGTGGTGTCAAACCATCCCAACTCGCCGCGGCCGCCGAGGAGATCCTCGACCTCATATCGCGTGCCTGAGCCCGCCGTGGAATAGAACTTCGTGCTGGGACGTCCCTGGTTATTGACCAATCAGTCCAGAACTAAGGAGCGCGGCGATGGCACTACTCGCAGACAAGACAGCGGTGATCACCGGCGGTAGCACAGGAATCGGGCTCGCCACCGCGAAGAGGCTGGCCGAGGAAGGCGCCTACGTATTCATCACCGGGCGCAGGCAGGCGGAACTGGAGGCCGCGGCCAAGGAGATCGGCGACAACGTGACCGTGGTGCAGGGCGACGTGGCCGACCCCGGGGACCTGGACCGCCTCTACACCGTGGTCGCCGACAGCGGCAGGCGCATCGACGTGCTGTTCGCCAACGCCGCGGTGATCGACGTCGCGCGCCTGGGCGAGATCACCGAACAACACCTCGATCACCTGCTCAACATCGACTTCAAGGGCCTAGTGTTCACCGTGCAGAAGGCGCTGCCGCTCCTCGAGGACGGGGCGTCGGTCATCTTGAACTCCTCCAACACGAACGCCAAGGGCTCCGAGGGCATCGGCGTCTACGCGGCGATCAAGGCGGCGGTGCGATCGCTGGCGCGCACGTGGGCAAGTGAGTTGCGCGACCGGAATATTCGGGTCAACGTGGTCAGTCCCGGTGCCACCGACACCCCGGGTCTCAATGACCTGGCGCGCGTTCTCGTCGAGGGGCCGAATGCCGTCGAGGAGTTCGAAAGACAACAGCGCAGCGTGATTCCGATGGGCCGCCGTGGCACGCCCGACGAGGTGGCCAACGCGGTTCTGTTCCTCGCCTCGGACCTGAGCACCTACACCACCGGCGCCGATATTCCCGTCGACGGCGGCACCAACCAGATCTGAGTGATTTCGGTGTAGTTCGTCGCGTCCACCGCGACGAACTACACCGAATCAGTACAGCCGGGTGCGGGTGTTCTCGTCGCTGTAGTACTCGTCGAGCTGGGCCTGGCTCCACTCGGGCCGCATCGCCTTGAGTAGCTGTGCGACGCTCGGCAGCGCCGACGGGTTCCACGTCGACGGATCCCAGGCCTCCGAACGCAGAAAGGCCTTGGCGCAGTGAAAGAACACCTCTTCGACCGCGACCTCCAACGCGAGGATCGGACGCTTGCCCTTGACCGCAAGGACATCGAAATAGTCGGCGTCCGAAACGATCTTGGCGGTTCCGTTGATGCGCAGGGTGTCGCCACGGCCGGGGATCAGGAACACCGTGCCGACATGCGGATTCTGCAGCACGTTGAGATAGCCGTCGACCCGTTTGTTCCCCGGCCGCTCGGGGATCGCGATCGTGGCGTCGTCGATGACGTGCACGAAGCCGGGCGGATCGCCCTTGGGTGACACGTCGACCCGACCGTGCGCATCCGTCGTCGCGACGAAACCCAGCGGTGAGTGGGCGAGCCAGTCGCGCTGTGCCGGCGACAGGCGGTCCCTGACCTTGTTGGCGACGTAGTGGTCCGGTCGCCCGACGATGGCCCGTAACTCGTCGACCGTGTTGACTTCGCGACGCATGGGTCCATCATGCTCGACCGCGCAATGGGTTAACCCCGCCGGTCGCCGGGTAGCCGAACGGGCGGAGGTGAGTGCAATGGCACACCACGTCGAGGTCGATGCCGAGCTGTGGGACGAATTCCACCGCGTGGTCAACATGACGTCCCGCGAGCTGCTGGACTGGCTACGCACCCGCTCGGCCGCCGAGGACTCCGAAGAGATGCCCGACCAGTCGGGCACCAAGACCGGCCGCGCTGTACTCGAGATCCTGCAGAAGCGGTCGGTCGATCTCACCGACGAGGACGAGCGGGTGATGCGCAAGGTTGTCGACCGCGTTCATGCCGAACGCGGCGTCGACTTCGAGCCCACGGCCGGCCAGGAGAACTGGCGGCACAGGCTCATGACGATCGGTCACGACCCGCTCAAACCCGTGACTTAGTTCTGGAACCGGGCCGCCAGCGCGCGCCGGTCGATCTTGCCGATGCCGCGCCGCGGCAATTCGTCGACGACGTGGAACTCGCGCGGTGCCGCGGTGGCATCCAGGGTCGCGGCGACGTGCTCGCGTAGTTCGGCGGGCGAGGGGGAGGCACGGTCGGGCGCGAGTACGACGGCCGCCGCGACCCGCTGGCCCAGCCGCTCATCGGGCACCCCGAACACCGCGCATTCGGCCACCGCATCGTGGGTCGCCAGGACGGCCTCCACGATCTGCGGCATGATGGTCAACCCGCCGCTGCCGATCGCGTCGTCGACCCGGCCGAGAACCGTCAACCGGCCCTCGGCGTCGACGACTCCCATGTCATCAGTGCGGAACCAGCCCGCATCGGCGAAGGGATCGGGGTCCACCGTGTTGCGGTAGCCCTTCGCAAGTGTCCGGCCGCCCAACACAATCCGGCCCCCGTTTGATGTCGCCGGCTGCCCGGCTCCGCCGCTTGATGTCGCCGGCTGCCCGGCTCCGCCGCTTGATGTCGCCGGCTGCCCGGCTCCGCCGCCTGATGTCGCCGGCTCCGCGCCGTCGAGGATCCGGACACGCACACCATCCAACGGCACACCGTCGTACACGCACCCGCCCGCGGTCTCGCTCATTCCGTAGGTACGCACGACCGAAATCCCCGCGGCGGCAGCACGTTCGGCCAGACCCACCGGCATCGGGCCGCCGCCGATCAGGACGGCGTCCAGCGCGGCCAACGCGTCGGCCGCCCGCTCGTCGCGCAGCGCTTTGTCGAGTTGTATGGCCACCAGCGAGGCGTACCGACGTCCGGAGCCCAAAGCGTTGATGGCAGAGGGTAATTCGGAGGGGTCGAAGGATGGCGCCAAGGCCACCGGTGTGGTGCCCGCGACGACGCTGCGGATCAGCACCTGAAGTCCCGCGATGTGATGCGCCGCCAATGCCAGCAGCCAGCGTCCCGGTCCGCCGAGCCGGTGGTGTGTCGCCTCGGCGCTGGCGGTCAAGGCGGCGGGGGTCAGCATCGCGCCCTTGGGGGTTCCGGTGGTGCCCGATGTCGGCACCACCACCGCCACGTCGTCGTCGATCTCCGCCCCGCATCGCAAAGCCGTTGTTAAAAACGACGATTCGCGATCATCCTCGGCAGGGATCGGCAGCACGGTGGCGCGGCCGGCCAGCATGTCGTGCACGACGGGCAACAATGACAACGCCGCGGCACCTGATCCGACCGCGACCGGGCGCAGGACGGCTATGAGTCACCCTCCCCGTCGCGGGGGTCATCGAGGGGCCAGCCGCGGACCGCCAACCGTTGGCGAACCCGCTCCACATCCTCGGACGTGGGCAACGCATCGGTGATCTGGGTGATGAGGACCCCGATATCGGCATCGTCGAAATCGCCGTTTCGCTTGAGCTCCATGGCGACGGTTCGCACCTCGTCCTCGGTGAGGCGCCGCCGCAGGAGCGAGAACAGCGGCACCCGGTCCGGCCCGGGCACCCCCTCGGGGTAACCCGCCGTGATCCACGCGACAATTTTGGCCAGAAACTTCGTCACTGTGCCCTCCCGCGTGTCGCATCGGGTCTACCCACTCTCGATTGGATGATGCTAGTGCGCGACGGAACAAAGAGGAGTTTGGCGCCGGTGGCAAACACTCGACCGCCGGCGGGTGAACAATGGGTGAACACATTGCCCGAGAAGGCGAAATGCCAGATGACACGCCGGTCGAAGAGCGTTGAAGATTAGGTGAAACGAACTCCATGGCCGCAGAATTAACGCCGTGAGCGCTGAGTTGATCGTCCTCGTGCTGTTGATCACAACCGCACTGGCCTTCGACTTCACCAACGGCTTCCACGACACCGGCAATGCGATGGCCACGTCGATCGCCACCGGCGCACTCAAGCCCAAGACCGCGGTCCTGCTGGCGGGCATTCTGAACCTGGTCGGCGCATTCCTGTCGGTCGAGGTCGCAGTCACGGTGACCACCTCGGTGCTCAACGTGCAGGACGGCCAGACCGGCGCCCTGCTGCCGTCGATCGACGCGTCGACCGGCCTGACAATCATCTTCGCCGGGCTGATCGGCGGCATCCTGTGGAACCTGCTGACGTGGTTGTTCGGCATCCCGTCGAGTTCCTCGCACGCACTGTTCGGCGGGCTGATCGGCGCCGGCCTGGCCGCGATGGGCACCGCCGGGGTCAACTGGAGCGGCATCAGCCAGAAGGTGCTCATTCCGGCGATCGCCGCGCCGGTCATCGCGTGCCTGGTGGCCGCCTGCGGCACCTGGCTGGTGTACCGGATCACCCGCAAGGTGGCCGAGCGTCGCCGCCGGGAGGGCTTCCGCTGGGGCCAGGTCGCGACCGCCTCGCTGGTCGCGCTGTCGCACGGCACCAACGACGCACAGAAGACGATGGGCGTCATCGCGCTCGCGCTCATCACCACCGGGCACCTGAGCGGCGACGTCAAGGAGAACGGCCTGCCGTTCTGGGTCATCTTCAGCTGTGCCGTCGCGATCGGCCTCGGCACGTACCTGGGCGGCTGGCGCGTCATCCGCACCCTGGGCAAAGGTCTGGTCGAGATTCAGTCACCGCAGGGCTTCGCCGCCGAAGCATCCTCGGCCGCAATCATTCTCAGCTCGAGCGCCGCGGGCATGGCGTTGTCCACCACCCACGTCGCCACCGGTTCGATCCTGGGCAGCGGCGTCGGCAAGCCGGCCGCCGAAGTGCGCTGGGCGGTGGCGGGCCGGATGGCCGTCGCCTGGTTGATCACCCTGCCGGCCGCGGGACTCGTTGGCGCACTGTCGTTCTGGCTGGCGCATGGCGTCGAGACACTCACCGGATCGGGCCTGGCCGGTGACGGGTTCATCTTCCTGGTATTGGTCGGCCTGTCGTTCTACATGTGGTGGCGCGCCCAGCAGCAGAAGGTCGACCACACCAACGTCAACGCCGAGTGGGACGACGCCACCAACTCCGTGGTCCCGGCCGAACTGCGGGCCGCGATCGAGGAGGCCATGCCCGAACCCGCCAAGCCGGCCGCGACGGTGTAGCAGAGGAACGTCGATGACCTATCTCGAGAGCATTCTGAAGGTATTGGTGGTCGGGCTGGTCCTGGGCGCGGGACTGCCCGCGTTGTTTGCCACCGGATTGATGGCCTTCTCCAGCGGCGTGGGTGACGAGTCCGCCGACGGCACCGTGACCGCGCCCAACCCGGCCCGCAAATACCTCGGCATCGGTTTGTTCGTCTTCGTCGCATGGGTGATCGTCACCGCGGTGCTGTGGATCACCCGGGCCACGATCATCCACCACACGGGAATCGACCTGTTCCCCTTCATGCCGCAGAAATGAGATGTGCCGCACCATGACCGAGAACCGCACCGTGCTGGACAGCGTGCTCAACTGGCTGCGCCGCGGGTATCCGGAAGGCGTGCCGCCCACCGATTACTTCCCGCTGCTCGCGTTGCTGAAGCGCTCGCTCGCCGAGGACGAAGTGGTCAGCGCCGCGCAGGCGGTCCTCAAGGGCGCCAACTCGGACATCGTCACCGAAGACGACATCCGCGCGGCGATCCACCGGGTCACCGCGCAGGAGCCGAATCCCGAAGAGATGCACCAGGTCGCGTCGCGGCTGGCCTCCGTCGGCTGGCCGCTGGCGCCGGCCCGCTGAGTTCAGGGCATCACCGCCGGGTGTCGCGGCGCAGCGGGTGGGTCTCGGGCACCTGGACGAAGATCAGCAGGACTCCGTCGGGGTCGTTGACATGCATCTCGTGCAGACCCCACGGTTCCTCGCGGGCCTCCCGCGCGATCGGCACACCCCGACCCGACAACTCCTTCTCGGTGTCGTACACGTCGCGCACCTGAAGCCACATCGTGCCGCCCGCACGCGGGCCACCGTGACCGGCGAGTTCGATCAACGACTGGCCGGCGTAGAAAACTGTGCCCGCACCGTAGTCGCGGGCGATCGCCAGCCCCAGCTCGTCGCGATAGAACGTCAGCGAACGCTGGTAGTCCGCCGGCCGAATGAGCATCCGACTGGCCAGAATCTCCATGACATCGTGTCTATCACGCTCAGCCGATCCGCCGCCCGACACCGTCCCAGTAGGGTTCTCGCAGCGCACGCTTGAGGATCTTGCCGCTCGGAGTGCGGGGCAGGTCCTCGGCGAACGACACCGACTTGGGCAACTTGAAGCCCGCCAGCCGCTCGCGTGCGTACGCGATCAACCGCACCTCGCTGGGGGAGCAGCCCGGGGCGGGGACCACGACAGCCTTCACCGCCTCACCCCACGTCGGGTCCGGTACGCCGATCACCGCCACGTCAGCGACCTCCGGATGCGTCATCAGAACGTTCTCGACCTCGGTCGGATACACGTTCTCGCCGCCGGAGACGATCATGTCCTTGACCCGGTCGTGTAGGTACACATAACCCTCGGCGTCGACGTAACCGGCGTCGCCGGTCTTCAGCCAACCGTCAGGGGTGACGGTCGCCGCCGTCGCCGCGGGGTTGTTCCAGTAGCCGCGCATGTTCTGGCGCGAGCGCGTCCACACCTCGCCGACCGCCCCGGTGGGGACGTCGCGGCCCGCGTCGTCGACGATGCGCACCTCGACCCAATCGAACGGCTTACCGCAGGATCGCAGCAGTTCGGGGTCGTGACGGTCCAGTTGGGTGATGGATCCGGTGGTTTCGGTCTGCCCGTACACCTGCAGCAGATCGCAGTTGAACCGTTCGAGCGCCCGGACCAGGACGTCGTCGGTGATCGGCGATGCGCCGTAGACGATGGCGCGCAGGGCCGAGAAGTCGGTCGTCGCGACCCCCGGGGTCTCCAGCAGGCGCTGAATCACCACCGGAACCAGCAGCATGTTCGTAATGCCGTGCCGCGCAACGGCATCGAGGATGGCCGACGGGTCGACGTCGCGAAGCACAACCGTGCGCGCACCCTCACACAACCCGACCAGTGCCCAACCCGAGCCCGCCATGTGGAACATCGGCATCACGGCCAGGCTCACGCTGTCGGCATCGAAGCGCCACTTGTCGGCGATCCCGGTGGCCTTGCAGAAGTAGTTGTCGTTGGTCAGCATCACGCCCTTGGGCGAGCCGGTGGTGCCGGAGGTGTACATCAAGAACGCGATATCGTCGGGTTGCGTTGTGACCCAGGGGTCCTCGGCGGGATAGGTGCTGATCCAGCGATCGAAGTCCGGCCAACGGGGATGCTCACCGACGGCGACGACGAGAGCATCCAATCGGTCCTCGATCGCCTCCATGTGACTGAAGAATTCGCCGCCGACGATCACCACCTTCGCGCCGGCGTCGTCGATGATGTGCAACATCTCCGGTGGCGCCAGCCGCCAGTTGACCGGGACCACGACCGCACCGAGTTTGGAGAGCGCACAAGCGACTTCGAAGAACTCGATGCCGTTCTTCTCGACGAACGCGACCCGGTCACCGAATCCGACACCGGCGGCGCGCAGCGCCTGGGCCACCCGGTTCGAGCGCGTGTCGAGGTCGCCGAACGTCGCGGTGCGCTCGCCGGATATCAACGCGACGGCGTCGCGACGTTCGGCGCCGAAGACGCGTGCGATGTCGGCGACGGTCGCGATGTCAGGGTGCGGCATCTACTTGTTCGGTTGTACGCGTTGCCGTTTCATCACGGCATCGACGACCGCGGGCGCGAAGCTGTTGAGCACCTGGGCGCTGACGGCCATCCGCGGCGCGATCCGCACGGGCCGGGTTCTGGCGGCCGTGATCATCCAGTCGGCGGCCTCGTCGGAGGTCAGCCCGGGCAGGCCGTCGTAGGCGCGGGTGGGGGCGATCATCGGTGTGCGCACCAGCGGATAGAACAGCGTGGTGGAGTGCACTCCGTCGGCGCTCCATTCGGTTTCGATGACGCGGCTCACCGCGGTCAGCGCCGCCTTCGAGGCGTTGTACACCGAGAACAACGGCGACGACTCGCTGAGCACACCCCAGGTGGACACGTTGATGATGTGGCCGTCGCGCCGCTCGCGCATGCCCGGCGCCAGGCCGCGGATCAGTCGCAGCGGTCCGTAGTAGTTGAGCGCCATGGTGCGTTCGACGTCGTGCCAGCGTTCCAGCGACTCGGCCAGCGGCCTGCGGATCGACCGGCCGGCGTTGTTGATCAGGATGTCGACGCCCCCGAGCTCCGTGGTGACCCGCTCGACCAGGCCGTCGACCGCGTCGAGGTCCGACAGGTCACATGCGTGCGCCCAGGCGTCCCCGCCCTGATCGACGATCCGCTCGACCAGCGCCCCCAGCAGCTCCTGGCGGCGTGCGGCCACCACGACGGTGGCTCCGCGGCGGGCGAACTTCTCCGCGGCCGCCTCGCCGATGCCCGATGACGCGCCCGTGAGCAGGATGCGCTTACCGCGCAGGTCAACGATGTCGCGGCCGGGCTGATACTGCAGCAACTCGGGGACCACCGGCGGGCGCATGGTGGTCAGGACGAGTTGATCGGCGAACCGCCGCAACGGGCTCTTGCTCACGAGCGGTGAGTCTAGGTGAGGCGTTTGTGAGTGAAAACGTTCGATCACTGATCGAATTCACTCACGAATCGCGCGTGCGGCCGGGGCCGCCGGCCAGCAGGCCCGACGATGCGAACTTCAGCCCGGCACGGAGTTCTTCCAAGTGGATCGGGTCTTCGGACTCGATGTAACGCAGCGTCGTCGCCACCGTCATGTTGAAGAACAACCACGCCAACGCCTTTGGGCTGAGCTCGTTTCGGTACTGGTCGTGGTAGTGGTTCATGTGCAACGTCGACATCGCCACGAGCGTGGCGTTCAGGCCCGAGATGCTCTCGAATGCGCGCACATGGTCGGGTCGTTCGGCGAGGTACCGAAGCAGGCCGCGGTTGGCGATCGTCACGTCGATGAGGAAGTCGATGGAGGCGGCCATCGCCTCGGCGGGCTGGGCGAGCGTCACGTCCCGCAGGCGTTCCTCGATGACCGGTGCCTGCGAGCGGGCGAGGTGTTCGATGGCGGCCTCGAGGATCTCGTCCTTGTCGGCGAAGTACTGGTAGATCGATCCCTTACTGACCCCCGCCCGGTCGGCGATCAGGTTCGTCGTCACCTGTGCCGGATCGTTGGTGAGGAGCAGACCGGCCGTCGTCTCGACGATTTTCGCGACCATCTCACGAGAGCGCTGCTGCTTCGGCGTCTTACGGCGTGCTGACCTGCGTTTATCGCTGCTCACGAGCGCCCCTTACGCGACTTGAATGCGACCTGGCGGTCATATTAACCTCGCCTGACTACCTGAATTGGAGGTGGCCACCGCCCATGACCGCCACTTCGGACATCGATCTGTCCGTTGACGACGAGCCGATCGAACTGGTCCCGCCGGATTCGCTGACCGCCGAGCACACCGGGCGTTGGACGTTCCTGATCTTCGAGGGCGCGGCGTTCATGATGCAGGCGATGCATCCCGTCATCGCCGAGGTCACCGGCCGCTACTCGGCGGCATTTCACGGCGATCCGGGCGGGCGCGCGATCCGGTCCATCGACTCGGTGCTGCGGTGGACGTACGGCGGCACCGAAGCCGTCGCCGAGGGAAACCGGGTCAGGGCCATGCACCGGCCGATGACGATGAAGAGCGCGGAGACCGGCAAACAGATCAGCGCCCTGAACCCCGAGGCGTACCAATGGGTCATCTGCACCGGCTACATCGTCAACGTGCACGGCGCTCGCCTGCTGATCGGGCGCGACTTCACCGACGACGAGAAGACGCAACTGCTGCGCGACAACCGCCGGCTGGCGCGCCTGCTGCATGTGCCGATGCGCGACTATCCCGAGACCGATCGGGAGATGACCGAGTACTTCGAGTCGATGATCGACAAGCTCGAGGCCACCCCGCAGGCCCGGAAGCTGATGGACGACCTGATCACCGGCACGATGGAGATGCCGCCGTCGGTGCCGACGCTGTTCTATCCGCTGATCAAGGCCATGCTGCGGCCGGTACTCCGCTTGAACTACCTGTCGATCGTCGGGCTGCTCGACCCGCGCCTGCGCGCCAAGCTCGGCGTGAGTTGGAGCCCCGGCGAGGAGCGTCAGCTCAACCGCATCTACAAGGCGATCCGCATCGCCTACCGCGTACTTCCCGACCGGCTGACGTACTTCCCGCTGGCCTACCACGCCCGCAAGCACCACCAGTGCCTGGAGAAGATGGCCGAGCGGCAGAAGAAGTCGTTCGCCTACCGGGTGCCGGGCGCCGTCGCTCAGAAGTAGCGCGGGAAGGCGCTCCAGTCGGGGTCCCGCTTCTCCAGGAACGCGTCGCGGCCCTCGACCGCCTCGTCGGTCATGTACGCCAATCGCGTCGCCTCACCGGCGAACAACTGCTGACCCACGAGGCCGTCGTCGGTGAGGTTGAAGGCGTACTTGAGCATCCGGATCGCTTGCGGCGACTTGCCGTTGATATCCGACGCCCACTCCAACGCCACCTTCTCCAATTCAGCGTGGTCGACGACCGCGTTGACCGCACCCATCGCGTGCATCTGCTCGGCGGTGTACGGGCGGCCCAGGAAGAAGATCTCACGCGCGAACTTCTGGCCGACCTGCTTCGCCAGATACGCGCTGCCGTATCCGCCGTCGAAGCTGCCGACGTCGGCGTCGGTCTGCTTGAACCTGGCATGCTCGCGGCTGGCCAGTGTCAGGTCGCACACCGCGTGCAGGCTGTGTCCGCCGCCGGCCGCCCACCCGTTGACCAGACAGATCACCGGTTTGGGCATGAACCGGATCAGCCGCTGCACCTCGAGGATGTGCAGGCGCCCGGCGCGCGCAGGGTCGACGGTTTCGGCGGTCTCGCCCGATGCGTACTGGTAACCGCTGCGGCCGCGGATCCGCTGATCCCCGCCGGAGCAGAACGCCCATCCACCGTCCTTCGGCGAGGGGCCGTTACCGGTCAGCAGCACCACACCGACGTCCGATGACATCCGCGCATGGTCCAGGACGCGGTACAGCTCGTCGACGGTGTGCGGCCGAAACGCGTTGCGCACCTCGGGCCGGTCGAACGCGACGCGAACCGTGGGCTGCGCGACGCCGTCGACGACGTGGCGGTGGTAGGTGATGTCGGTCAGCTCGAAACCGTCGACGGCTTGCCACAGCGACGGGTCAAAGGGGTTGTCACTCACGGGGTTACCTTATCGATGCGGAAAACCGGGCAGCGGCCCGCGAGCGCTTCGAACTCGTCGGGGTCGGGTCCGGTGACCAGCCCGGCGCCCTTGATGAAGTCCACGCCGGTGGGCACCTTCGACGGGAACTCTCGCAGCAACGGTCGGGCCTCGTCGATCGGCATCTCCACCATCCGCACCCGTTCGCTGCGGCGGCCGATGTGCAGGGTGACCTCACCGGCGGCCCTGACGTTGGCGGCCCAGTCCGAGCCGGGCACTCCGCCGACGACATAGCGTTGTCCGTCTACCTCCATCGGGGTGACCGGGGTCTTGCGCGGCTTACCGGTCTTGCGCCCGGGCGCCTCGAGCACGACCGGGCCCTTGTCGCCCAGGATGCCCAGCTTCTGCAGGCCGATCATCACCTTGTTGACGTACTTCAGCCACCAGGGCAGGCGAATGTCGGACATGGCGCAAACGCTACGTGATGACCTCGACGCGGAACACCGGCAGGCGGCCCGCCATGGCCTCGAGTTCCTCGGGTGTCCCGGTCTCCAACACCCCGGCGCGCGTCATCATCTCGACGCCGACGGGAACCTGCGCCGGGAACTGCCGCAGCACTGGCCGCGCCTCGTCCGGGGTCAGCTCGACGAGGCGCACCCGCTCGGATCGCCGGCCATACCGCAGCTTGACCTGTTTGGCCGCGCGGGCGTTGCTCACCCAGTCCGCGCCCGGGTAGCCGTTGATGACGTAGCGGGCGCCGTCGACGAACATCGGCGTGATCGGCGTCGACCGTGGCTTACCGGTCCTGCGGCCGGGCACGGTCAACACCACGGGGGACTCGTGCCGTGAGATCGGCAGCCCGAGGCGCAACAGCACCATCACCAGCTTGTTGGCGAATTTGAGCCACCGCGGGGGCGCCGTCCGATCGCCCATGCGGGGAGGCTACCGCTCAGACGGTGACGACGTAGCCGGAACAACGCACCCGAATGGCCGACGAGGGCGGCCTCGATCTCACGCCTGGCGCCGATGCGATGCTACCGGCGCACCTGACTTGCCTTGTCGCGCAGGACTTCTCGTTCACGCTCATTGTCGGTCATCGCCGCTGCCCGGTCGAACTCGGCGGCGGCCTCGGCGCTTCGGCCCAACCGGGCGAGCAGTTCGCCGCGCACGCTCGGCAACAGATACGAAGCCTCCAGGCCCGTCAACGAGTCGACGATCGCCAGCCCCGCTTCGGGGCCGTCGGCCATCGCCACCGCCACCGCGCGGTTGAGTTCGACCACCGGTGACGGTGCTGCCCGCGCCAATCCGTCGTACAGCGCGACGATGCGGCCCCAGTCGGTGTCGGCTGCGGTCGGCGCGGTGGCGTGGCACTCAGCGATCGCCGCCTGCAGTGCATACGGGCCCCATCCAGTGCCCTTGCGCCGCAACGTGTTCGCGGCGTGTTCGAGCATGGCCACACCACGCTGGATCTGCGCCCGGTCCCATTTCGCCCGGTTCTGGTCCTCGAGCAGGATCGGCCGGCCGTCGCTGTCGGTGCGGGCGGCGAAACGCGACGACTGCAGCTCCATCAACGCCACCAGGCCGTGGACTTCCGGTTCATCGGGCACCAGCGCGGCGAGCACCCGGCCAAGCCGCAGCGCCTCGGTGCACAGCTCGTCACGGATCCAGCGCTGTCCGAACGACGCCGAGTAGCCTTCGTTGTAGATCAGGTAGATCACGCTCAGCACCGCCGAGAGCCGCTCCGGATACTCCGAGCGGTCCGGCACCTCGAAGGGCACGTTCGCGGCCGAGAGGGCCTTCTTGGCGCGGGTGATCCGCGCGGCGACGGTCGGGGTGGACGTCAGGAAGGCGCGGGCGATCTCCTCGGTGGTCAGCCCGCCGATGACCCGCAATGTCAACGCGATCCGGCCTTCCCGCGGCAGCACCGGATGTGCCGAGATGAAGATCAGGCGGAGCACGTCGTCGTCGATGCGGTCGGGGTCCCACGACTCCTCGACATGGCTTTCGAGTTCGCGAGCCATCGCGGCGTATTTGCTGTCGAGATTCTCCTGGCGGCGCCACAAGTCGATGGCCTTGCGTTTGGCAACGGTGGTCAACCATGCGCCGGCGTTGCGCGGAACGCCGGTCACGGGCCACTGCTCCAGAGCGTCGACGAGCGCGTCGGCGGCCAGGTCTTCGGCGAGCCCGACATCGCCGACCGAGCGCGTCAACGTCGCGACGATTTTCGCCGCCTCCATGCGCCACACCGCGTCGACGGTCGCCTGCACGTCGCTCACGCCTTCATTGTGCCGAGCCGATGCAAACCGCCGTTTTCGTGCGGCGTGTCGCAGTGCTTTCCAACTGGTGGCGACGGAAAGTTAGAAGGTATGACCCACAGGTTGGTTACAGCGTATTGGGAAGGCCGCAAGGCATTCCCGCACACGCTCGTCAACCCGTACGCGGGACTGGGGGACCGGGCGATCGCGAGGATGTGGCGGCTGGGCTGGCAGCGCGCCGCCGACGAGCAGCGGGGCATTCCCAGCGAAGAGGAGCGACTTGCTCGCTTCGCCGCGGAAATCGATGCCCTCCTGGACTAGTCGGCTCGACGCGCTTCAGCGCCGACAGCCCCGCGTCGTTCTCGGCGTCACGGGGCCGCCGGGTGCGGGCAAGTCGACGCTGGCCGAGGCGATCGCGACCGCGACCGATGACGCGGTGTATGTGCCGATGGACGGCTTCCACCTCGCCGACGTCGAACTGCGGCGGCTGGGCCGCATCCACCGCAAAGGCGCGATCGACACGTTCGACGCCCATGGATATCTCGCTCTCTTGCAACGCATCCGAGCGCAACGCGAGGAGACCGTTTACGCACCGGCGTTTCACCGCAAATTAGAACAGTCGATCGCGGGCAGCATCCCCGTCCTGCCCGGCCATCGACTGATCGTCACCGAGGGCAACTACCTGCTCGATGACGAGCTCCCGTGGCCGACTATTCGCGCCCTGCTCGACGAGGTCTGGTACGTCGACGCCCCGCCTGACGTACGCCGTCGTCGCCTCGTCGGCCGGCACGTCGAGTTCGGTAAGTCACCCGAGCAGGCCGAGGCATGGGTGCGCGCGGTCGACGACCCGAACGCCGCGCGCATCGAAACCGCCCGGGCGAGAGCGGATTTCGTCGTCACCCCGTAGCAAACCCCGCAGCAACCCCGTAACTAAACCCCCGCGAGCGACCGTGTCTGCCCGTCGACACGCCGCTATCGCATGTACAAACGCGGTCGCTCGCGCCAACAGAAAGCCAGCCTCAGCCGACCGCGCGGTCGCTGCCCTCCCAGAACTGCGCGCGCACGGCCTTCTTGTCCGGCTTGCCCAGCGCGGTCACCGGCACCGAGTCGACGACGATCACCTGCTTGGGCGACTGCACCGAACCCTTGCGCTCCTTGACCGCGGCCTGGATCTCGGAGGTCATCTGCGCGACGGCGTCCTCGGAGCGGTCGGCGTCGGGGCGCAGCACGACCACCGCGGTCACCGCCTCGCCCCACTTCTCGTCGGGCGTTCCGATCACACACACCTGGGCGACCGACGGATGTTCGGCCACAACGTCTTCCACCTCGCGGGGGAACACGTTGAACCCGCCGGTGACGATCATGTCCTTGGTGCGGTCGACGATGTAGTAGAAGCCGTCGGAGTCCTCGCGGGCCAGATCGCCGGTGTGCATCCAGCCGTCGCGGAACGTCTCAGCCGTCGCCTCCGGCTTGTTCCAGTAGCCACCGGACACCAGCGGGCCGGACACGCAGATCTCACCGACCTCGCCCTGCGGCACCGGGTTACCGTCACCGTCGAGCAGCGCGACCCGCGCGAAGACCGTCGGCCGCCCACAGGACGTCAACCGCTCCTCGTCATGATCACCCTTGGCCAGGTACGTGATCACCATCGGCGCCTCGGACTGGCCGTAGTACTGCGCGAAGATCGGGCCGAACCGGTCGATCGCCTCGCGCAGCCGCACGGGGTTCATCGCCGAGGCGCCGTAATACACCGTCTCCAGCGACGACAGGTCGCGGGTGTGCGAATCGGGGTGGTCCATCAGCGCGTAGATCATCGACGGCACCAGCATCGTCGCGGTGATCTTCTGCTCCTCGATCACCCGCAGCACCTCGGCCGGGTCGAACTTGGTCAGCACGACCAGTTCGCCGCCCTTGATGATCGTCGGCACGAAGAACGCCGCGCCCGCATGCGACAGCGGGGTGCACATCAGAAACTTCGGGCGTTCCGGCCACTCCCACTCGGCCAACTGGATCGTCGTCATCGTCGTGATCGACTGCACGGTGCCGATCACGCCCTTGGGCTTACCGGTCGTGCCGCCGGTGTAGGCCATGCCGCCGATGTGATCGGGCGGCAGATCCGCGGCCACCAGCGGCTGCGGCGAGTACTTCGCGGCCTCGGCGGTCAGGTCGACGCCGACGCCCTCCAGTTCCGGGGGCACCGGCCCGATCGTCAGCACCTGCTTGAGCGCGGGCACCTTCTCCAACAGTCCCCGCGCCCGCTCGACGAACATCGGGTTCGGGTCGATGATCAGCGACGTGACACCGGCGTCGTTCAACACATAGGCGTGGTCGTCCAGCGAACCGAGAGGGTGTAGTGCCGTGCGGCGGTAACCCTGGGTCTGTCCGGCGCCGATGATCATCAGCACCTCCGGCCGGTTCAGCGACAGCAGGCCGGTGGCCGTTCCCGCGCCCGCGCCGAGCGCCTCGAACGCCTGAATGTACTGGCTGATGCGCTCGGCGAGCTGTCCGCCGGTGAGCGTGGTGTCCCCGAGGAACAGCACCGGCTTGTCCTTGTTCCGCTTCAGTGCCCCGACGGTGAGGTGGCCGGAGTGGATCGGATGGCGCAGCAGGTCACTCATGGCCATCAGATTAGAACGTGTTCCAATTCCAGTCAGCAAGTCCCTGGGAATCGGGGCGCACGCGGATCTATCAGCGCTGATGGCGCTCGACTGTCAGCCCCTGACCTCACGCAGTCCGCGATGCGTATTTAACGCGAGCTCTGCTCGTGTCGGCACCTCGGACGACTGGAGGGGGGCCGTATCGGACCACCCCACATTCGGAATAAGTTAATGTCCATCCTCATCGGATGATTGGTGTGGTGACGGGTCTCGACGCTGCGGCAAAAGAGCAGCCGCGGCAAACAGGCGGAAAATACTGGATATTGCTGCGGCGGTCTCAGGGCATAGTGAATGCTGCCGGCAGGGGGTTGAGCATTAAGTGAATTGCGATTCAGCATGACGGCACGTGGTGACGGAATCGAGGTCATCGGCAACTGGGCCGGCGGCTACGTCAGGCGCCACCCCCTGGCCTCGCTCGCGACGGCCGGGGACCAGTTCGTGCTGGGCGTGCGCACTGTGCAGTACATGTTCATCGACCTGTTCACCGGACGTTTCCAGTGGTGGGAGTTCATTCGGCAGGCCGCGTTCATGGCGGGCACCGCAGTCTTGCCGACGGTCCTCGTGGCGCTACCCATCGGCGTCACTCTGTCGATCCAGTTCGCGCTCCTGGCCGGTCAGGTCGGGGCCACGTCACTTGCCGGAGCGGCCAGCGGCCTGGCGGTGATCCGACAGGCGGCATCCCTGACCGCCGCGATCCTGATGGCGGCCGCCGTCGGCTCGGCCATCACCGCAGACCTCGGTTCGCGCAAGATGCGCGAGGAGACTGACGCGATGGAAGTGATGGGCGTGTCGGTGATCCGCCGCCTGGTCGTTCCCCGGTTTGCCGCGGCGATCATGATCGGCGTGGCGCTCACCGGAATGGTGTGCTTCGTCGGATTCCTGGCCAGCTACTTGTTCAACGTCTACTTCCAGAACGGCGCGCCCGGCAGCTTCGTTGCGACGTTCGCCTCGTTCACGACTACCGGCGACATGATCGTGGCGATGGTGAAGGCGGTCATCTTCGGTGCCATCGTCGCCGTGGTGTCCTGTCAGAAGGGGCTGTCCACGCAGGGCGGCCCCACCGGCGTCGCGAACTCCGTCAACGCCGCCGTCGTCGAATCGATTCTGATCCTGATGGTCGTCAATGTCGCGATCAGCCAGCTCTACATCATGCTGTTCCCCAGGGTCGGTTTGTGACATGGCCTCGACGTACGTACCCCCGGTGCTGGTGCCCTTCGTCCGCTTCTTCGGCAAGGTCGGCCCCCCGATCGGGCGGCTCGGCCACATGCTGGTTTTCTTCGTCCGGGCGATCGTCGCGATCCCGTTGGCGCTTCGGCACTATCGCTCCGAGTTCGTCCGCCTGCTGTCCGATATCGCCTGGGGCAACGGTTCTTTGGTGGTCGGAGGCGGAACCGCCGGGGTGGCGATCGTCCTCGGCGTCACCGTCGGAGCGCTGGTCGGCATCGAGGGTTACAACTTCCTCGACCTGCTCGGCCTGGGTCCCGCGACGGGAATCATCTCCTCACTGGTCAACACCCGCGAACTCGCCCCGATCGCGCTGTCGCTGGCGTTCGCCACCCAGGCCGGCTGCCGGTTCACCGCGCAGCTGGGCTCCATGCGCATCGCCGAAGAGATCGACGCCCTTGACTCACTGGCGATCCGGCCCATTCCGTACCTCGTCACCACCCGCCTGATGGCCTCGGTGATCGCGGTGATCCCGCTCTACGTCGTCTGCCTGGCGGTCAGCTACCTGACCACACAGGTCGTCGTGTACGTCATCAGCGGGGGATCGACAGGCTCGTATCTGCACTACTTCACGCTGATGCTGTCGGGCCAGGACATCCTGTATTCGCTTCTCAAAGCGATCGTCTTCGTCTGGATCGCCACGACGATCCAGTGTTACTACGGCTTTTATGCCAGTGGCGGGCACGAGGGCGTCGGGGTCGCCGCCGGACATGCCATGCGGGCCAGCATCACCGTGGTGATCATCGTCAACATGCTTCTCACCATGGCGCTGTGGAACGTCGACTCCGGAGCGAGGTTTGGGGGGTAGGTGGCGAATTCCTTTGATCTGGACGGGCGGGGCCCCACCGATCGCCAGTTGATCGGAGCCGGTATCGCCGTTGCCGTTGTGCTGGCGTTGATTTCGGTGACCCTGTTGGTCAAGGCGACGGGACGCCTCGATCCGTTCGTGCGTGTCGTGGCGAATCTCGTCAACGTCGGTGACGGACTGCCGCAACGCTCAGACGTGAAGTACCACGGTGTCCTGGTCGGAGCCGTCGACAGTGTCACCCCGGCAGCGCACGGAAACCCCAACTACGTCCACATCAACCTCGATCCGCACTACGCCCGCTCCATACCGGCGAACGTCACGGCGCGGGTCGTGCCCAGCAACGTGTTCGCGGTGTCGTCGGTGCAACTGGTGGATCCCGCCGGCGGGACGGCGAATGATCCAAGCGAGCAACGCGGACCGGCGATCAGTGCGGGGGCGCACATTCCGGAAGACACCGAGCTGCCCACCGTGCTGTTTCAGACCACGATCAGTAAGTTGCGCGACATCCTGGCCGCCACCGGCCGCGGTCGCGAGGACAAGACGGTGGGCGTCCTGGCGGCCGTGAACGAGGCCACCGAGGATCGCCGCACCGAACTGCTCACCAGTGGCGCGCAACTGAATCGGATGCTCGATCAGCTCAACGCGATCGTCGCCACCGATCCGGGCCCGACCACGGTCTCGGCGCTTGTCGATGCGACGCGGGGGCTGCAGGCCACCGCGCCGGAGCTGATCGACGCGCTGCACATGGCCGTCGAACCGATGCAGACCCTGGTGCAGCAGCGCGCTCAACTCGACGCGCTGATCAGTGGCGGTATGCACACCATGGGAACCACGCACACTGCACTGAACAACCACACCGACCGGCTGGTCACGACCACCTCGGAGCTGACGCCGGTGATGGGGATCCTGGCCGACACCTCACATCACTGGCTGCCGGCCTTCATCAAGCTGAACGGCTTGTCCGACAAGTTCTTCAACGAGGTCTGGCGGCCCGAGCGCGATGTCGGCAACATGCGGATGAACTTCTCCCTGACCCCGAGCTACACCTACACCCGGGCCGACTGCCCGCGGTACGGGGAACTGAAGGGTCCCAGCTGTTACACCGCGCCCCTGGTGGTGACCCGGCCGGAGTTGCCCGACGTCCTTCTGCCGCAGAACTATCAGCCGCCCAAGGATCTGGCGCCTCCACCGGGCACGGTACTCGGCGAGAACGGAAACCTGATCGCCGTGGGTCCGCCGCTGGTGAACCCCAATCCCAGCCTCGCCGACCCGAACCCACCACTGCCACCGTGGATGTCGCCCGCACCGCCGGTGCCGGGAACGGCGAACGACGCGTTGGTGCCGATACCGCCACCACCGGTGAACCAGTCGCCTGTGGCGCCGGTTGCACCCAAACCGGGTGATTCGCCCCGGGCACCCGCGCCGCCGCCGGCCGCGCCCGCACCGCCACCGGCCGCGCCCGCACCGGCGCCGCCGCTGCCCGCCGAAGCCGTGATCGGGGGGACCCGATGAAATATCGTGCCGCACTCGTCGGGCTGTCACTGTTCATGGTGGTGGCGCTGACGTTGACCTGGCTTGTCTACGTCACGCTGCGCCGGGACGTCGCCGGCTCGACGGTGCCCTACGCCGCGGTCTTCACCGATGTCTTCGGGCTACGCGAAGGTGACGACGTCCGGATGGCCGGCGTCCGGGTGGGTCGGGTGGAAAGCATTGACCTGCAAGGCAAACACGCCAAGGTGTCGTTCGTCGTGCAACGCGACCAGCAGCTGCTCGGCACCACCGTCGCCTCGGTGACCTACCAGAACATCGTCGGGCAGCGGTACCTCGGCCTGTCGCTGGGGAACCTGGGATCGCCCGATCCGCTACCCGCCGGCAGCGTCATCCCGGTCGAACAGACCGATCCGTCGTTCGACGTGGGCAGGCTGCTCAACGGGTACGAACCGCTGTTCAGCGTGCTCGACCCGCGGCATGCCGACAACCTCACCAAGGGTGTCATCCAGTCGCTCCAGGGCGACGAGGGGTCGATCACCGCATTGATCGACCAGACCGCGCAGCTGACCGACGCGTTCGCCGGCCGCGACGAGGAACTCGGCGGGGTGATCACCGACCTGAACCTCGTGGTCGCCAACCTCGCCCGACACAACGACGACCTCGACCACATCATCGGTGAAGCACGCTCGGTGGTCTCGACCTTCGACGCGCGACGGCCCCAACTGGTGGATTCGATGGGCTCGATCGCCAAAGTGGTGCGCCAGCTGTCGACGATCTCCGACGAGGTCTACCCGTCGCTGAACGAACTCGTTCAGCGCGAACCGGGTTTCGCGCAGCACATGGTCAAGATCGAACCGCAACTGGCCTTCGTCGGGGCCAATCTGCCGTTGATGCTGAAGGGATTTGCGCGCATCACCGGCGAGGGCACCTACGCCAGCGCCTACGCGTGCAACCTCGACGGCACCGCGTTCTTCCCCGGGCTCAACGACGTGACCCCGATCGTCGTCGACGCGGCCACCCCCGGCAACAAAGCCCGCTACACCCCCAAGTGCAGGAATATGGCCAATGGCTGATCGAACACTCAACGCCGCGCGCAGGCGGCGCCCCCTGGAGAGCTACAGCAAGATCTGGTTGGGAGTCGTTGCCGTCGCGGTGGTTTCGGCTCTCATCGGAGCGCTGATGTTGGTGAGAGTCGCCGACTTCGGTTACCGCCATTACACCGCGCGTTTTCTGCAAGCCGCGGCGCTGCAACCGGGCAATCCGATCACCGTGGCCGGCATCCCGGTGGGCGAGGTGTCGAGCATGGAACTCAAGGGTGACCATGTCGAGGCGGACCTGAAAGTCCGCAACGACGTCGTGCTCGGTGAAGACTCGCGCGCCTCGATCAAGATCACGACGATCCTGGGATCGCGCTACCTCGCGCTGTATCCCGACGGGCCAGGATCGTTGCCCGACGACACTTTCGACCTGACGCACACCGAGGTGCCCTACGACCTGCAGGAGGCGCTGGCCGACGTCACCACCACCTACGAGCAGGTCGACTCCGATCAGTTCGCCGAAACCCTGGCGATTCTGGGCCGCCAGCTGGAGACCCTGCCCCCGGTCGTTCCGCAGGCGTTGGAGAACACCCACACGCTGTCGACGATCATCGCCGAACGCCGCGACCAGTTGGGCGAGCTACTCAAGACGACGGAACTGGTCAGCTCCACGCTGCGTCGCCAGCAATCCACGATCGGCAGCCTGATGGATCAGGGCAACTCGTTGCTCGGTGAGTTCGTCGCGCGGCGTGCCACGTTCCACGCGATGATGGACGGGCTGACCAACCTGGTGGAGACGTTGAGCAGCATTGTGATCGACGATCGGCCCGAGCTCGAGGAGCTGCTCGACAACCTGCGGCAGCTTTCCACTCTGCTCGGCCGAAACGACGGCATGGTGCGCAGCATCCTGCAGTCGGGGGCCGTCGCACTACGCAACATGACCAACATCACCGGCACCGGCAACGCGATCGACTTCAACGCCTCCAGCGGCCTGCTGGTCGACTCCTGGATGTGTGCAATCAGCGGTCGTGCCAAGCAGTTCGGCATGCTCGAGTACTACCAGGACTGCAAATGAGCCAGGCATCCGAGGAGCGAGTGTGAAAAGCACCAGGTCCAAGATCATCGCGGTGGTCGCCGTCGGCCTCGCCGTAGCACTGGCCGCGGCCGTGGTGGTGGTCAAGTTCGCAGTGGATCAGCTCGACACCATCACTGTCACCGCCCAATTCGACAGCGCCGCAGGGTTATACGAGGGCAATGTGGTCGCGGTCCTCGGGATGCCGGTGGGCAAGGTCACCAAGATCACCACCAAGGGTGGTTACGTCGAGGTCGATTTCACCGTCGACAAGGATGTCAAGGTGCCCGCCGACGTCCAGGCCGCCACCATCTCGAACTCGATCCTCACCGATCGCCAGATCGAGTTGACCCCGCCCTACCGTGACGGCCCCACCTTGCAGAACCACGACACCATCGGTTTGAACCGCACCCGGACACCGGTCGAATTCGCCAGGGTACTCGACGTTCTCGACAAGCTCGCGCTGTCGCTGCGCGGTGACGGGAAGGGAGACGGCCCGATCGCCGATGTGGTGGACGCCAGCGCGGCGATCGTCGACGGCAACGGCCAGCAGATGAAGGACGCGCTGGGTGAACTGTCGCATGCGTTGCGGCTCAGCGCCGATCGCGGCACCGTGACCAAGGATCAGCTCACCACCATCGTGCGCAACGTGAGTTCGCTGTCGGAGGCGGCGGCCCGCAACGACTCGATGATGCGGGAGTTCGGTTCGTCCGTGCGGGCCCTGAGCCAGATCCTGGCCGACGAGGAACTCGGCAGTGGCACCACCGGTAAGAAGATCAACGAGGTGTTGACCAACACCGGCGAAGTGTTGGAAAAGCACCGGGATTCGATCAAGGATCTCGTCGCCAACGGTGACATCGTGTTGAACACCGCGGTCGACCACGAACGCGATCTGATGGAGTTTCTCGACCTCGCGCCGATGACCCTGGACAACCTCTACAACGTCGCCGACCAGAAGAACGGCGCGCTGCGGGTGAAGGTGGTCACCGACAAGGTCCTGTTCGACAACCAGCTGATCAAGGAGGTCTGCAACATGATGGGCCTGCGCCAGTTGGGTTGCAGCACGGGAACATTGCAGGACTTCGGACCGGATTTCGGGTTGACGTACATGCTCGAAGGGCTTGCGGCGATGGGGCAGAAGTGATGGCCACCGTCCGGAACCGCCGGCGGCGGCTGGCAGCGGCCCTGGCGATGAGCGGGTGCCTGGTCGTCTCCGGCTGCGCCACCGAGGGTCTGTCGAGTCTGCCGCTGCCGGCACCCAGTGTGGGCTCGGGTGGATACCGGGTAACCGCCGTGTTCTCCAACGCACTGAACCTGCCGGCGAACGCGAAGGTCAAGCTGGCCGGCGCCGATGTCGGCCAGATGGAGTCGATGGTGGCCCGCAACTACACCGCGGTCACCACATTGCGGATCATGGACGGTGTGCAGTTGCCGCAGGGCAGCACGGCCGAATTACGTTCTGCGACACCGCTGGGGGACGTGTTCGTGGCGATCAAGCCGCCGAGTCCGGTGGAACCGGACACGCCGCTGCTCAAGGACGGCGACACCATTCCCCTGGAGTCGACGACGGCCGCGGCCACGGTCGAATCGGTGTTGGGTTCGGCCGCGATCCTGGTCAACGGCGGTGCGGTGCGCAACTTCACCAACATCATCAACGGTCTGGGCAAGGCGACCGGTGACGAGGGCCAGGCGTTCGGCGCCCTCATCCGCAAGACCAACGACACGCTCGGCAGGCTCAACGCGCGTTCGGACGAGATCTCGACCGCGATGACCGAGACTTCGCGGTTGGCCAACTCCATCGCCGCCAAGAACCAGGTGATAGCCGACGTGATGGCTGAGGCCCGCCCGGCCACCGACACGTTGGCGGCCCACACCACCCAAATCGCCGATCTCGTCCAACAGCTCGGCGATGTCTCGAACCAGATGCGCAAGTTCCCGTCGATCGCGGGCACCGACACCAGCGGACGCAGTGTCATCGCCGATGCGAACACCGTTGCGCGCGCGTGGAACGACGTCGCGCTGGCTCCTGGCGCCACGCTCTACGCGCTGAACCGGTTGATGCCGCCGTTCCTCAAGACGTTGACCAGTAGCTCGATCGCGCTGGACGCCAGCGTCGACCGTTTGGTCCTGGGGTCCATCCCCGACATCGGATACGCCGGCGACCCGGGGCTGCACGGACCCAAGCGCCACGACTGGCATCAGCTGGTGGGCACGCTGCAGTACACGCTGTTTCGGTTGCAGGAGCGGGTCGTTGGCAGGGGGCCGGGGGTACCGCAAGTCCCGGTGATCCCCAGCCCGACGGAGCCCGGTGAGATCATCGTCGCGCCCCAGCATGGGCCTGCGCCGGCCGCCGCTCCTGGACGGGCCGCCGCTCCCCAAGCGCCGCCGGTCGCTCCGCCGCCGTCGCCGCCGTCGCCGCCGTCGCCGCCGTCGCCGCCGTCGCCTGCCCCGCTGCCCGCCGAGGCCCCACGATGATCGGCGCTGCCGCCGCCCGCATCGTCGGCCTCGTCCGGTTCGGTTACCGTCGCCGGGCCTGGCTGTCGGCGATCGCGTTGGTCATGACGCTCGTGGTGGCGACCGCGTATCTGTTGTTCGGTGCGTTACAGGTGAATCCGCTCGCGTCGACGTACCGGCTCACCGTCGAACTGCCGGCGTCGGCCGGGTTGTTGCCCAATCAGGATGTGACGCTGCGCGGAGTGCGGATCGGCCGGGTGGAACGACTCGACCTCACGCCCGGCGGCGTCAACGCGGTGGTGACCGTCAACTCGACGACGCAGATCCCGAAATCGTCTGCCGTGCGGGTCTCGGGGCTGTCCCCGGCCGGTGAGCAGTACATCGACTTCGTTCCCGACGATCAGACGGGCCCGTTCCTTGCGGACGGCGCAGTGGTCGGTCAGGGCCGGGCCACGATTCCGGTGAGCCTGGCCGAGCTGCTCGCCAACGCCGACGGGGCGCTGGCCCAGGCCGACACCGAGAAGCTCGAACTCATCAGACGAGAACTGAGTCTGAGCGAAGCCGGTCCGCAGAAGCTGGCCGACATCGTCGACGGCGGCACCTTCCTGTTGTCGACCCTCGATTCGGTCCTGCCCGAGACCAGTTCGCTGTTGCGCACCAGCCAGGTGGTGTTCACCCTCGTCGCCGACAAGAACGCCGGAATCGATGCCGCCTCAGACAATCTCAGCGAGAGCTTCGTCGGAATCAACAAGTTGCGCGACGGCTATCGCCGGCTCACCGACCAGACACCCGGCGTCCTGAAGCACGTCGACAACCTGTTCGTCGACAACTCCGACACCATGGTGCAGCTGCTGGGCAATCTGAGCACCACGTCCCGGTTGCTCTACCTGCGGGTGCCGGCGCTGAACGCGCTGTTCCCGAAGCACCGCACATCGGTGCTCGACGCGCTCGGCGCCGCCATGCACAGCGGCGGATTGTGGGGAACCGCCGAGATCTATCCCCGCTACACGTGCGACTACGGCACGCCCAAGCTGCCGCCGTCGAACGCGGACTACCCCGAACCGTTCATGTACACCTACTGCCGCGACGACCACCCCGGAGTCCTGGTGCGCGGAGCCAAGAACGCACCACGACCCGCCGGAGACGACACCGCCGGGCCACCCCCGGGTGCCGACCTCGGCCGACAGATGGACCCAACCCCGAAGGGGCGCTACACGATTCCGACGCCCTACGGTGGCCCGACGCTCCCGATCGAGCCGCCGCGCTGACCGACGCCTAT
Source organism: Mycolicibacterium novocastrense (assembly GCF_001570485.1). Taxonomy (GTDB): domain Bacteria; phylum Actinomycetota; class Actinomycetes; order Mycobacteriales; family Mycobacteriaceae; genus Mycobacterium; species Mycobacterium novocastrense. The sequence continues at coordinate 31,287 of NZ_BCTA01000043.1, forward strand.
CCGTGAGGAGATAACGATGCCCGTGAGTACCGACCGAGACCGCGAGACCGACAAGCCCGACGCGCCGCAAGCCGACACGGCGGCCGAGTCCGATACCGCCACGTCCGACACCGCCACGTCCGACACCGCCGAAACCGACACCGCCGAATCCGATGCGAAGACTCCCGAAACCGAGTCCGGTGACGACGCCTCCAACGACTCCAACGGCGAAGGCACCGCACGCAACTGGCGCCGCCCGGTTCTGCGCGGGGCGCTGATCCTGGCGTTCGTGGTGCTGCTCGGCGCAACCGGGTTCCTCGGCTGGCAACTGTGGCAGGAGCGTCAAATCGCACAGGCCGGTGAACAGGCCCAGGCCGCAGCGGTGACCTACGCACAGGTCTTGACGAGCATCGACTCGGCGAAGGTCGACGAGAACTTCGATGCGGTGCTCGACGGGGCGACCGGCGAGTTCAAGGACATGTACTCACAGTCCAGCAGCCAACTGCGGCAGTTGCTGATCGACAACAAGGCATCCGCTCACGGGGTGGTGCTCGAATCGGCGGTCCAGTCGGCGACCAAGGACAAGGCGGTCGTGCTGCTGTTCGTCGACCAGTCCGTCACCAACACCAATGTGCCCGATCCGCGCATCGACCGCAGCCGTATCAAGATGACGATGGAGAACATCGACGGGCGTTGGCGGGCAAGCAAAGTCGAATTGCCGTGAAGACGTGAGGAGACGTGAGATGCGCCTGCTGAGCCCGGCACTGGCCGCGACGGCCATGATCACCGCGGTGGTGGCCGTCGCACCCACCGCGTCCGCGTCGGCGCCCTCCTTCTGCGCGGAGCTCGGCGGGCATTGGGACGGGCAGTTCTGCAGCACGTCGGTGGTTTCGGAGCGCAAAGCGACGCGCAACATCAAGATGGCGTTGCCCGGCGATCTGGTGGACAACCCGACGATCCGGGAGTACCTGACCAACCTGATGAACAACTGGCGCGACGCCGCGAAGATGACGGTCCACGACAGTTTCGGCGAGCAGCACTTCCAGATCTTCCAGCACGGCGGCGCGATGACCGTCGTCTTCCACGAGATGTACTCGGGGACGGTCGGTACCGACGCCCTCGCACACCCGAACGCGCCGATCATCAGCGACGCCTACCGCACCTTCACCTTCGCCGACGGTCGGCGGCTGCAACTGGCCGACCTGTTCAAACCGGGCGTCGACCACATGGCCGAAATCCCGTGCCTGGGCGCGCCGTTCATCGTCGCCGCACTCGACGCCGCACCGCCGCCGCACCAACCTGGCACCTACCCGTTCACCCCGGACCGCTGGACCCCGGACAAGGTCTACTCCGGTGCGTACAAGGCGTGGGCGCTCACTCCAGATGAGCTGATCCTCTACATGCCTGACTACCCGGTGGCCCGGGACCGGCCGATCAACTTCAGCCCGGGGCTTCCGCAGTGGGCGATGGACGGCGGCACCGTGCAGGCTCACATCCCGCTGTCGGCGCTCGCGCCGATCCTGCGCCCCGAATTCGGCGGTGGTTGACCATGTTTCGGGCGCTTGCCGCACTACTGACCGGATTGCTGTTGTTCGCTCCGGTGAGCCGCGCCGAACCCGCAGCCCCGACGCTGCCGGTGTTCACACCGCATCCGTCGGATTGGCAGCCCGACTACACCGTGTTCCCGTACAACCTGTGGCAGATACGGGTCACGCCGGAGCAGATCACCGCGATGCGTGATTCATGTCAGTGGTTCAACGCGCAGTACGAGCAGCTGATGGGCCAGGTGTACGGATTTCAGCGTTTCCTGGCCGATCAGGGCGACGACTGGGGACGGCCCGGGGTCAGCGAGGCGGGCGACATCGTCGCGGCCAACCTCGATCAGTCCGCCGCATTCCTCGACCCTCGCGCCCACACATTGTTCATCATCAATTACCCGGACCAGAGCGAGTATTCGCCGGTGTTCCACGGGGATTCGATCTACCGGTTGTGGTATCAGTTCACTCAGATCAGCGACAAGATCAAGAAGCGGATGCCGTCCGGGCAGATCAACGCCAACATCGCGACCGCCAACGTCTATGGTGGCGTGATCCGCGACTCCGGGGTCTGTGCGGGCGCATAGCGCGTAGGGTTCGGCCGGTGAGCACCGATGCCAGGCAGCGGCTGCGCGAGACGATCCTGAAGCTCACTCATGAGCGCGGCCCGGACAAGACGATCTGCCCGTCGGACGCGGCCCGCGCCGTCGGCGGCGACGACTGGCGCGAACTGATGGACGACGCCCGCGAGACCGCCCGCGACCTGGCCCGCGACGGCGACGTAGAGATCACCCAGAAAGGTGAGGTGCTCGACCCGAACGCCCAGTGGCGCGGACCCATCCGGATCCGCGCCACGTAGCGCCCGTCGCACGCGCTCAGCAAGGACTCACGCCAACTTGTCGGCCTCGGCCCGCGCCTGCGCCGCGACCTTCTCCGCCAGCTCGGCCTTCCACTGGATCTCCTTCTTGATCCAGGGGTTGTCCTGCGGGAACTGGTCGGTCTCGCCGACCAGCCGCACCTCGAGCCTCACGCCAGGCCCCAGGGGGCACTTCTGGGCCCACTGCTTGGCCTCCTCCTTCGACGACACGTCGATGATCCAGAACCCGTTGAACAGCTCCTTGGCCTCGGTGTACGGGCCGTCGGTCACCACCGGCGGATCGGAGTCGAAGTCGACGACGAAACCGTCCTCCGGACCGGTCAGGCCCTCGCCGGCGAGCATCACACCGGCCTTGATGAGCTCCTCGTTGTAGCGGCCCATCGACTCGATGACCTCGTTGAAGTCCACGTTGGCGTCGGCGAACGCAGCTTCGGCCTCGGGGGTGACCCGCATGATCAGCATGTATCGCGCCATTTGTCTGTCTCCTTGTCGCTTCTGTCGGGGCGGGTTCTCGCGCCCTCACAACTCCGTCGAACGGGCTCCCACTGAATTCGACACGTGCCGCACGAAATTTTCATCGGAGTTTGGGAGACTTCTCATCACCGAGCCAGAGCGGACTTAGACCGCGCCGCCGACAATCGGTCATGGGTCTCGCACGTTCGCTCGGATTCGCCGTGGTGGTGGTCGGCGCCCTGCTCGGGATGTACGCCGTCCCGCGGGTGCTCGGCGATCCGATGCCCAGCGTCGGCCCCGTCGTGGGCTTCGCCACCGTCGCCGGTCACCCCGCCGTGCTGGCGGCGTACGGCCGCACCGGCGGTGTGCGCTCGGCCCCGTTCGGTACCGACGACGTATGGCAGGAGCGCTTGGCCGCGGTGTCGCTTCACACCGGCAAACTGCTGTGGGATGTCCAGTTGCACGGCAAGAGTGGCTGGGAGCGGGCTGTACTCGCCGTCGCCGACGGCCTCGCATACGTCGCCACCGACTACGGATTGTCGATCGTTGCCGTCGAGGACGGTCGGATCGTCATGCAGAACGACCAGATCCCCGGTCTCGGCAACGATTACGTGCAGGCCTACATGGCCTACCACGTCGACCCGGACCTCGACGCCGTCATCGCGCTGACCCAGTCGGGCGCCGTCGTCCACATCCCGCTGGGCACAACCGAAGCCACGCCTACACCCCACGATGTGGCCGACAACTGGCGCGGCACGCTGATCGCCGACTCGGCGCCCACGCGCGACGCGGCATTCGAGATGATCGACGTCGACCCGGCGGCCACGCCGAAGCGCATGGCGCTTCCCGACGGCGGCGCGGTGCACCTGTCCCGGCAGACGGGCGTGTTGACCCGCGAATGGCCCGACGGACGCACCGAGGTGCTCACCCGCATCCACGATGTGACCCGCCCCGAACTCGTCTACGAGATCGTGCGCACCCCTGCGGCACTCGCCACCGCCGAACAACTCGCCGAAGGCACAGACATGTTCACGAAGCACCACTCGGCCGCGGCGGCACTGGGTACCGTGAGCGGCGTGGTGCTCGTGCGCGGCGACGACCCGAACACCGATGGGCGAGAGTCACTTTTGCTGATCGACATCGGGTCGGGGGAGACGATGGCGGTGGTGGCCGACCTCGACGACGTCAAGCGGGTGACCGCCACACCCGACGGGGACATCCTCGTCATCGCGACGCCCACCCCGCCCGCCTTCGAGCCCTCCAACGACAACCGTCTGATCGTGCTGCGGCCCGACGGCCGGGTCACGTCGACCGATCTCGGGCTGACCGACTTCTGGGGCCGTACCAAAGCCGACACGAGGAGCAGCGATGCCCGCTGACCTGATCATCCGTGGAACCATCCTGACGGTCGACGAAAGCCAGCCGACCGCGGAGGCGCTCGCGGTGAGCGACGGCCGCATCGTCGCCGTGGGCAGCGGCAACGAGATCGACGGCTGGATCGGCCCCGGCACCGAGACCCGCGACGTCGACGGGTGCGTGATGCCAGGATTCGTCGAGGCGCACGGCCATCCGCTGATGGAGGCCATCGTGCTGTCCGAGCGGATGGTCGACATCCGGCCGGTCACACTGCCCAAGGCCGACGACGTGGTCGCCGCCATCAAGGCCGAGGTCGCCAACCGCGGCCCCGAGGGTGCGTACCTCAACGGCTGGGATCCGCTGCTGCAGAAGGGCTTACCGGCGCCGACATTGGCCTGGCTCGACGACGTCGCCCCCGACGATCCCTTGGTGATCGTGCACAACTCGGGGCACAAGGCCTACTTCAACAGCGCCACCGCCCGGCGCTTCGGGCTCACCCGCGACACCCCCGACCCCAAAGGCGCCCGGTACGGCCGCGACGCGAACGGTGAACTCGACGGCACCGCCGAGGAGACCGCAGCGGTGTTCAGCCTGCTGGCAGGCGTGATCGATCCCGCCGACTACCCGGCGATGCTGCACACCGAACTGCAGCGGCTCAACGCCGCCGGACTGACCACCTGCTCGGAGATGGCCTTCGATCCGGTGTTCCGGCCGGTGATCGAAACGCTGCGCACTGAATTGAGCGTGCGACTGCGGCTCTACGAAATTTCCAATGCCCAGATGTCCACCGACGCGACCCCCGGCGCCGGCGACGACCTGCTCCGTCAGGTCGGGATCAAGATCTGGGTCGACGGGTCGCCGTGGATCGGCAACATCGACCTGTCGTTTCCGTACTTGGACACCGACGCCACGCGCACCATCGGCGTCGCACCCGGATCGTGCGGGCACGCCAACTACACCCGCGAACAACTCACCGAGATCGTGCAGGCCTATTTCCCCAAGGGCTGGCCGATGGCCTGCCATGTCCAGGGCGACGCCGGCGTCGACACCATCCTCGACGTGTACGAAGAAGCGTTGCGGCGCTGGCCCCGTGACGATCACCGGCTGCGGCTCGAGCACGTCGGCGCCATCCGCGACGATCAGCTGCAACGCGCGCACGACCTCGGCGTCGTCTGCAGCGTGTTCGTCGATCAGATCCACTACTGGGGCGACATCATCGTCGATGGTTTGTTCGGCACCGAACACGGAAGCCGTTGGATGCCATGCGGATCCGCGGTCGCCACGGGTATGCGGATCTCGCTGCACAACGATCCGCCGGTGACCCCCGAAGAACCGCTGCGCAACATCAGCGTCGCGGCCACCCGCACGGCTTCGAGCGGGCGGGTGATCGGCCCGGAGCAACGCATCTCCGTCGAGCAGGCGATCCGGGCGCAGACAGTGGACGCGGCCTACCAGCTGTTCGCCGACGACGTGGTCGGCTCGCTTGAAGTGGGCAAGTACGCCGACATGGTGGTGCTGTCGGCCGATCCGCGCACGGTGGCGCCCGAGGAGATCGCCGATCTGCAGGTGCAGGCCACGTATCTGGCCGGCCGACAGGTTTACCGCAAAGGCGACTGACCAGACCGCGACGGTCGCTAGGCTTCTCCCATGTCTGACCTGCATGACCCGCGATTCCTCGACGAACGGCTCGCGCATTGGGCCGAAACCAAACCCGACGCCGAGGCGATGACCTTCCTCGACCGCACCTGGACGTGGTCGCAATGGAACGACCGGGTCCGCCGCTTGGCGGGCGCGTTGCAGCAGCGCGGTATCAAACGCGGTGACGTGGTGGCCTTCCTCGACAAGAACCACCCGGCCTGCGTCGAATTGACCATCGCGGCCGCGTCGTTGGGCGCGGCAACGGCGATCATCAACTTCCGGCTGGCCGCCGATGAGATCGACTACGTGCTCACCGACTCGGGAGCCAAGCTGTTGATCGTGGGCACGGAGTTGAAGCCGACGATCGACAAGATCCGCGACAAGCTCACCCACGTCGAACACCTCTTCGAGGTGACGCCCGACGGCGGTGACGGTGACGAGTACGAGGCGCTGCTCACCGACGCGACGCCGGTCGGGCGCGCCGACGATGTTCAGCCCGACGACGTGGCGATCATCATGTACTCATCGGGCACGACGGGACGCCCGAAGGGTGTGCAGATCACCCAGTCCAACCTGATCGCGCACACCGTCAACGCGCACAACGGGTGGGGCTTCGACGAGGGCGACAAGAGCATGGTGTCGATGCCGCTCTTCCACGTCGGCGGATCGTCCTACGTGCAGTTCAGCATTCACGACGGTGTACCGACGGTGATGACGCGCGAGGTCGACGGCGCTGCGCTGGCCGGCGCAATCCTCAACGGCGCCAACCGAACCTTCCTGGTGCCCGCGGTGCTGGCCAAGGTGCTGGAGTCCGGCGAGGACGCGGTCAAGTTGTTCGGGGCACTGAAGACGTACGTGTACGGGGCGTCGCCGATGCCGCTGCCGCTGCTGCGCGCGGCGTTGGAAGCCTGGCCGAACACCGATTTCATCCAGGTGTATGGACTGACCGAGGTCTGCGGGGTGATCAGCCAGCTGTTGCCCGACGACCACCGCTCGGGCACCGAGGAACGGCTGGTCAGCGCGGGACGAGTCATCCCCGGCGCCGAGGTCCGGGTGGTCGACCCGGACACGCTGAAAGATGTGCCGGCTGGGGAGCAGGGCGAATTGTGGTTCCGCACACCGCAACTGATGAAGGGGTACCACAACAAACCCGAGGCGACGGCGGAGGCGATCACCGACGACGGCTGGTTCCGCACGGGAGACATCGGCCGCATCGACGATGACGGTTACATCTTCGTCGAGGACCGCCTCAAGGACATGATCATCTCCGGCGGAGAGAACATCTACTCCATCGAGGTGGAACGCGTCATCGCAGAACACCCCGCCGTGACCGACGTCGCGGTGATCGGCGTACCCGACGAGAAGTGGGGCGAAGTGGTCAAGGCCGTTGTGTCGGTCGAGGATTCGGTGGCACCCGAAGACCTCATCGCATGGTGCCGGGAACGGCTCGCGGCGTACAAGTGCCCCAAGACGGTCGACATCACCGATGAGCTGCCCCGCAATCCGACGGGCAAGATCCTGAAAAAGGAGCTGCGCAAGCCCTACTGGGAGGGCCGCGACCGCGCGACAGTTTAGTCGGTGGGCCGCACCGGGATCGCGATCTCGTTGCGGCGGCGGAACGGCAGCGTCCACGGCGGGTCGTAGAACCAGGACTGCGGCGGCCCGACGGCCTCGATCCCGTTGGCGCGCAGCGTCGCCGAGAGCTCACGCGTGCGTTCGGCGACGGCTCGCGGACTGCGATCGCCGGTGAACCGCAGCACCGCGACCGTTTCGCCCGGCACCTGGACCAATCGCACGTTCTCGTCGTCGGGAGTGGGCAATGTGTCCATCGTCCACTTCGACGGCATGTAGAAGCGGATCGTCGAGTTCTCGCCGTCGCGGGCTTGCGCGACCGGCGCCGTCATCGCGATCTTCTCGCGCGACTGCTGGCTGACCGGTGCGGTCATCGCGATCGTCTCGTCGCGGTGGTTGCCGCCGAAGATGTAGCCGGCAAGGCGCCGGAACCCGATGCTTCTGGCGCGGTCCTCGTCGGCGCTCACCGTGGTCTCGGCGGCGATCCTGGGACCGTACCGGCGTATCTCCACCTGCCCGGACAGCTTCGTGGCCAGGTAGTGCGGCTCCTCGGTGCCCACCCGGATCCCGACCATCGAGAACACCGACTCCGCGACCTGGCGCGGGATCTCCAATAGCCGCATCATCGTCGGTTCAGGAACCAGATGTGCGTCGACAGCGCGGTCGCGAACGCACACCACAGCGGATACAACGCCAGCGGTGCCGCCTGGGCGCCGCGCACCTGCACGGCACGGCGGGTGAGGTCGGCGCTGCTGAGCGTCAGCGCGCCCGCCGCCACCGCCGACGTGCCGAGCTTGCCCTGGTTGAAGAACAGCCACGACCAGCTGCCGTTGAGCGCCAGGTTGACCGCGAGGGCGGTGAGGTAGCGCCGACGTTCCTCGCTTCGGCCACGGCGCTCGAGTTCGTCGAGCGTCGCCGACGAGGTCACGGCGATATCGGCGTACAGAATGGGCCACACGATCGGAAACGCTTGCCGCGGTGGTTGATACGGCGGCTTACGCAGCTTCGCGTACCAGAGGGATTGCGAGTCCTTGCTGGCCAGACCACCGGCGACCGCGGTCACCGTCACCGCCAGCGCCGAGGGCACCAGAGTCTTCAGTTGCACCATGTGCTCCTACTACGAATCACAATTAGTTAAGCAACTGAAAGGTAGCCGGATTCGTGATCGTTAAACCTCCCGACCCGGAACCGGCAGGATGGTGCGCATGCCGCAGCTCGACGACGTCCTCGACCGCATGCACGTCGTCGCGCTCCCGATGCGGGTGCGCTTTCGCGGCATCACGGTCCGCGAAGTCGCGCTGATCGAGGGCCCGGCCGGGTGGGGCGAGTTCGGCGCGTTCCTCGAATACGAGCCGCCGGAGGCGGCGCATTGGCTGGCATCCGCGCTGGAGGCGGCCTATGAACCACCGCCGCAGGTACATCGCGACAAGATTCCGATCAACGCGACCGTGCCCGCCGTCGACGCCGCCCAGGTGCCGGAGGTGCTGGCGCGCTTCCCCGGAGCGCGCACCGCGAAGGTCAAGGTCGCCGAGCCGGGGCAGACCTTGGCCGATGACACGGCGCGCGTGAACGCGGTCCGGGCCGCAGTGCCGACGGTGCGGGTCGATGCCAACGGTGGCTGGAGCGTCGACGAAGCGGTCGCGGCGGCGACGGCGCTGACCGCCGACGGGCCGCTGGAATACCTGGAACAACCGTGCGCCACGGTGGCGGAACTGGCCGAGCTGCGCCGCCGCGTCGACGTCCCGATCGCCGCCGACGAGAGCATCCGCAAGGCCACCGACCCCCTGCGGGTGGTGCGCGAGAAGGCGGCGGACATCGCGGTGCTAAAGGTCGCACCGTTGGGCGGGGTGCGCGCGCTGCTCGCGATCGCCGCGCAGATCGATATCCCCGTCGTCGTCTCCAGTGCGTTGGACTCGGCGGTCGGTATCGGCCGCGGCCTACTCGCCGCCGCGGCGCTGCCAGACCTGCGCTACGCGTGCGGGCTGGGCACCGGCGGGTTGTTCGTCGATGACGTCGCCGAACCACTGCGTGCCCGGGGTGGGTACCTGCCGGCGGCGCTCGCCGAACCGGATCCGGCGCGCCTATCGGCGCTGGCCGCACCTCCCGACCGCCGCCGGTGGTGGATCGAGAGGGTCCGCGCCTGTCACCCGTTGACACATTGACACAAGTCACTAGTCTCTGTTTCAGAAGCTACGGAGGCGACATGACCGAAACGGCCGAAGCTCCACCCGTCCAGATCGCCGGCGATATCCGCCCAAAGGTCATGCGCGAGTTCCGAAAACACAGCGGCAGCGCGCTCGGTGGCTTCTTCGGCGCGGCGGCCTTCGACGAGGTCGCGTTGGTGCCGGTGGCCGCGGCCGTCGACAAGACCGGTCGATTCGAGGCCAACTTCGCTGATCGAGGGGTGCGAAGTGGGCTCTCGGCGTTCCTCGCGATCTGGGGCGATCCGCACGACCGAGCCGCCGAGGGGGAGCGGCTCAAGCGAATGCATCGCGAGGTGCGCGGCCGCGGTGACGGCGCGTTCACCGACGTGCGCTACAGCGCGCTCGATCCGAAGCTGTGGAACTGGATTGCGGTGAGCGGGATGTTCCTCGTGTTGAACTCGTTCACTCCCTGTACGGCGATCACCATGACCGAAGCCGAGAAGGAGGCGGCCTATCAGCAGTTGCTCGAGGCCTTCCGGTCATTGGAACTGCCCGGAAACCACGCCAAGCTCCCGGCGAGCTACGACGAGGCCGTGCGGTACTACGACTCGATGGTCGACAACGAGCTGGCCGACAACGCGTTTCTGCGCCGCGTCACCGATCAGCTGACGCGACTGCCGTTGCCGACGTTGATGATTCCACCCGCGATGCGTGTCGCGCTGACTCCGCCGTGGCTGCTGCTACGACCTGTCGCCGGACGCGTCGTCAAAATCTGCTCGTTCGGCATCCTGCATCCCGGGATCCGCGAGATGACGGGCTTCCAATGGGAGGACCGCCATCAGCGGGAGTTCGAGGTGTACACCCGCGTGCTGCAACTGGCGTGGCGGGTACTCCCCGACAAGGTGAGGCTGATTCCGTTGGCGCGCAACCGGTTGGAGTACGAGAAGCTCGTGCGGTTCCACCGCTCGGTCACGCTCGACTCCTTCGCGCCGCCTGCGGCGTGCCCGGCCGGTCGGCGGGCATAACCTAGACCGATGCGCCGTCTCCGCAACACCGACAGCCGCACCGAACAGGAGGCCGCGATCCTCAAGGCGGCCGCCGAGGAGGTCGCGCTCGTCGGCGTCGGCAGGGCCAGCATGGACGTCATCGCGCGCCAAGCAGGCGTCAGCCGCAGCACGCTGTATCGTCGCTTTCCGAGCCGCGACGTGTTGATCACCGAACTCGGAAGGCAGACATTCGATTTCGCGATGGCACGCCTGCAGACCGTCGGCATCGACTCCGGCGCCAAGGAGGCTGCCGTCGCGGCGTTCTGTGAGGGCCTGCGGCTGCTGACGGCCGAACCGGTCATGCGCCGGTTCCTACGGCTCGACGGCGACCTGTCGGCGATGTCGGGCATGTACGACGAGGCCCAGGAGTTCCTCGACAGCGCGTCCGCTGCCATGGCCAGGGCGTTGAGGGCCGCCGGCGCGACCATGCCCGACGAGGATCTGCTTGCGGTCAGTGAGCTGCACATCCGGCTGGCCGCATCGCTGGCTCAGGTACGCACGCCGGTGCTCGACGTCAACGACGGCGACGCGGTGCGCGCCTATGCGCTCAAACACCTCGCCCCGCTGGTGTGGTGAGCGTCCGACACTCGTCGCCGGTGATGTCCTGATCTGTGGGCTGCATGGCCTAGACGCCATCGACCTGGTGGCCAACACTGGGTTCATGCGATCGGTGGTGATTCTCGGCTTTACCGGCGTGCAGGCCCTGGACCTGGTCGGTCCATTCGAGGTGTTCATGGGAGCGTCCCGATATCTGCAGGGCATGGGCCGCGAGGGCTACGACGCCAAAGTGGTGACACTCGATGGCGAACCGGCGACCACCGGCACGGGCCTGGCGCTTGTCGCCGCACCACTGCCGGACCCGCGCGCACCGATCGACACCCTGGTCCTTCCCGGCGGTGCCGGAGTTCAGGATGCCCGGAACAACCTCGACCTGATCAACTGGATCCAGACCGTCGCCCCGAACTCGCGCCGGGTCGTCAGCGTGTGCACCGGCGCGTTCCTCGCCGCCGAGGCCGGCCTGCTCGACGGCTGCACCGCCACCACACACTGGGCCTATACCGACCAGCTCTCGAGTGAATTCCCGGCGGTGACAGTCGATCCCGAGCCGATCTTCGTGCGCAGTAACGATCGGACGTGGACCGCCGCCGGTGTAACGGCCGGTATCGACCTCGCACTCTCGCTCGTCGAGGACGACCACGGCACCGATGTCGCGCAGACGGTCGCGCGCTGGCTCGTCATGTACCTGCGCAGACCGGGCGGTCAGACGCAGTTCGCCGCACCGGTGTGGATGCCGCGCGCGAAGAGGGCGCCCATCCGCGAGGTGCAGGAGGCCATCGAGACCGAACCCGGTGGTGTGCACAGCATCACGGAGTTGGCTCGTCGTGCCGCGATGAGCCCGCGCCACTTCACCCGGTTGTTCACCGAGGAGGTGGGGGAGGCGCCCGGCGCCTACGTCGAACGGATCCGCACCGAGGCCGCGCGCCGACAGCTCGAGGAGACCGGCGACACCGTCACCGTCATCGCCGCGCGTTGCGGGTTCGGCAGCGCCGAGTCGCTTCGACGCAATTTCGTTCGCCGCCTTGGTATCTCACCCGACCAGTATCGCAAGACCTTCGCCTGAGACAGGAGATGACCCGTGACCCAGATCGCGATCATGGTGTACCCCGGCTACACCGCGCTCGACTTCATCGGCCCCTACGAGGTGCTGCGCAACCTGCCCGACGCCGAGGTGCGGTTCGTCTGGCACGAACCGGGGCCGATCGAGGCCGACTCCGGCGTGCTGCTCGTCGGCGCGACCCATTCGTTCGACGAGACACCCTCGCCCGACATCGTTTTGGTCCCCGGCGGACTGTCGAGCTTTCAGCACGCCCGCGACGAGAAGGTGCTCGACTGGGTGCGCACGGCCCACGAGACGTCGACCTGGACGACATCGGTGTGCTCGGGTTCGGTCATCCTCGCCGCCGCGGGCCTGCTCGACGGCCGACGCGCGACGTCGCACTGGATGGCGTTGCCGATGCTCAAACCGTTCGGCGTCGACACCGTCTCCGACCATCGCGTGGTGCATGACGGCAAGATCGTCACCGCCGCAGGGGTGTCGGCCGGAATCGACCTCGGCCTGTGGCTCTACGGGCAGATCGCCGGTGACGCGAAGGCCAAGGCGGTGCAACTCGTCATCGAATACGACCCGCAGCCGCCCTACGACTCCGGGCACCTGTCGAAGGCGTCGGCCGCCACCAAGGCGACCGCATCGACCCTGCTGAGCCGCGACACCGTCAAACAGCGACAGCTCGCCCCGACGTTGGCGCTGCTGTGGACCGCCGCGGTGCAACGGGTCCGCAGGAAGGCGGTCTCGGCGCGCTGACGGTCGGCGATACCCTCGCAGCTGTGGGGATTCCTGAAGTGCGACCCGAGCCGCCGACGCCGTTCGTGCGTGCGGGCGCCCGTTTGATGGGGTTGGGGCCGTCGCGGTGGTTTCTGCGCCGCATCGGATGGCGGCTGGATCGCGCGGTGATCAACCTGACCAACGGCCGGGTCTCGATGTCGCTGGTCATGCCGGAGGTGCTGCTGACGCACACGGGCGCCAAGACCGGCCGGCAACGCAGTACGCCGCTGACCTACTTCACCGATGCCGGCCGGGTGATCGTCATCGCCTCCAACTACGGCGGCGACCGGCATCCGGCGTGGTTTCACAATGTCAAAGCCAACCCGCGGGTCACGCTGTCGGCGCGCGGCTACCAGGGCACCTTCATCGGCGAGGAGGTCACCGGGGCCGAACGGGACCGCCTGTTCGAGCTGGCCAAACAGTTCGTACCGAACTACGCCGACTACGAGAAGCGCGCCGCCGGCCGCCGTATCCCGGTCATCGCGTTCACCGAAGCGGCGGAATCGGCATAGTCGCGCCGGGTGCGACCGACTGCACCCGAAGCGCCGCACGCGTGGGACTTGAGTACCGTCAGTCGGGTGAATTTGGCCTACGACGATCGCGGTAGCGGCCCATCGGTACTGTTCATCGCCGGTCACGGCGGTGCGGGCCGAACCTGGCACCTGCATCAGGTGCCCGAGTTCCAGCGCGCCGGCTACCGCTGCATCACGTTCGACAACCGCGGGGTGGGCGCCACCGAGAACGCCACCGGCTTCACCACCGAGACGATGGTGTCCGACACGGCGGCGCTGATCGAGAAGCTCGACGCGGCGCCGGTGCGCATCGTCTCGGTGTCGATGGGCTCGTACATCGCCCAGGAGCTGATGGTGGCCCGGCCCGACCTGGTCGACCGGGCGGTGTTGATGGCCACCCGTGGCCGCGAGGACCGCACCCGCGAGTTCTTCCGCGACGCCGAGCGCGAGCTCGCCGCCTCCAACATGGTGCTGCCCACCAAGTACGACGCGAAACTGCGCCTGCTGGAGAGCTTCTCGCCCAAGACGCTCAACGACGACGTCAAGGTCCGCGACTGGATCGACATGTTCGTCATGTGGCCGACCAAGCCCACACCCGGCGGGCGTGCGCAGATCGAGGTCCGGCCGCAGGGCAACCGACTGCCGGCTTACCGAAGTATCACGGCGCCCACACTGGTCATCGGGTTCGCCGACGACCTGGTGTTGCCCCCGCACCTGAGCCGCGAGGTCGCCGACGCGATCCCGAACGGCCGCTACCTGGAGATTCCCGACGCCGGCCACCTCGGCTTCCTGGAGCATCCCGAGGCGATCAACAAAGCGGCGCTCGATTTCTTCGCCGATAAGCTGTAGTGGTGAACCCCTCGACCGCGCAGGCCCGCGTGGTCGTCGACGAACTGATTCGCGGCGGCGTACGGGACGTCGTGCTGTGCCCCGGATCGCGTAACGCCCCGCTGGCGTTTGCGTTGCAGGACGCCGACCGCGCAGGACGGCTCCGGTTGCACGTCCGCATCGACGAGCGCACCGCGGGCTTCCTGGCCATCGGGTTGGCGATCGCCGAGCGCGCCCCGGTCTGCATCGCGATGACGTCGGGGACCGCGGTGGCCAACCTCGGGCCCGCCGTGGTCGAGGCGAACTACGCGCGGGTGCCGCTGGTCGTGCTGAGCGCCAACCGTCCCTACGAGTTGCTCGGCACCGGCGCGAACCAGACCTTCGAGCAGCTGGGGTATTTCGGCACGCAGGTCCGCGCGTCGATCAGCCTGGGCCTGGCCGAGGAATCCCCGGAGCATCTCGATGTGCTCAACGCGCAATGGCGTTCCGCGGTATGTCGGATTCTGGTGGCGGCCAAGGGTTCTCGATCCGCGAATGCGGGCCCGGTGCAGTTCGACATCCCGCTGCGGGAGCCGCTGGTGCCCGATGCGGACGAGACGGTGACCTACGTGCCCCAGGGCAGGCCCGGCGGCAAGCCGTGGACGTACACGCCGCCGGTGTCCTTCGACCAGCCGCTCGACATCGACCTGACGCCGGACACCGTCGTGATCGCCGGGCACGGCGCGGGCGAGCATCCGAACCTGGCCGCGTTGCCGACCGTCGCCGAACCGACGGCGCCGGCCGCGGACAACCCGCTGCACCCCTTCGCGCTGCGGTTGGTGCGGCCCAAACAGGTCATCATGCTCGGCCGCCCGACGCTGCACCGCCCGGTTTCGGCGCTGTTGGCCGACCCGTCGGTGCCGGTGTACGCGCTGACCACCGGTCCCCGCTGGCCCGACGTGTCGGGCAATTCGCAGGCCACCGGTACCCGCGCCGTCACCACGGGCACCCCGGACCCCGCCTGGCTCGCCAGGTGCGCCGAGGTGCACCGGCACGCGATGGAGGCGGTCCACTCGCAGCTGCGGGCGCATCCGCTCAAGACCGGTTTGCACGTGGCCGCCGCGGTCGCCGACGCGGTCCGGCCCGGCGACCAGCTGGTGCTCGGCGCGTCGAACCCGGTACGTGACGCGGCGCTGGTCGGCCTGAGCACCCACGGCGTCAAGGTGCGATCGAACCGCGGAGTCGCCGGTATCGACGGCACGGTGTCGACGGCCATCGGGGCTGCGCTCGCCCATGAGCGGGCGGGTGGCGGGAGCGGGGCGAACCGCACGATCGCGCTGCTCGGTGATCTGACGTTCGTCCACGACAGCTCGGGGCTGTTGATCGGGCCGACGGAGCCGACGCCGCGCAACCTGACCATCGTGGTGTCCAATGACAACGGCGGCGGCATCTTCGAACTGCTCGAGCAGGGCGACCCGCGGTTCTCCGACGTGTCGTCGCGCATCTTCGGCACGCCGCACGACGTCGACGTGGGCGCTCTGTGCCGGGCGTACCACGTCGAGAGCCGGCAACTCGAGGCCGACGATCTGGCCGAGGCGCTCGACGAACCCTACGACGGCATGCGGGTGCTGGAGGTGAAGGCCGACCGGTCGTCGTTGCGGGCGCTGCACGCGTCGATCAAGGCGGCCCTGTGAGCGGAGCGAACGATTCAGCTTCTGTGAGCGAAGCGAACGATTCAGCCCCTGTGAGCAACCCGACCGGACTGAGGCGATCCGCCGTGGACCGCCTACGGAAACCCATCCGATGGGCGCGCCGGTTTCTGCCGCGGCTGACCGCCGACCCCAACGAGTCACACCGCCAGCGGGTGTTCCGCCGGATGCGCGTCGGCATCGTGATCGCGGCATGCCTGGTGACCCTGCAGTCGGTGCTGATGGTGTTGGGCGCGTGGCGCAACGACCGCCAGATCGAACGGCACATGGGCGTCGCCGCCGCCGAGGTGCTCGACGCCGGGCCGCGCCGGTCGACGATCGAGTTCGTCACCCCCGACCGCGTCACATACCGCCCCGAACTCGGTGTGCTCTATCCCTCCGAGCTCGAGACGGGGATGAACATCTACGTCGAATACGACACAAACGACCCGGATCTCGTTCGCGTGCAGCACCGCAACGCGGCGTTGGCGATCATCCCAGCGAGTTCGATCGCGGTCGTCGGCTGGCTGATCGCCAGCGCCGCATTGGCCGGCGTGACGCTGATCGAGCGCAGAACCTCACCGCGTTCGACTCCCGATCGGAACTCCGCCGAGCTGTCGAGCACGATCTGACGGTCAGGACTGGATCAGCTTGTCGAGCCAGTCGTTGTCGTAGATGTCGACCTTTTCGCCGGTGACCAGGTCGTAGACGGTCGGTGTGCCGGTCGCCCCTGGATCCACGTCGTACAGGAAACCGAAGTTGCTCTCGTCCATCTCGACGATGTTCACCGCCGACCCGCCGGTGGCGACCCGCTTGACGGCCTTGTCGGGCATGCCTGCGGCGCTGGCCATGTCGGCCATCTCGTCGTCGCTCGGACCAGGCCCGCCCGGATCCTGGTTGGCCCACAGCTCTTTGACGAACCGCTGGAACTGGGTGCCGGTCGCGCCGCTTCCGGTGGCGAGGAACAACGCGTTGCTCACCCGCGCCGAGTGTCCGTCGGTCGCCTCGTCGAGGAAGATCAGCGGTCGGTACGTGACGTTGAGTTGGCCGACACCGATGTAGTAGGCGAGCTGATCGCCGAAATCGGCTTGTAGGTCCGCGCAATGGGTGCATTGCGGCTCGGTGAAGATCTCGATTTTGACCGGTGCGTCGTCGAATCCGGCCACCACTCCGAAACCGTCTTCGCTGACCTTCAGTGGGGCCTGGGCGGGATCGCGCTTGGCGGTGCCGGCGACATGGTTGGTGCAGCCGACGGCGGCGAGCAGCACGGTGAGCGCCAACGCCGCCAGTGTCCGCGAGAACCGCATGTCGACCGCCCTTTCTCTGGTGCGCACGATACTCGACGCGAACGCGTCGCAGCACCCGTTGGCGCACCGGGCTTTCGCGTGCCGTATTCCTGGCCGCAACCTTCGCGACAGGCTGCGCTGAGACGATTCCATCGTGCGCGTGGCAATCGTCGCAGAATCGTTCCTCCCGAATGTCAACGGCGTCACCAACTCGGTGCTGCGGGTGATCGAGCATCTCCGCCGCACCGGACACGAAGCCCTCGTCATCGCCCCCGATACGCCGCGCGGCGAACCACCCGCCGAACGCGTGCACGACGGCATCCGCGTCCATCGCGTGCCTTCGCGGATGTTCCCCAAGGTCACTTCGCTGCCGCTCGGCGTACCACGACCCCGGATCGTTGGTGTGCTACGGGGATTCGACCCCGACATCGTGCACCTGGCGTCACCCGCGTTGCTCGGGTACGGCGGCCTGTGCGCTGCACGCCATCTCGGTGTTCCGACCGTGGCCGTGTTCCAGACCGACGTCGCCGGATTCGCCGAGAGTTACGGCGTCGGCTTCACGTCCCGCGCCGCGTGGGCGTGGACGAAGCATCTGCACAGCCGGGCCGACCGGACCCTCGCCCCGTCCACCGCCGCGATGGAAGACCTGACGGTGCACGGCATTCCGAGTGTGCACAAGTGGGGGAGGGGTGTCGACATCACCGGCTTCGTGCCGTCGGCGCGCGACGACGCGCTGCGGCGCCGGTGGTCGCCCGGCGGTAAGCCGATCGTCGGGTTCGTCGGTCGCCTCGCGCCGGAGAAGCACGTCGAGCGACTGGCGGTGCTCGCGCAGCGGGATGACATGCGGGTGGTCATCGTCGGCGACGGTATCGACCGGGCTAAGCTTCAAAGCCTGCTTCCCTCAGCGGTTTTCACCGGTGCGCTGTACGGCCGGGACCTGGCAGCCGCGTACGCCAGCATGGATGTGTTCGTGCATCCCGGCGAGCACGAGACCTTCTGTCAGGCGGTCCAGGAGGCGATGGCCTCGGGTCTGCCGGTCATCGCCCCGGACGCCGGCGGCCCGCGGGACCTCGTCGCCCCCTACCGCACCGGGCTTCTTCTGGCGGTCGACGAGTTCGAGGCCCGCCTGCCGGAGTCCGTCGAGCACCTGATCGCCGAGCGGCAACGGTATTCGATCGCTGCGCGCCGCAGTGTGCTGACGCGCACCTGGCCGGCGATCTGCGACGAACTTCTCGGCCACTACCGAGACGTCATCGCCAAATCCGGCACTCCCCATCCCCGCGAGGGTGCGCGTCTGCACCCGACGCGCCGCGGAAATTCGACACTTCGCGCACAGTCGCGCCGCAGCGAGAGTGCGTAACTGTCGACCCCGGGTGTGGCCAATTGCGCGACTGATGTGCAAGCCCGATTTTGTCGGTGGTCGAATGTATGTTCGAAGTATGTCGGGAGTCGACCTGCAGGCCGCGGTGAGCGCGTTGCGTGCCGCCTTCGACGAGGCGGC
>NZ_BCTA01000044.1 GCF_001570485.1 Mycolicibacterium novocastrense
AACCGCGACCGCGCCGCCACCAACGCCTCATCGGAGAACACCTGCACCGACCGCACACAGACACCCACCGACCCGGGTTCAGCAACGACGAATGACCATCCGCCCTGGCCGTCACGCTCGGCACGCAACCGCAACATCGCGTGTCGGTCCAGCAGCGCCTGCACCAGCACAACCACATCGGCCTCGGTGACCCCACCGGGGGCCTGCAGCACCACCGTCTGGTTGAACTGCTCAATGGGGCCATCCCGGTTGGTCAACCAGCCCATGATCGGAGTCGCGGTCACCGGCCCGGTGCCCTCATCGACCGGCCCGGTAGCGCCCTGGACCGACTCGGCCACCCGCGCCAGCCGGGCCACCGTCTGCTCGACAAAAATGTCACGCGGGCGACACACCAACCCCGCCGCACGCGCCCGGGCCACCACCTGCATCGAGGAGATGCTGTCGCCCCCCAGATCGAAGAACGAGTCATCGACCCCCACCCGATCCAGACCCAACACCTCGGCATAAATCCCCGCCAGGACCTCCTCAACCGCATCACCAGGGGCGCGATACCGCGCACCGGCATACCCCGGCGCCGGCAACGCCCGCACATCGAGCTTGCCGTTGACCGTCAACGGCAACGCCTCAACCACCACCACCGCCGCGGGCACCATATACGCCGGCAAACACTCACCCAGCACACTGCGCACATGAGCCAGATCCACTGAGCCACCCGGTGTTTGGGTGACATAACCCACCAGGCGCTTATCACCGGGACGATCCTCACGCGCGATCACCGCCGCCTGCCCCACCCCATCGACACCCAGCAACGCCGATTGAATCTCGCCCAGTTCGATGCGATACCCACGAACCTTGACCTGCTCATCGGCCCGACCCAAATAATCAAGCTGCCCATCAGCACGCCACCGCACCACATCCCCAGTGCGATACATCCGCGACCCCGCCGGCCCGAACGGACACGCCACAAACCGGGCCGCGGTCAACCCCGCACGACCCACATAACCCACCCCCACCCCCACACCAGCCACA
>NZ_BCTA01000045.1 GCF_001570485.1 Mycolicibacterium novocastrense
TCCACCAAACGTGCGGCACGTAAATCCCGCGATGCCGCGCCGCGACGCTCACCGTTTAGAGATGTGCTCACCATCAGCAAGCGTCCCCCCGAAGTCGATGATCGGGCCGTGCCCGGGCACTGGGAAGGCGACCTCATCTTGGGCAGCGGCTGTGGCAGTGCGATCGGCACGCTGGTCGAGCGCAGCACCCGGTTCACCATCTTGCTGCACCTGCCCCACGATCACACCGCCGAATCAGTGGCCACCGCGATGATCGCGGCGATGAGCCAGCTGCCGGCCCACCTTCGCCGCACCATCACCTGGGACCGCGGCTCAGAGATGGCCGGCTGGCAAGACATCAGCCTGCAACTGCAGGCCCCGGTCTACTTCTGCGATCCCCATTCGCCCTGGCAGCGTGGCAGCAACGAGAACACCAACCGGCTACTACGGTTCTGGTTCGAAAAGGGCACCGACCTGCGTGTGCATTCCAAGGCCGATCTGCAACGCATCCAAGACACCCTCAACACTCGGCCCCGACCCACCCTGAACCTCGACACCCCCGCAGACCGCCTCAACGCACTGATCACCCAAGCAGCAGCATGAACCCCGATGTTGCACTCACCACTTGACTTCGGAGCCGGAAAGCGTGCGGGTAACCCACGTTCGCGCCACAAAGTAATGAGGGTCAGCTGCGCAGGCGGCGCGCCAGGCCCGATGCGCGCACGGCGCGGCGCTGTACGGCGGCCCGCACCGAGGCCTGCGGGCCGACGACCCGGATCCTCTTCTTGGCCCTGGTCACCGCGGTGTAGAACAACTCGCGGCTGAGCAGCCGGGAATCCTCCGGCGGCAGCAGCACCGTGACCTCGTCGGCCTGGCTGCCCTGCGATTTGTGAATCGTCATCGCATGCATCGTGTCGACGTCGGCGAGCCGGCTGGTCGCGAACTCCAGCCGCTCCGTGCCGGCGATGACCGTGCGGAGCACCCCGTCGCGAAGCACCGTGACACCCGTGTCGCCGTTGTAGAGGTTGAGCCCGTAGTCGTTCGCGGTCACCAACACCGGTCGCCCCGCGTACCACATCGACCACATCGGCTCGCCGGTCAACTCCGACAGCCACCGCTCCACCTGGTGATTCCAATACCGCACCCCGAACGGGCCGCGGCGATGTGCGCACAGCAACCGATGTTCGGCCAAAATGCCCAGCGCCGCATCGGCATCACCGAGAACCGCCGCCGTACGCAGAGCAATCGCGTTTGGCACCAACACTTTACGAAGATGCTCGGACGGCGCCTCGGTGTCCACCCATTCGATGTGCTCACCGCCGGTACGCAACACGTCGATGACGGTGTCCTCGTCACCGGCGCGAATCGCGCCGGCCAGCCGCCCGATCGATTCGCCGAACCGGTGCGACGTCTTCAACTCCGCGATGCGGCCCTCGCTCAGCCCGTCGACCAGGTCGGCAAGGACCGCACCTGCCTCCACCGATGCCAACTGGTCGGGGTCGCCGACCAGGATGAGTCGGGCCTCCGGCCGCACCGCCTCCAGCAGTCGCGCCATCATCGTCAACGACACCATCGATGTCTCGTCGACGACGATCACATCGTGCGGCAACCTGTTGGCGCGGTTGTGCCGGAACCGCGCCGACGTGTCCGGGCGGCTGCCGAGCAGGCGGTGCAACGTCGTGGCGTGCAGTCCGGACAACGCCTCGCGGTCGGCCGTCTCGAGCTTGTCCACCTCCAGTTGCACGGCCTCCTGCAGCCGCGCCGCCGCCTTGCCGGTCGGCGCCGCCAGCGCGATCCGCAATCGTGTCCCGCTCGTGAGGAGTGCGAGTAGACGCGCCACCGTTGTCGTCTTGCCCGTGCCCGGACCGCCGGTGAGCACCGTCAGACCCTGCGACAACGCCAGTTCGGCGGCGGCGCGCTGCTCCTCGAAGCCCGGCGGGAAGAGCCTGTCCAGGTCCGGCAACGGCTGGGTCGGCCGAGCGGCGGTCATCGACAGGATGTCGTCGCGCACCTGCTGCTCTTCGAGCCAGTACCGGTCGAGGTGCAGCAGGTCCCCGTCGACGTGCAGCGCCGGTGGCCGGCCGGTCAGCGGGTGCGCGGCGATGGCGGCGAACCAATCGTCGACGGCGGGCCACGGCAGTCCGTCGAGGCCGACCTGCTGTTCGACGGTCCGCAGGTTCAGGCATACCGAACCGTTGCGCAGCGCGCGCACCACGAGCGCGATCGCGAGCGCGACAGGCTCGTCGGGTGCCTGGACGAGATCGCAGAGCCGTTGTGCGACATGTACATCCGATGCTTCGAGCACTTCCGCGTCGGTGAAGGTGCGCAGCAGTCCCGTGGCGCTGATCGCCCGTCGCCACTCCACGCCGGTCATGCTGCGGCCCTGCCGGCGTCGAGCAGATCCGACAGAGCGGTGATCAACGCCGTCGGCGGGTGCCAGCTGAACACGCCGGCGGGATGGCCGTCTTCGATGGGTGTGTCCGGCCCGCACATCCCGCGCAGGAACAGATACAGCACGCCGCTCAGATGCCGTTCGGGCGTGTAACCGGCCAGCCGCCACCGTAAAAACCGATGCAGCACAACGCTGTACAGCAGCGCCTGCAGCGGATAGTCGGAGTGCAGCATCGCCTCGGCCAGCCGCGGCCGGGAGTAGTCCGCCGCGGTGAGGGGGCGATTGGGGTCGCCGAGCCAGTTCGTCTTGTAGTCGACGACGAGGTAGCGGTCGCCGATTCGCAGCACCGCGTCCACCGAACCCGACAGGTAACCCTTGAGCGGCTGCGGCCCCAGGCCCGCTCCGGTCAGCCGCTCCGCATACGACGCCAGCGGGTCGTCGGCGGGCAGGTGCGCGCGCACCAGTTCACCGACATGGGCGAGCCGGATGTCGGGCGCGGTGGTGCGCAGATCACCACCGGCCAAGGGGAATTCGAAGTCCATCTCCCGCATCCGGTCGCCCAACCCGATCCGGCGAAGCGTCGCGCCTCCGGCCAGCGGCCCGAGCGGTGTGTCGTGCATCGGCACCATCGCCGCCGCCAGCTCACCGGCGTCGACGTCGACCGGCCACCACGCGGAGTGCTCACGGATCCGAGCCCGAAGTTCCGCGGCGAGGTCGGGGGCGAACGGATCCGCGGTTTCGAGCACCGCGTGCACCAGTGAGCCGAACTTCGCACCGGTCGGCAGTTCGGCCATCGGTGAGGGCACGTCGGCGCCGACCGCCTCGGCCGTCAACGGGATCTCGGCGGCCTCGTCGTCGAGTTCGGCCACTTCGGGTTCGCTGCTGACCGGTGTCGCCTCGACCGCGCGGATCAACCCGCTGTAGGACGTCCGGCGCCACGCCGTGTCGATGGAACGGTGGAAGTGGCGGGCGTCCACCTCGGCGGGGCTCGGGGGCTCCGGACGTGCGCGCCTCGCTCGCGGTATCGACTCCTCGATCACCGGACCGCCGACGGCCTCCCACTCCTTGAAGCGCGCCATCGCGTCGTCGTCGGAGACCTTGCCAGGGACAACGGCATCCGGGACCATCGATTCGCCGGGCCGCCGGCCGCGCAGCAGCCGTGACAGCCCACCGTTCGGCTCGTCGCGGGAAGGCGCCCACCAGGCGACCAGCTGCGACTGGGCCCGCGTCATCGCGACATACATCAGGCGGCTGTCGTCGCTGGCGTCCTCCTCGCGGCCCACCTTCGACACCGCGTGGAAGTCGGGGCTGTCGTTGCCGCCGATGTGCAGGCACCGCGTCTCGCCTTCGTGGTAGAGCACCAGCTCGGGTTCGAAGACGTGACGGTTGAACGCGAACGGCAGATAGACCACCGGGAACTGCAGGCCTTTGGCGACGAACACCGTCATCACCTGAACCGCGGCGGCGTCGTTGTCGAGGCGACGGAATCGCTCAGCGGCGCCGCTGCGTTCGTCGCGCTGGGCCCGCAGCCAGTCCCGCAGCGCGGGCAGCGTGAAGTGTTCGCGGTGGGCGGCCTCCTGCAGCAGCTGGGTCATGTGGGCCAGGTCGGTCATCTGCCGCTCACCGTTGCGCCACGACAACACCCGGTCGCCCATGCCGGCGAGTTGCGCGGCCTCGAAGATCGCCGCGACCCCGCGCTCGCGGGCGTGGCCCGCCCACTCCCGCAGCGTTTCTGCGATGCGGTCGGTCAGCTGGTCGCCGCCCGTGACGAGTGTCTCGGCGGTCTCGCCGAAGAACATGGTCGCGGCCGCCGCGCGCACCACGCCGGGCCGGTGCGGTTGGTCGAACGCCTCGAGCAGCGCCAACCAGTCCTCGGCGGCGTCGGAATTGAAGATGTCGGAGTCGCCGGTGTACACCGCGGGGATACCGGCGTCGCACAGCGCCCGGTAACAGACCCGCGCGTCACGGTGGTTCTCGACGATGACCGCGATGTCACCCGCGCCGAGACGACGACCGTCGAACGTCGCATTCGAATCGATCAGCGCGCCGATGTCGCTCGCCAGATCCTTGGGGATGTGGGTGCGCAGTTGATCGATCGGCAGGACACTGGTTCCGCTGCGGCCGAATGTGTTTCGGCGCACGACCCGCAACCGGAACGGCTCGTCGCACGGCGCGCCAGCCAGTCGTGAGCCTTCGTGCTTGGCGGCGACGTCGTGCACGACGATCTTCTCGTGACCCAGTTGCGCGCCGCGCAGCACCGCCTGCAACCGGTTGACCAGCGCCTCGTCGCTGCGCCAGTTGGTGGCCAAGGTTTTCTGAACGTCGGCCTTTGAGGCCGCGCTCAGGTAGGTGACGATGTCGCCGCCGCGGAACGCGTAGATCGCCTGCTTGGGGTCGCCGATCAGGATCAGCGTCGAACGTCGGGTGAACGCGCGGTCGATCACCCGCCACTGCACCGGGTCGGTGTCCTGGAACTCGTCGACCATCACGATCGGCCAGCGCTGGTGCATGCGCAGTTGCGCGGGGGAGTCGTCGGCTTGCAGCGCCTCGGCCAATCTGCTCAGCAGATCGTCGTATCCGAGAATCCCCTTGCGTCGCTTGCGGACCTCCAGCTCGTCGAGAACGTCTCTGGCGAACCGGACGCAGACCTCGGCGCGCGAGTCCGGTTGGGGGTCTTTCGGTCTCAGCTCGGTTGCGGGGTGCTCGACAACCTGCTTGGCCAGCCGCAGCGCATCGGCATAGGTCAACAGCGGATTGTCGCGTTCGCGGCCGAAGTGGTGCAGGTAGAGGTCGTCGACGATCTCGGTGACGAGCTCCTCGAGGCTCTCGACCAGAGTGACGCGGGAGTCGCTGTCACCCGCGACACCTAGCGATTTGAGTACCAGTTGGCAGAACTGGTGTGTGGTGGCGATCGTCGCGGCGTCGAACGCGGCCAGCGCGTCACGCAGGCGGGTCTCGCGTTCGGCCAATTGGTTCGGGGTGCCCCCGAGGAGATGCTCGATGATCTCATTGGTGTCGACGCTCGACGGATCGGCGAAAGCCTGTACGGCGTCGACGATGTGACGCCTGACCCGGTCTCGCAGTTCCTGGCTGGCCGCGCGGCTGAACGTGATCAGCAGCATCTGGTCGAGCGTCGCGACGCCCTCGGCGAGGTAGCGCGTGACCAACCCGGCCAACGCGAACGTCTTACCGGTTCCCGCACTGGCTTCCAGCACTGTGGTGGAGCGTTCGGCGGGTAGCTCACCCAACAGATCGAAGGGCTCCATCAGGTATCCAATGCCCGCAGCATCGGCAGCCACAACCGACCGGCGTACGTGTCGAGACCGCGTTCGACGAGGTGCGTCAACCAGGTGTTCTTGCCGAATGCCAGCTGGTACGCGGGTTCGGCCTCCTCGCCGGGATACCGACCGGACCGCCACTTGTAGCCGGCCCGCTGTTCGGGGTCGCCGTGGCCGTGCACGGCCTCTGCCCACGCATAGGACGTCTTCACCGGCAGCGGAAGCGGTTCACGACGGCCCTGGTCGTACATTGCCACGAGATCAGCGAGCAGCTCGCGCGCATGCTCGGCCGGCCTACCCATTGACTCGACCCGCGGCGTGGTGCCGCGCCTGGCCCGCCCGATGCTGACCGCCTTCCACTCGCGGCCGGGCTCGTGAGCCAGCAACGCCAGCAACAGAATCCACGGCTGCAGCAGATGACGGCCGTCGAGCTTGGAGTAGGTGACCGAGACCAGCCGCTCACCGTAGACCGGCGTCACGGTGCCGGTGACCCGGCGGCCCCCGCCGATCTCGACGTCGATGTCGATCGCGGTTGCATCGGCCCCACGGTAGGGCCGCGCGGCCTCGGAGATGAGCGAAGCCTGCTCACAGATCTCGTTCGCGCGACGCCATCCGAGGTGACCGGGAGGCAGCGTGCCACGCCGCCACTCGGCCTGGCGGGCCTGGTCGGGATCCATGCCGCTCAACATGTCTCGCAGCACGCGATCGCCGACCGTCCACTCCTCGAGCGCATCGATGTCGACGGGCATCGCGTCCTCGACCCCGTCGACCTCCCACGGCAACGTGTAGTCCAGCGCGCGAAAGAACCCCTTGACGGGATCGCGGAAGAACCCGGCGAGGTCGGCGAGTACGACGTCGTCGGGTGAGGGTGCGGGCAGCGGTCCCGAGACGAACTTCGGTCGTTCCGCGCGTTCGGCGGCACGGGTGAGTGCCGCGCGTTTGACCGTGGAGTCGAACGTGAACGGCACGTCCGGGATCAGCTTGCCGGGAATGACATTGCGGGTGTCGAACGGCTGCAGGGGATGTTTCACCACGATCGCGTCGCGGACCGGGCGCTCGGTGGTGCGATCCAGGGTGTCGAGCAGTTCGGCGAGCGGAACGGCGGGCGGTCGGTCCTGACCGGAGTACTCGTTGGCGCCGGTGTAGGTGATCACCAGCGTCTCGGTGGCAGCGCCGATCGCGTCGAGCAGCAATTGCCTGTCCTCGGAACGGATATCGCGTTCGCCGGTCATCGGTTCACGGGCCAGCGCGTCGTCGCCGTCGACCACGCCCAACCGGGGGAACACCCCGTCGTCGAGCCCGACCAGGCACACGACCCGGTGGGGCACCGACCGCATCGGCACCATCGTGCACACCGTCAGGGTGCCGGTGCGGAAGTTGGCGCGGGTCGGCCGGCCCGCGAGATGGCGGTCGAGCAGCGCGCGAACGTCGGAGAGCCGCATCGGGGTGTGGGTCCGGGTGTCCGCGGTGGCGAGCACGTCGGCGAACTCGCGCTCGAGTTGCGCTGTCTGCCACGCGTCGTCGTCGCTCACCCGGGTGAGCAAGGCGATGCTGTCGGTCAACGCCTGTAGCCAGTCCGCGAGCGGCTTTGTGCCGGTGAGGGATTGAACGGCGCATCGCAGGCGGTCGATGTACTCGGCGAGCCGGCCGGCCAGGTCGACCCGGTTGCTGCTCACGTCGTCCAGGGGCAGTGTGGTGTCGAGCCAGGCGTGGGAATCGTCGGACATGGCCACCCCCGCCAGCACGCGGTCGATGCCGAAACGCCATGTGTTCTGGATGAAGTCGACACCGTAGGGTTTGCGGTGCTCGGTGTCGAAGCCCCAGCGGATGTTGGCCTGCCGAACCCAGCGGGTGATGTCCTCGAGGTTGTCGTCGGTGAAGCCGAAGCGGGCGCGGACCGCTGCGGCCTGCGCGAGGTTGAGCACCTCGCTCGAGGTGGCCCGCCCGCCGGCCAATGCCAGCAGCTCGGACGCGACCCCGAGCAGAGGATTGGTCTGGACGAGGGACCGGTCAGCGAGACGGACCCGGAGCTGGTGCGCGGGATGCACCCCCTTGATCATGTCGCCGAGCCCGAATCCGGCCACGATCAGCGGTGCGTAGGTTTCGATGTCCGGGCACATGACGAGGATGTCGCGCGGTTCGAGCGTCTGGTCATCGGCGAGCAGTCCGAGCAGTACTTCGCGCAGCACATCGATCTGGCGGGCCGACCCGTGGCAGCTGTGCACCTGCACCGAACGGTCGGTGGCGGTGTGCCTGCGGCCTTCTCGCCGGATGGTGTTGACGCCGATGTCGGATTGCAGCCACCCGAGAAGCGTGTTCGGGTGCTCGCGGCCGCCGAGGTATTCGTCGGTGTGTGCATCGTCGGGCAATGCGCGCTGCAGTTCGCGAAGATCGCGGCCGAGGGTGGCGAGCAGGGGATGGCCGACTCGGCGGTGGCTGGTGTCTTCGCGCCGGGGGATCTGCCCGTGCGTTCCCCTGAGTTGCTGCCAGAGATCGTCGCTGGGATGCGGCAGCCACAGGTGCAGCTCGTGGTGGGTCGACAGCGCCTCGAGCAGTTCGATCTCGGTGCTGGGCAGCCGGGTGTGCCCGAACAGCGACAGCCGCGCGGGCAGATCTGTCGGTGACTCCCTCAGCCTCACAACGGTTTTGGCGTGGCGGATGTGTGGCGTGTCGGTGTCGATGCGCTCGATGAGCGCGCGCCACATCGGCGGCTGCCAGGCGAGATCGGCCGGGATGTCGCCGTCGGCGCCGTTCTCCCAGTCGACCAGCAGCTGCGGGCGTTGGCGCGCGTAGGAGGCGAACAGCCCGGCCAGCCTGCGGGCGACGGCGTAGCGCCGGCCCTGCCGCAGTTCCCTTTCCTCGCCGGTTTCGAAGTGACCGAGATGAGTGGCCAGCGGCGTGCACCAGTCCTCGGCGCAGGTGGCGTCGATGACCTCCATCAGTGGCCACACCATCGCGTCGGGCGACCACGGATCGTCCCGCTCGGTGCCGGTCAGCTCGGCGATCAACGAGCGGGGATTGCGAAAGGCGATGCCGGCGCAGACGCCGTCGGCGCCCGCGCCACGCCCGAGCGCGTGACTCAGCCGCTGGCTCAACCAGCGCTCGACACCCTTGGCCGGGACGATGACCAGTTCCTCGGCGAACGGGTCAGGTAGGGGGTCGGAAAGCAGGGCGCCGAGCCCGTCGGCGAGAAGATCGGTGCGTTCTGCCCGATGGATGTGAAGCGCCATCGCAGCCAACGATAGGAGGTCGGTCCGACGCGGCGCGGGGTTTACGGTGGCGGTGGACGTTTGCAAGCGAAGAAGCCAGGGAAGCCAACATTCGATGATTCGTTCGATGGCCGCGATGATGACCATGGCCGCCTGTGTCCCGTTGGTCGCGACGCCGGTCGCCAACGCCCAGCCATCGTGCGGCCCGGACCAGGCCGCCGCGCTGCGCCTGGCGTTCGCCCGGCTGCCGTTCGAGCCGCTCACCGGCGCCAAGTGGGACAGCACCCCGGTCGACAGCAATTACGACCCGTGCGCAGAACTGTCGACCATCCTGGTGACCACCGAGGGCGGCACCGGAAGCTCGCCCGTGCAGGCGCTGCTGTTCCATCGCGGCGAGTATCTGGGAACGGGCACCTCCAAGGCGTACGGCTTTACCTCACTGGACAACGCGGCCAGCAGCGACGACATGGTCGTGCTCAATTACAAGGTGCCGGGTGAATGCAATGCCTGCGAGCCCGCGGCCATCCACAGCGCGCGGTACCGCTGGAACGGCGACCGCGCCGTAATGCTCGATCCGCCGCCACCGACGGCCTGAGGAAGGAGCGCGAAGTGAGCGAGACGACGTCACCGCGCCTTGGCCCGAAATTCCAAGAGGCGCTGGGATTCGCCGCCGAACTGCACCGCACCCAGACCCGCAAGGCCAGCCAGGTGCCCTACGTCGGGCACCTGCTGTCGGTGGCGGGCCTGGTGATCGAAGCCGACGGCACCGAGACCGAGGCCATCGCCGCGTTGCTGCACGACGCCGCCGAGGATCAGGGCGGAGACGTGAC
Organism: Mycolicibacterium novocastrense; assembly: GCF_001570485.1. Classification (GTDB taxonomy): domain Bacteria; phylum Actinomycetota; class Actinomycetes; order Mycobacteriales; family Mycobacteriaceae; genus Mycobacterium; species Mycobacterium novocastrense. Next base: position 9,689 of record NZ_BCTA01000045.1, read on the forward strand.
GCTCACACAGATCGAAGAACGTTTCGGGCCCGAGGTCGCCGCCATCGTCGAGGAGTGCAGCGACACGGTCCTGACGCCCAAACCGCCGTGGCGCGAGCGCAAGCAGGCGTACATCGAGCACCTGAACACCGCCTCCGACAGCACAATTCGCGTGTCGGTGGCCGACAAGCTGGACAATGCGAGGGCGATCCTGCGCGACCTACGCCGCTTCGGCCCGAAGGTGTGGCAGCGCTTCAACACCGATGACCCGCACGAGCATCTGTGGTATTACCGCTCGCTGCTCGAGGTGTACCGGCGTCGCAGCGACAGCTGGTTGGTCGACGAACTGTCCCGCGTCGTCGAGACGTTGGCCGAGGAGATCGGCCCACCGGTCGCCGCTACCGTCTGAGGTATGAGCGCACGCGACACGGTGTGGATCTCGGCCGCGGAGGTGGCGCGGCGACTGGACGCGGGTGAACCGCTGACGCTGCTCGACGTGCGGTGGCAGCTCGGGCAGCCCGACGGTCGTGCCGCCTACGAACAAGGACACCTGCCGGGCGCGGTGTACGTGTCGCTCGAGGACGAGTTGAGCGACCACACCGTCGAAGGCCGCGGACGGCACCCGTTGCCGTCCGGAACCGCGCTCGAATCTGCCGCCCGTCGGTGGGGCGTGCGAGCCGGGGTGCCAATCGTCGTGTACGACGATTGGAACCGCGCCGGGTCCGCGCGAGCCTGGTGGGTGCTGACCGCGGCAGGCATCGACGACGTCCGCATTCTCGACGGCGGGCTCGCGGCGTGGATGGCGGTTGGCCGTCAGCTGGAATCCGGCGTCGTCGAACCCGCACCCGGGAACGTCACCGTCGCCCACGACGACCTGTACGACGGGGCACGCCCGACCGTCATCGCCGACGCGCTACTCGAACCGGGCCGGTTGGTGCTCGACGCGCGGGCGCCCGAACGGTTCCGCGGTGACGTGGAACCGGTCGATCCGGTCGCCGGCCACATTCCCGGTGCGCTCAACGTGCCGAGCACCCGCCTGCTGACCGAGGACGGGGCCCTGCTGGACGACGACGAGTTGGCCCGGGCGTTGGGGGATGTGGGCGACGGCGACGTGGCGGTCTACTGCGGGTCCGGCGTCACCGCGGCGGTGACGATCGCGGGCCTGGCGGCGGCGGGAGTGAATGCCGCGCTGTTTCCCGGTTCATGGTCGCAATGGAGTTCGGACCCGTCGCGCCCGGTCGCTCGCGGCTCCCGGCCATGATCGAGGCCCTCCAGGGAAGGGCGACCTGGAGGGCCTCTGTGATGAGTGGCTGCGGAGTCAGGGATGGTAGCCGGGCTGGACCTGCTGCAGATGGGGGATGCCGTGAGTGTGGGGGCTGCCGGGAGTCGGGTGCGCGGTCACGGTCGGCGTTGCGACGATGCCCGGCCGCGGCGCGGGAGTCGGTGAGTGGGTTTCGGCGTTGGCGGCGCCGGCAAGGACGAAGGCCCCGGCCAGGATTGCGGCTGCCACGACCGGCAGGGCGAAAAGCTGGGCGATGCGGCGGGTGGCGGTGGCGTTCATGTCGGGATCTCCTCGTCGAGTCCGGTTCTGCGCCGGTGCTCCGGCGATGACCCAACAGTGCTGCACCACGGCACCGATGTATGTCGACCGATCGGCGGGTGAACCGGACGAATCACGCGTCCACCGATCGGGGGACAGGTTCTAAGCTCCAGGGAGCGGATAGGAGCACCCATGGACGTTCTACGCACGCCCGACGACCGCTTCGCCAACCTCGCGGGCTATCCCTTCGCGCCACACTACGTCGACGTCACCGCGACCGACACCGAGCCGCTGCGCATGCACTACGTCGACGAAGGCCCACGCGACGGCCCGGTCGTCGTCCTGCTGCACGGCGAACCGACGTGGAGTTACCTGTACCGCACCATGATTCCGCCACTGGTCGCCGGTGGATGCCGGGTGCTGGCACCCGACCTGATCGGGTTCGGACGCTCCGACAAGCCCAGTCGCATCGAGGATTACACGTATCTGCGTCACGTCGAATGGGTGACGTCGTGGTTCTCGGCGCTGGACCTGCGCGACACCACGATCTTCATCCAGGACTGGGGTTCGCTGATCGGGCTGCGCATCGCCGCCGAGCAGGACGAGCGCATCGCGCGCATCGTCGTGGCCAACGGCTTCCTGCCGGCAGGACAGACGCCGGCCAACCTACCGTTCCGAGTTTGGCGTGCGTTCGCGCGGCATTCGCCAGTGCTGCCTGCCGGACGCATCGTCGCATTCGGCACGGTCACCGACGTACCCGCGCGCATCCGGGCCGGATACGACGCGCCGTTCCCCGCCAAGCGATTTCAGGCCGGTGCCCGGGCGTTCCCCGCGCTGGTGCCGACAGAGCCGGACGACCCGGCGTTACCGGCCAACCGCGCGGCGTGGGAAGCGTTGGGGCGCTGGGAGAAACCGTTCCTGTGCGTCTTCGGCGCCAAGGACCCGATCCTCGGCCGTGCCGATCGCCCGTTGATCGAACACATTCCCGGTGCAGCCGGTCAACCCCATGCCCGCATCCACGGCAGCCACTTCGTGCAGGAGGACTGCGGCCCCGAGCTGGCCGAGCGAATCCTGCAGTGGCGCAACTAACCTCGGGTGACGGTGTTTCTCGAGGTGGCGTTCACCTCGGGGTCACCGGAGTGGTAGATCACCTGGTTGTCGAACCCAGACGCGCCGATCTGGTCGACGCTGTCGATGGTGACCTGATTCTCGACCCCCGAAACCGTCACGCTCAGGCAGTGGCCGAGCAGCGTCACGGTGTTGTCGACGCCGCTGACGGAGATGTTGCTGCCGTTGCACTCGATCGTCTCGTTCTCGTCGACCCCGGACACGCTGTAGTGCCCGCCGGCCGGCGCGACGGCGACCTTCGGCGGCTCGCCGTCGGGCAGCTGCGTCGGCGCCCCGCGTGACGGACCGATCGTCACGCTGCCGCCGCGGGGGTCGTCCCCGGTCGCGATCGAGATCCCCGGGCGGCCCGCGATCTCCTCCGTCGCCGACGACAGCGTCCACACGAGCGCGCCGATGCCGGCGACGATGACCACCACGACGACCCCGATCAGCCCGAAGATCAACCCGAACGGCGCGCCGCTCTTCGTCGGCCCCGGCGGAAACGAGACTCCGAACGGCGGCGCGCTGTAGGGCGACTGAGCGGGGTAGGGCGGCTGGTGCGGGGGACCGTAGACCGGCGGGGGCAGCGCCGATGTCGGGTAGTCGTTGGTGGGCGGTTGCGACGTGCCCAATTCGACGGCGCCGTAGTCGGCCAGCGGTTGCTCCAGCTGCCGGATACGCGCTTCCGGGTCGTCCTCGGGTTTCATGCGCAGATGGTGCCACACCGTCGTTTGCACCGCCTGAATACCGGCAACCCGACGATCATGATTGGCACGTTGCGATCCACCGTCGTCGACTGCCGGGAGCCGATGCGGCTGGCCACCTTCTACGCGGGCGTTCTCGGCGGACAGATCGAAAAGCAGGACGACTCCTGGGTGGTGCTCACCGACCCGCAGGGCCGACGGCTGGCGTTCCAGTTCTCGCCGGAACACGAGCCGCCGCGCTTTCCGGATCCGCGCGGTTCGCAACAATTCCACCTCGACATTGCGGTGGACGACCCCGATGCCGCTGAACACGAAGTCCTCGACCTCGGCGCCACCCGGGTGTCCGACGCCGAGGAGGACTCGAAGTTCCGGGTGTTCCGCGACCCGGCGGGACACACGTTCTGTCTGGTCTGGGGCATCGCCGACTAGCGGCGAAGCCGATTTGCTGACGCACGGTTACCGCGACGCCGAAGTTGGTACTCACAACCCGTGGTGGCTCCAGGGTTCATTGCCGTGGGCAGCGGTCCTGCCGGGGTGAGCGCCGCGGAGACGTTCCGCAGCAAGCACCCCGACATCCCCGTGCGCATCCTGACCACCGACCCGGCGCTGCCGTATGCGAAGCCGCCGCTGAGCAAGGATTTCCTGTGCGGCCGCGACACCAAGCTCGCCCTGCACAGTGAGCACTGGTTCGAGCGCAACGCTGTCGACCTCGTCCGCGGCATCACGGTCGAGCGCATCGACGTGAGCCGCCAGCAGGTCGTGACGGCGGGTGGTCAGCGCTATCCCTACTGGCATCTCGTCATCGCCTCGGGCTCCGTGGCGGTGCGACCGCCCATTCCCGGGATCGAGTCGGCGTTGACGCTGCGGTCGTTCGCCGACGCGGTGGCGCTCAAGATGGCCGCCCGCTACTCCGACTGCGCCGTGGTCATCGGCGGCGGCCTGGTCGGATGCGAGGCCGCATCCTGTCTGGCCGAGCGCGGGGTCGCGACGATGGTCGTCGCCGCCGAACATGTCCCGCTGCAGCGCCGGTTCGGGCTCGAGGCCGGTGAACGCGTCGCGAAACTGCTGTCGGACAACGGCGTCCGGTTCGCCGGTGAGACGACCGTCGCCGCGGTCGAGGACACCCGCGTGATGTTGGACAGCGGTGAGGCCGTCGACGCCGACCTCGTCGTGTGTGCGACGGGTGTGCGCCCCGACATCCGCCTCGCAGAAGCCGCCGGACTGCAGACGCGCGACGGGCGCATCGTCGTCGACTCGCACATGCACACCTCGGCGCGCAACGTGTATGCCGCGGGCGATGTGGCGCTGGCGCACAACGTCACCGCCGGCAGACCCATCCCGGCCGAACACTGGCGCGACGCCGCGCACCAGGGCCACGTCGCCGGCCTGACCGCGGCCGGTTTCCCCGCGGCATGGGACACCGTGCCCGGGTTCTCCTGCACCATCGGCAGTTCCGTGCTCAAGTACCGCGGTTGGGGTGTCAACTTCGAGCAGGCCCGATTCGTCGACCACCACACCGGGTTCACGGTCTGGTATGAGGCGGGTGGCGACGTCGTCGGTGTGCTGACCCTCAACGCCGACGACGACCACCACCGCGCCGGCGAGTTGCTCGGCGCGCGTTGACCGGTCAGCCCGGCGCTAGCCCGTGCTCGAGTGCGTACATGCTCGCCCCGATGCGGTTGGAGACGCCGATCTTGGCGTACACGTGCTCGACGTGGTTGCGCACCGTCTTCTCGCTGAGCACCAGCTTGGCGGCGATGTCCTTGTTGCTCGCGCCCTGCGCGACCAGTCGCAGCACCTCGACCTCTCGGCCCGTGAGGCCGTCCGGCCCCGCTTGACGCCTACCCGACGCATGCCCCGAGGCGTGCAGCACCGCATCGGCGGCCGCCGAGTCCAATTGCCCCTCCGACACCCGTTGCCGCAGGCGTCTCGCCGCTCCCGCGGGTCCGAGAGCCTCGCGGTACGGCCGCGGTTCCAGCGCACTCTGATAGCTGACCGCGCACGCCAGCAGCCGATCAGGCATCGTCAGCTGTCGCGCGGCCAGCCCCCGCGGATACCCTGAGCCGTCGAGACATTCGTGGTGGTTGGCCGCCACCGACGCGATGTCCCTGAGGGCCGGCACCTGCGAGAGGATCCGCTCGGTGAGGTACGGGTGCAGCCTCATGCGCTCGAACTCCGCCATGGTCAGCGCCGTGGGTTTCGACCACACCTGATTCGACACACCGATGCGGCCGAGATCGTGCACATACCCGGCGCGCCGCGTCGTCGCGACCGCTTCATCGTCGAGGCCGAGCGTTTGGGCTGCGGATGCGGCGAGATCGGCCACCGCGCGTGAATGCCCCAGTGTGAATGGACATTTGAGGTCGACGAATTCGCCGAGGGCCATCAGCAACGTGTCGAGCGAGCCGGAGTCGAGGCGCGTTCCGCGGTCCGGCGCGTGCTGCAGCGCCGTCGCCCACACGTCCCCGGTCGACGGGACCGCCAGCACGTCGACCGGATCGGCGACAAACGCGTCGACGACCGCGGGATCGAACTGGCCACCGCGCCTGCTGCGGGCCATGGCGAGAGCACCGTCGACGCCGTATTCGCGCTGGTGCACCTCGACCATGTCGGCCACCTGGGCCACCCGCATCTCAACCGGTATCCCGTCGCCGGACACGCCGGTCGGCAGCCCGCCGCCGTCGTAGCGTTCGAAGGTGTACCGCAGCACATGCCGCACATCGGTGTCCAGCCCGATACGTTCTGCCAGCAGGCCCGCCGACGTGCAATGCGAGTGAATGAGCTGCGAGATGTTGCCGCGCGCATTGGCATACAGCGTCGCCACCGTCCTCAACCGGGTCAGCAGCGACTCACCGCGGCCGACGTTGGTCAGCAGGAATCGTTGGTACGGCAGCCCGGACCAGTCGACGAGGTACGAGCCTCGCCGCACCGCGATGTCGTCACCGAACCACCGGGCGTACTCATGTGAATCGGCGTGACAGCCGTTCCACATGATCAGCGTCGTGTAATAGATGCAATCGCGCTGCTGCGCAGTCAAGTTCAGCCGGTCGGCCAGCCGTGTCGCGATCAGCGCGGACCGCAGCATGTGCTCGGCAGGCTGCCCCAGCCCGAGGTCGACCGCGACCGACAGCGCCGCGAGCACTTCCGCCCGGGTCGGAAGCTCCTGCGGGGTGCGGGCGCCGGTCACAGCCCGATTCTGCACCCTCTGCAACGCCGGATCAGTGCGATAGGTCAAGACGGTCCGCATCACGGTGACGGGCCACGTCGAACGCCTCGAACCGGCCCTGGGCGACCACACAGATACCGCGTTGCGGTAGTTGGAAGTCGGCCAGGTTGCCCTGTACCGGATGTGGACCGACGGGACCGAGGTCCACCCCCTGCACGACGGCCGACGAGTCGGCGACCGCCCACACCCGCCGGGGTGCGATGCGGAATTCCTGACCGTTGGGCAGATTGCCGGTCAGCCGGACCTTGCCGATGCCCAGCACCGGTCCGACGATGCGGCTCATCGCGATCAGCGTTCGGCGGTTGCGTGCCGCGGCGGCGGGTATGCGCGATCCGACGGCGCTCATCAGACGGGTGGCCGGGGTGGACGCGATGTCGACACGCCAATCCAGCACTCCGGCAATGGAAATCGACAGCGACCACGGCGTGAGCCAATCGGCGTCGATGGGACAGACAACCGGGTCGACCGGTGTTGCCGAGCTGAAGTACCGCGAGCAGCTCTGCGGGCCGGGCGTGGTGGCGTAGAACGTCCACACCCCGTCCGGCCTGCGGTGCCACACCGACTTGTAGGCGGGGGAGAACGACGTCTCGGGGAAATCCCGGTAGGCGAGGTAGTGGCCGTTGGCGAACGGCAGGCCCATGACGCCGAAGCCGACGACACGCTCCTCGTCTCCGTCGGGCAGGGGCATGGTCTTGGTGGCGGCCGCGAAGGCCTGGGGTGTCTTGGTCATGGTCGTCATCGTGGGGTAGCGGGCCGACCGCCCACATGGGGCAAACACCCCAAACTGTGTTGCGATTTGTGAGTGATTTCGATCGGTGACCCTCTTTGCCACGCTCGTTGTGAGTCAATGTGGTCCAGTGTGAAGAGGTTGGGTTATGTCGATCAGTCCGGGGTTCTCATCCGGCGAGATTCGTGAGCTCGTCGTGGAGTATCAGCTAGTTCCTTATGGGCAGAAAGGGCCGTTCCTTGCTGCTCGGGGGGTGTCGAACCACCAGTTCCGACGGTGGCAGGCGGCGGTGTTCGCCGGTGACCTCGACCGCGCCCTGATTCCCAGGGAAGGTGGTCTTATGACAGTTCCCGCGCCGCAACGCA
>NZ_BCTA01000046.1 GCF_001570485.1 Mycolicibacterium novocastrense
CGCCGGTGGGGACATCATCTCCGACAACGAGGGCCCGGTCATCAACGATGTCGACATGAGTGGAGGCAACGGTGGAGGCGCGGTCGGCGGTGATGGCGGCGGCGGTCTGATCGGTGTGGGCAATGACGGCGGCAACGCCACCGGTGGGGCCGGCGGTTCTGGTGGGGGCATCGTGATCAACGACAACGACACGAGCACCACCACCGTGGAGGGCAACCAGACCACCGTCGGCGATATCGACGGCAGCGTGTCTGGTGGTATCTCGGGCGGGACGAGCATCGAGGACAACTCGGTGGACAACTCGGTGGACAATTCGGTCGACAACTCCGGGCAGGACAACTCGACTGACAACTCCGGTCAGGTCAACACCGACGTCGATGTGAGCACCACCGTCGACACCGGCCTGTTCTGAGCCCAACCACACAACGCCAGCCCAACCACACAACGCCACTGGCGGGGATCAATCCACGATCCCCGCCAGTCGGCACGTCTACCGTTGACTCACCGGCCCACCCGGACGCGAGGACTTCATGACGCAAGGCAACGACCCACGACCGGCCAGACAGACTTCGGCCGGCAAGCCGGCCAGACAGACTTCGGCGGGCGAGCCGGCCAAACAAACCAGAGTCATCGTCGAACTGATCGACCACACCAGCAGGATCGCCACTGCCAACGACCGAGGAGATCTGGTCGAGCGGCTGGCCAAGGCCAAGGACCGCATCACCGACCCGCAGATCCGGGTGGTGATCGCCGGTCAGCTCAAACAGGGCAAGAGCCAGTTGTTGAACTCGCTTCTCAACGTTCCTGTTTCGCGGGTCGGTGACGACGAGAGCACGGTGCTGCCGACCGTGGTGACCTACGGCGAGACCGCCGCCGCCAAGCTCATCGTGGCGCGGGGCGAGGGCGAGGAACCCGAGGCCGTCGAGATCCCGATGGCCGACATCAAGAACGACCTGCGTCGCGCGCCGCAGGCCCATGGTCGTGAGGTGATCCGGGTGGAGGTGACCGCGGCCAGCCCGCTGCTCAAGAACGGGCTCGCCTTCGTCGACACCCCGGGCGTCGGCGGGCACGGCCAACCTCACCTCTCCGCGACGTTGGGTCTGTTGCCCGACGCCGATGCGCTGTTGATGTGCAGCGACACCAGCCAGGAGTTCACCGAGCCCGAAATGACGTTCATGCGGCAGGCCTTCGAGATCTGCCCTGTCGCAACGATAATCGCGACCAAGACCGACCTGTATCCGCACTGGCGCCAGATCGTCGATGCCAACAAGGCGCATCTGCAGCGTGCGGGTGTCAACGTGCCGATGATCCCGGCCTCCTCACTGCTACGCAGCCACGCGATCGCGCTCAACGACAAGGAACTCAACGAAGAGTCGAACTTCCCGGCCATCGTGAAGTTCCTCAGCGAGCAGGTGCTGGCGCTGCAGAACGGCCGGATCCGCGACCACGTCGTCAACGAGATCTATTCGGCGGCCGAACATTTGACGCTCAAGGTCAAGGCCGAGCTGTCCGCACTCAACGACCCCGAGACGCGTGACCGGCTGAAGGAGGACCTCGAGCGGCGCAAGCAGGAGGCTCAGGATGCCTTGCAGCAGACCGCGCTGTGGCAGCAGGTGCTCAACGACGGGATCGCCGACCTGACCGCCGATGTCGACCACGATCTGCGCGGGCGGTTCCGCATCATCGGCCAGCACATCGAAAAGGTCATCGACACCTGCGACCCGACACATCACTGGGCCGAGATCGGCGCCGAACTCGAAAACGCGGTCGCCACGGCCGTGGGCGACAACTTCGTCTGGGCCTATCAACGCGCCGAGGCGCTGGCCGCCGAGGTCGCGCGCACGTTCATCGAGGCGGGTCTCGACGCCGTCAGCATGCCCCAGCTCGACCCCAGCCGGATGGGTGCCAGCCTCGGCGAGATGAAATCGCTGGGCAAGCTGGAGGCCAAGCCGGTCCGCGCGGGACGCAAGCTGACCATGGGCATGCAGGGCTCCTACGGTGGCGTCCTGATGTTCGGCATGATGACGTCGTTCGCGGGCCTGGGCATGTTCAACCCGATCTCGCTGGGGGCGGGTCTACTGATGGGGCGGACGGCGTACCGCGAGAATATGGAGAACCGGATGCTGCGGGTGCGCAACGAGGCCAAGACCAACACCCGCAGATTCCTCGACGACACCCAGTTCGCGGTGGGCAAGGAATCGCGCGACCGGCTCAAGGCCATCCAGCGGCAGCTGCGCGACCACTACCGCGGCATCGCCAACCAGACCTCCAGATCACTCAACGAGTCGTTGCAGGCGACCATCGCCGCCGCGCAGGTCCAGGAGGCCGAACGCAGTGGCCGGATCAAGGAACTCGAGCGCCAACTGAACATCCTCAACCAGGTCACCGAGCACGCCACCAAACTGATGCGCACCGAATCGGCGCCCGAACCCGTCGGGACCACGTAGCGGCGTCGGTGAATAAGCTGGACTCTTGGCCATCGCCGAACGCCGGAGGGCAGCCAGGAGCATTGGTGGGCAGCGCGAAATGAGCACGAGCGACCAGGTGCGCGCGATCCTGGGTGGAACCATCCAGGCGTACCAGGCCGATCCCGCGTATGGTCATCGCCCCGATGTGCACAACGAGCTGGAGCGCATCGGTGGTCGGCTCAACCAGCCGATCCGGATCGCGCTGGCCGGCACGCTCAAGGCGGGCAAGTCGACGTTGGTGAACGCGCTTGTGGGCGAGGACATTGCGCCGACGGACGCCACCGAGGCCACCCGGATCGTCACGTGGTTCCGGCACGGTCCCACACCGAAGGTGACCGCAAACCACCGCGGCGGCAGGCGATCCAACGTGCCGATCGGGCGCGATCCCAACGAGGGCGGGCTGACGTTCGACTTCGCCACGCTCGACCCCGAGGACATCGTCGACCTGGACGTGGAGTGGCCGGCCGCCGAGCTGATCGACACCACGATCATCGACACCCCGGGTACGTCGTCGCTGTCCCGCGACGTCTCCGAGCGCACCCTGCGCCTGCTGGTCCCCGAGGACGGGGTGCCAAGGGTCGATGCGGTGGTCTTCCTGTTGCGGACGCTGAACGCCGCCGATATCGCGCTGCTCAAGCAGATCGGTGAGTTGGTCGGTGGTTCCGCGGGCGCGTTGGGCGTGATCGGGGTGGCTTCTCGCGCCGACGAGATCGGGGCGGGGCGCATCGATGCGATGCTGTCGGCCAAGGACGTCGCGACGCGGTTCACCGCCGAGATGGAGCGGACCGGGACGTGTCAGGCGGTCGTGCCGGTGTCCGGCCTGCTGGCGTTGACGGCACGGACGCTGCGGCAGAGCGAGTTCGTCGCGCTGGAGAAGTTGGCCGGGGTGGACGCCGCCGAGCTGACCAAGGCGATGCTGTCGGTGGACCGCTTCGTCCGCGACGACAGCCAGTTGCCGGTGGACGCCGCAACGCGGGCGGCGCTGCTGGACCGGTTCGGCATGTTCGGGATCCGGATCTCGATCGCGGTGCTGCGCGCCGGGGTCAGCGATTCGGTGGCGCTGGCCGATGAGTTGTTGGAACGCAGCGGATTGGTGACGCTGCGGGAGGTGATCGATCAGCAGTTCGCGCAGCGGTCGGATCTGCTCAAGGCGCACACCGCGCTGCTGTCGCTGCGGCAGTTCGTTCAGGCCAACCCGATCTACGCGACGCCCTACATACTGGCCGACATCGACCCGCTGCTCGCCGACACGCACGCGTTCGAGGAGCTGCGACTGTTGAGTCAGTTACGTTCGCGGCCAACAACACTGAACGATGACGAGATGGCCTCGCTGCGCCGGATCATTGGTGGTTCGGGCACCGACGCGGCTAGCAGGCTCGGCCTGCAGCCGGACAATCCGTACGACGGGCCGCGCGCGGCGTTCGCGGCCGCACAGCGCTGGCGTCGGCGCGCCGAGCATCCGTTGAACGACCCGTTCACCACCAGGGCATGCCGGGCCGCGGTCCGCAGCGCCGAGGCGTTGGTGGCCGCGTACGCCGCGCAGCACCGGGCCTAAGGGGTCGGTGGCGCCGTCACGGTCTCGGTCACCGTTTCGGTGCTGGTCTCGGTGCTGATGCTCGTGGTCGGCGGAGGGGTGGTCGTCGTGGTGGTTGTGGTGGTTGTGGTGGTCGGCTCCGTGGTGGTCGGCGCGGCCGGCGGTGCGGTGATGGTCTCGGTCACCGTCTGGGGTGACGGTGTTGTGGTGACCGGTGCGGCGGTCCGCGTCGTGGTCGTCAACGGCGTCAACGACGTCGGTTCGGTGGTGGAGTCATTGCCGCTGATCAGGCTGGCCAGCCCCCACACGATGAGGGCGACGAGCAGGGCACCGATGGCGCCGAACGCGACCAGCGCCGCGGGCTTGCGGTACCAGGGAATCGGCTCCTCGGGAGGCAACCCGGGCCCGCCGTCGCCGTAATTGAGGTACGCCGTCGGCTCGTTGTCGGGATGGTTCGGGTCGTCGGGGGGTCCGTATCGCGCCACGGCCACCGATAGTAGGCGCTCAGGGGTACGGATAGAGCGTGCGCGTCACATTCGTCCGGGGTCGGCGCGTCGTGCGGGTCGTGGTCGGATCCTCGTCCTCGTCGGCCTCGCTGGTGGGCGTCGTGTCGCTGCTGGTCGTCGTCTCGCTGGTGGTCGTCTCGGTGCCCGACGTCGTCTCGGTGCCTGACGTCGTCGTTCCCGAGGGCGGGGGGTCGTTGATCTCGGTCGTCTCCGGTGGACTGGTGGTGGTGATCGTTCCGGTGGTCGCGGTGGTGGATGTCCGGGTCTCGGTTGCGGTGAATGTCGGCTCGACGTAGTTCAGCGGCGCCTGCGGCGGTTCGCTCGATCGGCCGGTGACGAACGAGACTGCCAGCACCAGGATTCCGATCGCGAGCAGGCCGAGCAGGCTCGCGCCGACGACTTCCGGCGTGCGGTTGTACCAGGGCTGCGGCGGCGGGTTCCCACCGCGGTCGTCGTCGCTGTCACCGCCGGGCACGGCCACTGATCGTAGGGCCGCACGCCCGCGCGCGCCTGCTCAGCGAAGCTGCGGCAGCACCTCGCGAGCGACGAACTCGAGGTGATCGAGGTCTGACATATCGAGAACCTGCAGGTATATGCGCTGCACTCCGGCCTGGAGGAATGGTCTGAGTTTGTCGGCGATCTCGGCGGGCGTGCCGACCGTCGGAGAGTTGCTCCGCAACTCGTCGACCTCGCGGTTGATCGCGGCCGCCCTGCGGGCGATTTCGCCGTCGTCGCGGCCGGCGCACAGCACGAACGCCGCGGAGTACGTCATCGAATCGGGGGATCGCCCGGCATCGGACACCGCCGCGGCGACGCGCTCGAACTGGGTCTTGACCGTGTCGAGCGGCACGAACGGGACGTTGAACTCGGTGGCGTACTTCGCGGCCAGTGCCGGCGTGCGCTTGGCGCCCTGGCCGCCGATGATCACCGGCGGATGCGGTGACTGCGCGGGTTTGGGCAGGCCGGGAGAGTCGGCGACCGTGTAGTGCCGGCCGGTGTAGTCGAACGTCTCGCCCCGTGGCGTCGTCCACAGACCGGTGATGATCTCGAGCTGTTCGGAGAGCCGGTCGAATCGTTCGCCGAGCGACGGGAACGGGATCGCGTACGCCTGGTGTTCGGCCTCGAACCAGCCCGCGCCGAGGCCGAATTCCACCCGGCCCCCACTCATCTCGTCGACCTGGGCGACCGATATCGCCAGTGGGCCCGGAAATCGGAAGGTCGCGGAGGTCACCATCGTCCCCAGGCGGATCGTCGACGTCTCGCGCGCGATACCCGCCAGCGTGACCCACGAGTCGGTCGGGCCCGGCAGGCCGTCGCCGCTCATCGCGAGGTAGTGATCGGACCGGAAGAAGGCGGAGAAGCCCAGATCTTCGGCGGCTCGCGCGACGGCGAGCTGGTCGGCGTACGACGCGCCCTGCTGCGGTTCGACGAAAACCCGGAAATCCACCGATGAGCTCACGGACGCCAGCTTAGGCACGATCGACGGGTCACAGCCCGCGGCGGTTTGCGCGCACCGCCTCGACGGTCGCCGGGTCGCCGTCGAAGTCCAGGCGCACTTCGTCGCGACCGGAGATGAACAGCAGCAGTTCCTGCGCTTCGCCGACGACGGTCAGCGGTTGCCCCTTTCCGACCGTGGCAAGCACCTTGCCCTGCGGTGTCTTCAGCGTCATCCGCGCGGGCGCCTTGGCCAACGTCATCTTCGCCATCAGCGGTAGCGAACGCGTCAGGGCGCTGACCGTGCTGTCATCCAGAGGCCTTGGCTCCCAACCGGATTGCGCGCGCCGGACGTCCTCGTGGTGAATGTACATCTCGCCCATGTTGGCCACCGGGTCGAGCAGTTTGAACGGCGAGTACAGCGGCGGGCCGGAGGCGACCTTGTCGAGCAGTTCCTGCCAGTCGGTCTGCGCGGTCTGCCGTTGCACCTTGTCGGTGTATCCGGCCAGAGCGGGGATCATGATCCCCGGGGTGGCGTCGAGCCTGCGCTCGCGTACCACCAGATGCGCGGCGAGGTCCCGGGTGGTCCAGTCCCCACACAAGGTGGGCGCGTCCGGTCCGACCTCGCGCATGGTCTCGACGAGTGCGGCGCGTTCCCGTTGTGCGGCGGTCATTCCTCCACCTTAGGGACGGGCGAGCGTCACACGCCCCACCTGACCATCTGCCGGCCGGGATGGGCTTCGTGCCACGCCGCGATCGCCGCATCCCAGTCCTCGCCGTCCAATTCGGTGATCGACGCAGGGAAGATCCCGTCCTCCTCCTTACGGGTGTGCTCCCAGAGGTCCTCGACGGCGTCGCGGATGGCTCGCTGATCGGCCTCGCGGCTCAGGTCCACGGAGGCGAGGAGCGCGGCGAGTTCACGGTGCTCGCGGATGAGGGGCTCGATGTGCTCGGCGAACAGGTCCTCGCGCAGAAGCACTTTGAACAGGCCGTTCTCCTCGCCGCGCCAGTGGGTGCCCAGGTCCTCGGCCATCTGCGCCAGAAGCTGTCGCGCCGTGTCGAGGTCGCCGCGGTCGATGCGCCGGACGGCTTCGCCGCCCAGGTTGAGGACATGGGCGTGCTCGTCGATGTAGTCCCGGATCAAGGGCATGTCGCGGCAGCCGCAGTACTGACACATCGGATTCGACGGTACGCCGCGGGAACAAATCCGCGAGGAGGCCCGTTGACCGATTCGACAGTTGAGTGAAACAGACTCAAGTTTGAGTTGACAGGGTAGGGTTCGTCGGCGCAGGCTTGAGTGCGGTGCACTCAGACCCCAACAAGCAGGACTATTCCAGGAGGAACCAACATGGCTCGTGCGGTCGGAATCGACCTCGGGACCACCAACTCCGTCGTCGCGGTACTGGAGGGTGGCGATCCCGTTGTCGTCGCGAACTCCGAGGGCTCCCGCACCACGCCGTCCGTCGTCGCGTTCGCGCGTAACGGAGAGGTGCTGGTCGGCCAGCCCGCCAAGAACCAGGCGGTGACCAACGTCGACCGGACCATCCGTTCGGTCAAGCGGCACATGGGCACCGACTGGTCCGTGGAGATCGACGACAAGAAGTACACGGCGCAGGAAATCAGCGCCCGAACGCTACAGAAGCTGAAGCGCGACGCGGAGAGCTACCTCGGTGAGGACATCACCGACGCCGTCATCACCGTGCCCGCGTACTTCAACGACGCCCAGCGGCAGGCCACCAAGGAAGCCGGGCAGATCGCCGGACTCAACGTGCTACGCATCGTCAACGAGCCCACCGCGGCGGCGCTGGCGTACGGCCTGGACAAGGGCGAAAAGGAACAGACGATCCTGGTCTTCGACCTCGGCGGCGGCACGTTCGACGTCTCGTTGCTCGAGATCGGTGAGGGCGTCGTCGAGGTGCGCGCCACCAGCGGCGACAACCACCTGGGCGGCGACGACTGGGACGACCGGATCGTGGAGTGGCTGGTCGACAAGTTCAAGGGCACCTCCGGCATCGACCTGACCAAGGACAAGATGGCGATGCAGCGGCTGCGTGAGGCCGCCGAGAAGGCCAAGATCGAGCTGAGCTCGAGCCAGAGCACCTCGATCAACCTGCCCTACATCACCGTCGACGCGGACAAGAACCCGCTGTTCCTCGACGAACAGCTGACCCGCGCCGAGTTCCAGCGCATCACCCAGGATCTGCTCGACCGCACCCGCCAGCCGTTCCAGCAGGTGGTCAAGGACGCCGGCATCTCGGTGTCCGACATCGACCACGTGGTGCTGGTCGGCGGCTCGACCCGCATGCCCGCGGTGTCAGATCTTGTCAAGGAGATGACCGGCGGCAAGGAGCCCAACAAGGGTGTCAACCCCGACGAGGTCGTCGCGGTCGGCGCCGCCCTGCAGGCCGGTGTGCTCAAGGGTGAGGTGAAGGACGTTCTGCTGCTTGATGTCACGCCGCTGTCCCTCGGTATCGAGACCAAGGGTGGCGTGATGACCAAGCTGATCGAGCGCAACACCACGATCCCGACCAAGCGGAGCGAGACCTTCACCACCGCCGACGACAACCAGCCGTCGGTGCAGATCCAGGTCTATCAGGGTGAGCGTGAGATCGCCGCGCACAACAAGCTGCTCGGCAGCTTCGAGCTGACCGGTATCCCGCCGGCTCCGCGCGGTGTGCCCCAGATCGAGGTCACCTTCGACATCGACGCCAACGGCATCGTGCACGTGACCGCGAAGGACAAGGGCACCGGCAAGGAGAACACGATCCGCATCCAGGAAGGCTCCGGCCTGTCCAAGGACGAGATCGACCGGATGATCAAGGACGCCGAGGCGCACGCCGAGGAGGACCGCAAGCGTCGCGAGGAGGCCGACGTCCGCAACCAGGCGGAGTCGCTGGTCTACCAGACCGAGAAGTTCGTCTCCGAACAGCGGAGCGGTGAAGGCGGCTCCAAGGTTCCCGAGGACACGCTGGCCAAGGTGGACGCCGCGATCGCCGATGCCAAGAAGGCGCTGGAAGGCACCGACATCGGTGAGATCAAGTCCGCCATGGAGAAGCTCGGCGTCGAGTCGCAGGCTCTCGGTCAGGCCATCTATGAGGCCACCCAGGCCGAGCAGGCGGCGAGCGGCGGTGCGGACGCCGGTGCGGCGGACGACAACGTCGTGGATGCCGAGGTAGTCGACGATGATTCGGACAAGGAGAACAAGTGACAGGAAACGATCCGCACGAGCCGGTGACCGTCACCGACAAACGGCGCATCGATCCGGTCACCGGTGAAGTGAGAGAAGCAGGTTCGGGCCCGGCGCCGGATTCGGCGCCGGACGAGCCCACTGCGACGGCGGCAGGGGAGGAGGCCGACAAGGCCTCCGAACTGCTCGCCGATCTGCAGCGGGTGCAGGCCGATTTCACGAACTACCGCAAGCGGGCGTTGCGCGATCAGCAGGTGGCGGCGGACCGGGCGAAGGCTTCGGTCATCGCGGAGCTGTTGCCGATCCTCGATGATCTCGACCGCGCGCGAAGTCACGGTGACCTCGAGAGCGGACCGCTCAAGGCGATGGCTGACAAGTTGGTCAACACCCTTGAGGGGCTGGGTCTTTCGGGATTCGGCGCCGAGGGCGACGACTTCGACCCCGAACTTCACGAGGCCGTGCAGCACGAGGGCGAGGGCACTCACCCCGTCATCGGCAACGTGATGCGGCGCGGCTACAAGGTGGGCGACCAAGTCGTGCGCCATGCGCTGGTCGGGGTGGTGGACACGGTTCCCGGGGACGGCGGCGACACCGCCTCGGGCGACGGTGCGCCGGAAGCCGAAGCCGAGTGATGAGGAGGTGGCGCGGAATCGCCGAGAGCGACGAATCCTGCGCCACCTTCGCCTCATCGGCGACGATGGATCCGACGCGAATCGTCGGTAACCAGCAAAATCTGAAGTGAGACTGCGATAAACCTACAGAAGCGGAAGGAGGTGACGCGGTATGGCCCAGCGTGAATGGGTCGAGAAGGACTTCTACAAGGAGCTCGGCGTCTCCTCTGACGCCAGCGATCAGGACATCAAACGGGCAGCCCGAAAGCTGCTCGCGGAAAACCATCCCGACCGCAACCCCGGGAACTCGGCCGCCGAGGAGCGGTACAAAGCCGTCTCCGAGGCCAAGGAGGTGCTCACCGATCCGGCCAAACGCAAGGAGTACGACGAGACCCGGCGGCTGTTCGCCAACGGCGGATTCGGCCGTGGCCGGTTCGGCGGGGGCGGGGGCTTCGGTGGTTTCGGTGGCGGCGACGGCGTCGAGTTCAACCTGAACGACCTGTTCGATGCGGCCGGACAGACCGGCGGCGCGAACATCGGCGACCTGTTCGGCGGGCTCTTCGGCCGCGGTGCACAACAGGCGCGACCCAGCAGGCCGCGCCGCGGCAACGACCTCGAGACCGAGGCCGAGCTGTCGTTCCTGGAAGCCACCAAGGGGGTGGCGATGCCGTTGCGGCTCACCAGTCCCGCGCCGTGCACGAACTGTCATGGCAGCGGCGCCCGTCCCGGAACGAGCCCCAAAGTCTGCCCGAACTGCAACGGGTCCGGTGTGATCAACCGCAACCAGGGCGCGTTCGGATTCTCCGAGCCGTGCACCGAATGCCGCGGCAGCGGGTCGATCATCGAGCACCCCTGCCAGGAGTGCAAGGGCACCGGCGTGACCACCCGCACCCGCACGATCAACGTGCGGATCCCCCCGGGCGTGGAGGACGGTCAACGGATTCGGCTGGCCGGCCAGGGCGAAGCGGGTCTGCGCGGCGCACCGTCGGGCGACCTGTACGTCACCGTTCACGTGCGGCCCGACAAGGTGTTCGGCCGCGACGGCGACGATCTGACCGTCACCGTACCCGTCAGCTTCCACGAATTGGCGCTGGGGACAACGCTTTCGGTGCCCACGCTCGAAGGCAAGGTCGGTGTGCGGGTACCCAAGGGCACCTCGGACGGACGCATCCTGCGCGTGCGCGGTCGCGGTGTGCCGAAACGCTCTGGCGGACACGGTGATCTGCTGGTGACGGTGAAGGTGGCGGTGCCGCCGAACCTGGAGGGCGAGGCGGCCGAGGCGTTGGAGGCCTATGCGAAGGCGGAGCGGGCCACTGGCTTCGATCCGCGGGCCGGATGGGCAGGTGCGTAATGGCAGCGAAACGGTCCAACGACGAGGCCCGCACGTTCCTGATCTCCGTCGCCGCGGAGCTCGCCGGCATGCATGCCCAGACGCTGCGCACGTATGACCGGCTCGGGCTCGTGCGTCCGCAGCGCACCTCCGGCGGCGGTCGGCGCTACTCGCAGCACGACGTCGAGTTGCTCCGCGAGGTGCAACGGCTGAGCCAGGACGAGGGCGTCAACCTCGCAGGCATCAAGCGCATCATCGAACTGACCAACCAGGTCGAGGCGCTCCAGTCGCGGGTGCGGGAGCTGACCGAGGAAGTCGAGGCGCTGCGGGGTTCTCCGCGCCGCGACCTCGCCGTGATGCCGAAGAGCACCGCGGTTGTGGTCTGGCAGCCCGGAGCGGGTCGGCGGCGACGTCAGGCGGAGTAGAGCTTCTGTCAGTGAATCGTGATCGAGAACCGAGCGGTCTCCGGCTTGCCGGGGGCCGCTTTTCGGTATCCGCCTCTGCGTAGCGCATCCGTCGGCGCCGCCATCGGTTCGATACCGATCAGGTCGTCGTTCGGGGGCGCGAAGAGTTGCGCTGCGGGATAGCCGGTTTCGAATGTCACGTCGATGCGGCGGCCACCTCCGGCGAGGGTGAACACCGCGCCTTCGGGCACCTGGTCGAAACCGTCGTCGTAGGCGGTGACCATCAGGGTCTGCTCACCACCGGGCCAGGGCTCGTCAGCGCCGGTGGGTATGCCCTTGTCGTCCACCGGCAGATGGCGCATCGGCGGGGTACTCAGCACCCACTCCTCCCGCGGCACACCGGGGATCTTCACGTACGGGTGATAGCCGAAGCACAGCGGTACGGACAGCGACGAGGTGGGCGTCACCGTGGTCTCGATGGCGAGCCTGCGGTCCTCGAGCACCACGTGCTGGGTGAGCACGTGCGGGAAGGGAAACGCCGCGAGCAGTTGCGCGTCGGCGCCGTAGTCGAGCACCGCGGTCAGGCTGTTGTCGGTACGGTCGCTGACCTCCCAGCCGGGGTACGCGGCGAGCACGCCGTGGATCGGCGCACCGTGCTCATCGGTCCGCACACCACCTGTGCCCGGAGCCAGGGTGACGACGGACCCGTCGACCTCATAGGTGTTGGCGCTCAACCGGTTCGCCCACGGATACAGGATCGGGATCCCCATGGTCTTGCCGTTGTTCACATACGCGGTCAAACCGCGGCGCTGACCGAGGAACTCGTCACCGGACTCCGCCAACGACGTGCCCACCATGCCTGCGGCGGGCACGAACGTCGCGGTCAGGTCCGACGACGGATCGCTCAGCGTGACGGCATCGAAGTCGATCACAAGACGATCGTCGCACGCTGCGCACGTGGAGTCGGGCCCCTTACTGGTTTGTGAATCTGGCGACGCTCGAAGCGCCGAAACCGTCGCCAGATGCACAATTCAGCGGGCTCAGTCGTAGACGATCACCGCACGGCCGACGAAATCGCCGCGGCCCAGCGCGTCGATGTGGTCGTTGACGTCTTCGAAGCGGACCTGCGTGACGCTGTCCTTGATCTTGCCCGCCTCGGCGAGCGCGACGACCTCGGTCAGGTCGGTGTAGTTGCCCCAGAACGACCCGAAGAACGTGTACTCCCTGCCGACCACCGGAAACAGCGGGATGTCGACGCGGTTGCCCACCAGGCCGACCGACGCGACCGCACCTTCGGTGGCCAGCAGCGCGAAGGCCAATCGGATGCTCTCCTCGGCACCGACACACTCGATCACCGCGTCGAACTCGCGCCTGCCGGTGGCCTGCTCGAGCGCATCACGCACCTGATCGTCGGTCCTACCCCTGGTGTTGACCGTGTGGTCGGCGCCGTTTTCGGTTGCCAGCGCCAGCTTTTCGTCGCTGCGGGCGAAGGCGACCACCGTCGCACCCGCCCCGAGCAGCTTGGCGTACTGGACGGCGTACGCGCCGAGGCCGCCGACACCCATCACCGCCACCGTCGTTCCGGGCCCGAGCACACCCGCCGCACGCAGCTTCTTCAGCCCGCGGTACGGCGTCAGGCCCGCATCGGTCAGCGGCGCCAGCGACACCGGTGACAGGTCGGCCCCGACGGGTATCACCTGTTGGTACGCCACCGGTACGTACTCCGCGTACCCGCCGTGCGGACCGAAGCCGACCCAGTGGCCCTGGTTGCAGATCTGTTCGTTGCCGCGGTGGCACTGGCGGCACGACCCGTCTCCGAGTGGGCCGAAAACCACCGCGCGAATCCCCTCCGACAGGCCCGCAGACGCCGGCACGTCGGCACCGATCCGGTCGACGGTGCCCGCAACCTCGTGACCCGGCGTCACCGGAAGCGGCATCGGCAGGCTGAAGTAGCCGTCGATGAGCTGAAAGTCGGTGCGGCACATGCCTGCGCCGCCGACCTTGATCAGCACCTGGTTCGGCTCGATGTCGGGTATGGGGATCTCCTCCAGCCGCAGCGGCTGCTTGTACCCGTGCATGCGTGCGGCTCGCATCGTCGCCATCTGAGCCCCCGATCGTTGATCTTGATCGGAGTGTACGGGTGCGGTGGCCACCGCGCGACGTTTCAGGAGGCCAGGGGATCGTGCTGAATACGTTCGGGGGGCGCCCCTTTGGCGATCAGGGCGGCCTTGGTCGCCGTCACCATGGCAGGGCTGCCACAGATCAGGATCTGCCGGTCGCCCCAGTTGCCGTAGCGGGTCACCACGTCGGCCAGCACGCCGGTCTGTCGCACGTGCAGGCCGCGGGGCGGCTGCACATCCGGGTAGTCAGCCGCCCACGGCGGGTCGACGTTGAACTCCGAGACCGGTGTGACCGAGAGCCACGGGTTCTGTGAGGCGATCTCCCACAGCGTGCGCAGGTCGTAGAGGTCGCACGGATACCGCCCGCCGAAGAACAGGTGCACCCGCGGATTGACCCCCCAGCGGGTGAGGTCCATGATCAGTGCCCGCAGCGGCGCCAGCCCGGTGCTACCCGCCACCATCAACACGTCGCCGCCGTCGCGGTCCACGTGCAGCGCGCCGTGTGGGTTGGACAGCCGCCACCGGTCGCCGGGTGTCGTCTCGGCGACGATCGCGGTACTCACCATCCCCCCGGGCACCGAGCGGATGTGGAACTCGATGCCGCCGCTGGGTTCGGTCGGGATCGACGGGCTCAAGTACCGCCACCGCCGCGGCCACTGCGGGACCTGGACCGTCACGTACTGGCCCGGGTGGTAGAACAGCGGCTGGTCCAGTTGCAGCCGCACGACGGAGACGTCGCGGGTGACGCGCAGGTGCTCGATGACCGTGCCGTCGCAGAACGGCGGGCCGTCCTCGGCGTCGGCGGCGCCGCGCATCACCCCGATCATCAACGCGACCGCGTCATGCGTGGCCTCGGACAGTTGGTCGTTCCAGTTCGCGCCGAAGTGATTGCGGAAGCCGGCATACAGAGCGGTCTGCATGCTGTCGTAATGCCGTTGTGTGACACCGTATTTGCGGTGGTCGCGGCCCAGCTGGGCGAGGAATGCCACCGGCTCCTGCGCCCGCTGGGCGACGAGTTCGCCGAGAACCCAGCTGACGGCCTGCCCGAAGCGCCGGCGTTGCTCGTCCATGTCCGGCGGGAACAGGTCGCGCACCGACATGTCGATCGCGAACCAGTGGGTGTAGAAGCGTCGGATCAGGTCGTCGCCAAGCGCGGGGTCGACCGCGTCGCGCAGCATGCGCAGCGCGTCACGGTCGTCGAGTCCCACGCGGCCCGAGTGTATGTCAGGCGCGTCGGGCCCTTCTTTGGCGAAGTGCCGCCAGCACGATCAGCGCCACGCCCAGGGCGGTCCAGCAGAACAGCACGATGACCGGCACCGCGCCGCCCGCCCCGTCGAAGAACGCCGCCGAGCGCAGCAGGGTGGCGTTGGCGCCCTGCGGCAGGAACTGCCCGAACTGTCCCCAGCCGCTCGGCAGTAGTTCCGGGGCGCTGTTCAGGCCGGACAGCGGATTGCCGACGAGAAGCGCCAAAACCGCGCCCAGCGCCAAGCCGACGCGGCCGAACAGCGATCCCAAGCCCAGCAGGGTCAGCCCCGTCGCCAGGATGCCCAGCGTCAGCGCACCGGTGACTCCCCAGAAGTTCGCGTCGATCGACCCCAACACCCAGCGCAACAGCGCGGCGATGGTCAGGCCGGCGACACCGGCGAAGACCACGGCGGTGGTGAACCGGGACCACACTTCGCGCTTGAGCGCGAACACCAGCGCGATCGCGGGCAAGAGCCCGGCGAGGGTGATCGGCAGCGCCGATGCGGCCAGCCCGGCGCCGCGTGGGTCGTCGGCGGTCGGGGGCGCCAGGTCCTCGACGCGCAACTGGGCACCGGTCTTCTGCGCGATGCCGTTGCCGATCTGGGTCAACATCTGGGCGATCATCGGGCTGCCACCGGTCGCGATCATCAGCGTGGGGCCCTCAGGTCCGAGTGCGATGCCGCCGTAGACGTCGCGGGCGCGGATCGCTTCGCGCAGCGCGCCGGCGCTCGGGTAATAGGTGAACGAGAACGCGCCCGGGGCCTGCTGCTCCATCGTGGCGGCGACTTGCCCGCTCGCCGCCTGCGGGCCCGCCGCGCCGATCGGCACGTGGTGCGGAGCGGTGCGAGCCGCGGGCAGTGCGAAGGCCAACGCGACGATCGCGATGACGACGGTGAGCACCACGACCACGCCCGTCGCCCGTATGGCGGCAGGTGGCTCGTGCGCCGGTGATGTGTGGTGGTTGGACCGCGCGGGGGTTTCGATGGTCATGTCGGCCGCCTTTTCATTCGTCGTTGAATTAATGCGTAGCGGCAGCGTAACTCCGCAGGCTTCACTTTTCAACAGGCATTGAAATGATAATCTCGGGGCATGGCGTCACCAGCGAAAACGGCCCGTCGCCGAGGCCGCCGCGAAGGCGAGCCGGTGTCGCGCGACGCGGTGCTCGCCGCGGCGCGCAAGCGGTTCGCCGCCGAGGGATACGAGAAGACGACGCTGCGCGCCATCGCCGGCGACGCCCACGTCGACCCCTCGATGGTGCTCTACTTGTTCGGGTCCAAGGCCGAGCTGTTCCGGGCGTCGCTCAACGTGGTCGTCGACCCTGGGGCGCTGGTCTCCGCGCTCGCCGGGAACTCCGATGACGACCCCGACATCGGCACTCGCATGGTGCGGGCGTACCTGCGGATCTGGCAGTCACCCGAAACGGGTCCGACGATGGTCGCGATGTTGCAGTCGGCGACCTCGAACTCCGATGCTCACGAGGCGTTCCGCGGGTTCATGCAGGACTATGTGCTGAGCGCGGTGTCCCAGGAGCTCGGGGGCACAGAGCAGGCCCGGCTGCGCGCACTGCTGGCCGCGAGCCAACTCGTGGGCACGGCGATACTGCGCTTCGTCATGAAGATCGCACCGTTGGCCACGCTGCCCGACGACGACCTGGTTCGGCTCCTGGCGCCGACGGTGACGCGGTACCTCACCGCCGGCGCCGCCGAGCTCGGCTTGCCGACGTTCGACGAGTCATAGCCCGTGAATGCCCTTGTACAGCACCATGAGACCGATGACGACGAGGATGCCCGCCGTGAGGACGGCGTGCTGGCTGTCCATCCAGTCCTTGAGCCGGCTCAGCGGTCGGTCGAGGCGATCACCGGAGACCGCATAGGCCAGGATCGGCAGCGCGACCGTCGATCCGGCCGCGATCACGAACCAGGCGACGGCCGGCCAGTCGTCGCGTGCGCTGCCGCCGGCGGTGCCGATCGCCAAACCGGCTGCGGCGCAGATGAACAAGACTTTCGGGTTGGCGACGGTCAAGGCCATCGCCGCACCCCCGGCCCGCAGCGGGGTCAGCGTGCTCAGGCTCTGCATCCATTTGGGTTTGTGGGCTGACTTCTTCCTGTTGAGCCACCGGTGCAGGCCGAACGCGATGAGTGCCGCACCGACCACGATCCGCAACCAGGACGCCCACCCCGGCGGGTGACCCTCGCGCCCGCCCATCAAGCTCGACACTTGCAGGAAGATGCTCGTCAGCAATGCCAGCCCGATGATCCAACCCGCCAGAAAGGCCAGCCCGGTCGGCCGCGGGCGCGCTGTGTGCAGCACGAGGACGGCGGGAATGATCGACAGCGGCGAGAGCGCGACCACCAAAGCCAAGGGAATCAGTTCAGTCAGCAACGATCCCGTGTCCACGAGGCCGAACATTATCGGAATGCCCGCTGTCGGTGCGGTTCTTACCGCCAGATGCGATGCGCGCGTCGCGGCGCCTCGGGTCCGGTGTCAGTGCAGACGCCAGAGGACGACCGTCGCGAAGTGGAACGTCAGCGCCCAGAACAACATGGTGATCGCGACTGTCGCGAGGCCGCGCACATTGGTCCGTGCTGGGGGCACGTCCGGCGGCGGGCGCAGCCAGTTTCCCAGCAGCGGGTTCACGTAGTAGGGCATGACGACGAAGCTGATGATCAAGCTGGACAACAGGTTTCCGACGAGCAGGTTCAACCACAACGGCAGACGCAGTGGGGACAGGGCGATGGTGAGCAGCATGACGGTCGGATACAGGCCGACCCACACCGCGATCGACGTCTTGAGGTCCGAGGGTGGTGGGGCCGGTCTGCCGTGCTCGTCGAAGGCGAACCAGCTGCCGAACGAATTGTCGACGGTGCGCAGTTCGAAGTCGGAGAACCTCTCGCCCTCGGCAAGGAGGTCGCGCCGCTCCTTGGAGCCCAGCCACCGGTCGAGGTCAGCGGCGGTGTCATAGCGGTAGATGGCGGTCCACTCGTCCTGGACCTCCGGCACGGGACGGAACAGCTCGCTGCCGCGGAAGCCGGGAAAGGTGTTCTCGGCCAACCGAAGTCGCTCCTGCCACGCGAGAAAGTCGTCGACCTGATCGGCGCTGACGCGGTGGCTGACGACCGCAGTCACCAGCGCATCGTCCGGCTTGGCCCGACCGCCGACGACCTGCTGGGTGGCCGGGCCGTCAAGGTAGTCCCGGCCCGCGCTCAGCCGGTCCTGTCGGGTAGCGCTGTTGAGCCACGCCTGCAGGTGAGCGATCGAATCGAACCGATAGACCACCACCCATTCGGGCTGAACGGCGGTGGGAGGGTCGACCTCGGCGCCGAGGAAGCCGGCATACCGGGAGGCCTCGCGGTTGAGGTCGTGCTGCCAGCGCTCGAACTTCCGCTCCTTACCGGCGCGGACCCGCTGCCCGATGATGACCGTGGCGACGGTGTCGTCGTCAGTCTTGGCGTCCATTTGGTGGACTCAGAAGACCGGCAGCGGTCGAGGTCCACGGGAAGCGTCGGCGATCATCACGGTCAGATCGATCGCGTGGGGTGGTACTGGCACGCCTTCCACTCGCCCCCCTCGCGCAGGAAGTCGATGTCGAAGGTCTTGGCGGTGGGCTGGTTGGCGGCAGAGAACCGCACTGTGGCGACGGCCGACACCACGGGTTGGCCCGCGACCGTCACCGCGCTGACCGAGATCCGGGTGGGACCGTCGGCCGTGCGGCTGGCGTGCCACTCGTCCTCGAACCCCGCGGCCCGGCGCATGGGTGCGCAGACGTGCTCGGCGAACGATGCGAAATCCGCGCGGTTGTAGGAGCCGTTCATTCCGGCGAGCACCGCGCGGACCTGATCCTCATCACTGGCCGCAGAAGCGGAGGCAGCCAACGCTGTCGAGGCGACCGCGCTCAGCGCGATGCCCGTGAGCACGGCGGAAAGTCGACGCATGGAACAAGCGTCGCTGATACAGATGTGAAAACTGTGACAGCCGTGCGGCGTGTTGTTCTGCTGACGGAACATGCGACGGTAATGAGGCCGGAAATTGATTAGACTTGAGCGGAACAGACTCAAGATTGACGACGTTGAAGTATCCGACAAGCATTTTTGCCAAGCTCACGTACCCAGGAAAGGGAAGGTGTCGTGGACTCGTTCAACCCGACGACCAAGACTCAGGCGGCGCTGACCGCGGCGTTGCAGGCGGCCACGGCCGCGGGCAACCCGCAGATCACCCCCGCCCATCTGTTGATGGCTCTGCTGACTCAGAACGACGGTATCGCCGCACCCCTTCTCGAGGCCGTCGGCGTCGAACCGGCGACGATCCGCGCGGAGACGCAACGACTCCTCGACCGGCTACCCAGCGCCAGCGGCGCGGCCTCGCAGCCGCAGCTCGCTCCGCAGGCTCTGGCCGCGATCACCGCCGCCCAGAACCTGGCGACGGAGATGGACGACGAGTACGTCTCGACCGAACACCTGATGGTCGGGCTGGCCACCGGTGACTCGGATACGGCCAAGCTGCTAAGCGGTCACGGGGCCTCCCCGCAGGCGCTGCGTGAGGCGTTCGTCAAGGTGCGCGGCAGCGCCCGGGTCACCAGCCCCGATCCCGAGGGCACCTATCAGGCGCTGGAGAAGTACTCCACCGATCTGACCGCGCGTGCCAAGGAGGGCAAGCTCGACCCGGTGATCGGCCGCGACACCGAGATCCGTCGCGTCGTGCAGGTGCTGAGCCGTCGCACCAAGAACAACCCGGTGCTCATCGGTGAGCCCGGCGTCGGCAAGACCGCGATCGTGGAGGGCCTGGCCCAGCGCATCGTGGCCGGCGACGTGCCGGAGAGCCTGCGCGACAAGACCGTCGTCAGCCTGGACCTGGGCTCGATGGTCGCCGGCTCGAAGTACCGCGGCGAGTTCGAGGAGCGGCTCAAGGCCGTGCTCGACGACATCAAGAACTCGGCGGGCCAGATCATCACCTTCATCGACGAGCTGCACACCATTGTCGGCGCCGGTGCCACCGGTGAGGGCTCGATGGACGCCGGCAACATGATCAAGCCGATGCTCGCCCGCGGCGAGCTGCGCCTGGTCGGGGCGACCACGCTCGAGGAGTACCGCAAGCACATCGAGAAGGACGCCGCACTGGAGCGCCGGTTCCAGCAGGTCTACGTCGGTGAGCCATCGGTCGAGGACACCGTCGGCATCCTGCGCGGGCTCAAGGACCGCTACGAGGTGCACCACGGTGTGCGGATCACCGACTCCGCGCTGGTGGCGGCGGCGACGCTGTCCGACCGCTACATCACCTCGCGGTTCCTGCCGGACAAGGCGATCGACCTGGTCGACGAGGCCGCCTCCCGGCTGCGCATGGAGATCGACTCGCGTCCCGTCGAGGTCGACGAGGTTGAGCGGCTGGTGCGCCGGCTCGAGATCGAGGAGATGGCGCTGTCGAAGGAAGAGGACGCCGCCTCCAAGGAACGCCTCGAAAAGCTGCGCGCTGAACTTGCCGACCACAAAGAAAAGTTGGCGGAGCTCACGACCCGCTGGCAGAACGAGAAGAACGCCATCGACATCGTGCGCGAGCTCAAGGAGCAGCTCGAGTCTTTGCGAGGGGAAGCCGATCGCGCCGAACGCGACGGCAACCTGGAGCGGGCCGCCGAACTGCGGTACGGCCGCATCCCCGAGGTGGAGAAGAAGCTCGACGCGGCGCTCCCGCACGCCGAGGCGCGTGAGGACGTGATGCTCAAGGAGGAGGTCGGACCCGACGACATCGCCGACGTGGTGTCGGCCTGGACCGGCATCCCGGCGGGCCGGATGCTCGAGGGCGAGACGGCCAAGCTGCTGCGCATGGAAGACGAGCTGGGCAAGCGGGTCGTCGGCCAGCGCAAGGCGGTGACGGCGGTTTCTGATGCGGTGCGCCGCAGCCGCGCCGGTGTCGCCGACCCGAACCGGCCGACCGGTTCGTTCATGTTCCTGGGCCCGACCGGTGTCGGTAAGACCGAGCTGGCCAAGGCGCTGGCGGAGTTCCTGTTCGACGACGAGCGCGCCATGGTCCGCATCGACATGAGCGAGTACGCCGAGAAGCATTCGGTGGCCCGCCTGGTCGGCGCGCCTCCGGGTTACGTCGGCTACGACCAGGGTGGTCAGCTGACCGAGGCAGTGCGGCGGCGCCCGTACACGGTGATCCTGTTCGACGAGATCGAGAAGGCCCACCCGGACGTGTTCGACGTTCTGCTGCAGGTGCTCGACGAGGGCAGGCTGACCGACGGCCAGGGCCGCACGGTCGACTTCCGCAACACGATCCTGATCCTGACGTCGAACCTGGGTGCCGGCGGTACCGAGGAGCAGGTGATGGCCGCCGTGCGCGGGGCGTTCAAGCCGGAGTTCATCAACCGGCTCGACGACGTGATCGTGTTCGACGGGCTGAACCCCGAGGAGCTGGTGCACATCGTCGACATCCAGCTGGCACAGCTGGCCAAGCGGTTGGAGCAGCGCAGGCTCACCCTCGAGGTTTCGCTGCCCGCCAAGAAGTGGTTGGCCGAGCGGGGCTTCGACCCGCAGTATGGCGCCCGTCCACTGCGCAGGCTGATCCAGCAGGCCATCGGTGACCAGCTGGCCAAGATGCTGCTGGCCGGCGACGTGCACGACGGCGACATCGTGCCGGTCAACGTCAGCCCCGACGGCGACTCCCTGGTCCTGGGCTGACCCGTCGTTCCGCCCGCGAAATTGCATTCCGGCAGCGAAATGTCGAATAGGCACCTGCTGGAATGCAATTTCGCGCGATCGATATCGCAAGATGCCGGGTTGTGACCAGCACGAGTTCTGGATTCGGCGCTACCTGCAAGTAGGCTAGAGCGCAATGGTCCCGCTTTGGTTCACGCTGTCCGCGCTCTGCTTCGTCGGTGCGGCCGTGCTGCTGTACGTCGACATCGACCGTCGACGGGGCTTGGGGCGCCGGCGCAAGTCCTGGGCGAAGTCGCACGGCTTCGACTACGAACACGAATCGGCCGACATCGTCCAACGGTGGAAGCGCGGCGTGATGTCGACCGTCGGCGATGTGACGGCCAAGAACGTCGTCCTCGGGCAGATCCGCGGCGAGGCGGTGTTCATCTTCGACCTCGAAGACGTCGCGACGGTGATCGCCCTGCACCGCAAGGTCGGCACCAACGTCGTCGTCGACCTGCGGCTCAAGGGGATCAAAGAGCCTCGGGAGAACGACATCTGGCTGCTCGGCGCGATCGGGCCGCGCATGGTCTACTCCACCAACCTCGATGCCGCGCGACGCGCATGCGACCGGCGGATGGTGACCTTCGCCCACACCGCGCCCGACTGCGCCGAGATCATGTGGAACGAGGAGCATTGGACGCTGGTTTCCATGCCGGTGACCAGCACGCGGGCCCAGTGGGACGAGGGGCTACGCACCGTGCGTCAGTTCAACGATCTCCTGCGTGTCCTGCCGCCGACCCCGCAGGCCATGGCGAGCCAGGGCAGCCAGGCCGCGCTGGCCCGGCGAAGCGGGTCGCCGAGCCGCCCGCTCACCCCCGCCGCCGGCCGCGGTGAGCCGGCACCGGGCATCGACGCACCGCCCCGGCCCGAGGCGCGCTACCCCCAGCAGCCGCCCCCACGGCCCGACGCGCGGCGTCAACCGCCCTCGCGCAACGGCCGGCAGTCACCGCACTACCAGCGGTAAGTGCCGCCCGGAGCTTGTGCCCGGGGAAGTAGCCTGAAAGCCATGTCTCGCCCCGTCGCCCTGATCACCGGACCGACGTCCGGCATCGGCGCTGGCTTTGCGCGCAGGTTCGCCCGCGACGGTCACGATCTCGTGCTCGTCGCGCGCGACGCCGGCAGGCTCGAGCGCCTGGCCGCCGAACTGCGCGACGAAGGCGGTGCGGCCGTAGAGGTGCTCACCGCCGATCTCGCCGAGGCCGCCGACCGCGCGAAGGTGGCCGACCGGCTCGCCGCGGGTGTTCAGGTGCTGGTCAACAACGCCGGTTTCGGAACGTCCGGGGAGTTCTGGAGCGCGGAGTACTCCCTGTTGCAATCGCAGCTCGACGTCAACGTCACCGCCGTCATGCAGCTGACGCACGCGGCGCTGCCCCCGATGCTGGACGCCGGCCGCGGCACGGTGATCAACGTCGCCAGCGTCGCCGGTCTGCTACCCGGCCGCGGGTCGACGTATTCGGCGTCCAAGGCGTGGGTGGTCGCGTTCTCCGAGGGCCTCGCCAACGGCCTGGGCGGCACCGGGGTCGGAGTGCACGCCGTGTGTCCGGGCTTCGTCCGCACCGAGTTTCACCAGCGGGCGGGCATCGACATGGACGGCACACCGTCATGGTTCTGGCTCGAGGTCGACGATGTGGTTCGCGAGACGATGGCCCATGTCGGGGAAGGCGCGAAGAACGAGAAGGTCGTGATCATCCCCGGTGTGCAGTACAAGGTGCTCACCACCGCAGGGCGGATGGTGCCGCGAAACCTGGTGCGCGCCATGACCAAAGTCGTGGGCAGGGGCCGTGGCCGGACTTAGGGCACTGCGTACGTGCGTGCGCTGATCGCGGCGCTGACCGCGATCGTCGTCGTCGCGGCCTCGGCATGCTCCAAAGACGATGCGTCGGTTCATCCTTACGGCGCGCAGACCGCCACCATCGGCGAATCGCTTGCCACACTGGGCTGGAACATGTCGGTGTCGAACCTGCGCTTCGACGGCGACTATGTGTTGTTCGACGTCGACGCCTCACCCGCGCAGGCCGACGGGCCGCACGCCAACCCGAAGACATCCGGTTCGGCCTGTACGGGGCGCTCGCGCACCCGATCGAGGCCAACGGCATCGGAAGCTGTCGGGACGCGACCGACCTTGAGTTGCAACCACTCTCGGCACCCGCGGCCGACCGTCTCACCGGCACGGTGTGCATAGGGCCCGCACGCGACCAGGTGCAGGTTCGCGGTGTGTACGCCTACTCGCCGCGCGACCGGACACCGGGCACCACCGTCGCCCATCCCGCGGCCTTCCCCGTCGGCCTGCCCGCGGTCAGGGACAACGACACCGGATTGTCGCTGCGCACCACGAGTTTGGATGCCTTCCGCGCCGACGGCGCCATGCTCGCCCCGGCGGCGCTGGGTGACCCGAACGCGTTCACCGGAAACGGTTACATGCTGGTCGGTCTCGAGATCAGCGGTGTGGCAGAGCAATACCGCGAGGTCTCGCAACAGCGCGGCGGACCGGCGATGGTGCTGGTCGCCCCGACGCTGCCCGCGCCGGGGCTGAGCCACGCATGCGACGTCTACGGCGCCTCGGTGTTGGTGCTTCCCGACGCCTCCCGCGATGCCGTGCAGGTCCGTGCATCGCTGTGCACGCAGGGCGAGATCAACAACGCGCTGCTGTACGCCACCGTTTCGCTCGTCGGTACCCACGCCGCGCTCTGGACGAAGGATGACTGACGCAGGGGAACCCGAAGCCGCCGGCCCCACCGAATGGGGCGAGGCGCCCGGCGTCGGCCCCTGGCAGGGGACGCCGCCCGACGACCCGCGCTACGACCCGACCCTGCTCCGCGATGGAGACAGCCGCAATGTCGTCGACGCGTACCGCTACTGGACTCGCGAAGCGATCATCGCCGACATCGACACGCGCAGGCACGCCCTGCACATCGCGATCGAGAACTTCGGCAACGACGCCAACATCGGCGCGGTCGTGCGCACCGCGAACGCGTTCGCCGTGGACACCGTGCACATCGTCGGCAGGCGACGGTGGAACCGTCGGGGCGCGATGGTGACCGACCGCTACCAACGGCTGCGCCACCACGACACCACCGCCGCGCTGCTCGCCCACGCGGCCGACGCCGGCCTGACGGTGGTCGCCGTCGACAACGTCCCGGGGTCGGTGCGCATCGAAACCACCCCGCTGCCGCGGGACTGTCTGCTGGTCTTCGGCCAGGAAGGGCCGGGCATCACCCCCGAGGCGAGGGCCGGCGCCGCCATGACCGTGTCCATCGCCCAATTCGGCTCGACGCGAAGCATCAACGCCGGCGTCGCGGCGGGTATCGCGATGCACATCTGGATCACCCAACACGGGGACCTTTCGGCGGCCTGGTAAGGCAGGATCGACACCATGGATCAGCTCTGGGCCAACCGCGCAGCCAGCGCTGAGGCCGCAATCGCCAAGCGACACATCAGACGGTTGTGGGGCCTGCCGGGTACCCAGCTCGGCGTCGTCGCCTGGCCCGCGACCCGGCAGCACCGGCTGTTCGGAACGTGGCACTACTGGTGGCAGGCGCACCTGCTCGACAACCTCGTCGACGCCCAACTGCGCGACCCGCAACCCGAGCGGCAAAAGGCGATCGCCCGCCAGATCCGCGCACACCGGTTGCGCAACAACTTCTCGTGGGTCAACGACTACTACGACGACATGGCGTGGCTGGCGCTGGCACTGGAACGCGCCGCCGCGCTCGCATCGGTCGACCGGCCCAAAGCGCTGAAGAAACTCTGCGAGCAGTTCATGAACGCGTGGGTGCCCGAAGACGGTGGCGGCATCCCCTGGCGCAAACAAGATCAGTTCTTCAACGCGCCCGCCAACGGCCCGGCGGCGGTCTTCCTGGCTCGCTATGACCGGTTGCGCCGAGCGCAGCAGATGTCGGACTGGCTCGACGAGACCCTGATCGACCCGGACACCCACCTCGTGTTCGACGGCATCAAGGGCGGCTCGCTCGTGCGCGCGCAGTACACCTACTGCCAAGGCGTGGTGCTGGGGCTGGAAACCGAACTGGCGGCGCGCACCGACGACCCCGAGCACGCCGCCCGGGTGCACCGGTTGGTCGCCGCGGTCGCCGAACACATGGCGGTCGACGGCGTCATCAAGGGTGCCGGGGGCGGTGACGGCGGCCTGTTCAACGGCATCCTTGCCCGCTATCTCGCGCTCGTCGCGACCACGCTGCCGCAGAACTCCGAGCACGACGCCGCGGCGCGGGACACCGCCCGCTCGCTCGTGCTCACCTCCGCCGAGGCGGCGTGGCAGAACCGCCAGGTGGTCGACGGGCTGCCGCTGTTCAGCGCATTCTGGGACCGCACCGCCGAAATGCCCACCGCTGCCGGGGAGCAGGCGCAGTTCGTCGAGGGTGCCGTCAACGCCTCCGAGGTGCCCGAGCGCGATCTGTCCGTGCAACTGGCGGGCTGGATGCTGATGGAAGCCGCCCACGCGGTGGCCGGGGAGTGAGCTTCGAAGCCGCCCCGCGCATCGGCCGTGTGCTGCCCGCCCGATTCAGCGCCGGCGCCAAAGCGGCCAAGACCGGGGAGAACGCCGCGGCGGGCCTGCTGCTACTCTTCACCGTCGCGGCGCTTCTGTGGGCGAATTCGCCTTGGGCGCACAGCTATTGGGCGCTGCTCGACACGCATGTCGGATTCACCTTTGCCGAGCACCGCTTCGAACTGACCGTCAAGCATCTGATCAACGACGGTCTGATGGCGTTCTTCTTCTTCATCGTCGGCCTCGAGGTCAAGCACGAGTTCGCCATCGGCGAGCTCACCGACAGGGCCAGAGCGGCGGTACCCGTGGTGGCGGCGTTCGCCGGCCTGACGGTTCCCGCCGCGATCTTCTTGTTGTTCAACCCCTCCGGGGAGGACGCACAGGCGTGGGGTGTGGTGATCTCCACCGACACCGCGTTTCTGATCGGCGCTTTGGCGATCATCAGACCGAAGTTCCCCGCCCGGCTGCGGATCTTCCTGCTCACGCTAGCCGTCGTCGACGATGTCGGCGCGCTGTGCGTGATCGCCCTGTTCTACTCCGAGCGCATCGACGTTGTGCCGCTGGTGATTTCGATGGTACTGATTGCGGCGATCGCGGTGGTGCGGTTCATGCCCGCGGGCCGGGGCCCCGCCTACGCCGCGCTCGGCTTCTCACTGTGGGTGAGCCTGTACATGGCCGGGGTGCATCCGACGCTGGCGGGCGTTGCGGTGGCTCTGCTGATTCCGGTGTTCTCGCCCGAGCGCAGCCAGGTCGAGGAGGTCGTCGCGCGTATCCGGGCGTTCCGCCAGTCGCCGAACTCCCACTATGCCCGCGAGGTGACTCGCGGTCTGCGCGATTCGATCTCGATCAACGAGCGGCTTCAGACCAGCGTGGGCCCCTATGTGTCCTTCCTGGTGCTGCCGCTGTTCGCGTTGGTCAACGCCGGTGTCCAACTCGACGCCCAGAGCATCTCGGCGGCGTTGCGCTCCCCGCTTACATGGGGGGTGGTGGCCGGTCTGGTGGTCGGCAAGTTCATCGGTATCACCGCCGCGACGTGGATCATGCAACGCAGCGGTGTCGGCGCACTGGCGCCCGGGCTCAGCCTGCGCCGGATCGCCGGGGGTGCCGCACTGTCCGGAATCGGCTTCACCATCTCGCTTTTCATCGTCGACATCGCGATCGACGATCCGGTCCGTCGAGAGCAGGCCATCATCGGCGTGCTTCTCGCGTCGGTGATCGCCTTCCTCCTCGGCTGGTTGATCTTTCGGGTCACCGACCGGCTCAGCCCGCCGGACCCGGTTGGCCTCAAACTCTTGCGCCCGGTTGATCCGGACCGCGATCACATCGCGGGCGAACCCGACGCCCCGCTGACGTTGGTGGAGTACGGCGACTTCGAGTGTCCGTTCTGCAGCCGGGCGACCGGGGCCATCGAGGAGGTGCGCGAGCGCTTCGGCGGTGAGCTGCGCTACGTGTGGCGCCACCTACCGCTGGAGCGCGTCCATCCCCGCGCCTTCGACGCCGCGCGGGCCAGCGAGGCCGCCGCACTCCAGGGCAGGTTCTGGGAGATGGCCCACGAACTGTTCGCCCACCAGGACGATTTGGAGTGGTCGGATATGTACCGCTACGCCGTGGCGGCGGGTTGCGACATCGAGCGGTTCGACCAGGACGTACGGGTGCACTCGTCGAAGGTCTTCCACCACGTCCAGGACGACGCGCAGGACGCGGAGTTGATGGACCTGAACTCGACGCCGAGCTTCTTCGTCAACGGCAAGCGGCACACGGGTCCGTGGGATGCGGCCAGCCTGATCCGCGCGCTGGAGAACAGCCGAGCCCGCTAGCCTGGCTGCTCTCCCGAGGAGGAGTCGAGCGGGGGCGCGGCGATCCCGGCGCGTTTCGCCGCGCGGCGCCGCTTGTACCACTCGATGAACATCGGCAGCACCGAGATCACGACGATCGCGATGACGATGGGCTCGAGCAGCTTCTGGACGGTCTCGAACCGGCCGAGCCAGTATCCGAGCAGGGTCAGGCCCACCCCCCACACGACGGCGCCGACCACGTTGAACAGTGTGAACACCGGATAGCTCATTCGGGCCGCGCCGGCCGTCAGCGGGGCGAGGGTGCGGACGATCGGCACGAAGCGGGCGATGACGATCGCGAACGGTCCCCGCTGCTCGAAGAACACGTGCGCCTCTTCGAGGTACTTCTGCTTGAGGATCCGAGCATCGGGCCGAAACATCGCGGTGCCGATGTTGCGCCCGATCCAGTACCCGACCTGACCGCCCAGGACCGCGGCGATGGGGATGAACAGCAGCAACTGCCAGAGCTGGAAGTTGATGACCTCGCCGCCGCCCTCGGCCAGCGCGGCCGTGCCCGCGGCCAGCATGCCCGCCACGAACAGCAGCGAGTCGCCCGGCAGGACCGGGAACAACACCCCGGACTCGACGAAGACGACGACCAGCAGTCCGACCAGCGCCCACGTGCCGAAGTAGCCCAACAGCGTCATCGGGTCGAGGAAGTCCGGCATCAACGCCAGGTGGTCGGTCGCCGCAAGGGCCGAGATTCTCACAAGGCCCCAAGATACCGGGCTGTCAGGGCAGTCCGAGAAATGACGAAGGCGGGCGGCCCCGCGGGCCAGCGAATACGCTCACAAAATGCCCACTCACAAGGCGGTTCTCGTCGAATCCGTTGGCGGTCCTCTCACCTTGGCCGACGTCGAGACGACGTCGCCGCCGCCGTTGCATGTGCGCATCGCCGTCGCCGCCTGCGGCGTGTGCGGTACCGACCAGGGCTTCGTGGCCGGCGGCTTTCCCGGCCTGAACTGGCCGATCACGTTGGGCCACGAGATCGCCGGAACCGTCGCCGAGGTGGGCGACGGTGTGGAGGACTTCGCGGTCGGTGACCGGGTGGCCGTGGGATGGTTCGGCGGCAACTGCAACCGGTGTGTGCCGTGCCGCAAGGGCCAGTTCATGCAGTGCGCGCGCATGCAGGTGCCGAGCTGGCACTATCCGGGCGGCTACGCCGAATCGGTGACGGCGCCGGTCACCGCGCTGGCCCGCATCCCCGAGGGGTTGTCGTTCGCCGAGGCCGCCCCGATGGGTTGTGCGGGCGTCACCACCTTCAACGGCCTGCGGCAGACGAAAGCCAAGTCCGGTGACCTCGTCGCCGTGCTCGGCGTCGGCGGCCTCGGTCACCTCGGTGTGCAGTTCGCCAGGGCGATGGGTTTCGAGACCGTGGCGATCGCCCGCGGGGCGGACAAGGAGGTCGACGCCCGCGAACTCGGCGCTCATCACTACATCGACTCCAGGGCCGTCGACGTCGCCGCGGCGCTCACGGACCTCGGCGGTGCGGCCGTGGTGCTGGCGACGGCGGCGAATTCACAGGCGATGGCCGACACCGTGGGTGGGCTGGCGGCCCAGGGTGAGCTCGTCATCATCGGCGTCACCGCCGACCCGTTGCCGATCGCCCCGGTCCAGCTCATCACCGACGGACTGAGCGTGAGCGGCCATCCGTCGGGCACCTCACGCGATGTCGAGGAGACGATGCACTTCGCGGTGCAGAGCGGGGTGCGCGCCCGGATCGAGGAGCGTCCGCTGGCCGAGGCCGCCGAGGCCTATGCCGCGATGGAGCAGGGCCGGGCCCGCTACCGCATGGTCTTGACCATGTGAACAGGCCGCCGCGGTGGGATAATCGCCGAAACGGCGAGAGGACGACCCATGCCCATCGCAACGCCCGAGGTGTACGCGCAGATGCTCGACCGGGCCAAGGAGCACGGTTACGCGTTTCCGGCCATCAACTGCACGTCGTCGGAATCCGTCAACGCCGCCATCAAGGGTTTCGCCGACGCCGGTAGTGACGGGATCATCCAATTCTCCACCGGCGGAGCTGAATTCGCGTCGGGCCTCGGGGTCAAGGACATGGTCACCGGTGCAGTCGCCCTCGCCGAGTTCGCTCACATCATCGCCGCCAGGTACCCGATCACGGTGGCGTTGCACACCGACCACTGTCCGAAGGACAAGCTCGACACCTACGTGCGACCGTTGCTCGCCCTCTCGCAGCAACGGGTCTCCGAGGGTAAGCCTCCGTTGTTCCAATCGCACATGTGGGACGGCTCGGCGGTACCGCTCGACGAAAACCTCGTCATCGCACGCGAACTGCTCAAGGACGCCGCCGCGGCGAGAATCGTGCTGGAGATCGAGATCGGCGTGGTCGGCGGCGAGGAGGACGGCGTCGCCAACGAGATCAACGACAAGCTCTACACCACCGCCGAGGATTTCGAGAAGACCGTCGAGGCGCTCGGCGCGGGCGAACACGGCAGGTACCTGCTGGCCGCCACGTTCGGCAATGTGCACGGCGTGTACAAGCCGGGCAACGTCAAACTGCGGCCCGAAATCCTCGATCAGGGGCAGAAGGTCGCCGCGGCCAAACTCGGATTATCCTCGGATGCAAAGCCTTTCGACTTCGTCTTCCACGGCGGCTCGGGCTCGCTGAAATCCGAGATCGAGGACGCGTTGCGCTACGGCGTCGTGAAGATGAACGTCGACACCGACACCCAGTACGCCTTCACGCGGCCGGTGGCCGCGCACATGTTCACCAAATACGACGGCGTGCTCAAGGTCGATGGCGAGGTGGGGGACAAGAAGGCCTACGATCCGCGCAGCTACCTGAAGAAGGCGGAGGCCTCGATGAGTGAACGCGTCGTCGAGGCGTGCCGCGATCTGCACAGCGCGGGCCGTTCGGTCACCGCGGGCCGGTAGTCACTGGGGCGCCTGGCAGATCTTCCACTGCTCGTCGCGGAACTCCAGATCGAAGCTGCGGGTCGACCGGGTCTGGGGGGCGTAGGCCATGAACGCGGTGACGTTCGCCTCGGCGTGGTCGCCGTTGATCACCACCTGGTCGATGCTGGCGACCACCGGATACTGCTTGGCGGCGGCGACCCGTTCGTGGATCTCCGCCCAGGTCTTGTCGTCGTATCGGACGTAGCTGTCGCGCTTGGCGCCGCAGGTGATGCTGCGCAGTTTGGCCAGATCGCCGTTCTGGATCGCGGTGTCGAACTCCTCGATGGTGTTGCGGACCATCTCCTCCTGAGACACCCGGGGCCCCGAGTCCCGGGTCAACAACACGGTGCCCAGCACCGCGATGGCCACCAGCGCGGCGATGACCAGCACCACGGCCACCACCCACCCCCAGCTGCGGCGCTGCCGCGGCGGCCCGGGAGCGTCACCACGCGGCGGAATGACCTGCGGGGCAACGGGTTTGTGCTGTCCGGGGGCACCGGGAGAGGAGAACACCTCGGTGGCCGGCTCGGCGGGGGTGTCGATCCGCTGCGTCGTGCCCGCATCGAACCCGGACGGCGCGGTGAATCGACGCTCGCCCTGGTCGGCGCCCGGGGCCGACTCGGCGTGCGGTTGGGCGGTCGACATCACCTCGGTCGCGGGCTCATGATCGCCGTGCGGTTCGATCACCTCGGTGGCCGGTTCGGCCCCCTCCGGGGTCTCTTCCGTTGCTGAAGGGTCGTCGTTTGTGGCCGCTTCGGGGTTCTCGGAGGCGGGAACCTCTGAGGCGTCCGACCCTTCCGGACCGTCTTCCGGCTGGTCAGGCCCTGATGGATTCGACATGCCTGCTGCGGTCCTCCCTTACGACGCTACGGCCGAAGCTTAGCTACCGCCGGCCAGTGCGCGCTCAGACCCGTGCGGTGACGGCGGCGCTGGCGCACACGGCACAATGGGGGCCATGACAGGCATGGGTGATCTCCTGGGGCCGGATCCGGTACTGCTGCCCGGCGACAGCGACGCCGAAGCCGAACTCGCCGCGGGGGAGAAGCCCGCGATCGTGGCGGCCGCGCATCCCTCAGCATCGGTCGCGTGGGCGACGCTGGCCGAGGATGCGCTCGCCGACGACAGGGCGATCACCGCCTACGCCTACGCGCGGACCGGCTATCACCGCGGGCTGGATCAGTTGCGCCGCAACGGCTGGAAGGGCTTCGGGCCCGTGCCCTTCCGTCACGAGCCCAACCGCGGATTCCTGCGCTGTGTCGCGGCCCTGGCGCGGGCGGCCGACGCTATCGGGGAGACCGACGAAAACCAGCGCTGCCTGGACCTGCTCGACGACTGTGATCCGTCGGCGCGGGCCGAACTCGGGCTGGCCTGACTACTCCGCTTCGCAGTTGCAGTCCCCGGCGCCGTCGCCCGGTTCCACCTGAACCGTTGCGTGATCCAAACCGCGTTCGGTCAGCACGGCGCGCGCATCGTCGAGCACCAGCGCCGAATCCCGGTTGCTGGTCAGGTGCGCGGTGACCATGTCCTTGCCGGGCACCAGCGTCCACACGTGCAGATCGTGCACGTCGGTCACGCCCTCGACCGCGCACAGCGCGGTCCGCAACTCCTCGACGTCGATGTGAGCGGGTGACGATTCCGACAGGATCCGCAGGGCCGCCCGCGCCAGTGAGAACGCCCTCGGCAACACCCACAGCGCGACGAACACCGCGACGACGACGTCTGCGTAGGGCCAGCCCGTCGTGACCGTGACGATGCCCGCGATCAACACGCCGATGCTGCCGACCGTGTCGGCGACGACCTCCATGTAGGCGCCCTTGACGGCCAGGCTCGTCTCGGAGTGGGAACGCAGCAGCAGCACGACGACGGCGTTGGCCACCAGCCCCGCCAGCGCCACGACGATCAACGGGACACCGGGCACCTCGGGCGCGTCCCCGATCCGCTCGATCGCCTCGATCAGGATGAATGCCGCGACGCCGAGCAGCAGCACCGCGTTGGCCACGGCGGTGAACACCTCGGCGCGGTGCCAGCCGTATGTGCGGGCCGGGGAGGTGCTGCCCTTGCGGGCGAGCAGCACCGCGGTCAGGCCCATGAACATCGCGACCAGATCGGTCAGCATGTGGCCGGCATCCGCCAACAAGGCGATGGAGTTGATCAGCAGGGCCGTGACGAGCTCGATCACGAAAAAGGCGGTCAGGATCGCCGCCGCGATCACCATCCGGCTGACTCGGGTGTCGCCTCTGCTGTGATCGTGACCGGCACCCATGGCAGCAATATATGCGCAAATCCGCATATGTTGCAAGGACGTGGCCGCTGCGGGCCCGCCGGGGCGGATCAGAACCAGGCCGACCAGAACCGGGTCAGATCACTGCCCAGCCACACCAGCGGGCGCGGCACGCCCGTGAAGTCGAAGAACCACAGCACCAGCTGCCAGAACCAGGTGTTGAGTCCCGGGGTGAAGAGCAGTAGCAGCAGGACCAGCAGGCCCCACTGTTTGGCAGGGGCCACCGCTCGTTGGGTCTGCGGGCTCAGGTGCGGCTCGAGCGCGCCGTACCCGTCCAACCCGGGGACCGGGAGCATGTTGAGCACGAACGCCGTCACCTGGAGAAAACCCAGGAACGCCATACCCGACCAGAACACGCCGTGTGCGGGGTCGTAGAGCGCGCTCGTCAGCACCAGCAGCAGGGCCGCGAACACCAGGTTGGTGGACGGTCCGGCAAGGCTGACCAAGGTGCGCTGACGCTTGGTCATCCAGCCGGTGTGGACATACACCGCCCCGCCGGGCAGGCCGATACCGCCGATCGCGATGATCGCGACCGGCAGCCCGATCGACAACAGCGGGTTGGAGTACTTCAGCGGGTTGAGCGTGAGATAGCCGCGTCCCGCGACGTCGCGGTCACCGAACCGCCATGCGGTGTAGGCGTGGGCGAACTCGTGCACGCACAGCGACACCAACCAGCCCGCGATCACGAACGTGAACACCCCGACATAGGCCAGCGGTCGCGAGATCTCCGTCGCGCACACCCATGCCACCACGCCGCCGGCCACGGTGGCCGCCACGATCGCGAGGAAGACGGGGCTGGGCCGCACCGACTG
Organism: Mycolicibacterium novocastrense; assembly: GCF_001570485.1. Classification (GTDB taxonomy): domain Bacteria; phylum Actinomycetota; class Actinomycetes; order Mycobacteriales; family Mycobacteriaceae; genus Mycobacterium; species Mycobacterium novocastrense. Next base: position 33,883 of record NZ_BCTA01000046.1, read on the forward strand.
GTGCAGCGGTCGAACGCTCACGGGTCGAAGCTACCGGCTGTGAGACAGTCGAGCATGCGACCGCCAAGGCTGCCTGCGCCCAAACCCTTCTCCCCGGTTTTCGGGGGTTTGTATGCCGCGGCCTTCGGACTGGGCGGCCAGCAGCTCGTGCACCAGCTGATACAGCGTTACGGCCCCGTGGTGGAACTGCCCGTTCTGGGTTTCGGAAAGGTGGTCGCCGTCGCAGATGCGACGCTGGCCAAGCAGGTGTTCACCGAGCAGCCCGACATCCTGCTGGGCGGCGAAGGGGTGGGTCCGGCTGCGGCGATCTACGGTCCACGATCCATGTTCGTCCAGGAAGAGCCCGAGCATTTGCGCAGGCGTCGGTTGCTCACCCCGCCGCTACACGGCCAGACGCTCACCAGCTACGTGCCGATCATCGAATCGGCGACGCGGTCGGCGATGGCAACCTGGCCCGTCGGGCGCTCGATGCGCATGCTCGATGCCGCCCGTGAGCTCACCCTGGACGTGATCGTGCGGGTCGTCTTCGGGATCGGTGACCCAGAATCGGTGACTCGGTTCGGTAAGCCGTTCGAGGAATTGCTCGACTTGGCGCTGTCCGAGGAGACACCTGTGCGATATGCGCTGCGGCGCGTGGGAGCACTGCGCCGGTGGGGCAAGCTGTCCGAGGTCAACTGCAGGATCGACGAGTTGGTGCTGCCGTTGATCGCCGAACGCCGTTCCGATCCTTCCTCGGCCGAGCGCACTGACATCCTCAGCATGCTCGCCAACGCTCGGACCGACGACGGTGACCGCCTGTCGGAGGCCGAGATTCGAGCCGACCTCATCACCTTGGTGCTCGCAGGTCACGAAACCACCGCGACGACGTTGGCGTGGCTGGTCGACCTGCTGCTGCACCACCCCGACACGTTGGCGAGGGTGCGTGCCGAAAGCCGGTCCGGCGACACCCGGTACACCGAAGCCGCCATCTCCGAAACGTTGCGGCTGTGGCCGGCCGCGCCGATCACCGGCCGGATGACCACCGGGCGCTACCGGCTTGGTGACTACATCCTGGATCCGGGGACTCGCATCGTGCTGCTGCTCGATGTCATCAACCGAGATCCCGTCACCTATCCCGCACCGGCCGAGTTCCGGCCCGAGCGGTTCCTTGACAGCCGGCCGCATCCCTACGCCTGGGTCCCGTTCGGTGGGGGTCTCAAACGGTGTATCGGCGCCAGCTTCTCGATGTGCGAGCTGACCACGACACTGCACACCATCCTCCGTGAGGGCGATCTCGAACCGGTCAACACGCGGCGGGAGACCGCGCCGCTGCGGGCCGCGCCGGTCGTGGTTCCGCGCGAGGGCACGATGGTGCGGTTCACACCCGCAGCCAGCCTTCGGTGTGCCGGTAGAACGTCGAGCGCTTCACCGGACGGGGGGCCGTGACGCCGTCGCGGACCACGACGGCGCCGGTGGTGCCGAGTTGGGCCGCTCGTCCGCTCACCCACCGTTGCGGCCGCATGTGACGCGACAGCACGCTGGCGCGCAGACCCGGCATCGTCGGTGTCGGCTCGATGCGCACCCCGGTCGCTGCTCCGTCGAAGAGCACCTCGTCGTCGACCACCGCCTCACCGATCAATTCGACGGGCGGCGAACCCTTCTCGAGCCCGCTCTCACCGAGCCAGAACGCGGCGCCGACCAGCGCCGTTCCCCGGTCGTCGCGGATGAGCGGCACCCGGGTGGCGCGCCCGCGTAGTGCTCTGCGCGCGTGCCATGGCCGCCGCACGTGGGCGACCTCGACACCGAGTCGATCGGTGCGCAGCAGCCGGGTCAGCACCGTGGCCACATCGGCCTCGGAGCCGACGACGACCAGGCGACGGCAGGGGATGTCCGGTGTCTCGGCAACCGGGAGTCCGCGCAGCGCGGACGGTATCCGATGTCGGCCGAACCGCAACACCACGACGTCAGCGGTGCTCAAGTTCGGCTCCTCGCAAGTTGCTGGGATAGGGTGTCTCACCGGCTGCAACAAGGTTTTGGGTGCAAGAGTAGCCGGAATTGCGAGGACCAAGTCATGCCGGCAATCGTGCTCATCGGCGCGCAATGGGGCGACGAGGGCAAGGGTAAGGCCACCGACCTGCTCGGTGGACGCGTCCAGTGGGTGGTGCGGTATCAGGGCGGCAACAACGCCGGCCACACCGTCGTGCTGCCGACGGGTGAGAACTTCGCCCTCCACCTGATTCCGTCGGGGATTCTCACCCCGGGGGTGACCAACGTCATCGGCAACGGCGTGGTGGTCGATCCGGGGGTGCTGCTCACCGAGCTGCAGGGACTCGTCGATCGGGGCGTGGACACCGAGCGGCTGCTGATCTCCGCGGACGCGCACCTGTTGATGCCCTATCACGTCGCGATCGACAAGGTCGTCGAGCGGTATGCGGGCAGCAAGAAGATCGGCACCACCGGCCGCGGTATCGGCCCCTGCTACCAGGACAAGATCGCCCGGATCGGCATCCGTATGGCCGACGTGCTCGACCCCGTGTTGCTGTCCGAGAAGATCGGGGCCGCACTGGAATTCAAGAACCAGGTGCTGGTCAAGATCTACAACCGCAAGGCGCTCGACGCCGCCGAGGTGGTCGACAGCCTGCTCGACCAGGCCGAGGGTTTCAAGCACCGCATCGCCGATGCCCGGTACCTGCTCAACACGGCGCTGGAGAAGGGCGAGACGGTGCTGTTGGAGGGCTCCCAGGGAACTCTGCTCGACGTGGACCACGGCACGTATCCCTATGTGACGTCGTCGAATCCGACGGCGGGTGGCGCCGCGGTGGGGTCGGGGATCGGGCCGACGCGGATCACCACGGTGCTCGGAATCCTCAAGGCCTACACGACGCGCGTCGGCTCGGGTCCGTTTCCCACCGAGCTGTTCGACGACAAGGGCGAGTACCTGTCCAAGACCGGCGGCGAGTTCGGCGTGACGACCGGCAGGCGACGCAGGTGCGGTTGGTTCGACGCCGTCATCGCCCGCTATGCCACCAGGGTCAACGGCATCACCGACTACTTCCTCACCAAACTCGACGTGCTGTCCAGCCTCGAGACCGTGCCGGTGTGTGTCGGGTATCGGGTGCACGGCCGGCGTCTTGACGACATGCCGATGACCCAGTCCGAGATCGCGCTTGCCGAGCCGATCTACGAAGAGCTGCCCGGCTGGTGGGAGGACATCTCCGGGGCGCGCGAGTTCGACGACCTGCCGGCAAAGGCGCGAGATTACGTGCTGCGGGTGGAAGAGCTTGCCGGAGCCCATGTTTCGTGCATCGGCGTCGGTCCCGGCCGAGACCAGACGATTGTGCGCCGCGATATCCTGGCGCAGCCGTGATGTGGGGGTACCGCCCGCTTGCGGGGGACGCTTGCGCGAAGAACCGACCGCTATGAGCGATCCGCACCTCGAAGATCCCGACTACGACAGGCACGGCGGATTCCCGAACTATCAACGTGCCGAACCCGGCCCGGGATTCGGCCGCTTCCTGGCGGCGATGCGTCGCGCCCAAGATCTCGCGGTGTCGGCCGACCCCGACAGCGACACCTGGGAGCGAGCTGCCGACCAGGCCGAGGCCCTGGTGGCACTGCTCGACCCCTTCCGCGCCGCCGAGGGCGTCGGCCCGGCCAACCGGGTGCCGTCGCTGCCTGGTGCGGGCAGCCTGCTCATGCCGCCGTACCGGGAGGTCGAGCTCGACCCGGCCGGGGTCACGCTCAAGGTCCGGTTCAGCCGATACCACGTCGGAGGCAACTCCGCGGTGCACGGCGGCGTGCTGCCGCTGTTGTTCGACTCGGTGTTCGGCATGGTGATCCACGCCGTCGGGCGCCCGATCAGCCGCACCGGCTTCCTGCACGTCGACTACCGCAAGGTGACCCCGATCGACACCGACTTGACCGCGCGCGGCTGGCTGCGGGAAGCGCAGGGCCGCAAGGCGTTCGTCAACGCCGAGCTGCGCGACCCCGACGACAACCTGCTCGCCGAGGCGAACGGGTTGATGATCCAGCTGCTGGCCGGGCAGCCGTGAACTGACGCGCCGGAACTGCTGACGAACCGTAACCAGCGAGAATCGGCGATCCGCCCGCACCTTCGAGCACCCGATGTCACGATCACGGACGTGACAAGCGACCGAACCAGTCAGCGGCCCCGAAGCCTGACCGCGCCCCGCTCGGCCGCCCTGGCCGGTGTCGCGTTCGCGCTGCTGTTCGCAGCGGCGCTCGTGCTGATCCGCATCGCCCTACCCGAGGATGGCGAGCCGGGTTCGCAGTGGATGCGCGAGCACAGCGTCAACATGAGGATCGCGGCGATCCTCATGCCGTTCGCGGGGATCGCGTTCCTCTGGTTCATGGGTGTGCTGCGGGACGGTATGGGCCGGTACGAGGACAAGTTCTTCGCGACCGTCTTCCTCGGAAGCGGCCTGCTGTTCTTGGCGATGATGTTCGCCGCCGTCGCCGTGGGGGTGGGACTCGAACGCAGCGGCGCAGCAGCGCATCCCGATGTCGCCGCGTTCGGACAGATGACGCTGTTGACGATCTCGAAGACCTACGCGCTGCGGATGGCGGCGGTGTTCATGATCTCGCTGGCCACGATCTGGGTGAAGACGCGACTGATGCCGCGGTGGTTGGGCATCGCCACCTACGTGGTGGCGATCGCGGTACTGCTGGCCGCCGACCTCAGCATGTGGTCGGTGCTGATCTTCCCCGCGTGGGTTGCAGTGGTCAGCGTGCAACTGCTCGCGCACCGACCCGGCCCCGGCTAGTCGACAAGCCGCAAAGCCTGTGCCGGACAAAGCTTCACAGCCTCGCGGGCGTGGTCGAGCTCATCGTCGGGCACCTCATCCACCAGCACCACGACGATGCCGTCGTCGTCCTGGTCGAAAACGGCGTCGGCCGACATCACGCAGTTGCCGGCCTGGATGCAGACGTCGCGGTCGGCATGCACCTTCACATTCGTCACCTCCAATCCACTGACAGCGACTTGAGACCGTAGATGAAGTGGAACGACCGGAACTGCACATCGGCGAAATCCTCGGCCAGCCGCAGGGCCGGGAAACGTTGCAGCAGAGCGGGAAACGCGATGCGCATCTCCATCCGTGCCAGCGGAGCCCCGAGGCAGTGGTGCACGCCGTGACCGAACGCGAGATGCCCGGCGGCGCCGCGGCCGATGTCGAGCACGTCCGGGGCGTCGATGAATGCGGGATCGCGGTTACCCGACGGCAGCGACGCGAACACCAGCTGCCCGGCCGGGATCGCCACACCCGCGATCTCGACGTCGGTGGTGGTGATGCGCGGTATCGCGGTGTGCACGATGGACAACCACCGCAGCAGCTCCTCGACCGCGGGTCCGACGGCGTCGGGATCGTCGCGGACGACGGCGAGCTGATCGGGATGGCGTAGCAGGGCCAACGTGCCCAGGCCGAGCATGTTCGAGGTGGTCTCATGGCCGGCCAGAAGCAGCAGCCCGGCGATGCCGACCAGTTCGTCGTCGGTGAGCTCGATGCCGTGTTCGCGCACCAGCATGCCGAGGATGTCCTCGCCGGGGTGTCGGCGGGCGCGTTCGACCAGCGACCGCATGTACGCCCGCCCCGCCCGCTGCAGCTCCAGCCGCTCGGTGAACGGCAGCGACAGGTCGAGCTGGCGCGCGCTGCGGTGCTGGAAGTCGTCGCGGTCCTCATAGGGCACCCCGAGCAGCTCGCAGATGACCAGCGACGGGATCGGCAGTGCGAAGTGCTCGACGAGATCGACGGGGGCACCGGCGTTTTCCATCATGTCCAGGTGGTTCTGGACGATCTCGACGATGCGGGGCTCGAGCCGTTTGATCCGGCGGATCGTGAACTCCGGGGTGAGCATGCGGCGCAGCCGCTGGTGCTCCGGCGGGTCCAGGCCGAGCAGGTTGCCGGCGCGGGCACTCGCGAGCTCCTCCTCCGACAGCGTCGGCGCGCCGGCGACGACGAATCCCGGGGGACGGCCGTTGGAGAATCTCTCGTGATCGGACAGCACCAGCTTCACATCGTCGTGGCGGGTGATGAGATACACCGTCATACCGAAGCTGTTGACTACCGTGCGGACGCCGGTGGTGTCGCGGATCTCGGCCAGCGCGGGGGTCGGGTCCAACGCGTCGCGACGCATGTGCAGAGGCGGCAGCTCCGGTGCTTGCGTCATGACCCGACGCTACCCGCGTAGCGCGAACTCCTCGAGATCGACGCTTTCGTCGCTTCTACTCGCGCTGATCGACCGAAACGTCCCTCTCGGCGTCGCGGCCCTGGAGTGCCGGCCACCAGATCCGCGGCCCGATGAGCGTGAACAGCGCCGGGATGATCACGGTGCGCACGATGAACGTGTCGAGCAGGATGCCGAGGCCGACGATGATGCCGATCTGGGTGAGCACGATCAACGGCAGCACACCGAGCACGCAGAACACCGAGGCCAACACGATGCCCGCGCTGGTGATCACCGCTCCGGTCGCGGACACGGCGCGCACGATCCCGCCGCGCGTTCCGTGTTCCGGCGTCTCCTCACGCGCGCGGCTGACCAGGAAGATGGTGTAGTCCACCCCGAGCGCGACGAGGAACAGGAACGCGAACAGCGGTGTGGTGTTGTCGAGGGCGGGAAAGCCGAACACGTGCACGCTGGCCCAGCCGCCGAGGCCCAGAGCGGCCAACGCGCTCAACACCGTGACCGCCACCAGGATCAGCGGCGCCAGCGCGGCGCGCAGCAACACGTACAGCACCGCGAGCACCACGACGAGGATGGCCGGTACCACGACCGCCCGGTCGCGCGACGCGGCGGCGCTGGCGTCGCGGGCGGTGGCGTCGGAACCGCCGACCAACGCCTCCGGATCGGCGGATCGCACCGAATCACGCAGCGCGTCAACGGTTTCGAAGGCCTCATCGGAGGCGGGTTCGGCGTCGAGGACCACCGACCACTGCGTCAGACCCGAGGGGGTCTGCCCCGCGGGGTCGGCCGACACCACGCCCGGCGTCTCGGTGATCGCACGCTGCACGTCGGCGGCGCGGTCGGTGGACGCGATGACGCGGTTGGGGTCGGTCAGGCCGCTCGGGAAGTGGTCGGCCAACCGCGAGTATCCGCTGACCGACTCGGCCTGCACCCGGAACTGTTCGGTCTGCGACAGCCCGATCGGGGTGGCGACCAACCCGATGCACAGCACCGCCAGACCGCCGATCGAGATCGTCGCGACGGAACCGGGCCTGCGGGCCACCGCCTCGGCGATGCGGTGCCAGATGCCGCTGTCGGTGAGCGCCCGGTCGCCGATCTTGGGGATGAACGGCCAGAACAAGCGCTTGCCGAACAGGCCGAGCAGCGGCGGCAACACCAGCAGCACGAACACCGCGGCGACGATCAGGCCCGCTGCGGCCTGCACTCCAAGGCTGCGAACGCTCGGCGACGACGCGAACACCAGTGTGAGCAGCGCCAGCACCACCGTCGCATTGCTGGCGATGATCGCCGGCGCGGCCCGTCGCACCGCGGTGTCCAGTGCGTCGTGATGGTTCTCGGTGCGGCCCAGTTCTTCCCGGTACCGCGAGATGAGCAGCAGCGCATAGTTGGTACCGGCGCCGAACACGAGCACGCTGGTGATGCCCGAGGTCGAACCGTCCGGGCTCATGCCGGCCGCCTGGGCCACGGCGGTGCCGAGCACGGCGGCCACCCGGTCGGCGAATCCGATCACCGCCAGCGGCACCAGCCACAGCACTGGCGAGCGGTAGGTGATGATCAGCAGCAGTGCGACCACCGTTGCGGTGACCGCGAGCAGCGTGAAGTTTGCGCCGGAGAACGAGTTCGCGATGTCGGCGCCGAACGCCGGACCGCCGGTGACCTCGCTGCGCAGGTCGGCGGGCAACCCCTCGGCGGCCTCCGCGCGCACCTTCTCGACCGCGTCGGTCAGGTCGAACCCGGAGAGGTCGGCGTCCATCGGCACCACGGCCAGACCGGCTGCGCCGTCCTCGGAGAGCTGGGTTGCGGGCCATTTCTGTTTGACGGCGTCGACGTCGGCGGGGCTCAGCGGCGCGCCGTCGGTACGGGTGATCACGACGATCGCGGGAACGCGGTCACCACCGGGGAACTCGGCGCGCAGGGCGTCGACGCGCGCGGACTCGGCGGAGTCGGGCACGGGTACCGGTGAGCGTGCGCTCGAGTCGTCGCTGCCGACAAGGCCCATCAGGGCGCCCGACACGAGCACCACGAGCACCGCGAGGATCCAGGAGATGCGGCGGGACATGCCTACGAATATTTCAAAAACTTAACTAACAATCAAACCATCCCGGCCGACCGGGCCTATGCTTTCGGCGTGTCAGAGGACCGTGACGCGCTGGAGGCGACGATCGCCGCCGACGTGCGCGCGATGAACGCCGAATCCGATGAGATCGGCAGGCTCTTCGCGAGCCGACATGATGTCGCGGCCAACGACTTTCGTGCACTGCTCCATGTGATGGTCGCCGAGACAGAGGGTGTGCCGCTGACGGCGGGGGACCTGCGCAGGCGGATGGGCATGTCGGCCGCGGCCATCACCTACCTGGTCGAGCGGATGATCGCCTCCGGGCACTTCCGTCGGGAGTCGGATCCTCGCGATCGCCGGAAGGTGATCCTGCGTGTGGCAGATCACGGAGTGGACGTCGCCCGAGGGTTTTTCACCCCGCTCAGTGAACGCACCCGCGCCGCGTTGGCGGGTTTGTCAGATGACGAGCTGGCCGCCGCCCATCGCACGTTCACCGCGCTCATCGACGCCATGCGCGATTTCCGCGGCCAGCTGGAGCAGTCCGCCATCCCGAATTGAGGCACGCCCGCCCGACGGCGGTGGCCGGTCCGCGACGACGTCTGGCAGGCTGGAGCCCCGATGACTGATACCCCGCAGACGGCGGTCGATCCCGGCGATCCGGTGACCGACCCCGAACCGGTCGCCGGCACCCCCGGCGCCTCATCGGTGATGCTGCTCGGTTCGGGCGAACTGAGCCGGGAGCTGGCGCTGGCGTTCCAGCGGTTGGGCGCCGAGGTCATCGCCGTCGACCGCTACGCCGACGCGCCGGCGCACGGTGTGGCCGACCGCCCGGTCGTCGCGAAGATGAACGACGCGGAGGAACTGACCGCGCTCATCGAGAAGGAGAATCCGCGCTTTGTGGTGGCCGAGGGCGGTGTCATCGCCGCCGACGCGTTGATCGCGGTCGCCGAGCGCGGCGTCGCCGAGGTGTTCCCGACACCGCGCAGTACCCGGCTGTCGCTGGATCGGGAGGGCCTGCGCCGCTTGGCCGCCGACGAGCTGGGCCTGCCCACCGCGCCGTTCTGGTTCGCCGGATCGACCGAGGAGCTCGGGGCCGTCGCCCAGCACGCCGGTTTTCCGTTGGTGGTCAAGCCGATCGCTTCGGCCGCGGGTGAGGGCGAGTCGGTGCTGGTGCGCGCCGAGGACGTCGAGCCCGCGTGGCAGCGCGCGGTCGCCGCGGGCCGGATACCGCACAACCGCGTGATGGTCGAGTCGGTGGTCGAGGTCGATTTCGAGGTCACGCTGCTGACGATTCGCACCGTCGGGCCGACCGGACCCGCGGTGCACTTCTGTGAGCCGATCGGGCACCGCCAGCCCGACGGCGATGTGCTCGAGTCGTGGCAGCCGCAGCGGTTGACGCCGACCGCGCTGGATTCCGCGAAATCGATCGCCGCGCGCATCGTGAACTCGCTCGGCGGTCGCGGCGTGTTCGGCGTCGAACTGTTGGTGCGTGGCGACGAGGTGTACTTCGACCATGTGCGCCCGCGGACGCACGACAGCGGCCTGGTCACGCTGCGCTCGCAGCGGCTCTCGGAGTTCGAGTTGCACGCCCGCGCGATCCTGGGACTGCCCGTCGACACGATCATGATCTCGCCCGCCGCCGCGGAGATCGTCTACGCCGGCGCGGAGGCTAGGCCCGCGAGCGGGCAGGATCCGCAGGCGGTGCTCGCCGAGGCGCTCGCCGTGGCCGAGAGCGACGTCGCCTTGTTCAACCGTCCCGACGAGACAGAGGACAGGCGACGGCTCGCGGTGGCGTTGGCGACCGCACCCGATCCGATCGTGGCCCGTGACCGCGCACGCCGCGTCACCGCCGCGCTGCGCAGGCTCTGGTAGCGGTGGCCGAATCCCAATCCGAATCCGGAGCCACACCCGGGGACCGGCCCACAGCGGCGCCGTTTCTGATCGGGCTCACAATCTTTGTGCTCGTCGTGATCGTAATCGGGTTGCTGAACCTGTTCGGCGGTGAGCAGGAGCCCGTCGACCAGCAGGTGGCCCGGGCCGCGGTCGGGCAGAACGACGCACTGCAACGGCAGAGCTACTCCGACTACCGCGGCTACACCTGCCCGGAGCAAGCCGGCACCGAGGCGCAAGTTCTTGCCGCACAGCGGGATTCCGTTGCTCAGCGCGGTGAGCGGTTCGTCGATGACGTCTCCGAGGTCGCGGTCGCCGGTGACCGCGCCACCGCCAAGGTGACCTACCACTTCGACAAGACGCCCGACGACAAGAAGACCGTCGAGGTGGCGTTCGTGCGCGACGGCGACGCCTGGAAGGTCTGTTCCCCCGGTCCCAGGTAGCTGTGGGACACTCAACGACCGTGAGTTACGCCGGAGACATCACGCCCGAAGAGGCTTGGAAGCTGCTGACCGGCACCCCCAACGCGGTGCTGGTGGATTGCCGCACCGACGCCGAGTGGCGCTTCGTCGGCGTACCCGACCTGTCGTCGCTGCAGCGCGAGGTCGTGTTCATCGAGTGGAACCGCGTCGACGGTACGCACAACGACGCGTTCGTCTCCGACCTCCGGCGCGAGATCGGCGGCGCCGGTTCCGACGTGGGGCCGGTGGTCTTTCTGTGTCGCTCCGGCAACCGGTCGATCGGCGCGGCCGAGGCCGCCACTGAGGCCGGGATCGGGCCGTCCTACAACGTGCTCGACGGCTTCGAGGGCCACCTCGACGAGGACGGGCACCGCGGCGGCACCGGGTGGAAGGCTGTCGGACTTCCCTGGAAGCAGTCATGAGTCCGGGTCCCGACGAAACCGTCCCGTCCGTCCGCATACCCGCCGAATTGCCGGAGGGCGTCAGCCAGGCGACCATCGGCGTGCGCGGCGGGTTGTTGCGATCGGAATTCGAGGAGACCGCCGAGGGACTGTTCCTCACCTCCGGCTATGTGTACGCGTCGGCCGCCGACGCCGAGAAGGCGTTCACCGGTGAGATCGACCGCTATGTGTATTCGCGCTACGGCAATCCGACCATCTCGATGTTCGAGGAGCGACTGCGGCTGATCGAGGGTGCACCCGCCTGCTTCGCCACCGCCACGGGCATGGCGGCGGTGTTCACATCGCTGGGGGCGCTGCTGGGCGCCGGTGATCGGCTGGTCGCCGCGCGCAGCCTGTTCGGCTCGTGCTTCGTGGTGTGCAACGAGATCCTGCCGCGGTGGGGTGTGGAGACGGTGTTCGTCGATGGCGACGACCTCACACAGTGGGAAGAGGCCCTCTCGGTTCCCACGCAGGCGGTGTTCTTCGAAACCCCGTCCAATCCGATGCAGTCGCTGGTGGACATCGCCGCGGTCTCTGAACTCGCGCACGCGGCGGGCGCAAAAGTGGTGCTGGACAACGTGTTCGCGACGCCGATGCTGCAGCAGGGCTTCCCGCTCGGCGCGGACGTCGTCGTCTACTCGGGGACCAAACACCTCGACGGACAGGGCCGTGTGCTCGGCGGTGCGATCCTCGGCGACAAGCAGTACATCGACGAGCCGGTGCAGAAGTTGATGCGCCACACCGGGCCCGCATTGAGCCCGTTCAACGCGTGGACACTGCTCAAAGGACTGGAGACGCTCGCGGTGCGGGTGGACTACCAGAACACGTCGGCGCAGCGGATCGCCGAGTTCCTTCAGGACCACCCCGCGGTGAGCTGGGTGCGCTATCCCTTCCTCGAGTCGCACCCGCAGTACGACCTGGCCAAGCGCCAGATGACCGGCGGCGGAACGGTTGTCACGTTCGAGGTCGCAGGCGGCAGCAAGGAGCGCGCGTTCGAGGTGCTCGACAAGCTGCGCATCGTCGACATCTCCAACAACCTCGGTGATGCCAAGTCGTTGGTCACCCACCCGGCGACCACCACCCACCGCGCGATGGGCCCGGAGGGCCGCGCCGCGATCGGATTGGGCGACGGCGTGGTGCGAATCTCGGTGGGCCTGGAGGGAACCGACGACCTGCTCAACGATCTCGACCAGGCGTTGCGCTAAGTGTCCAAGCGCAGCGACGCGAAGAAGGCCCGCCGCCGCAAGCGGCAGGCCGCCCGCAACGAGCGCTGGATCCCCGACACCGTGATGGACGCGCTGACCGAACAGACCGCGACGGCGGCGGTGCTCGAGGCCTTCGACGAACGAATCACCGAGCGCGGCTGGGTGTTCGACGACGAGCTCTCCGACGAGGAGTCCGCGCTGTGGTTCTACCCACCGTCGCAGGCCGAGGTGGCCGACGAAGATCTGGTGTCCGTCACCACCGTCGTGCTCACCGCTGATGACGCCGCGGACGTCGCGCACGTGGTGTTCGTCGGCACGGCCGACGACTACCAGTTCAACTTCGACGAGCTGTTCGAGTGCCTCGACGTCGTCGAGGCCTACCGGTTGGGCGACCCGGCACCGACGTTCCCGATCTGAGAACCCGCCGAGCGCTCACCCCCTGTACGGTCTGCTGCGCTTGGATGCAAGGCTGCGCGCTCGGCAGGAGAGGAGTCAGTCCTCGACGACGCCCTGCGCGGTGCGCGCGCGGTCCTCGTACTTCTTGCGGGCGGTCGTGTCGAAGTCGAGGAACACCCGGTCCAGTCCGAGCTTGTTGTTGAGCCAACGGCGCCCGCGCGGGCCGAGCATCTGCGCGGCCTGAGCGGTGAAGCGGAGCGGGGGTGGCACCGAGACATGGGTTTTCGGCTTGTCGAGTGTCTTGACGATCGCCGCGGCGATGTCCTCGGGTTCCACCGGCTTGATCGCACCGCTGCTCTTGGTGCCCGAGATCAATTCGGTGTTGGTGAACGGCGGCATGATCACCGAGACGTCGACGTTGTGTTGCGCGACCTCGTCGGCGAGCGCCGCGGTCAAGCCCACCACGCCGAACTTCGCGCCCACGTACACGACCTGACCCGGCACCGGGATCAGCCCGGACAGCGAGGCGATGTTGATGATGTGTCCGCTGCGCCGCGCGATCATGTCCGGCAGTACCAGCTGACAGCCGGTGATCACGCCGTAGAGGTTGACCTCGAGCGTGGACCGGATCGACTGCTCGGTCTCGTCGACGAACGGTCCGATGGGCATCACGCCGGCGTTGTTGATCAGGACGTCGATGCGTCCGCCGCCCTCGGTGCGGGCCTTGTCGAGGAACGACGCGAACGACTCGCGGTCGGTGACGTCGAGCGGATAGCCTGACGCCTGTCCCAGGTTGCCCAACTGGGCGACGGCTGATTCCTGAAGCGCCACGTCGCGGTCGCCGATCACCACACGGGCACCGCGCGCCAGCAGCGCCTTGGCGGTCGCAAAACCGATACCGCGGGCGGCGCCGGTGATCACGATGGTCTTGCCGCTGATGTTGTCCATGCGGCCAAACTTTACACGTGTCAAGTTTGGTTCGGGAAGTGGCGATCGCCGGATCAGGTCGAGCCGGCGTGCGGTGCCGGAATGCATGGGCCCGGTTGGCGTTGACAGTTAGCCTCGATCTTTCGTGAGTGAGGCAGTGACTGGTCGCTGGGGTTGTTGTCGTGTCGGTATTTCTTGGGCCATGGGTGGCCACCGGCGCTGT
>NZ_BCTA01000047.1 GCF_001570485.1 Mycolicibacterium novocastrense
TCATTACACCGTAGGTTACCCGAAAGGAGCACTCGATGAGAACCGTCGTCGTCGGCGCCGGACCGGCGGGCCTATACAGCGCCATCGCTTCGGCCCGTCGAGGGCACACCGTGATGGTCGTCGACCGCGACGCCGGCCCACCGGCACACGGACGGTGGCAGCGCCGCGGAGTGATGCAGTTCCACCACGCCCATACATTCCGTCGCCAGGTGATCGACGCGCTGGCCGCGGAGATGCCCGAGGTGCTCGACGCGCTGCACGCCGCCGGCGCCGAGACCGCCACCGATGAGCGCGGCGGGGCAGTCGGGTTGCGCTGCCGCAGAACGACGTTCGACGGTGTGCTCTGGGGCTGCGCCCGCGCGCACCACAACATCGGGTTCCATCGGGGCAACGTCGACGACGTGCTCGTGGCCAGGGCCGGCGTCGGCGGCGTCCGGGTCGGGACGGCGAGGCTGGAGGCGGACCTGGTGCTCGACGCGTCGGGACGCGACAGCCGCTTCACCCGGTCGATCCGCCCGCGGGCTGACAGCGAGCTGTGCGGTGCGGCGTATGTCAGCCGGCAGTATCGCCTACACCGAACGGCCACACCGCCGCCGATGTCGACGCCGTTCGGCACCGTGCTCTCGCTGTCGGGCTACTGGGCCTTGGCGTATCTGCATGACAACGCGACCTTCACCGTCACGATCGTGCACGATGGCACCGATCCGCGATTACGCCTCCTGCGTAATCCCGCGATCTTCGAAGCCGCCATCCGCCAGATACCGGCGCTCTCGGAGTGGATCACCGCGTCCCGCAGTCGCCCCCTGACCGATGTCATGCCCGGGGCTCGTCTACACAACAGCTACCGAGGGCAATGCGACGACTCCGGAGACCTGACGCAACTCGGTCTCATCTCCGTCGGCGACGCGGTGTGCACGACCACCCCGCTCGCGGGGCGCGGCGTCGCGCTGGCACTCATGCAAGGACGCGAGCTGATGCGCATCCTCGACCACTGTGGCGACGATATCGGCTGCGCAACAATTGAATTCGACAAGTGGTGTTTCGACAACATCCGTCCGTGGTACGAAGACCATTGCTACGCCGACGCCGAGCGAATGCGGCGATGGTCCGGTCACGACGTCGACCTCACCAGGCCGCTGCCGCCGGATCTGATCGTTGCCGCGGCCGAAGCCGACCCACAACTCGGTGACATCGTCGGCCCGTACGCCGCGATGGACGCACTGCCCGACACGCTGCGCGCCGCCGAGCCGCGGGCCAGAAAGGTCTACGAAAGCGGTTGGCGCCCAACGCCTGCGGCGGGCCCCCGCCGCGACGAGCTCATCGAGGCGGCGTCCAGGACACCGGTAAGCGCTTGATCCCGTGAATGAACGGTGACAGTAACCTCGCCGGTTCCTCGGTGGCGGCGATATCGGGTAGCTGGCGGTGCAGTTCCTCGAAGACGACGCTGATCTCACGCCGGGCGAGGTTGGCGCCCAGGCAGAAATGGGCTCCGCCACCACCGAATCCGGCATGCGGATTGGGGTTGCGCGTCACGTCGAACGTCCACGGGTCGGCGAACTTGTCCTCGTCGCGGTTCGCCGAGCAGTACCACAACGTGGCCTTGTCGCCCGCAGACATCGTGACGCCGCTGAGCTCGCAGTCTTCGGTCAGGGTGCGGCGCATGTAGTTCACCGGGAACGCCCACCGGACGATCTCCTCGACCGCGGTGGGGGCGACGGCCTCGTAGTCGGCCCACCAGCGCTCGCGCTCACGCGGATAGCGGGTGAGCGCCAGCACGCCGTGGCTGATCGCGTTGCGGGTGGTCTCGTTGCCGGCCACCACCAACAGGATGAAGAACGATGCGATCTCGGCCGACGTCAATCGCTCTCCGTCGACCTCGGCCTCCACCAGCGCGGTCGTCAGGTCCTCCTGGGGACGCGCGCGACGATCCTCGGCATGAGCGGTCGCGTAGGCGCCGATGTCCATCGCGACCTTGACGAACTCCTCATAGTCCTGAGCGATGTCTTTGTCCCCGAAGCCCAGGATCACGTTGGTCCAGTGGAAGATCTGCTGGTGGTCGCCCTCCGGGATGCCCATCATGTCGCAGATCACCTGCAGGGGCAGCGGCCCGGCCAACTCCGCGACGACCTCGCCGTGGCCGTCGGGATGTTCGGCGATCATCCCTTCGACGAGGCGCCGGGCACGGTCCCTGACCGAAGCCTCGGTGCGCGCCACCACCCTCGGCGTGAAGGCACGACTGACGATGTTGCGCAGCCGAAGATGCCGCGGATCGTCGGTCACGATCATCGAGCCGAAATACTCCGACAGCTCCGGGTTCGCGTCGTTGATCGTGATGCTCGGGCTCGAGCTGAAGATATGCGGATGTCTGCTGGCGTACCAGACGTCGTCGAACTTGGTGATCGCCCAGTGTCCGGGGCCTTCCTCCACGCCGGGTGTCTCCAGGGGCGAGTGGAACGAGACCGGCGCCTCGCGACGCAGCGTGGCGAAGGCGCCGTCGCGGAAGTCGTCGGGCTTGACCCAGAAGTTCCAGGAGCCCAGGTCGACCTCGGACAGCGGCACCTCGGGCGGAGGGGCGCCGTTCTCCCTGACCAGGTGCGCGCCGAAGGTGGGCGGCGTAGCGGTGTCCACCCGTTCGAGGGTAGGCCGATATCCGCGCCGGGAGGGCGATTCGGCCGCAGTGGCCAAATGGCCTACGGCAACTGCCAGTTCATGTTCTCGGCGAACACGCGGGCGTCGTCGGAGAGGGTGCCGAGCTCATGACAGCGCTGGACGTAGCCCTGCACCATCACCAGGAAGTTCATCGGGTTGTACGCGTCCTCTTCGTAGCTCCACTTCCCGTCGCCTGCGTACCTGAGCACCGTGATCACCGGTGTGCCGTGCACGCTGCCGTCGCCCGGATCCTTCATCGTGTTGACGTTGCGGTTGATCACCCAGCCCTTGTCGACGTCGATCGAATACCACTCGACCGGATAGAAGGGCATCTCGCTGCCGGGGAACGTGTTCATCGTCGAGACGATCCAGTCGCGGATGGCCTCTCGGCCGGACATGTCGCCCAGCGCGTGCTCGACGTAGGTCGCGTCCTCGGTGAAGTGATCGGCATAGCTCGACCAGTTCCACGTCGTGCCGATGTCGACGACCGCGTCCTGATAAGCGCGAAACGCCTCGTCGATCTCCTCACGTGACCACTGACCCATCGCAGGCTCCTCGGCATCGCGGCGAACTGGCACCGTTCTACCAAAGGGGCGGCCCCGCCGGGGCGGATTCACGATCGTTGGCGGACAAGGCTTTCAGTCGCCCTCGGGCGCCTCGACCACCGCCTTGATGCGCTCGAGCGTCTTGCGCATGTCGCGGATGTTGCGCCGGCGCCGGAGCTGTCCTCCCAACACCGAGAACAACTTCATCAGCACCGAGTCGTTGAGCCGGAAGGACTCGGTGACCTCGGTACCGCCGTCGACGGCGGTGAGCCGGTAATGCCAGTTGTTCACCGGCTTGTCCCCGATGAGCACCGCGAAGCCGAATTCCCGGTTGGGTTCGCAGGCGGTCACCTCGCACGTCGTCCAGTACACGGGCCCGATCTCGTTGCGCTTGACGTGACCGCGGAACCGCGCACCCAACGCAGGCCCGGTGGCACCGCCGAGCCATTCGGCCTCCATGACTTCGGGGGAGAACTTGCCGGTGTTCCGCACATCGGCGATCAAGTCCCAGATCCGCTCCGCCGGCGCCGCCATCGACACCGTCACCGCACCGTCCACCGTTTCCTCGCTCTCTGGCAAGCGTTTTCGAGAACCCTAGCGCCCTGTCGACCGAATGCACCGTGAATGCACTGGTAAGTACGATGGCGGCGACGTGAAAATTCGATTCGGGATCGGCCTTGCCGCCGGCATCGGGCCAGAACTGCTGCCGGACATCGTCGACCATCTGGAGGCCACCGGCGTGGACTCGCTGTGGTTTTCCGAACTCGTGTACTCCGAGGCCGTCGATCCGTTCGTTGGGATGGCCTTCGCTCTGGCGCGTACCCGCAGCTTGAAGGTCGGTACGTCGGTCGCGGTGCTCCCGGGTCGGCATCCGGTGCTCGTCGCCAAGCAGCTGGCCTCACTGGCCGCGTTGGGTCCGAAGCGGGTGCTGCCGGTCTTCGGGTTGCGGTCAGCCGTCGCCGCCGAGCGCGAAATCTTCGTCGTGCCCGACGGTGCGCGCGCCGCGGTGTTCGACGAGGCGCTGCGGTTGCTTCGTACGGTGCTCGAACACGACGACGTCTCGTTCGACGGTGACTACTACAAGGTGCGTTCGGCGACCGTGGCTCCCCGGCCCGTCGAACCGCTCGACATCTGGCTGGGCGGGTCCGCACCCGCCGCCTTCCGGCGCATCGGTCGGCTGGGAGACGGTTGGCTGGGCAGCTTTGTCACCCCCGCCGAGGCGCGGCGCGCCCGAGAGGCGATCCAGCGCGCGGCCGAGGCTGCCGAACGTGAGGTCGAGCCGGACCATTTCGGCATCAACCTCGCCGTCGCCGACGGCGGACCGCCGCCGCAGATGCTGGCCGCGATCAGCCGGCGCCGCCCCGACGTCGACCCTTCCGAGCTGATCGCCGACGGCTGGCCACAGCTGCACCGGCAACTCGACGCCTATCTGGAGGCCGGCCTGACCAAATTCGTCATTCGTCCGGCGGGGCGCTTCACGATGACCGAATTCGTCGACCGGTTCGTCGCCGAACTGCTTCCGCGGCAGAACTGACCGTCAGCCGTTCGTCTCACCGCGGTCGTCGGCCCCTTCGGCCTGGTCGGGTTGCCGGATCGCCTTGTCCTCTTTCATCTCGGGATCGGCGTCGGGGTCCTGGTCGGCGCGGTAGTCGCTACCGCCGGCTGCGTCTGTGCTCATGGCGCGGGCGTACCCGACGCCGATCCGGCGAAACCGTCGGCGCCCACGTCGTCACCGCGACGAGATGTCGCCGTACAGGTCGGGCCAGGGCGGTCGTCGAACCATCGCCACCCCGGCCAGCGTTGAGGTCACCAGCCCGACCAGAATTCCGGCCAGCGCGATGCGGGTCGCGTCGACCGCGGGTCGCCATACGCCGTCGCCGTCCTTGATGACGAACACACCGGCCGGCCTGGTCATAACCTTGACATTCGGCTCATTGCCGCGCCGGGCCCGGCCCCGGACCGCCGCGACGGGGATGACGGTGGTGCCGTCGGCCGTCTCGTAGGGCTGGCCGAAGACACGCGAGGCGTTGGGATCGAAATCGAGACTGTCGAGCAGTTCTGCACGTAGGTCCATGGCGTCATGCTTACTACCCAAGCGGGCGTGACAGCCGATCTTCTCGACGAAGGGCGCCAAATGGCGGGGCTATTCCGACGGTAGGTCGTCGTCGGGGATCGGCACCTCGATCGCCTGATCGACCAGATCCGCCTCGTTGGCGTCCCACGTGCGGTCGGGGGTGATCGCCGAGGCGTCCTGCCAGGTGTCCGCGTCGTCGGGATCCACCGGGGTGTGCTGGTCGGCCACGTCGGCTTCGGGAATGGCATCGCCGAACGCGAGGCCGTCAGGTGTGCTCATGATCGGTCTCCGTTCTCTTCGGGGTCGCCCGTCTGAAGTCCAACGATAGTGCGGTCATGGCGCCGTGCCACCCGGCGCCACGGTGATCTGCGACGCGTGCCCAATCGCCGCAGACGGCGCGGCCGCCGTCGTCGGCACCTGAGCGGCTGCCGTGGCGGTCACGTCCCTGACCAGGGTGATGACGGCTACACCCAGGTGCTGTGCGTAAACTGCCTGCGACGGGGGAGGCTCTCGAATCGTGCGGAGCTTCGACCTGACCCAATTCGACGCCAGGGGCTGACCGTGCCAGAAAACACCACCGACACCGCCCAGGACCTCACGCCGCATTTCGAGGATGTGCAGTCGCACTACGACCTGTCCGACGACTTCTACCGGCTCTTCCTGGATCCCACACAGACCTACAGTTGCGCCTTCTTCGAGCGCGACGACATGACGCTCGAGGAAGCCCAGCTCGCCAAGATCGACCTCTCGCTGGGCAAGCTGGGCCTGCAACCGGGGATGACGCTGCTCGACATCGGCTGCGGGTGGGGCGCGACGATCAAACGGGCGCTGGAGCGCTACGACGTCAACGTGGTGGGCCTGACACTGAGCAAGAACCAGCAGGCCCATGTGCAGAAGGTGCTCGACGGCATCGACAGCCCCCGCACCAAGCGGGTTCTGCTGCAGGGGTGGGAGCAGTTCCACGAACCGGTCGATCGCATCGTGTCGATCGGCGCGTTCGAGCACTTCGGCCGCGACCGCTACACCGAGTTCTTCAAGATGGCATACGACGCGTTGCCCGCCGACGGCGTGATGATGCTGCACACCATCGTCAAGCCCGACGATGAGGAGTTCGCCGAGCGCGGCCTGCCGCTGACCATGACCAAGCTGCGATTCTTCAAGTTCATCATGGACGAGATCTTCCCCGGCGGGGATCTGCCCCAGCCCGTCGCGGTGAAGAGGCACGCGACCGAAGCGGGTTTCAACGTGGGCCTGGTTCAGCCGTTGCGGTTGCACTACGCCCGCACGCTGGACCACTGGAGCGCCGCGCTCGAGGCTCACAAGGACGAGGCGATCGCGATCCAGTCCGAAGAGGTCTACGACCGGTACATGAGGTACCTGACCTGCTGCGCGGACCTGTTCCGCGAGGGCTACACCGACGTCTGCCAGTTCACGCTGACCAAGAGCTAACGCCGCCGCAGGGCCCGCCACAGCCGCAACGGCAGCAGGCCGAGTAATGGCGCGCGCTTCCCGAGGTCGTCGGTGTCGCGCTTGTTGAACGCCTTGGCGTATCTGCGCGCGTCCTCGGCTGTGGCGTATTCCTTGGCGCCCTGCGCCTCGCCACAACGCTCGCACTTCCACCGCATGACGCGGCCGTCAGCCCGAAAGGTCGGGTTGTGCCCGAATATGCTGCAGCCCAACGTCATTGTTGCGACGTCCCAGGCGGCATGCCGAACTTGTTTCGACCGTGCCGGGCGATCCGGTTCTCCGCCAACGCGACCCGCAACGCCTTGCGGAACTCACCCGGACCCCAGTACCGCGCGCCGACCGCCCTGTACAGTTCGCGCGCCGACATCGGTTCGTGCTCGCTCACCGCGCGCGCAATCGTTTCGATCTCGTGGTCGAGCGCCGATTCGGGCGCACCGGGCGTCGGCGGCTCGCGCCATGCCCCGTACCAGCCCGCCGCCGGGCCGGGCCGGTAGCGCCGCGCCTGGTTGGCTGCCCGCTCACGTTCGGTGCGCTCGGCGATGCGCGCCTGGCGCGCCGCGCGTTCCTTGTCGCGCTCCGAAGGTGCGTCCGCCTCCTTCTCGTCTTCGTCCGCGGTTGTCAGCGGCATGGCCAGGTCCTCGAGTTTCTGCCCCTCGGCCTTCACCCCGAACATCAGCTCGACAACGCCGCCGACGGCCATCACCGCCGCGCCGATCAGGAAGGAGACCGCGACCAGTCCGCGATCACCGGACTCGATGAGCTGGCCGAACAACAGGGGTCCGGTGATACCGCCGACCGCGGTACCGACGGCATAGAAGAACGCGATCGCCAAAGCCCGCGTCTCCATGGGGAATATCTCGCTGACGGTGAGATAGGCGGCGCTGGCTCCCGACGACGCCAGGAAGAAGCACACGCCCAATACCGTCATGAATATCCACACGCCGCCCGTCTGGGAAACGAACAGCACGGTCAGGGCGACCGCCACGCACGCCGAACCCAGATATGCGAACGAGATCATCGGTTTTCGGCCGACCGTGTCGAAGAATCGGCCGAGCAGGATCGGGCCGGCGAAATTGCTCAGGGCCCATATCGCGTAGAACATCGGCACGATGCCGGACGAGACGTCGTAGAAACCGCTCAGAAGGGTTCCGAGGTTGAACGTGAAAGCGTTGTAGAGAAACGCCTGCCCGATGAAGAGCGCGAGCCCGAGGACGGCCCGGCGGGGATACTTCGTGAACGCCACGTGGGCGATCTCCCGGAACGAGATCGTCTTGCGTTGACGCACGGTCAACGATCCCTCGGGTTCCTCGAGGGTCTGGCCGGTCTCGCGTTCCACCTCGCGCTCGATCTCGCCGACGATGCGTTCGGCTTCGTCCTCACGACCGTGAATGAACAACCACCGCGGGCTTTCCGGGACGTTCCGCCGCACCACGAGGACCACGAGACCGAAGACGGCGCCGATGCCGAAAGCGATGCGCCAGCCGAGGTCTGCCGGGAAGATCGCGGTGTTCAACAGCACCAGTGCGCCTGCGGCACCGCCGGCGGCTCCGAGCCAGTAGGAGCCGTTGATGATCAGGTCGACGCGGCCACGGACGCGGGCGGGGATCAATTCGTCGATCGCGGAGTTGATCGCGGCGTACTCGCCGCCGATACCCGCGCCGGTGAAGAACCGCGCTATGTAGAAGTACCACGGCGCGAAGGCGAAAGCCGTTGCCACCGTGGCCGCGAGGTACACCGCGAGGGTGAGCAGAAACAGCTTCTTGCGGCCGAACCGGTCGGTGAGCTGACCGAAGAACAACGCGCCCAGACAGGCGCCGGTGATGTAAATCGCGGCGGCGATGCCGATTTCACCTGCGGTCAACTCGATCCCGCTGCCGCTCTCGGTCAAGCGGGACGCGACGTTGCCCACCATGGTGACTTCGAGGCCGTCGAGGATCCACACACCGCCGAGCCCCAGGACGACGCGCCAGTGGAATCGCGACCACGGCAACCGATCCAGCCGGCTCGGAACCTGCGTGGTGATCGTGCCGGTTTGCACCCCAGAACTCATCGGCAGCCTCCTCGACCGTGGCCCAATCGGCTAGGGAGTACCCAACTTGGAAAAAAACATCCGAAGAAGGCGTCAGGCCACCAGGCTTCGCTGGAGTAGCAGCGTGTCCAGCCATCGGCCGTGCTTGAACCCGACCGCGGTGAGTCGACCGACCTCGACGAACCCGCGACGGCGGTGCAACGCAGCAGAAGCGGCCATGTCGGCGTCGACGATCACCGCGATCACCTCCCGTATCCCGGCTGTCGCGCAGCCGGTGAGCAACGCATCGAGCAGCATGCCGCCCACCCCGCGACCGAGGGCGCCCGGCGCGACATACACCGAGTCCTCCACGGTGTGCCGGTAGGCCGGGCGGGTCTTCCACGGAGCGCAGTAGGCGTAGCCGACGATCTCACCGTGCAGAACCGCCGAAAGGAACGGTAAGCCTGCTTCGACGACTGCGCCGTAGCGGCGGCCCCACTCCTCACGGTCGGGCCGCACCAATTCGAAGGTCGCCACGCTGTTTTCGACGTAATGCGCGTAGATGTCAGCGATCGCGCCCAGATCACCGCGATGCGCTGCCCGCACGAGGATGCCGGACGGAGCCATCGGGTCAGCAGCTGACGGGATGCGACTCGCAGTACGGCGTCGTACCCGGGAAGCGGTACCGGTGACTGGCGACATACCGGTACACGGCGTTCTGCAACGCACGAATCCCAGGGGTCCGGTACAGGACGAGCGGAACCCGGGTCCCCAATGCGGCTGACACTGCGGCGTTCACCGCTTCTGCGCCCTCGTACACATCGCCGGACTCGTCGTGCCATCGCGCGGCGTCGAGAACCCGTGACCGGGGGATACCCAACCGCTCGGCGACACCCTTACCCTGCAAAGTCGCGGTTCGCAGATCGCCCGTTCGGTTCCGCTTCAGGATGAAGTAGACGGCACGGGTGCACATGCCGCAGTTGCCGTCGAAGAACAGGGTTCCAGCCATATGGCCATTGTCTCTCCGCTTCTTCGGCGGGGGCACACTGGTGGGTGTGGAATTGGTGACGCTCGACGACATCGAACAGGCGGCCGCACGCACCCGGGCCTTCGTGGTTCGCACACCGCTGCTTCCCGCCCCGTGGGCGGGCGACGACGACCGGCCGCTGTGGATCAAGCCCGAGAGCCTGCAGTCGGTCGGGGCGTTCAAGGTGCGAGGCGCGTTCAACGCAATCGGCCACCTCGACGAATCGGTACGCACCAGGGGAGTGGTGGCCTATTCGAGCGGGAACCACGCGCAGGCGGTGGCCTACGCGGCCGCGGTGTATGCGATACCCGCCCACATCGTGATGCCCCAGGAGACGCCGGACGTGAAGGTGGCGGCCACCCGCGGCCACGGAGCGACGGTGGTGTTGTGCGCTGCGGGACAACGGGAACGAGTCGCGGCCGAGGTCGTCGAGGAGACCGGCGGTGTCCTGATACCACCGTTCGACCACCCCGACATCATCGCGGGGCAGGGCACGATCGGGCTGGAGATCGCCGAGGATCTCCCGACCGTCGACACAGTCCTGGTACCCGTCAGCGGCGGCGGCCTCGCCTCGGGGATCGGTACGGCGATCAAGGCGTTGTGCCCCAACGCCAAGGTGGTCGGGGTCGAACCAGAACTCGCCGCCGACACCGCACAGAGCTTGAGCGTCGGACACCGCGTCGACTGGTCCATCGAGGACCGCAACCGCACCATCGCCGACGGGTTGCGCTCGCAGCCGTCGGAGTTGACCTTTGCTCACCTGCAACGGGTGCTCGATGACGTCGTCACGGTGTCCGAAGACGAAATCCGTTCGGCAGTACGCGAATTCGCTCACCGCGCACACCTGGTGAGCGAACCCAGCGGCGCGGTCTCGCTGGCCGCCTACCGTAAGGGGTCCAGCCCGGCGGGCCGAACGGTCGTCGTCCTGTCCGGTGGCAACATCGAACCTGCACTGCTGCGGGAGATTCTGGCCGCTTAGCAGTGCGAGGACATCGCTCAGTGCACTCCCTCCATATGGCGGCTGATCCACGGCGCGAGCGCGAACACGATCACACCGGCCGCGACCGCGACCGCACCGATGATGCCGAAGTAGGCGAACTCGTGCGTGGGTTTGTAGTAGCCGGCCAACACTCCGGACATGGCCGTGCCGATGCCGACCGAGAAGAAGTACAGCGCCATCATCTGGGCCCGGAACGCTTCGGGCGCAAGCTTTGTGGTCGCCGACAATCCGATCGGTGACAGCATCAGCTCACTGATCGCGAACACCGCCATCACACCGACGATGTACAGCGCGGGCACCGCCCGGCCGGTCGTGCCCGCCATCGGCAGAAACAGCAGGAACGCCAAGCCCATCCCGATCACGCCGTACGCGAACTTTCGCGGGGTGGTCGGGGCGCGGTCGCCGAGCCTGGTCCACATGGCCGCGAACAGCGGCGAGAGCGTGATGATCCACACCGGTTCGATCGAGCCGATCCAACTCGACGGGGCGGTCCATCCGAAGATCGACCAGTTCATTCGCTCGTCGGAGTACACGGCGAGCACGGTGAAGATCTGCTGGAACAGCGACCAGAACACGGCGTTGGCGACGAACAGCGGGATGAACGCGCGCACCCGGACGCGTTCGACTGACGTGACGTTGGCGCTGGTCAGCATCACGACGAAATACGTCACCGACGCCGTGACGAGCACACCGGTCGTGATGTGCGACAGATTCCCCAGCGTGACCACGCCGGTTGCGAACACCACCGCGATGATCACCGCCGCCGACAGCGCGATTGCCGCGAGCCCGCCGAATGCGCTGCGCGGCAGGGGATTGGGCACGTGCCGGCCGTGCTCGCCGAGATTACGCCGGAAGATGACGTACTGAGCCAGCCCCATCGCCATTCCGATTGCGGCCGCGCCGAATCCGTAGTGAAAGCCGACATGAGTCTGTAGCAACCCCGTGATGAGCGGACCCACAAAGGCGCCGAGGTTGATACCGAGGTAGAACAACGTGAATCCGCCGTCGCAGCGCGGGTCGCCCTTGGCGTAGAGCGTTCCGAGTAGGGACGACGCGTTCGCCTTCAGCGCGCCCGAACCCAGAGCGACGAACACCAGGCCCGCGGTCACCCCCGCCAGGCCGGGAACGACGGCCAGCGCGATATGGCCGAACATCACCACGACACCGCCATAGAAGACGGTGCGCTCCATGCCCAAAATCCGGTCGGCGATCCAGCCGCCGAGCACGGTCGACAGGTAGACCAGCCCGCCGTAGGCGCCGACGATGCCGGTGGCCGTGCTCTGTGGTAGCCCCAGGCCGCCCTCGGTGACCGAGTAATAGAGGTAGTAGCCGAGGATCGTCAGCATCCCGTAGAAGGAGAATCGCTCCCACAGCTCCACTCCGAATAGGTTCGTCAACCCGATCGGGTGACCGAGTACGGTGCGGCCGCTGGGCCCGCCCTCCGCCTGCTCGGTTGCTGCCATGGGTCTTCACATTGCCACGGCGAACCGCGCGCCGCGGGCGATAGGGAACAATCGTCCCGGCAAAGCTGTTCGACGTTCTCTTACAGGAGGTTCAGCGGCACAGCACATTTCGATTCCGGTCTCCGGCAGCGGCTTTCACCCGCAGCCGCAGTCCCTCGGAAACCGGCGGAGCACCGTGCTGTTACGGTCACCCCGGTAAGTGGACGTCCGAAGGGGTTTGAGTGGACGCCGTACTCGGCTTGTCGGTGACACCGTCTGCCGTCGGCCTTGTCCTCGTCGAAGGGCAGGGCGCCGACGGCGCAACCGTCGACCGCGAAGCCATCGAGATCCTGCCCACGCGACGCTCGTCTCCGCGTCACGCCTCCGATGAGGCCGCGGCCGCGGTGCTGCGCGCCGAAGCGCTTGCCGCCGGTCACGGTCACCGGTTGCACACCATCGGTGTGACATGGAGCGACGACGCCCAAACCGAAGCGTCGCTGCTACTCAGATCGCTGCGCGAGTGCGGGTTCGACAACGTGGTGGCGGTGCAACTGCCCGAGGCGTCCGAGGCCTTGGCGTGGGGTGTCGCCGAGTTGCTCGGCAATGAGGTCACGGCGGTGTGCGTGATCGAGTACGACGCGGTCATCGCGCTGGTCGTGAACACGCGCGAAGGCGCCGTGCAGACCGCGGTCAACCATTCGGTCGACAGCGAAGATTCGTTGATCCGCTGGCTGAACGCCGTGTTCGCCAGGGCCGACTGGCGACCCGAAGCGTTGGTGCTGGTGGGATCGGGCGCGGATCTGGACGCGATCATGCCCCGGCTGGAGACCGTGCTGTCGGTGCCGGTGTTCGCACCCGCCGAAGCCGAGTTGGCCCTGGCACGCGGTGCTGCGCTCGCCGCGGCCGACAGCGGCACGTCGGTGTTCTCCGCCGAGGAGGTGCTCGACCGCGCAGGTGAGCAGCGTCGACGGCAGCCCGCGCATGCCGGGCCGCTGGCCATGCTGGCTGCGGGAACGGTCACGTTCGTCGTATCGGTTTCGGCAGCGATCAGCATGCAGCTGACGCCGGGCAAGGACACCACGCCCTCCGAGCCGACGCCCGCCGCCAAATCGTCGCCCGACATCGCGGCCGCACCCGCGCCCCTGCCGGCCGCTTCACCGCCGCCCCCGGCGCCCCCGCCGCCGCCACCGGCCGAGATACCGGTGCCACCCGAAGCGCCGCCTGTCGCCGTCGTCGACATTCCCGCGGTCGCGCAGGATCCGCTGCCTGCCGCCCCGCCACCCGAGGCGCCGGTCACGGTGCCGGGGGCGCCAGCGTTGCCACCGGAATCGATGGCTCCTGGTCTGGTACCTGCTCAGCCCACACCGGTACCCGAACGCCGCGGTTGGTTGCAACGGATCAGGGACCGGTTCTCGGACGCCGGCGACAACGCCCCACCGGTCCAGCAGGCCCCTCCGCCCGTCGACCCCGCGCTGGCACCACCGCCGGGGGCCCCGCTCCCGCCGCCACCGCCCGAAGCGGTCGTCGCACCACCGCCCGAGGGCGTCGCACCACCGCCCGAGGGCGTCGCACCACCGCCCGAGGGCGTTGCACCCCCGGCACCGGAACCCGCGCCACTGCCGCCTGCGTGACTCGCCGACCGATGGTGTGCTGGGGGCATGTGAACCCTCTCGTGGGCTGAGTTTGCCGGCCGTCTACCGGCTCGCCGCGCCCGCTCGGACCAAACCGGTGTGAAACGTTCTGAGCAGCGTGTTCGATAACGGTTGTGAGTGCGGTATCCGCGTGTGCTGCGACATGCACACGTGGGCCCGCATTGCGATTGCCGGGGGAACTCCACGAGACGAATTAGGATGAAAGTGTGCTGAAGCTACGAAACCTGCTCGCGGTGGCGAGCCTCGCGGTGCTCACCGTGGTCTCCGCCCCGACAAGTTCCGCGGGTATCGCAACGCCGAACGCCGTAGCCAGCATTCAGCCTGCCGGCCAGACAGTCGGTGTGGCGCATCCGATCACGGTGACGTTCAAGCAGCCCATCGGTGACCGGGCGGGCGCCGAGCGCACGTTCGGTGTATCCGCGCCGGCGATGCCGCTGCGAACCCAGAAGGGAACCTTCGCCTGGCTCGATGACCGTGTGCTGCAGTGGACTCCAGAAGACTTCTTCCCGGCGCATTCCACCATCACGGTGATGGCGGGGGATGCCAAGGCCAGCTTTCAGACCGGCTCTGAGGTGCTCGCGGTCGCCGACATCGACGCCCATACCTTCACCGTCAGCATCGACGGCGAAACCATGCGCGAGATGCCCGCATCAATGGGCAAGCCGGGCTTCGCGACACCCAAGGGATCGTTCACAGTGCTCGAGAAGCAGAGCCCCGTGATCATGGATTCCCGCACCATCGGCATTCCGCTGGATGATCCGGAGGGCTACAAGCTCACCGTCTACTACGCCGTCCGCATCAATTGGGGTGGCGTGTACGTGCACTCGGCGCCCTGGTCGACGGGTTCGCAGGGGTACGAGAACGTGAGCCACGGCTGCATCAATCTCAGCCCGGACAACGCGGCGTGGTACTACGACATGGTGAGCATCGGCGACCCGGTCATCGTCCAGGCCTAATCGCCCGAGGCGCCGACCGGTTGGGCGTCGGCATGCAGCTTCTTCACGGTCGGTGAGTTCTCCACCGCGGCCGGGTCGGGGTAGGTGCCGAGGACTCTGTCGGCCGTTCCCGAACTGGTCACGGTGAACCAGTAATGCTCGTTCTTGAAGTGATGATGCCGGTGGTTACGCCAGATCGCCCGATACAGAGCGGTTTTCGGCTTGTAGTCACTGTGAATCAGGTAGTGCGTCCACTCGTAGACCAGCCCGAGGGTCCCGATACAGACGAGGTAGGTCAGTCCCATACCCAGCCGCGGGAAAGCCACGAGGCCGACCGCAACCGTCAACGGCAACACCCACGTGGCCAACGACTTCCATGGGATGAAGATCAACGGGACGTCGCGGGGATCGCTGTGGTGCGCGCGGTGTTCTCGCGCCAGCAGGGGGTCTATCGTCAACGGCCCGAGCCGCTTCGGCCTCCAGTGCAGAACGAAGACGTGGATGATCCACTCGAAGAACGGAAACAGCGCAAGGATCACCACCGGCACCAGCGCATCGGTGAGCTGCCAGTCGCCGACAGCGATGCGTGCGGTCACCGCGGCGGCGAGCGTGGCGCCGATCATCCAGGGGGAGGGGTGCTTCCAGAATTGGCGCAGCGCATCGGTGAGGGTGAAACCTTTGCGTGCGCGGCCTGCGGTCGTCGTCATCGTGGGTCCTTCAGATTGTCGAGGGCGTCCAGTAGCGCGGCGGTGGCCGGTTCGAGCAGATCCTGCGCGGCTCGCCGGGCCCGCGCCGGATCGCGTGCGGTGATCGCGTCGGCCAAGTCGCGGTAGGCGTGCGGTCTCCCAACCTCGGCGGCCATCACGGCTGCCAGCGCGGGCAGCGCCGGCTCGTACGTGGCCCGCAGCGTGTTGTACATCAACCGGAAGGCAATCGAGTCGGCGCCGTCGACAATGTGGTCCCAGAACGTCAGGGCGTGGCGTTGCTGCGCGACGGGATCGTCCTCGGCGGCCAGATCCCGCAACGTCTGATCGAGCGCTTCACCCAGTTCCGGACCGCTGCGTTCGGCGGCCAGTTCTGCAACCTTGGGGCCGTTGTGCAGCCGCGTCTCCAGGATGCTCCTGACGACCGACAAGTCGAGTTCGCCGGCCCGCATGAGCAGCCGCGGCAGGAGATCCAGACCCGCGTGACGCCGGAAGTCGCGCACGGTGGTCGCATCGCCCTGGCGCACCTCGACCAGACCCGCTGCGGTGAGTCGCTTGAGCGCCTCCCGCACCGCCGGTCGCGAGACGCCGAGGACCTCGGCCAGCCTGCGCTCGCTGGGCAGGGACTCGCCGGGTTGCATCTGCCCGCTGAGCACCTCGGACACGATCTGTTCGAACACGTCCTCGGGCACGGAGCGCCGATTAACCGGTTGCAGGGCCATGCGGCCACCCTGCCACCAAACAGGACAGAGGTCAAGTGGTCAGACCAGTGGATCAGGCTCCGGCCAACCGCGCCTTCATCGTCTCGGCCAGGCTCAGCGTCGCCGACAACGGGCGCACCATCACGGTGAGCTCGCTGATGGCACCGTTCTCATCGGTGCGGATGAAGTCGCAGCCTTCGATGTCCTTGTCGCCGACCCTCGCCTGGAACACCAGCGCATGGTCGCGAGCGTCGGCCGCCCCGATCTCACGGACGTATCGGAAGTCTTCGAAGACTTCCATCACCGCCGCGAGGATCGTTCGCAGCGCATCGCGTCCTTCGTACGGCGTGAAGACGACGGGGCTGCGGAACACGATGTCGTCGCGGCACAGCGCGATGACCGCATCGAGATCCCCGGCCTCGACCGCTTGACGAAACTCATGCACGAGCGGGGCCCTCAGCAGTTTGCTTCGATGCGGAAGGTGGCCGTCACCGCATTACTCGGGTTGTCGGTGAACGAACCGTCCGCCGAGCCGGTGATGGTGAACCTGCCGCCGTCCCCTTCGACCTCGGCCTCGCCGATGTTCCCCTGCCAGAAGTTGCCGGTGAAGCCGCCGAAGTCGTGGAAACTGACCGATTCCACGGTGACCTTGTCGCCGGTGCCGAGGCTGGCCGTGAAGCCCTTGTTCTCGTCGGGGGTCTCGATCGTCCACAGCCACCCGGACTGCGTGCACGACACCGCGTGCGGTCCGCCGGTGCTCTCGCCGTTGATGGTTACCTTCGCGGTCGTCCCACCGAGTGCCGCAGGCGGCGTGGAGCAGCCCGCGACCCCGGCACCGAGGATGACCGCGGCCGCCGCAACGAGTCGGATGTCCATGACGCCAGACTCTATTGGTGTTCGCGGCCGCATATACGCGGTTCGAGCGACTACCGATCCGGCGTGTTCCGGCGATCGGCGGCCGGGACACCCGTGTACTCCACATTGGGTGGCACCGACAGCGCGATGCCGATCCGATTGGTCGCGCCGATGAATGCAGCGATCGAGATGCCCTCCAGGATCTGATGATCGTCCAACCCCAGCGCACGCAGCCGGTCGATGTCGCCGTCTCGGATCGACTGCGGGTGGTTGTTGACCAGCACGGCGATATCGGCCAGGGCCCGTTCACGGTCGGTCAACTCGGCCACCTGGTGGTGGTCGATGGCCACGCGCTGGCCGAACGACCAATCGCCGGCGACCTTGCCGAGCTTGTTGGCGTGGTTGGTATGGCAGTAGGCGCAGCGGTTCTCGCCGGATACGACGGTGGCGATGACCTCTCGCTCACGCGCGCTCAGACCGCCGCGCCCATCGGCACCCAACAGTGGCAGCAGGTAGCCGTTGAGCCGTTCCAGGTCTTGCTCATTGAGGGAGAGCGCCCGGAACCAGTTCGACGTCAGTCCCTCGTCGCGCTGCTGTTTGGCGAAGAAGCCGCGCACCGCGGTGGTCTGCAGCTCGTCGAGTTCTGGCACCCGCAGCCGCGAGATGCGGCTGGGTGCGGAGGAGGCGATGGTGGGCGCGTCGGCGGTCGTGGTCATACACCGACAATGCGGCGATCGCCGTCTGCGAACCAGGATTATGTGAGCGCAGAACAGAACTCTTGCGGACGGCTCCGCTCTCACCGCAAGGCGGCGGCGGTAGCCTCGTCGGCTGGAAGGAACGCCTCGATCGAGAGCTCGGTGGCGGTGAGGTCGAGCGCTGTGCCGAACGTCGTCACCGTGGACAGAAAGGTCAGCAGGCGCCCGTCCGGTGTGGAGAGCTCCAGCGGTACCGCGACGCTGCCCAGATCCGATGTCCCGTCGGAACCGCCGGGGTAGGAATCGATTTCGGCCAACAGCGACGACAGTTCATCAGAACCGCTGACCGCGACCTCGCGCCGAAGTCGTTCGATGAGGTGATGACGCCACTGCGCGAGGTTTCTGATCCTCGGCGCCAAGCCATCGGGATGCAGGGCGATGCGCAGCGCGTTCGGTGCTTGGAGCAGTTCCGGCGCGACACCGTCCATCAACACGCCGGCACCGGCGTTGGCCCGCACGATCTGCCATCGGCGGTCCACCACGACGCACGGAAACGGGTTGTAGGCCAGCAGGACTCGATCGATACCGTCCCGAACCGCCGCCATGTCCGGATCATCAAGAGACCGCTCGGAGTACATCGGGGCCAAACCCGCCGCCATCAGCAGCTGGTTCTGCTCACGACGCGGAACGTCGAGGACCTCCGCCAGTCGCAGCACCATCGCCCGGCTCGGCGTGGATCGTCCGGTCTCGATGAAGCTGACGTGCCGGGAGGACACGTCGGCGGCGAGGGCGAGATCGAGTTGGCTGAGCCGCCGGCGCCCGCGCCATTGTTTCAACAAGGCGCCGAACGTCTGCGTGTGTACAGCCGCAATGGTCATGGTTGCCAGTGTGACCGGCTGCCTGCGTCTCGACCACTACCTGGCAGGTAATTGCGCCGGTTACCTCATGAGGGCAGCGTTATCGGTGTCATCGGACGAAGGAGGCCTTATGGGTGCACTGCCCGCGACGACGCCGATCCCGCGGTGGCTGCGCTTCGTGCTGATCAACGACCGCGCAGGGTCCGCGTGGTACATCGGTGCCGGCTTCTTCTTCGCGCCCGTGCTGGCGGCGCTGTCGCCGTGGCCGGTCGTCACCACCGTGCTGTGGACCCTCATCGGCCTTTTCGGATTGTGGCTTGGCCTGCTCGGCATCGCGATGGCGACCGGTCTGGCCATGGTGCTGAAGTCGAATACCGAGATACCGGAGGACTACTGGCGCTCGATCATCGACTACTGAGACGCAGTGGGAGACCCGGACGGGACAGACCGTAGGTACGGCTTGCCCCCGATGGACAACTCACGGTCCGGTCTTGCGAACAAGACCCGGCTTGGTAGTCGATCCCGTCCGGGCGGAACCATGGCACCCGTCTCTTTCAGGTGCCGACGTGAAGGTATCGGTGCCCGGCCGGCCGGCGCGTCCGCCGATCGGACACTTCCGCGGTGGAGAGGCGGGTCCACCGATCGGGGGAACACGTCAGGGCGCAGGCTCGCTGCGGGCACCGACCGGAGCCCGCCCACTGACGGCCGGGTCGGCGCCGACATAGTCGACCTGCCAATGCTTGATGCCGTTGAGCCAGCCGGACCGGAGGCGTTCGGGTGGGCCCAGCGGCCGCAGATTCGGCATCTCGTCGGCGATCGCGTTGAAGATGAGGTCGATCGTCATCCGGGCCAGGTTCGCACCGATGCAGTAGTGCGCACCCGTGCCGCCGAATCCGACGTGCGGGTTGGGATCTCGCAGGATGTCGAAGGTATAGGGGTCGTCGAAGACCTCTTCGTCGAAATTGGCCGACCGGTAGAACATGACGACCCGGTCGCCCTTCTTGATCTTCACGCCCGACAGTTCTGTGTCCTCGAGCGCGGTGCGCTGGAACGACGTCACGGGGGTGGCCCAGCGGACGATCTCGTCGGCGGCGGTGACGGGCCGTTCCCGCTTGAAAAGTTCCCACTGCTCGGGGAATTCGGTGAACGCCATCATGCCCTGGGTGATCGAGTTGCGCGTGGTCTCGTTGCCCGCCACCGCCAGCAGGATGACGAAGAAGCCGAACTCGTCGTCGGTGAGTTTGTGTCCCTCGACGTCGGCCTGCACGAGCTTGGTGACCAGATCCTCGCCCGGGTTCTTGCTGCGCTCGGCGGCCATCTGCATGCCGTACATGATCAGCTCGACCGACGCGGCGGTCGGGTCGTTGCGGGTGTACTCGGGATCCTGATCGCCCACCATCTGATTCGACCAGTGGAACAGCTTCATCCGGTCTTCCTGCGGCACACCCATCAGTCCCGCGATCGCTTGCAGTGGAAGCTCGCACGAGACCTGCTCGACGAAATCCCCGGAACCCTCGGCAGCGGCCGCCTTGACGATCTTGGCCGCCCGCTCGCGCAGTTCGGCGCGCAGTGATTCGATCGCGCGCGGGGTGAACGCACGCGACACGATCTTGCGGAGATGCGTATGGTGCGGGGCGTCCTGATTGAGCAGGACCACCTTGCCGCCCTCGAGCGATTCGGGATCGGCCTCGTCGCGATAGCGCGGCAGCGCGGTCTTCTGGTTACTGGAGAAGATGTCGCTGCGTCGCGAAATCTCCTTGACGTCCTTGTGCTTGGTGACCACCCAGAAACCGTTGTCACCGAACGCAAGGTTCCCTTTGGTCTGTTCGTTCCACCAGATGGGCGCCACCTTGCGAAGCTCGGCGAGTTCGTCCACCGGCAGGCGTTCGGCGTAGATGTCTGGATCGGTGAAATCGAATCCGGGCGGAAGGTTCGGAGTCGGCATGGCTGCATCCCTCGATGACGTCGTCTAGTGCCCTCACCGCATTGCTACACCACAGTTGGGCGCGGGTGAGGCGGGATCGGGAAAGTCCAACGAAAAGGGGAAGTGGAACGTGTTCTCTGCGGCGCGGTAATTGACCTCTTCGTCACGGCGAGCACTCCTGTAACAATTCTGCGACACTGTTCGAACCAAAAGTGAGCTGCGGAAGGGCCGGTCCTCCGGTCTTCGAGCGGTAACCCGGAAAGGGGGCAGCGGTGAGGATCGTCATCAACCCGAAGAAGCTTTCGCTGCTGGGCGCGGGATTGGCAGCGGCAATCATGGCCGCCGCGCCGCAGACCCTCGCTGAACCTGCCGCGCCGGTTCCTCCGCCACCGCCCCCCGCGCCGGCCGACAGCGCAGCGGTTCTCGAAGCCGCCGCACCGGCGCCCGCTGCACCGCCGGCAGCCGATCCGTTGGCCTTCCTGCGCCCGGCACCCGCTGCGCCACCGCCCGCACCCGAGCCACCCGCTGCCGCCGAGGCGCCGGCCACCCCGCCCGAACCCGTGCCGCACCTCGCGAGCCCGGAGACGCTGGCGCCGGGGACCAAACTGGATCCGACCGGGCGCGGAAACGAGAGTCCGAACGTCAGCTATCTGAAGGACCTGTGGTACGCCGTCCAGAGGCATGAGATCAGCGGGAAGGAAGCGTTGATCATGGGCTTGGCCCAGCGCGGCATGAACACCCCGATTCCCGACCAGAACCCCGGCCCCAACGTTCCGATCGCACCGGTGCCGCCCGCGCCCGCGGCACCGCCCCCGCCGCTTGCACCTGTTCCGCCGGCGCCCTAGCGGCGGGCTCGCTCCAGAAGCGACCGGACCGTTTGCACGTGCGATGTCTCGATCGTCGCCCATAGGGCGCGGACGAACGCATTGTCCTGACGGGCCAAGGTCGCGAACAGCAATCTGCCGTTCTCTCGACGCAGGATCAGTTCTGCCGGCATCCCGATCCGTGAGTTCGTCCCGACCATCACGAAACCGGCGTCCCGGTCGCGAATCGTCCACCCGAGGATCGCGCCGGCCGAACCCGGCGTTCGCAGCTTGAGCCCGATCGCCGACCAAGCCGACAGCAGCCGGATCCGGGTGTGCAACGGCGCCCCCTCCAATATCAGTCGCATCCACGCCTCGGCACTGCGCTCGAGCGGATGATCGATGGTGACCTCGAAGCTGTCCGCGTAGTCGATGCGCCCGAGTGTGCTCGCGCTGAGCAGCGCTTCCGGGGGCGGGACCTGCTGAACGTGACGATTCAAGGCGTGGGTTCTGGTCATGGCTGCCTGCTTTCGTGTCGTGTCGCCCCCGGCCTGCTGCGCCACAGTCGACCGATGTCGCGCAGCATCAGCGGGTAGACGACGAGGTGGCGGAAGGGAGCGATCGCGCGTAGATACATCCGGCCGATCGCACCGTTGGGCCGGACCAGCACCGCCATCTGTCCGCGATGCGCACCCGTGGCGTCGGCGACCCAGCCGACGTGCAACACCCCGTGCACGGTCCGATTGGCGATCTCCATCGCGAACTCGTCGTCGGTGCGGTACAGGGGTTGAAAATGGGCATCGTCTACTGCGAGTCGTGTTGCACTGGAGCGTAATTCAGGACTGAGGCGGTCTCGCAAGGTGTGGACGCGCGCACCCAAACCCGCCTCCGCCGTGTCGAGCGCGAACAACCTTCCCAGCGCCCACCGGGCGGCGAACAGGGCGCGCACGACGGGTGAGGTCCGGGCGGCATCGAATGTGCACCAAAGCTTCACGAGTTCATCGAACTCGTCGCGCCGTCCCGGCGTCGGCAGCGCCCAGACATCGAGCACCTCGAAGTCGGCGGCGATGTCATGGATCCGCCAGGGCCGGACGACATGCTCGCCGATGTCGAGTCGCTCTCCGCCAAACATACATTACTGTATGCTTGAATCTGTGACGCCGTCAATGCCTTAACGCAGGAGGTCGCCGATGGTCGCTCAGATCCGCACACCACGGAACGTGTGGATCGACGCCGGGCTCGAGGCGTTGGCGGCGGGTGGGCCGGACGCCGTCCGGGTGGATCTGCTCGCCAAGGCGCTGGGTGTCACGCGTGGCGGCTTTTATTGGCACTTCGCCAATCGGCAGGATTTCCTCGACGCCCTGCTCGAGTCATGGGAGCAGCGAAGTACCGACGATGTGCTGGAACGCGTTGAGGCCGAGGGCGGGGACGCCAGGGCGAAAGTCCGCAAGGCGGGCCTGCTGACGTTCTCCAAGGAACTCCTCCCGATCGACCTGGCGGTGCGTGACTGGGCCCGCCGCGATCGCGCGGTGGCGCGGCGCCTTCGCCGCGTCGACAACCGTCGGATGGAGTATCTGCGCGCTCTCATCGGCACTTTCATCGGAAACCCCGCCGATGTCGAGGCCCGGGCCATGCTCGCGTTCTCGCTGGCGATCGGAGGTCACTTCATCGCGGCCGACCACGCCGGTCTGACCCGGCGCGAAGTCGTGGAACGGGCCACGCAGCGACTTCTCAGCAACTGACTCCGGCGGTGCCGGTCGCGCCGGCGATGCCGAAACGTGAAGTCACGGGGGAGGAGTCGGCAGACCCAACCTGTCCTTGATCTCGTCGACCTTGGCTTCGATGCGCTCGAGGTCCTCGGCGTCGACCTTGAACAACCAATGCTTGGCGCCGAGCAGCAGGATCGCCTGGAAGATCAATTGCAGCCACTCGCTTTGCCAGTTCTCGAACGTGCTCGCGAAGAACTGGTGCGGTACTCGTTCCACATGAAGGGCTGGCCATGCTGCTGCTGGGTACTGGTGAACTCGGCCAGTTGGGTGAAGAACTGTCCGAGCCATGAGCCGACGAACAGCAGGAGCAGTATGTACACCGCGCCCCATCGCCTTATGTGCGTCATGGGTAGGGGTGTACCCAAGATCAGCGGGCCACCCCCCGGGGTGCGATGCGGAGAACCGCGGATCAGACCGAGGCGGCCTCGTTGATCTCGTCGAGCCTGCCGGTCGCCTCGAGGTACTCCTGCACCCAGCGCTCGATCACCGTCGCGGTCTTCTCGACCTTGGTGAACTGCCCGACGACCTGACCGATCGGGTTGAACGCCACGTCGACGGACTCGTTCGGATACTTGTGGGTCGCGGCCACCGCCATCCCGGAAACCATGTACTGCAACGGCATTCCGAGCGGTTTGGGGTTGTTGGGATCCTCCCACGCCTCGGTCCACTCGTTGCGCAGCATGCGCGCGGGCTTACCGGTGAACGACCGGCTGCGCACGGTGTCCTTGCTGGAGGCCTTGACGTACGCCGCGTGCTGAACCGGGGTGTTCTCCGACTCTTCGACCATCACCCACTGCGAACCGGTCCAGGCACCTTGGGCCCCGAGGGCGAGTGCCGCCGCGATCTGCTGGCCGCTGCCGATGCCGCCGGCGGCCAGCACCGGCACCGGGGCGACCTCCTTGACGACCTGCGGCCACAGCACGATCGAGCCGATCTCACCGCAGTGCCCGCCGGCCTCGCCGCCCTGGGCGATGATGATGTCCACGCCGGCGTCGGCGTGTTTGCGCGCCTGCGACGGCGAACCGCACAGCGCGGCGACCTTGCGGCCTTCGTCGTGGATGTGCTTGATCATGTCGGCGGGGGGAGTGCCGAGCGCGTTGGCGATCAGCGTGCACTTGGGATGCCGCAGCGCGACCTCCACCTGTGGGGTGGCGGTGGCCTCGGTCCACCCGAGCAGTTGCAACGCGTCGTCGTCGCTGTGATCGACCGGCACGCCGTGCTCAGCGAGGATCTTCTTGGCGAAGTCGATGTGCTCCTGGGGGACGAGGTCGTTGAGCGTCTTCTTGAGCACCTCCGGATCCATATCCGCGGAGTCCATGCCCTCGTACTTGTTCGGGATCACGATGTCCACGCCGTATGGGTGGTCTCCGATGTTCTCGTCGATCCACTTGAGCTCGATCTCGAGCTGTTCCGGGGTGTATCCGACGGCGCCGAGCACGCCGAAGCCGCCGGCCTTGCTCACGGCGACCACCACGTCCCGGCAGTGGGTGAACGCGAAGATCGGATACTCGATGCCGAGGTCGTCACAGATCGGGGTGCGCATGCCTGCTCCTTGGTGATGGGCCGCTCAAATTGAAACGTGTTCTAGTTTAGTACGTACCGAGGTCCTGCACGAAGGAGACCTCGTTACCGTCGGGATCGACGACGTCGACGACCTTCACCAGGTCGGCGATCACGACGACCTCTCCGGTGTCGATGCCCAGCCGCGCCAAGTCGGTGATCTGCGCGTCGAGATCGTCGACACCGATCCGGACCGCCGATCGGCCCGCGCGCGTGTGGTCCTCCATGAGCTGCAGCCAGGCGGTCGCGGTGATCTGCCACTCGGCGACGCCGTCGATCGGCTCGAGATCGGGGCCACGCCCCATCACCTGGCAGTACCAGGTCCGGGCCGCGACGATATCGGCGGTGGCGACCACCGCGGCGACGTCGTTGAACTGTCCGGCCACGGTCCAATCCTTCGCCGAGACTTCGCTTTATGACGGGATTCGGGCGAAATGCGTCAGAAACCGTAGTCTCGGCGCGACGCTCAGTCGTATCCGATGAACCGCCGAAACGACACCCGCCTGCGGTTGCTCGACCCCTCGACCTGCAACACCGGCCAACCGTGTTCGGCCGCCATCGCGGCGAGCCCGGGCCGTGGGTTCACCGGCCGTGGATTTCCGACAAGAGCCATCAGCACCGAGTCCTCGTCACCGTCGGCGTAGAAGTAACTGCGGTGCAGCTCAACGCCATTGGCCTCGCAGAAGCGTTGCACCGCGGTCGATTTGTTGGCTCCCCAGATGACGGGCTTGGCGATCCGGCCGGTGAGCAGACCGGCGCCGTCGGTCTCGAAGTGATTGCACAACACGTGGTTGATCCCGGTGAACCGGGCGACGGGTTCGGCGTGGATGGTCAGCGCTGAGCTGCTGAGCACAACGGTGTGGCCGCGTTGCTGGTGCGCTTGGACGATCTCGTGCATGTAGGGGAACACGCGCGCCGCCACCCGCTCCACGAAGAGCCGCTCACCGAGTTCGTCGAGTTCGGCGAGGGACTCACCGCGCAGGTATCCGGCAGCACGGGTGAGAAGCCGCTCGAATTGCATGCGGCCCAACCGGTATCGCAGCGACGCTTCGACCACGCCGAGCACCTCACCGATGCGCGCCTGTCTGCGGCGAATGCGGTCGGCGGCGTGTGCGGTGGCGGTGAAGCCGTCGACCAGCGTGCCGTCGAGATCGAAGAACGCCCCGACACGGGGATCCTGCGGGCTGGCGGCGACTTCGGCTACAGCGTCCACGGGCTGCGTCGGCTGCAGGCTCATAACCTCGTCAGCTTACTGAGCCGCGTACAACCCCTTGCCCGTCACGAGCGGCATGTCCAAAGTGGTCCGGATCCCCGGTGCGGCCGCCACCACGTCCGGGATCGCGTTGACGATGCGGCCGGCCGCGGCCAGGATCGCGGCGTAGTTGTGATCGCCGTTGCGACTGGTCGGGCAGATGTCCATGACATATGACGGTTCGCCGGTGATCTCGACGCGGTACGAACCGCCCGGCTGTGCGGGTTGAGCCCAGTCCGGTCGCAGGTCGCCGCGCAGCCGCGTGACGTGCTCGACGACGATCGCCGGTCTGCCCTTGACCATGCCCTCGATCTGGAATCGCACGGCGGCCACGGTGCCCTTCTTGATCGTGCCGACCGCGACGTCGAAGTCCTCGGGCGCCGGTTCCTGTTCGACGGAGTCGCGGATCTCGTCGACCTCGATGCCGAGGCCCGCGGCGAGCTGGCGGATGGCGGTGCCCCAGGCGATGCTCAGCACTCCGGGCTGGTACAGCATCGGAAGGTCACCGATCTCATTACCGAAGCCCATCACGTCGAACATGACGGTGGCGCCGTCGTAGCTCGCGTAGTCGGCGATCTCCATCGTGCGGAACTGTTCGATGCTCTGACATGTTCCGGCAAGGGCGAACGGGAGCAGGTCGGTCACGAAGCCCGGGTCCACACCCGTCATGAAGACCGTCGAATTGCCTTCTCGCGCAGCGTCTTCGATACGCTGGATGTACTTGTCGGGGATCACCTGCCACGGGTACTGCAACACGCCGAGGCCGGAGCCGACGACGTCGATGCCCGCCGCGAGGATCTTGCGCACGTCAGCCATCGCATCGGGCAGTCGCGTGTCGCCCATCGCGCAGTACACGACGCATTCCGGCGCGTCCGCGATGATCGCGTCGAGATCGCCTACCGCGCTCACCCCGGTGGTGACGTCGAGACCGGCCAACTCCCCGGCGTCTTTGCCCACCTTGGCCTCCGACGAGACCCATACGCCGGTGAGATCGAACCGCGCATCGTCGATCAGTTGCTTCAGTGCGAGGCTGCCGCAGTTGCCGGTTCCGATGAGCGCCACACGAATAGCCATGGCCAGCAGTATGCGTGCTGGCCAGCGAAATTGGAACAGGTTCTAGTTCTCTGCGAGGTGCGGTAGCCTGACGCCCCATGGGACGTGTGGACGACAAAGTGGCACTCATCAGTGGCGGTGCTCGCGGAATGGGGGCCGCCGACGCCCGCGCACTGGTGGCCGAGGGCGCCAAGGTGGTGATCGGCGACATCCTCGACGAAGAGGGCAAGGCGCTGGCCGAGGAGATCGGTGACGCCGCCCGCTACGTCCACCTCGACGTCACCCAGGCCGACCAGTGGGAGGCCGCCGTCGCCACCGCCGTCAATGAGTTCGGCAAGCTCAACGTGTTGGTCAACAACGCCGGGACCGTGGCCCTGGGCATGATCGGCCAGTTCGACATGGCCAAGTGGCAGAAGGTCATCGACGTCAACCTCACCGGCACCTTCCTGGGCATGCAGCATTCGGTCGAGGCGATGAAGGCCGCCGGCGGCGGATCGATCATCAACATCTCCTCGATCGAGGGGCTGCGCGGCGCGGTGATGGTGCACCCGTACGTGGCCTCGAAGTGGGCGGTGCGCGGGCTCACGAAGTCGGCGGCACTGGAACTGGGACCGCACAACATCCGGGTCAACTCGGTGCACCCGGGCTTCATCCGCACCCCGATGACCAAACACTTCCCCGACAACATGCTGCGGATCCCGTTGGGCCGGCCCGGTCAACCCGACGAGGTCGCGACCTTTGTCGTGTTCCTGGCCAGCGACGAGTCGCGGTACTCGACCGGCGCCGAGTACGTCATGGACGGTGGCCTGACCAACGACGTCCCCCACAAGTAGTGCGCCGAACGTGGGTTACCCGCACGTCTTTCGCGGCGCGAGCGTGACATAACCTCACACTCGGCCAGCGGGGTGGGTACGCCAGCGGTGGATCTAGCGAGGGTGGGTCTCGGCCAGAGGGGTGGGTCGACCTCAGTCGACGGCGGCGAAGTTCACCGTCGCAGTCGCTCCGATCTCGTCGTCGTTGCCGCGGTAGATGTCGACCTGGACGACCACCGAACGCTTACCCGTGCGCAGGATGCGCGCGACCGCCCGCGCCGGCCCGATCTTGATGGGCCTCAGATAGCGGATGAACAGGTCCGTGGTGGCGATGGCATGGCCGAACGGGGTGGCTCGGGAGGCGAGCTGGCCCGCGGTCACGTCGGCCATCGTCGCGATCAAGCCGCCCTGCAAACCGCCCGCGGTGTTGGTGGTCCGCTCGTCGACGGGCATCTCCATCGTCACGGTGCCCTCGGCCGACGGCACCTCCGTCAGACCGAGTTGGTCGAACAACTCGCGAAGCGACTTGGGTGCGGTCATGGTAATGACATTACCGCCGTGCGCCGGCGCCGTGTCGGGTGCGTAATGTCGTAGCTCGTGAGCGCACGCGCGGGCATCGTCGTCACCGGTACGGAAGTCCTCACCGGCCGGGTCCAAGATCTCAACGGGCCCTGGCTGGCCGACCGACTGCTGGAGTTGGGTGTCGAGCTGGCCCACATCACGATGTGCGGCGACCGGCGCGGCGACATCGAGGCGCAGCTGCGCTTCCTGGCCGACGAGGGCGTGGACCTCATCATCACGACCGGCGGCCTCGGGCCCACCGCCGACGATATGACCGTCGAGACGGTAGCTCGGTTCAGCGGCCGAAAGTTGGTGTTGGACAACAGACTCGAGGAAAAGATCGCCGACATCGTGTCGCGGCTGATGGCGCGCTTCCCCGACGTCGACGCCGAGGCGATCCGGGCAGCCAACCGCAAGCAGGCCCTGATCCCCGAAGGCGCCGATGTGATCGATCCGGTGGGCACCGCGCCGGGTGTGGTGGTTCCCGGCGCGCCGACGGTCGTCGTGCTGCCCGGCCCGCCACGCGAGTTGCAACCGATGTGGCCGCTGGCGTTGCAGACCGCTGCGGTACAGAAGGCCATCGCCGACCGTACGGTGTATCGCCAGGAGATGGTGCGGATGTTCGGTGTTCCCGAATCCGGTCTCGCCGACACGCTGCGCGATGCCGAACGCGAGGTCGACGACTTCGAACGGCTCGAGATCACCACCTGCCTGCGACGCGGTGAACTCGAGGTTGTCACCCGCTACGAGCCGGACGCCGCACAGACCTACACCGAGCTGATGGGGCGGCTGCGTGATCGTCATGGCGATGCGGTCTTCTCCGAGGACGGCTCCCGCGTCGATGACCAGGTCGCCCGGCTGCTGAGGGGGCGTCGTATCGCGACCGCGGAGTCGTGCACCGGCGGCCTGTTGGCCGCGCGGCTGACCGATCTCGCGGGGTCGTCGGCGTACGTCGCGGGCGCGGTGGTGGCCTACGCGAACGACGCCAAATCCGAACTGCTCGGCGTCGAGCCCGCCCTGATCGAACTGCACGGCGCGGTCTCCGAGCCCGTCGCCGAAGCAATGGCCGACGGGGCGCTGAACCGGTTCGGCGCGGACACCGCGGTCGCGATCACCGGAATCGCCGGACCGGGCGGCGGCACAGCCGAAAAGCCCGTCGGCACGGTGTGTTTCAGTCTGAAGCTGGCCGACGGCACCACGGTGACCAGATCGATGCGGATGCCCGGTGACCGCGCCGACATCCGCGAGCGGTCCACCACCGTGGCCATGCACCTGCTGCGCCGCGCGCTGAGCTGACTGATGCGCGTCCGCGGCCTCCTGCAGCGGTGCCATGCGGATCGGCTAACGTACGGGTCCGACACAGGAGGAGCACCGATGGCGGAGAACGCGCGCGAGCAGATGTCTGAACGCGCCGTAGAGGCCGGATGGCACCGCAGGGACGCCGACCGTACCGACTACTACACGCGCAGCCCGGTGCGTATTCACGTGATCTGGCAGGGAAACGACGCCATCAGCGGCGGCGCGCTGTATCACGACGACATCCTGATGGCCTACAGCCGGGACCTGTCCACGGTGTCCGGCTGGCTGAAGCGCTGAGCTGACGCGCCGACAGACACCGCGGTCAGGGGCGTTGGGTCTGGTACTCGTCCCACACCTTCATCGTCGTCTGCAGGATCTCCTCGGCCCGGCCCAGGCCGGCGAGATGGCTCTCGCCGGGCATCGGGTACAGCTCGGCATCGCGAAGCTTCGAGACGACGTGCTCACCGTGCCGGAATGGGACGATATGGTCGGCGTCGCCGTGCCACCACCGGATGGGCACCGCTATCTCGTCGAGCCGGAAACCCCAGTCGCGGGCGAACACGACGATGTCGGAGAACGGTGCGGCCAGCTGTTTGCGGCTGCCGTTGAGCAGATCGTCGAGGAACATCGCCTTGATCTCCGGCCGGGCCAGCAGCCGGCGGTCCGCCTCGGGCGACACGCGCCCGTAGAGGTCTGTGACCGGAGATGCGACCGGCTTGATGAACCGGATCAGGGCCGAGGCCAGCAGCCCGATCGGAACTCCCGCGTACTGCAGCAGCGGCGCGACGCGCGTGCCGAGGTTGCCCATCAGCCCACCGGGGATCGCATCGGGACCGACGGTGGGGGCGACACCGCCGATCACGCCCGCCACCACCACACGGTCGGGCATCGCGGCCGCGCACCCGAGCGTGTAGGGGCCGCCACCGGACAGGCCGACGACGGCCAATTTGTCGATGCCGAGGGTGTCGGCGATGGTGCGGAGATCGTCGGCGAAATCGACGACCCGCTCGTATCGATGCGGGGTGGAGGACCCGATGCCGGGCCGGTCCAGACCGATCAGGCGGATGTTCGCCTTCTCGGCGTAGATACGCGCTTCCATCGGGATCTGTCGACGGGCACCGGGCGTGCCGTGCAGCCAGAAGATGGTGCGGCCCTGCGGGGCGCCGAACTCGGCGAACCCGATGCGTCGGTCCTCACCGACGGCGACGTTGCCCTCGAGCTTGGGGCGGGCGATTGCGACAACCATGGCGGAAGTGTCTCACGACGGCCGCACGCTCATTCCAATTAG
Source organism: Mycolicibacterium novocastrense (assembly GCF_001570485.1). Taxonomy (GTDB): domain Bacteria; phylum Actinomycetota; class Actinomycetes; order Mycobacteriales; family Mycobacteriaceae; genus Mycobacterium; species Mycobacterium novocastrense. Next base: position 30,933 of record NZ_BCTA01000047.1, read on the forward strand.
GCCACCCGAAACACGTACGACGCCGCGGTGGTGACGCGGTCGTCGACGCCCTCGTCATGCATCAGCACGCGGACCGCGATCGTGCCGTCGGCCCCGCGCACCGGTTCCGTGTCCAACCGGAAAGGGCCGGCCTTTCCGCGCGCCATGAACATCACATGGCAGGACACCCCGTGGAGGCGGTCGGTTCCTACGGCGGCGGCCGCGGCGTCGATGGCGGCGGTCTCGAGGATGACGAACTGCGGTCCGACGTGCAGGGCCGCATCAGGCGATGCGACCTCGACCGACAGCTCGGGCAGCCCCCAGCGGCCGTCGGGTCGGCGATGACCGCCGAACACCTGCCACAGCGGCGGCAGGTCGGGGGAGTCGACGATCTCGAGCGGATTGGCCTCCATCCGTTCCAGTCCCTCGGGCGGGACGCCGATGCTGACGCCCTGGCCCTCGATCAGTGCGAGCACGCGGGCCGGGTTGTCGGCGTCGACGATCTTGGCGCGGCTGTATCCCATCTGCCGGCCGACCCGAAGTTCCTCCGACACCACCTCGAAGCACGTGACGTCGCGACCCGGATCGAGGATCTGGCAGGAGTGGATGACCGGGTTCGGCACCGCCTCGAGGTCGGACATGTGTCCGCTCTCGGGCGCCGAGATGCCCAGCACGGCGAACAGCAGCCCGCCCGCCGCGTCGCGCATGTCGCGGCGCACCGTGACGGTGTTGTCCTCTTCGACGAGGTCCATCTGGGCGTAACTGCGGCCGATGTAGCGATAGCTCAGCAGTCCGCCCCAGCGCCTGCGCAGTTCCTCTGCATACTCCTCGGGTGAATCGGACAACTCGCGGATATCGCGCAGCACGCAACACTCCTATCTGAGGTGACGCCGACGGCGGTCTACAGCAGTCGGCGAGGCGACACTTCCATCTGATAACCCGCGGGGAACGTCATCTCGATCACCCGCAGTTCGTCGTGGGCCTTGGACTCCAGCTCGAGGACGACGCAGCCCTCGCCGAGGTCTTTGGCCTCCAGCACTGTGTATTGCTGACCGCCACCGTTGACATGACCTGATGTCGCCGCCGGTGCGGCTCCGAGACGACGGGGTCCCCTGAGCGCAGTGCCTCGACCGCTACCAGGCCGGGGGCTTTTGCCGGGTGTGCTTCCACGCGACCAACGGTAGGCCAAATTGCCCGCATGCTGGCGGGTTTCAGCTGACCGCCGCGGTGTAGGCGAAGCCGCCGATCACGAAGGTGGTCAGGCACAATCCGAATGTTCCCAACGCGAACGGCCAGCCGGGCGCACGGCGCACCAGCTGCACGATGGTCGCGATCAGGCCCGCCACCCCGATCGCGATCGCCAGCAGCACGGCGGTGAAGACCGCGTTCACGGCGCCGTCCGCGCTGCAGGACTCGGGAGGGCAGTGGTCCAGGAATGCCAGTGAGAACAGCCCGAAGAACGCTCCGACGGCAATCATCCCGGCGGTGATAACCAGAGCGACGACCGACGCCGCGATGTCGGCACCGGACACCGGCCGCCTGTACGGCTGCGGTGGCGCATATCCCGGATAGCTTGGTTGGACCATGACCGCAGATGCTAGCGATGCGATGTGCCGTTTCCCGTCGAAATGCCAGGACATCGACCATCATGGCGCTATCGAGCCAGCCGCACGGGGAGATGCCGATGGACAGCACGATGCAGGACTTTCCGCTGACCCTGACCACGATCCTGCGGCACGGTACGGGGTGGCACTCCGGCCGCAAGGTGATCACCGCGACGCCCGACGGTTCGCGCGAGATCAGCTACGGCGAACTCGGAACCCGGGTGGCCCAGCTGGCCAACGGGCTGCGTGCGCTCGGAGTCAGCGAGGGCCAACGGGTGGCCACGTTCATGTGGAACAACCAGGAACATCTCGAGGCCTACTTCGCCGCGCCGTGCATGGGCGCGGTGCTGCACACGCTCAACATCCGACTGGGCGGGGATCAGGTCGCATTCATCGCCAACGAGGCCGAGGATTCCGTTGTGCTGGTGGACATGTCGCTTCTGGCGTTGTTCGCGCCGATCCTTCCGCAGCTGACGACGGTGCACACCGTGATCGTGGTGGGGGACGGTGACATCTCCGGGCTCGCCGACGCGGGCTGCACGGTGATTCGCTACGACGACCTCCTCGCCGAGCAGCCGCTCGCGTACGACTGGCCGGTCCTCGACGAAAAGAGCGCTGCGGCAATGTGTTACACCAGCGGCACGACCGGCAACCCGAAGGGCGTCGTCTACAGCCACCGGTCGACGTATCTGCACTCGATGGCCGTGTGCTCCGCCAACGGCATCGGCCTGGCCGACGGTGACCGCGTGTTGACGGTCGTTCCGATGTTTCACGCCAATGCGTGGGGTCAGCCGTATGCATCGGTGATGGCGGGCGCGGATCTGCTGCTGCCCGACCGGTTTCTGCAGGCCGCCCCGCTGGTCGACATGATCGAGCGTCATCGCCCGACCATCTCGGCGGCGGTACCGACGATATGGAACGACGTGCTCAACTTCTTGCACGCCAACCCGGACAGGGACATCTCGTCGCTGCAAACCGTCTGCTGCGGCGGGTCGGCGGTGCCGCTGGCGATGATGAAGGAGTACCAGGAGCGCCTCGGTGTTGTCATCCGCCAGGGCTGGGGAATGACCGAAACCTCTCCGCTGGCGGCGATCGCGATCCCGCCACCGGAAGTGACCGGTGACGACCACTGGACGTTGCGGGCCGCGGCGGGACGCGCGTTGTGCGGCGTGGAAATCCGCATCGTCGACGACCGGGGCGCGGTTCTGCCCAGCGACGGGAAAGCCGTGGGTGAGATCGAGATTCGCGGTCCGTGGATCACCGGGTCGTATTACCGCAACGCCGACCCCAGCAAGTTCGACGAGGGATGGCTGCGCACCGGTGACGTCGGAAGGATCGACCCGCAGGGTTTCATCACGTTGACCGACCGCGCCAAGGACGTGATCAAGTCCGGCGGGGAGTGGATCTCGTCTGTGGAGTTGGAACTGCGCATCATGGACCATCCCGCCGTGTACGAGGCGGCGGTCGTCGCGGTGCCCGATGACCGTTGGCAGGAGCGGCCGTTGGCGGCGGTGGTCCTCGACAAGGGCGCATCGGTCGCCGCGGACGAGTTACGGAAACATCTGAGCGACAACGTACCCCGGTTCTGGTTGCCGGAACGATGGGCGTTCGTCGAGGAGGTGCCCAAGACCAGCGTCGGGAAGTTCGACAAGAAGTTGATCAGGGCGCGGTACGCAGACGGCGCCTACGACGTCGTCGAGTGCCGGGACTGATCGCCGCGCCGCCGAACACCCGGCGAACCGTTCCGGAGCGGGTGACAGGTGGTTTACGGTAGCGACGACGGTCAATCCCGTGGCTACACACCGCGGATGAGGAAACGGGGACGAAGACATGCGCCGATCGATCCGACTGCTGGCCTCGGCCGCCGCGCTCACAACCGCGACGCCACTCGGGTTACTGACCGCCGGCATCGCGTCGGCCAATGACACCTTCGTCCCGATGAACCAGGTGTCGCGCCGTTGCGATTACAGCGAGACCGACTACAACGGCCCGACCGGCAACGGGCGGGGCACGAGCGTCATCAGGTCGAGCGGGTCGAATCTGTCCGCGGATGTCACGCTGGACGTGGCGATCCCGAACATGCGCTACGACGTCAGACTCATCCAGGTACCGCGACCGTCCTCCGCGCCCTGCCTCGGCGGCGATCCCGGTGTCGCGGCGGGAGTGCTTCACACCAACGGTGTCGGCCACGGCACCGTCTCCCTCAACGACAGCATCGAGCCGGGTGCGACGGGGGCGTGGGTGTGGATCACGCGGCCCGACCGGTTCTCCCAGGATCCCGCGGAGTTCTACACCAGCGACATGATCGTCAAGATCTGAGGCGATCCGCTCAGGCGGCGACGACGACGGTCAATTCATCCCCGCGCCGTTCCACCCGCATACCCGCGCGCCTCGCCACGGCGGCAACCGCGGACGCATCGGCCGGTTCAGCTCGCGAACTCGCCAAAGCGCGGGCGAGTCGCCCTTTGTGCGCCTTGTTGAAGTGGGTCACCACGCTGCGACGCCCGTCTGGATGCTCGGCGACGACGTCCACGCGGACCGCGTTGGGCAGCCGGCCGAGTGCCGCGTACGAACCCGAGCGCAGGTCGACAACCAGATCGTCGGCCGCCCAGCGGGCCAGCACGGGTTCCAGCAGCGGGCGCCACCGCGTCGCCAGGGAAGGGCGCCCGGGAAGCTTGGACGTCGCCGAGAGTCGATACGCGGGGACCAGATCGTCGGCGCGCAGCAGTCCGAACAGCGCAGAGCCGACGGCCAGCCGCGCCCGTGCGCGCGATGCGGCGGCCCCGCTCAGCGATCCGACGTCCAGGGCGTCGTAGAGGACACCGGTGTAGCGGCTGATCGCCGGCAACGTCGGCGCGACGCGCAACTGGCTGTTGCGATCGATCTCGGCATCCTGCGACGCGGAGAGCCCTAGCGCGCGCCGGCACGCCGGCCGGTCGGCGGCCAGTTCCACCAGCTCATCGAGCAGTTCGGCGCGCAGCGGCCCGAGCTCGGCCGAGCTGAGCGACTGCAGGCGCAGCGGGGGCCCGTCGCCGCCCAGCCGCTTGGTCTCCGAGGGCGGAAGAAGCACGATCACGCCGCAGAGGCTATCCGGGCGGTCGCGCTCAGGCCGGAGGCACCGGAGCCGGCGGTGGGGGTGCGAACGGATCAGCCGGCGGCGGAGGCGGTGGGGGTGCCAGCGGGTCGCCCGGCGGCGGGGCCGGAGCCGGCGGGGGCGGGGGTGCGAACGGATC
>NZ_BCTA01000048.1 GCF_001570485.1 Mycolicibacterium novocastrense
CATGGTGGACATCACCGTGGTGTAGGCGATTTGCCGTTCGGCGGCCAGTTGCTCAAAAATTTCCCGTACCGTCATCGACGCCTCAGGTCCGTAATCCCACACGCGTTCCATGATGACCGCTTCCAACTCGCCGAAGCCGCGCACCCGCACCGTTGAACCTCCACTGTTCGACGAAGAGCTTACCGGCCACCATGGCATACGCGCGATTCAACAGACGCTGAGGCAGGGCGCACATTAAGTGCCCGGGTGGCCGCTGTCGCCGAAACGGCACCAACCGCATGCTGTATCGGCGCGAGCCGCTACGCCTGAACGGTGACGGGATCCCCTACTCGCACCATGTCGAAATACCACTCGGCGTTTTCCGGGCTGAGGTTGATGCAGCCGTGGCTGACATTGGCCGCTCCCTGCGCGTCGACCGACCAGGGGGCCGAGTGTACGTAGACACCTCCCCATGTCACCCGCACGCCGAATTCGCCGTCGATAAGGTAGCCCTCCGGGTCGTCAAGGGGG
>NZ_BCTA01000049.1 GCF_001570485.1 Mycolicibacterium novocastrense
CGAGCACCACAACCCGGGAGATCTGTTGCAGAACCGGTCCGTGTCGCCGGTCTACGCAACGTCACGCAACACTCGAGGAGACCCTAGAGAACGTCGGCGGCGGTTATAGATCCGTTCGATCCAGTCGCCGACGGCGAGTTTGGCGGTTGCGCGGCTAGGCCATAGATGCCGGTCATAGAACTCGACTTTCAATGTGGCCCAGAAGGATTCGGCTGCGGCGTTATCCCAGCACACACCGGTGCGGCCGACAGAGCGGGCCAGGTTGTGCCGATCAGCGAACCGGGCCAGCTGCTCGGAGGTGTACTGGCAGCCGCGGTCGGCGTGCAGGATCACTTCCGCGGCCAGTTCACCGCGCATGGCGACGGCCATCGATAGTGCTGACTCGACCAGGTCGGTGCGAAGGTGCTCGTCGATCGCCCAGCCGATCACCCGACGGGAACAGCCGTCACGCACCGCGCACAGGTACAGCCAGCCCTCACCGGTGCGCAGATACGTGATGTCCGACGTCCATACCCGATCCAGCTCACCGGTGTCGAACCGCCGTCTGACCAGGTCGGCCGGTACCGGCGCGTCCAAGTCGATGACCGTCGTGGCGGGGGCGAAGCGGCGCGGGCAGATCCCGGCGAGCCGCTGCCGGCGCAGGGATGCTGCCACCGTCTTGCGCGACACGCGATGCCCGTTAGCACGCAGGTCGGCGAGGACGCGGGGCGCCCCGTACACGCCGTCGGAGCCGGCATGCGAGGCCGCCACCTTGGCGTCGAGGGCAGCGCGCCGCCGCTGGGCCGGGGTGGGTCCCCGGTCGCGGCGCGCGCGCCATTTGTAGAACCCTGAGCGCGACACCTCCAGCAGCCCGCACATCCGTGACACCGTGTAGGTGGCCTTCTCCGCCTCGATCACCCGGTAGGCCTCTACCGGTTCTGCTCGGAGACGAAGAAGGCCGCGGCTTTTTTCAAAAACTCACGGTCCAAACGTAATTCGGCGTTCTCTCGGCGCAGACGCTCCAGCTCTGCGCGCTCATCAGCATCGAGCACCGCACCAGTATCGCCAGCCGAGGCCGCTTCTTTCGCGAGGCGCACCCAACGACCCAGCACTTGTTCACCAACACCGATTTCGGCCGCTACATGCGCGACCGGGCGGCCAGTTTCGATCACCAGGCGGGCAGCCTGCTTCCGGAACTCCGGGGTGTACTTCCGACGCTTGCCCGACATGCAGACAACCTTCCCGCAGGACCAGCGGTCCCACCAGTCAGGTGTCCACCTTCAGGGGTCAACCCCACCTCGGGGCGAGCAGGCCGACGGTAGGGCGCCATGAAGCACACCGCGGTGTCGCCAAGCAGGAGGACAGGTGGATGGCTTCGCCCTCGTACTAGCGCTGGCCGCGCTGCCCGCGGCCGCCAACTTCGTCGGCGGGCTCGCCTCGGAACTCGTAGATGTATCGGAAAAAACCCTCAGCGTTGCGTTACACCTTGCGGCAGGAATCGTTTTCGCCGTCGTCGGGATCGAACTCATGCCCGAGGCCCTTACCGGCACGCCTGCCTGGATACCGATCACAGCGTTCGCGGCTGGCGGCGCTGCGTTTATTGCCCTGGAGCACGGCCTCGGTCACATCAAGACCCGCCTCGGTGCTAAGGGGGCGCGCACTGGTCCGTTGGCCATCTTCTCCGGTGTCTCGCTGGACCTGTTCAGCGACGGCGTGATGATCGGCACCGCCACGGTCCTCAACCCCACCCTGGGGCTGCTGCTGGCGCTGGGCCAGGTTGCTGCCGACCTGCCGGAGGGTTTCGCCGCGGTGGCAACCCTGCGCCGCGCCGGAATCGGACGCGCCCGCCGGATCGCACTGGCGGCGAGCCTTGTGATTCCCACCCTCCTTGGCGCCGCCCTTGGCTACTGGGCGTTGCGCGACACCGGGCCCTCGCAACCGATTAGGAACAGCGCGGAGGTAGTTGAGTTCAGCTAACTAACTAACTGGTATGAGCTGTTACAGTGAATGACATCGTGAGACACAACGACGCGAGCGAGCGAGGTCGGCTCAGGTGGGCGATTCGGCTCAGGTGGGCGATTGGGCTCGCCGTTATATGCTGGCTGCTTGTTTCCGTTGGGACAGCAGCGCTCGTATTGCAAGGCAATGTCCATGATGACGCGCCGCACGTAGTGACCACGAACTTGGCCGGTGAGTTGGCTTCTGCAATGGAACATGCGCATGCCCGCGAAGGCTCAGCGCCAGTGTTGCCAGATAACGCTGTCACCGCGGCGAGCCCACGGGTGCCGACGTTACTTGAGGCACTCGGGTTGGCCGTAGCAGGCGCCGCTGCTTGGACGTTCAGTCGTCACAAGTTCCGAGCGACGGTGTGCGGTCCCCCGCTCAGGCTAGGCGTCTTGGCGTCGGGACGCCGTTTGTTGTCGCTTCTGTGTGCCTTCCGGCGCTGATCGAGCAGCGCCGGACTCGGCCGGGCGCGCCGCATGGCCGATGGCGCTTTCGTTGCCCGCTGTCAGTTGCCGCATAACAACGTGCGGCTTTCGATATAGAGAGACGTGATGATGAACCGTGTCCTGCCATTGCGCTATAACGATCCGAGCGCTTCGCATGACCCCTTCCCGGCTGGTTTCTGGGCGCCGATGACGGAAACTCTTAGCTTCGACATCTTCGGGGGGCTTGCGTCCGATGGCACGGCTTCGATCGCCCATCCCATGGAAGCGGTTGTCCAACCATGGACGCGGAGTCGTAACTTGGTCGAGTCAGTGGAAAGCGATTGATGGTGGCTGTGTTCGGAGAATTCAGAAGTTTCGGGTGGCCCAGCCGAGTATTGATGATAAACCAGTTCGGCATCAATCTCGGCTTCTACATGCTGATGCCATACTTAGCCGGCTATCTGGCCGGGCCGTTGGGCTTGGCGGCCTGGGCCGTCGGCCTGGTGCTGGGCGTGCGAAATTTCTCGCAGCAGGGCATGTTCATCATCGGCGGTACGCTTGCCGACCGGCTTGGTTACAAGCCGCTAATTGTTGCCGGATGTGTACTACGTACCGCCGGTTTCGGGTTGCTAGTGACGGCGCAATCCCTGCCTGCTGTATTGATCGCATCCGCGGCGACGGGATTCGCTGGGGCGCTCTTCAACCCGGCGGTGCGTGCTTACCTGGCGGCCGATTCCGGGCAGCGCAGAGTCGAAGCGTTCGCCGTGTTCAACGTGTTTTATCAGGCCGGAATTCTCGCGGGACCGCTAGCAGGGCTGGCTCTGATGGTCGTTGATTTCCGCATCGTAGCTGCAGTCGCGGCTGCGGTGTTTGCCGTGTTGACCGTTGTGCAATTGTTCTTTCTACCGCAACACAGCGCCGATTCGCCGGTGGAGAATTCGGCCATACTCGACAACTGGCGCATTGTGCTAGCCAACCGATGTTTCTTAAGATTCGCCGCGGCGATGATCGGATCGTACGTGTTGAGCTTCCAGGTGTATTTGGCCCTGCCGTTGCACGCGGCAGCATTAGTGCCCGAACATGAAGCTCAGCTCGTAGCAGCAATATTTGTGCTCTCCGGGCTCATCGCGGTGGGCGGCCAACTGCATATCACGCGCTGGTTTGCTGCCCGGTGGGGCGCCGGACGCTCGCTAACGATCGGCATGCTGATCCTTTCGTGCTCCTTCGTGCCGCTGTTGCTGATACCGAACGACGGGCGCTTAGGGGCGGCCGCCGCAGTCGTCGCACTACTTGTGTCGGCGGCGCTGCTTGCTGTCGGATCGGCGGCGATCTTTCCCTTTGAGATGGACACCGTGGTGTCCTTAGCGAGTAACCGTCTGGTGGCGACGCACTACGGGTTTTACAACACCATCGTCGGAGTGGGCATCCTGGTCGGCAATTTGGCCACCGGCGCGCTTTTTCAAGCCGCGCGCAGCGCTGGAGCGGACGCTTTACTATGGGGAGGGCTGGCCCTAATCGGGTTGCTCGCCGGACTTGCATTGTATCGCCTTGATCGGCGAGGTCATCTGTCGCCCGAATCAGCGGCGGCTACACCGGCATCAGGCTGAAGTACTAATGTATCTAGCGCGCAGCTCGCTCCCTCTGCAGGGCTTTGACGCTGGGCTTTGACCCCACCCGTTTCCAGATGAAGCCGCCAGCCTGCTATCGGGCCACCTGGCAGCTACCGGAACCGGACTCACACCGGCAAGTGACGACGAGCTTACGAACAGCAAATCACCTACACAGGCGACCTCCCGTTCCGCTGGACGCATGAAGCATCGAGGCTAACTGGCTGGCGGCATTGGCGCCGGCGTCGGCGTCGGCGTCGGCGTCGGCGACACGAGTTCGGGTGGCGGGGACGGCTCGGGCGGCGTAAGCCCCGGCGGAATATTGGTCCCGGGAGGCGGCGCAGTGCCCGGCAGCGGCTCACCCAGCTGATCCTGTGGCCTCTGGCCCAGCAGTGAGCCCTTAAGATAGCCGTTTTGATAGAGGTGCCACACCCGCTTGACGTAATCGATGCCGGAGATGTCCGCATTCTCAGCACCCGGCGCTACGTCGAACGTTGTTCCCTCGCCGGGTGCTGAGGGCTCCTCGTACTGCGGCAGCAAGTAGGCGTTGTTGAAAGCCCGGAGGTTCGGCGGCGCGCTTGCCGGTCCACCCGGCGCCGAGGGCAGTGGATTCTGGGCCAGCAAGTATTCGCCCGGGTCGCGGGGTAAGGCGGGTATGAGGGAGGCATTCTGCGACAAGGGCATGCCGATGATCGGTACCGGCGGCCCCTCGGACACCGACGGCGGTGGGGTAACCGCCGGATCGGTAGGTGGTGACGGAGGAGGCTCCGCGGCGGCGGGTGTCGAGGAGATGACAGCCGCGGCGGCGAGTGCGCCAGCTACCGCGATGCTTGCGGCAAGGTCCCTTGCTACCGTCTTGCGATCTTGTTCAGTCATTGGGCGGCTTCTCCTTCGATTCAGATGCCCACGCTTCCACCTCTGATGTCAGGTCCATGTCTGATCGTCAGACGGTCTTGGTGACGCCGTAGTAAGCGACGATGTCGTCGGTGTCCGTGGTCGAACTCGTCAATATCACGAACGACCGCAAGAAAGACTGACCGACGCAGCCGTCGATCGTGATGTGGACATCCTTGAGAGTGACGCGCGTAGTTGTGCCCTTGAACTTTTTCTTGACCACCTCGACGTCTTCCACCTCGCCGGGCGAGAGATTAACCGCGAACGAGCCGCCAATGTCGAGGCCGACTTCTATCTCGTCCTGGAAGAGTTCAGGTGTGGGGAACAGGTCAATGCCGCCGAGGCCGACGTCGCCCTGCAGGAATACCTTGTCCAGAGTGATGCCGCAACCGATCTGATACCCCACCACCATCTTTCCGCCGTCCAGCTCGGTGCTACCCGAACCCTCAATTTTCCCGGTGAACGTGCCACCCGCGAGGTAGTCACGGGAAGAGGTCGCGGTAGTCAGCGGTGCCACCGGCAGCTGGGTCTCGTTCGTCGCGGTTACCGTCAACGTCCGTCCGTCAGGAGTCGTCGCGACGCCTGGGGACCCGGACGCGACGGCGCCAGTGTCCGGCGGCGGCGGTGCCACCCCCGGGCCGGGCGGCGGTTCCGCCGAAGCGAGCGATGCCGCGCCCATGGGGGCCAGCAAGCAAACAGCGGCCAGGATGGCGAAACGATGCAACATGGTGTGTTGTGGCCTCTCGTCGGGCGGTATCACGGAAACTGTCCCGTGGAATCATTGGTTGACCAGGTGTCCAAAAGGTTAACTGGCCGAAAATAGTTCACGCCCGATATCTATCGAGAGAGCATGTCCGAGCTGGCGAGCACCTTCTGACATGAAGGTCTGCGGATGAAACTCATCTGCACCCCTTTCGCGGCGCGGTAAAGGAGCTGGCACGCGCGCCATTGTCGAGGCCCAGCGACGGAGGCTAATGTCAGAGCGGCGGTACTTCCCTCACCACAGCGACACCCGCTAGGGCCTGGGGTTCCGCCGATCGCCAGCAGATTCTCGCGCCGTGGCCGGTTATGCCGAGGGGCGGCTATCTCGGCGCGTTCTCGCCTGTGGTGAGAATGCCGCGAAACACCTGGCGTCAAACGACCTTCGTGACACCGAGATAAGTGATGACATCCTCGGTGTCCTCGGTCGAGACAGTCAGTGTCGCGTACGACCGTATGAACGACTGGCCAGCGCATCGATCGAAGTTGACACGCAAACCTGTGACGGTGACCCGAGTTTCGGTACCCTCGAAATCCTTCTCGGCGACGGTAGCGACTTTCACTTCGCCGGGGGCGAGGTTGATTCTATAGCGAAGCCCGGCCCCGGCGTCGACGGCTGGCACCGGTAGGTTGACGCCGAATCCGGCGTCGGGTTGGATTCTGTTTTGATCCAAGAGGACCCCACAACCGATCTGATACCCGGCCTCCAATGTTCCGCCCTTCAGCTCCGTTGCGCCCGAGCCAGTGACCTTTCCGATGAATGTGCCGCCGACAAGGTATTCGCGCGACGTAACCGCGGTCGTCAGCGGGGCAACGGGCAGCTGGCTCTCGTTAATCGCAGACACCTCGACATGCCAGCCGTCGGGGGTATCCAAAATTCCCGGGGGCCCGGACGGTACCGCGTCGGCTGGCGGGGGCGGTACGGGATTGGCGAGCGGCTGCGCCGGGGGCACAGGCGGCTCAGCGGCCGGTTCCGCGAACGCGAGTGGCACCGCCCAGGCCGGGATCAGCAGGCACACGGCAGCCGGGATGGCAAAGCGATGCAACATGGTGCGTTGGGCCTCTCGTCGTCGGTATCCGGGAATCTGACGCGTGGAATGATCTAGGGTCTGGGTGTCCAAACGGTGAACGGACGACCAACACTTCTTACCCTGTTCTCATCTAGTCAGCGGCTCCTACTCAGCGGCTCCGCACACAACGCAAGATTTTGATCGTCGATCTGGCACCAGTCTCTCATTCCAGGGTTGTCCGTGGCACCAGTTCTGTTCTCACGGTCATTGGACATCGAATGGCCGACTTGTAGGCATCCAGTGTTTGGATTCCGTTCAAGATTCCGTCATACGTCGAACCGACGATGCCACGCATCAACACGTTCTGTTGCTGCCGTGAAAAACTTTGTTGACCCGATATCACGCCCACACGCTCGGAGGAATCCATGATGTCATCACGTATCAGTGCGCGAACGTTGGCTGCGTCACTAATTGCGTTCAGTCTCGGGGTAGGCGGCGCCACAGTTGCATCCGCTGACCCCGACCGGACAGAACCGCCGGCTCCCGAGCCGGCACCGGTAGGCGTGCCCATTGAGGGCGAAGCCGCGGCACCGGCGAAGGTGGCCTGCCGGCGGTTCAACGTGGCGGTGCGGTTCTCCTCCGCGTATTACAACAACTTCGCCAATTCGATCGCCGGTGATGGTGCACAAGTGGACTACCAAGATCCGACAGTCAGGAACGACAACGTTGACGGTCGAACCGCGCTGCGGAAATCAGTTGCGGAGGCGCTGAGCGCGTCGGGGACGCCCGGTCTGCAGCCGGAGATCGCGAATCCGATGCGATCGTGGTCATTGCGCGCCGCGAAGCTGGTCGTGGCCATGGGACTCCACGGCAACGGCGACACCCTTAACAACGCGGCAACCGAGCTCAATGACGAGGCCACGAAGGCCCAAATGGCCTGTGCCAATGCCGACGCCCAGCCCATAATCCGCACGCACGAAGACCAACCATGATGAGCCGTCCCAGAAAGTCCAGAGACTGGTTGTGTTGAATCACCCTGCCTTTGGTCGGGTGCGTTTGTGATCGAGCAATGATCAGAACCTGTGGATGAGCCTCGGTGTGGGGGCGTGAAAGTGGGCGCACCTTCCCGAGGATGATCTGAATATCCGAAGGTCCGATCATGAGCCGGCGTTGGCGCGCTGGTTCGGGAAGGTACGCCCATGCTCACCGTAGTTCACGATGCCGCCGAGG
>NZ_BCTA01000050.1 GCF_001570485.1 Mycolicibacterium novocastrense
GTTGTCCTCGCCGATGTTGACGTTGGAGTCCTCGATATCGCCGGTGTTGACGTTTTCGTTGTCATCGCCGACGACGTTGCCGTCGCCCTCGACGTTGGTGGCATCGATATCGCCGGCGGTGCCGGTGTTGACCACCCCGCCGTCGGCGGCGGTGTTGGTGGTCTTGTCACCGAAGGTGATGTCACCGAACTCCAGCCCGAAGTTGCCGATGCCCTGCTGCTGATCCTCACCGGCATGGTTGACCGTGTTGGTCTCCGGGCTCAAGAACCGGGTGTCGTTGTGGCTGAGCGTGTCGTTGTTGGAAAACGCCTCGGTCTGGCGCTGCGGGGTAAACGCGATCCCATGAGTCTGGGCCACCGCCTGCTGCAAACCCACCACCGGATCACCACCACCATGCACCACCGCCGCAGGCGCCACGGTGGCCGCCACGGCCTGCACCTGGGCGGCCGAGACGTTGCCGAAGCCGGCCTGGTGGAGTTCGCGGTCGGGGTCCGCCACGAACGCGGCAGCGGAGACGGGGTCGCGGAACAGTTTCAGAATCCAGTCGATTACGTTCATCTCCGTTGTCCTTTCGGATGCCTGGTCGCCGACCTCCGGCGAACTGATGCGAACGTTATGGATCCGCAGAGGCCCCGAAAACGGGTCGAAGCCCCCTACCCGCAACAAACGGATACAGGGTGGGCGCGTGCCCCTGTTAGGGGGTTAGGGGGCGGCTTGCGGTCGCCGAACGGCGACGAGCGTCCGCAGAGCGTCGTAACCGAGCGGCGCGTCGTGCACAGACACGGGCGCTCGCGCAGAAGCGAAACGCTAGCGGGAGGCCTTCTTGCGCTCGATGTCGGCGAGGGCCGCGGCAAGTTCCGCGCGCTGCGCCGCCGATGTCTCCCATGCGAGTTGACGGTTCTTGACCACTTTCGCGGGCGCGCCGACCGCGATCGAGAAGTCGGGCACGTCGCCGCGCACGACCGCATGCGATCCGAGCACGCAACCACGCCCGATCGTGGTGTTGCGCAACACCGTGACCTTGACGCCGACCCAGGTGTCGGGCCCGATTCGCACCGGCCCCTTGACGATTCCCTGATCCTTGATCGGCACGTTGATGTCGTCCATGCGGTGGTCGAAATCGCAGATGTAGCACCAATCGGCCATCAGCACCGAATCACCCAACTCGATGTCGAGGTACGTGTTGATGACGTTGTCGCGGCCGAGCACCACCTTGTCGCCGAACCGCAGCGAACCTTCGTGGCAGCGGATGGTGTTCTTGTCGCCGATGTGCACCCAGCGGCCAATCTCCATCGTCGACAGCTCCGGCGTCGCCTCGATCTCGACGCCCTTGCCGAGAAAGACCATCCCTCGCGTGATGATGTGCGGATTGCGCAGCTTGAACTTCAGCAATCTCCAGTACCGCACCAGGTACCACGGGGTGTAGGCACGGTTGGCCAGCACCCATTTCAGCGACGCCAGGGTCAGGAACTTCGCCTGCCTCGGGTCACGCAGTCGCGACCCTCGCCAGCGCTTGTGCAGCGGCGCGCCCCACATGGTCGTCATGGCCGGAAAGCCTACGCGAGGGTTCCCGTCCGGAACGGTTACCCTCACGTGGACCGATGACGAGGAACGGGAAGGATCGAGTGTTCCGGCGATTGACCGTGCTGGCGATGGCAGTACTGACAGCGCTGATCACGGCCACACTGGCGGGCTGCCAGGACACCGTCTCCTGGGTCGACGCCAAGGCCGCTGACGGCTGGGCCGCTCAATACGGCGACGCCGCCAACAGCAGCTACCAACCGGTCGCGGGCGCCGACACGCTGCGCCTGGAATGGGCGCGGTCGGTCAAGGGCGACCTCGCGGCCGCGGTGGCACTCGGCTCCGGCAGCCATCTAGCCGCCAACGCGCAAACCCCTGACGGTTGCTCGCTGATGGTGTGGGAGGCCGACAACAAGGCCCGGCAACGTTGGTGCACCCGCCTCGTACAGGGCGGCGGTGCGTCCAGTCCTCTCTTCGACGGCTTCGACAACCTCTACATCGGACAGCCCGGTGCCATGCTGTCGTTCCCACCGACGCAGTGGATTCGCTGGCGTCAACCGGTCATCGGGATGCCGACCACAGCGCGGATCCTGAGCCCGGGCCACCTGCTGGTCGTGACGCATCTGGGCCAGGTGCTGGTTTTCGACGCCCACCGCGGCACGGTCGAAGGCAGCCCGCTCGACCTGGTCGCCGGGGTCGACCCGAAGGATGCCGAGCGCGGGCTCGCCGACTGTCGGCCGGCTCGCCCCCGCTGCCCGGTGGCCGCCGCACCGGCGTTCGCCTCCGCCAGCGGTACCATCGTCCTCTCACTGTGGGAGCCGGGTGCCGACGCGCCCATCCTCGTGGGCCTGCGCTACCGGCCCGGGCAGTCGCCGTTTTTGACCCGCGAGTGGACCAGCGACGCCGTCGGCGGCGGACCCCTTGCCAGCCCGGTGTTTTCGGCCGACGGATCAACCGTCTACGTCAATGGACGCGACGACCGACTGTGGGCGCTCCACACCGCCGATGGCAAGGCCAAGTGGTCGGTGCCGCTCGACTACCTCGCCCAGACCCCACCCTCCGTGTCGCCGGACGGACTGATCGTCGCGGGCGGCGGGCCCGGGGCGAAGCTGACCGGCATCAAAGACGAGGGCGATCGCGGCGAGGTGCAGTGGACCCGCGACGACCTCACACCGCTGTCGACGTCGAGTCGATCCGGTGCCGACGTCGCCTACACCGTCGTCCGCGACGGCGACGGGGAGGACGCCGGGCAGGCGCTGCTGGTCTTCGATCCCGCCGACGGACGCACCCTCAACAGCTATCCGCTGCCCAGGGCGACAGGGTGGCCGGTCGGCGTCTCCATCGGAAAAGACCGCCGCGTGGTCACCGCTACCAGCGACGGCATGGTGTACGGCTTCGCACCGGCGTAGTGCAGTTCGGCGCGGACCTGACCCTTATAGCGCGAGCATCGGCGCCACCGCGGCGCGCGGCACCGTCGCCTGAACGGGACCCGCCGATTCGGGGAACAGCCCGCCCTGGCTGAAGAAGAAGATCAGCGAATCGTCGGTCAGCGCAAAGTTCTGGTAGTTCGCGGGATCGGTACCTTCGCCCTGTGGAACCGGGGCGCTCATGCCCTGCTTCTGCAGGTACCGATCGATCTCTGGGTAGATCACGTCCATCGGTTCAGAGCCCGGTTTGAACAAGGTGTCGAAGGTGATCGGCGCATTCGTAGCCAGGTTCCAGTTGAACGACTGGTAGAAGGTCTGCGGACGCACCCCGCCGACGTTCTGCCAGACGGTGAAGACCACGCTGCGGGTGCCGCTGGTCGGCGGTCCGGATTGGTAGCCGGTGCCTTCGGCGTCGAGTTCATAAGGCAGTCTGCCCGCGTCCGGATTCTCGGCGACGTTGACGAACCCGTCGCGCGCCTGCGTGAGGTATGCCACCAGCGGCGCTTGGTCGGGATAGTCGTTGGGGAAACTCAATTCGAAGGTGTAGTTCGGCGTTTCGACGTGCACCCGGCAGATCTGATCCGGCCCCACTGTGCCCTGCAGGTCGGCGCAGCCCGGTTGGGCGGCGGCCGCGGGGCTGGCGATGGCGCCCGCGACGGCGGCCACCGCGAACAGAACGGTCCACCTGGGATTGCGCATCGTCGACGTCCTCGCAGTCGGCGCCGGCCTGGATACCGGCGCGTCCCGCAAGGATACGTGGACGGTCAGCGCGACGGACGACAAATGAATGCCGTTGCCCGGCTTGCGGCTCCGGCCCCGATGCGGGTGATCACGACCGAGGCTTGCTGTGAGCCGCGCAAGCGAAGCCGCGGCCGCAGCGCGTCGGGGTCGACGTCGACCCCGCGCACGAGGATCTCGACCGCGCCGACGTCACGCGCCGCGAGCGCATTCCGCAGACGCCGTTCGCTGAAAGCCACTTCGTCGAGAACCTCGAAACCGCGTACACCCGGCGGAAGCCGGTCGCCCGACAGGTAGGCGATGGCGGCGTCGAGCTGCCACAGCCCGTGCCGTGCGGCGTAGTGGCGGACCAGCCCCGCACGCACAACGGCGCCGTCCGGGTCGACGATCCACCGCCCGGCGGGCGCGACTGCGCAGTCGTCGGGTTCGGCGTCGGTGATCTGTTCGCCGGTGTCCAGCAACGAGGCTCGGCGCCGGATCTCACCCTCGGTGAGGCCGGCCGACCACAAACACGCTTCACGCACGCTGCCCGCCAGAGAGGTGATCTCGATTTCACCGTCGAAGCCCAACCCTCTCACGGCGTCGAAATCGATTCCGGGAGCGCACTTCACGACGATGTCGCGTTGACGATACACGTCGAGCAGCTCGTCAAGCGGGGGCGCGTAGTCACGCGGGTCGAACCGGCGCCGCCCGGCGCTGCGTCGGGCCGGGTCGAGCACGACGACCGTGTCATGCGTGATGGGCCGCAGCGCGTCGGCGCGGCAGAGGTCCACACCCTCGACGTTGTTGCGCGCCATCGCGATCCGGACCGGATCGATGTCGCTTCCGATCACGAGTTCCGCCGCTTCGCGGAGCGTGGCCAACTCCGTGCCGATCGAACAAGTCGCGTCGTGCACTCGGGCCCCGCTGAGCCGACGGGCGCGGTGCCGGGCGACCGGTTCGGCGGTGGCCTGCTGGAGGGCTTCGTCGGTGAACAGCCAGCCGTCCGGATTCGAGAGCTTGGTCGCCGCCTTACGACGCAGCTGCGTCGTCTCGACCAGCACCGCGGCGCGATCACCGAAACGCGCACGCGCCGAGGCGATATCGGCGACCAGCGTCTTCGCCGTCAACGGCAACGTGGCGGTTTCCCGCAGAGCGTCGACGCCGGCCGCGCTACGCAGGTAGTCGACGTCCTCGACGCCGAACGCCACCGTCACGACGCGGCCGGCTTGACCCCTGTGATCATGACGTTGTAGTACCAGGACTTCGGCACCACGCGGCTCCAGAGGTTGGCGTCGATCCAACTCAACGTGATCCAGCTGTGGAATGCGAATTTCGCGTAGCCCCAACCCAATCGGCCCGGCGGGACGGCGGCCTCGAAGGTGCGCAGCGGCCAGCCCAGCATCGCGGCGGTGAATTCGGTGGTGGCGGTGGAGACCTCGACGGCGCCTGCGTTGTGCGCCATGCGCTCCAGATCGCCCGGAGAGAAGGTGTGCAGGTCGACGACCGCCTCCAATGCGGCCGCGCGTGACGACTCGTCGAGTTCGGCTTTGGGGCGACGCCAACCCGAGAGTCCCGGGAGCTTCGTCACATTGGTCACCGCCCGCCAGGTCAGGGTCGACAGCGGGCGGGCATAGTTCTCCCCCGCGTTCGTCGGCTCACCGGCGAAGATGAACCGGCCGCCGGGCTTGAGCACCCGCACTACCTCGCGTAGCGACAGCTCGACATCGGGAATGTGATGCAGCACGGCGTGACCGACCACGAGGTCGAAGGTGTCGTCGTCGTACGGGATGCCCTCCGCGTCGGCCACTCGCCCGTCGATCTCGAGACCGAGGTTCTCGCCGTTTCGGGTGGCGACCTTGACCATGCCCGGTGACAGGTCGGTCACCGAGCCGCGCCGGGCCACGCCGGCCTGGATCAGGTTGAGCAGGAAGAACCCGCTGCCGCACCCGAGCTCCAACGCCCGGTCGTAGGGCAGCTTGCGCTGCTCGGAGAACGGAACGGTCGCGTCGAAGAGGTCGCGGGCGTAGTCGACGCAGCGCTTGTCGTAGGAGATCGACCACTTCTCGTCGTAGCTCTCGGCTTCCCAATCGTGGTACAGCACCTGGGCCAGTTTGGAGTCGTGGCGGGCGGCTTCGACCTGTTCGGCGGTGGCGTGCGGATTGGGCACCGGAGCCGCGGAGCCGGCGACATCAGGCTCAGCAGCCGCGGAGCCGGCGACATCAGACCCAGCAGCCGCGGAGCCGGCGACATCAGTTACCGTGTCGGTTTCCTCAAAGCTCATAACAGCGCAGCCTAGAGGTCGAACGTCGCCTTGGCCGCAGCCAGTACCTGGGGTGGGTGCTCGACGAACCGTTGCGCCCAGGCCAGCGCGGCGTCGTAGACCCCGTCGGGCGCCACCATCTGGTCGACGAGGCCCAGCGCGTGCGCTTCTTTGGCGTCGATGAACCGGCCGCTGAAGACCAGCTCCTTGGCCTTGCTCAGGCCGACGGTGCGGGCCAGTCGGGCGGTGCCGCCCGCGGGCACGAGCCCGGCGAGGATCTCCGTCACACCGAACTTGACGTTGTCACCGCAGACCCGCCAGTCGGCCGCCAGCGCCAGCGTCAGCCCGCCCCCCAGCGCGTAGCCGGTGATCGCCGCGACGGTGGGTTTGGGGATGACTGCCATGGCGTCGACGGCCTCGCGGCAAACCTGCGTGGCGGTGTCGGCCTCCTCGGCGTTGAGGGTGCGCAGTTCGGGGACGTCGTCGCCGGCCGAAAAGATCTCGTGGCCGCCGTACACGATCACCGAATGGACGTCGTCGCGATCGCCGATGCTTCGCGCGGCGGAGGCCAGTTCGCGGTAGACCTGGCGGGTGAGGGCATTGGTCGGTGGCCGCGACAGCAGCAGCGTGGCGATACCCGGATGCTCATCGCTGGTGTGAACCGAGACGAACTCGCTCATGCCTGGCGCGCGTCGGACCCGTAGCCCTCGGGGCTGCGGCGGTTGCGGGCGGCGTTGTACCGGTCGCTGTCGAAGAACTCGATCTCCCAGTTGCCGGTGTCCTTGTTCGCGGCCAGATGCGGTGTGACGGAGACGATCTGAGGTTCCACCGCAAGCACTTCGGCAACGGTGCGGCCGGCGAGCGAGTCCAGCTGAGTCCATGTCGGAGGCAGCAGGAACGTCCGGCCGGCCGCGAAATCATCGAGCGCTTGCTCCGGGGTGATCCAGTCGGCCGTGTCGGTCTCGGTGTTCTCGCCGTCGGCGCGTTGACCTTCCGGCAGGGCACCAACGAAGAAGTAGGTGTCGTAGCGACGGGTGCGTTCTTCCTTCGGCGTCACCCAATTGGCCCACGGCCGAAGCAGATCGGCGCGCAGCACCAACTTCTCGCGGTGAAGGAAGTCGGCGAACGACAGCGATCGGTTGACCAGCGCGGCGCGCGCCTCGTGGTAGACCGAGGCGTCGTCGACCAGGACATCCGGGTCGTCCGCGGCGCCGGCGAACAGTACCCCGGACTCTTCGAAGGTCTCGCGTGCCGCTGCGCACACCAGTGCCTGCGCCAGGTTCGGCTCCACGTTCAGACGCTTTGCCCACCAGTCGGGTTCGGGACCGAACCAGTCGATGTCGGCGTCGCGATCGCGATCGTCGACACCGCCGCCGGGGAACACCATGACGCCGGCGACGAAATCCATCGCCGAGTGCCGCCGCATCAGGAAAACCTCAACTCCCCGCGCATGCCCCTCCCGCTTGTCGCGGATCAGCATCACGGTCGACGCGGGCCGCGGCGTCAGCGGCTGTTCGGCTGGTTGTTCGGCTGGTTGTTCGGTCATGCTCGTCTCCTATGCGCGGCCCGACTCCTGGCACGGCGCGCGAAATACCGCCCGTCCACGACCTCGAGCGTGATCGCCTGGCCGAAGGCTTTGGAGAGGTTCTCGGCGGTCAGCACATCGGGCAACAGCCCGGAGTCGATCACCTTGCCCTCGGACAGGATCAGTCCGTGTGAGAAGCCGCGCGGGATCTCCTCGACGTGGTGGGTCACCAACACCATCGCCGGGGCGTCCGGGTCGGCGGCCAGATCCTCGAGCCGGGCCAGAAGTTCCTCGCGTCCGCCGAGGTCCAGTCCCGCGGCGGGCTCATCGAGTAGCAGCAGTTCCGGGTCGGTCATCATCGACCGCGCGATCAGCACGCGCTTGCGTTCGCCTTCGGACAGCGTGCCGTATGTGCGCAACGCCAGGTGTTCGGCGCCGACGCTCTCGAGCATGTCGACCGCCTGCTCGTAGTCGACGTCGTCGTAGGCCTCGCGCCAGCGGCCCAGCACCGCGTAGCCGGCCGAGACCACCAGATCGCGCACCACCTCACCGTCGGGCACCCGCTGCGATAACGCCGAACTGCTCAGGCCGACCCGCGAGCGCAGTTCGGACATATCGGTTCGGCCGAGTCGTTCACCGAGCACGTACGCCGTCCCCGTCGACGGGTGCTCCAGGGCGGCGGCGATGCGCAGCAGCGAGGTCTTGCCCGCGCCGTTGGGTCCGATGACCACCCAGCGCTCGTCGAGTTCGACCGCCCACGTGACGGGTCCGATCAGGGTCTGTCCCCCGCGCCGCAACGACACCTTGGCGAAGTCGATCAGCACATCGGGGTCGGCTGCATCTCCTTCGGCGGTGGGCACTCGCCCATCGTAGACAGGCCACTTGTGCGTGATTCCGTTCGGCCAGCGATCGATTTCACGCCCAAATCGACCGCGCGCCTGCGGCGAGGCTCGGCGGTCAGCCCGACGATGAGAACGAGGCTGCGGACGACGCCCCTACGCATGGTGGGGGAAGCGCACCTTGATGAGTTCGAGTTCTCGGGCCATGCGTTCGGCGTCGCGGTCTTCGTAGTCGGCGCGCGCGACCGGCGGCTGCCACACCAGGGTCGAGGCGAGGCGGCGGCTCAGGCGAGGTATCCAGTTCAAGCTCATGGGCTCCATGGTTGCGGCGAACTGGCTTGCTATTCAATAGCCAGTTAGACCATACTGGCCTGCAATGAGTCTCGAAGTGCCTGCACGCACGCTCAATGTGGAACTTCTGGCCCGCGAGTTGGGAAACTGGCGGACGTCCAGTCGAAGTGGGCCGGCTTACCAGGGCCTGGCCGATGCCCTTCGTCTGCTGATCATCGACGGACGTGTCCCCGTCGGGGCGCGAGTGCCCAGCGAACGCGCACTCGCCGACACGTTGCGGGTGTCCCGCACGACGGTCACTGCCGCCTACACCCAGCTACAGGAGGACGGCTACCTCGTCGCGCGCCGCGGTGCCCGCAGCACCACGGCGCTGCCCGTCGTGCCCGCCGCGCGCATCGAGCCCGCTGCACCGTCTGTCAGCTTGGCCGCGGCGGCGTTGTCGGCGCCCGCCGCCGCGGTGATGGAGGCTTTCACAGAGGCGACCCGCGACGTCACGCCGTATCTGCACGCTCCCGGACACGAACTCGTCGGTGTACCGGCGCTGAGACAGGCGATCGCCGAAAGATACTGCGAACGTGGGCTTCCCACCGAGCCTGACGAGATCATGGTGACCACCGGGGCGTTGCACGCCATCGGACTGATCCTGACCACATATGTCCAGCCCGGTGACCGCGTACTCGTCGAACAACCGACGTATCACGGTGCGCTGTCCTCCATTACGACCGCAGGCGCTCGCCCCGTTCCGGTCGCGCTGACCGAAAGCGGCTGGGACTTCGACGCACTCCGGAACGCGCTGCACCAGATGTCACCGACGCTGGCGTATCTGATCCCCGACAACCAGAACCCGACCGGTATGACGATGCCCGCTGCGGACCGGAATCAGCTGGCACGCATCATCACCGAGACCCGCACCCGCACCGTCATCGACGAGACGATCCTCGACATGTGGCTGGACGAGCCTCCACCCGGCCCGGTGGCGGGCGAAATGACGTCGCGACGCGATCTGGTCCTGACGGTCGGCTCGATGTCGAAGTCCTTCTGGGGCGGGCTGCGGGTCGGCTGGATCCGCGCAGAACGCGCCACCATCGCCACCATCGCCGCGCTGCGGCCGTCGATCGACATGGGCACTGCGATACTCGAACAGTGCGCCGCCGCAAGACTTCTCGCCCGACGTGACGAACTACTGCCCGAGCGGCGCGAGATCTTGCGCAGCCGTCGCGCATATTTGCAGTCGCTGCTGAGTCAGCACCTGCCCGACTGGGATCCGGGACCGGGCGCGGGCGGCATGTCGTTGTGGGTGCGGTTGCCGGCCCCGATGAGTACCGCGCTGTCGGCGGCGGCCTCCCGGCTGGGCCTCGATCTGCCCGCGGGCCCGCGGTTCGGGGTGGATGGCACCCTCGAGCGGTTCGTCCGCGTCCCGTACGCGCTGCCCGAGGAACAGTTGAGCGAGGCGGTGGAACTGCTGGCGCGAGCGTGGCGCAGCGTCACCGGACTGTCGGCACCTGAGCCGACGACCGTCGTGGTCTAGCGCGGCCTCCCCTTCCCCGCGAGCGACCGCGTCTGCCCCTCGACACGCCGCGGGCGCACGTACAAATGCGGTCGCTCGCGCCACACGGAGGGCCGCACTCAGTCGGGGATTTCGACCCGTCGCACCACACCGTCGACGGCATCGGCGGCCTCGATCTCACCGCGCGTGACGCCCAGAATGAACAGCACGGTGTCCAGGTACGGCTGGCTCAGCGACGCGTCGGCGACCTCCCGGAGCGCCGGCTTGGCGTTGAACGCCACACCCAGACCCGCGGCGGCGAGCATGTCGATGTCGTTGGCGCCGTCGCCCACGGCCACCGTCTGCTCCATCGGCACACCGGCCTGCTGCGCGAAATCCCTGAGCGCCTTGGCCTTTCCGGCTCGGTCGATGACGGGGCCGATCACCCGGCCGGTCAGTTTGCCGTCGACGATTTCCAGTTCGTTCGCGGCGACGAAATCCATCATCAGCTCGTGTGCGAGCGGTTCGATGACCTGACGGAAGCCGCCCGACACGATGCCGCAGTGGTATCCCAGCCGCCGAAGCGTGCGCAACGTGGTACGCGCACCGGGCGTCAACTCGATCTGATCGGCGACGTCGTCGAGTACGGACGCGGGCAGACCCGCGAGTGTCGCCACGCGCCGGTGCAGGGATTCGGCGAAGTCCAGTTCGCCGCGCATGGCCGCCTCGGTGACCTCCGCGACCGCGGCCTCGGCGCCCACCTTGGCCGCCAGCATTTCGATCACCTCGCCCTGGATCAGCGTCGAGTCGACGTCGAACACGATGAGCCGCTTGGCCCGTCGCGTCAGGCTGTAGTCCTCGAGCGCGACGTCGATCTCCTGGGCGACCGCCACGCGTGCCAGCGCCTGCTGCAGTTCCTCGTAGACCGCGCGAGACGGCACCGAGACGTGCAGCTCCAATCCCGTCACCGGGTAATCCGAGATGCCACCGATCGTGTCGATGTTGACCTCGAGCCGCGCGAGTTCGCGGGCCACCACACCGAACTCTTCGGCGGTGATCGGCCGGCCGAGGACGACGATCGTGTGCGTCGACGGTTCCCGCATGACGGGCTCGCCGTCGCTGCGTTCGATCGTGACCTCCAGGCCCACGTCGCGGATCGCCGCCGTCACGGCGTCCCGAAGCTCGGCGCTGCCCGCGGCCTCCGCCGATCCCGCGACGAGCACACCCAGCGTCAATCGGCCGCGGATCACGACCTGTTCGACGTTGAGCAGCTCGACCTGGTGACGCGACAGCACCTCGAACAACGCCGAGGTGACGCCTGGTTGGTCGCGGCCGGTGACCGTGATCAGCAGCGACGCGCGTTCGCGTGATTTGCCGGTCATGCCGCGATCGTCAGGTACGGACGTTCGCGTCGTCCAGCCGTGTCACATCGCCGTCCGCGGGCCCGTGGGCGCGTCCGACGTGTGCCTCCGCGCGCATCCGCTCCACCATGTGCGGGTAGTGCAACTCGAAAGCCGGTCGCTCCGAACGGATTCGGGGCAGCTCGGTGAAGTTGTGCCGCGGCGGCGGGCACGAGGTCGCCCACTCCAGCGAGTTGCCGTACCCCCACGGATCGTCGACGGTCACCGGCTCGCCGTAGCGCCAACTCTTGAAGATGTTCCACACGAACGGCAGCGTCGAGATGCCCAGGATGAAGGCGCCGATGGTCGACACGACGTTGAGCGTGGTGAATCCGTCGGTCGGCAGGTAGTCCGCGTAGCGGCGCGGCATACCCTCGTCGCCCACCCAGTGCTGCACCAGGAAGGTGACGTGGAAGCCGATGAACGTGAGCCAGAAGTGCAGCTTGCCCAACCGTTCGTCGAGCAACCGGCCCGTCATCTTCGGGAACCAGAAGTAGATCCCGGCATAGGTCGCGAACACGATCGTGCCGAACAGCACGTAGTGGAAATGCGCGATGACGAAGTAGCTGTCGGTGACGTGGAAGTCCAGGGGCGGGCTGGCC
The DNA here is from genome assembly GCF_001570485.1 of Mycolicibacterium novocastrense. Taxonomy (GTDB): domain Bacteria; phylum Actinomycetota; class Actinomycetes; order Mycobacteriales; family Mycobacteriaceae; genus Mycobacterium; species Mycobacterium novocastrense. Next base: position 12,072 of record NZ_BCTA01000050.1, read on the forward strand.
AGCAGCACGCCGGACAGGCCGCCCAGCAGGAACGTGAGCAGGAAGCCGATCGAGAACAGCATCGGTGTCTCGAAGGTCAACTGGCCCTTCCACATCGTGCCGATCCAGTTGAAGAACTTGATGCCCGTCGGCACGGCGATCAGGAACGTCATGAACGAGAAGAACGGCAGCAGCACCGCGCCGGTGGCGTACATGTGGTGCGCCCACACCGCGATCGAGAGCGCGGCGATGGCGATGGTCGCGTAGATCAGCGTGGTGTAGCCGAAGATCGGCTTACGGCTGAACACCGGGAAGATCTCGGACACGATGCCGAAGAACGGCAACGCGATGATGTACACCTCGGGATGGCCGAAGTACCAGAACAGGTGCTGATACAACAGCACCCCGCCGTTGGCCGGATCGTAGATGTGCGCGCCCAGATGCCGGTCGGCCGCCAGACCGAACAGCGCGGCGGTCAGCAGCGGGAAGGCTAGCAGCACCAGGATCGAGGTCACCAGGATGTTCCAGGTGAAGATCGGCATCCGGAACATCGTCATACCGGGTGCGCGCATGCACACCACGGTGGTGATCATGTTCACCCCGCCGAGGATGGTGCCCAGACCCGAGATGGCCAGACCCAGGATCCACAGGTCACCGCCGGCGCCCGGTGAGTGGATCGCGTTGCTCAGCGGCGCGTACGCCGTCCAGCCGAAGTCGGCCGCACCGCCGGGGGTGATGAAGCCGGAGATCGCGATCAGGGCGCCGAACACGAACAGCCAGAACGACAGGGCGTTCAGGCGGGGGAACGCGACGTCGGGGGCGCCGATCTGCAGCGGCAGCACCAGGTTGGCGAACCCGAACACGATCGGGGTCGCGTAGAACAGCAGCATCACCGTGCCGTGCATGGTGAACAGCTGGTTGAACTGCTCGTTGGACAGGAACTGCAGCCCGGGCAGCGCCAGCTCGGTCCGCATGAACAGCGCCATCAGCCCGCCGATGAAGAAGAAGATGAAGCAGGCGACGCAGTACATGATGCCGATCATCTTGTGATCGGTGGTGGTGATGAGCTTGTAGATCAGGTTGCCCTTGGGGCCGAGTCGCTCCGGGAACGGACGCCGTACCTCGAGTTCTCCGATAGGGGGCGCTTCGGCTACCAACAGGTCCTCCATACATCCAGGTCGGGACATCCCGGCGGTGGTCTCGATGAATCCTAGCCGCCGCCCGAGCGCGCCTGCTCGGGGGTCCTACAAGGCGTCGTAATTGGCGGGCACTCGGCTTTCGGCCCGGGAGCTGGCCGGATGTTACCGTCGGCGACGTGTTGATCGGCGCACCGCGCACGGGCCTCGTGGCCGCCAGGACGCTGGGCCTGGCTGCGCTCGCCACCGCCGTCGGCGTGACCCTAATGAGCGGCTGCGGCTCCCCCGATGGTGAGGCCTCCGACACCGCCGCCCAGACGATCGTCACCAGTACGACGAGGATCGCCGGCGCGGGGGTGCTGGGCAATCAGCGACGGCCCGACGAATCGTGTCCGGCCGAGCCGGCAGCGGTGGATCCCGGTCCGCCGGAGCGCCTCGTGCGCCACGCCGCGGGTGAGACCCTGGTCCGCGAGGACCCCCAGCGCATAGTCGTGCTCTCGGGCGATCAGCTCGACGCTCTGTGCGCGTTGGGGCTGCAGTCGCGGATCGTGGCCGCCGCGCTGCCCGACGGCTCGGACAGCCAGCCGTCATACCTGGGCCAGGTGATCCACGACGTGCCGGGAGTCGGCACCCGTAGCGAACCGGACCTCGACGGCATCCGCGCCGCGGCGCCCGACCTGATCCTCGGTTCGCACGCGTTGACCCCCGAAGCGTTCGGCCCGCTGTCGGACATCGCACCGACGGTGTTCTCCGGCCCGCCCGGGGCGGCGTGGCAGGACAACCTGCGCACCGTGGGTGCCGCGACCGGTCGACAGGACGCCGCGAACGGGTTGGTCGAGGGATTTCACCGCGCCGCCGACAAGACCGGCGCCGACAACGACGCCACCCACTTCCAGGCGTCGGTCGTGCAGTTCACCGATACCACGATGCGCGTCTACGGTGTCGACACTTTCCCGGGCAGCGTGCTGGCCGACGTCGGGGTCGATCGGCCTGTCACACAACGTTTTACCGACAAGCCGTACATCGAGGTGGGAGTCTCCGACACCGACCTCGCCGACGATCCCGACCTGTCGATCGCCGACGGCGACATCGTCTACGTGTCCTTCGACTCGCCGGCCGCGCGCGACCGCGCGCCAGCGGTGCTCGAGAGCGATGCGTGGAAGAAGCTGGGCGCCACGCGCGACAACCGGGTCTTCGCGGTCAACAACGAGGTGTGGCAGACCGGAGAGAACATCGTGGCCGCGCGTGGCATGCTCGCCGACCTGCAATGGCTCAACGCCCCGATCAATTAGCGTGGTCGGCGTGTTCCACGTCCTGAAATCGACCTACCTGCAACCGCCCGAGGTCATCAACCAGACCCGGCCTGCTCACCTCGAATGGCTCAAGGAGGAGGTCAGCGCCGGCCGGATCGTGCTGGCGGGCCGCCTGGAGGACGAGTCGGGCGCCGTTCTGATCACCGGCGACATGGATGCCGAGCAGGCGCAGGACATCGTCGACCGGGATCCCTACACGTCGGCCGGTGTCGCGCGCTACGACCGGCTGTCATTCAACGGGGCATTCCGGGCGGCCGGTCTCTAGCCGCAGTCTCTGGGAGAAAACTCACAGCTTCGGCCGGAATCATCGGGGCAGGCCACCCCGTTGGTCGTGTGAGGCCGATCGCGGCGTCAGCGACGGCTCTTGTCGATAGTTGATCGGAACGAAAAGAAGAAGGTCGTAATGAGCACCGTTGCCGCATATGCCGCACCGTCGGCGTCCGAACCACTGGTCAAGACGACCATCACCCGCCGCGACGTCGGACCGCACGATGTGGCGTTCGACATTCACTATGCGGGCATCTGCCACTCCGACATCCACACCGTGCGCGACGAGTGGGGCCGCGCGAAGTATCCGGTGGTTCCCGGCCACGAAATCGCCGGCGTCGTCACCGAGGTCGGTTCGGAGGTGACGGGCTTCACGGTCGGCGACCGCGTCGGCGTCGGCTGCTTCGTCGATTCCTGCCGCGAATGTGCGCAGTGCCGCGCGGGCGAGGAACAGTATTGCGTCAAGGGGATGGTCGGCACGTACAACGCGATCGGTCGTGACGGTGAGCCGACGCAGGGCGGCTACAGCGGCGCCATCGTGGTGGACGAGAGCTATGTGCTGCACATTCCCGACAGCCTCCCGCTGGACGCCGCGGCGCCGCTGCTGTGCGCCGGTATCACGTTGTATTCGCCTTTGCGCCACTGGAATGCGGGCCCGGGAACAAGGGTCGCGGTCATCGGGCTCGGCGGGCTGGGCCACATGGGTGTCAAGCTCGCGCACGCGATGGGCGCCCATGTGACAGTGCTGAGCCAGTCGCTGAAGAAGATGGAGGACGGGTTGCGTCTCGGCGCCGACGAGTACTACGCGACCTCCGACCCCGAGACGTTCACCACACTGCGTTCATCGTTCGACCTGATCCTCAACACGGTGTCGGCCAACCTCAACCTTGGGCGCTATCTGGGACTGCTCGCACTCGACGGCACGATGGTCGAACTCGGTATGCCGGAAAAGCCTATGTCGGTGCCCGCCGGCGCGCTGATCTCCGGCCGGCGCCGCCTCGCGGGATCGCTGATCGGCGGTATCGCCGAGACGCAGGAAATGCTCGACTTCTGCGCCGAGCACGCCGTGCGACCCGAGATCGAAGTCATCGCACCCGATTACATCAACGAGGCTTACGAGCGGGTGGTGGCCAGCGACGTGCGGTACCGCTTCGTGATCGATACAAAGTCATTGCGCTCGTAGTCGGTTCGCCGATCACGCCGGGGAGTCCACCGGGTTCTTGCGGCCGACGATCAACGGATCGATCGGCGTGAACGGGAAGTTCGGCAGATCGTCGACATGCGTGTTGAAGGCGGCGGCCAGCACCTGTCGGGAGTAGGCACTCGCCGACGCGCGGTAACCGATGTCGGCGGGAAACGGTTGGTCGAAGAAGATCAGGAAGTGCCAGTCCTGGGTGCCGACGTTCTCGATGTGATGCGGGTAGGCGCGCGGGATGAAGTACATATCGCCGGTGGTGAGGTTCCAAGTATCCAGCGTGCCATCGGGATTCATGATCGTCATGCGTGCGTCGCCGCGCTGGACGTAGCCCATTTCGGCGGTCATCGGATGCCAGTGCGGTTCGCGCATACCGCTTTCGGTCACGCGTAACGAGTACATCGAGATGTCTTTGAGCGCCGGCCACAACTGGTCACGGGCGAACCGCGCGTCGCCGCTGACGTAGTTCAAGCCCGGCGCCTGCGCTTCGATGTCGAATTTATGGGGATCCTCGAAGTACGCCGACGCGGGAATCTCGGGATCACCGATGCGGGCGGCGAATCTTGGCGAAGTCGGCGGCGGGCAAGTCGTAGGTGTTGCCCAACACTGCGTCGGTGAACGCGCCGAAGGTGGCACCCAGGCCGAAGTCCTCGGGACGCTCGTGGCGGAAAGCGATGATGAACTCGGCGGCGTCGTCGCCGATGTTCTCGATGTGGTGCAGCGAGCCGGATGCGGCGTAGAACATCTGACCGGCCGTCACGATGAAGCTGGTGAACTGGTTGTGGTTGTCGAGCATCGACACCAGAGCCGTCCCCGTCACGCAGTAGGTCAGCTCGTTGGCGTTGGCGTGCCAGTGCGGCGTGCGCATCGTCCCGGGATTCAGCAGAACACGCTTGATCGAAAGCCTTTTCAGAATGGGCAGGTTGTCGGCGGTGATGCGGCGCATCGAGCCGAACTCGTTCTCTTCGACGATCTCACCGTCGAGCAGGGAGGCGGTGTGAACGCTGCGGGTCAGTGAGGTGGTCATGACGGCTCCTGTCGATCTGGATGCCCTCACTCTCGTCCCGACCAGCGGTCGTGTCCTCGAAACCGGCCACCATTTCGGCTACCGGATCCGTGGAGACGACCTACCTGCGAGCGCCTAAGCCTCGATCCACCGATGAACTGCCTATTTGATCGGGTGTCGTAACGAGGAAAGTGCCCTCTGAACTGGGATGATTGGTGTTCCTTACGCATCAA